>CAWIUU010000028.1:0-231660 GCA_963839315.1 Candidatus Acidiferrales bacterium
TTGCCGTTCCCCGGTAGCTCAATGGTAGAGCATTCGGCTGTTAACTACAAAGCCGAACACCATAAGCCTTTATTTTGGCGTCGATTAGCTATCAAGCTGTCTCCTCTACTTGTTCCCCAGCTGTGCCCCATGCGTTTGTTTCGGCTGCGTTCGCAATTCCAGGTGAAGCTGTTCGGCGATGGGTTCGAGGGCCTTCTTTAACATCCGCACGAGCGGATCCGCAGATAAGGAGAAGCGCGCCTTGAGCTTAGCGATGTGAGCAGCCCAACCGGGCCGGAGGCCCTAAGCCTAAGCGACAATACAACTCCGAAAGCTGTAAAGCGGCGTAGCGAAGCTATGCGCTTCCCAATTTATGGAGCAGCTGTCCATCTTGCGGGGACATTTTTCTGAGCGCGGTCAAATCCAAATCCTCTCGCAACAGTTACGAAACTTGGCACGCATCTTTGATGAGAAGGAAGTGTCCTCAGCGAGGACTTCCAGTCCGGATTTGACGAGATGGAGCGGAAGGACGGCAAGAGATCGGAGCACGCGGTCCAAGTATCGCCGGGTGGTATTCGAACTCCTGACGCGCCGGATCTCTGCCAAGAGTGCGTTCGCGGACGACTCGTGGGGGAAATGTCCAAGCTGCCCCGCTATCACCTCAAGCCTCTGCAAATCGGACGCGTAGCAGCCCAGTAGGCCAATCAGATAGAGTCCAGCCTCCAGCCGTCCAGCGCCAGCCATGCTGCCGAGTAGCGCACACGCGGAGCGAAACCGTTCGAATTCGGGATCTATTGCCTGCTTCAGAATCCCATCGATCGGCAACTCGGCGAGATCTATCGTTCCCTCGGCTGTGATCCACCGAGGCAATCCGACTTTACTGTTCCCGTTCACGGCTAAGCCCAGTAATCTCCGCACAAACACGAATTATGTTGCTGCCAATCATGCCGGGGAGCGCCGTTGTCTGGCGGCATTCATGCGCGCTCGAAGCGTCTGGACATCCCCATCCGTTTCCCTGATGAGTGGGCGGAGCGCCGCCATGGAAGCCAGGTCCTCGTTGTACTGACGGCATTGGCGTTCATATGTGGCGCGAGTCTTCGAGCAGACCAGTGTTTGGGGAGACCCGGTACGTACAGTTACGTGCGTCATGTCCAGGTGATGACGATCGATCTGTTGGTGCAAATGCTGACGGCGCTCCTTCCTTACGCGGAAGCGATGCGTTTGCGTGGCGGGATCAGAAGCGAAAGCCTTGAGTTCACGACAATCGTCACATCGGCAGACAATCTTCACGTCTTGCCGCCAGTCCTTGGGCGATTCGGGAGGTTGCTCGCTGCGGGCCAGAAGGAACTCGGCGGAATGACACCATAAGCGCCGGAGCTCCTTATCGCTGAGGACGGCATCGCCGTTGCGCTTGCGCAGGAGTTGAAGAGCCGGCACAATCAGCGTGGCGGGGTCAAACATCTCAGCATTTGCGGCAATTGACTTGCAAGCGGCATGACGAAGTTTGCTTGCGTTCAACGCCGCAAGAGTTTCCAGGAGATCCGCGATCGTAGAGCCGTCCACAGGCTTGGCCTTTTGAGTCCGCCACCAGTCCCGATCCGGCTGGTCCGACCTGCGCTGTTTAAGGTCCAGTAAAGCCCCCACGATGGCTGCGCCAATCTCCCGCAGTGCCGCAATCCAATCTTCGGTTGATTCCAATCCTAATTCGTCGGTTAACCGCGACAAAAGGTTCACACATTCCGTCGGAAAGAAGCGCATATTTTCGATCGCCAAGTGCGAGAGGAGCTGACCTGCCTGGATTGGGCCTAGCCTCTGAACATTGGCGGCCATGGCCTCGTTTTCACTACCAGAGTATTCTCGTGTCACGACCCCGGCGATGAACCGCTCGAGCAGCGGCGCGTCGGCCAGTTGCCCAAGGAGTGCGATCATCTCGCTCAGGTCCGACTCCTTGCCCCGGCCCCGATAACCGCCCTTTGCGGTAGCTTCCCACATGACAATAATCCGTTCCGCAATGGAATGCACCGTTTGTCGATCCGCGGCTGGCACCGACAGAGAATTCGATGCCTGAACACGATCTTTGAAGTAGGGCAACGCAGCGGCCGGGCCCGCCTGAAGCAGCACGTCCACAAAACGATCCTGGGGCCAAATGACCAATGCAGCGCGATGATAGGAACGCTCGAAACTCGCGCCTTCGTTACCGGTGGCTTCCGTTAGCCGTTGCTGATCGGGCGCCTCGCCATCCAGTGCGCCGGCAGGCAAGATTTCACCGTCCCCAATCGGAAGCGACCCGAATTCCACTGCGTGGTCATTCGTGTCGATCCATTGATCGATATGTCGTAAACTATCGGAAACTTCGATCACCTCAAAGTCCTCGTCACCAGTCTCAGTGTCCTCGACCCCATCGTCACCGTCGTAATACCCTCCGCGTCGGCGAGCGCGCCCGTAATCCAAATCAAAACAAGGTTCGGCCGCACCCGATTCTTCGATATGCACGATGCCGAGGTGCAGGGCACACTCCGCTCGCCGCGCAGCGTGCCGCGCCACCTTGGCCAGCGCAGCGTCCCGGCCTTTGAGTCCGGAAAACGAAAGTCCTACCGGGCTGTACTGATGTTCAAGCAGCCAGACCAGCTTCGCCGGTGCCTCAGATTTCTTGAAAGTCTGTTCCAGAATCGCCTGCGCTCGATCAGCCTCTGAGTCGTAGAGAGGTGCTGTTATGGGTTTGTTTTTCTCCCCAGTTCTGCGCTGCAAGAGGTTGTAGGTCAGGCACACGCGAGTGCCTTGCGTGATCGGTTTGATCGCATGCTCGCAGTCTGCGTAGAAAGCGGCGAAGGTCAGTTCGGAAGTTTCCGCGTTGCTCATGTCGACGGTGACTTCGCGCCCCGCGTGGCGGATGACCAGTTCGCCGCCGCAATGAGCCGACGGAAGCACGATTGTCAATGTGCCAAACATGCCGTCCGTCTTTTCCGTGTCGCGATGCGGAAGGAAAAAGCCGCCCTCTTCGTAAACGAGCAGCTTGTAAAATTCGGCCGAGACGTCCGTTCCAGTACAACCGAGTCCATCGGTAACGGTCGAGAGGATGTGTTGAAATGAACGACCCCACGATTTGCCCCCGATGCGGACATTTACCGGCGTCAACTGCCACGTGCTTCGAACAGAAGTGTCCAGGATCGTTTCACCGCCGCGACCGTAGGGAGCGCGCTCTGCGTGCTTGATGATGTCCTGGATTTGGGAATTCAGTATGGGAAAGGAAATCACGCCCACGCCGTTGATTTCGACGCGAGGCATTGGCGTTTCCAGCGCGCCATGCACAAAAAAATCGCCCGGCCGTCGCACTGCCGCCAGGACATCTTCCAACGCCTTCAGATCGCGATTATAGGGAACCTTGATTTGAGTATCGTCTGGAGTGTCCACAACGATTCCTCCAGTCGCAACTGGAATAGTCCGAGACCACTTAAGAGTATGGCTAGAACGGGCGAGCAACCACCAATCCTAACTTTCTCTCGCTACGGCTTCAAGCGGTAGGCGCGCTCGACGACAGCCGCCATGTCGGGTCCTTTCCAGTTCGGATTGATTCGGCGCACGCATTGGTCTGTCCGTCCCGGTGCGGCACGGCGCCAGCTGTTTCCCATCGTTCTGTGCCCCATCGTTGTGGGAGCGGTTCGCAGTAACACAGTAAGAGCAAGCTGGGGAGAATTTTCGTCTTCAAAGCGAGCTGGGTGGAGAACCTATTATCTTTGGGGCGCGTGGATCCGGAGGGGTAGCACTTTTGCGTAATTTGAAAAATCAGGATCAGTTGTAAAGATGGCCCACTCACGTTTGACCGCGACAGCACAAAGAAGGATGTCCACAATTGAAACTACGATGCCTCTTGCTCTACACCGATTGCCGGCCCTTGCCGCCTCCTCGTGATCAGAGGTGTCGACGACTTCGTCCGGAAAGGAGCGAAGGTAGAGTCTCAGTGCTTCATATTGTTCCACTGCTTTTATGCCCGAAAGGAGCTCTTGCCGAACTAATCCGATTAGTTGGGCTCGTCCTTCTCGGATGAGTTCCGACAACTCGTTAACGATGGATCTTTCGTTCGATGCGAGGCCCTCATTCTTCCGACGAAGTGCAAGTGACCAAACGGAGGTATCTACCAGTACATTCATATGCGTTTTGCCTTGCGCTCACGCTTGTAATCATAACCACGCTCGTAGTCAATTTTCCCGAAAAGAGAAAGGATTTCTTGCTGTTTGCGATGTTCGATGTATTCCTGCAGCGCCGCTGTCACGGTTTCTCGTTTAGTCCGGTGTCGCCCTACTTTCTGAGCCTCTTCCAACAGGCGGTCGTCGATTGCAAGATTGGTTGGCATTGTGACCTCTCATGTGTAATAGCCTACACAGTCACATGTGTAAAATCAACTGGGCGATTTGGCCGGCCGCGATATGTTGGATCGCCGGAGTCCTGCCCCCAGTACCCATGTTGTTGAGAAACTCGGGAGAATCTGCATGTTGGACCCAAAGCTGAAGGTGGCTTGATTCTGACGTTTGTATTAGAATGAAAACAAATGCGTTGCGCGGTTCCCCGGTAGCTCAATGGTAGAGCATTCGGCTGTTAACCGAAGGGTTGCTAGTTCGAATCTAGCCCGGGGAGCCAAATCTCCTTCTTCAATCCGTTAGCTGTGTTAACTGGCGCAGTCATCTGAAACATTCATGCGTGAACGGGCTCGTGTCGCTTCAGCGTGGGAAGTGCCTTTATGGATTTTCCAGCCTTCTCATGGGCAAGCCGCAGGTCGTAGAGGCTCTGTAGATTGAGCCAAAACTGCGCGCTCGTGCCAAAGAAATGAGCGAGTCGTAGTGCCGTATCACCCGTGATCGCGCGCGTTCCGTTCAGGATTTGCGTGATGCGATTTGTCGGCACGTCAATTTGTCGCGCCAGCTCGGAGGCGCTCATATCGAGCGCCTCCAGTTCTTCGGCCAGGTGTTCACCTGGGTGGATAGCAGTGAGTGCCATAGCGATTCTCCTAATGATAATCAACAATCTCCACGTTTGATGGCCCCAGCGATCGGCCTTCCCATTCGAAGCAAACGCGCCATTGATCATTAATGCGAATACTGTACTGACCCTTGCGGTCGCCAGTCAGAGCTTCAAAACGATTGCCGGGCAACGCGGCGAGGTCTCCGAGAGACGTGGCCGCCTCCAGGCGGTCAAGCTTCAGGCGCGCGGAACGTTCGAATCCCGAGAACGCCTTGACCCGCTTCCCGAGCGCGAAGTCTCTGCTCTTCTTATCCCGATAGCTCAGAATCACTGCACAAAAATAACAGCAATTACGCGTTACGTCAAGCGTACGCGTTGAGCCTTCAATGTAACGCGAACTGGAACACCACTGCATCGACCGGGGACGTTTGCTTCTCTGCCTTCCTGTACCCGATTTGTGACCATTTGACCGGTCTTCGAGATGCTTTTCAACTGATGCGGAGAGGTTAACTCCTTTGTTGTCTGCCAGTGTGCATCTCAGAACGGCTGGCGTGAACCGTAGAGCGTGATAGCTGTTAACCGAAGGGTTGCTAGTTCGAATCTAGCCCGGGGAGCCACTTTTCTTACTTTTCCAGTACCCATGTGACCCTTTCAGAGAGTGCATCCCTCACTTCTTCCTTGGTTTCTTGGACAACCTTTGAAGCACTGCCTCAAGTTCGCTTGGCTTCTTGAAGTCCTTGACCCTCTTGGCTTCCTCAATTGCCTCAAGGAAGTGATCGAGTTGACCTTTCCTCATTCTCATCGGTGAGGAATTCACAGATCCAGAGCTCGCCGGCGAGCCACGAACTGCAGCCTCTCATCCATTACCGAACGCTCCTTCCACGGCATCACTCCCTCCCAAAAGGAGGAAAAGTGTAACCTGTGTGTCCGGTACGATCTGTCACCTATGTGTCGGGTCGCTCACCGACAAAATAAATGCAGAAGTTGTAGTGAAGCCGAGGTTTTTCGTTTAGGATTTCGCCTAGGCGAAAGAGGCTGATCAGACTAGTAATTTCCGGTGCGCACCCTACCAGTTCAGGACAACAACCCATGGTCGTGAAGTTTCCTATAAAGATTCCGCTCGCTGATGCCTAGGATTCTCGCCGCATTTCCTCGGTGACCATTGCTGGCTTCGAGAGCAGCGCGGATGTGTTCTCGCTCCGCTTGCTCCAGTGTCGGCAACGAATCAGCGTTCGATGAGAAACGTGGAACTGCGGTAGTGAGCGAATGGCAAACGGTGTTGGGAAGGTGCTCGGGGAGAATGTGGTCCCCTTCGCATAACACCATGGCCGCTTCTACCACATGAAGAAGTTCGCGTACATTTCCCGGCCAGTTGTGCCGGCGGAGTAGCAGCAAGGATTCCTCGCTAAACTGTTTGCTAGATCCGAACCGCTCATTGAGGGTAGCCACGAACTGTTGCGCCAGAAGTTCCACGTCGGCGCCTCTGGTCCTCAGTGGAGGAACTTCCACGGAAATAGTGCTAAGCCGGTAAAAAAGATCTTGCCGGAAGAGCCCTTGCCGAACCATGGAGGAAATATCACGATTAGTCGCAGTCAATACCCGCACATCAACGCGAATTTCTGCCGTACCTCCGACGTGGCGGAAACGTGGATGTGTCCAGAACGCGCAACAACTTGATCTGGGTCGCAGGGCTGACCTCACCAATCTCGTCGAGAAAAATCGTGCCTCCATGGGCGACTTCGAATAATCCTGGCTTCCCGTGATCCGCGCCGGTGAACGCACCGCGCTCGTGGCCGAAGAGTTCGCTCTCTAGTAAGTTTTCCTGCAATGTGGCGCACTCCACCACGACGAATGGCCTGAATCGCCTAGGGCTCCTGGCATGGATCAGCTTGGCGACGCGTTCTTTTCCAGCACCGGTTTCGCCCGTGATGAGCACAGTGCCATCGCTAGGGGCCACCAGTTCGATCAGTTTCAGGAGCCGTTGGAATTCCGGGCTTTCGCCGATGAAAGAACTCCCCAGATCGGGTGGTGTCAGCCCGCGCTCGAGAAGATTTGTCCGTTGCTTGAGCGAGCGCCGCTCAACTGCTCTTTGAATGCGAAGGTGTAACTCATCCAGGGGACAGGGCTTTACCACGTAATCGAAAGCGCCGATGCGGATCGATTCAATTGCTGTATCGATGGAGCCATGCCCGGTCAGCATGACCACCTCGATGGCCGGCACGGTGGCGTGGATGGATTTCAGTACATCGAGACCGCTCATTCCAGGCAGCCGAACGTCCAGCAACACAACATCGGGTTCTGAGATGGCAATTTGCCGAACCGCCTCCTCGCCTGTTCCTACTGAATCGATCCGATAGCCGAGACGATTCAGTTCGTTGCCCATCACCTGGCGAAACGTAAGGTCGTCATCTACCAACAGGAGCGAGGCCGCCTTCATTACCGGGCCTCCGGCGGTAAGCTAATCTGCAAAGCCGGCAATACCACTTCGAAGACGGACCCGATCCCAGGAGTGCTCTCCACGTGGATGTCGCCGCCCCAGCTGCGCACGGCGTTCAACGAAAGGAAAAGGCCGAGCCCCGTGCCACCCTTACGTAGACTGAAGAATGGCTCAAATATTTTTTTCCGGTACTCCGCAGGAATCCCGCATCCCTCGTCCGTGATTGAAATCCTCACGGTCTCGTCTCCATTCGCTTCCACGACAACCTTGCCACCCGGCTTGGAGGCCTGAATCGCGTTGAGGATCAGATTGACGAGGAGGTTCTGAAGTTCAGCCTCGTCCGCACGGACCCGCAATGCCCGCGGAAATGGCCGCACGTCGACATTCACGGAGTGAGCAGATGCTGTAGGACGGATGAGTCCCTGCACGGCCGCGATCGCGACATCAAGTTCCACGACTTCGCCGGGGGATCGCTGGCCCCGAGACAATCGCAGGAAGTGCTGGGTGATACCGCGGCAACGCAATATTTGTTCACGCGCAATGGTGGCACTGTCTCGGATTCTCGCTGGGTCTGCTTGCGGGTTATTTTCGGCCGGAGCGGGAGTTTCACGGAGGATTCCCTCGACGCACATCAGAACGGTTGCCAGCGGTGTGCTCAATTCGTGGGAAAACCCGGAGGCCAGAATACCGAGAGATGCCAAGCGGTGAGACTCGGCGAGGTTCGCTTCTGCCGCCCTGCGCTCCGAGATGTCGCGCCAGACTTCGACCACTTGTGTCAGACACCCTGAAGTGTCGAGAATCGGAGAAGCGTGAATTTCTTCCCAAGCTGCAGTGCCGTTGGTGGTTGTGCGTTCGCACATGCGCACCTGTCGCGCGCCGGATTTCAGGCAAGCGAGCGTAGGGCAATCGCCCACATTGCAGGGGCCTGAGCCAACTTCCAGACAACAGCAGCCCAATACCTGATTACGATCACTGCCTGTACGCAGGAGGAAGGCATCGTTAGCGGCAATGATTCTTCGATCGATGTCAAGAACGACGATTCCGTCATCGATGCTGTTGATAACAGTTTCAAGGCGTTCCCGTTGCGTGCGGACTTCACCAACCAAACCAGTCACAGAATCAGCCATAGTGTTGAATTCGCGGCCCAGCCAGGCCAGGGTGTCCGAGCCTTCGGAAGGAACGCGACGCTCCAAGTCCCCCTGAGAAATCAGGCGCGCGGTGGTTTCGAAACGGTTCAAACGGCGGAGGACGGAGAACTGGATGAGCAACAAGATGGTGCCTGCAATTACGAAGGTTAGCGCACCAGCGCCAGCTATCATCCAGCGAAGATCTCGAGTCATAGCGGCTCGAACCTCTCCAGCGTCATAATCCAAAATGAGAATGCCATTGATTTTGTGGAGGGGGTCGTGACATCTGTGGCACTCTTCGCGATTGCGAATAGGCACCACGGTTCTTAGCACCTCACCACCGCGAGTCTCGATCACACGGCTGGACCCGCGGCGTTCTGGGGGATCGCGATGGCAAACCTGACAAGTGGGCGAGTCGATCCGGAAATTATCCGCAGGTGTGCCAGGCTTGCTGGAATAGCGTACAACGCCATTACGGTCTAGAAGGATGAGTTGTTCAACACGCTCCTGCTTCCCGAAACTCTCGATCATTTCCGCAATCAGCGTGCGGTCGTTTTCCATCATCTGATGCTCGAGTGCGACGCGAATAAGATCGCCTTCGGCGAGGGCCGTGTGGCGAGCGGTTTCCAACAGGCTCTGGAAGTGATGAACCGAATAGACGTAAGAGGCCGCAGTGCAGGCAACGACCACAGCCACCGTAATTCCGAGGGCGAGGACAACGGTCATGCTGGCGGAACGCAGCTTCATGATGTGGGGTACCGAATTGCGGCAAGCATGTCACATGGCGCTTCGGCACGTCAATGACTGACGGATTGTCAGGGGCGTCCTGACAAATTGTCAGTTCACATTTCGAGGCATGACTAACAAAGCTGAAATTGAAGAACTTAGCGTTGTAAAGATCTGGTGAAAAACGTGCTCATGCTGTAGCCATGGAGGAACAAGAACATGGAAATGCTCCTGACGGCCTTATGTATGAGTATGTTTGGACTGGCCGTCGCGGCCATCGCATTCGGAGCTGCGACTCGCCAAGAATCACCGACTTCGCCGGTTCAACCGGAGATGAGGCCTGTTAAAGCGTTGGCCTCTGGCCGATTCTTTGCTGACAAAGTCGTGCCTCGCCAGAGTCCGGGGACTTATGTGCCTACGGAGGTCCTCCTCGCGCAGATCGAAAATCACGTTCGCCTAGAGCAAGCAGCAGCCGAGTCGTTTCTCGAGACTCCTTCGCATGCCCAGTTGCATACCAAGACGACCTCGGCATTCGTGAACTGAGTCCTGCTCATGGCCAACGAGCAATCAGAACTCCTAAAAAATCTCTCGGCTGAGGAAATGCAACGGATTTTGGTTCTCGGCACCAGGATCGCGCTGCCCAGCGGAGCTCCGCTGTTTAAACTGGGAGACCCTGCCGAGCGCCTGTTCTTGATTGAACGCGGACGAATCCGGCTCACGTTACCGATGCAGGTTCGCGGCAGTGAAGAAGATGTAGTTGTCGAAGAGCGAACCGCAGGCCAGACAGTAGGGTGGTCTGCCCTGATTCCTCCACATAAATTCACACTCGCCGCAACAGCTCCACTCGAGACAGAAGTGATCGCTCTATCCCGGGAAGAGTTGCGCAAACATTTCGTCGCGTATCCAGTCATCGGGTACAAATTTACGTTGAACTTGGCAGTTGTGATTGGCCACCGCCTGCAATTGTTCCAGGCGATGTGGCTGCGAGAAATGCAGCGCACGGTGGAACAGCATTCCACCTAGATTACAGAGAGAGCGGTACATGAAGATTCTCACATTGGACTCGCAGACGTCTGCAGCTTCGGATGAAAGGCGCTCAGAAAATGGCTGCTGACCCTCAATCTCAGGACAAACCACCACGCCGCCGAATGATCCAAATTCTGCTTGGTGGAGGTATGTTCGCTTCCTTCGCATCGTTCATTTATCCCGTACTTCGATATCTCGTTCCACCGCCTGTGGCGGAACTTGGAGGTGATCAAGTCATCGCGGGGAAAACTGGCGACCTGAAACCCAGCAGCGCCAAGATATTTCGTTTTGGCACCCGACCAGGCCTGCTGATAAGGAACGCCGATGGGAGTTACCGCGCGCTTTCTGCAACGTGTACGCATCTGGGTTGCATTGTGCAATATCGAGGCGACTTACAGGAGATCTGGTGCGCATGCCACAACGGAATCTACGATCTAAATGGCCGAAATGTCTCAGGGCCACCGCCCCGTCCACTCGAGGTGTATGAAGTCCATTTGCAGGGCGACGATGTGGTAGTCGCACTGAAGCGGGAGGCGTAGCCTTGATTGCCGGCCTGCGTACGTGGATCGACGAACGATTCGACTGGGAAACTTTAACGGCGCCTTTGCGAAAAAAAAACGTCCCAAAACACAATTTGTCGTACTGGTATTTTCTGGGCGGTATAACGCTTTTTCTTTTTGGCATTCAGGTTTGCACCGGTATTCTTCTGCTGCTTTACTATCGGCCCAGCGCAACTGAGGCCTTCGAGAGCGTCCAGTACATCATGACCCGAGTGCAATTTGGATGGTTGGTGCGCTCCATCCATTCCTGGGCGGCCAATCTCTTAATCTTCACCGCGTTTTGCCACATGTTCAGCGTGTTGTTTCTTGGGGCTTACCGTAAGCCGCGCGAATTGACGTGGATTACCGGGATGCTGCTGCTATTCCTGGCCATGGGTTTCGGGTTTAGCGGTTATCTTCTGCCCTGGAATACACTGGCTTTCTTCGCGACTAAGGTCGGAACGGAAATCACAGGTCAGGTACCAGTCGTCGGTCACGCGATGAAGATCTTTTTACGCGGAGGAGAAGATGTGACCGGCGCGACGCTGACGCGCTTCTTTGGATTCCACGTTGCACTGTTGCCCGGACTGACAGTTCTCATGCTGTTGGCTCACATTGGGTTGGTTCAATACTTCGGAATGAGTGTCCCACCGAAGGTGGAGGCTCGTTGGAAAACCGTACCAAGTGAGGCACGGCAGATGAAGTTCTTTCCCAACTTCTTTTTGCGCGAATTGATGGCATGGTACATCGCGCTAGGAGTACTGGGGATGTTGGCAGCAATTCTTCCCTGGGAACTAGGGGCGAAGGCAGATCCGTTTGCGCCCGCGCCCGCTGGAATCCGACCCGAATGGTATTTCATGTTTATGTTCCAGACGCTTAAGTTGATTCCAGCGAAGGTATGGCTGGTGGACGGAGAAGTCTTGGGCATTTTGATTTTTGGTTTGGCGGGAGTGATCTGGCTACTCTTACCGTTCTTCGATAGCAGCGGACGTGGACGAAAATTTGCTCTTGGCGGAGGGATATTCGCTCTGAGCTACATCATCGCGATGACATTCTATGCTTACCTGGCAAAATAACCGCACTCATAAGCCGCTAATACTGTTGTTGATGGTTATTTGCGTTTGTGTCGGCCGCGCGTACGCGCAGGAGCCTAATACCTGCCTAGATTGTCATGGAGCATTGGATCCGCCTCTGCAGATAACGCAAGCAATGTTTGGTCAAGACATTCACGCCCAAAAGGGGCTGACCTGCGCCAGTTGTCATGGCGGCGACCCAACGAAAGCAGATATGGAAGCCATGAGTAAAGCTGCCGGCTTCCGCGGAAAGATCCAGCACAACCAGATTCCGGAACTCTGTGGCCGTTGCCATTCCGACGGGGCGTTCATGCGCAAATACAACCCGTCGTTACGTACCGATCAGTTGGCCCAATATAAGACAAGCGTGCACGGCAAGCAGTTGCAGCAGGGAGATAGAAAGGTTGCCGTCTGCATCGACTGTCACGGGGTGCACGATCTGCGCGCGGCGAGGGACCCGCGCTCGAAAATTAACCCGTTGAACGTAGCGGAAACATGTTCCCGGTGCCATTCGGATGCGAAGTACATGGAAGGATATGGCATCCCCACAGATCAATATGCCAATTACATGCGGAGCGTGCACCACGAAGCGATGACGGTACGTGGAGACTTAAGTGCGCCAACGTGCACGACCTGCCACGGAAATCACGGAGCGACCCCACCGGGAGTAGACTCCGTAAAGAATGTATGCGCGAATTGTCACGTTTTTCAGGCGCAGATGTATGACCAGAGCACGCATAAGGCTGCGTTTCAATCTGCCGGCCTTCCTGGATGCGTGGTGTGTCACAGCAATCACGGTGTAACCCTTCCGACGGACGCGAAACTCGGCACGGGCCAGGAAGCTGTTTGCATGCAATGCCACAAAATTGGCGATGTTTGCGATCAGGCCAGAGCAAAAATGCTCCACGACTTGACGCAACTGGATAGTGCGGTTAAATCTGCCGACAAAATGTTGGGAGTTGCCGAATCTTCGGGCATGGAGGTCAGTGAAGCTCAGACGGAACAGGATCAGGCCCGAGATTCGCTCACTAAGGCGCGGGTCACCATACATAGCTTTAAAACGGCGCTCGTTGAAGAAGACATTCAGGCCGGTCTCAAGATTGCAGCAAAGACGCAAGCAGAAGGTAAAGCGGCCCTCGCCGAGCGCGACCGCCGCCGAAAGGGTCTCGGATTGGCTCTGGGAATTATCCTCGCTGTTTTAGTTGGGTTAAGACTCTATATCCGGCAAATCGAAAATAAAGCGGCCAATGTGGAGGCGGCGGGGTTGCACCATTAGTTTTGACTATTGTGCGATCAGATTTGAACTAAGGGGGCAAGCGGAAATGTTTTCCTCCGAGATTCAGTGAGGGAGAGACAGATGACGATTACAAAGAAGAACGTTGGAGCAATTGCGCTGGGCGCTGCGTTGCTAGCTGGCACGTGCCTGTTCAGCTTGTCTGCACAGGCTGATACCGCTGCCGCCGAGGCCACGTTCAAGACCAAATGTGCAATGTGTCACGGAGCGGAAGGCAAGGGAAAAGAAGCCATGAAGACTCCTGACTTCAGTTCCGCCGATGTCCAGAAGAAGAGCGATGCCGATCTGAGTGGCGTCATTACCAATGGCAAACCGCCCAAGATGCCCGCCTACAAAACTATGACGCCAGATCAAGTGAAGGACATGGTTGCGTTCATTCGTTCGCTAAAGAAATAGCGGGCAAATCCACATCCAGTTGCGTGGGCAATCTGGCAAATCTCTGCGAATCAGTCGTTCACCACAATAACTGTCCCTAGAGTGAGAAACGTATCGAGGAGCGAGTGCTAAGCAATGAGTTCGGATCCCACCTTATCCTGCAGTGTGCAATAGTTGGGCAATGGATTGAGTGTTGGAGCGATTCCCATGCCAACTCTATCGGTAGAGAAACGAATTGCCACTCTCACTCCTCGATTTTCAGTCGAAGAGTCACTGGTTAAACTTACGAATTCCGCAGTCCAAAAAGGTGGCCCGATTAAGGGAAGAAGTTGCTCAACTATCCGGCGCCGATTCAACGCTTCAGATTTTCTTCTGCTTATCTTTGGGGGTTTGGGACCAGGAGGTCGCCGAGTGGGATCACAATAAGTTCCGTAGGATGTTTACGAGCCCACAAATGCAAATGCTTGTACCAGAAAGCCCGAACTCCAAACGTAGAGTCCGGGCTCTCCTGTCCTAGTTGATGGGTGCAAGGTGGGTGCAGGATACAGGGTATTTTTGCGACTCCCTCGTTCCCTAACTGACGCCAGAGAAACGAGTTGTTTGATTTCACTCCACGGCTGTTAACCGACGGGTTGCTAGTTCGAATCTAGCCCGGGGAGCCAAATTCTCCTTCTCCATCAATTAGTTACAGACGGCGGTCGAAGTTTCTTCTTCCGTCTGGTTACGACTGTCACGCAAATGTAACGCCTTCCGTCGGCCGTAAAGACGCGTGTTCGCCTTCTCGACAGCTTTTCGCACCTGTTCGGCCATTCCCAACTGGTAGCGCCGCTTGGTTTCCGGACTCGAGTGTCGCATGGCGCGCTGCACGACCGCATCCGGAGCCACTTCACTCAAGCGAGTGCAGAAGACGTGCCGCAATGTGTAAAGCGGAAACTGCGGAACACCTGCCCTCCTCAAAGTGGCATGCCAAGCCGTCTTGACTGTTGAGATCGGCCGGTCAGGGAAGATCGGGCTACTTTTAGAACATCGGAAGCGTATTCGGACATCGGTTCAGCTGACCCGGGAGTCTTCACACCATTGTCCAGGCGGATGACTTTGCTGTCGAAATCCACTTGGTCCCAACGAAGTGAGAAGCCCTCGCGATACGTCCGCCCGCCCGTCTGAGCGAGAAGGATGATTGCCACCCGAAGAGGGGGTGGCGCGACCTCGAGAATGCGCCGTTCCTCGTCAAGTGTGTCAGCATCCTGCGAACGGGTCGTTCGCGGAGTTCGTTTGGAACTCCTTGGCGTCGATCCTGTTCGTCTGATCCTCGAATTTGTGAAATGATTTTCCTTGCGGCAGAAGCCGTAGCCCACAATGCGCGGCCCAACGTCGGAAAGCACAGTCCCATTCGACAGATGGTAGGTACTTTCCCATCCCCGGTACGACTTTTTTTCGACTTGTCACACAAGCTCTTTCGCGAATTTCTGAATTTTGCGCCAAGCGCCGGCGATTTCGTTCATGTCTTCCTCGTCGCCCAGTAGCGCGGGTTGCGGGATCCAGATTGTTTCCCAAGCTGCTCGATGAGTATGCGGGTACTCGGCCTGGAGGAATGCATGCTTTTCGGTTGTCTGCGCGCCGCTGAGACGTTTGCGATATTGTCCACTCTTAAAAACGTCCAGAGCATGCACCGGCGGGTAGCTGGCTTGGTTCGGAATGCCTTCCGCGTTGATGGCCTGAATTAGCCGCTCGGTGCTCGCGCCTGCAAATTTCTTCGAATTCACATGAAAAATATAGGCGTACTGGCCATTGCGCGTGCAACGCGCGTCGAGTTTTTGTGGCGTAATGCCCGGAATCTGAGAGAGCAGCTTATCCAGCAGACGTGCATTACTTGTGGCGTCGCTGCGTTTGCGCATCGAGACGCGTCAGTTGAGCGCTGAGAATGGCGCCCTGCCACTCGCTCAGGCGGTAGTTCGAGCCGTTGATGAAATGACTGTAGAACCATTCGCCTGGCATGCGGCCGCAATCGTGGATGCTACGCGCCTGCAGTTCGAAGACATCATCGTTGGTCACGATGATTCCGCCTTCTCCTGCGGTCATCAGCTTGCTCGATTGAAAGCTGAATGTACCCGCATTACCCAGGGCGCCGATTCGACGCCCTTTCCATTCTGTCGCGTGAGCGTGCGAGCTATCCTCGACTAACGCAATTTCTTTCTTCCGGGCAAGTTCACCCAAGGCATCCAGGTCCGCGGGATGACCTCCCATATGTACCGCGATGATCGCTTTGGTGCGCGGGGTGATGGCCGCCTCGGTGAGTTGCGGATCAAGGCAGTATGTTTCGGCAGAGACATCTACCGTCACAGGCAATGCCCCGGCATAGAGTACGGCGCTTGCTGTCGCTACGAACGTGAAGTCTGGAACAATCACTTCGTCGCCGGCGCCAATCCCAAGTCCCGACATTGTCACTTCCAGCGCTGCGGTGCCATTCGTCACGGCGATGCCATGCTTGGCACCGTGGAAGCACGCGAATTCCTTTTCAAATTCGAGCGTTTTGGTCCCGGGCGTTCTCCACCAGATACGGCTCTCCAATACTTCCCGAAGTGCCTCGTGTTCCTTTGCGTCGTACTGCGGCCAGACCGGAAATGCTTTTTGCTTGGATTTCTTTCCGCCGTTCAATGCGAGTTCAGCCATTTAAGCTCTCCCGTTCCTGTATTAATTCTGATTAATGCCGGTGGTATAGCGGAATGCCGCAACGTAGTGACCGTTCTTTTTCGGCTGTTCGTTGCGCATTTCCTCTTTGGCCTTGGCAAGGTCCTTGGGGCCCCAGTCGGGGCGATAGTGGCTCACCGCCGGCTCGAATTGGCTGACCTGTTTGGTGCCTGCATCAAATTTCAGGTCTGCAACACTCTCGATATCAACGAAGTAGTTCGCTTCCTGTGGCGAAGGGTAAAAGAAATAAAGCTCGGGAACTTTGTAAGGCTCCAAACCCTGTTGAAGCTTCTGGTTGGGAAAGTACAACCAGAATTCCGCAGCTCTTACCGCGTCGATGGTATTGAACGCCGCCATGCGGTGATCGCTCTTGTGCCAGCGTTCGTACCATTCGCCTGGATCCACACTCATCAACACATCAGGGCGAATGCGCCGGATAATGGCCGTTGCTTCTTCCGTGAGTTTCGGCTGCGGAGCATATTCCAACATTCCGTCGTGGTAACCCATCCAGAAGATGTTTTCCTTCGGCGTGCCCAGTGCGCTTTCAGAAACTTCTTCTTCCTCCCGGCGGATGCCAGCCAGACGCTGCGAATTCATTTCTGGATCGTACGATCCCTTGTCGTCATTGGTGTAGATGACGATGTAGATCTTATTGTGATTCCGGTTGAGAAGAGCAATAGTGCCGCCAGCGCCGAAAACATCATCATCGGGATGTGGGGTGAAAACAAGAATCGTTTTGTTCTGCAATTCTTCCAGTCGCTTGGACGGTTGCTTATCGACATCCCGAACCGGCGAGCCGAACAAAAAGACAGCGCCCAAACGCAAACCGGCGAATTTTTCCTTGGTGCTCATGAACCCTCCCTACTGCATTTAATTAGGGCGCTGGTAGGAGCGAGTACCTGTTCTCTCACGCAATCACGTAGGTCAAAGGCAAGACTTGTGCGAATCCTGCTTGACAAGGGAGACTACCTGCAATATGAAATCGATTCAACCATGTGTTTTTGATCGACGGGGGTGACATGCTCAGCCAAGTTCGCAGCTCCTACTTCTTCCTTTCTCTTTTCGCACTCATCCTTTTTCTTGCTCCTGCTTCTTTTGCACAAGTCGACCGCGGCGCCATCGTCGGGTCCGTGAGCGACGCCACCTCGGCAAGCGTGGCGGGTGCGAAGGTCACCGTCACCAATCTGGCGCAACCTGCGCGGGCCGAACTTGGTTAACTTCGACGTTGTCTTTCAGAAAAACTTCAAGATTCTTGAGGCGCAGAACATTGAATTTCGCGCGGAGTTTTTCAATATCTTTAACCATCCCAACTTCGGCTTACCCGCCTCGAATCCCGACGTTCCCGGAGGCGCGGCCATCACCAGCACATCTACCGACAACCGGCAGATTGAATTTACGCCCAAGTACACGTTCTGAGCACGAGAGAATTTTGGGAGACAAACATGGGTAAGCCCACTGCATCAATCCGTATTGCTTTGATAATCGCAGTCGTTTTTGCAGCTTCTGTTGCCAAGGCCCAGACCGTGAAGGTATTTGTGTCCTCGAAAGCCGGTGACCGCATCGCTGCCAAGCCGGATTTGCAGTTCACTAATGTCCCGCCCGCCAGCGGCAACACCTTCCAGATCAACGACGCGGTGAAGTACCAGAAAATTGACGGTTTCGGCGCATCGATCATGGAAGCCGGATTGATCACGCTCAACACGCTTCCGGCCGACAAGCAGGAAGAACTCTTGCGTGCCCTCTTTGATCCCAAAACGGGCGCTGGCTACACAGCCATGAAAACGCCCATTGCGGGCACTGACTTCCAGTCAGCCGGCCCTTGGTACACCTATGACGACACGCCGGGCGACGTTGAACTCAAGAATTTCTCAGTGGACCGCGACTTTGCCCCGAATGGTGTTGGCACCTACATCCTGCGCGCGCGAAAATACGGCGACTTCAAGCTGCAATCACCGATGGATTATCCGCCGGATTGGATGCTTTACGACGTCAAGAAGCACCAGGACATTCAGCCGAAATATTATTCTGTGCTGGCCAAATATTTTATGCGCTATCTGGAAGAGTACAAGAAGCGCGGAATCGTCGTGGATTACTTGAGTCTGTTCAATGAGCCGGAAGAGGTCTACACGAAGATCAAATATCCGGAGATTAAGGTACTCTTGCGCGACTTTGTCGGCCCGGCGCTGCAACAGTCCGGATTGTCGACGAAGTTGATGATGAGCGAAGCGCCTGAACGGAAGGTGGCTTACAAGCGATATCCCGTGGTTCTGGATGATCCGTCCGCGCGGAAGTTCGTGTCTGTGGTGGCCTATCATGGTTACGATTTCAAGAATTTCGACAAGATTGCGGAGTTAGAGAAGAAATATTCGGATTTGCCGTTCTGGATGGATGAACTCTGCTATGCCTATGAGGCTGGATACCCGAAGAACAAAAAACTCCCGATATACGAATTTGAAGACGGCGATGTCTGGGGCAACATTATTTTCAACGATCTGGAAGCTGGGACATCCGCATGGCTTTACTGGAATGCGATCCTGGATGAGACTGGCGGGCCATGGGCAGTCTCACCGATTCACGGCAACCCCGACCCTAATGCGCAGCACCCTGTTGTAATCATCAACAAGACCACCCACGAGGTCACATACACAGGAACGTACTGGTATCTGGCCCATTTCAGTAAATTTGTGCGGCCAGGCGCAGTACGCGTGGAAACCACCGGCAAAGCCAAGGGCGTGCGCGTAATGACGTTCCAGACTCCTGAGGGCGGCTACGTCACGCAGGTGCTGAATAGCCTGGACGAGAACACAGACGTGAATCTCGAATCGAAGGGGAAAACTCTGCACCTGACCTTGCCCGCGCGGTCCATCACCACCGCCGCGTGGTGAACTCCGCTTCCTTGGTCAATCGCTCATCTGGTCGAGTCTGTTTCAGTCTGCTTGCTGCCGAATCCCAGTCCGGTCCGGAGCGGACCTGCAAATCGCAAATATTTGTTTCAAGAAATCCAGGCTCCACTGAGAGAACCCGGGCTCTCCTGCTTGTAGTTGATAGGTGCAAGACGGGTGCAGGACCAGCGTATATCTGCGGCCCCCTTCGTCCCCTAGCTGACGCCAGAGAAACGAGTTGTTTGATTTCACTCCACGGCTGTTAACTGAAGGGTTGGTAGTTCGAATCTAGCCCGGGGAGCCAATCTTCTCCTGAATTTTCAAATGCTTACAGTGACCTCCTTTTCTTGAGATCTTGGAACACTTGGAACAGCTTCGACCGTTTCGGCCTTCGGCAATTCAAATCCTAGACCAATTCTATCCGCAACATCCGCACGGAACTTAGTGTCCTTCGCCATCTTGATGTATCTGTCGGTGATGGTCTGTCGAACTACTTCGCCGTCACTCGACTTGGCGTGGCCGGTCCAATACTTCACAAGGGCGGGTGGCACGCAGCTAGATTCAAGGTGGGGGACACGGAATCGGCGCAAGCCGTGGAAACCCTGTTTCTCGATTCCGAGTTCTTCGAGAATCGGGTGAAGAAACCTGTCCCATTCCGGACTATGACCTAGATAGAGTGGAGAACGTGGTCCGGCGTGTGGCGCCGTTGGGAGCACCCTTGGACCTTCTTGAAGAGATATGCAACGAGCTCGCAAGATTGGGCTATCCACCCGCAGCCGAGCTACGGGCCTGGCTCCGACGCGGAGGTTTTTAGATGTGGGGGCTTTTGCACTTTGCGACAATTTTGCCGTTCTCACGCAACTGTCGAAAGATACTGGGCATACTCGCCAGTTCCTTTGCGAAAATTGGAGTGACTTGAAGAACGCGATCACTGAAAGCTGGGCAACTAAGGAACCCTCGGCACCGATTCCTTTTGCAGTCACCTCCTTTTTCATGCGCAATGTGAGGCGGCAGAAGAATGCCACTGAACGCTTACTTGCTGACGGCGAAAAGTCAGAGGTCTAGAACTCAAAGATACACACACGGACCTCAGACAAATTTGTCTGTTACACACCGCCAGACCCGGTTTGAGTACAGACCTCCAACCATCCGGTTTTCGTCTTCCGCAAACTACGAGTCTGGTGCTCTCGGTACGTAGCCTTGTTCTCGATATTTCCCAGAACGGGACTCGGGCCCGGAATAGTCTCCGAGTGCCCCGTCATCCTTTGCCAAAGGACTTCCCGACCTCCGTGAAACGGCTGTAAGAACTACCTAGTAGGTTTTTCGGCCCGATCGACCCTGATGCCGAGAGCAATCAGAATTGTCAAAAGGACGAAGCACCAGCTCACCTTCACTCGGTTCCGGGAAGCGTGTAATATCCTCCCATCGATCTTGCCGCACGGATCTTCCTGACGGTACATGCGGACAAGATATCGCTCCCATGCCTGGAACATATCAACGCATTTACCTGGATTTCAACGCCAGTACTCCTGTTGCGCCAGAAGTCATCGATGCCATGAGGATCGTTCTCGAGGAGCCATACGGAAATCCTTCGAGCGGCCACTGGGCTGGCAGCCCCGCGAGGGAGGCGCTCGACAAAGCTCGAATCCAGGTTGCTGGACTGCTCGGCTGTAAAGTAAATGAAATCGTATTCACCAGTGGTGGAAGTGAAGCCAACAATCACGCTCTCAAGGGGGTGTACTTCGCAAGTAGAAGAGCGGATGCTCACATCATTACCACCCAAGTGGAACATCCAGCAGTCATCAATCCCTGTCGGTTCCTCGAACGGCTTGGTGCCACTGTAACGTACCTGCGAGTTGACGGCTTTGGACGCGTCGACCCCGACGATGTCCGCCGGGCCCTGCGAAAGAGCACACTCCTTATTTCCATAATGCATGCCAACAACGAAGTCGGCACCGTTCAGCCAATTGCGGAGATTGCAAAGATTGCACACGAAGCTGGGATCCTTCTACATAGCGACGCCGCGCAATCGGTAGGCAAGGTCAGTGTCACTGTTCAGGGGCTCGGGGTCGATTTGCTATCCGTTGCAGGTCACAAGCTTTACGCTCCCAAGGGGGTGGGCGCGCTCTATATCCGCGGCGGCGTTTCTCTCGAGCCGCTGATTCACGGCGCGAGTCACGAATCCGGCCGGCGAGCTGGGACAGAGAATGTGCTGTTAGATGTGGCTTTCGGAGCAGCTTGCGAATTGGCCCGCACGTGTAGCGGCATGGAATTAGTTCGTGAACTTCGCGATCTACTTTGGGATCTGCTTCAAAACAAGTTTGGGGATAGAGTGGTCCTGAACGGGCATCCGATCGAACGGTTGCCCAACACTCTCAACGTCAGCTTCGTGGCGCGGGTTGGGGCAGAGATTCTGGGGCGCTTGCCTGGAGTGGCCGCGTCTACCGGTTCCGCTTGCCATGCCGGATCGGTAGAATTGTCCCCAGTTCTACGCGCCATGGGAGTCGCACCTGACATCGGAATGGGCGCGATTCGGTTCAGTCTCGGCCGCACAACGACCCGGGGGGAGATCGAAGCTGTAGTCGAGGACCTAAGTTCGATGGCTTGACTCGCGAGCTGAGCGAAGGTCTAGTACAAACGCCCTCCGAGCGAATCGTCGGCCATAGGGAAGTAATCCAGGTCAAGGTCCCGTCTTTCTCTTGAATTTCAGGGCAAGCGGGTGCAACTTTATCGGCTGTTTATCGTATTTAGCTCCAGGAGGTGTACTCATGCGAACCATTCTGCGAATGCTATTGGTCTGCCTGCTTGTGCCGGCCGCGATTACACTGGCTCAGGAAAAGCCAACCGCGCCCGCCCCGGAGAATCCGCTCAGCACGTGGAATAAGATGGCCTACGGAAGGGTGAAGGATATCCTGCTGCGCTCCGCCGAGAAGATGCCGGCGGAAAATTACAGTTTTAAGCCCACGGAGGCGGTCCGGAGCTACGGCCAGATCCTTGGACATGTGGCCGATGCCCAGTATCTGTTTTGTTCGATCTCGCTCGGGGAGAAAAATCCCGCGCTGGATATCGAGCACACCAAAACATCCAAAACCGATCTCATAGCGGCACTAAATACCGCTTTTGCGTACTGCGACAAGGCCTACGAGGGCATGACCGATGCGTCTGCGGTGCAAATGGTGAAGCTCTTCGGCAATGACGCACCGAGACTCAGCGCGCTCACAGTCAACAACATGCACGATCTGGAACACTACGGCAACCTAGTTACCTACATGCGCCTGAAGAACATCGTTCCTCCCAGCAGCGAGCAGGCGCCACAGGCACAAGCACAGCCGAAGAAATAGCGGACGTTGGAAGAGTGCAAAGGCGGAAGAGTCAGCCGGAAAGCTCTGGTTCGTCGCGGATTCCTTTCTCCGACCTCTGTATTGGTACACGAATAAGAAACGAGGTAAAGCAAACGAATCCGGCCGGCATCCGTATTGGCAGCCCGATTCCGGCGCGTTCCCGCACCGTCCGTGAGACCGCGGCAGCTCAACCTCCAATCTGGTTGGCTGCCAATTTGGTCTGTGCGCCGCGGTGTAACATGAACTCCACAACGCTCGTGTTTCCACCGCAGAGCAGAACATCCGACGTCCTCGCCGGTCCGCAGCCATCGCCGCTTCCTGGCCCTCTCCCCGGAACCTTCCAAATTCGCTCCAGTGCCATATCGAACGGCGCCAAGGTCCAGAGTTGGGGCTCTGGACGAATAATAGCCACTCGGAAGCTATTGTTGGCTGGGACGGGGACGAGGTCGGCTATTCGTTGAAGTGCCCAACTGTATAGGAATTATGCAGGAATGCATCGCCTTTCAACTGATTTGGATTAGCCTTGAGCGAACAGCAGATTGCGAGATTTGTTGTAAACGGGAGCAGTTAAACTGACCTAAACACTTGATGCCCCGTGCTTATGACGAAGGGTGAACAAGGCGATCTCAAGCCGTTTGCGAAGCCGCCTGCGATTCGTTGGCGTGACGCCGGCGACGGCCGCTTAGCAAGTAAATGGCTGCCCGCAGTTCGAGCAATGGATCATCCGACGGTTCGATCCCGTCGACGCGAGGGATCGGGTCGAAGATGATCCGACGATGAGCCTCGTCATCGGGGGCTTTCGCGGTCAGTTCGACTGTGCCGAAATGAACCAGCGGACGATCGGCAGCCCAATGAATCGTGGCGTCATCCACGACGTCCTGGTCATTTGCGATCTGGACATGGATGTCTAACTCAACCGGGCCTGCCGCGATGCGGCTCGCCAATTCGTCAAACAGGTAGTTCTCGCCCTTCGCCTTGGCTGCCGCGTCGTCGAGATGCTCCACGCCCGCTTTAGGCGAGATGCGATACCTGCCGTGCCGCGCGAGCCCCTGCTGGTTGATAAATCGGAAGGCCGTCACGCCAAAATAGGCTTCGGTCGCGAAACTTGCCGGACTTGGCTTGGGCGTTTGCACGAACGCGAGCGCGGCTGGGTGTGCAACCAAAAAGGCCGAAGGATCCCCGGTCGCCGCGGCTCGGAGAAAATCGAGAAATTCCTGCCCCGTTCTAGTCGGGAAGCCATCCGTCGAATGGCTCACGATGTCAGTATGAACGCGATCAGCGAGGTGGAAACGGATCGCGAGTCCGCGAGGATTCGAATCGGGAACGTTGTCGGGAATTAAGGGAAGACCTGTTCCGTTGGAGAATCGCACGGTTACAGGAGTAGATTCGCGCGTAACGTGTGGCGCGCGAGTTAGAGAGCGCGCCTCGGGTGATGGGGCGAAGGTCCCGCTCAGCATCATGCCTTTTGCGTGGGCTGGACGAAAGCCCGGGTGGAGGCCAAAGATGGTATCAAATTGCGCTAGCAAATCGTTTGCGAGCTGGACGATCTTCTCGTCAGATGGAAGCGGCATGAGTTCCTCCTTCATCAAATCTTGGTCCGGGGCTCGCATCATACTCCATCGTTGTTCAGAAATCCTCATAGTGATCCTGAATTGGTGCAGTGGCACCTAACTCCCCGATGATGAGAAGCTCATGGCGCATAGAAACGCACGGTGCGACACTTCTGCGGAAAGCGCGTTTTCTGTCCAACTGAATTACTTGCGAGTTGCCGATCCATCCGCTCACGACCCTGGGTCAAGCTCCAGCTTTCATCACTTACCGCTGGCCATCTGTGGCGTTTGTTCTCCGATCTTCCCCGAGTAAATGATGAATTTGAACGGGTCCGTATTCTGGTACTTCTCCATTAGCTTCAGGTAGACAAGCCGTTTGGCATTAGCTACGGAAGCTGCTGCGCTCGAACCTGTCTGCCGGACGATTCAAGCAGCGAGGCTGCGAGTTCGTATTTGCCGTCGGCGGCCAAGCGTTCCACGGTCTTGACGAGCTGTTTTTCCGACACACCGAGGTAGTCGACCAGGAGTTCCGCGCGGTCGGCACGGGTGAGATGTTCGAGACCTTGCAGGTCCGGCTGCCAATAACCGACGTTTTGGTCATAAAGACGGTCGATGACGTGTTCGCGCAGGATAAGGTATGGCTGATACACGTCAGGCTGGCCACCGAGCAGAGTTTGGAGGAATCAAGTTGGCCTGGTGAATCGCGGCACGTTCATCGCCACGGCGGACCGCAGTCAGTACCTGCTCGCGCAGCCACACCAGGTCTGTTTTGAGCTGCGCCAGCATGGCGGCGGAGGCGAAATTCCGGGTGAGCGGCTCGTGGCCGTGCAGCAGGTACTGGGGATGTTTTTCAACAACAACGTCGATCGCATCCAGCAGTCCCTGGAAATCGCCTTCCTCCACAAAGGGTGCTCCAAGATACGGCATGATGAAATCTCCCACGAACATCACACCCTGATCCGGCAGATGGATGAACATCGCATCGTGGGTTTCCCCTCCTTGCACCGGGATGAGCTCGATGCGCGTTCCCCCGATCTTCAGCTCGGTGCGGCGGTCGATGGTGACGTCCGGCTTGAAGCTGCGTACGTCGTCGAGACTGAAGCGTTCACCGAAGAATTGCCTGGCAAAATTCCCCGGCGCATCGACTTCGCGAGCAATTTCTTCCTGATAGTTGCTCCGGGCATAGAACCGCAAGCGCGGATTCAGAGCGCGGAAATATTTGTGGCCGCCAACGTGGTCCCAGTGCGAGTGCGTAATGAAGACGGTTGTCAATTCCGGAAGGCTGGGCGCATACGCTCGCAGTGCCTCGTACGCAGCCTTGGCGGAATCCGCTCGTGTACCGGCGTCGATGCCGATCAACTGCCGCCCATCGTCGGAAACCACGAAGTAGTATTCCGTGAACTCGAAACCCGAGAGCGCATAGACGCGGCCCGGCACGATCTCGGCGATGCGCCGAGGCGCAAAGGCATGTCCCGAAGCGACGTCTTCCGAAAAAGGAGTGATCAGCGTAATCGGCCGGTCAAAATTCTTGTAGCCACTCCGCCGCAGATCGTCCTGCGCTTTGGCCTGTTCCCCGTCAGCAAGAGCAAGCTTTCCGAGGTGGTAATAGACTTCCCGCAACCAACCCGCATGAGGGGCTTTGTCAGCGTTCTCCACGCACCAGGCCAGCTCTGCCTCGGCTGCCTTCCTCTGATGGAAAAAGCTTGGAAGTTCGGTATGGACGATGCCGGCAATCCAGTTCACCACGAAGACTTGCCCTCCGGAAAGCTGCTTGGCTTGATCCAGCATCGCGATCGTGTCTTTCACGTAGCCGATGCGGTGCAACAGCGAGACTGCGATGCATGTTGGGCTCGCAACAATCCGATGGCGCTCAGATACAGCGCCTTTTGAACGTCCGTCAGGCGCGGCCCGAATTCCTTCAGTCGCGCCGAGAAGAACTCCGCACCCTCGCCCTGCAAGTTCGCGTTCGAATACTGCGCCATCAGCAGAAACAGCAACTGTGGGTCTCGCGGGGGCGCCACGCTGTTGACGGCCTTCAAGTATTCGAGCTCCGGGCGGACGGGGCCGGCGTCACCGTGATTCCCGCTGACCTGGGTGAGCGGGCGTTCCACGCAGCTCTGGCCACGAGACTCCGCAACACCAGCAGCGCAGCCAACAAATAGAAAGTGTTACGCATAATCGGGTCCCTTTCTGGAAGGTCTCCATTCTCTCTCAATACAACTAGATGTATATACATCTATCTGGATACAAAAATTTACGCCGCCATTGCGGCCTCTGTAATTCGCGAGATCGTCTCTCTCATACTCTTCCAGCCCTCATCGCCCAGTTCTTTCCGCAATCGCTGTTCCGCCCGCTCCCAGTGCGGTTGAGCCTGTCGCAATTTGTCGCTTGCCTGCCCGCGTGAGACGGTAAACAGGCGCTCCCGCCTGTCCTTTCCGCGCCTCACGCGAACCCAGCCCTGTCTCCGCAACAGCCCCAACGTCCGCGTCAGCGTCGTACTATCCATGGCAAAGCCCGCGCTCAGCCGCTTTTGATTGGCCTCTCCCGTCGCAGCCAGCGCGGTAAGCAGGCCGAATTGCGTGATTCGAGTCCGGCACTTCTCAGTTCCTGGTCATAGATCCGCGTTACCACCCGGTGAGGCGACGCAGGTTCTGACATGCGCAGGGCAAAGGGAAAAGTGCTCCGCAGATTGCTCTCCAAGGTTGCCGTGTCTCATAGTATATGTATATACATCTGTTATGGCTGCGTGTCAAGCAAGAGCTCCGCTTGGTCATTGAGCTTGAAATTTACCTTGGGGAAACGACCCGGCCCCCGGAAACGGCGTGGTGGAAGAACGAATCTGGATTCTGGGTGTATCGCCGCTACACGGAAGTTATCCAGAAACGGCGCTCGAGGAGATCACTGGCGATGTCCTCGAACGGGACTCTCCAGGAACTTTTTGATAATTCCTTTCAAATCAAGGCATCGTCCCGGAGAAGTTCCTGGCACTAGCGTCGCGTCGAAGACGCAGATTAGGGCTTATCGGGAGTTGGCCAGTCCCTGGTCCTCCCTATGCGGTTCCAAGGGGTCTCCGCAGTGTCGCGTCCGTCGATAAGCAAGGGCGTCGCGAAGCCTGGCGGCTCCCGCGATGTGTTATGCCTTGCCTGCTAGCGGGGGCTTTTAATTCTTGTCTTCTTTTTTGTCCTTACTCTTTTTGTCCACGCCGTGCTGTTGCTGCTGCACCTTTGGCTGATTCTCAGCTGCGGGATGAGCTTCATGTGCTGCCGGCGCGGCTTGATTGGGCTGCGGAGCCGTCCTTGCAGCGGGCGTTGCTGACGGCTGTTTGCGGATGTTTCGGTCGTTCTCTCTGTCGTTCATCCGCTCGCCTGTGGGCCTTGTCTGCGGCGACGCTGCGGTCGGCGGAGCATGGTTCGGGCGTTCAAAGCTGGCGTTGTTGGGATGTTGAGGTGCTGCAGGCTGCCCCTGGGATGATGGCTGACCGCGGAAGCCGTGGTCATTCTCTCTGTCGTCCACCTTTTCATTCGCAGGTTGCGGCCGCGGTTGTTCCGCATTGGGCGGAGCATGGTTCGGGCGCTCAAAGCTGGCGTTGTTGGGATGTTGAGGTGCTGCAGGCTGCCCCTGGGATGATGGCTGACTGCGGAAGCCGTGGTCATTCTCTCTGTCGTCCACCTTTTCATTCGCAGGTTGCGGCCGCGGTTGTTCCGCATTGGGCGGAGCATGGTTCGGGCGCTCAAAGCGAGTGTTGTCGGGATGTTCAGGGCGGAAGCCGTGGTCATTCTCTCTGTCGTCCACCTTTTCATTCGCAGGTTGCGGCCGCGGTTGCTGGCCGACGCGTCGCGGTTCATTCCGCACGCGCGTAGCCTCGATTCGTTCACGGTTTTCGTAGTTGACGTCGTGGTGCACGCTGTTGTAACGCTGGACGTTTTCATAGTCCACGTGGTGATCCACAACGTTCCGGTTCACGTTCACATTTTCGTACCGGTTGTTGACGTACACGTTTGTGATGTGGACATAGGGGCGAGACCGTTCCCGCCATCCGCCGCGCTCGTCCCAACTGTTGTAAACCACGCGGTGGGTACCCCAGTCCATGTCGTAGTTGAGCCATGAACCAATTACAAAGCCGGTGCCGAAGTTGAAGAAGCCGTCGAACCCGAAACCGGGCCGATAGACGCGCCGCACGTAAATTACTCCGGGATCATACGCGGGTACGAAGATCACGCGCGGTTGTGCAGGAACGATCTGAATGTAACCGCGGTCCACGACGACCTGCTGCTGCGGCGTCGTGACCAGATTGCCTTGGGAATGTGCCATGTTGCGGAGGCGCTGCACCGACATCATGATATCGGTCGACTGGTTGACGTAGGCTTGTCCGAGCGCGGTAGTCCAATCCAACCGGTCATTCAACATGCTCAAGACCGTCGGATAGTGCGCCACCGCTTTGACGCTGACATCCCAGGGTTGATAGTCGATGCTATCGGGGTTGTGTAGACGAACCCACGGAGTCGCGTCCTGAATCTCATCCGGGAACGTCGCTGCCGCCAGCACTTGGGCCAGCAGCGGGTCCGGATAAAGCGCGATTGGTGCCAGCAAGTTATCCAGCTGCTCCGGCGCATAGGGTTCGTAGTAGTCGGAAGCCTGCGGTTGGTTCTGCGGCTCGGCTGCCTCGGTCGACTCGGGAGCTGGTGCCGAGGCCTCCGCCGGCGATCTTGCAGCGTTGCCGGCCACGACGAACCTGAGTGGAGTTTCCGCGCACAGCACGATCTCCTGCTTGCCAGTCGCAGCGGCGGTCGCGGTTCCCGCGCCGGCCCCAGCTGCGGCGCCAATCACTGCGCCTTTTCCGCCACCGGCGACACCGCCGAGGACGGCACCACGGCGGCGATGCCGCCGATCACGGCCACGTTGCGGCCTGCGTGCGATTGCCCGTGAATTTGCTCCGTCTGGGTCTCGATGGGGGAGTTGCCGATTTGAGTGAGTTGAAGCGTGATCGAAGCGGTCCGGCTGAGCCGCCCAGAACTCACTACCTCGACGACCTTGCCCTTAACCTCCGTGCCGGTGGGCCAAACCATCCCGTTGTCCAAACGAACGGGTTGCCCGAGAGTGGCCGAGAATTCCTGGCCTGGCTCAGTCTTTCCAGTGTCCAGCTCACCCAGCAGCCGCACTTGGATTTCAGTGCCCGGGTTGATCGACTGTGCTGATCCCGTCGGGGCCAGACAAGACAAAAGTAGCAAGAGCCCAGAGAATAACGAGAATAGTTTTCCCATGCTTGCCGCTCCTTCGGCTGGCCCAGGTCCGCACCCGCTGGTCGTAGAAGCGCACGGGCATACCTGATTGGCCTATTTAGGCAAGGCTACAGGTTCCGATCGCGGTACTGGAATGGCCCGAGGAGACAGGCATGGTCCATTGGGTACCTGTTCTTGCGGACAGTCAAACCACAGTGAGACTGCGGCTGAAAACGCAGGTTTCTTTGGATTCAACGTCCGATAGGTCCCGATAACGGCGTGCTAGGAAGTGAACGAATCGTGATCCACTTGGAAGATGAAACACATCTATCGGAAACTGAATTAGTAGCGTTTCCAAGTCGGGAAGAACAGGTCTCCTGAGTCCCGCTCCCTGATTGAGCACAGAGTTCAACCCATCAATTTGCTTGGTTTGAATACACATCTCTAACCGTCTGCGAAATCCTTCGGTTCGCAGCCAAGTAATGACAATGCGGTCCGATCAGCGCTTGGTGTCCCTTCAACGATCTTTTAAACCGATGCGACAACTTGCCCGCGTGTTGCCAATTGCACCCAACCCTTCGGTTGAAAGCCCGAAAGGGCGCAGTGTTACTCGGCTCAAATGTAGATTGTTGGCTGGGGCGCTTTCACAGCAATGTCACGAAGATAAGAGTCGGTCTGAGATTTGATCTGTGAGAGCCATTCGGGCAGCTGTTTGGAAAAGCTTCACCTTGTCAGATCTTGTGCGAATGTACCTACAACGGTCTAGGGAACCGTCGCCCATACTTCTTCCTGAGTCGGTAAGTGAAACTCGGATTCATCGTGAGCAAGCATTCGGTTGAAAGTTGAAGGGGGCGTACCGTCAGTCGGCTCAAGTGCAGCTTGTTGCGGTGGCACTGTCACTCTAGTGTCACGCGGATAAGAGTCGGTCGCAGCGAGATCCAATCCGTGAGAGCAATCGGGTCGGCAGCGGTTTGGAAACCATCGCTTGAGAGTCCGGACCGTCAGAAAATCAAACAGCATGCTGAAAAAACTGCTGTGTCCAGCCGCGGAGCACGACTGTCACAAACTACAAACCGAAGAGAATTCGGTTCCCTGCCCAATGGTCGGACACTGTTTCAACGTGCCTGCATTTATGTTCGTAGTCACAGCTCACCGAGCATTCCATCGCTCAATGACGTCGCAGGCGATTCGCGGCCGGAGTTTTCCTCCCTGAGAATCGAGTGCGTTCAGGGCGCAAAGTCTTGAACGCGGCCGCTGACCAACTTACCCCTGTGCCACACCCCTTCGATCTTGTGAATGTCCTGTATTTAATTTATGGTGGGTTTCGAGGAAGTTGTTGCCAGCTCGGATCCCAGGAAGAGGCCCTCGTTTCTAGAGTCTGCGAGATCGTGCTGGGGTCGGCCACAGCGTAGGGACAAGCAATAAGGCCACTCCATGGTAGCCGGTGGGAGGGATCGAATGGATTTGAAGGCTTTGAAGGATACTCCACCTTGGGACTGGCCGGAGGACACGGCAGAAAAGCTGGTCAGGGTTCTTCAGGATGAGCAAGTGGCTGAGTCTGATCGCCTCCTAGCCACCGAGATGGCAGGCGATTTCACGGTGATCAACGAGGAATTGGTTGAAGCGCTGCTCACGCTCCTCTGCAGCAAGGACGAATCGGAAGGGGTGCGTGGCCAAGCGGCGATTTCGCTTGGGCCGATTCTGGAGCATGCGGACATTGAAGGCTTTGACGATGCAGATGATGTCCCGATTTCGGAACGGACTTTCCGGCGGATTCAGGAGTTACTTCGCGAGCTCTACAATGACGCGGAGATTCCTAGGGAAGTCCGACGGCGAATCCTTGAGGCATCCGTGCGCGCCCCGCAGGACTGGCACGAGAGTGCCATCCGTTCCGCTTACGCCAGTGGCGATGACCTGTGGAAGCTCACCGCGGTCTTCTGCATGCGCTTTGTCCGCGGGTTCGATGAGCAGATTGCTGAAGAGCTAGACAACGGGAATCCCGGCATTCGCCTCGAGGCAGTCCTTGCGGCAGGAAACTGGGGCGTCGAACTCGCATGGCCGCACCTAGCCGCCCTGATCCATTCGGGCAAAACGCCCAAGCCCCTATTGCTCGCCGCGATTGAAGCGGTACCCAACATTCGCCCACAGGAGGCCAGTGAACTCCTGGCTGATCTCACCGAGTCCGACGATGAGGAGATCGTCGACGCTGTCCATGAGGCGTTGGCCGAGGCAGAGGAACCCTCTTTTGCGGAGGAGGAGGAGGAGGACGACCTTTTCCTCGAATGAGGTGAAGGGAAGCGAGGCAAATCGCATGGCGAAGGAAAGAAAGCCGAACCAGAAGATGCAGGAGTGGGTCGACGCGCGAAAGTGCCATCACCTCTCCGACTCCCAAGTGCAGATGGCTCGCGAGTTGGGTATGAACCCGAAAAAGCTCGGCAAGCTCGACAATCATGAGCAAGAATCATGGAAGATGCCGCTCAGACAGTACATCGAGCACCTCTACCTAAGACGGTTTGGAAAGTCTTCTCCGGATAACATCACGTCCGTCGAGGAGCAATTGCGTCGCGCGCGGGAGAAGAAGGAAGCGCGGCGTGCGTCCAGGCGACAACTCTCCAAGGAGGCTCCATGAGACGATACGACGCCGATGAGAGAATCCCCACGCTTGATGTGGCGGTTTCCGAGTTCATGAATGCCGAGGACCTCAAAAGGCTCTGCGCGCTCACCGGGGAGAGATTGCCAACCCGGAAAGCCGATCTCGCTCAGGTCATCATTCGTCATCTCGAAGGTGAGCGGATCCGCAGCGTTTGGCAATGTCTTGATGAGATCCAGAGAGCCGCGGTGGCGGAAGTCGTTCACTCCAGCTCGCCACAGTTTTTCTCCGATAGGTTTCGCGCCAAGTACGGCCATGTTCCCAACTGGGGGTCGGCCGACAACTACAGCTACGGCCATAATCCGTCAGCGTTGTGTTTCTTTTTTTATGGCACCGGAATCATGCCTGACGATATCAAGGTCCGTCTAAAAGCGTTCGTACCACCTCCCACCGAAAACAAAGTGCAATTCCTCGAGCAGTTGCCAACTATGTACGACCGTCCCTTCAAGCGGTGGAATGCAAAGACGAAAAAGGAGGAACGCGGCACCGAGCCGATTCCGCTCACCGTCCGCGAGTCCGAGCGTCCGGCCCAGCGGGAGCTCTTTTCCGTACTTCGCCTCGTTGATGCCGGCAAAGTTGCCGTAAGCAACAAGACGCGGAGAGCTTCTTCCGAGACCATCGATGTAATCACCGCTGTTCTGGACGGTGGCGACTACTACCCATTCGTACGACCCCAGAACGAGTGGTACGACGAGAACGCAGGACCAATGCGTGCGTTCGCATGGCCACTACTCATTCAGGCAGGTGGCCTTGTGCAGTTGTCTGGCTCGAAGCTTCAACTCACGAGAGCCGGACGGAAGGCACTTGCCGAGTCGGCGGTGGAGACCCTGAAAACCCTGTGGGAGAAGTGGAGCGACACCACACTGTTCGACGAACTCTCTCGAATCGAGTGCGTGAAGGGTCAATCTGGTAAGGGCAAACACGGGTTGACCGCGGCGGCGGCGCGCCGCGAGGCAATATCCAAGGCGTTCACCAAGTGCCCAATAGAGCGATGGATATCGACCGCAGAACTGCTCAGGTTCCTGCACGCTACGGAGAGTGACTTTGCTGTTTCGCGCAACCCCTGGAGTCTGTATATCTGCGAGTTGCAGTACGGTTCGCTGGGCCACGACGGCGCTGCAGACATCCTTGAGGAGCGCTACATGCTCTGCCTTCTTTTCGAATATGCCGCGACCCTGGGCCTCATCGACGTCGCTTTCATCCCCCCCGCTGGATCGCGGGACGACTACCACGACCTGTGGGGGACCGACGATCTTTCCTTCTTTAGTCGGTATGACGGCCTTATGTTTTTCCGCGTCAATGCGCTTGGGGCCTACTGTCTTGGTGTGACGCAGAGTTACATGTCTACTCCTCTCGAGCTGAAACAAGTCCTAAGAGTGCTTCCGAATCTGGAGATCGCAGCAATTGGCGCGGACCTTGACCACAGCGATCGGCTGGCCCTCGACGCCTATGCCGTCCGCACCTCCGACCTTATTTGGCGGCTCGAACCGCGCAAGCTACTTGAAGCAACTGAAGGAGGCTCCTCGGTCAAAGAGGTCCGCGAATTTCTGTCGGCGCGTAGCGGCGCGCCACTTCCTGGCACGGTGACTCGTCTACTCGAGGACGTTAGTGATCGCTCTGCTCGGGTCCAAGATCGCGGCCTCGCCCGTCTGATCGAGTGCGCAGACGCTGCACTGGCGGCGCTAATTGCCAACGATGCAAGAACGCGAAAGCACTGCTTGAGAGCGGGCGAATGTCATCTCGTGGTGCCTGCAGGCTCGGAGACCGCGTTCCGGAGGGGCCTCCGTGACTTGGGCTATCTCGTCGTTTCAGCAGGCGCGCACTTTACCGATGTCGGCCAGGCGACCACAGCCGAGAAAAAAATCCGGCCGATAGCCGAGGTTTAGTGAATGGCCACGACCGATAGAAAGGCACTTATCGTTCAAAGCGATTGCAGTATTTTGCTCGAAGTAAATGCCCAACGCGCCGATGAGGCGCGAGCGGCTCTCGCACCCTTCGCTGAGCTCGTGAAGAGCCCGGAACACGTTCACACCTATCGGCTCACGCCGCTCTCAATTTGGAACTCGCGAGCGACGGGGCTGGGCGCCGAACAGATGGTCGCTGCTCTACGGGAGCACGCCCGCTACTCAGTACCGTCAAACGTGGAGCAAGAAATCCTCCAGCTCGCAGCGCGGTACGGCCGCGTGGTCATCATCCGTGATGGCGACGGTTTCCGTTGCAGTTGCCAGGACCAGATCACAGCAGAGCGCATTGCGCGGGACAAGGAAGCAGGTCCATACCTGACGGAAAGAATCAGTTCAAGAGACTTCCGAATTGCTCACGCTACTCGCGGCGTCCTGAAGCAGGCGCTCGTTGCTGCGGGCTATCCCGCAGAGGACCTTGCAGGCTACCTCCCCGGCGAGCCCCTCGATCTGAGGCTGCGCGCGAATACGGTTTCGGGCTACCCCTTTCGAGTGCGCGACTATCAACGCCAGGCTGCTGAGGCATTCTATCTCGCTGGTTCGGAACGCGGGGGAAGTGGAGTCATTATTCTTCCCTGCGGCGCGGGTAAAACCATCGTGGGTTTGGCCGCGATGGAGCTGGTGAAGCAATCGACTCTAGTGCTCACGACGAGTGTGACGTCCGTAAAACAGTGGAGGCGCGAGCTTCTCGACAAAACCTCGCTCAGAGAAGAGAACGTTGCGGAGTACGCGGGGGACCGGAAGAACACTGGCCCCGTCACGCTCACTACTTATCAGATGCTTACCTGGCGGTCCGATCGCCGTGGAGAGTTTCCGCACCTCGAATTGTTCCGGGCGCGTTCCTGGGGGCTCATTATCTATGACGAAGTTCACCTCTTGCCCGCACCGATCTTCCGGGCCACTGCAGAGCTCCAGGCGCGAAGACGGCTCGGACTGACGGCTACCCTACTACGCGAAGACGGCCGAGAGGGCGACGTCTTCGCTCTCATCGGACCAAAGCGTTTCGATGTACCCTGGAAAGACCTCGAGCGGCAAGCATGGATTGCGGCCGCCACCTGCGTCGAATTGCGAGTTCCCATGAGCGCCGAGCGACGCATGGAGTACGCACTCGCTGATCGGCGTGCTCAGTTCCGGCTTGCGGCAGCGAATCCGGCGAAGATAATCCATGTTCGCAAACTGCTCGAAGAGTATCCTTACGGTCGCATCCTCATCATCGGCGAGTTTGTCGACCAGGTTGAATCCATCGCGAAGGAGCTTGGTGCTCCGTTCGTCGCGGGGAAAACATCGGAGATCGAGAGAGACCGAATCTATGCAAGGTTCAGGAAAGGCGAACTTCGCTTGATGGTGCTCTCGAAGGTTGGAAATTTCGCCATCGACCTGCCGGAAGCCGACATGCTAATTCAGGTATCAGGCGCCTTCGGCTCACGTCAGGAGGAAGCGCAGCGGCTCGGGCGAGTGCTCCGGCCCAAGAATGACGGACGCGCGGCGCACTTCTTCACGTTGGTCTCCCGTGACACAAGGGAAGAGCAGTTCGCACATCACCGCAAGTTGTTTCTGACCGAACAGGGATATTCCTACCAGGTGCACCTCGCCGAAGAGCTCAGCCAAGCTCGCTCAGCTGGTCATCGCTTCTGACGCTGGCAAATCTAGTTTGGTCGGATATCTCGCTCGGCTGCCAACCGAAGGACCGCAGGTCCCTACCACTCTATCTGTCCAGGCAAAGATTGTGGAACAACTTCGGAGCATTTGGGGGCAGAAGATTGGCCCCAATAACCCTAAGCGACGGTTGAGCAACGGCTTATGGATTTGAACTCGAACCTGTTAACCGAAGGGTTGCTAGTTCGAATCTAGCCCGGGGAGCCAATCTCAAAGCATTTGCTCTGTCTCTCTAAGCCAACTGCAATTGCGCTATCTAAATGCGCTGCCCGCCAGTTCGCTTCATCAGCGCCTGGTGGGTTACGCAGTCCTTAATCAGTTTAGAACGTCAGTTCACCACCTGCGTCAAGATCGCGGACGTGCTGCTGACGTCGTCCAAGCTTCCTGAGTACGCCGCAGTCATGGCGTGTGATGCATGTGCCAGCAACGACGTCGTGAACGTCGCCTTACCGCTCACCAACGATGCTGTACCCAAGCTCGTCGTTCCATCCTTTAACGTGACCGTCCCCGCGGGCGCACCGGCCCCAGGCGCGACAGCAGCGACTGTGACTTTGAACGTCACGGTCTGGCCCAACGTCGACGGATTCGGAGACGAGGGTCCGCAGTTATTGTTGGATCCGCACCGGCAGCATATCTATCGTGTCCGGCTGTACTCTATCATTCCGTAGCGGGAGGACTAGCCGTTACGGAGAGAGTTGTTCCGCATCTTTTTGTGTCGCTTAAATTTCGAGCGTTCGGAGGATCGCCTTGTCTATGGAACGTTTTCTGCGCACATGGAACCTGGGCTCGATGCTGCTATGCGTCCCTTTTTTGTTGTTCGGGAGTAGTGCGAACGACGTCCACGTCGGTGACGATCAAACACGGTGGATTGGTTCGTGGGCCGCGTCCCAGCAGCTCGTTGAACCGAACAATGCCCTGGATCCGGCAGATCTCCGCGATCTCACCCTGCGCCAAATCGTGCACTTGTCTCTCGGTGGAAACACAATTAGGCTCCACCTTTCGAATCGTTTTGGAGTTATCCCGCTGCATGTGACAGCGCTGCACGTCGCCAGACCGCTCTCTTCCGGCTCCGAAAAGATTGCTCCCGCCAGCGACATGGCGGTCACATTCTCTGGCTCATCGGACGTCGTGATTCCTGCCCACGCAGACTACCTTTCGGATCCGGTCTCATTTTCTGTAAATGCGCTTTCTGATGTTGCCATCACGCTGCACCTCGACGCAGCTCCAGTCGAGCAGACCGGCCATCCCGGCTCACGAGCCACTTCCTACATCACACATGGCGATCTGGTTTCCGCACCCGAGTTCCGCGGCGTTAGAACCGTGGAGCACTGGTACTTCATTTCTGGAATTGATGTTTATGTTCCGTCGCAAGCAAGCGCTATCGCAATCCTCGGTGATTCGATCACCGATGGCCACGGCGCCACAACAAACGGCAATGACCGTTGGACCGACGTTCTGGCACAACGCCTCCAGGCTGACCCAAGTACCCGCAACCTGGCGGTGCTCAATCAGGGGATCGGGGGAAACCGTCTGCTCACGGATGGTTTGGGACCGAATGCATTAGCCCGCTTCGACCAAGATGTGATTGCCCAGCCTGGGGTCCGCTACCTCATGGTTCTGGAAGGAATTAACGATATTGGTATGCTCGCGCGAAATGGCCTGGTCCCCCGCGCTGAGCACGAAGAGCTAGTTCGGCGAATAATTGACGCGTACGCGCAGATCATCGCACGATCCCACACTCACGGCATCAAGGTCATTGGGGCCACCATAATGCCCTTTGTCGGATCGAGCTACTATCATCCTGCCTCGGCCAGTGAAGCTGACCGGCAGGCGGTTAATGAATGGATCCGAACTCCCGGACACTTCGACGCCGTGATCGACTTCGACAAGATCACCCGTGATCCGCAACATCCCGAGTGCCTGCTGCCTCTGTTTGATTCCGGTGATCACCTTCATCCAGCGCCAGCGGGCTACGCCGCAATGGCCCGAGGCGTACCGCTTTCGCTGTTTGCGCACCTCGCAGACCCAGCACCCAGAATTGCGATCACCTTTGACGATCCATAAGCTCTTCGGCACTAAGGCTGAACTTGCCGATCCTGCGCGGCTGCGCGAACTGGACCGTGCCGTACTGAACGGTTTAGGTTGCAAAGCAGCTAAGAAGATTGCTGGTGAGGCCAGAGCATAGATCTGCGGAAAGGAAAACAAACGTGAAAAATGGCACGAGCGCGAAGTCTCGCGCGATTGGTGTAATCCGTTCCGCACTCAAGTCGCGCAGCAATGCGCCCAAGCAAGATTCGGAAGGTTCACCCGATGCCTGGCTTGAAGTCAACTCATTCGCGCTCATTCGCCGCCCAAGGTCTCGATGGACTCCTGCCCGGCCCGGACATTATTGTTGTGACTTGATTGCACCGAGCACGGCGCGACGTGCTGAAAGTTCATCCACTTTCGGATCTGCGCCGCCCTCTCACGGGCGTATTTGCAACATGATCTCCCGACCGGCCAAATCCACTGGGCCTTCATCGCGTCACCGTACGCAGAATCGGCTAGAATCGGTGCGTATCGGCCCCATCGAAGCCATCGACGGCACCCCCGTAATTGACATCAAGCCCGTGCTGACTGGCCAACGCGATTTCTGAAAATGAGTTCTTGCCTCTCGAATGTCTTAGCGAGGCACTGCAATCCGCAGCCGAGCAGCTTACGCTACATCAGTCCCTGCGCGGCATCCGGACACCTTATTAAGGTTAGAGTTCTCACCTGACATTTCCCTCCGTCTCGAGATTCCTCGCATGATACTGAATTTATGGTACTTAATGAACATTGCTGAGATGGGGCAGTAAAAGAAGAAAAAGAGGTTGCTTTCGCCTTAGTGTTGTAGTTAACTATATCACTATGACATACTTCTCTCGTCAGACCCCAGATTTCTCGTTCAAGGATGATCGCTCAAGTGAAAACTCAAACCCCAAAGTAGAGATGAATTTAAGGAGAGTGAAACATGAAGTCCCTTCGTCTTGTATTATCTGCCGCAATCCTGATGTCCCTTTCCTCCGCAGCCTACGCGCAGTCTGACGCTCAAAAGATCCCGTCTGACTCGCAAAAAGCATTCGACAAACTGAAAACTCTGGCGGGTTCCTGGGAAGGCCACGTAACAACCGTCCCCCAGCAGTCCGACATTGAAGGCAAGCTCATACACGCCGCACTTCGTGTGACTTCCATGGGTAACGCACTCATGCATGAGATGACCGGAGCGGGAAGACCCGATGATCCCGTCACCATGTTGTATTTGGACGGGGACCGCTTGCTCCTGACACATTATTGCGACGCAGGAAACCGCCCCCGCATGGTAGGGAAGATGTCACCGGACGGCAAGATGGTGGAGTTTGATTTTCTCGACGTCGCCGGCAGCACGCAGTACGGGCACATGCACCATGCTTTGTTCACGTTCGTCGATGCCAACCATCACACCGAGGACTGGACCTTTATGGTTGAGGGCGACAAGGAAGTCCACGCTCACTTTGACCTGCAGCGAACACAATGACAAACCAGCTCTCTCTCCAGGCTCCGGGGAAAACTTGATGGATCGTGAGTGGAATGACAGTCAGCCGATTTACCGCCAGCTTCGCGACCAGGTGGTTGCGATGATCCTCGACGGCGTTCTCAAAGAAGGCGATCCGCTGCCATCGGTACGCAATGTCGCGGCCGAATATCGCGTCAATCCGCTTACCGTTCTCAAGGCCTATCAACAATTGGTCGACGAGCAACTTGTCGAAAGCAGGCGAGGTCTCGGCATGTTCATCAATACCGGCGCACGCAAACTGCTGCTGCAGGGCGAACGGCAGAGGTTTCTTGCCGAAGAATGGCCCCGGGTCCACGCAACCATTCAGCGCCTCGGCCTGACACCGGAAGAACTGGATGCTGCCGCAAAACGCAGGTCAAAAATCGCCGAGTCGAAGCCCCGCAGTGAGGAGCGCTAAATCCATGGCATGCATAGAAGCACGTGGTCTCCGGAAGGCGTTCGGAACAACGGTCGCGGTGGACGGCATCAATTTGCGTGTTGAGGAAGGCCGCATCCTCGGTCTAATCGGTCCCAACGGCGCAGGCAAGACTACCGCGCTCAATGCGATTCTCGGACTCACTCCCTATCAAGGAGAGCTGAAGGTGCTCGGTCACGACCCGTGGACGGAGCGCGATCAGCTTATGCGCGATGCCTGCTTCATTGCCGATGTCGCCGTGCTGCCGCGCTGGATGCGCGTTTGCCAGGCTCTCGACTACTTCGCCGGTGTGCATCCGCGGTTCGATCGCGCGAAGGCGAAAGGTTTTCTGGCCAAGACCACCATCCGGCTCACCAACAAGGTAAGGGAATTGTCGAAGGGCATGGTGGCGCAACTGCATCTCGCCCTGGTCCTGGCCATTGACGCGAAATTGCTGGTGCTGGACGAGCCGACACTTGGCCTGGACATTGTGTTTCGTAAGCAGTTTTACGATTCGCTGCTGAATGACTACTTCGATCGAAGTCGTACCATCGTCGTGACCACCCATCAAGTGGAAGAGATTCAGGACGTCCTGACCGATGTCATGTTCATTAACCGCGGCCGCATCGTGTTCGATTGCAGCATGGAAGAATTCGAGTCGCGCTATCTGGAAGTGATGGTGAATCCCGAGCAGATCGCCGCAGCACGGGCGCTGAAGCCCATTCACGAACGCCAGGTGTTCGGGCGCAGCATCCTGCTGTTCGATCGTGTCGAACGCCAGCAACTCGCCGCGCTTGGCGATGTGCGAACGCCGGGCATCGCCGACTTGTTTGTTGCCGTGCTCAGCAATCAAAGCGGCGCGGCCCAAGGAGGGACTCGATGAGTACACCATCAAACACCGTGGCCCGATCTCCCCTCGAATCGCAAGTAACCGCGCCTGCGGTCATCACCGCCAGTCGGCGCATGTACTGGTCGGTGCGGCGCGAATTGTGGGAGCACCGTTCGATCTATATCGCCCCGCTGTCCGCCGCCGCCGTTTTTCTGCTCGCCTTCTTGACTGGGCTGACGCTCAGCCCGGCGCATCGGCACGAGGGGCTCGACACACCGTACCAATTGGCTGCCGCTCTGATCATGGGGACGGGTTTTATAGTCGGAATTTTCTACTCTCTCGACGCGCTGTACGGAGAGCGCCGCGATCGCAGCATCTTGTTCTGGAAGTCGCTGCCAGTTTCCGACCTCACCACCGTGCTCTCGAAGTTCGCCATTCCCCTGATCATTCTGCCGCTGCTCAGTTTCGCCATCGCCCTTGTCACGCAGTTCGTCATGCTGTTGCTGAGCAGCGCGGTCCTACTGGGCAGCGGCCTGAGTGTCGGGACGGTCGGGGCACGGATGTCGTTCTTCCACATGTCACTGATGCTCCTCTACCACATTCTGACCGTTCATGGCCTCTGGTACGCGCCCATCTACGGCTGGTTGCTGCTGGTTTCAGCTTGGGCGCCACGCGCGCCATTTATATGGGCGTTCTTGCCTCCGTTCGTGATCTGGGGAGTCGAGAAGATTGCGTTCAGAACTTCGCATTTCCTCGGCATGCTGCAGTACCGCTTGATCGGACCGCAGCCTTCCACCACCACAGCGCGGAGCGGAAACCTGATGGAAATGATGTCAGCGCTTACTCCGGCGCAATTTTTCAGTACGCCGGGTCTGTGGGTAGGGCTGGCAGTCGCCGCGATGTTCCTCGCTGCAGCAGTGCGGCTACGGCGGTACCGCGAACCAATATGAGCACAGCAATAAGGATGGAATGGATTGTAGGTGTTTTTTACTTGTTTACCGCGAATTCTAAGCAGCAAAAATCTAATTCAATGTTCAGGAGGACACATGGAACCCCTTACGAGTGTTAACTGCTCAGCGATCGAATGTACCTCTCTCCATGCTCCCATTTGGCAGGACATCCTGGCACAGGCCATGACCGGTGAACTGCTCGCCGCGATGAACTACACGTCCTTATCGGAAATGTGTACCGACCCCGCGGAAGTAGCCGACGCCTTGGAGCATGCCGAGGGCGAACGAGGGCATGCCGCTGCGTTTGCTGCCGAGGGCCGCAAGATTGGCATAGACATTTCCAATAACGTCGACGCAAGACATTGGAAGCGTCTCCGCGAAGCATTCCTGCGCTGCATCGCCGAGCGCGACTTTATCGGCTGCCTGATCGTTCAGGAGATCATGCTGGAATCATTCGCCGTCGCCAGCTATTCCCGTGTTGGCAAAGTGGCGCCCGGGAGTCTGGGCAAAACCTTTGCCCGCATCTCAGCCGAGGAAGAAGATCATGTCGAGCACGCAATGTCGATTCTGCGGGTGGAGCGAGGCTGCGACGCGCAGCGTTTCGACGATAAGGTCTACCGGCTGCACCTGGATGTCATGACCACCCTCGCGCAGATGCTGGCCAAGGAATGCAAAGACGGGCACTGCGAAGTCTGCCACGCCACCTGTGTGAAGCCAGCCCTGTTCGATGTCAGCTTGTCTGCCGCCGAGCTTCGCGGAGCCTCGCTGCAACAGTATCTGAAAACCTTAGACATGCTCGGGATACCCGGGGAGGTAACACTTGCATGGGTGAGTCAATTGCCAGTGTAGCTTCGCAAGTGCGCAGTACCGCCCTCGATTTCGCTCTCATCGGGCATCAGGAGAGTTGGCAAGCAGCTGCGGACGTACTCGCTTTCCTGCGCGGACCGGAGCGTACGCCTCTTCCGGACGATGAGATCAAGGACATCCTGCCATGGATTCCGCCCCGAGCCGTTTGCCATGTCGATGTAGAATCGATCGGCGGAACGAAAGCGCGCGGCCTCTACATTGACTCCTTCATTCCACCCGACCGTCTGGACACCGCCTGCGTGCACGAGAATATCGCCCGCGTTCGAGCGGCGGCGGCCTGTGCGATTTGCGCGGGAGCGAAGGTCGTGAGTCTTGGGGGATTCAGCTCCATTCTGATCGAGGGCAACTTCGATCAGCTCCCAGAAAGACACGATACGGTCTTCACCACGGGCAATACGTTAACTGTTGGTTTCATCGTGCAGGGCGTCAACAAAATGTGCGCCTTGCAGGGTCGGAACCTCGAAAGATCAACGCTCCTCATCGTTGGAGCAACAGGAGACGTGGGTTCCGGCTGTGCCCGCTGTTTGGCCCCTGTTGTGAGGCGCGTGCTTCTGAACGCTCGCAACGTAGAGCGGCTACGCAAGCTCGCGGCGGAGTTGCAAGCCGGTGGAATTCAGGTGGAATTCGCGACCGATCTTGAGCGATTCTCCGCAAAGGCCGACATCGTCATTTGCGCCGCGAGTCTGGCGTCTTCTTCTCTTTTCTTGGGTCGCATCGCTCCCGACGCAATCGTTTGCGATGCTGGCTACCCGAAGAACTTGGCTCCCACCGCGGAGATGCCTGGCGCCAAAGTCTTCTTCGGAGGCCTGGGACAGATCACTGGCGGAATGCGGTTCGAGCCGGATTTTAATGGGATTTTGAATCGCCATCCGTTCCCCGATGTGGTTCATGGCTGTCTACTCGAAGGCATGGCTCTTGCTCTAGAGCGCCGGTTCGAACCCTTCTCCTGCGGAAGAGGGTCCATCACTCCGGAACGGGTCAACGAGATTGAGGCCATTGCTTCGCGCCATGGAATCTATCTCGCACCGTTTTACAATTCCCTTGGACCGCTGGAGGAGGGACTTCCTTGCCAGGCCGAGTGGTCGAACGCATGAGCGCGGGCATTCCATAACACGGCCACGCTACTACGCCTTTATCGTCTGGGCAGACTGATTCGCCGCTATTGCGGCGCCTTCAAGGCTACCACGCCGAGATTGGCAATGTTATCCCCCTTTTTCAGTGAGGGAACAGCATTCACGTGAAGGATCACTCCCGCAACAGGCGCGCGTGGCTCGAGAATGACTTTTCCGAAATAATCGGTGACGTAACCGAGCTTCATCCCTTCCTGAACATACCATCCGCGCTTGACCAGCGGATACCAGATGCCCGGCCCTTCTGAAATGATGTCGACGATCTTTTCCAGCCACACGGGGTTTTCGATGTAGTGCGGTTCACCCGGCAGCATTTTCAAGGCGCGCATACTGCTCAGCGTTCCGTTTACCAGCAGTGCCACATCTTCGCTTTCCACCGTCCCCGCATGCCCGGCTTCCACAACTATCGAAGGCTTTCCGCGCAGAGAAGCTGTGTTGTCAAGATACCGGCTCGCGCCTGGGTCGCTCGGGCGGTCGTGCCAAATAATGATGTGATCCAGGCCAAACGCAAGAACCATTTCCTTCGAGATGCGGTCCTGTGAATCCTTGCCCGTGGGTCCCCAGTACGCGTACGGCCGGAGGCTCTCGTCGAGGTCGCCACCGTGATAGTCAATCAAGTAGTCGCAGCGATCCACGACTTGTTTGGTGATGAGGAAGGAAGCGCGCTCCGTTTGTGTTCCATCGGCTTTTCCGGGATAGAAGCGGTTCATGCTCTTGTTGTCTACCGGATTTACGTGCGGAACTTTTTGTTCGAACGAAACAATATTCACCAGCGGAACCAATATGACCGTGCCCGAAATCGTTGCCGGGTCGAGAGCACTAATCAGCTTTTCGACAGCAATAATCGAGACGTATTCCGTTCCGTGCGCGCCGGTCACCAGAGCAAGGACGGGACCGGGCTTCGCGCCATTCACCACCACTACAGGAATGTTCGTTCCGGCATCCACGCCAGCGGGAACTTCCAGGTAACCCGTAGCTTTCTGGCCCGGGGCTGCAGATGCAGTGCCGACCGCGAAAAGCGATCGTTGCGCCGAGGCATAGACTGGCACGAACGCGATCACGATCAGAAAAACGAGAGAAAGACGAAATGGGCGAAACACATAACCTCCTCGAAATAAACCCTCAGGAAGCTCAAGGCGAGCGAGCATAACGCGTGCGCCGCTGGCAAGCAATGATTCTCGCGAGACATACCGCCAGCAATGTCCTCTGTACAGTGAACTGTTGCATTTTGCTCTGCGCGGGATTACAGTCGTTTATCGATATACTGATTATCGACTCACTATGCCAAAACGAAAACTCGATCCTTTGCCCGCCGCTGCCTTCCAGATCCTGCTCTCCCTGGTCGATGACGATCTCCATGGCTACGCCATCATGCGCCAGGTCGCGGACCAGACCGAAGGTCGCATGCGCCTGGGACCCGGGACGCTTTACAGCTCCATTCGGTCTCTGCTCGAAGAGAAATTTATCGAGGAGGTTGATCTCCGCGAAGACTTAAAACTCAGCCAGGAACGGCGCCGCTATTACCACTTAACCGCTGCTGGGCGCAAACTCGCTCGCTCCGAGGCTGACAGGCTTGCGGACTTATTGCGCGTCGCTCGCGCCAAGAAGATTCTCAGGGGGGACTATGTCTGAGAAACTCTATGCCTTATTGTTGCGACTCTATCCCTCTCACTTTCGCGACGTCTACGGAGAGGCAGCACTGCAACTTTTTCGCGACCGCGCACGCGACGAAAAAGGGTTCCTGCCAGGATTGCGCCTTTGGATCGATCTCCTGGCCGATTTAGCTTTCTCTCTTCCGCGTGAATACTTCCATGCCCAACCGCCTCTGATCGCCGCTACCCAACCGCGCTCTTGCGGCGTGCCTTCATTTTTTGTTCTCGCGGAAGAATCGCCCCGTTTTGGAGCACTGCTCTTCGGGGGCGTGATGACATTGGCTGCCCTCAGCACATTCTCGATTTTGCTCGGCCATGGCGGAAGCTACCACCCACTCGGTGTTTCGGCCGCCCCCCATTTCGGTATCCAAACCGCGCGAGTTCTTCCTCCTCTGGAGGCAAAACATCGTGGCCTGCTGAAAATTCGCCAGGAAAATTCTCAGCGTATGCACGGCAACCAACCGGTGCACACACCTTTATGCCCAGTAACGCAAAGCCGCGGAGTTTGCCGTCAAATCAGGCCATGCAGTCGTACCGTTCCGATATTCCTCAATCCCAGCTTCCGCAATCATTGCCGCACGATGCGACCTCCGTGTTGGTCGATTCCCACGACCAGGACGCGACGCTGGATCTGGCCGAGCGGCAACGTGTCATTGCGGGGGCCATCGCGAATCTGAAGGAATATTACGTTTATCCGGAAGTCGCTCAGAGAACAGCCGATGCGCTGCTCGTGCACATGACGAGTGGTGACGACAATGCGGAGATGGATGGTGATGCTTTTGCCGCTTTGCTGACCAGGCAGATGAGAGACGTGAGCCACGACAGGCACCTCATCCTCATTTACAACCGCCAAAAAACACCAGATCCCTCTTCTGGACCAACGCCGGAAGACCTCGCGCGTTACCGAGACGACATGCGGCGAAACAACTGCACATTTGAAAAGGTCCGGATGCTGCCCCGTAATATCGGCTACTTGAAATTCAATGCGTTTCCCTTTCCTCTCATCTGCCGGCCAACGATGGTGGCTGCCATGAATTCTCTGGACCACGCGGATGCCATCATCTTTGATTTGCGCGACAATCGTGGCGGCTCTCCGAAGATGGTTGCGCTCATTGCCACCTACCTTTTCGACCATCCGACTCACCTGAACGACATCTACTATCGCAGCGAAAATACCATTCAGCAGTCTTGGACTCTTCCGCCTGTTCCGGGAAACCGGTTGGTGAACAAGCCTGCTTTTGTCCTGACGTCGGCTTCGACCTTCTCTGGTGCGGAGGAGTTCAGCTATGACCTGAAGATGCTGAAGCGTGCCACGCTGGTGGGTGAAACGACGGCTGGTGGTGCGCATCCAGCCAGCATGCACCGCATTGATGATCATTTCCTAATCAGCGTTCCTGACGCGCGCCCCATTAATCCCATCTCAAATACAGATTGGGAAGGGGTGGGCGTGGAGCCCGATGTAAAAGTGAACGCAGCGGATGCGCTGCAGGTGGCAGAGAAGCTGGCTCAAGCTACCAAAGAAATAGCGGCAGGTCGGAAACCATCGGAGCGTCGCTAATTCGACGCGCGGACAAAGAAGATCTTTCCGCGTACGCCAGAAAATGGACCTGGTGAATGTGCATGGGATGCAGTTCTTTTGTGGCGTTAATGATTTTCCAGTGCTGATATCCCCCAACTTTTGCTCGCACCATGGGAGCGGCGTCTGTCGTGAACTTTTCTCCATTGATATAGAAACCGTTCTTGTCCTCCGTAAACACCACCACGAATCGCGGAGGCGCCTTTTCTTCTGCGGCCAGGTCCAGATAACGATCTGCCGAAGCATTTACTATCCGCCAGAATTGCCGTTCACCAGGGCCAATCCCCGTTTCAGGGCGTATAGATCCGTTGACCGTCAAGATCTCTTCTGGTGACTCCTTCTCCGCTCCGCAATCGTACGAACTCAACTCAACGCGCTTCTTCAATTCCCCGGATTGTTTGTCCTTCTGGACGGAACGGCCACGCACAACCAAAACGCGTTCCGGCAGGCCGCTCACCGGTGGAAAATAGGATTCCATTCCCTCGATCACCAGCGCACCCGACATGCCATGCAGCACTTGCTGGTAGCTCTCTCCATGCGCATGCGTGTGATACCTATACAAGCCCGGCGGGTGATCCTTGGGAATTTGCACCGTGTAGTGCAACGCGTGGCCCGGCCTTGCCATCATGGTCAGCACGTCGTCCTGCGGGGCGTCCGGAGAGACCGTCATGAAAGTGCAAGTTCGTCATGTCCATGCACGGAGTCATTGCCCAGCTTTCCTGCGGCTTGCTTGGGAGATCGTTGATGTACGTGATCTTCAGTTGATCTCTCGGCGATAGCCGTAGTGTCGGGGCGTTTGGTTCTCCGTTAAAGAAGAAAGAGTTTTTACCTTCTCTTGTAATGCCGGCATGTAAGGTCAGGGAAAGAACGTGATTCTTCGCGCGAAGTTGCGGAGGATTCGAAAGTGCACGGCGAACTTCCCCCGTGGCTTCGAGCGAACAATAAACCGCCAACGCCACAATCGCTATCGCGGGAACAGCAGTTCGTCCATTGGGTGTGATGCGTAACGAGTTTCCTTTACGCTTCGTTTCCTCGTTGCAGCCGTCCGCGCCCGAAAATATTCCGTCCTCCCAGTTCCCGCGGTCGTTAAGTGCGTCTTCACCCGGCGCTTGCCCAATTCGATCCACCCACGCGCTTCAACAGCGGCATTCGGCGCAGCGCAATTCTTGCGTGGAACATGCGCGCTTTTACAGCGGCGGTGGAAATCCCCAGCGCTTTTGCCGTTTCTTCCATCGAATGTTCCTGCAATTGGTGGAACTCGATCACTTTTCGAGCTCGCGGCCGCAGCCCGTCAATCGCCCTCCCCACAGCCGCCGTCCGCTCTCGCAGGTGATAATTCTCTTCCGGATTCGGCGCGCTGTCCGGAACCTCATAATGCGCTCGGGACTCAACGGTTGGATCGGGTTCGTCCATCGAGACTTCCCGGACTCCTCGCTTTTTGCGAAGCTTTCCCAGCGCCGAATTAATCGCGATGCGCGTCAACCAGGTTGCAAATCGAGACCTGCCATCAAACGCCTTCAGATGCAGGAAAGCACTCAGAAAGGAATCCTGCACCGCGTCTTCTGCGTCTTCGCGATTTCGCACGATCCGAAGCGCCACACGAAAGATCTTTTTCGCATGGCGTTCACAAAGTTCTCCGAACGCCTCTGCCTCCCCATTCTTCGCGGCTGCCAGCAGCCTTTCCTCGCTCCACTCCGCAAGGTTGCCGGTTGCTCCGGGTATGTTTTCTGCGGAAGTAAAAGATCTCAGCACTTGTGTCGACATCGCCTGCTCCTATCCTCGTTGCGTTCAACTCCGCCTTCCAACAAACACGCCCGCGCCGCTACGCTCCACTTTTTTCTCTCTCCATCCACTCGCGGATATACGCTGGGCAGTTCTTCAGCTTCATCCCATTCGCCTGGCAGCGTCCCAAGAACCCCACCGCATCACGATCCGCCAACCTCATCTCCCCCAAATCGAAAATCACGCTCTTGCAATCACTTTGTTGTTCGAGGAGTTCTTTCAACTCCGCGATGTGCTCCGCCTCAATGTGCCCAATTAAGCTCAAAACAGTGAATCCCCGCCATTCCGATCTCTCGATCTTTAAGGTCATCGGCCCTGCCGTGTGGCCCCCGTCTACGTGGTCCTGCGGTATTGCGTCGCTCCAACCATGGCCACTGGCCTGGGTAGGATGCAAAACTTCCGCCAATTGCAACTCATTGAAAATAAATGACTACAAGGAGATTCAAGTGACGGAATCTTGGAAATTGCCGAATTTTCGGGAGTCGAAATGCGGTCTAGTTAGGATTCAGAGCCAAATCTGTGTTTCTTGATGTTGAGCTGCTTGATCTTCCAATCCAGAGTCGAGCGCGGGATTCCCAGCTTTGCCGCCGCCCCATTGGGCCCTGCAACCTTACCCTTGCTTTCCGTCAGGGCCGCTTCAATCATTTCCTTTTCCTGATTCTGCAGGGTCTCGGTCAGGGGCGTTAATAACTCGGGCCGAGGCGACTCTTGGCTCGAAAGCCATGCTGCATCGATCCGAAAAGTGTCCCCACTACACAAAATTACCGACCGCTCAATAATGTTTTGCAGTTCGCGGATATTGCCCGGCCATGGATACGATTGGCAAACTTCCAGCGTCTCCTTATCGATCCCGCGGATCTGTTTCCCTATTTTTTCCGCGTAACGCTTTACGAAGTACTCGACCAGCATGGGAATGTCCGCTTTCCGTTCTCGAAGAGGCGGCACCGTAATCGGGAAAACGTTCAGGCGGTAAAACAGGTCGGCTCGAAACGTCCCTGCGCCAATGGCCGCCCCCAAATCGCGGTTCGTTGCCGCTATCACGCGAACGTCCGCCGAAAGTACGCGATTGCCTCCCACTCGTTCAAATTGGTGTTCCTGCAGTACTCGCAACAACGCAATCTGCATTTCCGCGGGAAGCTCCCCGATTTCATCCAGAAAGATCGTGCCGGAATGCGCCAGCTCAAACCGGCCCTGTCGCCTCTGCAGCGCGCCCGTGAACGCTCCTTTTTCGTGGCCGAACAATTCCGACGCGATCAGCGAAGAAGGAATCGACGCGCAATTCACTCGTACAAACGCTCGCGCCGCGCGATTCGACTGCTTGTGAATGGCGCGGGCAATCAGTTCCTTCCCGGTCCCGGTTTCACCCAGGATCAACACCGTGGAATCCGCCGGGGCCACCCTCGCCACCTCCGACAGCACTTTCAACAGCTTTCCCGACGAACCTACAATCTCTTCGAACATCGAAGAGCGAACGATCTCCTCGCGCAATGCCAGATTCTCGTTGCGGTCGCGTTCCGCAGCCTGCTTGCTCTCCTCAATATCGGTTCGCGCGCAATACCAGTGCAGAATTTGTCCCCGGTCATCTTTCATTGGATTGAAGCTGCTCAGAAACCAGCGGTATTGCCCGCCTTTTCGCAGTATCCGGGTTTCCGTTTCAAAGGGCGCCTGGCTGGAAAACCCTCTCTGCCGCTCGCTCAAATAACGCTCCAGGTCTTCCGGATGTACCACCTTTTCAATCGCTCCCTCGGCCATCCACTCTTCCATCGTTAAACCGTAGTAATCCAGCACGTTGCGATTCGCGTAGAGGGTCTTCCCATCGGGACGCAGGGCAAACACATGCGCGGGTACGAATTCAATTAGTTGTCGCAGTTCTTGTTCGCTCTCTCTCAGTTTCGCTTCCCGGGAACGCAAGTTCTCGAAAGCCTGCTCCAGCTCCGCTCTTGCGCGTCGCTGTTCCGTGACGTCCATCGTGGTGCCAAAAAACTCTTTGATGTCGCCCGCTTCATTCAAGATCGGATGGCCGATGTTGTGGATGTATTTGATTGATCCGTCTGCCAGAACAATGCGGTAGTCCGATTCAAGATCCGTTTTGTCTTGTCGCGCCTTTTCATAATTCCGTACTTCCGCGGGCCGGTCCTCGGGATGAATTCTGTTGAAAAAGAAATCAGCGCGGGAAGCATCCTCACCGGGCCTCGCGTCAAATATCCGAAGCACTTCCGGTGAGACCGTTACGACCCCCGACGAAAGGTCATGTCTCCAATTGCCCGTATGGCTTAATCTCTGCGCCTCAAGCAGTGTTGCTTCACTGCTTCGAATCTTCTGGTCGGCTTTCTTGCGTTCGCTGATGTCGCGGTAGATCAGATAGATCGCCCTCCATTCGGCGCCTAGCGAAATGCGCGACGCCACAACGGAAATATCCAGGCGAACCCCATCTTTGCGCTGCCGCACGGCCTCACCGTAGAACCTTTCGCCTGTCTCCACACGAACTCTGTTCTTCAGGGCATCGTCGCGTAATTCCTCGGGTACGATTAAATCCGGAAGCCAGTGCCCCACGGCCTCTTCCGCCGTATAGCCAAACATCCGCGTGAATTCCTTGTTGACTCGCAGCACCACAAAATGCTCATCCGTCAGGATTACCGCGTCAGGAGCCAGTTCAAACAACCCAGTAAGCTGCTCTTTCTGCTTTTGCAGGTCCTCGTTCGTTGCGCTCAATTCTGCCGTGCGGTCCGCGACCCTCGCTTCAAGCTCGCTCCGCCTCCGTCTTAGCCAGCTCATCAGCACGGCAAAGATTACAAACACCAGGTCATAAAGAACGCGGGAGAGGTTGCTGATCTCAGATTCGAACAAATACCCGCGGATCAGCATGGAAAGCAATACCGCGACAATCCCGGGCTTTGTGCCGGCGTACCAGAACGTGATTGCAATTGCTGTGAGTGCAAATGCGGCAAACGGGTGTGGCAAACCGAAATGCTGAAATAGCAGCTCTAGCAACAGAGCGGCTGTCACCGAAGCGAACGCCAATCCATAGCCCAGCGCGAAAGTCACTCCTGGTCTCGCCATCCATTTTCTTATGCCCGGCTCAGCCATACTTGCAGAAGTTCTCTCGCGCCACGGCCGGAAGCTCTCCCTGGAAAGGCTTCCCCACGAGGTTCACTTGTGAGCGGCTACTGTAGCTTGTTTCCAATTCCCATACAACGCTCTCAATTCGATTGAGGCATGCACAAAAAATGCCTCCTCACGCACAACGATCTCCACGCTCAATGGCAAATGACGTTGCCGTGATCCGCATGCGTTCACACCGGCTCGCCAGTCTCGTTTCTCGCGCATTGGCTCTTTCATGCATAATCACAAACGAGCCATTCGATGCCGATTGCCCATTTTCCTTCACTCCTCATCTGGACAATTTCGCTCGCCAGCATCCTGTGCATGCTTTTACGTCCCAGGCGCATTGCCGAAGCCTATTGGGCGTGCGGTGGAGCGATTCTCCTGGTCCTTTCCCGTTTGCCTCCTCTTTCCCAGGCGGTTCGCGCCCTTCGCGAAGGCCTGGACGTTTATCTCTTTCTCGCCGGAATGATGATTCTCGCCGAAATCGCGCGCGAAGAATGTGTCTTTGAATGGATCGCCGATGTGGCCGCGCTGCACTCCCGGAATTCGTCATCACGCCTTTTCGTTCTCATCTATCTCGTCGGCACCGTCGTCACCGTCTTCTTTCCAACGATGCCACCGCCGTCGTCCTCACTCCGGCAGTCCTGGCGGTTGTCCGCAGGGCCCGGGTGGATCCCAAACCTCATTTGTTGGCCTGCGCGTTCATTGCCAATGCCGCCAGTTTTATTTTCCCCATTTCGAATCCGGCCAATCTTGTCGTCTTTGACCAACACATGCCGCCGCTGTTCATGTGGCTGCGCAAGAATCCCCGGCGATCGATTCCATCGTTGTTGTGATCGTGAAGCAGTTCGTCTTTCGTATTGACGCAATGGGGAATCAAGCCGTCACCCGGTGAGCTGAGTTTCGTGCAGACCAGCGACAGCCACGTGGGATTCAATAAAGCGGCGAATCCCGATGTTGTGGGGACGCTCAAGGCCGCGGTGGACAAGATTAACGCACTCTCGACTCCACCCGAATTTATGCTGCATACCGGAGACATCAGCCATCTCTCCAAACCGGAAGAGTTCGACACTGTCGACCAGATCCTCAAGAGCGCCGCTCCGAAAGACGTCTTCTTCGTGCCCGGCGAGCACGACATGCTGAATGATGACGGCAAGCAGTACCTGGAACGCTACGCGAAAGGCAGCCAAGGCGCGGGCTGGTACAGCTTCGACAAGAAGGGCGTACATTTTATCGGCTTGGTGAACGTGCTGAACTTGAAAGCCGGCGGGCTGGGCACGCTCGGCCACGAGCAACTCGAATGGATGGAAAACGACGTCAAGCACCTGAAACACAGCACGCCCATTGTGGTGTTCGCGCACATTCCTCTCTGGTCCGTATATCCGGAGTGGGGCTGGGGCACGGAGGATAGCAGGCAGGCCTTGGCCTACTTGAAGAAATTCGGTTCCGTCACCGTTTTGAACGGGCACATTCACCAAACCATGCAAAAGGTAGAGGGCAACGTGACGTTTCATACCACGGCGTCAACGGCATTCCCGCAACCGCAGCCGGGCAAGGCCGATTCCCCGGGCCCGATGAAAGTACCGGCGGAAGAATTGAAAAGCGTGCTGGGAATTACAGACGTGAACTATGTGCGGGGTCATCAAGCGCTGGCGGTCGTTGATTCAACCCTTGCCTAAACCATTCGAGTAAACCAAATCCATAAGAAGAAGATTCAGAAAGAGGAACAAAATGAAAAGGATACGTGTGTTTTTCGCAAATCTCGCAATCGTTTTCGCAGCAGCAACGTATGTTTATGCCGTATCGCCCAGCGTTTCGGCACATACGCAACAGCCTGCGGCCGCAACCACCGAAGTGAAGATCGATAACTTCAGCTTCGGTCCCGGAACGCTCACCATCGCTGTCGGAACAAGCGTCACCTGGATCAACCACGACGACATTCCCCACACTGTTGTCAGCACCGACGGCGTGTTCAAGTCCAAGGTGATGGACACCGACGAGAAGTTCTCCTACACCTTCACCAAGGCAGGAACGTTTCCGTACTTCTGCTCCATCCACCCGAAGATGACCGGCAAGGTTGTGGTGCAGTGAGCGAACGATAAGCGTGAATCCCTTCGACATCAAGATCATGCTTTTGGCCAAGCACGCGCAGCATGTCGTGCTAATTCATTTCCCCATCGCCCTGTTTACCACTGCGGTCGCGTTCGACTTTGTCGCGCATTGGACGAACAACCGCACGCTTGCCGCAGCGGCGTACTTCAACCTGCGCCGCGCTCTTTACCGTGCCCGTCGTCGCCACCGGTCTTGCCGCGTGGCAGTGGGCGCTCGAGGCACAAACGTTGAAAGGTATTCTGTTGATACACCTGGTTCTGGGCTGTCTCTCGAGTGTGCTGATCTGGTTCGTGTTTTGGATCCACTTACGCGCGCGCCGCCATTCGGAGCAGTCCTTGCCAAGACTTCGCCTGCCGATCGAAGCCATCTGACGGAAAGCGCGGTGCATACCCGGCCGAATAAGAACAAACGCCTCGCCATGTCCTGTGGAAGGGTAGTTACCCCAGACGCGGCGAAAAATCCGTCAGTGTCAAAAACGTCGAGTCAATCTTCTCCACCAATTTCCCATTCTCTTCCGATTTCGCTTTCACGCTCTTCCACTCCGGATCGTCCTGGAAGGCCTTCCAGTTCGCTGCCGCCGCTTCCCGGCTCGGATGCTCCAGAATGTAAAAGAAGGTGCTGCTTTTCACCGGTTCGTCCAACGCCGTCCAATACGCAACACTCTTGATTCCATGGTCCGCAAAAAGCTTCATCGTGTGGTCACGGAAGCGGGCTACCAGGTTCTCCATCTTTCCGGGGACCACGTGATAAACCCGCAGTTCATACACCACAGTTGATCCTCCCTTCGCGCCACCTTGCTCTCTCTCCCCTCTTGTCAAACTCTCCTGCGCAATTGAAGCGAACGTCGATTTCATCGCCTCTGCTATCTCGCAGGGCACCAGCACCGCCAACGGCGTCGCCATCAACAATGTTCGTCTCTTCATTGCCGGAATTCTACCAGATCATCCCACGCAATGTTGTCAAACGCCTCGGCATATCGGGGCGAGAAACCTGGTGGGTGTCATGAAAGAACTTGCCCCATTCTTCATCCGTACGGGCGCTGGGCTTACACCACAGTTTCTTGACGGGTATTACGCGCTGAGGGGAAATTGCTACACTTTGGCTGGGGCGAGGTGCGCGCGTGGCTGGTACGAACTGATCGCACCTGCAACCAATCAGCAAGGGTTCCCTTAAGAATTGATATATCACACGTGTTTGTTGTTTCAAATGCTTCCTGGATTCTTTATGAGCAGTGTCGCAGCCCATCAATCTTCTCAGGCACGTGCGGAAACGCTTGGTAGGATAGTCGCACAGAATCAGCTGTAACTTTCGCGTTCTGGGGGTGGACTGCGTCGTTTCTTTGCACCCTTATGGCACCGATCAGTGACATAAGGTGAGCGTCGGTACCTTCCAACACTTTATAAACGATAATCTTCTTGTTATCTGGGCCGGTTATTTCTTTCTTAAGAAACTCGAACAGATTGTTTAAGACTCTACCGTCTAACAATGTCTTAATGTCTTTTGCTTCTTAGGATCCTTCAACGCAACCATCATCGCGTCGCCCAAGAGGTAGACTTGCTCCTTGGATGCAGCTCCGATCATTACGGCACCGGCAAAGTAGTTGCCTCTTACGAATGAACTCGAGTTACGTTAGGTGATGAAAGTCGTGACAATTGGACAGTACGTTCACACAGAATTAGTGAGAGCAATCAGCTGGCCGGGCGAATCCTAGGAATCGAGGTCGATGGCATAGTCGCCAAATGACGACCTTAGTCGGACGATACCGCCTGACCTCCGTCATCGGATCTGACTTGGCATCTGATCTTGGTCACAAGATTGGGGACAATGTTGTTGCGCTGGTGAAATCTTCCCAGGTGATGATCTTGCGAGATCATATCTAAGCATTTCTAATTGTAAAGGCTCCTACCAAACGATTCTTTAGACTTGAATCCGTGTAAATTCATCCACAAGCCATTCGGATTAAGTCGGTTTGACATAACGATCTGAACCATATTGAATTATCGTTCTGAGGGAGAACCTCGCCTGAAGTGTGAGCGTAGTCCAGGGTGTGTCATCAGAGGGGTTGACAATATGCCTTCACGTTCGCTGTCGGATGCAGGGCTCTATTGTGACGGTTGTCTTCGATGGGCGCTTCGCCAGCCTGAACGATTGCGTTGCTCTTATCCTCTGTTTGCCATCTTCCTGTTATTGATATGTATCTCACCAGCATGTGCGCAAGTCTCGGCCAGTATTTCCGGTGTTGTAACCGATCCCTCGGGCGCAGCTGTGCCTTCTGCAGATGTGACCGCCAAGAATCTGGAGACCGGTGTTCTGCGTAGCTCCCTAACGGATAACGCGGGCCGTTATCTTATTCTGTCCTTGCCGGTCGGTGAATACGAAATCCGCGTATCAAAGACCGGCTTCCAAGATTCCACGCGCACGGGTGTCCAGCTAAATCTCAATCAGGAGGCAACGATCGACCTGCGCTTGCAGGTGAGTTCCGCGAAGGCGGCTGTTAGCGTCACCGAGGACGCCCCGATCGTCAGCACCACCACAAGTGATATCTCCGGCCTCGTCGGGGCAAAGGAAACCAAACAGCTTCCGCTGAACGGCCGCAGTTACGACCTGCTGCTCACTCTCAATCCAGGCATCGTGAATTTCACTTCGCTAAAGACGGGCGGCACCGGCATCTCCAATTCCACCACCGCCAACAACTTCTCGGTCTCCGGAAATCGTCCACAACAGAATATTTTCCTTCTGGATGGCGTGGAATACACCGGAGCGGCGGAAAACAACATGACCCCAGGGGGTGCAAGCGGAATGCTGCTGGGCGTGGACGCCGTCCGTGAATTCAACGTCCAGCGTGACTCGTATGGTGCGGAGTATGGCAAGCACCCGGGCGGCCAGGTCATCATGGTTACGCAATCAGGCAGCAACGAATGGCACGGTTCGCTGTACGAATTTGTGCGCAACAGCGCTCTGGATGCAGCCAACTATTTCGACCAGGGCTCTGCTCCACCGTTCCAGCGAAATCAGTTCGGTGTTTCCTCCGGTGGAGCGCTTCGCAAGGACAAGACGTTTCTGTTCGGCAACTACGAGGGCTTCCGCCAAGATCTGAATCAGACTTCCGTGGCTTTCGTTCCGGGTTTAGCGGCCCGCGCCGCGGCTGCTCCCAGCGTGCAGCCGCTCCTGAATCTCTGGATCACTCCGCCCGCGGGTACGCCGGAACTTAAGGTGCCAGGCCAGACGTTTGGCATTTCCCAGGTTTTCAGCAGCCCGCTGCAGACCATCCGTGAGGACTTCGGCACCGTCCGCCTGGATCAGACTTTCTCTTTGGCCGATTCGCTTTCAGCCATCTACACCATCGACGACGGGGGTGACGTCACCGCCACTCCCGTGAATCCATACAGCACGGACATTCTGAACCTGCGCGAGCAAGTCCTCACTCTGGAGGAGACACATGTCTTTTCGCCTTCGCTGCTGAATACAGCTCGCTTTGGCTTTTCTCGCGCTGGATACTTCTTCACAGGCGAACCCACTCCCGGATCTCCCGCGGTGAGCGTTCCTGGGTTTCTCTCAGGCTTGCAGGTGGGTGCTGTGGTTGTCGGCGGAAGCGCCGCTTCCAATCCACAAGCCCAAATCGGGCTTGCCGGCAGTAACAACGGCAGTAATCTTCCCATCGTACGGAATATTTTCACGTACGAAGATCGTCTCACCCTGACGCGCGGCCGTCACCAGTTCAGTTTCGGCGCGTGGTTCCAGCAATTTCAATCGAACGAAACCATTGCGCTCAGTCAGTACGGCCAGGCCACCTTCCCCAGCCTGGCTCAATTCATCAATACTGGCGTCACCAGTTCCTTTCTCTACGACCCCACACCAACGACAATGAACTGGCGTTCCCTCTTCAGCGCGTTCTATGCCGAGGACGTCATCCGCCTCAATCCGAGCCTCACGCTCTCGCTCGGCTTTCGCGCAGAAATCTCCACCGGCTGGAACGAAGCTCACGGCCGCGCAGCCAACTATACGTACCCCGATGGCGTGATCTCCTCCGTTCCGCATATCGGCAGCGACTTTTTTACGGTCAACAATGCAAAGTTCCTGCCGCAACCTCGTATTGCAGTTGCCTGGAGTCCGCTTGGACCAAAGACTGTCCTGCGAGCGGGATTCGGCATGTACAACGATTTGCAGGATGCCCTCGGCTATCGCGCCGACCAGAACGCTCCGTTCAATCCCGTCTATAGCTTGTCGAATTATCCGGTGTCCAAACTTCCGATTGACCCCGCCGCTCCCGTTCCAACCGGCGCGAAACTCGTACCCGGCGGCGTACAGCCCAACATGCAGACTCCCACGCTGATCTCCTGGTCTCTTCGCGTCCAGCGGGAACTCTCTCCGAATACCGTGCTGACCATCGGCTACGTTGGCTCTCAGGGCTACCACGAACTCATTGGCGTTGATGCGAACGAACCTGTTCCAGTGATTTGCCCCGCGTCGCCTTGCCCGTCTGTTTATCCCACTTACGACGCCAGCAAACCGGTGAGCACCACAAATTCTCCGGCTCTCGGGTTTCCGATCCATCTGCCGAATGGAGAGCCAAATTCGCCTTTTGCAGGGGCTCCCGTTCCTGCCGGAACGTACTACATCCCGTTCATACCACCGTCGACGCCGAGAGCGAATCCGGCTATAGCAAACACCTGGACCTGGTTCTCGGAAGGAACAAGTTCCTATAACGCTTTGCAGGTGGACGTCTCCCGGCGCTTCAGTCACGGCCTTTCTTTCCGGGGCGTTTACACGTACTCCAAGGTTCTCGACGATGGCGACTCTATGAACCAAACCACCGCCGGCAATGCCCCGGGTCTTGTTTCGAATCCTTACAATCTGCGCGCAGATCGAGGTCTAGCAACGTTCAATGCCACGAATCTGGTTGTCTTGAACGCGCTCTACTCGTTGCCTTTCGGCCACGGCGAAAAATATGGAAGCGATCTTGAAGGTTGGAAGGGACAACTCGCGAGCGGCTGGTCGCTGGCCAGCATTGTCACGCTCCAGTCAGGCTTTCCGTTGACTCCCCAGCTAAGCTACAACCCCTCTAACAATGGCGATGCGCGCAATCCAGTGCGCCCTTTTCTCAATCCCGATTTCACGGGCCCTGTCGTCTTAGGAAAGCCGGATAAGTGGTTCAATCCCGTGGCGTTCATTGCTCCGCCATCCAATAGCGGATTTTACGGCAACGCCGGACGAAGTTCTGTGCCGGGCCCCGGACTTGCCACCTGGGATTTCTCTGTCCTGAAAAACACAACGATCCACGAGCGCTTGCAACTTCAGTTTCGCCTGGAGATTTTCAACCTTTTGAACCGCGCCAATTTCAACACGCCAAATCTGATTGTCTTCACGCCTCCGACCGCTACCAATACCACCGGTCTATCCGGCACCGCCGGCGCCATCACCGGCACCTCAACGACAGCGCGCCAGATCCAATTCGGCCTTAAGCTTCTCTGGTAGGAAAGCAATGCCGCCGGCCTCAGCGCATCCGGCCCGAACCATTTTCGCAGTAGTTTAGGCAACTCATTCTGGTCAGAGCCATCTTTATGGATCACGTTCAGTGCAATTTTCACAAATCGGCCTGTATAGTTTTCCCCTTCGATGCTGAGCGGCTCACCCAGCGGAATGCCTGATGTTCGACCGCGATCTGGCAGAAAGACGATTGGATGTCCGCCAGCATGGGAGACTTTTGCAGTAAACCCAGACGAACCATCCTGCTCTTCAGTTCCGCGCTCTAGAAATTGGGCCAACCGCCAATCGACTATTTCTCGGACAAGTTCTTGAAATGCGCTCCTGCTCTCCGGGGGCATTTGGAAAGTCGATTTGAATACTCCATTATCATATTTGAAGTATTGGACGCCAAGCTCTTCCGACTTCCGAACAGACTCACGCTAACTAAGCCGCCCGCTGCAGCGAATCCTCCTGCGCGGTTTCCACTTTCATCCCGATGGCCCAGATAAAATCCAGTAACTCGCGTCCCACCGCCGTGATCACCACTCCGTGGTTCTTGCCCTTGACCAGCAATTTCCGATAGCGCTGAGATCCCGCTTGGTCCTGTGCGGAAAGCGGTGGAGTTGACCATGACATCGCTCCAGGATTCAGCATGAAACCGTAAGTTGTGGCCCAGTTCAGGCCGGGATTCAACATCGGACCGGTATAGGCGATGACCACATTGCCAGCTCCATTCTGGTGGTCATAGAGGGTGATCGTGTAGTTCTGTGCTCGCGCAGGTCCGCTGGCCAACGTGTGGGACTGCAGGGGATCGAGGGTCCTACCTGGACTCGCGACGGTGCGCGGATTATTTTCTCAACCAGTTCTCCTTACACTCGTTTCGCGAGCGGGGAGCTGTGGCAGATCCCACCCGGTCGGACTGAATCCCCGGAAAGAGTGCCCGTTGGGCACGATGTCAGCTCACCGGTCGTGAGTTCATCCGGGAAGCGCCTAGCCTACGTGCAGTCCCGGATCAACGGAAATATCTGGAGGGTGGACCTGGATGGCGCAAAAGCTCATGCCCGCATCCTGGTTACCTCCACGCGGGAGCAATATGGCCCATTTATTTCGCCGGACGGCAGAAGGGTTGTGTTCAGTTCCAACCGCTCCGGCACTAATGAAATATGGGTATGTGACAGCGATGGTGGCAATGCCCAGCAGATGACCTCTTTGGGCGTCAGTGCGACCGGGACGCCCCGCTGGCATTCACCGCCGCGTTTAGCAGACTTTCTCCTGCGTCGCGCACGGCTCGCCAACGAGGATTTGTGTCATCCATCGGTACAAACAGGAGCTTGTCGGGTTATCCGACTCTGGGTTGTGAGAGGCTGGATAACGCGTACCCAGCAAATCTTTTGTCACCGGAATTGGATATCTATTGGAAGTTCTTCATCAAGATAACGCTGGATTCCACAAAATCAGTTTGTGCGTAAAGGGCTGACTTACCGTCCGGCGACAGCGCAAATCCGTCAGAGTCCTTGTCGAGAGTGTACACGGGGGTCTTTTTGCCCGTTGCCACGTCGAAATACTGGATCCTAGAATTCTGGCCAGTTGACTCAACGAAATAGATCCCGCCCCGCGAGAGTCTCCAGTTATCCCAAGCAATTGCTTCATCGAGCACGCGAACTTCCTCGCCTCCCTCGATTGGCATCTTCCATATGCCCGGCACTCCAAACTTCGAATAATAAAGAATGCGGCCGTCCTCCGACTCAGCAGCAAAGACACCTCCATTCTTGGTTATCTGGACGGGAGTGCCTCCTGCGACCGAAACCTTCCAAAGTTGCAGCGGTCCTCCTCCCTGGTCGGAGTAGAAATAAATCCAGTTCCCGTCTCGCGACCAGTTCGGGCCGCCATTGTCCGCGCCCCGCAAGGTCGTCAATAGGCGCGGCACGCCATCCGGCACCTCCACCAGATAAACTTCACTGTGCTCCTTGGGACGATACTCAAATGCAAGAAAGCGTCCATTGGGCGACCAGCGCGCAGCTCCTGCGACTCCGTGTAATGAGGTTACTTGTTGACAGTTCGACCCATCGTTACCGCAGACCCATATGTCCGAATAACCCAGGCGGTCGGATTCGAATGCGATCTTACTGCCGTCCGGAGAAAAGTCTGGCCTCCCGCAGCGCCTTTTCTCCTCAATTACCGGTAGTGCTGGCCCTTGCGGGTGTTCCTTGTCTCTCAAATCCACTCGCTGAATGCTGTATCTCACCACGTCATGCTGATAGGCGAGTTGTCGGCCTCGTCGGGAAATGGTGGGGCTGCCCGTGGGCGTACCAACGCCTGCAACCAGCCGTGGGCTTCCTCCTGACGCCGGAACGCGCCACAACGTTTGCCCACCCGCCCGGTCCGATGAAAATACGATCTCTGCACTGTCCGCCGTCCAGGCGAGTTGGCAAAATATCCCCCGATTATCGAACGTCACCCGTTTAACCTCGCCACCCTCGAGAGGCACCGTAAAGACGTCCGAGATCATTCCTGTAACGCTTCCACGGACAAACGCTACTTTCATGCCGTCGGGTGAAAACGCAGGAGCATAATCAAGTTCTTGACTTGACGGCGACGTGAGTTGTTTCAAGGACTGATCGGCACGGGATAGCAATTCGATTCTGCAGTGTGTCCTGTCAGGATCGCTCCGCGAAATTGCGATGAATCTTCCGTCGGGCGACCAATCCATCGTTTGCGGAAATTCACTCGCCGGACCCGTGTATAGGCGGCGCTCAGTCCCTCCCAGTGCCGAGACTACGTAAATCGCAACTTCGCCACCAGAAAAACGTGCAAACGCCACCTCCTTCCCGTCAGGTGACCACGTCGGGCAGCAACTGCTCGGGTCGCTGGAAAGTCGCAGTGGTTTTTCTCCACCGACGAGTGTCGTGTAGATTCCCGAATCATTCTTTCCATTGACCGCGAATGCGACCTGCTTACCGTCGGGCGAAAAAACTGGCGTGTACTCATTGCCCGGGCCCGCTGCCAAAGGCACAATCTCTACTCGGGAAGCGAGCTCTTCCGGCACTTTACCGTAGGAACGCCAGATCAGTATTCCTGCGAGCACAACGAGGAATCCGCCGCTCACTGCCCACCAGCGGCTTCTTTTTCCCCTAATGGTTTCCTTTGCAATGGCGACGGGCTGTTGCGATCGATCAGAAGCAGCCTTCTCTATCGGCGCGATAAATCGGTAACCGCGACGTGTTAGCGTCTCGATCAGATGGGGAACGTCCGCCGAATCACCTAAGGTGCCGCGAAGCTTACCGACGGCAAGATTGATGGCGTGATCAAAATCCCCAAAGTTTTCTTCGGGCCAAATTCGCTTGCGCAGTTCCTCCCGTGTAACGAGCTGGCCGGGACGCTCGAGTAGTGCCGCAAGGACTTTGAACGGTTGCTCCTGCAGTCGGATTCGCGTCCCGCTTTTCCGCAGTTCGCCGGTTCGCAGATTCAGCTCGAACCCTTGGAACCTTACAACGTGGTCCGCTGGTAAGGATTCATCCATGTGAATGTCCCCGAATCACGTGAGCATACTCTAAGAATTTGGGAGATCTCCCGCCAGCAGCACGGCTAAATCCCGCGCCATCACAACACTGGCAGGAAACAAAGTCAAGACGAAGAGAAGACACTCAGCGAATTGAGGCTCCTCCCGAACGGACCCACCGTTACCTCCACCGCTACTGCGGCAGGGGGTCGCTCTCATGATGCGAGGGCTCAAATGGTTACTTTACTCCACTCTGATCTGCGCCATCTTATTGCCTACCTCCATGTTCGCTCAAGGTCTCTCCGGCCAGAAATTCTTCTGCAATGTCGGCTACACCCAAAAGGCTTGCAGCGAGCAGATGGCAGTACTCCGGCGCGTCCTTGCCAAGTACCATGCCGAGCGGCTTGGGCAATGGACATGGGTCCTAGTGAAAAGCGCAGATTGGAAGGACATCGGTGCGCCCAGGGGGCTCAACACGAACAGCCCCGCTTTCACCTACCTCGAGAAGCGCAAAACATTCTTTGAAGAAGCTTTGTTTACGACCGTGCCAGGCCGCAATTCCGAACTTCGACGTTACTGGTCTCTGCCTGCCGATCAATTACTCGAGCTCGCTGTCACTCACGAACTCGGCCACGCCATCTGCGGCGAGCCCGACGAGCAACGAGCCGACACCTTCGGTAAACTCGAGCGCACCGGTGCCCAGGTCGCGTGTCCAGCTACCGCCAACAGGAAGTAGCGCAGAATTTGAAGTCGGTGCCGAGCAGGTGACCCAACCAGAGGCAAGTGATAAATCCGCTCTGAAAGTGATTCGCACGATTTGCGCGGGGACAAATTCGGTTTGCACAGAAGTTTGGATCCCGTCGAAGACCATTGCTAGTTTTCCATTCTTGGCGGGGAGCGGTATTCAGTCGCGTGCATGCCTGGTGTATCACCCAGAATCAAGGCCGGAGTCACCATCGGTGAATTGATCGATATTGACGAAATCTTCCGGACTTTGTTTTCCTATCAGCAGAGGGCAATCGAACGAGTTTCGAGCGATTAGTTGTAGTTATAGGGAGAATGCGCGGTAGTAGTTTCTGAAATTGGGCGCTGTGGTAGGATGCGCGGTTTCGTGAGGGCAAATATGGAGAGGAATGAGTATGCGCTGGGAAGTACAGATGCGGAACACGCACGGCTGATTCGGCAAGCTGCAGGGCTCGCTCCGGTAACAGAGCGATTGTTCCGCGAGGCCGGGATTGCAGCCGGGCAACGGGTGCTGGACCTGGGCTCCGGGGTTGGAGACGTGGCAATGCTGGCGGCTCGACTGGTCGGCGTAACAGGAGAGGTGGTTGGGATCGAGCGCGACGCGGTATCGGTTGCAAAGGCACGAAAGCGAGTAGAGGAAGCTGGATTCAAAAATATAGTTTTTCTGCAAGTGGACGCCACGGAGGTGGAAAGCACTCAGCCCTTCGATTCCGTGGTGGGACGATTTATTTTGCAGTTTCTACCAGACCCGGCCAGTGTGGTGAGATCTCTGGCAAAACTGCTGCGGCCGGGTGGTATCGTGGCGTTTCATGAGCCGACTTGGCCACCGTTTCTTCGTATTTCTTCGCATGTGCCCTTGTGGTCAGCAGCGGGTGCGATCATTTACGAAACATTCTTGAAATCCGGAGTGACCGCCGATATGAGGACGAGGCTTCACCACGTCTTCCGGGAAGCAGGATTACCAGCACCTACTATGCGACTCGAGATGCTGCTAGGCAATGATGCGGAATTCACGCGCTGGGTGCCGGATCTGCTTTCTAGCCTAGTGCCAATGATACGGAAGCATGGTATCTCGACAGAGGCGCTGGGTGATTTGAATACGCTAGCAGACAGAACAAGAGCGGAAATTATAGCGACAGACGCGGTGGTACCGTGGATTGCGCTGGTCGGTGCGTGGAGCCGAAAGCCCGATTGAGCTTGAAAACGAGAAGTCATAGCAAGGCGAGCTGGGATTAATTCCTGATCCCTGCTCGATTAGCGCAAACCGGACAGTACCCAGGCTCGAAAGACACATGGTCGAATCACAGCCGAACTGAAAACAGAGGGCTTGGCGCTGAGACTGGGCAATTGTTGTACTGCACGGGTTTCATAAGGATCGCGGGCCGCAGACCCTAAATGACAAGTTACTGGTAAACCGAACTACTTGGCACCCTCGTGATCCATTCGTTCACAATCACGGTCTCGTGTCGCCTTTCCTCGACGGATTCCAGTTAGTCACCAGCGTGACCGGAGAAGCGCTGCCCGCTACTGGTGAAGTCACGATGAATTGCTTGCCGTCAGGCATGACGTCGTAGCCGATCTGCTCGGAGGTGGAACTGAGGTCATAGCGCGACGGGCCCGTCTTCAACTCCATGTGAAACAGTCTCTGCGGTGGACCGACGCGAAACTCCTGCCCGCTTCCATTGACTTCGACCGCCATCAAGTCTCCCGTGCCGTTCAGGTAGTAGAGTTCTTTACCGTCGCCTCGCCAACGTACCATTGAACCGCCGTCCGCCGACACCTGCCACTTTCCTTTTCCGTCAGGGAACGGTGTCACGTAAACATTGGCCCGTCCTGTCTCATCCGTCACATACGCCAGCCACTTTCCATCCCGCGAAAAACGTCCTTGTCCAACATTGTACCCCGCCTGCAAGAACGGAAATGGTTTGTGTTCTCCAACCATTGGCAGCATCCAGATCTCGACGCGACGTTTATCCGCGCTAAGTACGTTGTACGCAATATATCGGCCATCCGGCGACCACGACGTGGTCATCTTGCTCAAGTCGTTTTCGTATAATTTCTCTTCGTTGCCTGTTCCGTTCGAGGTCTTGACGAAAATATCGTAAGGCCCACGCGGGTTCGCGGAGTACGCCACGCGGGCACCGTCCGGGCTCCATACCGGATAAGTGGTACGGGCAACATTGAACGTTAATTTCGTCCAGTTGTCATGTGTCCATACCTCAAGTTGGTAATTTCCCGCGCTGTAATCCAGAACATCAGCTACCACGCGCTGCCCATCGGGAGAATAACGGACTGTGCCATAGTCAGCCGGTTCTCCAACGTGACCTACTTGCGTCCCTTTACGATCGAATACTAACAATTGCGAATTTGCCGGGGTTGCTCCGCCCTGAAACGCTAAGACTCCGACGGGCGAAACCGAAAACACTCCTCCCCACACGAAATCACTGAACTGCACATTTTCCGCCACCGGAAAACTGTCGCCAGTTACTTCCAGTTTGGTCAAATCAAATGGCTGCGCCAACAGCGTCCGTTCGCGCAAGTACAGGACGTATCCATCGAAGTACGCCGCATTGGAGCGCGCATTGAATAACTTCTTCGTTTCTCCGGAATCAAGCGAACCTACAAAAACCGAAGCCGATTCGGCGCTGCCCGAGGCGAAGTTTGCTTGCAAATAAAGGAAATGCCGTCCGTCCGGCAAGAAATAAGGCCAACGATGACTGGTAGCCACCTGAGTTGGATTGGTAACCGCAGTCGGCGTACCTCCCGATGCTGAAACCTTGAAGACAGGCGTCCACGTTCCGGAGAAAAGTATCGTGCCTTCCTGATTCCACGAGGCGCCTCGTGTTCCGGCCGCGTCACAAATTGTGAGAATCGGCCCGCCCGTCGCATCAATTCGTTTCAACTTGCCTCCCGAGAAGAATCCCAGTGTCCGGCTGTCCGGCGACCAGAACGGGTACGAAGCACCCTCCGTTCCCGTCAACTCCACCGCATTCGGCGAATCCAAGGGCCGCACCCATATCGTTTCTTTGCCGCGGTCCGACGCCGCCACGAATGCCAGCTCCTTTCCGTCAGGCGATACAGTCACTGGTCCCGCAAAATAGGAAAACACCGTATGCTCGGGTGCAATGATGTTTGCCCACAACGGTTCTTTCGCACCACCGCTGGCTTTACGGAAGTACAGTGTTCCCGCCAGCGCCAGAAGCGTCAATACTCCCGCCAACCACATCCAGCGTTCACGAAAGCTTATTTCTTTACCTGTTTTTGCCGCGGAAGACGCCGCCGCAGGCGTCACCACTCTTACATTCTTCAATTGTAGTTTTACGTCGTGAATCGACTGCCATCTCTCGTTCGGATCTTTCTCCACGCACGTCTTCACCAGCGCATCCAGAGCTACGGGGCTCAGCGGCTGTGTCGCGGAAATCAGCGGTGGCTCGCGGTCCATGATCGCCGCAATCACGCTGGCTTGCGATTTTCCACGAAACGCCGGCATGCCAGTTGCCATTTCGTACACTACCGTGCCAAATGAAAACACGTCGCTCCGCGCGTCCGTCTCCTTTCCTTCCAACTGCTCCGGAGACATATATTGGATTGTTCCCAGAATTGCGCCCTCTGCCGTCAGCGGCGCGCCTTGCCCCGGCGATTGTGAAAGTGTCAACCCGCTACCAAACGCTTCCGCAATCGGCCGGGCTAAACCGAAATCCAGCAGCTTTGTTCCGGATTTTGTCAGCATGATGTTTCCCGGCTTCAGGTCGCGGTGAATAACCCCGCTGCGGTGCGCACGGTCCAGTGCGTCAGCGATCTGTTCCGCATACTTCAGCACTTGATCCAGGGGCAGCGGGCCCTTCTCTAGTCGTTTGGAAAGAGTCTCTCCGTCAATGCATTCCATGACCAGATAGTCGGTGCCATTTTGCTGGCCAACGTCATGCAACACACATATATTTGGATGATTCAGGCTCGAGATCGTCTTTGCTTCTCGTTCAAACCGCTGTCTTCGTGTGGGATCAGAGGAAAGATGCGCTGGAAGTATTTTAATCGCGACTTGTCGGTCCAACCGCGTGTCGCGCGCGCGGTAGACCTCACCCATACCGCCTGCGCCGAGCGGTCCCACAATTTCATATGGCCCGAGCATTGATCCGGGAGCGAGCGTCATAAGTGCAGGGATTATAGCTTCAGAAGCGCCTGACCAGGTACCTCGGCCGCGCCTCTTCACCGCCGACTTCAATAACGTTGGAAACGATGCCCGGTACTCGGCCGTTGCCGACTTTGCGCGAGCCCAGCCCATGGAGAGTAATCGGCATGACTTCAAGACACTTTGGAACAATGACACGTTGAAAGATGTCGCCGCATTTGCGAACACCTTTGGCGGTATTCTGGTTATTATGTCGAAAAGGGTCAAGCCGACGCCGAAGCGAAGGTCGCCGGTGTTATGTCAGCGTCGGAGCTCACGACTGGCATTGCGAGCGCGATCGCGACGAACATTTCCCCGGCTCCCTCGTACGACATCATGGAGTGTTACAAGCCAGGCGAAACGAACAGGCGTTTTTGCGTTATCAGGATCCGGGGCGACGCGCCCCTGCTCCTCGTTACAAAGAAGGATATTTCCAATCCCGTATGGGTTCGGAATGCCGATCAGACCATACGCGCCGACGCAGCGCAGCTTCGCATGATGATCGACCGCGAGAAGCATTCAGTCACTGACGTCCAGAACTCCTTTCTCATCCGCGTTGCTCGAATGTTTGAGGAGATGGTCGTCGGTCGATCGTACGCCGTTGAACTTCGAAACTGGCCTTCGGGTAGCTTTCTACAGTCACCAACGTATTTCAAACTTGCGCTCATTCCCGCAGAAACGAAGATGATTGTTCTAGATGTGCGGAGCGAACGCGAGTTCGTTACCCTTATTCACGAACATTGCCGGCGAGTTCGAAGGTGTCTTGGCGGTCAAGAGCCAGTCGCCGCCGAGGCCGCAAACCGGAGCAGTGACTTCTACGAGTATCGCTGGTACCACAAGAATGCGGATTACGAGAGCAGATGGCGCGTTACAAACCGTCTCGAAGTGGCGCATGCAACGCAGATCGTAGACGGTCACGAATGGAGCCTTGTTGATGTGGTGGTCTACACGATTCTGATGCTTGTAGTCGGTGCAAAATGGTGGGAGTCACTAAAGTATTTCGGCGACGGCATCCTGGTCGCCACCATGAACGTACAGAATCTCCAGGTTAGCGCGTGGGACATCCCGTCAGTTCGTCAAACTATTTGGTCCTGGCGAAGGAGACCCTGTTATGTGAGCCGGACGGTGCGCCAGTAATCCCACAAGCTCCGCGACGCGCCTGAATTGAGTGACTTGACACGCCTTCGCGGGTTTTGAGGTACACTCCCTGCACGCCAAACGGTGATCCAACCACAGTCTCAACGCCTCGGAAAAATGGTCATGGAGGGGCATTTCATGCGAGTCAGAACTAAACTCTATTTGTTCCGGTTTGGTTTCGCAGTGGCGCTGCTCGTCGCGGTTGCCATCGCGTCCTCAGCACAGGAGCGAGACCGCAGCAAAATTCCAGACCAGTACAAATGGGATTCGACCAAGCTCTACCCTTCCGACCAGGCATGGCGGAATGCAAAGAATGAACTTGCGGCTGAGATGCCCAAACTGAGCCAGTTTAAGGGAACTCTTGCGAGTTCCGCGCAACGGCTTGCCGACGCGCTTGAGATGGAAAGCAGGTTGGAGAAGGAATTATACCGGCTGACCACGTATGCGGGTTTGATTTCTGATCAGGACACTCGAGTGAGCGTCTATCAGGGGATGCAGCAGGAGATGACTCAGATGTTGTCCACTTTCGGGGTGGACACCGCCTACATCGAACCCGAAATCCTGACAATCGACAATGCCAAACTTCGGGCATTCCTTGCGCAGGAGCCTCGTCTGAATGTTTACCACCATTACTTTGACGATGTAACACGCCGCCGAGCCCACACCGGGACGGAAGCCGAAGAAAAGTTGCTCGCTGCCTCCCTCGTCATTTCCAGCGGCCCGTCAAACACTTACAACATATTCTCCAACGCCGACTTTCCCCATCCGCCGGTCACTTTGAGCGACGGCAAGACGACGAAATTGACCTCCTCGGAGTACGAACTGCAACGTGCCTCCGCAAATCGTGCTGACAGGGAAAAAGTGATGTCGACATTTTTCAATACCCTAGGGGATTACCGGGGAACGTTTGGCTCTACTCTGGACACTAGCGTCCAGGCATCCATCTTTTACGCACACGCGCGACACTACGACACCTCGCTCGAAGCTGCACTGGACGCGGAGAATATCCCAATCTCGGTCATTCCAAACTACTTGAGGGCGTTGGCCGCAACCTCCCGACCTTTCACAGGTACCTTAAGCTGCGCAAACGCATGTTGAGCCTGAAGGAACTCCATTACTACGATCTCTACGCTCCCCTAGTCAAATCCGTGGACACGAGTTATACCGTCGAGGAGTCTGAAAAGAATATTCTCCAGGCAGTTGTGCCATTGGGTCCGGAGTATGCGACAGCAATGAAGCGTGCGTTTGACGAGCGCTGGATCGATTTTTATCCAACGGAAGGAAAGGCACCCGTCGCATACATGAATGGATCCGCATACGACGTGCATCCGTACATCTTGGTGAACTACAACGGGAAATACCTCGACATGAGCACGATTGCTCACGAACTCGGCCACGGTATGCAGAGCTACTTTTCCAACAAGACCCAACCCTATCCGTTGTCCCACTATCCGAACTTCGTAGCCGAGGTCGCTTCGACGTTTAATGAAGCGTTGCTGATCGAGCACATGCTTAAGACCATCGAGGATCCCGCCATCAAGCTGTCACTCCTGGGCAACTATCTCGAGAACATGAAGCTCACGGTCTTTCGGCAGACGCAGTTCGCTGAATTTGAGTTGCGCTTGCATGAAATGGCCGAAAAAGGAGAACCGTTGACCGGTGATGCAATCGCCAAACTCTATGGGGACATTGTTAAAAGGTATTACGGCAATGATCAGGGAGTCTGCATTGTGGATAACTACGTCGCGCAGGAGTGGGCCTTCATTCCACACTTTTACGGCAATTTCCACGTCTACGAGTATGCAACTTCCTTTACCGCTTCCGCCGCGCTATCAGAGAAGGTGGTCTCCGGCCAACCTGGCGCTACAGAGCGCTATCTGAGGTTCATCTCTTCAGGTGGGTCAAAATATCCAATCGAGTTACTGAGGGACGCCGGCGTAGATATGACCACGGATGAGCCGCTCGAACTGACTGTCAAAAAGATGAATCGCATCATGAACGAGATCGAAAGGCTACTGGCGGAGATGAAACAATCTCCTTCTACACAGGAACAGAAGCCGTTTGCCAAAACCACCAGCGCCAGGTAAATCAAAATTCTCGGCTAACTCCATCTGGTAAGTTACCAGAAGGGTTGCTACTAGTACTCAACGTGTGATGTTGTTTGCGACATGCGCGAAGCTGGCAAGGATGTAACAGCGAACGGGTTTTCTCTCAAGGATCTTGTAAACTGTCGTTGGGCTCAAACTCGATTCTGTAATTAGTTTTGTGACAGCGATTTTAGACCATCGCTTTCTGTCGGCCACAGATCTAAATAGCTACAGAAGCTTGGGTGCTCTGAGTTCCTCCCCCAAGAAGGTCAAGGACGTCCTTCGCACCAGCGACGAGAGAGGACGCTACGCGTCCTGCGGAGTCGATCCGGATCGCCATCGGAGTTCCACTTGCTCCAAACGCTGCAGATGCTAAAAGCCCGGGGTCCAGAAATACCGGCGATAGAAACCCATCGGCCTGAGAACTTGCGGTGTCCCCAGATGAAACCAGCACGAGCTGATCCTCTCTACGTTTGTAGTGAGTTTCCCAGGCTCGAAGGTCTTGTTTCATGGACTGGCAGTGACCGCACGCTGGATTCCAGAATAAGAGGACACTCTCCCTCCCAATCAGGAAGTTATGGAGAGTGGCTTTTCCGCCACGCAAAAGAGGCAGCTCGAGGGAAGGGACACGCATACCCAGGGTGACGGAAGAGGCTAACGCTTTGTTGAGGAGATTCAATATCGCATCACGGCCCACAGCCACGTAACTCTCAACAGTTGCTCGTTTCGAGATGAGAACGCCAGCGGGTGTCGCGTTTACTTGGAATGTTGTGTAAAGCTTTTGGCCCTCATCAATGAATACATCATCGAGGCCAAATTCGCTGACATCCCTCAAGGCGTCGTCTCGGTCGCTGCCGGTCGAAACGACGACCATGAAGCGATCAGAATACGAGCCCTTCCACTCAGCTAGCTCTGGCAGGAATTCCTTGCATGCTCCGCATTCACGGCTTGTGAAAATGAGTAACACCGGAAGTTGCCTTGAGAACAGTTCATCACGGGTGATGACATGGTCCGTTAGAGCCTCTGCCAACGCAAACTCGGGAACAGGTGTCCCAGGCGGCAGTCCCACCTCTGCGGATTTGGGAAGATGAATGCCTGCTGCCGAAAGACTGCTTTCAATCGCGTCTAATCGCAGGACCAGACGCCCGTAAGCTCGCATCAACTTCAGAAAGAAAATGAGGCCGATGGTGGACAGACCCAAAACCACGGCAATGCTCATTATTGCGAGCAGCGCCGCTCCGTCGATATGAAAAATCCAGTTCCAAAAGCTTAGGGGTCTACCACGCCTTCCGGTCCAGGCGACAGCGGCAAGGCCAATCAGACCCAGGTTCCGAGCAATTGTCTTCCAGCTGACAGGTTCAGAGTGCATTTGACCGAAACAATGGCACTGCGGCGCCCGCCCCTTTAGTACGTTGATGGCAATCACGGCCGTGAACAAGATCAGTAGCAAGAGAGCGAAAAGTGCGCCAACGTTTGCGGTCTGGACGGGTAGCAGAAGAATGCCTACTACGAGCTCGGTGGTTGGCAGAATAATCGCCGCAGGTCCGGCAATCTTGGTCGGTGTTCCGAATCCCTGCAACGCACGTCGCGAGCCTTCGTAGTCACGAAGCTTCGCGGCGCCAGCCAACGCAAAGATCCCCGCGAGCACGGTCCGTGCAATCAAACCGAAGACGTCAATCATCTCTCACACCACCGGAGGCTGTACGCACCGATTACCTACACAGAAATAACCGGGCGGACACTTTGCTACACCTGCATCCAGATTTTCCCTCGAGCACGCAACAATCACCTTTAGGCACCGTGTTAGGCGGACAGCAGAAATGGGTGCGATGCTTTGTGCCGAGACCAAGCAGGGGCCAAGCCCACGACGAGCTTTTACTGATGGGAAGGATCTGATTGACTGGACAACATTCCACGCCGTCAAGCACTTTGTCCCCTGCTTTGCAGCACTCCTGCAGCACTCGACGCCATATCATGGTTTGGCTGAGAATGAGACGACTCTGTCCGGACGGACAACACGCCAGACCTTTAGCAGTATTGATGCAGGTACTCCCGACCTCGCAGCAAGTGCCGTTACAATCTATTTCCGAGCCACAACAGGGGCTGCCCGGATTTGTGCAAGGACCTGGACAGCATTTGTTTCCGCAGAGCGATTGTCCACTAGGACAGGATCCGCATGTTGGTTTTCCATCTACTCCCACGCCGCAAGTTTCATTCGCTTGGCAGCACATCGCGCCGCACGGGGTCTGGCCGGTAGGACAGCAAATCGAGGTTCCATCTGCTGCTACGCCGCAAGTTTCACCCGGCTGGCAGCACGTTGATCCGCACCCGGTTTGTCCTGAGGGGCAAGCAACGCATATTCCGGCATGGCAGGACTCATTCGATCGGCAGCAGGCAGCGAGGTTGCTGCCGGGAGGGGCGTGGTTTGTGCAACATGACTCGCTCGTTGTGCAGCACGCGGGCAGGCATCCGGCTCCTACATTGACACAACAGAGTTTAGTTCGTGTCGGGTCCTGCTGTGGGCAGACGCACGGAGACTGACCACACGTATTAGCAAAAGCCCGACGCGGTAACAGCCCGCTGAAGACGATCGCTGCGATTAGGCGCAATGCCTGTGATCGAGGCATCGGAGTCGCAATCGTGCGCGCAAGATCGTCGATGAATTGCTCGCGCAATAGGCCCCCGTCTGAGAGAAACAAATCGGGCCCAAGAAATTTGTTATGTCTTATCAGATCTATACCCATACTTCAACAACTAATCGGTTAGGGTCGCGAGGATCAGCTTGTAGATGGGGTGTATCACTTTTCCCCTGCCCATACGCTACCCCTACAGTTTCTTGACGGGGTATTACGCGCTGAGGGGAAATTGCTACACCCCTGGGTTCCGGGCGGTTCGCGTGCGTGCGGGTGTGCGCTTGAATTTGCGCGAGGGTGGTCCAGTACGAACTCTACCGGCGTTTACCGGGAGTTGGCCAAATGCATTCGAGACCGTGAGGAGTTGCTGCTATTCTTTGTTCATGAACCGCAAGCGCATAAAGGAAGTCGCGTTACAGAGCCTAATCGCAGTTATGCTTGTTATGATTTTCGTTTCTCTTCTAGCGCAACGACTGTTCCATCCACGATAACAAGTGAAATCGGTTCATTTGTCGTGGATGGAGATGTGTCCGGCAAGGAGGCAACGTATGAAAAATCTCTTTGAAGCGGTGACGGTGGAAGAGGTAAAAGGGCGGATAGCGCAGCTGAAGCCGGATAGCGAGCGGGTGTGGGGCAAAATGAATCCAGCGCAGGCTCTGGCGCATTGCTCCGCGGCAATGGAGATGGCGATGGGGGAAAAGAAACCGCCACGCATATTCATCGGGCGGCTGTTGGGGCGCTTTGCGAAGAAGTCGATGATCGCGAACGAAAAGCCCATGCCGCGGAATGTGGGGACGGACAAGAGCTTGGTGGTGAGTGATGAACGGGACTTCGTTGTGGAGAGGCAACGACTGAGCGAATTCATTGACCGCTTTGCAACGGGTGGGCCGGGAGTATGCACAAGGCATCCGCACTTCTTTTTCGGGCCGCTGACTCCGGTAGAATGGGCGGCGTTGATGTATCAGCATCTGGACCATCATCTCCGGCAGTTTCGGGCTTAATACCTGCGGACTCCTGCTGTGGACTGAACTGCTGATTGCTCGACCAAACCGAAAACCCGGGTGCCAGTACCCACATCTCCGGTAACGCTGTTACCGAGACTTGACCGCGTGGCTCGACAAATCCTTGCTACCGACTTTCTATACCTTGCCGCTTTCCGAGAGGCTCGTTAACTGCTCGCGGGTGACGCGGAGAAGTTCCGATAGATTCACCCCCTCGTCTTTCTCAATTCGTTTGGAAATCATGGTGAGAGCGTTGATTTGAATAGTTGTCAGCCTTAAAGCGAAGCGTTGGGGTCGGTGCCATACTCATCTGTCACCATCACCCATCGCAACGGGAGTTCGCTCGCCAAGACATCCCCGAAGGCGATACCAAGACTCTGTAGTTCGTAGGTCTGCGTCTTGCTGAAAACCTTGTCGTCTATCAATCGCTGGAGCACCGGCAAATCGGCCGCGGTCTTTCTGAGGCTGGACGTACCGTATCGTCTGCTTAGAGCAGTTGCGACCACAGCTCTCTGCTGCTCCAGTCGTGTTCTGTCCTCGTCTGAAAGCTCGCTGAACTTAGGCATTGTTGGTTGGGCCGCCTTTTGCTTGGAGAAGCTGGCAACAAAGCTGAGGAGTACCATCGCCAGAAGTAACGTGATGGGGGAGATGCGAATTGGCCATATATTTTCGCTGCCCAAGAACTCCGTCCACTTCTTTCTTTGCGTAGCCTCGGATTATAACTCTCTACTACGATAACTTTCCGATTAGCGCGTTGCCACGACTTGAGAATGACGATTGGTCAACGGACCTCTAAATCAGTATTCTGTAGCCGCAGAACGTGGAGAATTTGGGAGTTCCATCAGCAAGGTCCCGATAAGTGGCGTACTCGGAATGTGTGAAGTAGTACTTCACATTGACGCGAACGGCGTTTGGCACTGGTGAATTAGGATAGTGTTCTGGTGTTCTTCTTCGGCGTACCCTTGATGACGGTCCTGTGCGTCCCTACTACAGCATTGCTCTTTGCAACTCACGCAATTGGACTTCCAGGCGCGTACCGGAGGCGGTGATGAATACATCCTTGCGAACAAAAATTCGAAAGATGACCTTCGTGGTGGGGGCGACCACGGCCGCGATGGTGCTAGTGGTAATGTCGGCGGGGATGGCCAGCGCAAAGAAAAAAGTGAAGGCGTATCTGCCGGACTATGTCTTGAAGGCGCAGACGGTGCTCGTGGTGATATTGCCCGATGCGGGCGAGCCGATAGATGATCCATCTGCGAACCGCAAGGCACAAGAGGAAGTGGAAAAGGCGTTCATGAAGTGGGGACGGTACCGGTTGGCGCTGGACTCGAACACGGCGGACTTGGTGATTGGCGTGAGAAAAGGAACGGGGAAGGTTGAGAATCCGACCATCAACGGCGGGCCGGTCGATTCACGTCCTGGAACGGTCGAGACAACAGACAATCAGGTACGGGTTATGGTGCAGCAAGGCCGTCCTAGCGATCAGACGCAGCAGGTAACCCAACGGATACGAGTGGACCGGCGCATCCGGGGATGGAAGTTGGAGCGGAAGATGACACCTTGATGGTCTTTCAAGGAGGGTTGATATACCGTCCGAACACGTTGGATAACGCGTCCGTCTGGAAGTACATTGCGAAGGATGGATTGAAGCCACCAGCCGTGGCCGCGGTGGAACAGTTTCGTAAGGCGGTAGAGGAGTCGGAGAAGGCAGTGGCACAGAAGCAGCAACAGAACAACAACAGCAGCAGAAGAAAAATCCGTGAAGCGCGGCTAACTCCCGAAATCTGACTGAGTATTGACTGTCTATGGACTACTCTTCAGAAGCGGATGCATTGGATGCGCCTAAGGAGTCCACACATGCGTATCTCCTGTCTTTCCTCTGCGGACGTATTTCAAATTTGTTTGCGCAGCGTTTGCTGCCTTGCCCTTGTGGTTGGCTCTGTTCCCTAACGGCGGATGAGGGCTTTTTGAGTAAGCCGCCAGACGAATGGACCGAGGCTGAAGCATTGCAAGTGCTGAATGATTCCCCGTGGGCTCACACTATTACCGCGACCACGCAAGATTACCAGTGCGACTACGAGCACCCCGCTTATCCCGGGATTATACAGAAGAATTTGCGCGAGAGATGGACTCGATCACTCCCACACCCCCCGCAGCCGAGGTCAAGCCCGATAGCGCGGAATTTCTGGTGCGTCTAGTTTCTGTGAAACCGATGCAAGCCGCGGTAGAGAGGTTGATCAGCATGGATGAGAAGTGGGCGCACTATCGCGGTGGAGATGGCCTAGAGCCAGGCAGCAAACCCACCAACCTTGAGGAGCGCTGGTACAATCCAGCGGATGAAATCACCATCGCAATTGTGCTCAAGCACCCCGGTGCTGGTGGTGCGAGCTTTCGGGACTATGCTTTCCTCCCCGGCAAAGATGGGCCCGCCACCGGCATCAGGCATCTGTGGCCCTGCGCTGCGGTAAGAACTGCGAACGGAGTGACAACTGCCGTGACCGGCGGCCCACATTCAGCGAAGGGCATGGCTCTGTCTTTTCCGAGCACCTTTAAAGGCGGGCCGTTGATCTCTCATCCAAACGAAAAGCTGGAGTTCCGTTTTATTGCCAACCAGCGCGTCTTCGAGGCGACATTCTATGTGAATCCAGCAGACCTCTTCGATGGAACGGAAACGGTGATGCACATTCCGCTGACGGTTGACGAGCCCACGCCTGCGCCTCGGCCTTGATTCGCGATGGGGCGGCCGGATGAAGCCATCGCCGAAGAAATACGGGTCCGCCAGATTGATCCGCTCTCCGTCTCAGCGGGAGTGCCCATGGCAACAGTATTGGGCGGGACGGTACGACCCGGCCATCGAAAACGCTCGCAGTGTCCTTCGGATCGACCCGAACCATTACGGCGGGCACCTGTGTCTCGGCTTGGCCCTTGAGCAGAGGCGGCAATTCCCGGAGGCGCTTGTGGAGCTGCAAAAAGCAGTCGACTTGTCCAACGAACAGATGTGGATGGCCTTCGTTGCCCATGCGAAAGCACTCGCCGGAGATAAGGCGGGAGCCCGAAAAATCCTGGCGGACTTAGAGGAGCTCTCTCGCCGCACGTACGTGTCCCCCTGGTTGTTCGCTATCGTCTATCCTGATCTCGGTGACAAGGAACAGGCGTTTTTCTGGTTGGAGAAATGTTACCAGGGCCGGGAACATGACTTGGTTTTTTCGCGGGTGTGGCCGATGTTCGATAGTTTGCGTTCTGACCCTCGATTTCAAAACCTGATGCGGAGGGTAGGCCTGCCGCTGGACCCGGGCAGGCGTCCCTCACGAAACGGCGAGAACAAACGCCACTAGGTAGGTGAGATGAATATTTACCACAGTAATAATTAACAACTCCTATAAAAAGGGCAGTTGTAATTATTTTTCCCTGTGTATTTTCCGCTAGGTCGGAAGGGTGTATCACTTTTCCCGTGCCCATACGCTACCCCACAGTTTCTTGACCCTTCTGGCGCGTGGCAAGTACACTAGTAAATTCGGAAAGCTGCCTGGAATCAGGCAGTAAAGCTTGACGAACACGACCCCAAGGCCATCCTGGCTCGCTGTGTGATCAGGCGGCGAAACGCTGCCGGAGGATGAAATTTGGGGAGTTCGCGGGCCGTATCCAGACCGTAAGGGGGATTGCTTTGCCAAAGCGTACATTTCAACCGCGGAAGCGCCGCCGCGCCAAGACGCACGGGTTTCGTTCGCGCATGAAAACCAAGGGTGGCCGCAAAGTGCTTGCGGCACGCCGCAAGAAGGGCCGTCATCGCCTTACCCCCGAGTAGCGCGAACGGCTTGGCAAACCGGCCCAACGGGCCAAGCCAGAAGTTTCCGCGCGAGGCTCGGCTGGTGCGCCGCAGTGAGTTCGACGCCGTGTACCGCGCCGGGAAACGCCGCTCGAGTTCCCACTTCACCGTCTTTCTTCGTGCCAATGAACTGCCGTTGAGCCGCTTCGGCTTCAGCATCAAGAAGGCACTCGGCGGCGCAGTGGTGCGCAACCGCATGCGAAGGCGCTTGCGCGAGATAGTTCGCTGTCACCGGCAGGAGATCTCCTCAGGATGGGACATCGTGATTCACCCGAAGAGTTCCGTGGCGAAGACGCCGTTGCCGGCGCTGGCGCAGGACTTTCTGCGGCTGCTGAAGAGCCTGTGACTGCCTCGACAAACAATGGAACCGGAAGCAAAGACGGCAGGCGTGCGTTTGGCCCTGTTTGCCGCTGGATTTCTACAAATCCTATTTATCCATGTTGTTTGCAGGAACCTGCCGATTTCAACCAACCTGCTCACGATATGCCTACGAAGCGATTGAACGATTTGGAGTAGCGCGCGGTATTTGGCTGGGGACGAAACGGCTGTTGCGCTGCCATCCGCTATCACGAAAGTTCGGACACGACCCGGTGCCGGAGAAATGGGAAGAGATGCCGAGAAGATTCGACAATGATTTCTAAGACCGCGAGGTACGTCCGTGAGCACGCCGCCGATGACTCCGCTCCCATCGGGCGGGAAGAACAAGGACAAATTCACGCCGGAGCTGCGCATCCTGGTTGCTTCGCTGCTGTCCATGATCGTCTTCCTCGCGTGGACCAAATACTTCGGGCCCAAACTTCCGACAAATACGCCACAGCCGAACAATGCCGCGCAAACGGCGCCCGCAACTCCGGGGCTCTACGCCGCCTACAACGCAACCACCACAGCCGACGGCACCAGTCAGACTCCGGCTGCTTCGGTTTCGCAGCGCAACAGCAGCGACCTCCCAGCGATCGGCGATACCCAAGAGCGCACCATCGTAGTGGAAAACGCGCTGTACCGCGTGGAGTTTTCCAATCGCGGCGCCGTCGTAAAAAGCTGGCAACTGAAGAAATACAAGGATGACGCAAAGCCGCCACGCACATTGGACCTGGTTCACCCTGCTTCGTCGGAGCTTACGGGCGGCTGGCCCATGTCCATGGTCTTTGACGACCCGCAATTGGAAAAAGCGGCGAACACAGGCCTATATAAGGTTTCCGGCGACAGCACTTCGCTGAGTGCTCCTGCCGACCTGACTTTCAGCTGGAGCGACGGACACCTGGAAGTCACGAAGAAATTCCACTTCGACCATTCTTACGTAGTGAACGTGGAGACTGGACGAAGTACAACGGTGCGCACATTCGCGCGGGCATTGCCTGGCGCGGCGGCTTTGGCGATGTGACCGTCACGGATCCCACGCCAGCGTCTACCCTCACTACCTTCTATAGCGAGAACGGCAAACTCACGACTTTTCTGGAGAAGAAGCTGGACGGCCCGGAGAAGTGGGGGAATATCTGGCAGGGTGGAAAGACGTTCACTGGCATTGCGGATCGTTACTTTGCGGTGGCGTTTCTGGCGCCGAGTGATGCGCTTTCGACACCGCTGATGACTCGCTACTGGAAGGTGTGGGACACGGTCAAAGGTCCGGATGGCAAGGAACAGTCTGAAGCGATTCCCGAGGTTGCCACGGCAACTAGCGCACAGCCAATGGCTCTACGCGTATACGTGGGTCCAAAGGACTATGACGATCTGAAGGCGATGCAACCGCCGTTGAGCTCGCTGGTGCAGTTTGGCTGGTTTGAGTTCGTCTCTGACCCCTTGTTCCACGCGCTGAAGTGGATCTACAAGTACGTTCCCAATTGGGGCTGGGCCATCGTCGTTCTCACGCTCGTCATTAACATGGTGCTTTTCCCTCTGCGCATATCCAGCTACCGGACAACCCTGAAAATGCAGCGCGTTGGCCCGGAAGTGAAGGCAGATTCAGGAAAAGTACAAGAAATACAAAATGAACGACCCGCGCAAGGCCGAGATGAACAAAGAGGTCATGGCCATTTACCAGCGCGAGGGCATCAATCCGATCGGCGGCTGCGTTCCGATGCTCCTGCAGATGCCGATCTGGTTCGGGTTGAACTCCGCGCTGCGCGGCGCCATTGAATTGCGCCATGCGAGCTGGCTGTGGGTCCACGACCTTGCGGCAAAGGATCCTTATTACATTCTTGCCCGTCACGGTGGGCGTTTCGATGTACCTGGTCTCGAAGATGACGCCGATGACGACGACCGACCCGCAGCAGGCGCAAATGATGAAATTCATGCCGATCAGCATGTCGGCGATGTTCGTGTTTTTCCCGTTTTCCAGCGGCTTGGCGTTGTATATTTTAACGAGCAGCCTGGTGGGCATCCTGCAACAGTGGTATCTGAACCGGACGCATCCACTTCCCGCCCCGGCCAAACCCACGCGCGCCGAAGAAGTAAGCAAGTTATTGCCGCTTGCAGGGGATTACGTGGTCTGACTGAGTTACATATGACAAAAGAATTCATTCGCGATGGCAAGCTGGACCGTGAGGCAGCAGCCGCGGCGCTGCGGATTTTCTGCCGAACATCGTTCGTGCCGCCGGCTTGGAACTAAAGGTGAACGTGCGCGCGGCAGCGCCGGCGGCGGAAACGCAAGAAGGCGAAGCGGAGGTTTTTGCGGACCTCGATGGCAGGGACAAAGAGATCCTGATGGCGCGAGGCGGAGAAGTGATGAAGGCGCTGGAACATCTGGCGTTTCGCGCGCTGAATCTTGAACCCAATTTTCACGAGAAGATTCATCTCGATTGCGGCGGCTTCCGCGCCCTGCGCTTTGAGGAATTGCGGATGACCGCTCGTGTGGCTGCGGAACGAGTGCAGGCCACGCAGCAACCCTTCCAACTGAATCCCATGTCCTCGCGCGAGCGGCGCATCGTGCATCTGGCGCTAAAGGATATGCCAGGCGTGCGAACGGAAAGCATTGGCGCGGGTGAAGAACGCCAAGTGGTGATTCACCCCGTAAAGAGCGACACCCCCAAAAGAAAATAGTCTGCCGTTCCAAAGGATAGGCATATCCGGGGCAACCCCGAATTTGACGCCCGATTGGCTATCGACGCAGCCATCCTTGCGAAAGAACCGTTCCGTCTTGCGCGAATTTCACCTGATAAGTGAATCCCGCGGGACGATCCTTGCGGATGGTGGGAAAACGCAAATCCGAAAATTCCACGATGGCGTCCGGTCCTTCCTTATGAAAGCGCGTGACGGGAAAGCGCGCGAACCACAAGACTTTTTGCACCTCGGGGAGCCGGCGCGCTTCCTCGATGAATGGATTGGGGAACGCATCAGGATAATACGTGTGCTCGAGGCCCTCGAAATTTCCAAAGGCGCATTGTCCCTGGTGCATTACTGGAAAAGCTTGTCGCTTAGATCCATGCGGAATTCGTAAACGCCGCGCGGCGTACGAATGAGGCCATCCCAGCGCCAGAGTGAGGGCGGAAAAGGAAGCGCGCCGAGAGCTTCCACCTGAAGGTTTTTGCTTGCGGCAAATTGCTCAACGCGCTGCAGTGCGACGTGATGCGCATAAGTGGCCGCAAGAAGATAAGCCACGGCGAGAGTCAGCCCGGCGCGATTCCAGGTAACGTATGGCACGCGAGCGCCCCAGCTCTTCACTGCGGGCAGCAGGAAAAGCGCCGTCAAAAGGAGTATTGCCCCGGCGATCGTAGTGTTGGAAATCGGCGTGCCCACCGTTTCGCCAATTTTGGCGATGAGAAACGGTGAAAGGGAAAACAGCAACCACAGGACAAGAGCGCGGGCACGCGCGCGCTCGCGATTTTCGAATGCCCATGCAAGCAATTGCGGAATCAGCAAAAGGGCTGTGAACGTGAAATCGATGATGAAGAGGATGTCCCAGGCCGGCCGTGACCAATCGCAGCGGTGACCAGATCATCGTGCCAAACGTGGTGGCCAGATCCAGCAAAATGTGGCTCAGGATGCCAACGGCGTAGATGCCCACCAGTATTGGTAGCGAAGGGCGCATCCCATCTTCGCCAGCGGGCAACCGCTTGCGTCAGTGCCGCCAGGAGAACCGCCCAAACCGGAAGACACGGCAAGGAATGCGTGACGCTGCGATGCCAAGTGAGCAAAAGCAGTTCGTTGTGAGAGAGAAAATCGCGAAACACGTCCGCGTCGGGAAAAATCGCGCCCAGCATCAGCGACCAGGTGATGATGCGCCGTTTGTCCATTGGGATTGGCGGGAAAAGATCGTTGCCCCCGAAAGCTGCTTTGCCGATCAGCGCGCCTGCGATGCCGTGTGTGATCGTGTCCATAGATCTGTTGAAATATTGTCCTAGACTGACCGATATGAGCGGCGACGTTTTTGGCACGACGCGGCCGATACGCTTACCATAACACAGAATGAGCTGCAGAGTGGCAAGCGCCTGCTCAGCATATTCCGCTGCAATGGCGATGAGCAAGCCGCCGGAAGTCTGCGGGATCGTAAAGCATCGCGCGATTTAGTTCAGGCACTCTCGCGGCAAAACCGACGCAATCCTCAAGAAATTCGCGGTTGTTTTTCAGACCTCCGGGAATCATGCCCTCGCTCGCCGCTTCAAGCGCACCAGGAAGAAGCGGAACAGCAGCATGCTGGAATTCGAGGGAAACCGGTGGAACACCTGCAGCGGGATCACCGAGCGCCATTTCACGCGCGTGGCCGAGCAGCCCAAATCCCGTAATATCGGTGACGGCGTGAATGCAACGTACGCCGCTAGCCGTCTCGAATTCACGCAAAGCTTCGGCAGCGGCACGATTGAGCTGCGCCATCGAGGCTACGGCAGCATCAAGAGCAGACTTTGGCAGGCGATCTTTCTTCAATGCCGTGGAGAGCACACCCGTGCCAATAGACTTGGTGAGCACAAGTGCGTCATCGGTCTCGCGCGCCGACATTTCTCCAGATTCGCTGCGGGTCGACAAGCCCTGTGACCGCGTAACCAAACTGTATGTCCTCGTTGCGAATGGAATGCCCGCCAATCACACTGCATTTTGCTTCCGCCATTTTGTCCAGGCCGCCGCGAATAATCTGTTCAAGGATCGCCGGGTCACCTTTTTCCGGGAAGCCGACTAGCGAAAGCGCAGAAATCGGCCGGCCACCCATCGCGTAAACATCGCTCAATGAATTTGCCGCGGCAATTTGTCCGAAGGTAAAAGGGTCGTCGACGATTGGCGTGAAAAAATCGACGGTCTGAACCAGCGCCTGTCCTTCACCCAGCAGATACACCCCTGCGTCGTCGTTGGTGTTGAACCCAACGAGCACGTTCGGATCAATCGGCAGTGGTAGGCGCCGTAGTATTGAGTCCAGCGTCCCGGGACTCAGCTTCGCCGCTCAACCAGCTGCCTTGACCATGGCCGTGAGTTTCACGGAATCGGTCAAGCCACACCTCCCTGTACTGCCGTTTGATTATAACGATGCCGCGCAATTCCTGCTTGGAACTCAAGGAACACATGGCCATCGGGACAACTTGCGTTCCCTGCCTAGGAAATGTTCTCATCGCTCAATGCCTTGGGATTTCTGGTTGATCTTTTTGTTTTTGGGAGTGGCGGTTCCGTGGCGAGGCCATGTGCGGCTGCGCAAACTCCTGGAACGTCCCGCAGTCGACACAACCGAAAAGCTTACGTTGTACGCGGCGACAATTGCCTTCCAATGGCTTATGCTGGGAGTCGTTGCGTGGCGAGCATTTGCACGAGGATTGACCCCGGCTGACTTGGGTCTGGCCGGTCATCTTGGAGCGCAGATGATTCTTGGCGGCTTGTTGGGCGCGGGATCATCTGGAGGCCTTCAGTGGCTGAATCTGCGGCGCATGGGAAAAATGGACAGGGCCTGCGCCAGATTTCATGCGCAAGTTGACGAACAGGATTCTGCCGCATTCGCTGTGGAGCTGCTTCCTTATCTGGCACTAGCGGTGACCGCCGGAGTTTGTGAGGAGTTTTTGTACCGTGGGTTTGCTATGGCGGCGCTTTCTCGAGCTGGGCTTAGCCACCTGGGCTGTGGTGCTGATGACTTCAATCCTGTTTGGCTTGGCGCATGCTTACCAAGGCCGCGCGGGAATTCTGGGGACGGGTGTGTTGGGCGTGCTATTTGCCATCGCGCGGATTCTCTATCGTAGTCTAGTACCGGTAATGATTTGGCACACAGCGGTGGATATCGTAGCGGGGATTGCAGGACCACAGATACTTGTCAATGCCATCGAGTGGCCAACAAGAACAAAAGAATCAGAAAGTTACTGGATAGTTACTCTTATGCCAACAGATGTTGAGAAGCCTCTTTCCGAAGCCACGATTCGTCACGCATTGGGTGAGTTTCAAATCACTGTAAATGAGCAGCAAGTCTTTCAAATTCAGCAATATATAAAGACGCTGCGACACTGGAATGAGAAGCTGAATCTGACTGCCATTCGCGAACCTCTGGAGATACTATATCGTCATTTTTGCGAATCCATGTTCGCCGCCGGTGCAATTCCTGTGGAAAATGGTCGGCTCGCCGACATTGGTTCGGGCCCGGGATTTCCGGGGCTTCCAATGAAGATTCTGAAGCCGGAAATCGAGCTTTTTCTGGTGGAATCAAACATTAAGAAGGGCACGTTTCTGGCAGAAATCATTCGCGAGCTTGAGCTTGAAGGACACTCGCGTGCTGATAAACCGCTATGAGGAACTTGGCGAGGAGTTGGCTCCGCTGGATTACGTTTGTTCGCGTGCAGTAGGAGAATTCGGACCATTTCTTGAAGTGGGCGGCCTCGGATAAGGTTACCGCCAGCAGAGTGATCCTCTGGATCGGGGGCGGGACTTGGACGAAGCGCGAAAGTCACTGGACTGGCAATGGCACGAGCCGATCGCAATCCCACAATCATTGCGCAGATATCTGCTTGTGGGGCAGGAAAAGGCCACGAATGTCGGCGACGGCGACAATTGGGCACTTAGAATTCTGCGATGGTTTTGCGATGCAGAGTTGATTCGCCGATGAGGTTCCACGTGGAACAAATGGGCTCGAAGGCCCGGGTAAACGTTTCACTCTGGACCATCGCTTTGAGTCGAACTAAAGTTCTGGTGTTCCACGTGGAACGTTGACCGTTCACAGCTTTTCCCGGAAGGGCACTAACCCTAATTCACTCGTGATACGTTCCACGTGAAACGAGGCAATTGTCACAGAAAATCCGCAGAGTACCCGCTTGTTCCACGTGAAACACCTTGCTTCTAGAGCAAGGCTCTGCTATTTTCACAACTTCTGGAGTGTGTATTGGCTAGGGTCATTGCGGTGGCAAACCAAAAAGGTGGGGTCGGTAAGACCACAACCGCAGTCAATCTGGCTGCCTGCCTTGCCGCCGCTGAACAACCGACACTTCTCATTGATTGCGATTCCCAGGCCAATGCTACTGCCGCGATTGGCTTCCAGAAGGATCCCTCCCGCCGGACAGCCTACCATGCCTTGATTATGAACGAACCGTTCGAACGCATCGTTCAAAAATCGCAAGTTGAAGGCTTAGATGTTATCCCTGCAGACAAGAATCTGGCAGGAGCCGCCGTTGAGCTAGTTACGGCCGAGAGCCGCGAATACAAGCTGCAAGGCTTTCTCCGAGACTTGCGCGAGAAATACAAGTTCATCATTTTGGATTGCCCACCCGCTCTCGATTTGCTAACCCTGAATGCACTGGTAGCGGCGGATGCGGTGCTGGTCCCGATCCAGTGTGAATACTTGGCCCTGGAGGGGGTTTCGGAATTGCTCGATACCCTGATGCGAATTCGAAGGACACTGAATCCAAGTCTCGAGATTGAGGGAATCCTCCTGACGATGTACGACGAGCGCACCACACTCTCAAGGCAGGTATCGACCGACTTGCGCAGTTTCTTCGGCACGCAGGTATTTCAGAGCATTATTCCGCGAAATGTTCGTCTTGCCGAAGCGCCTAGCTTCGGTAAACCTATTATTTTCTATGATATACACAGCAAGGGAGCTGAGGGTTATACCCAGCTTGCCCAGGAGGTTATAGCCAATGCCGAGAAACGCGTTGGGGCGGGGGCTCGGAGCGCTCATTCGGGAGCCTGAACCGCAGGTACCTGCCACGCCAGCAGCTCCGCCAACTGCCGCACGCTATCACCTCGGGCAGGTTCAGCCGCTGCCGCTGCGCCCGCTATGGCTCCGCACGGGGTGGCCCCAGCACAGGTTCAATCGGGCCCACGAGAAATTGATATCGACCTCATCGATCCAAGTCCGTATCAGCCACGGACGCGATTTCGCGAGGAAGCCTTGATGAATTAGCTCGATCTATTCAAGCCAGCGGAATCATCCAGCCCCTTGTTGTGCGACAGATCGGCAGCCGCTTCCAGCTGATCGCGGGAGAGCGCCGCTGGCGTGCTTCGCAGCGTGCTGGATTGACCAAGGTTTCGGCGATTGTCCGGCAGGTACCGGATGAGCTGGCGTTGGAAATGACACTGGTTGAAAATATTCAGCGTGAAGATCTCAATGCCATTGAAGCAAGCGCGCGCGTTCGACCGACTAATGGATGAGTTCCACCTGACGCAGGAATCGGTGGCGGAACGGACAGGTAAAGACCGAACGACAGTCGCAAACGCAATTCGCCTATTGAAACTTGAAGAGACGATTCAGGATTGGATTGAAGAAGGCAAGCTGACGGCGGGACACGGACGCGCCCTCCTGGCTGTAGCGGAGCCGCAACTGCGCATGCGGTATGCGCAACGCGCTGCCCGTGGGGGCCTCACAGTGCGGCAAATTGAGCGACTGGCTTCACGACGCGCGCGAGGTGCGAAAACTCCAACTGAAACTGCGATTGATCCAAACATTCGCGAGGCGCTGGAAGAACTACAGCGTCATCTGGGCACAAAAGTGATTTTGCGGCAAAAGACGAAAGTGCGACCGGGCCAGTTGGTACTGGAGTATTACGACGAAGGCCAGTTGATGGGGATCTACGACGCCTGATGAAATAGAGTCGATCCCACACTCTTCAGCGAAAACTGGACTTTCGTGCAGGGACTCTATTCGACAACTCGTCCTGTAAGTGGCGTTGACTTCTCGCTCCGCTGACGATAGAGTTGATACATTAGCATTGGGGGAACCTTCATGGCATGGAAGTGGCCGGGCTACATCGAAAAATGGCGCAAGCGAAGAGTGGACAGGATTCATCGATCAAGGCGTTTCGCTCGAAGGAACGCTGACTGTCACTGGAACATTTCGCGTTGACGGGCACATCAAGGGAAACATCATTTCCGAGCACACCGTGATCCTCGGAGAGAATGCAAAAGTCGAAGGCCAGATCGAAGGGAATCGGGTTGTCATAGCCGGCCGATTCGACGGAGTGATTTTTGCAAAGGGCCGCGTTGAGATTCAGCCAAAGGGCGTTGTTACTGGTGAAGTTCACTCGCCCTGTATGGTAGTCGATCCCGGCGGAATCTTTGACGGCCGATGCCACATGCTGGCGTCTTCGGATGCGTCAGCAGGCGTGACCATTCCGATTCGTGCGGTGGGCCAGGCAAGCTAAGAGCTGAGCCCAGGAGCAAACTCTACACTAACCCTTATCAATTCATTTTTAGGTTAGATGGCCGTGGCTTAGTGTCGTACTTATGGACTGGGAGACGACCGGGGTTAGCAGCCTTTTCGGCTTCCTTGATCCCAGCCTTAATATTCACTTCCCAGTCCAAATGCGGAACTGTTGAGAGCTTGCGCTGCCCTGTAGTTCCGTAGCGCATCGGCGGGCCGATTCAACTTTTTGAGACAGAGCCTTCCTGCGGATAAGAGAGCAAGCAGCGATTCTTTCTGTGTTGGGTAAGCGGCGGCTATGCGTCTCGTATTCCGTGACAGCCCGTTGGAAGTTTGGCTGCGACTCCAGGTGCCGTGTAAGCTCCAGCCACGTCGCGGCGGGCATATTGTCGCCGCCGCCATTATTGTACTCCTCAAAAGCCGTCAAGCCGCGTCCAATTCTTGTGCCTTCATATGGAATTGACACAACTGGATCGTGGCCTGCAAATAGGCGGGCATGTCCTGTCGCCGCCAGTGGACGAGCTGCTGCAGATTCAAAGTGTCAATTGAAGGGGGATTTGCTCCCAAGTAATTTTGAATAATGGAAGCGGCTTCGTTCAAGTTGGCCTTGCCCCAGGGCTTCTGAGGCGCGCTCAATGTCGGGATCACTCTTCCAGCCGATTTGCGCTTCGATGACTTCGTTAGCCTGTTGCTCGAGGCCCGACCGTCGCAAAGGAATGCGCCCAACATCCCAAAGAGGAATCCGCCAACATGCGCCCAATGGGCCACGGAAGAGAAGCTGGCCATAGGCAGAGCCATAAAGGAATTCGGTGAGCAGCCAGAGTGGAAGCAGCCAATACGCAGCCATCTTGAACTTGATGGGGTAGAACGAGATTAGCGTGGCCATTTCGATTTTGAGTTTAGGGAAGCGAACGAGGAAGGCCCCCATAAGCGCCGCCACCGCACCGGAGGCGCCGACAAGTGGAACGAAACTGCCCGGAGTGCACCAGGCATAAAACTGTAGTGCCGCAGCCCCTGCGATCAAATAAAAGACGGAGTAGATGGCGCGTCCCCAAGTGTCCTCGAGAATGAATCCGGCCAGCCAGAGAAACCACATGTTACCGATCAGGTGCATCCACCCCGAATGAAGAAAGTTCGCGGTGAGATAAGGAAGTGCTCCAGGACGGGCAGGAGTAAAGGCATAATTGCCGCGGATAGTGGATTCTTCCTGACTTCGAAGGCCGCGGAAAGGTATCCATTTCGCGCTGGAGTTCCTGGGGGTCTCGACATTACGGATTTGAGCGTCCCAAGGATCCACAATACGTCGCCGAGTAAAAGCCCAGCTTTCCCAACTGTCCCCGGCTTTCTTCCTGACGCTATCGATGAATTTCTCGGCGTCCGGCGGCAATTGCAGTTCGGGGTGCATTCCTGCGAGAAGGACCAGATGCATGCGGACTTGGGCTATTTGCGGTTGTTCGCGCTCCATGGGGCCATGCGTGACCAAAAAAATGGCAGTGTTCAGCGCGATCAGAGCAAAAGTGATGTACGGCCAGCGCCGGCCGCGCATATTTTCGTGCCGCAGAGGAATAAACAAGAAGTGTTCTCCCTAGGCGCATAGGGCGTTCGCAGGAGCATGTCCAATTGATTCAGAATAGGGTCATTTGAGCGGGACTCGAATGGACAAGGTACAGGTGCTACCAATCAGTAAGTCTAACGAAAGGGTATCTTCAACAGAGCCAAATAGACGGGCAGAAATGCGGATTCAGTGAATAAACGGCAACGCACACTGTTTGACACTTCTGGAGTAGCGGACTATCTTTCAAAAGATGGGTGCGAGAGGGTTTGCGAATGAAAGTTCTGGTGATCGGCGGTGGAGGAAGGGAGCACGCCCTGGTGTGGAAGTTGAGCCAGAGCCAGCGAGTGGAGAAGATCTGGTGCGCGCCAGGAAATGGCGGGATTGCCAATGAAGCAGAGTGCATTGCGACGGAAGCGGGAGACGTGGCGGGGTTGGTTGCACTTGCGGAAAAGATCGCGCCCGATTTGACAGTGGTGGGACCAGAACTGCCACTGGTAAATGGCCTGGTGGACGCATTCGAGCAGCGGAAGTGGCCAATTGTGGGCCCAACCAAACAGGCTGCCCAACTGGAAGGCAGCAAGATTTTTACGAAGGAGTTTTTGCAGCGCCATCACATCCCGACGGCGGCGATGTATGGAGCCTACGATTCACCGGGAGATGCGTACGGCGCACTGTGCGCGGTGGACTGGCCGGTGGTCATCAAAGCCGATGGTCTGTGCGCAGGGAAAGGCGTTTTTCTGGCGCCGAATCCGGATGCGGCCACGGAGTTTATCGAGCGCGTCCTGGAGAAACCATGAATTAGGTGAGGGCGGTAAGCGAGTGATGCTCGAAGAAGCATTGGAAGGCGAGGAGCTTTCGTTCATCCTGCTGACGACTGGAAAGCGTAGGCGGCGCTGGTGCCAACGCGGGACCACAAACGCATTTTTGACAATAACGAGGGGCCGAATACGGGAGGGATGGGTGCATACTCCTGCGATGAACTATTGCCCGGGGAATTGCGCAAGACGATCGACTCGACAATTATCGAGCCGACATTGCGAGGACTAGCCTCGGACGGAATTCGTTATCAGGGCTTTCTTTATGTGGGGCTCATGCTGACAAAGACTGGCCCGAAGGTTTTGGAATTTAATTGTCGGCTGGGTGATCCAGAGACGCAAGCAATTGTGGCGCGCATGGATTTTGACTTGGCGGACGTGCTTGCCGATGTAGCCGCTAGTGAATTGAAACCAGAGAAATTGAAATGGAAACCCGGCGCGAGTGCTTGCGTGGTGCTGTCCTCGGGAGGCTATCCGGGAAAATTCGAAAGTGGAAAAGAGATTAATGGACTAGCAGAGGCTGGGCGGATCGCCGACGTGAAAATCTTGCATGCGGGAACAAAGCGTCAAGGCGAGTCCATGGTGACAAGCGGCGGGCGAGTGCTGGGGGTCACCGCGCGCGGTGAATCGCTCGCGTCAGCATTGCAGAGATGCATACGAAGGGGCGGGAAAAATTCATTTTGAGGGCATGCATTACCGGCGGGATATTGGACACCAGAATCAAAAAAGCAAAATTGCAGGGGACTGATCATCTTGGCAAAAGTGTTGCATCTGTTTCGAGCTCCGAAGCATCGCGCGGCGATGGAGGGACTCACGTCGGTAGAAGTAGTGAAAGATGCAGGGCTGCAGGGTTGTGCCCACGCGCAGCCCGGCGGAAAGCGTCAAGTTCTGCTGGTGGACGCGGAGACTCTGAGCGTATTCCAGCTGGCGCCGGGGATCACGCGCGAGAACATAACCACGGAAGGCCTGGACGTGAACGGCCTGGCGATTGGGCAGAGGTTGCAGGTGGGCGAAATCGAATTGGAAGTAAGCGCAGTATGCGATCCATGCGAACAGATTGAGGCGCTGCGCCCGGGACTTCAGGCTGAAATGCAAGGACGGCGGGGCATGTTGTGCCGGGTACTAAAAGGGGGAACGGTGCGGCGTGGAGACCCAATTGAATTAGAAGAACAAGTGCGGACAGCAGAAACTCAAGGCATGGATTGTTAAGGATTCGGGTTCGGCTTGCGGCGCAAGGTCGGGGCATCTGGCGGGCGGTCCTTGTCTTCCTCTTTCTTCACACGTTCGATGGGCTCTTCCGGTGGCACAACCCAATGGAATCCGGCCACCTCGCCAAGCGTCCCCTCGATGAAGCGGATTTGCCGGCCAGCAAGGGCAAAAGGGCACGCATGAAATCGGCGGAATCCTGGGGGTTGGCTTTATTGGCCTGGCCGCGCTCGATAGCTTCCAGAACTTTGGCAAACTTTGGATCAGAGCCGCGCAGCTTGGCGATGCGGGGATCATTCTGCTGGATCAGTCCGAGTAGGGGAACGACCTGCAAGTTGTTGGGGAAGCGGACTTCGACAAGTGTATGCGCCTCGTGCTTTTCGGGTGGGTAGAGCTGCGTGAAGCGTGGACGCAAGACGCGGGTTTGAAGATAGTTGGCTGCGGCACCGACTTGCTGTTGTTCGACGCGATACTCCATCTGCCAAATCTCCGGGCCGTAGTTGTTCGGGCCATATCCAATCACGACGATCTGGAGCAGGGGTTCATCCGGCTGGAGTTCGATCTTGCTGTGAAGCTGGCCGACAAGCGGGCGCAGCTTTTCAAGGTAACCAACGCCAATTTGCTCCAGATCGTTTTCGCCGGCGCCGGGCTGCTGATAGCGGGAATCTTTCGCAAAGACGGCCGGGACTTCACGATCGAGGCGAATGGGTTTAGGGGAAGCGGGAATTTGCCATTCGGAAGCGCCGAAGAAAATACCGATATGGTTCTGGTCCATTTCGGCGACACGGGGCGGAACCGATTTGGCTTCAAGAGGTTGATCGATGGCGCCGAAGATGATGGCATCGCGCGCCACATGAATGATCACGCGGCCGCCAGCCAGGTTGGCCACGATTTCGTCTTCTTGCGCAGGAGCAGGGCCTGCAAGCGCGAAAAGTAGAGAAACCGAGCGATAAGGAGCAGAAACCGCATCAAAACACTCCGCTACCTGCAGACTAGCATATTCCAAGGCAGGGCTTGAGGAGCAAGGGAAAGGTTGAGTTTTGGGCAAGCGCTGGGTTCCCGGAACGAGCAGCTTCCGTTAAACTAGAGGATTAGAATCCATCAGAGAGAATGGACTATGGGACTTCGCAAACTGAAAAATATTCAACACAACGGAAAGACGGTGACCGCTATTCTGGAGGCGCACGAGCGCTTCTGGGCGGGGAAGGAAGGCGGAGCGCGGGCGAATCTGGAAGGAGCGGATCTGTCTCGGGCGGACCTGACCAAGGTGAATCTTGCGGGCGCGATTCTGAGGAACGCAAATATGACGGAGAGCGATCTGCGTGGCGCGCGATTGCCCGCGGCGGATCTAAGCGGCGCGCAGCTGCGCAAGGCGGATCTGCGTAACACGGACATGACCGAGTCAGCGTTTCCTGGGGCGGATTTCACGGAGGCGCAGGCAAGCGGGGTGGAGTTTTTCCGGTGCGATCTGACAAACGCGAACTTCCAGAAAGCACAATTGCGAAACGCCAACTTTCGCGACGCGCATGTGGATGGAGCGAAGTTCAATGGCGCAGACATGGGAATCACCATCCTGCGGGAAACTGATCTGAGCAAAGCCGACCTGACGGGTGTTGATCTATCCACGACATTACTGCCACCGGGATACGCCGCGAAGAAGCAGGGAGCGTAGTCGTCCCCCGAACGAATTCAGACGAGGGTGGTGAACTTATGGATCGCTTTCCGGACTTCATGAAGCATCCAGCAAACCAGATAGCCAGCTCTCAGCAGGCTACGCCCGGCGTCGAGGGTTACATCTTCGACGGAGCAGATGGAAGTCAAATGGCGTTTTGGACCTGCGTTGAAAATGCGTCATCCAGCTCTCACATTCACGACTTTGACGAGTACATGGTGGTCGTTCAGGGCTGCTATACCTTGCTCATCCATGGAGAGCGAATCCCGGTGAAGGCGGGCGAGGAATTCGTGATCCCGCGCGGAGTTCCGCACAGTGGCGAAGTTCTGGCGGGGACTAGGACGATTCATGCTTTTGGCGGGCACAGGGCAGAACGTGACCGGTGATGGAAAATCGGGCTGGTGCGTGTTAGCCTCACGCAAAGTCATCATCCGTAGTCGAAGGGAATGGTGGCAACAACTTCCACACAAATCGATCGTTCCAGGAGTGCGCGAGCGCGTTTTGGACGTGCTTCGCGCGCTACTGGAGGAGTTGGGCAGCCACGGGGCACTGCCGCAACTGAGCGCCACCTCCAACCTTGACCGCGACCTGGGGCTGGGTAGCCTGGAGCGCGTAGAGTTGCTAACGCGACTCGAGGATGCATTTGGATGCGTTTGCCAGATACGCTGGCGGCGGAAGCGAACACTCCCGAGGAACTCGCCGTGGGAATACTTGCATGCCGGAAGCAGAGACCGAAGGCGAGAAGGAAGTTTCCGCGCTGCGCGCGTCAGCCGCGGCGCAAGAACTGCATGCGTGAGCCAGAGGATTCGATCGTAGAGAATGCAGAGACGCTGGTGGAAGTGGTCCGTCACCGGGGCATGCATGATGCGAATCGTGGGCACCTGCTGATCACCGAAGACGATGAAGGCGGAGAGCGCCAGTACACACTGACATTTGGCGAACTTTATGTGGCGGCGCAGAAGTGCGCGGAAGAATTAGCTCGGCGCGGAGTTCCCGCCGGGCGGGCGCGTTTCGTTGATGCTGCCAACGTCGCGGCAGTTCTTCATTTGCTATGCAGGGATTCTGCTGGCCGGAGCAGTGCCGGTGCCGATTTATCCGCCATTTCGCGCGGATCGCATCGAGGAATATGCAGAAAGACAATCGGCGATCCTAAATAATGCAGGCGTGTGCCTGCTGCTGACGTTTCGCCGCGCGGAAGCGGTGGCAAAACTGCTGAAACCGCGGGTGAAGTCACTGCTGAGCGTGGTGGACGCCAGCAAATTGCTGGATGCCGCGGAGAAAGAGCCGCCTCCGGCGCCCGGCGCATTGCCCGCCTTCCTCAGTGGAAGCCGACTTCGCAAGGGGAGCGACATCGCACTGCTGCAGTACACATCGGGTTCGACGGGCGATCCCAAGGGCGTGGTGCTGACGAACACAAACCTGCTTGCGAATATGCGGGCGGTTGCTGAGGCGGTTCAGCTGAGCTCGGCAGACGTGGGCATCAGTTGGCTGCCGCTCTATCACGACATGGGACTGATCGGCGCATGGCTGACGCTGCTGCTGCACGGCGTACCGCTGGTTGTGCTGTCGCCACTGGGGTTTCTGACGCGGCCAGAGCGCTGGCTACAGGCATTTAGCAAGCACAAAGGAACGATCGCCGCGGCGCCGAATTTTGCCTACGAGTTGTGCGTCCGGAAAATATCGGAGAAGGCCATGGAAGGCGTGGACCTGAGTTCCTGGCGCGCCGCGCTGAACGGTGCGGAGCCGGTGAATCCGGAAACATTGGATCGGTTCATCGACCGATTTTCGAAATACGGATTCAAACGCGAAGCTATGCTGCCGGTTTACGGATTGGCCGAGGCGTCGTTAGGGGTAACCGTGCCGCCGCTCTCGCGCGGGCCGCTGGTGGATCGCGTGGAGCGGGATGCGTTCACCAAACAGGGGCTTGCCATTCCGGCGAAACCAGAAGACGAGACGGCGATTGTCTTCGTTTCCTCGGGGAAGCCCGTGCCGCGACATGAAGTAATGATTGTGGATGACCAGGGCACGGAGGTAGCCGACCGCGCGGAAGGATTCCTGTGGTTTCGCGGGCCTTCGGCTACCAGCGGTTACTACCAGAACGAGACGGAGACCGAGAAGCTCTTTCCACAAGGACCTGCGAAATGCGACGGCGAGTTTCCGTGGGTGAGTTCGGGAGACCGGGCGTACCGCGCCAACGGCGAGGTTTACGTGACCGGACGCGTGAAGGACATCATCATCAAGGGCGGGCGCAATTTGTATCCTCACGAAGTGGAGGAATTGGCCGGGCCGCGCGGAAGGCGTCCGCAAGGGCTGCATCGTCGCATTTGGATTGAAGGATGAGGTATCCGGAACGGAAAAGCTGGTGGTGGTGGCAGAATCGCGGGAGGAATCGAAGGCAAAGCGTGCGGCTACTGCCTCTGCCATCACGAATGAAATTTCGCGCGGGTTGGGACTCCCTCCCGATCGCGTGGAATTGATTCCGCCGGGAAGCATTCCGAAAACTTCGAGCGGCAAATTGCGGCGCGACGAAACCAAGCAGCTGTACATTGCCGGGACGCTAACCGCGGCGAAGCCTCCCGCGTGGCTGCAAATCGCGCGGCTGGGAACGGGCCTGTACGTGAAGGAAGCGTTCCGTGTAGTTTTTGGAGGAATACGCACAGTACTGGAGAAGATTTACGGCGTGTATTTCATCCTCGTATTCATCCTTTGGATTATTCCCTCGTGGGCGATGGTGAGAACCATCCAGGATGAAAAGGCGGCGGGACGGTTCACCTCGGCAGCGCTGAAAGTGCTTTTCGCGCTGGCATTCATTCGCGTGAAGGTGATCGGGAAGGAGCATATGGATACGCCGGGCGCAAAGGTGTATGCGTCGAACCACGCGAGCTATTTCGATGTGTTGCCACTGATGATGGGATTGGGCGTGACATACCGGTTTGTGGCCAAGGGTGAAGTCAATCAGATGCCGTTCATCGGAACGTTTTTGAACAAGATGGGCCACTTGTCGTTCGACAGACACGATGCCAACTCGCGGTTGAAGCAGGTGCACCAGATGGAAGCGTGTCTGCGGCAGGGAGATTCGGTTTTCGTTTTTCCGGAAGGAACGTTTGTGCCGGAAGAGGGCGTGCGTCCCTTTCAACTTGGTGGGTTTACGTGGAGCGGTCGCGGCGGGAACACCTGTTGTGCCGGTTTCGTTGGCGGGGACGCGGAGGTTTCTGCGCGATCGCACGTTCCTCCCGCGCCCCACAAGCGTGACCATCACGCTCTCCCCGCCAATTTATCCGTCCAGGGCGGGCGACGACCCCGAGCACCTGCAGGAAATAGTGCGGCTGCGGGACCTTTCGCGGGAAGCCATCGCGCGGACACTCTGGCGAGCCGCTGCTGTAAGCCTGGCTCAACGATTCAGCTTGTAGACCACAGTGATGCGCGTATCGATCTCGACGGGTTGGCCGTTGAGATAGGTGGGGCGATATCGCCACTCGCGCACCGCCACGATCGCCGAGCCATAAAAGAGCGGGTCTCCGGAGAGCACTTCGAGCGATTGGATGGTGCCGTCGGTCGCAATGATGGCGTGGAGTTCGACGCGGCCTTCGCGACCCGTCTGTTTCGCGAGAATGGGATATGTGGGCTCCACACGGCGAGTCAGCATGGCGGGTTCGAGGGAGGTCACCTTCAATCGTTTCGTAGGCTCGACGCGCGGTTCTTTTCCGGGAGGTGGTGGAACTCTCGATGAAGAGTAGGGATCAAGGCCTCCGAAAACGCCCGGTCCCGGAGGCAAGCCCGGTATAGAGTCGCCTTCTTGCTGATTGAGAGTTGTGCTGACCGGTTCACCAGGTTTCAGGGGGCGAAGCGGATTTCGTGGATCAAAGCATACAATGCAGATTTCGGCTTACCGCCGTCGTGCGGCTGTGTGTTTCCAGTATTTGCCATTAACGGCGCGAACTGGCGCGTAAGGCGGGAGAATCCTATGTTCGTAGGAAATGCGTTCGCTTTTCCTAAGCAATGGAAATAGAACGAGAGCAGCGACCACAACAATTTGCAGAACAATCGAAACTGCCAGCGCGCGCTGGCGCATTTTGCGTTCACGCGTACGTTGTTCGGGATCGCCCTCGACCAGACAGCTCTTCAGTGAGCCGATAACGTCGGACACACCCGTGGCTTCGAGATCCATCACACACCTCCAAGAAAGTTTCCTGCGAGCTATGGGGGCTGATTTGCGGCACCAGCCTCCTGTGGTTGCCTACAGGAGGCCAGCGCCGCGCTCGCAGGGATGTGAGGTGCGCGCGTCCTCTGTAGCGTTTGACACCGTGGGGAGTGACAAGTTCCCTTGAATTTGCAGGGGTTAGCGGACGGGCCAAATTGTCTCTTCGCGCATTAGAAGGTCGCCCCCATCTTGCCGGAGCAGCCGGATTCCTCGTGGTACATCCCGCGACAGGGGTGCAGCATCAAATCGGGAGGACGAGGATCCCAGGAGGAGAATTCCCATGGACAGGCACATTCCCGAGGTTATTGGTGTGCGCCGCACGGGCTGGGCTGCTCTGGACCGCGATCCGCAACAAGATACGGTGGAATTCAACTGTCCACATTGCGGCGCGCAGGGCCAGAAGAAGGCACGGCGCGAGCGGAGCGAGTATCGGTTCACAGACGGTTTTCTGCAGGACCTGCAAGGCGAAGGAACACAGTGTCACCACTGCAAGCAATCACTCAGGGTAGTTCCGATAGTGTTGTTGCACGATCAGGCGGAAATGCACCGGTTTGAAGCGATTTTCCCGGAAGAGACAATCAAAGTAGCGTAATCATTATTCCTCTCATAAGTCGAACGGGGCGTCCTTTGCGGGCGCCCCGTTTTTTGTCTCTCGGTGTAAACGAACTTAGCGGCGGTCCCAGTCACGCTGGTAACGGTCGTCCCGATCGCGATGGTGCTCTCGCCATTCGCGCTGGAAGCGATCGCACCGTTCGTAGGCTTCCTGGCGTTCATGCGCCCAGTGCCGGGCGGACGAACTGTAGGGGCCGAAGCGCTCAATCGCCTGATTGTAGCGGTACTGCGTGTACGAAACACGCCGATTGCAGTCATCCCAACCATTCGCCTTCGCGCCGGGCGCCCCAGCGAAGAGAAGAAAGCCGCCCAACGCAGCACTCGCCAATACAGCCTTGCCAAATACAGAGCCGAACACGTGCAGGTGAATTTTCATAAGAGCCTCCAGGAGCGTGTCCGGGGCCGGTTCCGGTTTGCGTACCTGAAGAGTCAAACACGGGTTGATAGTAAGGTGGCGCGGGAAGAGGTTGAGTAACCAGGGTTAGGAAAGAAAAGAGGGTGCAGAAGGAATAGCGCCTGCACCCTTGTTGAAGTGTTGAAGCACGGTTGGCCAGTTCAGCCGGGCCAATTAATGGTGGTCGCGGTCATGATCATGATCGTGATCATCCCAATCGCGATCGCTGCGCCAGTGATGCTCGTCTTCATCCCACCAGCGATGGCTGCGTTCCCAGCAATAGGCGCGGACTTCCGAAAGTTCATGGCGCCAGTGTTCGGCCTGAGAACTCTGCCAGCCGTGGCGTTCGATGGCCTCGTGCAGCTTGTGGTCTGCATTGATGACGCGCTTCTGACAATTGTCATCCGCATGCACGACCGAGACACCTGCAAGGAGTATGGACCCGACAAACAACGTTGGTGCCAATACAGAACTTACTTTACGCATCTTAGTGCGCTCCTTTGTGTTCCTTATGTGAGATTTGCTTCTGACGTCCGGACAGGGTGGATGCGCCAAGTTGGTAGAACAAGGTTCCGGTACCGTAAGGGAGCAAGGAGCGTGCCAGGGAGGTCTCGTTGATGGGAAGGGGGTTAGTTGGAGTTTTAGAACGAAAAAAATTAATAGGCTTGTAAAAACGGATCCACTTTCATGTGGTACTTTTCGAGCCCAGAGCGCACGACTTCAAACGCTTCTTCAACATCGTCGGCGTATTGCAGTTGGTCATAGTCGATCTGACTGATGGTACCCCAACGGACCATGGCTTTCAGATTCATGATATCGTGCCAATATTTTCGGCCGTAAATCAGGATCAGCGTGTGCTTGGGCATTTTGCCGGTTTGCGACAGCGTCATCATTTCCCACAATTCGTCCATGGTGCCAAAACCACCGGGGAAAACAATCAGGGCCTTGGCGATTTGCGCGAACCACAATTTACGCATGAAAAAGTAGTGGAAGTTGAAACTCAGCTCCGGACTGATGTACGGATTGGCGAATTGTTCGTGAGGCAGCTCGATGGATAAACCAATCGATTTGCCGCCCGCTTCGTACGCGCCGCGGTTGGCCGCTTCCATGATGCCGGGGCCGCCTCCAGAGCAGACCACAAATCGGCGAGGCTTGGGACCAAGAGACAGCGCCCAGGTAGTGATCTTGTGGGAAAGCAGGCGGGCTTCTTCGTAGTAGCGAGACATCTCCAGCGCGCTTTTCGCTTCGCGAAGCGCAGCGTGATGTTTCTTCAAACGGAGCGGGGCACATTTTCGTGACATCTTCCTGTTTCAGCCGCGTGTAACGTCCGGAAGCAGTCTCGCGGGAATCGATGCGAGCGGAGCCAAACATGACGATCGTGTCGCCGATACCTTCCTTTTTCAGTTGGGCCAGCGGATGGATATACTCGGCAAGGATGCGGATCGGGCGCGCAGGCGTGCTGGACATGAATTTGTGGTCTTCATGAGGGGCTTTTGGGGCGTGCTGCGGCTTTGGACGCTTACCATCGGGCATGGGAGTATCTCCAAGTAAAGTGAGCTTCGATTGTAGGCAGTGCGTTGGGGGTTCGGCAACGCCTTTGGCTCCGCCTGCGTCGAATTGAATATACGGAGAAACCGGTCGGAACTCGCGGGTGTTTGCAAACGGTCAAAAGAATGAAGAGAACGGATTCTATCAAGTTGTTGGGAGCGATGTTGGTCGCACTACTTGCCGGGCACGCCTATGCGCAAGCGCCAGAAGGACCATTGCCGCCACAGCCGGGCGTAACGATTCAGCAGCCGCCACCCGGGGCACAGTTCAAGGTGCAGACGGTTCTGGTAAATACGCCAGTAACGGTGCGCGACACCAAAGGCGAAATGGTGCATAACCTGGAGAAGCGGGATTTCACCGTTACCGACAATGGCGTGGAGCAACAGATCTCTCACTTCGATCTGGGGAGCGAGCCGATTTCCGTGGTCGTGCTGGTGGAAACAAGTTCACGCGTACAAGCCATTCTGCCGGAGATTCGCAGGACGGGAACGCTGCTGACGCAAACGGTGATGGGACCGAGTGGGGAGGGGGCGATCGTAGGGTTTAATGATTCGATCGACAAACTGCAGGATTTCACGACCAACACGGATGCCATCGAGAACACGATTACGAGGCTGAAGGAAGGTACTTCCGGCGTGCGGCTGTATGATGCCATGGCCCTGGGCGTGGAGATGCTGAGCAACCGCCCGCTGGCTACACCAACTGAGCCGGGACATCGGCGAGTGCTGCTGGTGATCGCGGAATCCGGGGACAAGGAAAGCGAAGCGAAACTCGGTGAAGTATTGCGGAAGGCGCAACTCGCCAACGTAACGATTTACAGCGTGGGAATATCGTCGACACGCGCGGCGCTGCAGAAAAAGCCGGAGTACCATGCACCGCCCTCGGCGACACCCGAGGGCACTTTCGGCATGCCGCCGGTACCCGGTACCGTGCAGACGCCCACGACGGAAGCGCAACGAACCGAGGAAATATTCGATTTGCTGGCGCTGGCGGTTTGGGCTGTAACTCACGTTAAAGATCAGGTCACGGATAGCGGGCTGGCAATAGCCGCAACGGCCACCGGCGGCGCTCACCTGGCGACGTGGAAAGACCGCTCCATCGAAAAGGCCATCGATGAAATCGGCGGAGAATTGCACTCGCAATACATGCTGACCTACACGCCGACAGGAACGGATGCGCCGGGCTATCACGAAATCAAAGTGGACGTCGATCGCAAGGATCTAAAGGTGCGTGCGCGGCCGGGATATTACGTAGCAGGACCGACGAGCTAGACTGGCTGTCGGCAGCTTCACTCGACTGAATTACGCGAGAATCTTCCCTGCGAAACAGGAGGATGGCTACCATCGAGCGACCGTTCTCGATACGCCTTGCGAAAATCGACGACGCGCCTGCCATTCGTGCGTTGATAGAGCAATCCGTGCGCAAGTTGCAAATTCGCGACTATTCAGTTGCGGAAGTCGAAGGATCACTTCAGGGAACGCAAGGGGTAGATACTCGATTAATCGAGGATGAAACCTACTACGTCACGGAAGCCGGACAGGAGCAAGCCGGTGATGTGATCGTCGGGTGCGGTGGGTGGAGCAAAAGGAAAACACTCTTTGGTAGCGACAGCCGGGTAGATCGCAGTGATGAATTACTGGATCCCGAGACTGATGCTGCAAGGATTCGCGCGTTTTTTGTTCACCCAGATTGGACGCGCCGGGGGATCGCGACCGAGATTTTGCAGAAGTGCGAGGAAGCTGCTTTGGCGGCGGGATTCCGGCGTTTCGAAATGACAGCGACGTTAACAGGGCTTCCGATGTATCTTGCGCGAGGCTACGCAAAAGTAGAACGAACGGTGATTCCTCTTACAAATGGTGGTTCGTTTGCCGTGTGGAAGCTCGCAAAGCAAATTGCAGAAGATTCCTGATGACTACGCCACCTGCTGCCAGAAGGTGACATCGCGTGAGGCAAGGAGCGAATCTTTCCGCGCATTCCAGCGCAGGAAATGCGGCGTCTTGGTGTGCTCGGTGTGGTGTTCGCGCGACTCCCAGACTTCGTGGAGCAGAAACATGCCGGGATGATCGATGGCATGATGCAGGTCGTATTGCCAGCATCCTTCCTCCCTGCGCGTAGGGCCAATCAGGGCGCGGAGTTCGGCTTCAAGCAATAGATGCTGTCCTTCTTTGGCGCGGAGGATAACGATCAGCGTCAGCGCCTCTTTCGGCAGCTTCGTAATTTTCACGCTTCGAGACTTGCGTTTGCTGGATCGCCGCTTCGCGGCTTTCTTCAATTTTCGTTTGGCCATAATGGCGGGGATTGTACCCCAAACAGGCGCAATGGCAAGCAGAACCGCAAAACTACTTTTCGGGAGTTTTCTGCCCCACATTGAGGCTATCGAAGTTCAGAAGGGTGTTCAGAACCAGCGAATAGGTGTTCTCCGTCTCGCCCCGGTAGACCGGGTTGATGGAAAACAGTACCACGTGGCCCGCTCCTCTGGGCACGTCCAGTACCGCGGGGTGTTGCGCTATCTCGTTCCCGCCAATGACCAAGCCCGAGATCAGCAGGTCCTTGGCATCCGCATAGCGCAGGATGACGCGGGCGCGATCCGCAGGGGGAATAACGCGGGGATTATTGAACTTCTGCTCGTCGGTAACCTGCGGGCTTTCCCATAATTCGGTTTCCGGCTTTTCCGGTGCTTCCGCCGAGGTGCGGCCGATGACGAAATCAGGATCGTCTTTAGTGCCACGGCCGGTGGCGCGGGTGTTGGTATTCAGGACCCAGGCGCCGACGGCGAGCTCCGAGAACGCTGCTCAGCGAGAAAATGGGGCCATTGTCGCAATAGGCTGAGACCTTCTCCTCGTAGCCGTAAGCGATGGGGCTGGTGGCATCAACAAGACGTGTGCCGACGACGGAGCCGACGATTTTCATCTTTTCAGACGGGCTGGTCGTGATGCCAGAGACAAAGCCCACAGAAACCGCGAACTGCGAAGTGTCGGTTGCCGTCAGGAGCACCCCGCCCTTGTCCACGAAATTTTGGAGTCTAGCGACGCCATCCCAAGTAAGCCCCGGGCGCATGTCGGGCGTTGAATCATTCTTGCCCACAAGATTTGGCGTGAGAGGGGTGTTGAGCCAGGGAAGCGCATTGCCCCAAGCCGTTGGCAGTCCTTGAATGATAGTGGTTGGCGAAGAGTTCCATCCGACCGGCGGGAACAGGATCACATCGTATTTTGCGTTCAGATCGGGGATCGTCGCGATCACCTGCGTGCTGATGTAATCGTACGGTATTTTCAATTCGTCAAGCGCCAGGCGCCACCAGCCTTCGGTTTGCGTGCTGGTCCATGTGTGCACAAAGGCGATGCGCGCCGCCCGAACGGGATGGGTCTTTACGGAAGGAGAGGTGGAGAGCGCAAGCGCGTGCAAACCGAGGTTTTTTGTCGCGGCGTCGAAATCCGCGCGATTGACGCCCTTAACCAGGAACGTTCCGCGCGCGAATTTTTGCGTGCCGGCTTGAAAGGGCTCCTCGGCCGCTTCGATCGAAGCATTTTTCAGTTGGTACCGGAGCGTGGCCAGCGCCGGTTCTGCGTGATTGTCGATGGCGAAGATCGTTCCGTCACCCGCGACGCCACCGCAAGAAGGGAGTTGAGCGACATGCTCCATGGCAACCGTAAGTATCTTTCGGGTCGATAACGCGTGCCACTTGCACACCGAAGAGTTCACCGAACGTCCAGCCAGTATCGTCATAGGGAGTCTTTTGCGGATCGTCGGGGCTCCAGTATTGGTAGTCGAGCAATGCGTCCGCGATGCGGGAGTAGGGTTGATCCATGCGGATGATATAGCTACCCGCGGGAAAATCGCGGGTGGTTGGTTGCGGGGATTTGTTCTTTTCCTCCGCGGTTTCCGGCTTGACGGCCTTTTTTTCTTTTTTGGGGGGAAGCGCAACCTGGAACGCAGTGGTGGAGCGGGAAATCTCGACGTGCTGGCGCAGCATCACCCTGAGCAGGTCTGCCTGCACGCTGACGCGAGGATCGTTCGCGGGAAATACATAAGCCGCAGGACCTTCCGCTGCGGGTTTTTGAATGGAGCGTTTGGATTTCAGATAGAAATTCTTGAGGAACAGGCGCTTATTCTCGTTGAAATAGTGGAGCGAGGTAAGCAGGCCGGTTTCTTCGTAATTGTTATTATCACGCTGCGACCATAGGGCTTTGGGAAGCGGGGGATTTGCGCGATACCAGGTGCGCGAGTATTCGTCGGGTTCCAGGGTGCGTTCGCGCGTGTCGGCGCCGCCATTGCCGAAGGTTTCATAAAGCCGACTGATGCCATTGTGCATCGCGGCGATGAACATCAGATAACCCGGAGACCAGGTATCGAAGTCACCGTGGGCAAAAATGCCCGGCATCCCGAACTTGGTCATGTCGGCAACGTTGCGGGAGCCAATCATCTGCCATTCGTCCACAAGGATGGGGTCCACCCAGGCGTTATAGGGACCATCGCCGACGGTATTGTCGTAGAGGTAGGGGACGGATTCGTGAAGGTCGTGGAGCACTTGTGCGTGCCAGCCAACGTACGTATTCAGCACATTTTGCGTGAGCTTCAGTGTGACACCCATGGCATCGCGATTATTGTCATGCGCGACGTACTTGCCCCAATAAATCAGGGGCGGGTAGAAATCTTTTGGATGGGCAAGATGCCACTTGTAGATATCCACCATGCGGTCGCGACCATCGACTTCGACGACGGGCGTGATCAGCGTAATCATGCCATCGCGAATCTCGCGAATGTAGGGGCTTTCATCCACGGTCAGCCGGTAAGCGAGCTCCATCAGGGCGGTGGGCGCGCCAGTTTCCGGTGAGTGAATCGTGCCCGGTGATGTAGTAAACAGGAACGGCCTGGGCGACCAGTTTGTCGGCTTCGGCATCGTCAAATTTGATGCTGCGAGGGTCGCCCAGTTTCGCGAGGCGCTCGTTGTTGGCGTCGAGATTCTTGAGGTTGGCCTCGGAAGAGATCGCCACGGCAATCATTTCGCGGCCTTCTTCGGTGGTGCCGATGGAGAAAACTTTCACGCGCGGGGTGGCTTTCTCGAGCAAGCGCATGTATTTGTAGACATCTTCGGCATAAGGAAGGATTCCCGGAGCGCCGGCAACATCGCCCAGCACGACTTCAGGCGTAGGCACGTTGCTTGAATGCAGGCAGATACTCCACCAGAGGCGAGCTGAAAAACGATTCGGTCGTGTATTTGTGAAGCTTTGCGGTGTAAGCCTCATCGATAGGCTGCTTGGCATCGCGGTCGGGCGCGGTCTCGCCGTCTGCCAGTGCGATGGATGCACTGAAAAGAGAAATGAAAATGGAAAGGAACAAGGCCAGCCGGGCGGTGCGACGCATGAAGTTCTCCTCGGATGTCATCAAACGCAGGATTTTAACTTACATTCGACGAAAAAGGCGGTGTTTCGGGGTACAAGGGACACCAACTCAGTGCGCAAGATCGAACGCCAGGCACACGGGCGAGGGGACGTTTGCGACGTCGCCGGTTGTAGTCAAATTGCCGGAAGCCGCGTCAATGCGGAACGTAACGATGTTGCCGGAATGTTGATTTTCCGCAAGAAGAAACTTTCCAGCCGGATCAATCGCGAAATGGCGCGGTTCTTTGCCACCGGTGGGAACATCTGCGACGAAACGCAGAGTGCCTTTTCCGGGCTCCACGGCGAAGACAGCGATGGTGTCATGGCCGCGATTGGAGGCGTAGAGCCATTTTCCATTGGGATGCATGGCGATTTCCGCTGCGTCGTTGCGGCCGGAAAACCCTTGCGGCAGGGTTGAAAGGGTCTGGATCGCTCGATAGGTTTCGCGCTTATCGTTCGCAAATACCGTGACCGTCGACTTCATCTCCCCCAGCACGTACATGAAATTGCCGTCGGGAGAAAATGCCACGTGCCGCGGGCCCGTGCCTGGACGGAGCGTAGCGGAAAGCGCATCGCTGGGCTTCTGAGAGGCCATTGCTGGGTCTTTTGAGGAGGGTGAGGACTCAGCAGCGAGTGTCCCCTTGGCGGCATCGAAATTGTAGATCAAGACACGGTCGAGGCCCAGGTCGGCGACATACGCAAATCGATTGTGCGCGGAAAGCTCGACCCAGTGCGCGTGGGGCCCTTCCTGACGTTCCTTGTTGGGGCCGAGGGTGCCCTTATTCTGCAACGCCGCGGTATGTTCGCCCAACTTGCCGTCAGGAAGTATAGGGAAGACGGTGATGGTGCCTGAGGTGTAGTTGGCGACGAAAAGGAAGTTGCCAGTCTTGTCGAAGGACAGATAGCAGGGATCTTCGCCGAGCGCGGGGAGGGTGTTGAGGAGCGTGAGCTTACCGCTTTGCGCATCGAGAGCGAAGGAGCTGACCGTGCTCTGTTTGCCGGTTTCGTTGGCGGCGTAGGCGAATTTTCCGTTCGGGTGAATCACGACGAACGAAGGGTCAGGCGTTTCCGCTGCAATTCCCTTCGGCGTGAGCTTGCCCGTTTCGGCGTCGTAGGAAAACGCGTAGATACCTTTGCTCTGCGTCTTGTTCGTGTAGGTGCCTACCAGCGCGAGATAGGAGTGCTGTGCGGCCGGAGGCTTCGCCGTTCCAGCGAGCGAGAACAGCACCACCGACGCAGTAAGAACCAATGACGCAAGAATTCTTGCGTGTAATTTTCATGGTGATTTAGTTTAGCCCATACAAGAAAGAAACGGTGCACCATGTGCGACGGTTTTCTTCTTTTGTTGAACTTGCCAGTTTGCAAAAAGCGGCGGCGAGCTCCCGCACTCCAATAGTTACTTCTTTTCTTCGGCTTCTTCTTCCTTGAGGACGGCGGCCGCGGCGACGGAGTCGTCGTCATCGAGGCGCAGCAGACGGACGCCCTGCGTGGAGCGGCCCGCTTCGCGAATTTCGTTGGCGTGGACGCGGATGACCTTGCCGTGTTCGGTGATGATCATGACGTCGGACTCTTCCGTTACTTGCAGCGTGGCAACGACAGAGCCATTGCGGTCGGTGGTCTTCATGTTGACGACGCCCTTGCCGCCGCGCGAAGTGATGCGGTATTCGGCGAGAGCGGTGCGCTTGCCATAGCCCTTTTCAGCGACGGTGAGCATCAGCGTGGTGAGGGAGTCCTTGATGTGCTCGTTTTCGAGCTCTTCGAGGTTTTGTGAGGTCTGCTTGTGTTCCTTGGCGATGATCTCGAAGTCAGGCTGCACCGCATCCATGCTGACGACGTAGTCTTCCTTGTCGAGGTCCATGCCATTTACGCCGCCGGCGTTGCGCCCCATGGGCCGCACTTCCGTTTCGCGGAACAGGATTGCTTGACCTTCATGGCTGGCCAGGAAGATCATCTGTTTGCCATCGGTAAGTTTTGCGCCGATGAGTTCGTCCTTCGCTTCAAGGTTGATGGCAATGATGCCGGTGGAACGCGGGTTGGAGAATTCCGTTAGACGTGGATTTCTTGACGGTGCCGCTCTTCGTGGCCATGAAAACGAAGCGGCCCTCTTCTTCAAGATTGGTGGCAGCCACTAGTGCGGTGAGCTTTTCATCTTCCTGGAACTTCACCAGGCTGGAAATAGCCCTGCCGCGCGTGGCAGCGGCGGCTTCCGGCAATTCGTAAACCTTCAGCCAGTAAACGCGTCCCTTCGAGGTGAACAGCAGGATGTAGCTGTGCGCCGAGGCGATGAAGAGATGCTCGACGAAATCCTCTTCCCTGGTTTTCGCGCCAATGCGGCCTTTGCCGCCGCGTGACTGGTGGCGATAGGTTTCCACGGGCGTGCGCTTGATGTAGCCGGCATGGCTGACGGTAATGAGCATGTCGGTGTCGGCGATGAGGTCTTCGAGCTTGATTTCGTCGACCTTGTCGACGATTTGCGTGCGGCGATCGTCGCCATAAGCCTTGTGGACTTCGCGTAACTCGCGCAGTGATCACCTGCTTCAACTTTTTCTCGCTGGCCAGAATCTCCTTCAACTCCGCAATCAGGTCGCGAATGGACTTCAATTCCTTCAGAATTTCGTCGATGGAGAGTTGGGTGAGGCGGTGCAACTGCAATTCGAGGATGGCATCGATTTGCGCATAGCTGAGGTTGAGAGCCCCAGCGCGGCCTGCGGCTTCGATTTCCGCGGCGCCGACGAAGCGATACTTGCGGCCGTCGAGTTTCACGCCTTCGAGTTTCTTGGATTTGCCATTTTCCGTAATGGTGACGTCTTGCTCGCTGAAATACTTGAACAGGTTTTCCTTGGCGTCAGCGCGGCTGGAGGAACCGCGAATGATGCGGATGACGTTATCCAGATGATCGAGGGCGATCTGGTAGCCCACCAAGATGTGTTCGCGCTCTTCGGCCTTGCGCAATTCGAAAATCGTGCGGCGGCGAACCACTTCCATGCGGTGTTCGATGAACAGCTTGATTAGGGGGATCAAGCCGAGTTCGCGTGGCTGGCCGCCCACGATAGCCAGCAGGATCATGCCGAAGGATTCCTGCATCTGGGTGTGCTTGAAGAGATTGTTCAGGATGAGCTGCGATTCCTCGCCGCGCTTCAGCTCAATGACGATGCGCATGCCTTCGCGAGAGGATTCGTCGCGCACGTCGGCTATGCCTTCGATTTTTTTGGTCTGGACGAGTTCGGCGATGCGCTCGATGAGCCGCGCCTTGTTGACCTGGTAAGGAATTTCCGTGATGACGATATTTTCGCGATCCTTGGTGGCTTCCTCGATGGCCGCTTTCGCGCGCATGATGAAGCTGCCGCGGCCTGTTTTGTAGGCGGCTTCGATGCCTTCGCGGCCAGCAATGTACGCACCGGTTGGGAAATCGGGCCCAGGCACAATCTTCATGATTTCCTTCAGCGGAGTGTCGGGCTTTTCGATCAGCAGGATGGCGGCGTCAACAATTTCGCGCAGGTTATGCGGAGGAATATTGGTGGCCATGCCGACGGCGATACCGCTGGCGCCGTTCACAAGCAGATTGGGAATGCGCGAGGGCAGGACGACCGGTTCTTCGCGGGTCTGGTCGAAGTTGGGAATGAAATCTACGGTCTCTTTTTCGAGGTCCGCAAGAATGTCTTCGGTAATTTTCGCCAGCCGCGCTTCCGTGTACCGCATCGCCGCGGGAGGATCGCCGTCGACGGAACCGAAGTTTCCCTGGCCATCAATCAGCGGGTAGCGCATGTTGAAGTCTTGCGCCAGGCGCACGAGCGCGGGATAGATAACGGCTTCACCGTGCGGGTGATAATTGCCGGAGGTGTCGCCGCAGATCTTGGCGCACTTGCGATAGCCGCGGTTGGAGGCCAGGCCGAGGTCGTTCATGGCCACCAGGATGCGCCGCTGCACGGGCTTCAGGCCGTCGCGTACGTCAGGGAGCGCGCGCGCGATGATGACGCTCATGGCATAGTCGAGGTACGACTTGCGCATTTCGGCTTCGATATCGATGGGAAGCAGTATCGATGTGTTCTGTTCGTCTGCCATTCTTCCTCGCTTCAGCTTGTCTCGCTGACTGCAGTCTCAATTTTCCAACTCGGCTTTGGGGTCGAACCTTTGTCGCGATAAAACGCTCCCTCAGTCATGACAACAAAGCTTGTTCCCAGCCTGCTCGAGCACGTACGCCTTAACGGTGTCGAAGGCATCGGCGGCGTTGGTGAAACGTCGCGGCGCAAAATATTCTTCGAGTTGCCGCAAAAAATCGTCGCGCCCGAGCTTCGCTGGCAAACTCAACCGCAACGCCCTTCTCGGTATCGGGAGTTGGAGTGGGCGTCGCGCGAAATTCGCTCACGCTGAGCCCCCGCAATCCCGGTAATGTCGTCCAGCCCAACTGATAGATCATCCAGACATCAGCGCCTGTGCCACTTAAATATCCAGGTTCACGACTTCGAGGGCGTTCTCCTCGATGAACTTCCTGCGCGCTTCCACGTTTTCGCCCATCAGCGTCGTGAAAATGTCTTCGGCGGCAACGGCATCTTCCAGCTTCACCTGCAGCAGGGTGCGCGTATCCGCGTTCATGGTGGTTTCCCACAGTTGCTCGGCGTTCATTTCGCCCAAGCCCTTGAATCGCGTAATGGTGAAATCCTTCTTGGCGTCTTCCACGATGTAGTCGAGAACGTCGGTGACTTTTTCTTTGGCGATCTTGCTGCCATTGCGGGCGACAACGAACGGGGGGTGGTTGAATTCTTCGATCTGTTTGGCCAGGCCGCGCAGACCGCTTGTAATCCGGCGTGGCAGCCACCGCCCAGTTAATCTTCTGGTTGTGAGGCGGGCCAAACTGAAGTTCGTAAAGGCTGTGTTCTTCATCGAACACGATCTTGCCTTCCAGTTTCAGCTTGGCTTTTTCGATGGCCTTTAAGAGCTTTTCAAGAGCCTTTTTGTCTTCGAAGTCGGTTTTCTTCTCGATGCCGCTCTCGACCAGCAGTTCAACCAGGTTGGTGTCGCGCAAACGGCGGCCCAGTTTCGCCGCGGCCGCTTCGTATTCCTGCACGTTCAGAAGGAAAGAGGTCAGCTTGGCGCCTTCGAGCGAAACGCCTTCCTTGGCTTTCACGACATGGTCTTCCGTGGCGCGCTTCATGAGCTCGCGGGCAAAATCGCGCTCGTCGCGAATATACTTTTCGGTTTTGCCGCGCTTCACGCGGTAGAGCGGAGGCTGCGCGATATACACGTGGCCGCGCTCGATCAGTTCCTTCATGTGGCGGAAGAAGAACGTGAGCAGCAGCGTGCGGATGTGGCTACCGTCGACGTCGGCGTCGGTCATGAGGATGATTTTGTGGTAGCGCAGTTTGCCGGCGTCGAAATCGTCTTTGCCAATGCCGGTGCCAAGCGCCGTGATGATGGCGCGAATTTCTTCGTGGCCGAGCATCTTGTCGTAGCGAGCCTTTTCGACGTTGAGGATCTTGCCTTTCAGCGGCAGGATCGCCTGGTATTTGCGGTCGCGACCCATCTTCGCGGAGCCGCCGGCGGATTCGCCCTCGACGACGAACAGTTCGCAGCGCGCCGGGTCTCGTTCCTGGCAATCGGCCAGCTTCCCGGGAAGGCCGCTGGAATCCATGGCGGATTTGCGACGCGTCAGTTCGCGTGCCTTGCGAGCAGCTTCGCGGGCGCGCGCCGCGTCGATGCATTTGCCGATGATGCGACGTGCCACCGTGGAATGCTTGTCGAACCATTCGCCGAGCTTTTCGTTGACGAGCTGCTCGACGTCACCCTTGATGTCGCTATTGAGCTTGCCCTTGGTCTGCCCTTCGAACTGTGGCTGCGGCAGGCGCACGCTGACCACGGCCACAAGACCTTCGCGAACATCGTCGCCGGAGATGCTGACTTCGTCCTTCTGTTCCTTGAGCATGCCGGCATTCTGAGCGAAATTGTTGATGGTGCGGGTAAGAGCGGAGCGGAAACCGGACAAGTGAGTGCCACCATCCACGGTGTTGATGGTGTTCGCGAACGCAAACACGTTTTCACCGTACGTGTCGTTGTATTGCAGGGCAATTTCTATTTCCACATTGCCCCGCTTGCCTTCCATGTAGATCGGCGAATCGTGCAGCGTGGTTTTGCCGCGGTTCAGGTGTTTCACAAACTCGGCGATGCCGCCGGTAAAACGAAACTCAGCGCTTTTCTCCGTACGTTCATCGGTCAATGTAATTTTCAAGCCCTTATTGAGAAAGGCATATTCGCGCAGGCGGGTCGCCAGGGTGTCATAACTGAAAACCGTTTTTTCGAAGATCGTGGGATCAGGATGGAATTTAACCGTTGTCCCGGTTTTGCGCGTCTTTCCCGTTTGTTTCAGCTTCGTGGTGGGCTTGCCCTTTTCGTAGGACTGTTCCCAAACCGCGCCATCGCGTTGAATCTCGAGTTCCAGAGTATCGGAGAGCGCGTTGACCACCGAGACGCCCACACCGTGCAGACCGCCGGAAACTTTGTAGGTATCGCTATCGAATTTGCCGCCGGCATGCAACACCGTGAGAACCACTTCCGCCGCAGGACGCTTTTCTGTGGCATGCATGTCCACAGGAATACCGCGTCCGTTGTCCACCACGGTGACGGAATTGTCGGCGTGGACCGTAACGTTCACTTCGTCGGCAAAGCCCGCCATGGCTTCGTCGACGGAATTGTCGACCACTTCCCAGACCAGGTGGTGCAAACCCATCTCGCCGGTCGAGCCGATGTACATGGCGGGACGCAAGCGTACCGCTTCCAGGCCGCCAAGAACTTTAATGGATTTCGCGTCGTACTGGTGACCGCCTTTTCCTGTCACCGTCTCTTTGTCGCCCATTTCATCTCCCTTGCCTCGAGGCCATCGGCCTGAAGGTGCAAACCTGCGGCAATCCACTCGCATGAAACATGCCCCGGCGCATGACGGGGAATCCGCTAAGGCTGGTTCAACTCGATTTTTGTGAAGCTAGGAAAGGCGTGATGTTTGCAATCCCCATGCGTCGCCTCACCCTTTGACTGCGATTCCGCGAACAGAATCGAAGCTCGTAGGGTTCCTGCTTCATCCCGTCCCGCGCTCCGGGACGTGGCGAAGACTTATATTCTCCAGAGCAGTCGATCCGCCCCTGGCGCAGGGCTTTTTTGGATCAAACAGACCTGGCGGACGTGTCGAGGTGGAGGAAAAAACCCGCGCTCGACAACCTTTAAATTTTACCGGAATTGGGGTGTTTTCTCAAGTAGAAGAAGCGAAGTTGTGGATAAATAAAGCTTTTATTTGTAATGGTTTACAGGGTCCTTTCGAGGGCTAATGGGAGTATTTTTGTGTGCCTGGCCTGGCGTGAAAGCCGATCTTTTTTTTCCGAACAGCCGGCGCTTCCAGCATCTGCTTGAGGGTCGCAAAGACGGCACTAAATTTCGCGTCATAGCGCTTTTCTCGCAGGTGAACAAAAGTGCGCAGGCCGGCGTTGGTGACTTGCACGGCGCGCGCGCTGCGCAAAACACTGGAGAGCATCGCCACACCCTGTTCGGTGAACGCGTGGGGAAGCAAGGAGAGGGAGGAAGAACTCAAATGCGCATGGGCATGATGACGTAGCGGTAGCGATAGCTTTCGTCTGCCAATGGGCGCATCTGACCAGCGGACTGTTCGTCTTTCAATTCAATGCTGATGGGGCCATCGGCGGCCGCGGCAAGAAAATCCAGCATATAGCTGGAGTTAAATCCAATCGCAATATTGTCGCCTTTGTATTCCTTCTCGATGGTCTCTTTTGCTTCTCCATATTCGGGGCTCGACGCAGAAATCTCAATGCCTTCCTGCGTGACGGCCAGTTTCACGGCATGGGAGCGCTGATCGGCAAGTTGCGAGACGCGGCGAACGGCGTCGCTTAGTTCCGCGCGTTCCAGAACGACGGTCTTGTTGTTTTCACGGGGCAGCACCGCTTCATAATTGGGGAATTGGCCCGTGAGAATCCGCGAAATCAGCAAGCGGTGGCCAACCTGGAAAAACAAGTGGCTTTCATCCTTGGCGAATTCCATGTGAGCATCGGAGCCTGCGGCGCTGGAAAGCTTCTCGACTTCATCCATGGCCTTCTTGGGAATCAGAACCCGCACTTCGCCGTTCAGGCCGGCTAATTTTTGATCCGTCTCGGCAAGCGCCAGTCGATGCCCATCCGTGGCAACCATGGCGAGCGTGTCTGGCTTCAGGATCAGCAAGCCGCCGTTCAGTGTGTAGCGCGATTCCTCCATGGAAATGGCGAACTTTGTTTTCGCAATCAGGCTCTCGAGGACCGCGGCGGGAATCTTCACCAGGGTGTGGGGCATCGCCGGCAGCGCGGGGAAGTTTTCCTTGGCCATGCCGACAAGTTTGTATTTCTTCTTGTCGCTGACGATTTCCACCCAATGGTTGTCAAGCAATTTGAACTTGATCTCGCCTTCGGGAAGCAGGCGTACGAGCTCAAGCAGCTTCTTCGCGGGGATAGTGCCTGCACCTTCCTTCTTGATTTTGGCTTCGCACGAGGTGCGGACGCTAAGCTCCAGATCCGTAGCCGTGATGGCAAGGCGGCTGCCTTTCGCTTCCACCAGGAGGTTCGAAAGGATGGGGATAGTGGTTTTGCGTTCCACAACGCCTTGCGTCGTGGTCAATTCATTGAGCAGCGCTGACTTAGTTACGCTGAATTCCATTGATTGGCTTTCCTCGCGTACGGTTCCTGTTGCGGACATGGTTTCTCCCATGCATCTGTACCGCTAGCGTACTGTACTCGTTTTTCAGCAAAGTATAAAGGCCACAGGCACGCGGCATGCTGTGGAAATAGCCCCGGCTGAGGATATCCGGTTAGGATAGCGCCGTTGTCGGGAAACGATCTTTTTCACAGCCACAACAGATTTCACAACAGATCTATTTGCAAAATACAGTTCAGAACCTTGTTGTTGTGATAAGCGTTGTGGATTGGTGGAAAACACCGCCGCGCGCATCCCGGGGCTGTATTTTAAAGCGACGTGTGAAGTGAATTTCCACGCGTAACCGCGGATAAGTGCGCCGGACATGGCGCAAAGAAGATTTCTCCATCTTTCATGCACATTCTGTCCGAAGCTTTCCCACCAGCTCTCCACAACTTCCGCACATGCTTTTCACGCAGCAAATTCTCCTCGGTGCAGAGAGGTTTTCCAGCGAACCTCAAAGACCCTCACGCAGAAAAGTTCTACAAATGAAAAAGACCCACTGGAAAAACCGTGGGCCTTTTCTATTCCCTGGCGACTAGAAATACTTTTACTGCAGAGCGTCCATCAAGCGGGTAATGGTGCGATTCAGATCCTTGTCGGAGCGGCGCAACTCTTCAATCTTGTTGATGGAATGCAGCACGGTGGTGTGATGTTTGCCGCCGAATTGCCGCCCGATTTCCGGGAGCGATGCAGTGGTTAGCTGCTTGACGATGTACATGGCCACCTGGCGCGGGAAAGCGATGGCGCGGGTGTTGCTCCGGACCTTCAGATCCTGTTCGCGAAGATTGAAATGCTCGCTGACGCGCTTCTGGATAAGGTCGATGGTGACGCGCTTTTCCTGAGATGCGATGATGTTGCGCAAGACCTGCTGCGCGGTGGTCAACGACACGATCGTGCCGGTAAGTGAAGCGTAGGCCATCAGGCGGGTCAGCGCGCCTTCCAGTTCGCGCACGTTCGACTTGATGGCGCGGGCAATGTACTCGGCAACCTCATCGGGCAGGTTGAAGCGGTCGCTCTCGGCTTTTTTTTGGAGAATGGCGATCTTGGTTTCGAGGTCGGGCGGCTGGATATCGGCGATCAAGCCCCATTCGAACCGCGAGCGCAAGCGCTCCTCGATCGAGTTGATGTCTTTCGGCAGGCAGTCGGACGAAATGACGATCTGCTTCTGCTGTTCGTATAGGGCGTTAAAGGTGTGAAAGAACTCTTCCTGGGTGCGTTCCTTGCCGGCGATGAACTGGATGTCGTCGACGAGCAAGACGTCCACGGTGTGGAAACGGTCGCGGAAGCTAATCATGCGATCGAAGCGCAGGGAGTTGATGACTTCGATGGTGAACTTTTCGGCGCTGACGTAGCTGAGGCGCATGGCCGGATTACGCTTCTTGATGGTGTGCCCGATGGCATGCATCAAGTGGGTCTTGCCCATGCCCACGCCGCCATAGAGGAAAAGAGGGTTATAGGCCTTGGAAGGCTGCTCGGCCACGGCGCGAGATGCCGCGTGCGCAAACTCGTTGGATTTGCCGACCACGAAAGAATCGAAAGTGTACCGAGGATTGAGTTGGTGGTCGCTGCTCTCAAAATCCAGTTTGGACTGCTTGGCGGCGGAAACGACCGGAGCAGCCGACACGGGCTCCTCTTCGGTGCAGACATACTGCACTTTCATGGACGGCGTGCCCATCTGGTGGAATACCGCCTTCACAATTTCGCCATAGGTGCGGGTGAGCACCTGACGGAACACCGCACTAGGGATCTGAATATACAGAATATCGCCCTCATTACGGTTCAACCTGGTGGGTTGAAACCAGGTGTTGAAGGTATTGATGCTGACCCGGGACTTGATAAGATCGAGGAACTTGTCCCAGACATTTTGTTGTGTGTCGCGCTCTCGCCCGACTTGCGTTGCCGTTGTCATCGTATTGGAAAAAGCCGATCCCGTGCTATTTCCACAGGTGTGCATAAGCTGTGGAAAGCCCAATTTGCCCTAAAGCTTCTCGCTTTGGAGTTCTTGCTCGCACGGGAAAGATCCCTGTATGCCCCATGGATTCCCGCGCGGCCTTTCAGACTTGCATGACCACGTTGAGCACCTGAAAACTGGATGGATTCTCGCGCACTGTCCGTGTGGGAGCAAGCGAAAAGTGTACGAAGACCAGTTAGAACGTTCACATGCCATGCACAACTTTTCCACAAGCACAAGTATTGTGCAAGTGCAGAGATTTTTCGCGAATTATCGGCCTTTTCCGCAGAAAATTCCTAGTGCCAAACTGGAATGCACTGAATTTGTGCACTAGCGGCTGAGGAAAACTCCTATGATTTTTCATTGTTTTTTGTCCGGACGCTGAAATTCGTACACGCCGAGAGGGTCCGAACCGATCAGCAGCACTTCCTCCTCAACAAGCAGGGTGACGCCATCCAGCTTCGTTCCATCGGGAGTGTAGATCTGATATTCGGAGCGGCGATTGCCGTCCTTATCGAAGTGCAGCAGTGTATTGTGCAGGCACATCCAAATGTCACCGGTTTCCGGGTCAACACCGAACGCAGTGAGAATCGGCAAGAATCGGGGTGGATCCTGGCGTTTGTCCTGACGATCGATCTCGCGACGGGTGGCGCGGGCTTCCGACATGGCATCGAGGCCGGTAAACTCAAAATCAACCCCTGCCGCAAAGCCGAAGCGGTCATACTGTCGCACCAACGGCTCGGGCAGATAGGTGTAGCCGTAGTAGATTCGCCCTTGAGGGTCTGACGCCAGCCGGCCCATGCTCAGATAGCGATTTACATCCGCTCGAGTGGCCAGCTCCTCCAGGTTCCCGATTTCACGAACCACCTTCCCAGTGGATCCGTAGACGCTGATGAGCCGTGAATTGTTCTGCGTGGCAATGGCGACTTCTCCTTCGGGCAAAACCGCAAGAGACAGGGGCGCAGTCACATGGAAAGCCCTCGCGTTCCCATTCTGCTCCCAGATCTTGATCTGGTCGGCGCCCCGGTCGGCGACGTAGACGGTGCCATTCGCAGCCACGTCCATATCTTCCCCGAACTGGATAGCATGCAGGTCCTGTGAGGCAGGCCCCTGGCCTTGCGCATAGTCCGGGATCTTCTTTAGAAGCGCTCCCTTGGCGTCAAAAACCGACACGCTCGCTCCGGGCGAGGTCAGTACATAGACTTTCCCGTCCGGTCCGCGCCGCATGGCCCGGAGTCCAGGGCCGATGGGCTTAAACAGACGTCTGCGGGCCATCAAATCATCATCCACCTGCTGCGCCTTGACGGGGCACAGGGCGCCTGCCAGGCACAGTCCCGCAGCCGCTATGCAAAACTTCATCATTGTTTTCCGCATGGTCGTTCAGATTGCAGCAGGAAGCTCGTGGTTGCCCATAGTACCTGGGGCGGTTTGCCCAGTTTGACAACATCCGGCGACAAGCCGTTGCGTTCCACAATTCTTCGGGGGCCAATGAAACTATTGCTATTCGATGCGAAGGCGCAGCCGTTCAATGCATCTGGCGCGCAGCCGCCCTGAATCGTTTCGCGGACCGTTGTCGTCAGTCTCGATCAGAACCGCGTTCATCTGGATATCGCCCGTGGCGACTTCGAAGCGTGCCGGCAGGCCATCCAGGAATTTCTTCACAATTCCGGCACGGTCCATGCCGATGACGCCGTCATGCGGGCCGGTCATGCCAACGTCGGTGATGTAAGCAGTACCGTTGGGGAGCAAGTGCTCATCGGCAGTCGCGACATGGGTATGCGTACCGACGACGGCGGTGACGCGCCCGTCGAGATACCAGCCCATGGCGATTTTTTCGCTGGTCGTCTCGGCATGTATGTCCACGAGTATAAAGGCGACGTCGGCGGGCAATTTTGACAGTTCCAGGTCCGCCTTCTTGAACGGGTCATCAATGGCGGGAAGGAAAACGCGTCCTTGCAGATTCAATACGGCGTACCTGGTGCCGTTTTTCGCCGTGCCAACATACAGACCGCTGCCTGGATTGTTCTCGGCAAAGTTGCCAGGACGCAGCAGGCGTGGCTCGTGCGGCATGTAGTCGAAGATCTCCTTGCGATCCCAACTGTGATTTCCACCTGTCAAGACGTCGATACCACCCTGTAGCAGGCCTTCCGCGATACGCGGAGTAATCCCAAAGCCAGAGGCGGCATTCTCGCCGTTGGCGATCACCAGATCGATCTGGCGATGCTCCACCAAGTCGGCCAACCGGTCATGGACGATCTGCCGTCCTGGTGAGCCAACAATGTCTCCGATGAACAACACCCGCATTCGAGGAATCCCCATTCGAGCTAAAAGTTTTTACCTATAAATGAGAACAGATAATGGAAAAGCAAAAGAGCGGACTGCTCAGCCGTGGGAAGCTAGGCCGTGAACCTCTGAAATAGGTGGGCACCACGAGCCAGCCATTAGGCTTTCCTGCCCCGCCGGAAAGTTTCGAAAGAAACTCGCCAGCGGGACAGGCCGTGCACACAAGCTGACTAACCGCAGCACCCCAGAGATTCGTTACGGTTCAAACGGCTTTCGCGTCCTCACCTGCTTCGAAGTACCGCCCCGGGAATATTATCCTCCCTCTCCGGCCCTGCGTCCAACCATTGGCCAGGAATTCGGGAATTCAAGACCTTGCCAGGTTCGGGCCCCGCGTGTAGAGTCTGGCCGTGCGAAAAATCAGCCCGATTCATTGCGCCGGGCTGCCGTTGCTTCTGCTCTTCTTCCTCCTGTTCCATTGCTGTTCGGAGACCCGTGCGCAGACCGGCTCACCGCCGGCAAAAGATATTCAGCTCTGGAGGTTCGATGAACTGACAGCGCCCGGTTCTTGTCGCGCCAAAGGCCGGTTTCAAGACAGAGAGTATTGTGACTCGCAGATGGTGAACCAGATCCTGGCGCTTGGGAAAGAGGCCATCCCCTTTCTGATTTCCGAGCTCACCGATGACCGCAAGACCAAGCATCCGATCTACGATACTTGGAGCTATACTACTGCTGGCGACATTGCCAATTCGTTCCTGTTCGATCTCTTCACCGCGCCCGATTGGACCGTGCCTCCCATACCGGAACTGGAATCCTTGCACATGGAATGCACGCACCCTGGGGAATCGTGCTGGCGCAAGTTTCTGCGCAAGAACGGCCGGAAGTTTGTACAAGGCCAGTGGCGCGCCGTTTGGGAAGCCAACAAAGACCGGATTTATTGGGACGAAAACGCGCGCTGTTTTCGCCTGATGCCGGCGCCGTCTCGGGAGCAACTGGCCGGTAGCTAGAGCGCCCTTCGCCGACATTCTTCCTCGCGCGCCACGGGAGCAACTGTGTCCCTCGCGCCCGCTTCTCCGCTACAATGGCACGGAAACTTTAGGAGACAGCGGTCATGAACTATCGGCGCTTTGGGCGTACAGAATGGAAAGTCTGTGAAATTGGCTATGGCATGTGGGGCCTGGCGGGATGGACGGGCTCCGACGACACGGAAACTCTCGCGGCGCTGCATCGCGCCGTGGAGTTAGGCTGCAATTTCTTCGATACCGCATGGGCATATGGTGACGGGAAAAGCGAACAGATCCTGGCAAAAATTCTGCGCGAGAACAAAAATAAGCCAGCAGTGGGCGGACCAGACAATCATCTTTACGTAGCGACAAAGATCCCACCTAAGAATCGCAAGTGGCCCAGCCGCCGTGACTTCAACCTGGATGATTGCTATCCGCCGGAATACATTCAGGAGTACGTGGAGAAGAGTCTGAAAAATCTGGGCACCGACACGATTGACCTGATGCAGTTTCACACCTGGGAAGACCGTTGGCTGAACGACGAGCGATTGCCGCGCGCCATGGAAGACATGAAGAGAAGCGGCAAGGTCCGCGCCGTGGGCGTGAGCGTAAATCGCTGGGAGCCGCACAACGGAATTCGCGCGGTCCTGGAGGAGCACGTCGAGGCGGTCCAGACGATCTACAATATTTTCGACCAGAATCCGGAAGACGCGCTGTTTCCGATTTGCCGTATGAACGATGTCGGGGTGATTGCGCGCGTGCCGTTTGATGAAGGCACGCTGACTGGAATGCTGACGATGGATTCGAAGTGGCCTGCGGGCGATTGGCGCAACACCTACTTCGTGCCGGAGAATCTGAAGTCGAGCATCGCACACGCCGAGGCGCTTAAGCCGCTGGTCCCTGCCGGCGGCACACTGCCGGAAATGGCTTTGCGCTTTATCCTGAGCAATCCCGACGTGAGCACCATTATTCCCGGCATGCGCAAGCGCAAAAACGTGGAAGCGAATTTCGCAGCAAGCAAGGCGGGCCCGCTGCCAGATAATTTGCACACGCAAGCTTCGCGGGCACCGCTGGGACCGCAATCCAACCTCCTGGTCGCAATAGTCCGCATCTGTGGAGGAACGTATGAGCCCAACCACGAAAGTTCAAATTTACAATCAGACGCTATTCCTTGCAGGGGGATCTCGATCAGGCGTACCTGCAGGAACTTGCCAGCTTCGTGGATGCGAAGATGCACGCCATCGCAAAAATGACTTCCACGGTCGATACGCAGAGAGTGGCGGTGCTGACGGCCTTGGCCATCGCCGACGAACTGCATAGCCTGCGAACGGAAAAGGGTGACCGCGAGGAATTATTGAAGGAACAGGCGGAACGCTGCCTGACGCTCGTCGAGCGCGCGCTGAAACAGACGGAATGAATCGTTGCTTAGCTGGCGCGCAGAGAAGCGCCGAGTTCTTTCTCCAGCGCACCGACGATACGATTCGAGAAATCGGTGATCTGCGCTTCGGTCAATGTCGCTTCGCGGCTCTGGAACGTCACGCGCACCAGCAAGGAATATTTTCCAGCGGGCACATTTTTGCCTCGGAATAGATCCGCCGCCTCGATCGAGGCAATCTCTGCGATTTTCAGGGCATTGATCGTTTTGCTTACGTCCGCAAACGTTACGCCATCCGCGAGGAACAGAGAGAAATCGCGTTCGACGCCGGGAAAACGCGGCAATGGCTCGTAACGGCGATTGTTTTTCACGCCATAATACATGCAATACACCGGCCCAAGTTCGATTTCCGCAAGGAATACATCCTGGCGAAATTTGAGTTTGTCTGCCACGCGTTTGGCAAGCTGCCCGGCCGACGCCTAGCGGCTGGTTACCTTCCTTACCGAGGAAACAGCGCGCCGCGTTTTGCGGGGTTCAGCCAATCCGGACCGCCTTGCTCCCAGCGGAAACCGCCGGAGAGCGCACCGATGGAATCGAGATCACCTTTGAGGTCCGCGAAATTGTATTCGCGTGCAGGATCGTAAAGACCTTGCGGGCGAGCGGCGCCGGTGGCGCCGAGCGTCAAAATGCGCGATTCCACGGGCTTGCCGTCAGCAAATCGATAGCGGCTGTCCAATTTCGAACAGACGAACGATTGCGCTGGCTGTGATTCAGATTCCACTCGATCACGCCGGCCATGGTCACACGCCCGGTGGACTTCAGCACGCTGGCTTCTTCGGAAAGAGGGTTGGAAAGTTTCGCGGCCGTCGCGTCGGCGGGGCGGAACAGATCGTTGCGTTCTTCCGCGACGTGCGGGATGGTCAGAATTTCGTGATAGCCGAGGCCGATCAAGCGCTCGCGCAAACGCGTTTCCGCTTCGTACTGCGGCAAGCGCGCCGCACCGATTGCGGGCAGCGGGCAAGCGCGGTGGGAATTTGTCGAGACCATAGATACGCGCGACTTCTTCGATCAGATCGATTTCGCGCTCGACATCCGCGCGCCAGGAAGGCTGCGTGCACTCCCATGCGGCCAGCAGCGAATTCGCGGCGCCTTTGTTGTGATCCGCGCGCATAGGGGCGAATCCCAGCGCGGAGAGGATAGCTTCGAGATCCTTGTCGGGAACATCCGCGCCCATTACACGGAGCAATTCCGCGCGGGTGATGGTGATCTTTTTCGGCGGCGCGCTTGCCCGGATAAACGTCCACAACCCCGGAAAGAAGTTCGCCGCCCGCAAGCTGCAGGATCAATTCCGCAGTGCGGCGCGAGGCCACTTCCGCCATTTCCGGATCGGCGCCGCGGCCAAAGCGCGTGCTGGCTTCCGTGTGCAGCTTCAAAAAGCGCGTGGCCCGGCGAATGGCGATGGGATCAAACCAGGCGCACTCGATCAAAACATTTTTCGTGGAAAAGGAAATTTCGGTTTCGGCGCCGCCCATGATGCCGCCGATGCCCACGGCACGGGAACCGTCACCGTCGCAGATCAGGGAAATGGCGGGATCCAGCGTGCGCTCGATGCCGTCGAGCGTTTTCATTTTTTCGCCAGGCTTGGCCTGGCGAACCACGATGCTGTGATTGCGCACAAGATCGTAGTCGTAGGCATGCAGGGGATGCCCCAGTTCCAGCATCACGTAGTTGGTAATGTCGACCACGTTGTTGATGCTGGCCACGCCTGCGGCTTCCAGGCGATCCTTCAACCACGGACGGCGAAGGCTGAATTTTCACGCCGCGAACCACCCGCGCGGTGAATCGCCCGCAGAGTTCCGGGGCCTCGATCTTCACGTTGACGGCGTCACTCGCTTTTGCCGAAGTGCTTTCCACCGGCTTCGGCGCGGCCATTTTCAGCGGAAGGCGGTAAATGGCGGAAACTTCGCGCGCGATGCCGAGCATGCCGAGGCAATCGGGCCGGTTGGAGGTGATTTCCGCGTCGATGACCGCGCCGTGCGCGCCCTTTTCGACGCCGGCGATGTTGGTGCCCGCAAAGCGCCAGGCGCGAGGCGAGCTCGTCCGGGGACGCCGTCAAGTCCACAAACTCTTTCAGCCAGTTGTAAGCGACTTTCATCGAGTTTTCCCGTCGAGCTTGCCAAAATAAATTCGTGCAAAGTATTCCATACGAACGGTTCCATTTTGCTGGTGAGTGTCGAACATGTTGCGCAACTCCGCCATCATGGGCGCGTAGTTCGCGATGATCTTCCGTCGGTGCGTACGAACTGCTGCGCAGGCGCCCGCGAAGCCCTTCCCAGTCGAGCAGCTGGTGGTTCGGCAGATCGCGAGCTTGAAATGTGCCGGCATCAAAGAAATGGCGGATCGTTGTCCGCTTCCGGATACGCATCCTTCACTTTCTTGTAATCGATGCCGAAGCGTTCCAGCAAATGCTTCGTACTCCCGGGCGAACGGAGTTTCTTCCAGCAGGCGATCCTGCCAAACAACAACCACCCACCCGCCCGGTTTCAGAATGCGGCGGAATTCCCGCTCCGCGGCCGCGGCATTGAACCAGTGAAAGGCTTGCCCCGCGGTGATGAAGTCCACGCGATGCAGGAGCCAGCGTGGTGTCTTCGGCGGAGCCGTTGACGCTGGTGAAATTGGTATACTCGCGGAGAAATTCCTCGCCGCCCGCGCGCATTTCGGCATTAGGTTCCACGCCGTAGACGCGATTCCCATGGTCGAGGAAGAGTTTGCTCAGCAGGCCGGTGCCGGAGCCGATGTCGGCAATGACGTGATCGGGGCGCAAACCGCATTCCTTGGCGAGCAGATCCAGCAAGGCAGACGGGTAGCTGGGGCGGTAACGGGTGTAATCCGCCACGCGATTGGAGAAGCGCTGTTTGGCGTCGGCAAAGGTCATGGGAAGATTATCAGTAAAAGCAAGCAAAAACCGTTTGTCCGCCGAATCCGTTACGGAAATTGTTTCAGGAAACGCACGTCGTTCTGGAAAAACAATTGAATGTCATCGATGCCGTACTTCAGCATGGCCAGGCGATCGATGCCGATGCCAAAGGCGAAGCCACTCACCTTTTTCGGATCATAATTCACGAAGCCATAGACTGCGGGATCGACCATGCCCGCGCCGAAAAGTTCAATCCAGCCCGCGCCTTTGCATTTACCGCAAGTGCCGCCCGATTTGGCGGTGCCGCTGCCTCCGCAGAAAATGCAGGAGGCGTCGAACTCCACGCTCGGCTCGGTAAACGGGAAATAGCTGGGCCGGAAACGGGTTTTCACGCTTCGCCGAAAAACTGTTTCACAAAGTAATCGATGGTGCCGGTGAAATCGCAGAAGGTAATGTCCGAATCGACGGCCAGGCCCTCAATCTGGTGAAACATGAAGGAGTGCGTCGCGTCCGGATTATCGCGGCGATACACCTTGCCGGGAACGATCACGCGTACGGGCGGCTGGCGCTTCTCCATAGTGTGGATTTGCACCGGCGAAGTGTGTGTGCGCAGCAGCAGCGGGCCCGGCGCGCCCTTGGGCAGTTCCAGATAGAACGTGTCCATGTCGTCGCGCACCGGATGAAATTCCGGGATATTCAGAGCTTCGAAGTTGTAATAAGGCGTTTCAATTTCTGGGCCTTCGACGACTGAAAAACCGATGGAAAAGAAAATGTCTTCAATTTCCTGGAACACCTGGCGGATCAGATGATGCGTGCCGATAGGGCGAATCACGCCGGGAAGGGAAAGATCGATGCGCTCCTTCGCCGCCGCGGCAGTTGCGGCGCCTGCTTCACTCGTCTGCCGAGAGCTTCTGTGAGAAGATCAACATGTTCTTTAAAATGGTTTAGAGATTCTCCGACAGCGCGCTTCAATTCAGGAGATGCCGGTTTCAGCCAGTTCTCGGTGATTTGAGTAACCACTCCGGATTTTCGCCCAAGCCAGGCAACTCGAAGATATTCCAGACTCGTGGGAATCTACTCTGGCTCGCGACTTGCGCGTCAAATCGCGAACGCAATTCTGCGAACAAGGTTTGGATTTGTTCGGCGAGAGTGAACACCAAGTTCAGTCAGCTTCTTCTCGGTCGGATTGTTCACGGTTGGCATGTTCGCTAGATAGATTACACGTTGCCGAGAAGGGGCGCAGCATTGCTGCGCCCCTACGACGGAAAGAGTCTCATCCCTGATGGGATGGTACCGAACTACGCCTTGGTGGCTTTTTTCTGCGGTGGAGCCGCGGCTCTGGCCTTTTCGGCTAGCTGCGCGAATCCAGCCGCATCCTTCACGGCAATGTCGGCGAGAACCTTGCGGTCAACGGAAATGCCGGCAGCTTTCAAACCATGAATGAGCTGGCCGTAGGTGATGCCGTTCAGTCGGGCGGCGGCGCCGACACGCTGGATCCACAAGCGGCGATATTGGCGCTTCTTCACGCGGCGATCGCGTTTCGCATAACGATCCGCGCGATTAGCCGCTTCCTGAGCCGACTGGTACAGCTTGCTCTTGGTGAGGAAAAAGCCTTTTGTCCTCTTGAGATACTTCTTACGCCGAGCCCGGCGTTTTGTGCCGCGTTTTACGCGTGGCATGGGTTTTCTCCTTCGTTTTTCGGGGAAGCAAAACAGGTTGCGGGGAAACGCGGCGAGGCGCTTCCAGCAACGGGTTTGTTTCCGGTGTGATTCGTTGCGGCGTGAACTTTCGGCTCGGCGGCACAACGCACTGGCCCGAAAGCCAGCGCTACACCCCGTACTAAGCGGGGCAGAACGGCCGGCAGGCACCCGTGTAGCGCTGCCTGGCACGTTTTGCGGAAGTAACTCCGCAACTTCGTTGCAGGGCAACGACGAGTCGCCGCCCTACGAAGAAGGTGAAAAGCTAAAAGCTGTACGGCATCATTTGCCGAACCGCGAGCACGTCGGTCTTGTCGACCTTCGTGAGCTTCTTGAGCTTGCGCATGCGCTTGGCCGCCTTGGTGCCCAGCAGGTGGCGCTTGCCGGAATGCATGCGGATAATTTTGCCGGTCGCGGTAATCTTGAAGCGCTTCTTCGCGCCGCGATGGGTCTTCAATTTCTTTTTCGGTTTCGTCGAATTGCGTGGCATTGCTGAATCCTCTCCATGCAGGCCGGCCAGAGCCACGGCCCTACTAATATCGATCAGGGAATTACTTCCGCCGGTGCGAAGCCGGCAAACTTCAACCGCTACGCGCTCGTCTGCGCCTGCGCCGGACTGCGCGTTACCGCACCTGCGCCTTTTTTCGGTGCCAGAAGCGCCACCAGGACGTTCCCTTCCATGCGCGGCGGCGTTTCCACCTGGCCCTGCTCACCGATTTCCGCCAGCAAGCGGGTCATCTTGGCGCGACCCACTTCCTGGTGCGCCATTTCGCGGCCACGATGAAAAATCATGGCGCGAACTTTGTGGCCTTCACCCAGGAACCTCAAGAATCTGGTTCTTGCGAACCTGAAAATCGTGTTCCGCGGTAGCCGGGCGGAACTTCACTTCCTTCAACTGCGAGCCACGGCTGCTCTTGCGCTGCTCGTGGGCCTTCTTGCTTTGTTGATAGAGAAACTTGCCGTAGTCGGTGATCTTGCAGACCGGCGGATCGGCAGTGGGCGAAATTTCCACCAGATCCAATCCACGTTCGCGGGCCATGCGCACGGCCTCGAACGGTTGCATTACTCCAAGTTGGCCACCTTCTTCATCAATCACCCGGACTTCGCGGGCGCGGATCCGTTCGTTGATGCGGATGCGGTCTGCTTGCCGGAAATTCCGTTCTGCGATAAATCCCCCTAGGCAACTGAAAGGCACCCGGCGAACCGGGTCACACCCCGTTTGAATACCCTATCCCCTGTAGCTTCCGCCGCATGGGGCAGGTTTTAAAGTATAGCACGCACAGGGGATGGGGCAACAATGGGTTTGCGCCGCTGGCCGAAACCAATCCAGCTACTTTGCGGCCCATTGCGCGGAAGGAACGGCTTGCGTCAAAAGCTCGAAATCCCCCTGCTGGCCGGTGATAACGGTTTTCATTTGTGAGTTTTTACCTGGGATGATTTGCAACTTCATTCCCGATTTTGGAGGTGGGATGAAAGGAAGCGAGCCGGTTGGATGAAATAGCTTTAGTTCGCAGCCACCCGGAGCGTCGGCGGAAGGGTGCGCGGAATTTTCGGCCCAGTCAATGAAGAACGGCAGGTTGCCGTGGAGATCATCTGCGAGGACGAGCGTTTGCCAGCGATAAGTTTGTCCGCCAGGGCGAGTGCGCGAGCCCGGGGTGGGGCCGATACAGTCCACGCCACGCTCACGAAGGAGTTGGGCGAAATTGTCGAGTTCCTTTTGACGAAGAGCAAATCCGATCAGTTGGGGTTCGGCAAGCGAAGCGATCTCCTTGTGCCACTGGAGTTGCGATTGGGCAGGATCCGGCGCCAGGATTTCCAGATAGGCACCATGCCCAAGATTGAGGAGGGCATTGCGCGTGCCGCGTCCCGGATGCGAACCGCCAAGCTCGGCGCGATAGCCGGAAAGCTTCTGAATATACGCAATGCCTCGCATCCAGATCGCGGCAGCCCACGATCAGGTGGTCGAGATTGAGTGGATACGGCAAGATTTTAAGATCCGCATGCGCGAAAAGCGAGAGAGCAAGAGAACCCGCGGAAGCAGTCAGGAACGAGCGGCGCGTCAGCAAGGGTATTCCTCCATCGAGTATCTAGACGGCAGAGAGTCATAAGCTGACACGCGCTGACAATGGTTACTCAATGGTGCGGGAGGAAATTTCTTCCTGAAGGGCGGTGATCAGGTCGGCAAGCGGCCGCGGGCCGAGGTCGCCTTTGCTGCGATGGCGGACGCTGACGGTGCCCGCTTCGGCTTCCTTGGGACCGACAACCAGCATGTAGGGAGTTTTCTGCATTTGCGCGTCGCGGATTTTCGCGGGCAACTTTTCGTTGCGGTCGTCGAGATGCACGCGAATGCCGTGATTCTTCAGCGTTTCGTAAACGTGTTTGGCGTAGTCCTGCACTTTTTCGCTGACCGGGCAAATTTCCACTTGCACAGGCGCGAGCCACAGCGGAAAGGCGCCGGCATAGTGCTCGATGAGGATGCCGAAGAAGCGCTCGACGGAACCGAGCAAGGCGCGATGCACCATCAAGGGCTGGTGGCGCGCGCCGTCGGCACCGACGAATTCCAGCTCCGAAGCGCGCCGGCAGGTTGAAATCGAATTGCACGGTGGTGAGCTGCCAGGGGCGGCCGATCGCGTCAATCAGCTTCACGTCAATTTTCGGCCCGTAGAACGCGGCCTTCACCCTCTATGCTGCTTGTAGGGAATTTTCATGCGCGCCATCGTGCTGGCGAGAGCGTTTGATGGCGCGTGCCAGTCTTCGGGCTTTCCGGCGTAGTTTTCTGGATGCTTGGCATCCCAGTCTGAAAGTTCGACTTCGAATTTGTCGAAGCCAAAATTCTTCATCACCGCAAAGGCGAAATCCACGCAGGCTTCCACTTCGGATTCGATCTGCTCCGGCGTGCAGAAGATGTGCGCATCGTCCTGGGTGAAGCCGCGCACGCGCAGCAGGCCGTGCAGCACACCGCTGCGCTCGTAGCGATATACGGTGCCGAGTTCCGCCAGGCGCACAGGCAAATCGCGGTAGCTGCGCAGCTTGGTTTTATAAATCAGGATGTGGCCCGGGCAGTTCATGGGCTTCAACTGGTAATCCGCCTTTTCCACTTCCACCGCGCCGAACATGCTTTCCTTGTAGAAATTGGCATGGCCGGAGGTTTTCCAGAGATCGAAGAGCATGATGTGCGGTGTGAAGACCAGATCGTAGCCGCGCTTCAGAAGTTCCTCGCGCAGCCAGTTTTCCACCAGCGTGCGGATCAACCCGCCCTTGGGATGCCAGAAGATAAGGCCCGGTCCTGCTTCCTCCTGGATGCTGAAGAGGTCCAGTTCCGCGCCCAGCCGGCGATGATCGCGGCGCTTGGCTTCTTCCAGGCGATGCAGATATTCGTCCAGCTCTTTTTGTGAGAAGAACGCCGCGGCATAGATCCGCTGCAGTTGCGGATTCCCTTCCTGGCCCTTCCAGTAAGCGCCAGCGACATTCATCAACTTGAATGCCTGAATGCGCTTGGTGGAGGGAATGTGCGGGCCGCGGCAGAAATCGATGAATTTGCCGGTGGTGTAAAAGGACACCATCGGTTCGTCGGCTTTCTCCTCGATCAGTTCGCATTTGAAGAGCTGCTTGGAATCCTGGTACAGCTTCAGCGCTTCCGGCTTGGGCAGCAGCTTGCGCTCGTTCGGCAGATCCTGCGCGGCGAGCTCGTGCATCTTCTTTTCAATTTTCGCCAGGTCTTCCGTTGTGAATGGCTCTTCGCGCAGGAATTCGTAGAAAAAGCCATTGTCCACGGGCGGGCCGATGCCCAGCTTCACGTTGGGATAGAGCTCCATCACCGCGGCGGCCAGCAGGTGCGCGGCGGAGTGCCGGAAAACATAGAGCGCGTCGGGGTCTTTCTCGGTGAGGATGTGAAGTTTGACGTCCTGTTCGAGAGGACGGCGCAAGTCATACAGCAGGCTGCCGTCTTCCGCCGGATCGACAGAATTCGAGAAGATGCCGGATTTGCTTTTTGTGCCGTTACCGTCCGTGGCATATACCTTGGCGACCAGCGCGGCATCCGCCAGCCGCGGCGAAATCGATTTGGCCACTTCGACGGGCGTCGTTCCCTTGGGGAACTCTTTCACGCTGCCGTCGGGAAGTGTTACGTGAATCTGATCCATCGTTCTTGTCCTAGCTGCAGTAAATCCTGCGCTAGAGCTTAGCCAATTAGAGTATCGGCGGGTAGCGCATGGGGTCAAGCGCTGGCGGCTCCAAGGAATTAAAGCAAGGTAACGCCCGGCCATTCTTCGCTGAAGTGATTATCCGAAGTGATGAGTTGTGCGGCGTTTGATTGTGCCGTGGCGTAGATGATGGCATCCGCCATGTGCAAAGCTCTTTCAAGACTCAGTCGCGCCGCAAAAATCGAAAGACTCGCATCCAGGGGGATAAGATGGTCCCGGAAACTGAACGCATGGGAGTGAATACGTCTGCCAGGGAGCTTCCCTTTCTGAGGAATAGCGTTCTTATAAGACTTCGTACACTACAATTGTGGGAGAGCAACAATCTCTCTGGGGATTTCAAGTAGGAGCAAAGAGATCTGCCTTGGTGTCTTCGGTCAAATATTCAAGCCAGCCGGAGGAATCCACGACCGTGAGTTTAGAAGCGGTCGTTGCGGTCACGATAGTCATCCTTCCATTGCATGCCTTTGGCGATGCCGCGGAGCTCCTTAATCGAGCGGGGCCGTTGCAACCGGATGGATCGCTCGAGGATATAGATTTGCAGTTCCTCTCCGGGTCGTAGTTGCAATGTCTCGCGAATCTTCTTGGGAATGACCACCTGAAACTTGGGGGATACTTTCACGGTTTCCATCGCTGACTCCTATTTAATGGTATCGATATGGCATTCGTATGTCAATTCAGCAATCGATATCGATAGCGCAATACGAAAGTAGTACGTATTGCCAATCGATCTAGGATACCATTAGGGAGCCCGATTCAGTTGGTTTTGAGCAGAGACTGAAACTCCGGTGTGGGACGAATGCGATCAAAGGCCGGTTCAGAATCCAACCAGGCAGCAAAGGAGGTTGCGTTATCCGCAGCGGCGCGGGCGGACTGCAGCGCGCGCAAGGAGTCCTTACGGGCACCGCCAAGCGCGTAGGCCACAGCGAGGTTTTGCCAGGCCCAACCCGACTTTGGGCTTGCCTGTGTGGCGCAGGAGAAGGAGCGAACCGCGCGAGCATAGTCCTTGCTCTCCATGAATTGATCCCCCGTCTCCATGGCCTGGATGAATACGCCGGACAGGGCGCGTTTGTAGACCCGCTGTCGTTCCGGCCGCTTTTCCGTTTCGCTGCGCTGGCGCAGCGAGCGCACGCGATCCTGGAGGGCGGCATCCCAGCCGGAATCTGGCGCGTCTGAAGCTTGTGAACTGAAGAGAGCAGCGGAAATCTCGGCAGTCAATTGAGATTGCTCCTCGAAATCTGAACGCTCGCGTTTTGCGGCATCGCGCACCGCTTTCTCTTTCCCAAGCGCATCCGCTTTGCTCTGCACCGCACTAATGTCAAGGAGGGAGCTGTAGCTTCCGGCAATCTGCAGGTACTCGCGCCAGGCGGTGAGCGCATCTCCCGACTTTTCCAGTGCATCCGCGCGTTCCCGGGCCTTGGCGAATTGCGACTCGACAAACGTCTTATCGATGGGCTCAAGTTTGGATTTCATCGCTTCAATTCGGAACCAGATAAATGCCTCGTTCACGACATCGGCGGGCGCCCACTGGTGGAGCCCTTCAAAAATCCGCAGCCAGTGCGGATTTCCAGCTTGCCCAAACTTCTCCTGCAGGGAGATCACCTCGGGATAGTTGAAGTCGAATGTGCCAACAGCGGAGAATACTGCGAATGTAGAATCGACAGGAGGAGAAGCCCCGAATGGAAGACCGGCGCCACTCAGTAAAACCCCCGCGGCACACCCACAGCGCAGCGCGAGTAGGGCGGCCACTCGGGCGCCTCCGGAAAAACCGGCAAAGTATATGCGTCGATCATCGATCGCAAGCCTTGCATGGGTGTCTTGCACCATGGCCTGTGCGGCTTCCAATTGTGGCGTCCACGGGCCGTTTTTCGAATTGTTTGAGGCTGCCAGAATGAACCCATGGCGCTGGGCCGCATCTTTCTGGAGCTGCAACGCAAAACTGCCGCGTGCTCCAGGATCGAACGAATAAACAATCGGCCAATTGTGTGAGGGCGAATAGTCGGCAGGGAGGTACAGTGCGTAGGACTGTTCCGGATGTTGCGCGCAGACCACCTTCTCGATGATTTGGCCTTGTTCGAGTTTGCCCGGTTCTCCAGTGGCAGGCGCGGAGACCTGTGCCCGCGAAACACTTGTCAGAAGCGCAAAGAGAAGTACAGTCTGAGGCACTCTCACCGGTCGAGTATAACCGACAAGTCCGCCGTGGGATCCGATGTTGACTTGGGGTTTTGTACCAGAAGAACGATACAATCTACCTTTTGACGAAGTGCAAATCTTTTTTTCAGGTGGCGGATGAAACTTTCCTTGCGTATCGCCCTGCTATTTGCTGTGTCACTACCCGCGAGCTTGTTTGCGCAAACGCCGCAAATCGTTCACGGTCCCGATGAGCGGATGAAGGCCGACATCCTTGTTGTGGTAGCCCACCCCGATGACGAAGCCGCCGTTACACCGTACCTCGCTCGTGCCATTTATGACCAGCACAAGCGCGTTGCGGTGGTGTTTGCCACGCGCGGGCGGTAGCGGAGGAAACGACTACAGCCGGGAACACGGATCAGCGCTCGCCAATATCCGTGAAATAGAAGCGCGTGAAGCTTGTGCAAAATTGGGCATTACTAACGTGTGGTTTCTGGACGGCAAGGATACCGCTTCGCAGAATGTGCTGAATTCCCTGGCGCATTGGGGACACGGCAGCAATCTGGAGAAACTCGTCGGCCTGTTCCGGCTGACGCAGCCCGAAATCGTAATCACCTGGCTGCCAGGTGTTTTTATTGGTGAAAATCACGGTGATCACCAAGCGGCCGGTGTGCTGGCCACCGAAGCGTTCGATCTTTCCGGGAATGCCGTTGCGTTTCCTGCACAGGTCGCTGGTGCGTCCAAACGGCTGGAGCAATACCTGGAAAACCTGACACCGTGGCAAGCGCAGAAAATCTACTACTTCGTCGACGCCAACGATTCCAAACAGTTTGATGGGAAAGGGCCCGCTTACTCCGTGAAGGAAATCTCGCCCTCCCAGAAAAAGTCTTATTGGCGAATGGCGCTCGACGCTGCCACTCCTCACTTGACGCAGTTCCCGGGGGACATCGAGCGGATTTCGAAACTCGATGAAGCGCAACTGGAAAAACTTATGAACGACCCGAACTCCGCCTGGTGGTCTGAGCCTATGACGCTCATCTTCGGAAAAGCGGTGGTCCCGAGTGCGCCAACTGACGATGTCTTCGCGAACATTCAGGCAGGCACGTCCTTGCCGGTACAACCCACTTTGAAGGAGCAAGGCGCCCAGCTTTATCAGAAAGACTCCATCAGTTTGGGCGGCCCGTGGGCATACTATGCAGCCTTTCGCGTGGAACACGACTTGGTTGATCTTCCCGTAGCGCCCCAGCCAGAGATCGGCATCAAGTCCCACACTTCCGTTTACGTTCCGCTTATTGTTCGCCATGCGGACGCGGCGGCGTCTACCATCTCGATAAGAGTGGAAGCTCCGCCAGGGTGGAAAGTCACTTCCGGTCAGGGAGACTTCCGTCTGCCTGCCGAACCATCCACTGCTTTGCGCGTCGATGTGGAAACTCCCCTGTTGTCGCCAGAAGAATTGAAAAATGCGAAGCCGCAGGAAATCACTGTCCGGGCCGAGAAAAATGGCGCCTCCTTCGGTGAAGTGAAATTGCGCGTGCAGTTACTAGGTAGTGCTTTACCGCAGTAACGCGTGAGTTTATTTCTTGGGACGGGCCGCTTCGATCTGCTCCCAAGCCGCATCGGGTAGCATGGACAGATCGTTGAATTCTCCGGCGCCGCGCAGCCACTGGCCGCCATCAATCACTACGCATTCGCCGTTAATGTATTCGGCCATATCGCTGATCAAAAACGCGGCCAAATTAGCGAGCTCCGAATGTTTTCCGAAGCGCTTCATGGGATGTTTGCTGAGGACGTGCTCTTCGAATTGTTTACTGGGCATCAGTCGTGACCACGCCCCCTCGGTGGGAAACGGCCCGGGAGCAATGGCGTTCACCCGGATATGATATTTGGCCCATTCCACGGCCAGTGAGGTTGTCAACGACAGAACACCGGCCTTCGCGCAAGCCGACGGCACGACATAACCTGATCCGCAGTTCGCTGCGGCATACGTCGTGGTGATGTTCAGGATATTTCCGCCAAGTTTCTTATCGATACGCCTACGGCCAAATGCATGCGTGCAGTGAAACGTGCCATTCAACACGATGCCCACAACCGCGTTGAATCCCTTGGGGGTAAGTTTTTCCGTGCGCGCCATGAAATTGCCCGCGGCATTGTTCACCAGCGTATCGATTTCCCCGTACTGCTGCTCTGCCGAAGTGAATGCGTTTTCGACGGCGTCGTATTCGCGAATGTCGCATGTGGCATAAGCGGCCGCCCCTCCCTGCCGGTGAATCTCTCCGCATGCCTCTTTGAGCGGCTCTTCGCGGCGGCCCACCAGAAATAGCCGAGCGCCCAGCTTTGCGAACTGCAGCGCCATGGAGCGGCCCAATCCCGTGCCGCCACCCGTTACAAAAATCGCGCGTCCTTTTAGAAGGTCCTGCTGGAACACGGAGCACCGCCTTTCGGACTGGATTGTACCAAGGCCAAGGAAGGGTATGTGGACACTACGCCCAAATTAAGTTAGGAGGAATCTTTGTGGCAGTGCGGAGGTAAGATGCGTTTAAAAAGAGCAAGGCGGAGTGGGGACCTGGTCCCACCCCGCCTTGAGCGCAATAGCGGTCGTCCGCTATCCGCAATTCCTCGACAATTTATCGCTCCCCTGCACGTTCCCGGTTACGAACCCGATGGGCTACCACCTCTGTTCAGGGCAGCGCGGCCAAAAGAGTTTCCATTGCGTGAGTCAAGTCTTTCCAGGCGATCTCCACTGCTTCCTGGAATCGATCCAGATCCTGGACGTCGGCGTCTTCCAGATCTTCTATACGGCGCTTGAATTCGGTGAAGCGCGTGCGAACGTACTCAAGCTCCCAATAGTGTTCTAGCTTTACGCTGACCTTCTGTTTTGCGAACTGCCCCTTCAGTTCTGACACGCGAGAGGACAAATCCTCCACTTCCCCTAGCACGCGGTCCAGATAAGCTTCCTTGAGTTGCATGACCGTCCTTCCCTGCGTCAGCCACTGGGCGTTGGTGACTGATTCTGTGTGGTCAGAGGGACAAAAGCAGGTGTTGCGCCAAAGTGGAATACCAGCAAGTCTTTGAAAACAAGCCGCATGTCGTTGAGCCCAAACCCGTACCGTTCACCCGATGCGTGGGAAAACGCAGAACAATCGCAAACAGGCGTTGGAAATTACCCACTTTGGCGCTCAGAAGAAGAAATCACTACGCCATCATCGCGCAATCAACCGCTACGTTAGCATTTGGAAGAGATGAGAATTGCCACACGGGAGAGCTTATTTGTGTTGAGATTTGTTACGCTCTGGGATTATTTGTGACCGCGCCGAAGAGACGACAGTTTACAGCTTCCTGTGAACCCCTTAGTTCATTCCAATAAGCGTGGCGTAGTCAATGGGGCTCGAACGCCCCTTGAAGCTGCCGATTTCGACGAGCAACCCTTTTGCCGGCACGCACGCGGCCAATATTCCAAGCAGGCGAGCTTCTTCTTCCCCCAAAAAGCCAGGACGTGCTCTACATCGGAAGGAATGGCAATCATGCGCAGAAACTCATAGCCCCAAGCCCAGCTCTCTGACAAATTTCGTGGCTGTTAGCGAGAAACCCAAAACTTCAAGTGAAAAGTATAACCGATCGCGGAGTTCAGTTCGCGGGACCCATGCTGGCGGGAATGGGCCGGCCCATGGCCTTGGCATATTCCGCCTCGTAGGTGGAATTCCCGGGAAATTCCTCGGTAAGTTCCTTCAGGTTTTTCTGTGCAAGGGCATCTTGTTTTTCACGTCGCGCGGAAAGGGCCAGCAGGATCTGCGCAAACGGTTTCAGATAATTCCCGTTGTCCGCGGTTTTCTGCACCTTGCTCATGCCCAGTTCCTTGTCTCCGTGAATCCCGCCAAACCAGAGCACGAAGCGCGCGGAGGAAGACAACGAGCCGATGACGTAGTAGGCGATGCCCGGCGCCACGTAGATATCGTAGACTTCAGGATGAGTTGCGAGGAGGAGTTCCGCGTTCGCGTTCGCTTCTTTCAGGTGCTTCAGGGCGTCGTAATGCTTCTTCAACAGCATGCTGTCAGCGTCCGATTGCATGCCGGCTGATATCGCCAAGGCGAAAAGCGCTTCCGGGTCGCGCGGGTGCTGCTTCATACGCTTGTTCGCTAGGGTCCGAGCGCTCGCGGTGGCGTCCTCAAAACCTTTCATACGTCCCGGATCGGGGGTTCCGGTTATTCCTCCGAGAAAGCGCTTATCGTTCAGAAAATAATCACTGGTCAGTACCCGCTGCAAGTAAAACTCTTCGAACAGATAACTCGCAGCGAGGGAAACCTGGCCAAAAGGTTCGGTAGGATTCTGCGCTGCCCATTCCTGAAAGACTTCACGGGCTTCCGGGAATTTCTGTTCGTACATTAATCTATAGCCCTTTTCCAATTCCGGGACGGAAGTGAACGCGGGCGAATCTGGTTTGGGCGCGACCTGTGAACTGGAAGGCACGGGCGAGAGCATTGCGATGAACGAGACGACCGACAGGACCGCGTAGAATCGTCGCATGATGCTTGAACCTCAGAACAGTCCGGGCAGAAAGCGCGGCTTTCCGGCCATGGCGGCTCGGTACTGCGCGTCAGAGAAGAGTACACGTTCTTCGGTTGAAAGGCGCTGAGAAAGTACAACAATATGGGCGAGGGAGCCGGCAAGCGCCGTAATCCAGGCGGTGTGCATTAACGGCAGGACCAGCATTTCAACAAACACGGCCGCATAATTCGGATGCCGCACATAGTGAAACGGGCCCGTGGTGATTACTCCCATGCCAGTCGAATTCATCACCTGCACGTTCCAGTGCTCCCCGAGGGTTCGAATCACCCACCAGCGCACGGCATTGGCAGCAAGGAATATTACGAAGCAGACAGCAGCCAGCAAGGGAATAAAAGGACGATGGAGGAAGACCACCTCTGCTGCAGCCCCCACCAGGACCCCGGTGTGAAGAAGGACCATCCAGCGAAAACGCGGGTCGTCTACCTTTGCCGCGCCATGCGCCACCATCTCGCGCTGGTGACGGCGTGAAATCCGTAGTTCCACGAGACGCAGGAGCGCCACAAGGGCGAGGAGGCCGAGATAAGCGATGACATTCAGTTCCATTGCAGCAACAAAAACTCTGCGCTGAAACCGGGACCGAAGGCGGCGGCAAGTGCGTGTTCACCGGCGTTCAGCGGCCGTTTTTCCAGCCATTCCTGAAGAATAAACAGAATTGTCGCGCTGGACAGGTTGCCTACATTTCCCAGAATATCCCAGGACGGTTGCGTATCGCACTTGCACAAGCCGAGCTGCTGCTCCACGTTGTTGAGCAAACGGGCGCCGCCCGGATGCAGGATCCAGCCCTTAATATCTTTTTGCGTTTTTCCGGTACGCTCCAGGAAGCCGTCGACCAGCCCTCGAATTTTCGCGCCAATCATTTCCGGAACATCTTTTGCCAGCAGAATGTGGAAGCCAGCGTCACGAAGATCAAAGCCCATGGCGCCCAGGGAATCCGGGAAAGTGTACGTTTCGGTCATCAGAACCCGCGGTCCGGGTTTCTCCTGACCTGTCACAATCACAGCGGCTGCTCCGTCCCCAAACAGAATGGAAGAGATCAGATTGGCCTGGGAAATATCCTTGCGCTGAAACGTCAGGGAAGGCAGCTCGACCGAGAGGATCAGGACATTTTTCCCGGGATTCGACTTCAGGAAATCCGCAGCGAGAGAAATGGCCATAGCACCGGCAGCACAACCCAATTCCGTAAAGGGCATCCGGCGGACGTTGGAACGGAATCCCATTAAGTGAATCAAATGTGCGTCGAGGGAAGGAATCATGAAACCGGTGCAAGATACCGTAATAATCAGGTCAATATCTTCAGGCCGCATTCCGGCACGGGCCAGGCACTTTTCCGTGGCCTCGCGTCCCAGCTTGATGGCGTGCTCGATGTACTCATTGTTTGTCTGGGAAAGCGGGCGTGGCTCGATCGTGTAGTCAATCGGAAAAATCGCGTGACGCTGGTGGACTGCGGCATTGTCTACGATGGCCATCATGGCTTCGAGGCGGCGATCCGGAATGTCAAAGACGCGCCCCATGTAATACTTGACATCGTCGCGCGTGATCAGATGAGGTGGCAGAGCTGTAGCCGTCGCGGCAATGGTGGCAACAGAGCCATTGCCATTCAAATGACTTGGGTCCGAATTGTTCACGCGCACCGTCCTGGGTCAAGCGAGAGTCGACAGGCTCCCTGCTAAATGAGCATAGTCAATTAAATTGCTCGGAGCAAACCGTGTGTGAGACATACTTTACAACAACTGGGGCTGTGGGGGAAATGCGGGAGGCTACATGAAAGTACACGGTGTCGCGAATTCAATACTCATCGGCACGTTGATCCTGACTGCCCTACTCCTCGGGTGTGCGGTGCTCGCGCAGGAAAACGCTACTCCTCTGCTCGTGATCGTCTCTGTGGATGGCATGAAACCGGAGTATGTCACCGCCGCCGATGCCCATGGGACAAAAGTTCCCAACCTTAGAAAGTTCCTGAAAGAGGGAGCCTACGCGGAAGGAGTGATTGGAGTTATCCCAACGGTGACCTACCCGAGCCACACCACACTGGTCACAGGAGTCTTGCCCGCCACGCATGGAATTTTGGCGAACACCACGTTCGACCCTCTGCAAAAGAATTATGAAGGCTGGTATTGGTATGCCGAGGACATTCGAGTGCCCACCTTGTGGGACGCGGCAACACAAGTGGGCCGGAAGACCGCCAGCTTGCAATGGCCAGTTACCGTGGGCGCGAGGATCAACTGGAATATTCCGGAGATGTGGCGGGCGGGAACCCCAGAAGACGCAAAGCTGCTGCATGCTGTGTCCACAAAAGGATTGATGGAAGAAGCGGCCGCGGAGATTGGCAATTACCGTGGCGGCATTGACACCAGTGCCGAGGGGGATGAGTCGCGCGGCAAATATGCCGTGTGGATTCTCGAGAAAAAGCATCCGGGATTACTGTTGCTTCATTTAACGGCGCTGGATCACATCGAACATGAGACCGGTGTATTTAGCCCGGAGTCGATTGCGACAATCGAGAGGCTGGATGCCATCATCGGGAATGTCAGGGCCGCAGCAGAGACGGTTGCACCGGGGCACGCCGTGGTGGCGGTGGTATCCGATCACGGTTTTGTGAATTACGACCAACAGCTGAATCTGTTCCCCGCGTTTCGCGAGGCAAAGCTATTCACAGTGGACGAAAAGGGGAAAATCACCGATTGGCGAGCAATGCCTTGGGTCACCGGCGGCTCTGCCGCAATTGTTTTGAAGGATCCCAAAGACCCGGCCACGCTTAGCGAGGTGCGCGCTTTATTGACCAAAATTGCCGACGATCCAGCCAGCGGAATCAATCGCATCCTCGATGCAGAGGAACTCCGAAATCGTGGCGCCTACCCGAACGCCTCCTTTTTTGTTGGCTTGAAGCCGGGGTGGCGCACCGGACATTCGCTGGATGGTCCGGTGGTCTATCAGGTGAAACCGGGTGGCACGCACGGTCAGCTCCCGTTCGTGGTGCCACTGCGTTCATCGTTTTTCATCGTTGGGCCAAACATTCCTCCCGGAAAAAAACTTGGCGTGATCGATATGATCGATATCGCTCCCACACTGGCGAAAGAAGTGGGCCTGCCGCTCCCAACGGCCGAGGGCAAGGCGCTGCTTCCGTAACAAAGAACTTCGTCGCCCTTTCCAACCCTCCAAATCGTTCACATACAACTGGCCATGGCCGAACGGCAGAGCATAAAGCGCCAACAGCCAGATTTCTAACATTGAAGGTCGCGAGTCCCTAATCTGCGCGCAAATTGTAAGGATTGGAAACAAGTCCGGGAGCATTGCCCGCGGTTGTCTGGTTTAACGAATCACCGTCGTCCAGAACCTTTGAAAATGAATATACCCCACGGAACGAAAGCCCGTCGTTGTAGGAACTCGTCCCCTCGGAAAACCACGTCCAGGTATCGGCGAGCGGTGAGCCTATCGGGAACCCGATCGCCGGGGAATTGGTCGGGCTTGTCGGCAGGCTCGGATCCCAGGCGGGATAAACCGATGGGCATGGCGCGGCCGGACAAATCACCGGCACCGGTTCGTTTGCATCGACGCCGATTAGTTCGTGATAGCCGTGCGAGCCGACGTAGCCGACGGTCAAGACTGTGTTGGGAGAAAGTTCACGCTGCACGCGGGTGCTCACGACAGGCGCGTCCTCGGACACCGTGACAGTCGCTTTGATCGTGTTCACTTGCAAGCGAATATCAATGCTCGCTTCCTGACCCACGTTCAACTGGATTCCCGAGCGTGTGGATTTCTGGAACCCGGATTTCGACACTTTTACCTGGTAGAGACCGAGAGGCAACGCCACAATCAGATAGTGGCCCAGGCCATCGCAGGTCGCCATGAGCAAAACTCCTGTCTCCATATTTCGAACGGTCACGGTTGCGGAGGGGACGGCGGCGCCGGAAGGATCGCTTACGGTGCCGGTAATGCTGGCCGATACCTGCGCGACGTACCAGACGACCAATGTCCGTTGAACTCATGAGACCTCGCGAAAGCCGGCGTGTGAATTGGGAAGTCCGTGCAAACCTGGGAATGGTAGAGCAATCCCTTTTTCCAACACTATCATTCAATACAGTTCTAATCGTTAAGTCAAACCGACTCAATTCGAGTAAATATTATACGAATTCAACCGGATTCGAGGGTGGAAAATCGTGCCCGCGCCGCCCGCCTTCCCTTTCAGGCTAGAGATGATTGCAAGTTCCGGGTGTGCAGCAGCCGGTTTTCGGGAGGCTCGTAAAATAACTTCTTCAACCATATCTTGAATGCACCGGCGTATTAGAATGGACGGTACAGTTGCCCGGGAAACGCCCTCCCCGCGCAAAGAGGCTCAATCGGGAGACGCTTAAACCATGGTGGATCCACTATTCATTGCACAGGGCAGCACGCCGCTCTATCTCTTGCCAAAGATGGCGAATCGTCACGGCTTGGTGGCTGGTGCCACGGGCACCGGGAAAACAGTGACGCTGCAAGTGATGGCGGAGGCTTTCAGCCGGATCGGAGTGCCGGTCTTCGCGGCGGACGTGAAGGGCGATCTTTCCGGAATCAGCCAAGCTGGAAATCCCAATCCAAGAATTGACGAACGCGCGAAGAAGTTGAAGCTCAGCGATTTCTCTTACGCCGCTTGCCCCGTCACCTTTTGGGATGTGTTCGGCGAGCAGGGCCATCCCGTGCGCGCGACTATCTCTGAAATGGGGCCGCTGCTCCTGGCCCGGCTCCTCAATTTGAACGACGTGCAGGAGAGCGTGCTTGCCCTGGTCTTCAAAATCGCCGACGACAACGGCTGGCTACTGCTGGACGTCAAAGACCTTCAGGCCATGCTCCATTATGCCGGCGACAATACCAAGCAGTTTCAGACGCAGTACGGCAATATCTCGGCCGCGAGCATTGGTTCGATACAGCGCGGCCTGTTGGCCCTGCAGCAGCAGGGTGGCGACAAGTTTTTCGGAGAGCCGGCGCTGAATCTCGACGACCTGATGCAGACGGATTCGAACGGCCACGGCATCGTCAACATTCTGGCTGCCGACAAGCTGATGCAGTCGCCAAAAGTATATGCCACGTTTCTGTTGTGGCTGCTGACCGCACTCTTCGAAAGGCTGCCAGAAGTGGGTGATCCGGAAAAGCCAAAGCTGATTTTCTTTTTCGATGAAGCGCACCTGCTGTTCGCGGATCTACCCAAAGTGATCGAGGACAAGGTTGTGCTTGTGGTGCGACTGATGCGCTCGAAGGGCGTGGGCGTCTATTTCGTCACGCAGAATCCGCTGGATGTGCCGGAGACGGTGCTGGGGCAGCTGGGAAATCGCGTGCAGCATGCCTTGCGCGCGTTTACGCCGAAAGATCAGAAAGCCGTGCGCGCCGCCGCAGAGACGTTTCGCATGAATCCGAAATTGAACGTTGAGCAAGCGATCACGCAGTTGGCAGTCGGTGAGGCACTGGTTTCGTTCCTGGACGAAACGGGAACGCCCGGAATTGTGGAGCGCGCACTGATTTGCCCGCCGCACAGTCAGATCGGTCCGATCACACTCGAGCAACGCAGCCAGCTGATGAAGACCTCGGTTGTTGCCGGTGTTTACGAAAATGCCGTGGACCGCGAATCGGCCTTCGAGATTCTGAAAGCGCGCGCGGGTCAGCCGCTGCCCTCGGCTCCGGGGTCTGGCGCGACTCCCGCGGGCCAGCAATCGCCGCCGTGGTACGCGAATATTCCTGGCATCTCAGGTGGAGGGCGCCGCGGCGATAATCTTGTGGAAGCCATGGCCAAAAGCGCCGCACGGACGATCGGAAGTTCCGTCGGCCGCCAAATTGTGCGTGGCGTGCTGGGCTCGCTTCTGGGTGGCAGCAAGCGCTGACGCCGTTACCCGCACAAAATCAGGGCAAGGTTTTATGCCGGGCGGCGCGCAACACAGCGTGGAACTGCACAAACACGTGATCGTCATCGGCGTGCTTGTCGTGACATGCGAAACACGCTGCCGCGGGCAGGGCCTTGGCGGTTTCGGAAAGATTGCCGCTTTCACCGAATGAGAAATACGCCCAGCCTTCCTTGAAGCGAGAAGAGTCCTTCACGGAAGCGGCAAGGCCGATCATCTCCCCCTCGAAATATCCGCTTTTGTTAATCGATACTTTCTGGGCAGGTTGATAAACCACTAGCAAAAAAGTGGTGTTCTCCGGGAATTTTCCAGTCGACTTGTAGATATCGAAGGCCTCGGGCTGCGTGTAAATGTTGTGGAACTCGCCCGGGCCTTTCTGTTCGCCCGGATCGTAGCTCATTCCAATATTCGAACCGACAAATGTCCAGTGTTCGAAGTTCTTGGGGCGCACCAGCGCACCGGAAGCGTCGAAGTGCGGCACTGCCATGATTGTGGCATCCGGAGCAGAGGAAGTGGCGGGCTCAAAAAGGAACGTTGCAAGAAGAGCGGCAACGGGCAGCAATAAGAACGCGCGCATGAGTGCACCTCGCGAAAATAAGAAGAACCGCTAAAACGAAGAGAGTAGCAAGAAGAGATGGAAGAGTGTGATAAATTCACTGGCCACGCAACATACGCGAGGTATGCACCATGATTCACTTGTTCAGAACAGGCTTATTGTTGGTTGTTGCGTTTTTTGCCACGACTACTGCTTTGGCACAGGCGCCCGCCAGCTATCCTGCGACCGAAGGCGATTACGTTGCGCGTGACTTCAAGTTCAAGTCCGGCGAGCAACTCCCCGAGCTCCGCTTGCACTACAGGACGCTCGGAAAGCTGGCGCGTGATGCGCAGGGCCGTCCCACAAACGCGATCCTCATCCTGCACGGAACCGGCGGCTCAGGCCAGCAATTCTTGCGGCCGCAATTCGCCGGTGAACTCTTTGGTCCCGGCCAGTTGCTGGACATCAACCGCTACTTCATCATCTTGCCCGACGGAATTGGCCACGGGAAATCCTCCAAACCCAGCGATGGCATGCACGCCCATTTTCCGCAATACGACTATGACGACATGGTTGCCGCCCAGCATCTCCTCGTCACCGCAAGCCTTGGAGTGCAGCATCTGCGATTGATTTTCGGGACTTCCATGGGCTGCATGCATTCATTTGTTTGGGCGGAAACCTACCCGGACTTCATGGACGCACTGATGCCCACGGCGTGCCTCCCGGTGCAAATCGCGGGCCGCAACCGCGTTTGGCGAAAAATGTTAATGGACGCAATCCGCAAAGATCCTGCCTGGAATGGCGGTGAATACAAGGATGAACCGAAGGAAGGCCTGCGCACCGCGGAAGATATGCTGGTGATTGCCGGTAGCGCGCCCCTGCAGATGCAGAAGACGCTGCCGACTCGCGATGCCACGGACAAGTATGTGGAAGACTCGGAGAAGACGGCCGCAAGTCTTGACGCCAACGATCTGCTCTACCAGGTCAGCGCTTCCCGCAACTACGATCCTTCTTCGCAACTCGAAAAAATCACCGCGCCGGTAATGTGGATCAATTCCGCCGACGATTTCATCAATCCGCCCGAACTCGGCATCGCGGAAAAAGAAAGCAAGCGCCTGAAAAACGGAACGTTTGTGTTGATTCCCATCAGCGACCAGACCCACGGTCATGGCACGCACACCTGGGCCATCGTGTGGCAATCCTACCTGAAGCAACTGTTAGACAAGTCAGCGCACTAGGGCGCCGATAATCGCCAGGTGGTTAGCCGGCGGCTTCCTGGCTGGCGCGGATTTCCTGCCAGCGGCGCGGGCGCTTGTTGTATTGCAGAATCTTCTTGCGCAAGCGGATGGATTTCGGTGTGATCTCGACAAGTTCGTCGTCGGCAATGAATTCGATGGCCTGCTCCAGGCTCAGCACGCGATGCGGGATCAGTCGAATGGCTTCGTCGGCCGACGACGAGCGCATGTTGGTGAGCTTCTTTTCCTTGGTGACGTTCACTTCCATGTCCTGCTCGCGCGAATTCTCGCCGATCACCATGCCCTCGTACACTTCGACCGTCGGACCAATGAACAGTTCTCCACGCTCCTGGATACCCCACAGGGCATACGCGGTGGAAACGCCCGCGCGATCGGCGACCAGCGCGCCGGTCGGCCGCAAAGCCATCTCGCCGCCATATTCCGTCCAGCCTTCAAAAATTGAGTGAATCAGCGCGGTGCCGCGCGTGTCGGTCAGTAGTTGGCTGCGCAGGCCAATCAGCCCGCGCGAGGGAATCTTGAAATCGAGCCGCACGCGCCCCGAGCCGTGGTTGCTCATTTTCATCATTTCGCCGCGCCGGCTTCCGATTGTTTCCATGATGATGCCAATGAAATTTTCGGGGATGTCGATCACCAGGCGTTCCACGGGCTCGAGTTTCTTGCCGTTTTCGGTTCGCACCACAATCTCCGGCTTGCCGACCATAAGCTCAAAGCCTTCGCGCCGCATGGTTTCAATCAGGATGGCAAGCTGCAATTCGCCCCGGCCCAGCACGCGGAAAGATTCCGGCGTGTCGGTATCTTCCACGCGGATAGAAACGTTGGTGAGCAATTCTTTTGCAAGCCGGTCACGCAGGTCGCGCGAAGTGAGGTAATTGCCTTCGCGGCCGCACAGCGGAGAAGAGTTCACGCTGAAGATCATCGCCAGCGTCGGCTCGTCAATGGTGAGCGGCTCCAGCGGCTCAGGATTTTCCACGCTGGTGATGCTTTCGCCAATTTGAATGCCTTCGACTCCGGCTATTGCCACGATGTCGCCGGCAACCACTTCCTCCGCTTCATCACGATTCAAGCCACGGAACGTGAATAGTTTGGTGATTTTGGTCGGTTGCAGTTTGCCGTCCAGCTTGCTGATGCCCACTTCTTCCCCGCGGCGCAGCGTGCCATTGAACATGCGCGCGATGGCGATGCGTCCAAGAAATTCACTGTAATCCAGGTTGGTGACCTGCAGTTGCAGGACGCCCGCGGGATCTCCGGTAGGACGAGGGATCTTGTTCACGATAGCTTCGAAAAGTGGAAGCAAATCCCGGGACTCGTCACCGATCTTGCGATGCGCCACGCCTTCCCGCGCGTTCGTATACACCACCGGAAAATCCAACTGATCTTCCGTGGCGTCCAGATCAATGAAGAGGTCGTAGATTTCGTTCAACACTTCCGCGGGCCGCGCGTCGGCTCGATCAATCTTGTTCAGCACGATGACGGGAGGAAGTTTGGCAGCCAGTGCTTTCTGCAAGACGTAGCGTGTCTGAGGCAAAGGGCCTTCGCTGGCATCGACCAGTAGAACAACACCGTCGACCATGCGCAGCGCGCGCTCCACTTCACCGCCGAAATCACTGTGCCCAGGCGTGTCCACAATGTTGATCTTGGTGTCATGGAAGAACAATGCGGTATTCTTGGCAAGAATGGTGATGCCGCGCTCGCGCTCCAAGTCGTTGGAGTCCATTACGCGCTCGATGACCGCCTCATTGGCGCGAAAGATACCGCTCTGTCGCAGCATAGTGTCCACTAGTGTGGTCTTGCCGTGGTCAACGTGAGCGATGATGGCGATATTGCGTATATCAGTAGTCATGTTTTTCAATGCGTCTTCAGACAAAAATGGCTGCTGAAACAGCCAGCAGCCCGGAAGAATCCCCTTCTTCTATAGAGTGCAGGTACAGTTTACGAAGCTATAGTTTATCAGACAGACCGCATAATGGGCCAGCAGTTGCGGTCACAACAGCCACAACCCAGCTAAGGGGTCTTCGAGCACCTCCGCCCCAAACGATGACTCCGTCCATCTCTGGTCACGCCGTGGCTGAGGTCCCCGTTCGAATCACCGCGAATGAAATTGCGTAACAAGCAGCGGCAAAGAAGAGCACTGCGGTGAAACCAAAGGCCATTCCCAGGATCATCGCACCCACGGAGCCGATCACCGTGAAGAAGCCATTAACCGCCCAAGCTCAAGGCACAAAGTGCGAGGCCTCATTGCTCACCAAGCGCAGTCCGGCATCCTCTGGTTGAAAAAGGGCTTGTCGTCGGTAGCGGGTTGAAGCATTTCGTTCGTGGCGGCATAAGTCTCCGAGAGATCCGAGGATCCTGCCAGGGAAGTCAGGAGGCTCTGATACTCATTCTTTGCAGGGGCAAACGGTGAATAGAGAATCTCGGGTTGCAAGCCATTTTCATTGGACGTGCTGCCCACAATACCAATGCGTTTGGCCATGCGATCAATCGCATCCGGCTGAAACGGTGTTTTCTGAAGCACCATGCCAGGGCTGAACCGTCTGTGACCGAAAGGAGCGACCTCACCACGAAACGCAAAGAGATGCTGTGCAGGGCTGCCAAGACCACTGATTCAACATCGATCGTTCTTGTTTTTCTGTCGGAGGAAGCCTTGCGAAACGGAATCAGCAAAAGTATGCAAACCCCCGAACCGAGGGCTCACATGGATCTTGCTATTTTCTGATTCGCACTACCTGAGGCCGGAGTACTTTGTCTTCACATCCGCCTCGCTGTTGAAGATCCCGTGGATATTTGCGCGGAGATGATTCGTCCTGGCCTCTTGATGGCGCAAAAGGAAAGCATGAAACTGACCGTCGTGTGGCTAGTCTTTTTTCACGATGGCCGGCGAAAGGAGCGACGGAAGCTATTGTGATATTCTCGCATCGCATCGTTGGGGCGATAAATCGGGAGAGGATTGCATGATGGTGGGCATCCGAGAAATGAAAAAGGCCGTCGTTCTGATTGTGGGAATCGCAGTTTTTTTTGGCTCGGTAAACGCTCAGGAGCCAAGAAACGAGCGGCCGGACCTTTCCAAAATATTTGGGAAGAAAGAAATAATGATCCCGATGCGCGATGGCGTGAAACTGCACACCGAGATTTACACGCCGAGAGAGGCGAAGGAGTCGCTCCCATTTCTCATGGAGCGGTCTCCTTATGGAATATCGGCGCCGGACAAAAGTTACAGTGGCATCTTGTTCCGTTATTCGGACATGTGGCCGGACGGCTACATTTTTGTGCTGCAGGATATTCGCGGGCGCTACGGTTCGGAAGGGCAATTTGCCATGAACCGGCCGGTGCACGATCCCAGGGATCCCAAGGGCATCGATGAAAGTACCGACACTTACGACACAATCGAGTGGCTGGTAAAAAATGTGCCCAACAATAATGGACGCGTGGGAGTCGCTGGGATTTCCTATGGTGGATTTCTGGCCGCGATGGCCATGATTAATCCGCACCCCGCACTGAAAGCGGTATCTGAGCAGGCGTGCATGGGCGATGCCTGGATGGGCGACGATTTTTTTCACCATGGAGCTTTCCGGTTGAGCTATGGGTTTGAATATGCGGCGCTGATGGAAACCTCGGCAGAAAATTACAGCTTCAAGTTCGATCGTTTCGATCTGTATGACTGGTATCTGCAGCTGGGTGTTCTTTCGAACGTGAACAAGGAATATTTCCACGGGAAAATTCCAACCTGGAACAATTTCACGATGCATCCCAGTTACGACGATTTCTGGAAAGAGCACGCTATTGAATCCGCGCTGAGAACGGCAACGGTCCCCAATCTAAATGTTGCCGGGTGGTGGGATCAGGAAGATTTTTACGGTCCGATGCGCACCTATGCGAATCTGGAAAAATCCGACGAAAAGCACCTCAATTATCTGGTGGTCGGGCCATGGAATCACGGAGGCTGGGCCGGTGGCCCGGGAAATTCGCTGGGAGAGATTCCGTTTGGTTCCGATACGGGTGTATATTTTCGGCAAAAAGTCGAAGCGCCTTGGTTTGCCTACTGGTTGCACGACAAGGGTTCACTGCCAATGAAGGAAGCGCTCCTCTTTCAAACCGGGAGCGATACGTGGACAAACTTCGATTCCTGGCCGCCGCGAGAGGCACAGACGAAAGGCCTCTATTTTGGAGCCGACGGAAAACTTTCGTTTGATGCGCCGAAGAACGACACGCCCGATGCGGTTGACTCATACGTGAGTGATCCTGCGCATCCAGTTCCCTATCGCCATCGCCCCGTCGACATGACGTATCCGGAGGACCATCCTGGTAGTTGGTACACCTGGCTAGTGCAGGACCAGCGGTTCGTGGACAACCGGCCCGACGTCTTGACCTGGCAGACCGACGAACTGCAGGACGACGTAACTATTTCCGGGCAGGTCACGGCAAAGCTGTTCGCTTCCACCACCGGTACGGACAGCGACTGGGTGGTGAAATTGATCGATGTTTATCCGCAGAAAGTGGAGAAAGACTGGAAACTCTCGGGTTACGAATTAATGGTTGCTGATGAAATCTTCCGCGGACGCTACTGGAAATCGTTTGAAAAGCCCGAACCGCTGGTTGCCAACCAGGTGACGCCCTTTTCGATCGATCTGCACACGGCCGATCACGTCTTCAAAAAGGGCCACCGCATCATGGTCCAGGTGCAAAGTACCTGGTTCCCACTGTATGATCGCAATCCGCAAAAATTTATACCGAATATTTTTGACGCAACCGCAACCGATTATCAATCCGTGACCCAAAGAGTCTACCGCTCGAAAAAATATCCATCCAGTGTCGAAGTTCAGGTCATCCCGAACGGCGCGGGCCACTAACGAAACGGCCTACTTGGTGATCGGCGGTTTTTCGCCGGAGATGAACGCTGTCCACGGCCCCGCGATCATGTCACGCAAATAGGGCTCTTGCCATGCGTACTCCGGATGCGCGGCCAGGAAGGGCTTGGCGAGGAAATTCTCGCCGCATGGATGGCCCATGATCGCCACCAGCCGCATCTCCTTCGCCATGTTTGAATCCGCAGCCTTGCCTTGGACGGCCCCGCCGGCATAGTAGGGCGTGTATCCCCACTGCGGTACGCCTCGCGAGGACACATCCACGTGTCCACAGAGCGTACGCTCGTTCGCTTCTTCTTTCCTTTCGTAGGAGTCAAAGTGATCGCTGAGCATTTTCTTGGCCAGCTCAACGTCGATCTTGCCTTTGTTTTCATTCAACAATTCTTGCCACCGAATTCGCCGCGCGTTCGGCGAAGTCTCCATGTTATTGGGCTGAAATTCCGGTGCGTCTTCCTTCAAAACCTTTGGATCGCGTGCCCAGTTAGATCCGGGGAACACCCCGTCTTTGGTCCGCCAAAGCTTGTAAGCTTTTAGGCCCAACTCGAATTGTGCAATTTCGCCCGTCTTGCGGTCGCCCAGCAACCAGTCATTCGCATAGCCACCGTTGTTTCCATCCAGCATGATTCTCGCGTACTCGTCGATATCGCCTGCATATTGCAGGGCTTTTCGCGCGCGCATAAACTCCGGTTTCCCTTTCGGGTCCCAGCCTTCGAATTGCGTGATGGTGGTTTCCGTCACCATCAAGCCGTCGCTGTTTATCCCGAAATCGTCGTCGCTGGCAATCACGCCGGGAAAACCGTCCATCAGAAACCGATTTCCATGCGCCGGCTGAATATCGAAAATAATGCGCCAGCGCTCGCCGTTCTTGTAGTTGGTCCAGTTATTGTGCGCGATTACGATCTGGCCATCTTTGGTCCAGCTTCCCGTGGCCACAAAAGCGCTGCAATTGCCCGGGCTCTTCAGCTTGGGAGCGTTTGCTGTTTTTTCTTTCTTGTCCAGCCAGGGCACGTAATAATCGGGAACCTCTTCGAACGAATTCAGCGCCACGATATCGTAAACGTCCAGATCAGAGTTCGTCCGGGCATTCAGTCCTGCAGTGATCCCTTCCAGCTCCTGCTGATATTCCGTATCGATTCTTGGCCACAGCATTTCCCGCGCGACTTGCCGGAAAAACGCCCAGTCGCGGCCCGTGGAATGCACCATGCCGGCGCTGACAGCAGGGAATGCATCCTCAATCTCTTTTGCCAACAGGAAGCCGTGCTGGAATCCGACGCTTGCGGGATCGCCTTCCAGATGGACATAGACCCATCCCCCGCGTTCAAAGCTGTACGCACCCTTCAACCGGGGGTCTGCAGAAAACGCTCGCTCTCTTGCCGATGCAACCGTGGCTTGTACTTCGTTCTTGGCGGCTTGCGCATCGCCGCTGGATCGCCCCGCAAACCACAAGAATGCTCCGCCCACTACCATGATCACAATGGCGGCAATTCGCCGAGTCCCATCAGACATTGCGGAATTCTCCTTTAGTTGCCGCTCAAAATGCGTTTGAAAATCATACCCTTTGTACGCCCAGCGTCGAGCATGAAAGAAATCGGCTGACTCGCGGCGTCAAATTGGAAGCGGATGTCCATCCCCGCGCCAGTCATTTGAAACTCATTCTTCCCCACGGGAACGAAGGCCTTGCCTTCATAACCGTTGGAACGCGGAATGCCGCCAGTCAATAACATTTTATCGAGCACCAGTTTGTCATGCACAGACTGCAGGCGATAGGTAACGCCCAGTTCGTCGCTCCAATAATCTCCGGCAAATTTCTTAAGATCTTCCCGAGCCACCGAGACTCCTGGCTTCGTTTTTGTCTCCTCTTCCTCATCTTGGTACTTTTTCGGATCCTTCTCCTTCATCTCCGACCCAAGATAGATATCGGCGACTTGCTTCGCGCGTTTCTCCGGGCTGCCATCCGAACGATTGCACAGGCACACCACCGAAAAATGCTGTTCGGGAAAGCGCAATAGTTCCGCGCGATAGCCGCCCCACGATCCGCCGTGGCTCACGGTGTTTAGCCCCCGGTATTTGTTGATGAACAGGCCTTTCGCGTACTCGAGGGTCTTTCCATTGTTCAGTTTTCCGTGTTCCTGCAGCTCCGCCAGAAAGGCTTTTCCCCCCACCTGCGCTGTGTAGAAATTTTCATCCCATTTCAATAAATCGCCCACCGACGTGTGCACCGCGCCATCTCCAATCTGCTCGAAATAGGAAACGTCGAACGTGTAGCCAGTCCCCTTCTCGACCGGGTCGTACGCCAGAGCGCGATTCTGAACCAGCAACGTGTGCGAATCGCGATACAGCGTGTGGCTCATGTTGAGCGGCTGGAAGATATTCACTGCCGCGAAGTCCCGCAGAGACTGGCCACTTGTACGTTTCACGATCACCGACAACAGGAAGAAACCCGTATTGCTGTACAGCCATTCCGAGCCCGGATCGAAATTCAGAGCCTTCTGCCGCGTTATCAGCGACAAGGCCTCTTCGTCCGTGGTAACGCTGTCGGTGTTGACGCCTGCCAGATCAAAGAGCACCAGGTAATCCCGCAATCCGCTGGTGTGATTCAAGAGATTCAGGATCGTGATTTTCTTGCCATAGTCGGGAAGCTCCGGAATGTATTTGCGGACATCGTCGTTCACCGAGAGCTTGCCCTGTTGTTCCAGCAGAAGAATGCTGGCGGCGGAAAACTGTTTAGACGTGGAGCCGATATCGAAAACCGACTCCGGCGAGAGGGGAATATTCTCCTCGATGTTGGCCAGGCCGTAACCTTTCGTGTACAGCAGCTGGCCATCGCGCGCAACGGCAACAGCGCATCCCGGCGAAGCAGGCTTGGCCACATCCACGAAGATTTCGTCGACTGCCCCGGTAATTTTGTCGTGGTTGCCTTGCGCCAGGAGAAATTGCGAGTAACCCATAGAAAAAACAAGGAGCCAACTAACACAAGTTAGGAATCGCATGAAACGAATGTCTCCCTGAATGTCTGCTCGATACTATCCAGTTTTCCGGCCGCTCACAACTCGCTAAATCTGCAATCTCTAGCAGCCACGGTATGCGAAATCGCCTATTTCTCTGATACATTCACGGAATGTTAACTGCCATCACCCGTTCCGTCAGTTCCGCTATCGCTCATTGCGAGCTCAGTTTTATTCCGCGAAGCCCTATTGATCTGGAAAAGGCCCGCTCTCAGCATCATGCCTACGAACAGTTGCTGGCTCGGCTTGGTGCCCGAGTTGTTTCTCTCCCAGAGCAGCCGGAATTGCCCGATTCCATGTTTGTGGAAGATCCGGCAATCGTTGTCGACGAATTCGCGATCATCTGCCCGCTGGGCACGGAGACGCGGCGGAAGGAAGCTCCCTCCCTCGCGGCGGCGTTGGAAAAGTTTCGCAAGCTCGCCTACGTGAAGTTGCCGGGTACGCTGGAAGGCGGCGACGTGCTGCGCTTCGACAGAAAAGTCTTCGTCGGGATCACGGCCCGATCGAATCCTGAAGGTATCCGTCAACTCGCCGTGATTCTTGGCGCACACGGCTATGACGTTACTGCTGTATCCATAACGGGATGCCTGCACCTGAAATCCGCAGTGACGTATCTGGGCCGCAACACCATGCTCGGCAATCGCGCGTGGTTCGATTCGCGGCGCATCGACGGGTTTGACTGGATCGATGTCGATCCCACCGAGCCGCATTCCGCAAACGCTCTGGTGATCGGCGATAGCGTGGTTTTCCCCGCGTCTTTTCCCAAGACGAAAGCTCGTATTGAGGCGAAAGGCTTCCACGTCGAGCCCCTGGACATCTCCGAACTCCAGAAGGCTGAAGCGGGCCTGACCTGCTCGAGCCTGCTGTTCGATGCCCCCTGAGAACAGCGCCGGATGCCACTGAGCACACAGGGAAGAAAAAAAAAGACTTTTTGATTGGAAAAATTGAAGGTTGTGGTATTCTTCCAGCTATGTTGTCCCTTGCTACGAAGCGAATGAAGACCACCGCAACGCCGTCGTCTATTACGACTACGACAAAGTCCACTATTAAGATGACTACCATCGCTTCGGGCACGGGGAGAAACAGCTAGCAAGCTAGAATAAGTTTCGAACCCACCGCCGGAAGCGAACCTGGCGGTGGGTTTCTTAGTTTCAGCCCCTCCAGCAAGCCTCCAACGGACAAACAAGGAGCATTCGTCATGTACCCGGAGAACCAGGAAGTATCCGCAGCGGAGGGAGACTTATCTCCAGTCGAATTACGAGGCCGTCTTGCGCGTAAATTTTCTCCCTCGCATGCCGGAGCGGTTTCTCAGGAAGTTGTCGCGTTTAAGTTTGGAGGCACATCACTACTGGGAGCAGAGCGTATGCGGCACGCCGCAGAGTTGGTGTGCGAAGCCGCCCACCAGTCCGCGGTGACGGTTGTGGTATCCGCTATGAAAGGAACGACGGATCGGCTTTTGGAAATCGCCCGCTTGCTGCAGCTGGGAGAGCGCCAGATTGCCTGCAACGAAGCGCAGTCGGTGATCAACCTGCACCTGGCCACGTTGTGCGAACTGCAATTGCCTGAGCAGGAGCACGATCGCGTCCGCAAAGAAATCCAATTGCTAGGCCGCGACTTGCTTCATGAAGTCAGAGAGTGTCCAGCGGTAGTCGTCGACGCCGCGCTCCACGACCGGCTCGCCTCCTTCGGCGAGCGGCTCAGCGCGCGCTTGTTCGCCGCCGCTCTCGGCAACGCGGGGATTTTCGCCGTGCCAGTGGCCTCCTCGGACTTCGTTCTTACCTGCGATAATTTCCGCGACGCAAAACCGCAATTGGAGCGTACCTGCCGCCGCGGACGAGACATTTTGCTGCCGCTGCTGGAATCGGGTGTGGTGCCCGTAGTGACCGGTTTCATCGGCGCCACTCAGGATGGGCGCATCACTACACTGGGGCGCAACAGTTCCGACTTCTCCGCCGCGATCATCGCGCACGTCGTGGATGCGGAAGAACTGGTAATCTGGACCGATGTGGACGGCATCTACACCGCAAATCCAAAGGAATCTGCTGAGGCCCGCTTGCTCCAGGAGATGAGCTATGAAGAGGCTTACGCACTGGCAGAGGCCGGCGCCAACGTACTGCATCCAAGCGTTCTGCCGCTGGCTTCGCAGTCGGCAATGACGGTATGGGTTCGCAATACATTCAGGCCTCACCTCCGCGGCACGCGGATTGGGCCGGCACACTCGGGAGGTGTGGCATGAGCAATTTGGCAAATGGCAAGAAATGGCGAGCTGGGGTTTTGGGCGCAACTGGCATGGTCGGCCAGCGCATTGTGAAACTCCTCGCCGATCATCCCTGGTTCGAATTGACCGACGTTGCCGCGTCCGAGCGTTCTTCCGGAAGAAAATACTCCGAAGCGGCGCGCTGGCATCTCGAAGGACCCGTCCCTGAAGGCGCACGGAATCTGGTGGTGAAGGATTTACAATCTACGTTCGATTGCGACTTCGTTTTTTCCGCACTCGATTCCTCGGTTGCCGGGCCCGCGGAAGAAGCCTTTGCCAAGGCGGGATTTCCCGTGGTCAGTAATTCGAAAAATCACCGCATGGACCTCGACGTGCCTCTGCTCATTCCTGAGGTAAACGCTACGCACATCCAATCTATTCCGTTGCAACAGAAAAATCGTGGCTACGATTCCGGCTTCATCGTTACCAACCCGAATTGTTCCACCGCCGGCTTGGTTATCGTGCTCAAGCCGCTCGCGGATGCCTTCGGCATTGAAAAACTCTTTGTCGTCACGCTGCAGGCCATTTCGGGCGCAGGTTATCCCGGTGTTCCGGCGATGGACATTGTCGGCAACGTCGTTCCTTTCATCAGCGGCGAGGAAGAAAAAATGGAAGAGGAGCCGCAGAAGCTGCTCGGCAAGTGGGATGGTTCACGCTTCATCGGCGCGGGCTTGGGTATCAGCGCGCACTGCAATCGCGTCCCGGTGGTCGATGGACACCTGGAATGTGTTTCCTTGCGCTTGAAGAAGACGGCGACGCTCGAGGAGGTTAGCGAAGCTTTGCGGAATTTCCAGGTTTCTTCGGAACTGGCTTCGCTGCCCACGGCGGTCAAACATCCCGTGGTCGTGCTCGATGAGCCGGACCGGCCTCAACCGCGCAAGGATTCCAGCGCAGGCCACGGCATGGCGGCCGTCGTTGGCCGCGTGCGCGAATGCCCGCTGCTCGACGTGAAGCTCACGCTTCTCTCCCACAACCTGGTGCGTGGCGCGGCTGGCGCAGCCTTGCTCAACGCTGAACTTCTCGCTGCCCAAGGCTTCCTGAAATCCCGCGCTTCCACAGGCAGTCGCGCCGTCGAGCCTGTCAGCCGCTGACGCTTTGTCGAAATTCGCTTTATAGGGACCGATCTTTTGGATCGGTTCCTTTCCTTGGTACGCCGAGCATGATCGACAGCTTGGAGGTGTGAGTCCTCTTCCACGGAACCGCCCGGTGCGGACCCGCATGCCGGGTGGTGTGGCAGGGGAGAGTGGGCGACCACTCCCCCTATGCCGATTATTCAGCTAACGTGTTTGGCTGTTAGCCACACCCAAGCGGAAGGTGCCTAAACTGCCTGGGTCGTCGCGGAGCTCTGGCGCCAACTCTGACGGCTTTAGTTTGGAGCCGAACCTCACCCATAATGTGTCAGTTCGGGTAATCGGCGCGACCGTAACGAACTGGTAGTGTTCACCGTCGGCCAATTGGCTTCTCCATCTTGTTATTCGAGTTTTCAGGCCGAAAGGTTCACAGGGTCACAATAAAAGTTTGATATCAGTCTTGTACGTAAGTGACCAACATCATGGAACGAAGTAAAAGCGGACCAGGTGGAAGAAAATCGGGGCCGCAAAGCAGAGCGAGTCGATGTGATCCAGAATACCCCCCTGGCCCTCGATCACCACGCCAAAGTCCTTGATCCCGATATCCCGCTTGATGGCGCTCATTACCAGGCTGCCCGCAAATCCTAGCAGGCAAATCACAAACGACATTCCCGCGGACTGCAGCGGCGTGAAGGGGGTCGCCCACCAGAGGGCCGCGCCAATCACTGTCGCGCTCAGAACTCCCGCGACAAATCCCTCCCAGGTTTTGTTGGGGCTGACGCGCCACGCGATCCTGTGTTTCCCGATCAGCTTGTCCCACGCATACTGTAAAATGTCGTTCATCTGGTCGACGATCCCCAGATAAAGGAGCAGTCGCGCGTCATGCCCTTCAAATCCAGGAATCTTCAAAAACAATAACGCCGGTACATGGCACAGGCAGTAAACGCAAACCATCAGCCCGAACTGGATCTTCGCGGCGCGTTCAAGGAAACTAGAGGTGTCGCCCGCAATCGCAATGCTTGTTGGAACGAAAATAAATGCCAGCACGGGAATCAAGATGGCAAACAAGCCATACCGTTGAGCTCCCACCAGGTAATACTGCAGTGGCATGATGACGAAGAAACTCCAGAACAGCGTGCGATGGTCGCCACGTCGCGTAGGCACCAGCGTCATGTATTCACGCATGGCCAGAAACGAAATGATCCCGAACACAATCAGTGCGCCAAAGCGGCCAACCAGAATACTCATTCCAAAAAAAGTGCACATCTTCCACCACGCGCGAATTCGCGCATTCAGCGTGTCCACAGCGGACCGGTTGCTATCACCGCCGCGGCGGTTTTTCAAAACTCTGCCGACCAGATTGAAAATGATCAGCAGGCACAACACGCTTCCAAACAGCAACAGGAAAGTGGGATCGTTGAAGGCTAGCGGCATCACGCAGATCCAATCCGGCGAAGGCTGCTGACCGCCTCGCGCGCGCGCTCCAGGAAATCGTTTTTCGCTTCTTTGGGTTCCACCTGAAGGGGTTTGCCGAATGTGAGCAGGCTTAACATGGGGACGGGCACGAATTCGCCTTTCGGTAGAATTCGGTTCAGGTTTTCCAGATAAGCAGGCACCAGCTCCACGTCCGGCCGGCGCAACGCCAGATGGTAAAGCCCTCCGCGGAAAGTTCCCACCTTTTCCCCCGAACCACGCGTTCCCTCCGGGAAAAGTATGAGTGAATATTTCTGGCCCAGTGCCCCGGCCATTTCTTCGATCAACGAACGCCCGGCGAAGTGGGCCTCTTCATGGTTCTTCGCTTTTCCCACCACTCCGCGTTCCACGAGCACGGCCTTGAAGACGTTCGCCGCCAGATATCGCCTCAGCGGTGTTTCCTCCCAGTAATCCCTCGCGGCAATCGGCCGCGTTCTGGCGCGAATTTCCGAAGGCAGCGCGGACCACAACACCACAAAATCCAGGTGACTGGTGTGATTCGCAAAGTAGATGCGCTGCCTTATGCTGGGCTCGCACCCGGCCCACAGCACTTGCACCCCGCTGATGAAGCGCGCCACTGCTGCCAGCAGGCTGGCGATTGGGTGAATACCATCAGTCATGAAGTCGCGCGCCCCCAAAATTCTTTTCGTGAGCCATGCAAGCCGCGAGTGATTTTCACAAATTGCTGCACGAATGTGCTCCCGATTGTCGATTTCAAATTGTAAATGGCAGGCAACGCCTCCCGGGCGTTAGGAAACGAGCGAGATTTTGATATCCGTACCGCTACCGTACTGCCGCAACAAAGTGGACATGCGCTGGCAGGATTGTTCCAGTCCTTCTGCGCCGCCAAATGAAATCAGGATTGCGCCGATGCGCTCCGTTGCTGTTGTTACCATAGTGCGCTCCGAATCACTTGTCGGGCTTCCGTGCGGCCCCTGCTCATCGCAGAAAATCGGCAAACCTTCCAGGTTCAGATCGTATTTGCCTATACCTTTATAGGTTTCTCCGGCGCGACCCGGGCGAAACGCGATGCTTCCCCGCACGTTGGCAAGGTCGTAGAGCCCAATCGGCAGGCGGCTTTCCACCGACACCAGGTTGATAATGTCCACCACCGCGTTGATCTGCGGAAAATTCTTGCCGCTCAGGATGCGGCGAAGCAGGGCTTCTGCCGACCCGCGATAGCGAGCCGGATCTTTTCCCAACGCTTTGTATCCGGCACGAGTGGCGCGAATTTTTGCGGAATCCAGCACGGTTCGCGGCTCTGGCAGTCCCAGGATTTTGGCCTCGCACGCCTTCATTTCTTCCCGTAGTGCCGCGGGCGCATCCTGAACAACGACGTGCGCTGTTACCCAGCCCAAGGTTGTGCGGGGACATTTCTGCCTGAGTTCCGGATCAATCGTTAGAGTTGGCATTCGCCACAAGGATAACTGACGCGGCGTGACTTCGCACAAGGAAGTATGCAGAAACACATGGCGCACGGCTCACTTGGCCAACGGTCTCAACCTCGCTGTGAAGTGTCGCAAGAACGGCGCCTGGTGTACCAACTCGTAGCCGTGAATTTCCGCGCGCCGCCGCCAAACTTCCAGAATCACTTCCACAACATATTCAATGTGGCTCTGCGTGTACACGCGTCGCGGAATTGCCAACCGCACCAGGTCCATCGTGGCGTGCTCGCCGAACATCAGCGAACCAATCTCCACGGAACGAATCCCGCCCTCGAGGTACAGTTCCACCGCTAGCGCCACACCGGGAAATTGCGACACCGGAATGTGCGGCAGAAACGCGCGCGCATCCAGATAAATTGCGTGGCCACCGGGCGGCTGCACGATGGGCACACCTTCTTTTGCAATGTGATTGCCAAGAAAGGCCGTGGAAACGATCCGGTACCTCAGGTAGTCCTCGTCCAGCGCTTCATTCAATCCCACCGCGATGGCATCCAGGTCGCGGCCCGCCAACCCTCCATAGGTCGGGAAGCCTTCTGTCAGAATTAGAAGATCTTTCTCCTGCTGCGCCAGGATGTCGTCATTCGTGCACAGAAAACCGCCAATATTCGCCAGGCCATCTTTTTTTGCCGACATGGTACAGCCGTCGGCGTAGGAAAACATCTCCTTCGCAATTTCCCGCGGTGTCTTATTCGCATAGCCGGGCTCGCGCAGCTTGATGAAGTAGGCGTTTTCGGCGAACCGACAGGCATCGATATACAGCGGAATCCCGTGCTTTTTACAGATTTGCTTCACGTCGCGGATGTTGGCCATCGATACGGGCTGGCCTCCACCCGAGTTGTTGGTTACTGTCAGCATCACCAGCGGAACTCTTTTCGCCCCTTCGCGTTCGATCAGGGTCGTCAACTGTGCCGTGTCCATGTTGCCTTTGAAGTCGTGCAACCGCGCAGGCTCTTTTGCTTCCGGAATCGGAATGTCCACGGCCGTGGCGCCCACAAATTCGCAGTTCGCTCGTGTCGTGTCGAAGTGCGTGTTGTTGGGAACGATGTCGCCCTTCTTGCACATCACATTAAACAAAATGCGTTCTGCCGCTCGTCCCTGGTGCGTGGGGATCACGTGGCGCAATCCGAAGATGGCTTGCACCGAATTGCGAAACCGCGTAAAACTCGGCGAGCCTGCGTACGATTCGTCGCCGCGCATCATCGCCGCCCACTGCTCCGTGGACATGGCCGAGGTGCCCGAATCGGTAAGCAGGTCGATCAATATCGCTTCGGAGGCGATCAAAAACAGGTTGTATCCGGCTTCTTCCAGATGCTTCTGTCTCTCCGCCCGCGTCGTTCCGCGAATCGGTTCCACGCTCTTAATCCGAAATGGTTCGATGATGGTGCGAATCGACATGTCTTCCTCACACTTCCATGGCTGACACTACCACACAATGTTCGTGGTTCTATTCCGCCTGACACGACGCAACTGGAGCCAGGCTACCTTGCTACCAGCTTAAGTTGATGAGCTCGTTCTGAGAATATCCGATAGTGGCGGCGGAAGAATCTCAACCGGGGAGGCTTTAGAGCAGGTTATTCGGCTTGCTCAATCGTCGCCGTGGGCTGGTTCTGGATCAGTCGCCAGCGCATCACCCTCTTCGGTTTCTTCTACCAGCCCCTTGCGCGACAGTTCGCGATAATATGCCGGCCGCGTATGCCGATAGTGATCCGCGGGGATTTTGCCATCGAGCCAGGAGGTTTCCATCGGATAGACCATGGGATCGAAAATCACAAGGTAGAAGTGCCAGATGAGGATGGAGAACGTTGCTAGCAGCGCTTCATACCAGTGCACAGCCGTGGCTGCGTCGGTAATCCACTTCGGAAAATGCCGCAACGTGAAATTATTGAACCAAAGCAGGAACCCCGATAGCGCCATCACCAGGGTGCCCCACAGGAAGGCCCAATATTCCATCTTCTCCGCGTAGCTGAACTTCGCGAACCTCGGTTCTTGCTTCGTCAGGCCCAAATTGTAGCGGAACACGTGCAGCATATCCGTGGCGTCCTTGATTGTGGGGAGCAGCGCGGGAATAACAGAACGGTCGCGCTTTTTCATCGCCAGATGCACGAAGTGAAATACAGTCGCGGCAATCATCACCACGGCCGCCATGCGGTGCAGTCCTCCGCGCACCCCCGCATTGGCTTCCCACATCAGCAACGGGCGGGACCACCAACTGTCTGGGAATTTCAGGGCAAATCCCGTCACCACTAATGTTGGAAAGCTCGCCATGATTCCCCAGTGTGCAATCCGGAACCAAAGATTCATTCGCAGCACCACTTGCCCGCTTTCCTGGCGCGGGCGCCGGCGAATCAGTTTACTCAGCAGGTCCAGCATGTTGTGCAGCAGCATGAATCCGAGCGTCACCGGGATCAGCACCCAGTACGTCCAACGAATCCACTTCACCACCGGATGATTGGGTCCTGCATTGGTTTGTACGTGCACCGGCCCGATGGCAAAGCGACTTTCCGTTGCGCCGTTGTGGCACTGCCCGCAGGTCTTGCCAAGGTTGGCCACATTCACCATCGAGCGGGTATCCGCTGATCTGAAAATATTGTGCACGCCGTGACAGGAAGCGCAGTTTGCTGCCGTCAGCTTCCCGCCCCTCAACGCCAAACCGTGATAACTGTCCGCATAAGACGGCACACGATCCGCCGGAATGTCGTAGAGATTAGCCATTCGCGCACTGGCATGGCACCGCGCGCACGTTTCCACCGAAATATTCGCCGCGTTCACAGGTGACGCCGGATTCTTCGGATCCAGAATCAAGTGCTCGCCGTGGCAATCCACGCAAACCGGCGCATCCTTCACTCCGGCGCGCGAAGCTTCGCCGTGAATGCTCTCGTTATAGGTCTTCGCAATCTCTGTGTGGCATTGTGCGCAAGTGTCCGCCACTCTCCAGTGGTTTACATGCGATCGGGCATCACGCGCTGGATAAATATCGTGGTTCCCATGACAGCTGTTGCAGTTTGCCGCCTTGTCGTTTCCCGCCGCAATGGCGCGTCCGTGCACACTCTGCAGATACGATTCCACGGGGCGGGCCACGGGAATTTTATGACGTGACAAGAATCCCGCGTCGCTATGGCATTTCGCGCAAGTCACTGCCAGTTGTTTCGCGGCGATCGTGGAATCTGACTCGCTGGCGGCCTTCACGCCATGCAGGCTCCCATGGCACGAAACGCACTTCGGGGCATCCGCGTCACCGTTCTTTGCTGCCTGTCCGTGGATGCTTTCCTGAAATTCCTTCACTTCCTGCGCGTGGCACTCCGTACATTTCGCCGGCATGAGTTTTTCCGTGGTGCTCAGCTCGTGCACGCTCCCATGGCATGTAGCGCAGGCCGCTTCTCCCAGAATCGCGTGCGCGCTCGCGGCGTAGGCTCTAACTTCCTCCGCATGACAGGTGGCGCACCGTGCCTTTGCGACCTTCGCCGGATGGGGGAAATCCTTGATCGTGCGGTGACAATTCTGGCAGCCCAGAATCGCGTGCGCGCTCACCGCATGCTTCGCGGGATTGATGTAAATGTCTTTCCCTTTATCGGACTTCATGCCCGCCGTTCCGTGGCAGGCCAGGCAGGCTTCATCCTGCTTCAGTGGTTGTGCATTTCTTGCCTTCGCGGTAGCGCGAGTGGGAGCGAGCACCCACGCCAGCGCGATCAGCAGGCCGCAGAGAATAAAATCGCGGCCAAGCCTCTCGGCGCGTTTGGAGCTCATACAGCACTACCTCCGGGCCCCTGGGGGCCCACTAATTTTGAATTACGGCAACCCAAGTTCCGTCAGGACCTTGGGATTCTCCTCCTGCACTGCCAGAAGATTGTGGCAAGCGGCGCAATCGTTCGAAATTGTCTGCCCATCCGCGCTGGTGTGGGACCCATCGTGACAACGGAAACAGCCCGGGAAATCGTTGTGGCCCAAGTTGTTGGGATGTACGCCCCAGGTCACCTTCATCTCCGGAAAGATATTGCGCATGTAGATTGCGGCCACATTCTCCGCCGATTGTTCCACCAGGGCCCGCTTGGTGTTGTAGATTTCCGGATAATTCGTCCTGTAGTAACTGGTGATGCCCTCGGTGATCTTCTGTTTTGCCGTTTCGCGGTCCGAATAATCCGCCTTCAACAGTTCCACTGCCTTCTTTCGAATAAACGGCAATTGCGGACTCACCAATCCACGCGACATTCGATTGTCCACGGCATTTTCTGGCAATTCGAACGCGTGCGTCGGCCGGTTGTGGCAATCGATGCAATCCATCATCCGATGCTCGCCTTTTTCCAGTTGTTCCTTGCTCACCTTCGTGTCTGTCGATACATACTCCACCGTCTTGCCATTGTCGTTGGTGTAGTACACCACGGGAATCACCTGGCGCTTCTCGTCTGTCGAGATATAGCGAATCCGCGATCCCGCATCCAGGTGTCGTCCGTGAATTCCCGTGCCGCCTTGCAAGGTCCGCCCGCCGATTTTCATCAGCAAGGCTGTCGTCATCGGGGTATTCTTTTCGTCTTCCTTGTAACTGGTCTTTACCAGGAATTTATCGCCTGAAAAGCGCTGGGGCCAGTGGCACTGTTCACACGTTTCCCGCGCCGGACGCAGGTATTTCACCGGCGAAGGGATGGGCGTCGAATACGTTTTAAACGTGACCGCATACACCTGCCGCAATCCGGATAGCTTCGAGCGCACAAACCATCCAGCTCCGGGGCCAATGTGACATTGCACGCACTCCACCCGCGCGTGCGGCGAATTCTGATAGGCGCTGAATTCAGGTGTCATTACCGTATGGCAGGTCTGTCCGCAGAAAGCTGTCGTATCCATGTACGACACTCCCTGGTAGGAGGCAAACGTAAAGATCAGTATGTTCAGGAAAGTAGCCATAGTGATGAACAGCAAGCTGCTGCGCACCACCGGAATCTTCAGATCGATCTCCGGATAGGCCTCGGGCAATCCTCCCGACGCCCGCAGTTTCTTGTGGCGGAAGAAGATCCCCAAGGGAATCAGGATCAGACCCAACAGGAAGATTCCAGGAAGTATCAGGAAAATCAGGATGCCGACGTACGGGTGCGGCGGTCCCTGCAGCATGAAATCGTAAAGCCAGAACGCAATCATGGTTACTGCGCTGCTTGTCGTCAGGACAACACCGATGAAACTGATTGTATTCTGGCTGAAGAAATAGATCAGTCGGGCCCAATTCCGGGCCGTTTTGTGCGGACTCATATCCTCTAAGCTCCCAAGCTCGCAACTCCGGTTTTGTAATCTTTTCAGGCAAAGGCCCCAGCGAAGGGTCCGCCAGGGCCCGTATACTTGCTCAGTTGATGTGTTCCCGCGGCTGCGGGCCCACCGGCGAACTTATTTGCAGAGGCTCCGCATGTACGCGATCACGTCCTTAACTTCCGTGTCCGTCAGCTTTTTGTCATACAGCGGCATCTTGTTCTTGCCCTTCATAATGATGTCGGTCCACGCGGCATCGGATTCCTTCTTGACATCGTCGGAGCAGATGTCCCGTGCCTTGGTTGCCTTACCGGCAGCGGTTTCACCCTTGCCATCTGGTCCGTGGCAGCTGGCGCACTTCGCTTTATACACTTTTTCGCCGTTGGCTATGTCTTGCGCGAGGACGACGGTGCTCGCTAGGCACAAAACTCCCACGAGCGTGATCCCTGCAACAAACTTCTTCATCACTTTCCTCCTGTTTTTTGCTGCTGGCACGAGGCGCGTAGGAGCGTCCGCGCCCCGTGCCGAAACAATTTTGTTTCGTTCTTTTTCCTACTTTTTGGCGAACGTGCGTACGTAGGCCACCAGGTCCTTCACCTGATCGGCCGTCAAGGATTTGAATGGCGGCATCGGAGACTTGCCATTCGTAATCACCGCTGCCAAGTCCGCGTCGCTCATTTTTTGCACGTCCGCGGAAGTCCAGTCCCGCGTCTTCATCGCTGCTTTGCCCTTGCCATCGGCTCCGTGACAGCCCGCACACTTTGCCTTGTAGGTAGCCTCAGCCGCGGCCACGTCGGCCTTGGCCGGAGTGCTGATCAGGCATGCGCCCGCCAGCAGCGCTGCGGTCAATATGGCGGCACCGAGGTTCTTCATCGTTTTCTGCATGTTGCTTCTCCCTCATAAGAGTTCGGTGCGAAGGCGATCACTCGTCCCACACCGTCTTTCTAAAGGCTCATCGCGTGATGAGCATAACCAACTTGCCACCCGAATTGCGAGACACTTCTGGCTGCCCATCCATGCGGCTGTCCCCGGTAACTTCGCTCTCCCATAGCAAGCGACCGGCGGACCTCCTAACCTTCGACTCCTTCCTAAAGCCATAACCACCCGTGCAAATCACAAGTGGACGCGATTTCACAAGCGCCGGGCTCCTGACATTCGGGGGCGGAAGGAAGTTGTTGGGAGGATCCGCCCTAACATGAAAAGGGTTGTCAGGGAAGAAGGCCGAAAGGATTGCTTAAAATTACATCATTCCTGCTGAGTATCCAATCAAATTGTGTGTAATAGTACTATTAATTTCAGCCGCCGCTATAGGACTAGAATGGTCTGAGTTACTCCCGAGTGCACGTTTCCAACGAGGCAACAGAGTCCAACATCCGCGTGAGTATCAGTACTCTTGAAACTACTGAGTCACTTCCGATGACCGTCGACCAACTCAGGTCCATCTGCATCTATTCGCGATTCTCAAGGCTGAGAATGGAAGAAGTTTGCACATGTTTTGATCACCGCAATCATCCCCCTTCCTAATGCATGATTATAAGAGGTTTAAAACGACCTTCTCCAATTCCATTTGGCAGCCTGCTTGCTCACCATACTGGTCCCGAAGTTGTGTGACTTGCGCGGGGGTGCGCTCTTGAAACATTTTCGACTTCTCGTATTAGCCGTGACTGCCGCTCTTCTCTCGGCTACGGCTTGGGCCGATGGTATCGACCCGAAAGTTATTCCAATTAATGGTGGTGGTTCGACGCCCATTACCATAACAAATCCCAATCCAGTAGTGACGGCTAAGGCCCAGGCACCAAGCGCGGCAAATCTATTTTGTCTTGGGGCGGTTGCTTGCGTGGATGATGTTTTTCAGAACCGTACTGGCAAGAACCTGACCATGCTGACGATGTTCTTCTCTACGGCCGCGAACCCCGGATTGGTTTTCAGTTGTGGCGATATGTCGCAGGCCGTCTTTTTTGACGTCTGTAATGCTTCGAATGTCGCCGGCGGTCAGGACATCGTCCTATCTGCCGACGGGATGAACGGCTTCACCGGGGTTGCCTCCGCCGTATTCGAATGCGTACCGGATCTTGATGGAGACGATGACGGCGAAATGGGTTGCAACTCGGACGACTTTGCTTGGGTTCACGGCGAATTCGGCATCGATATTTATGGTGACCTGACAGTGGGCCAAGCGGTCACGACGCAGGCAATCACCACTCCCGAACCTGGCGCTGGCCTGATGGTTCTCTTCGGTGCTCTTGCTTTCGGGCTGTTCGCAATGGTTCGGCGCGCCGTTTAGTCCGGTTGCGCTCTCGCGAATCGTAAGTTCTGAATCTCAAAGGAGGAAGTCCATGACTTCCTCCTTTTTTTGTGCCGGTTGCTCATCGGTCCGCGCGAGACACGATGCCGCTGCAAATCTTTGGTCATCGCTAGTATTGTGCAGTTGAATGGGGAAGACCGCTTCTGGGGCTTGCAAATCCTATTTCTTCTTATCCTTGAACTGGGTCATTAGTGCTTGGTAGTCTGGTCGTTTCCGCAAGGAATCCAATTCCGGGTCCGATTCGATTGTGGCCGTGGTCATACCCAGCTGTAATCCTTTTTTCAAGTCGGCGATAGCTTCCTCAGGGCGATTGATCAGGGCGTGAACATCCGCAGAGGTTGCGATCAGATCAACAGAGGATGGGTCATACCCGCGCGCGCGCTGCAGTAACTCCACAGCTTGCCCGGCATCCCCTTTTTTCGCGTAGTACAGCGCCAGACTCCCCAACGTTGTGGCACTCCGCGGGTTTACGTTCAGAGCCTTGAAAGCCAGCGCGATAGCCCGGTCGTAGGTGGCCTTGGCCTTGTCCGTCTGCCCGGCCGCGCGATAGCCGTCGGCCAGGTTGCCCATCATGGTTTCGTCGTTCGGATTCAGTTCCACGGCCTTCTCAAATTGCTTCACCGCATCCGCGTAACGATGCAAGTAGAAATAGGAAGTGCCCAAATTGGAGATCACCGCAGGCTGCGGCCCGAGTTGCATGGCCTTCTCCAGTGGCGCGATGCTGTCTTGATAGCGGCCCATCGACACATAAACCGTGCCTAGATTGGCATACCCAATCTCGTTCTGTGGCTCGAGCTGCGTTACCTGCTGGAAGTTTTTCAGCGCCTTGTCGTAGCTTCCCGTCTGCCGGTACGCGTTTCCTAGAGCATTTTGGTTGACCCAGTAGTAGGGGTTGAGTTCAACTGCTTTCTCCAGCGCTCGAAGGGCTTGCTCATTCTGCCCGGCGGCGAGATACGCGTTGCCGAGCCTGCGATAGCTTTCATCCGAATTGGGTGCAAGTTCCTGCGCGCGCTTCAACTCCGTAAGGGCCTGCGCCATTTGTCCTGTTGCTGCATATACGCTGCCCAGTGAAGAATGAACTTCGGGCAACTTGTCATTCAGGGCTTGCGCTTGTTTTGCCGCGTTCAATGCCTTTTCCGTCCAGAAGCTGTCCTTGTTTTCCTCATACATTCGCAAACTGGCGTCCGCCAGCCCGGTATACGCCAGCGCGAACTTCTGGTCTTTCCGCAGCGCCATATTGAAGTAATCAATAGCCGATTGAATGTTTTTCGCATTCAATTGGCCGCGCATTGCATTGCGCCCCCGCAAATAGGAGTCATATGCATCACTGTTATCGGTTGGATGCGCCGTTCCAGCCATGATATCTCCGGCGGCAGAACTGCTCGATTCGAGGACTTCCGCCAACTTCCCGTAGATCTTGTCCTCTATGGTCAGCAAATCACCGGGCACACCCGAAAACTCTTCGTTCCACACCACCTTATTTTCCGCAACATTATCCAATTTCACCGTAATGCGCAGTTGATCCGCGGACCCTTGCACCATACCGGACACAATCATATTTGCGCCCAGCTTCTTCGCGATTTGCGGCAACGGCGCCTTCGTATCCATTTTCCCGGTATCGTCGGAGGAAGCCACGTGCACTTCCTTCAATTGGAACAGCTTCGCGGAGAGCGCTTCTCCTAATCCTTCCGCCACATACCCGATATTGGAAGCATCGCCGATCACCCGAAACGGAAGCACCGCCACGTATTTTCCCTGGCTCAACGGTGGCAAGCCTTTCACCACCTCGACACTCGCCGATTCCGCCGCGGGTTTGATCGCCAGATGCCGCGTCGTGGGAATCGCAAAAAACGTTCCGCCCAGCAGGAGCACTCCGCCCGCGACATACAACCACAGCGGAGTTTTTTCGGGCAGCGTGATTTGCACTGATCGCGAACCCGCACCCGACGCCGCGCCCGGCTGCGGCATCCGGTACATCGACGATGCGGACATCTCCGGTCCGCGGTGCGCATCGATGTGCGCGATGATTTCCTTCGCACTTTGATACCGTTCCGCCGGTTCGCGTTCCAGGCAATGCATGATGATGTCCGCAACGTTGTCCGGCACGTTCGGATTCACCAGCTTCACGTTCTTCGGCGCATCCTTCACTCGCTGGTACATCACCTGCCACGTGGAATCGCCAGCGAATGGCACTTCGCCGCACACCATTTCATAGAACACCAGTCCAAACGAATACAGATCGGTGCGGTTATCTACCTGTTTTCCCTCTACCTGCTCTGGAGACATGTACCGCGGCGTTCCTACGAAAGCACCTGTGCGCGTCATCCCCATCTTCGCCGTTTCGAATGATGTGGCCAGCCCGAAGTCCGACACATACACTTGATCGTTGTTTCCCACCAGCACGTTGTGCGGCTTGAAGTCCCGATGCACCACTCCTTCCGCATGTGCCGCATCCAGCGCTTCGCACATTTGCCGCGCCAGCTTCAGCGAGCGATCGATCGGGAACGGCCGAGTTTCTTTAAGCAGTTGGTTCAGATCTTTGCCTTCGATGAAGGCCATGGTAATGAACTTCACGCCCTCATAATCGGTCAGGTCGTGAATGCGCAAGATGTTGCGATGCGAGATCCTGCTTGCCAGCAACAACTCCTGCTTGAACCTCATGATTACGCTGGGATCTTTGGTTAGCTCCGGCTGCAGGATTTTCAGGGCGACCGTCCGCCCTAGCTCTTTGTCCTGGGCTTTATATACTTTGCCCATTCCGCCTTCTCCCAGCAGTTGTTCGATTCGGAAGCGTGGGCCGAAGTCCATCCCCGGCTCCAGTCCGCCGGAAATGTTCAAGTTTAGGTGTATGCTGGTCCCGCCGGTTCGACCTTGAAACCCAGACAGCCCTGGCGATGCATTGGTTGAGGGTTCATCGCCGCCGTACAGCGTTCCCGCCTCAGAGTCCCCCTTGGAGAACATGTCACTTCGACCTATTCCTGAGGGCGTCTTGCTGATGACTTGTGAGTTCTTCCAATCGTCGGCTTGTGGACGTGTTCCGCCGATCGGCAGACTGCCCAGGCTGGACCCGCCCACCCCTGGGCCCAAACCTGGGCGTTTAGAGCCCGGCTCTTTCGGCTTATCTCCTTCGCCGGAAAGGGCACTGCGGTCAATATTTTCGAGGGTGTTGTTTTCTTCGGGGCGAGGAAAAGCTTTGCCGCAATTCAAGCAGCGTTGGGAGAGGGCAGGGTTTTCCACACCGCACGTTGGGCACTTCATAACTGAGGGATGGCCTTCTCATGGCCAGTTGGGCGATTATCCTGCACGGCTAAGGGAGCGGCAAGGGGTTTCTTGCGAGAGTGCCCTTAGTTGGTCGTTGCAGAGAAAACACACCTGTTGCTCCAGCAACAGGCGAAAATCGCAGCCTCCTGTCCCCTTAGGTAGTGACTTTCCAGCCCCAATCGTTTCACCCGCTTCGAGTCTGGTAGCTGGTTTAGATTGGGCGTTTTGTGCGAATTCCCCTGATTTACGACTTCAAGAAATAGATAGTTACTTAATTAAGGTATAGCTCTCTCTCCTGCAGCCAGTACCAGCGCAGTGGACGGCTCCGGCTACTGTTTACCTTAGGCCCGACTTGGGGAAGCCTAGGGATGCCAGTCTATTGTAGAATCCCCAGCGATGAATTCCTTGGAACTTTCCCCAGAACAGTTTCGTCGCCTCGCCGAACGCATCACACAAATTGCTGTTGACTACCTCAAGGACATGGACGCACGTCCGATTCCTCCCGACGGAAGCGGCTCCGCAACCGAGCAGTTATTTCGCACTCCCATGCCTGAAACTGGATTAGCGGAAGGAGCCATCCGGGACTTAGCTGAGGTTGCCCGTCACTCACGTGCACAAAACGGGCGTTTTTTCGGTTACGTGCTTGGTTCGGGAGAGCTGGCAGCAGCGGCCGCTGATCTTCTCTGCAGCGTGCTGAATCAGAACGTTACGGCCTGGCGATCCTCTCCTGCCGCTGTCACGATCGAGCACACTGTCGTGGGCTGGCTGGCGCAAGCACTCGCTTGCCATGAATTCCACGGAATGCTCACTGGTGGTGGTTCCAGCGCCAACTTGATGGCCCTGGCGATGGCAAGAGAGGCGTCCACCCCCGCGAATGAAGCCGGTATTCGATCAGGTCCTGCCATGGCAGTATATGCCTCGACGGAAGTCCACATGTCCGTCTTGAAAGCCATTGCACTTCTTGGGATCGGTCGGGATAATCTTCGGCTCATTCCCGTGGATGATTCTTTCCATATGCTCCCCGATCAACTGGAACGGGTTCTGCAGAGTGACAAAGATCAGGGAATCATCCCGGTAGCTGTCATCGCCACGGCGGGTACCGTCAATACTGGCGCGATTGATCCGCTTCCACAGATCGCAGCGATCGCAGCGAAATACGGCGCATGGTTCCACGTTGACGGTGCCTACGGAGCGCTGGGAGCCATGGCTGTGCCGGAAAAATTCCAGGGTTTGGCAATGGCCGATTCCATTTCGCTCGACCCACACAAGTGGCTCTACCAGCCAATTGACTGCGGTTGCCTGCTGTACCGAGAGAGCTCCGCCGCCCACCGCGCGTTCGCGCAAAACGGCGACTATGTGCGCTCACTCAGTTCCGACCCTGTAGAAGGTTTTGCGTTTTTCGAGGAATCCATCGAGCTGTCCCGTAGATTCCGCGCGCTAAAACTTTGGTTTTCTCTGCAGTATCACGGGTTTGCCGCGCTGCGGAAGTCCATCGAAAAGGATTTACGCCATGCTCAACGACTTGGCACTTCAATCGCCAAGTCCGCTGAACTGCAGTTGTTGGCACCCATTGAACTCAGCGTGGTGTGTTTTCGATATGTGGGTGCCGGCGATTTGCCCGAAGACAAACTCAATCAATTGAACTTTGATATCTTGCGTCGGGTCATTGAGCGCGGCCGCGTTTATCTGTCGAATGCCACGCTGCACTCCAGGTTCTGTCTGCGTGCCTGCATTGTGAATCATCGCACCACCGACGCGGATATCGACACCGTTCCTGGAGAAGTCCTGGCCGCGGCGCGTGAGCTCGCGTGATGCATGAGCTATTCTGCCGGGTCTGGGGCCGCTCAATTTGCACTAATTCCTTTGTTCTCCCCAGCTAAAGAAAACGGGGCACACCGGCTATGCTTTCCGCATGCCTCGATTCTCGCCTCTCCGGCATGTCTCTTTCATCACAAAGTACCTGGCGGCTATTGCCTTCCCCCTTTCCAAGCCCGAACCTGTTTCTATACTGGCAGTTTCCCTTTTTCCCGCTACCGGGACCAGCTGCCTCTAACGGGTGCACTATGGCCACTATCGATCGCCAACAGCTCGATCATCTCGAGCGCCGGGGTCTGCAACTCACTATCTTTTCCGCCGTCTTTGTCTTCATCCTGGCGGGCGGCCTGGCCGCATTCATGTACCCGCTGGTCTTCGTTCATCCCGAAGGCAACAGGTGGACGCTGCGCGCCGCTTTCTTCGGTTTTTGCGTGCTCACCGTTCTATTCATCAGCTATCTTTTCGATCGCCAGCGCTCGTTTACCAAGATTAAGCAGCAACTGCTCTCTGAACTCGAACGCAACGTAGAACTGCAGATTCAAGCCAGCGCGGATCTGCTGAATTCCATGCCCAACCAGGACCACTTCTGGGATCGCCTCACCATGGAATTCCGGCGCGCTCACAGCATGGAAAAGAATCTCTCCCTCATCCTTGTTAAGGCGAAACCCGCAGCGAAATCTTCAGCAAATACCCGTCAGGCCGCGCTCAGTGACGCCGCCAAGGCCATGTCCAAAAAACTTCGCCCCACCGATTCCATTTACCGACTTTCCGGCGATCTCTTTGGCCTGGTCCTCCCGGAAACCGATACTCTCAATGCCAAACGTATCGCCCTGCGCCTGAATGAAGAATTGCAACCCGTTCGCGCGCGCTACGGTTCTTCTTTTGACCTTGCCGCGCACAATTATCCCGACCATGTGAAGAGTTCTCACGAACTGGAAGATATTGTGAAATCGATGATGCCGGAGGGGGAAGGTTGGGACGTTCCCGCCGAAGTTCCCGCCGGCTGAGCCCATTCCCCGATGCATTTTCTACTTCAACGCTTGCTGAAGATCTTCAATCAAATCCCTGGCATCTTCCAATCCAACCGAGACGCGCACCGTTCCCGGCTTCACGCCAGCTCGTTCCAATTCTTCTTTGCTCATGCGGTAGTGCGAACTGTAGATCGGCAGCAACACCAGCGACTCCACGCCTCCCAGACTCGCCGCGAGTAAGAAGAGCTTCACCCGGTCACAGAATCTTCGCGCCGCCGGCAAGCCACCCTTCAAATCAAAGGCCAACATGGATCCGAAACCGCGCATTTGTTTTTTCGCCAGTGCGCGATCCGCATGCGATTTCAATCCCGGATAATGCACTCGCTCCACTTTTGGGTGCTTCTCCAGAAATTTTGCCACTCGCAAAGCATTCTCACACTGCCGCTGCACACGAACTCCCAGCGTCTTGATTCCCCGCACCAGCAGAAACGCTCCCTCCGGATCCATGCATCCACCCAGATAAATCATCATTTGCCGCACGGCAGCAATGTACTTGCGGCTACCTGCCGCGACTCCGCCGAGCAGGTCGGAGTGCCCGGCAAGACCCTTCGTCACGCTATGGACCACCATGTCGCATCCAAACGACAACGGGTTCTGCAGCATCGGGGTCGCAAACGTATTGTCGACAATGCTCACCAGCTGATGCTTCTTCGCAAAACCAATTGCCTTGCGCAGATCCACCAGCCGCAACGATGGATTCGTCGGTGTCTCGATGTACAGGCACTTGGTTCTGGAATTCACCAACCGCTCGATTCCATCCAGAGTCGTATCCACGTGCTTCACGGTGATGCCGAATCGCGGAAACACATCGCGCATCAGCCGGTACGTGCCACCGTACACCTGTGCCGTAGAAATCAATTCCTCGCCATTTCTCACCACACTCAGCAAAGCGTTGGAAATTGCCGCCATTCCCGAGGATGTCACCACGGCCGCTTCTGCGCCTTCCAGCGCGGCAATTTTCCTCTCCGCCACAGCCAGCGTCGGATTCCCATATCGCGTGTAGATATATGCGCTGCTTTCACCTTCCGCCCAGCGCTTAATCTCTTCGCTGGAGGAAAATGTAAACGTCGACGAGCGCACAATCTCCGAAGTCACCGGTGCGTCTACACCGTGGCGTTGACGTTCTCCCGCGTGGATCGCCCGAGTTTGAGGTCTATGCTGTCCGTGAATAGTGGTGGTCATGTCCGCGATTATCGGCCGATTTGACCGCATTCGGCAATCCCCACATGGCAAGACGCTAAATGCCGAAACTCCCTTCCTTACCGTTTCCAGGACGAATGCGATTCCGTAACCTTAAAGTACGTGTGTGCGTAGAATAGTTCGAGAACGACTATGAATCCTTACCACTGGCTGCATATGGCGGGCATCGCTTGGATTGTTTTTCTCGTATATTGGTTTATCTCCGCGCAAAAACTGAAGTCGGTGAAGCAGCGCGAACCTCGCACCCAGCGCCTCGTCCAGATCATATTCATGGCGGCAGCCTACACTCTGATGTTTAATAACCGGCTGCGGTACGGCTGGCTGGCAACACGCTTCGTTCCTGCTTCGCCCGCCATCGGAATGATCGGCTTGGCGGCCACCGTCGCCGGAATCGCCTTCGCCATCTGGGCGCGATGGCATCTGGGCGAAAACTGGAGCGCCACGGTGACCTTGAAAGAGGGCCATGAACTCATTCGTACCGGGCCTTACCGTCGCATTCGTCACCCGATTTACACCGGAATGCTCTTGGCATTTGTCGGCACCGCACTCGCGCTGGGAGAGTACCGCGCGCTGATTTCCGTTGGTATTGTCCTGTTCGCCTTTTACATCAAGGCAAAGAAGGAAGAACGCTTCCTCACTCAGGAATTCGGCGAGAAATTCCGCGAACATGCCCGCTATACAGGTATGTTCTTCCCAAAGTTCACGTAGCTCGCACTCTTAATCAAGATGTAAGCCTTGATGGAAAATCGATGCTCGTTACGCTTCTTCTTCGACGAGGGCTTCGCCGTGCGCCGCCTTGTGCGCGGCGATTACTTTCTCGGCCAGTTCGGCCGGAACGTAGTCGTAGTGGGAATATTCCATCGAATAGCTTGCGCGCCCTTGCGTCATGGAGGTGAGGTCCGTGGCGTAGGAAAGCATCTCGGCCAACGGCACCTGAGCTTTTACGATCACGTTGTGCCCGCGAGTTTCGCTGCCAGCGATGCGCCCGCGGCGGGAACTCAGATCCCCCATCAGGTCGCCGGAATATTGGTCGGGTGCATAAACTTCCACATGCATGATGGGCTCGAGCAGCGAGGGCCGTGCCACCTTCATGGCTTCCTTGAATGCCAGCGATCCCGCTATCTTGAACGCCATATCCGAGGAATCCACGTCGTGATATTTCCCATCGTATAAGATGGCACGGAAATCGGTCACGGGGAAACCGGCAAGGTAACCGCGGGCCGCGGCCTCGCGAATCCCGCGCTCGACCGAGGGAATCCAGTTCTTGGGAATGGCGCCGCCGAAAACATCGTCGACAAACTCAATGCCCTTGTTGCGTTCGGAGGGCTCAAACTTCACCCGGCACACGCCGAACTGGCCGTGTCCACCCGACTGCTTCTTGTGTTTGCCTTCCGCGTCGGCTTTCCCACGTATCGTTTCGCGGTAAGGAACTTTCGGAGGCTTTAGCGTGAGGTTGACGTTGTAGCGCTTCTGTAATTTTGCCACTACCACTTCCACATGCTGTTGCCCATTGCCCGCCAGCAGAAACTCCTTGGTCTGCGGGTCACGCGAGAAACGCAGCGCGGGATCCTCTTCCATGATTTTGTGGATGGCCACGCCGATCTTGTCTTCATCGGCGCGCGACTTCGGTTCCACGGCGAAGGTGATGGAAGGCTCGGGAAGCTGTCCGGGCTGATAAAATATCGGCGAATTCTTGTCACCCAGCGTATCTCCCGTGATCGTTTCCTTCAGCTTTGCGATTGCGCCGATGTCCCCTGCATGAAGTTCCTGAACTTCCGTGAGCTGCTTGCCTTGCACAATCATGGTGTGCTGAAAGCGCTCCGGGATATTCCGGTTAAAATTCTGCAGCGTCATATCGTTCTTCAACACGCCGCCCTTCACCTTGAAATAGTTGATGCGTCCGGCGAAGGCATCCGCGAGCGTTTTGAACACAAACAGAGAGAGTGGCTGTGTATCGTCGTATTTGCGATCGATGCGATCGCCCTTGCCGCCGGGCTCCTTATAGCCCACCATGGCGTGCTCATCCGGATGCGGGAATACATCCGCGAGGAAGGTCAGCAGGCTCGCGCTGCCTACGTTGCGCGTGGATGAGATCATCAGCACGGGAATGATCTTCTCCGCGACAATTGCTTTGCGAACCGCGGGAATCAGATCTTCCACGGGAATTGTGCCCTCGCGGAAAAACTCTTCCATCATTTCGTCGTCACCCTCGGCGATCATCTCGACAAGTTTTTCGTGCGCTTCTTTGGCTTCGTCCATTAACGCGTCAGGAATGTGATCGATCGTGGCTTTCCCGTCTCCATCCGGGGTATACAAATGCGCTTTCATGGCCACCAGATCGACGACGCCGCGAAATCCCTTTTCACTTCCAATCGGCATCTGCAAGGCCACTACGGTACGCCCAAATGTTTCCTGTAGTGATTCCATCGATCTTTCAAAGCTGGAGAGTTCGCGGTCCATCCAGGTAAGCACAAAAGCGCGGGGAATATCGTATTCGGCGCAGTAATCCCAAACTTTTTCCGTGGTGACTTGTGCGCCAGTATGAGCGTCCACGGTGATGAGTGCGGCATCGGCGGCGATCAGCGAAGCCTTGGTTTCGGTAATGAATGTGGAATAGCCGGGAAGATCGAGAAAGTTAATCTTGATGGTGTTGCCGCCGCAGAGCGTGCACGGCCATTCCGCGTTTGCCAGCCCTGTTTGGATGGAGATTTTCCGCTGGATTTCTTCTTCATCCCAATCGGTGGTGGTGCTGCCCTCCGCAACTTTGCCAAAGCGCGGCGTCGCCCCGGCGGTAAACAATAACGACGACACCAGTTGCGTCTTTCCGGTGCCGCCGTGACCTACAATGCCTACGTTTCGGATGTCCTTGGTGGGATAGATTTTCATTTGCAGTCCTCCACTGAGATGTGACCAACAGGGTCACCGGGTGGAGGTCCGCCGGAATAAAGAACAGGCGCGGGCCAGCGCCTGGCGAATTGTTGGTATGAAGGAGAGCGCGGCCCTACCTGGGTCCCGGAGCGCGGGGCGAAGGAGAATCGAATAATGCCCTGGTCCGCTCTTCTTAACGTGCCGATGCTAGCACACAGGTTATGCGAGGGCAACGTGACACGCGTGAGTCTGTCAAGCCTCTTTAGAAATGTCCCCTTCCTTACCTCATTAGAAGTGTCCCTTTTTCGTTTTGATTTGTTGTTGCCGTTGGGGAGTCTGCCGGAGCGAAGCCCTGCGCCGCGGTTTGTGCGGCGCGTTTAGGGCGAAGCGGAGGCGGACTCCCCAACGAGTGCTGACACCTGCGATCCACTCAACTTCTGCAGCTTCATTCTCTGCTCATAGCCTTGCCGCCAGGGATGATCCTGCGCAGGCTTACTTCCTACGCTCTTGGCTGTCTCACCGCGCGGCTTACTTGGCCCTCCCGGCACTACCTGAGGTCGCACCACCAGATCTTTGTAGTCCATGCATTCTCCGCGATAGTGCACTTCTACCGCCCCATCTTCCCACTCACAGACCAGTGCTTTGGCTTTCGTTGGCCCATAGTGCCTGTTCTGCGGCTGGAGTTGCAGAAAATGCCCCCGGTACGGCACCACCCAATCGTTGCTGATCGATCGTTCCGTCTCCAATCGGAAAATCTCTCTCAGCTTCGCCGTGCTCGGCGCCCGAACGTGATAGTTCTCTGCTCGTGCCGCTTCTCGCGCAAAACGCCGATTGTGTTCCGGAAGATATTCCCCTTCCAAATATTCGTTCGTAGCCTCGTAGCTCTGGATCCCCTGGCGCCGCAGTTTCTTCACCAGGCGATCTTGATGCACTCCGTTGTTGCGCTCCACGCGCCCTTTCGCCTGCGGAGAACTGGCTGCAATGATGCGAATCTCTAGCCGCGCGCACATGCGCCCAAACTGCGTTTTCGCCGCTTTCCCGTGCAATCGCTCTCCTGCCGTCGGCTGCCGCTTATAAACGTTCTTCCAATCGGTATACAACGCTCGCGGTACGCCATACCTTGCGATCCAGGATCGCAGCACTCCTACCGCTGCCCAGATCGTTTCCTGCTCTCCCAGCCGACAGCACGTCGTCCCCGTGGCATCATCCACCATATTCATCAGACATCCCCGGGGCCCCCGCTCCTCGAACCACGCATGGAAACTACCATCCAGCTGCACCAAGTCGCCGAAGTGCTGCCGCCGTTCTCGGCGCTTCCGGTGCGCTTTCCGTCGGCGCATCCGGCTCCATAATCCCTCCACCAACATCCAGCGTCGCAGCGTCTCCTCCCCTACTTCCAACCCATCCTCATCCGCCAAATGTTCCGCTGCCAGCGTAGGTCCAAACCGCTCCTGCTCCGTTCCCGAATACTTCTCCCGAATCAGCTGCAGCACTTTCCCCCGGAATTTCTCGGGCTTCGCCCGATTGGAACTTCTGCCGGCGCTGCGATGCTGCAGCCCTTTGGCTCCTTCTTCCCGATAACGCTGCCACAGTCTCTTCGCCTGCCGATAGCTCACCTCCAACATCCTTGCCGCGTCTACCAGCCTCAGCGTCTGCCCCTTCACTCGTCCCAGAACCTCTGCTCGTCGAAGTTCCCTCGCACTCATCGCTGTCCTCTTCAATCGGACCTCCCCAGGAGGTCGTAGTGTAGGGGACATTTCTAATGGGGGCTGAAGGGGACACTATCAAAGAGGTTCAACACGTGACACGCGTGAGTCGTATCACGTGAGCCGTATCACGGAGAGAACGTAGCTGCTGTAGCTTCAGCTATCACCTGCAAGGATGTCAGCTTGGACGCGGTGATGTTTACGGTAGCTGGGATTCTGTTCCAGGCAAGGTTCAAGCCGGGTGAAATCGGCTTGGAGCGTGAGTTTGCTGGAACGCGGCAATTCCTTAACGTTTGGGCGAAGGAAGGAGCAACGAAGCAAACCAGTAAGGAAACGAATAACGCAGACCGAACGGGAAGGAAGCGCAGCATGAGAGGATACTCGTCTGTTAGTATACTAACGCATACCTACAAATAAAAATAAACATGCAGTCATATACGTACTGCTGTGGGTGAATAACCTGAGCAGCTCAGGACCGGGAGCCGTGGGTATTTCGGGAAACCTGGATCGGATTCCGAAAGCCGGCAGAGCAGGAAGCGCGAGCCTTTGGCGGATTCGATCGGACGGGCGTGCCGGCAATCGGCGCAGAGGCCGAGAGTCTTCGCTCGTGCGCCGCTGAATTCGCCGGTGGACATCGGGACAAAACTCGCTTATTGCATTGTATTCGTAGGAGAAGCAGGGTTCGCGATTAATTCGACTTGGGGGCATCGGCCGGAGCCGGCGCATTCGGCTTTCCAAAACGTGCTTCGTCGATTCGAATATTTACCTCAATATTCGTTGCGGCTATCTTTCGGGGCTGCGTGGGGTTGGCACTGTTAGACTCCACCAAAAACGGATATTTCAGGCCGTTTACATCGCGGTAGTCCCGAAAAAAAGTTTCGATCAGGACGTCCTTGTCCCCTTCCTTCGTGTTCACGACCGATTCAAGTAGCAGCCCGGAAACGGCATCGAAATAGAAGTGGCGCACTTCACCCTTCTTGTTTGTGAGTTTCAGTTTATTGACAGGCTTGCCTTCTACTTCCGCCTTACCGACATACTCCACCTGGTTGCCTTTTTTTTTGTAGTCGATAAAGGGCCCTTCGAAGTCAGCTTCCTCTCCGATATTACTGATGTCGGATTCACTCATGGGCTCAACCGCAGGAATGCCGGCGAACGGATTGTAGACCCATCCAGAGGACTTTCCGTCAAAGGTGCGAACAAGCGTCTGCCCATTCAGGGAGAGCTCGGTGTGAAGTTTCATAGGCCGTTCTCGCTCAACAACGAATGTGCCATCTTCACCCGGCCCAAACGAGATGGTGCCGCTGATACGCTCGGATTGCAGCGCCTTGATCTTAGCGAGCCCTCCCCGTGCGGCGATATATTTGGCCATGATGCCGTCGGCGGTCTGCCCGAAAGCGGAAAAAGGAAACAAAGTGACCGCGATGAGAGCGAACAATCTACGCATGAATGAAGTTCCTGGTGCGGCGGACTGGCAACGCGGCACTTCAAGAATGGTAGAAGCACTCTCCTATAGCGGTCAATGGGGACGCTTTTCGTCGCGCTCAATTCATATCTGTTTTTGGTTTCTGCGCTGCACCTTGCTTGGCAGTTTGATGGAAACTCACGGGCTGCGTCTCACGATCGTGGCCGGAATCTCTCCCGTTCAGAGCGGCGGGATACGGCTTGTTGCCCATCATCCCTTTTCAGAGAATTCGGTTGTAGAGATTCCCCATAGATCGCGCTGCGACACACCCTAGCTTTTCCTATAGGCCTAATTCTTCAGCGCGCTACTCTGTGCAAGCCAAGATTGTTCAACCTTCGCTTGGAGTTCCGTGATTCTGTTTCCGGCAATTCTCAACATCTGTGTCAGTTGCTGAAAATTGTAATAATCCGCCATCGTTAAATAGCCGACTCTATAACAGACGCGCGGGTAAATCCCGTATAACGAAAATAGATGTATATGCATCTAGTGAGAATGAACCCATCGCCTTTGCCGCTTTTGCCTTGCATGTGCAGCAGTTTTCGCCGGACGTCGCGGGCGCTCACCCAACCTTATGAAGAGGCTCTCCGCCCCCTTGGGCTGCGAGCCACGCAGTTCACTCTTCTGCAAATGCTTTCGCGTGTGGGTGAGGCGTCGCAGGGACAGCTAGCTGAAATGCTCGCCATGGACAGCACCAGCATGACTCGAACACTCGCAATCATGGTTCGGCAGGGCTGGCTCTCAGAACGGCGGGGCGCAGACCGGCGAGAACGACGGCTCTCTCTGGCAGACGCGGGGCAGAGGAAATTCCGTCGTGCTCTTCCGGTTTGGGAAAGGGTTCAATCACGGCTTCGCCAGAAGTTGGGAGAGCAGGTCTGGAATAACCTGCTGCAGCTCACTCATCAGGTAACTGGCGTGGTCAGGAATCAAGGAGGCTCGTTATGAAGAATTACGAAAAATTCGTTACAGGGTTAGTTGTTGCTTGGTTTATTTTGGCATTGTCCGCTTCAGCGCTTCATCTGTTCCAGAATAGTTCGAACCGCATTGGAGTTTCGGTGGCCATCGCGGCATTGACACCGCTTGTCTTGTTTTTCCTGTGGTTTGCCGCGTCGGACAGATTTCGACAGTTCGCGCTCTCACTGAATCCTTCGATTTTGACTTCCGCGCAAGCGTGGAGGATTAGCGGCTTTGCCTTTCTGCTCCTTGAAGCGCGTGGCGCCCTTCCTGCCATTTTTGCCTTGCCTGCCGGATATGGAACGACATGACGGGGCCACGGCCGTTTTCGTCGCGTGGAGGCTGGTGAATCCCCGTTATCGCAATGGTTTCATTCTTTGGCAAATGCTTGGAATCACGGACCTGGTGTTAGCCGTAACCCTGGGCACCACCGCTCCCCTGCTTAGTCCTCACGATGCTAGTATGTTGCCGATGACGGTGCTGCCATTGCGCCTTATTCCTACGTTTCCTGTGCCGCTATTTCTGATTTTTCACAGCATTTGCATCGCCCAGGCAAGATCTCGGAAGGCAGTCGCCGAAAGCAATCAGCAAACGATGAGGCCGGCACATCTCGCGATCTAACTAGTGACTCCGAAATCGCTTGGCTGGAATTCCTACGAGGTTTCACGCCCTAGTCGGAGTCCGCTTCGGCTAGAGTGGACCCTCGGAGGGCCAGACCCCAAGCCACGGAGGTAAATTGATTTCCAGTGCGGATGCGTTGCGCTCCAAAGCGTTTCGCAAAGATTCGTCTTACCGCCGGAACGAATGACGATCCGCCGGTCAGAAACACTGCATCTACGTTTTTCGGGTGAACCCCGCTGGCTCGAAGCAAAGAGTCCAGGCAAGACTCAATCTGCTTCAGTTCCTCCGAGATCCAGGTTTCAAAAGAGGAACGCGCTACTCTGGCCGTAAGATCAACGGTTCCATCCGAGAAGTGAAACGTCGCCGCCAGGTTGTTCGACAAATGGTATTTCACTGCCTGAACCGACTGGTGCAGTTGATATCCGAGGTCCTCTTTTATGAGATGGATCAACGCCGCGATCTTCTGCGGCTCAACCGCATCCGTCTTGATACGGGTGAGCAGGTCCATCACTTCCTTGGCTCTTAAGAAGGAGAGATGATGCCAGCGTTCCAACTTGCCATAAATCCAAGCAGGTATCGGCAACAGCCTCTTCATCGAACGCATGTTCGTTCCAGCGCCCAGCGCGGGAGACATAAGATGCCGAACCAGCTTGGCGTCAAACGAATCGCCTGCCACGCCCACGCCCGCGTTGCCCAAAAGGTCCGCCGCACTTCGACCTCTGCGACGAATACCCGGACCTACGCGAACCAGAGAAAAGTCACTAGTGCCGCCCCCGAAGTCTCCAATCAGAATGAGTTCATCGTGATCAAGCGTCGACTCATAATAATGAGCCGCTGCTATCGGCTCGAATTCGAACTGAATTGACTCATATCCGGCAGTCTTGAATGCCTTTCTCAGACGGGTTTCGGCATAGCTATCCTCTTCCTCGGTCTCAGCTCCGACAAATCGTACCGGTCTGCCAACCACGGCTTTTGAAATGGGAATACCAAATTGGGAGGCCGCCTTTTCTCGAAGGTCTTTCAGGATACGCGCGATGAGTTCCTCGAGCGTGTACTTGCGGCCAAAGACGTCTGTACTCTGCAGGCTGCGATTACTCAGAAAGGACTTCAGCGATTGAATCAGCCTACCTTTGTGGTCGGCAGCCAGGTAGTGTTCAACACCTTCCGGTCCGCTCCAGGACTTCAGTGCGTTGATGCCGCGCTCCTTCACTTGCTCGAGATAGAGAAGCGACCGGTAAGCCGCGGTCATTTCGCCCATGTACGGAAAGTAGGCGAGCTCAACCTTGCCTGTGTCTTTGGCGCAAGCAAACGAGCTATTCGTCGTTCCAAAGTCGATACCAATCGCAGCCGTGCTCATCTGACAGATATTAAAGGCCACGTACTTCGCCAGCAACTAACTTCACCATGGGGGCCACAATATGCGTGGCGACGAATTCGCCACAACCCGGTTCCCTTCATGCTATTGCGGCCTGCTTCCCAATTGCCGACGTCAAGATAGGGTCAAAGAGCGTGATAGGATGTCGTGCTGGCGGCTGCCATGATCGGACAAACGCTGGATCATTACAAAATCCTTGCACAGATTGGCGAAGGCGGGATGGGTGTGGTCTACCGCGCGCGGGACGAGGTGCTGAACCGCGACGTGGCGCTGAAGCTGCTCTTGCACAGCGCGGTTGACAAAGTCTCCCCCGACCATTTGCTCCGCGAGGCACAGACTGCCTCGTCCCTGAGTCATCCAAATATTTGCACTATTCACCAGGTGGGACAGACCGGCAACGATTTCTATGTGGTGATGGAACTGATTGAGGGGCAGTCGCTCAGCGAATTAATCACGGCGACCGGCCTCTCGATGGAAACTGTGACGCGCTACGGCACGCAAATCGCGGATGCCCTGGCGCACGCGCATGACCGCGGAATCGTACACCGGGACCTGAAGGGCTCGAATGTTATGGTAACGCCCGAAGGACGCGTGAAGGTGCTGGATTTCGGGTTGGCCACACGCCTTGAGCGCGAGGAAATCAGCGAACTCACACTTTCTTATACCGCGCTGGAAAGCAAACTTGTGGGAACACTGCCGTACATGGCGCCGGAAGTTTTGCGCGGGCAAAAGGGCGATCATCTGAGCGACATGTGGGCGCTTGGCGTGCTGCTCTATGAATCAGCCGCGGGGAGGTTGCCGTTTCGCGGGAACACTGGGTTCGAAGTGACCTCGGCCATCCTTCGTGAGCCGCCTGCACCGCTGCCTTCAGCGGTTCCCTACGGGCTGGCAGCAGTGATCCAGCGGTGCTTGATGAAAGAACGCGCGGGGCGTTACCAGCGCGCCAGCGAAGTGCGAGCGGCGCTCGAAGCCGTTCAGGGCGCGGTACTGCAAAGCCGGCATCCCTCTGAAGAAGCGCGGGGGCCGCGCACTCTGGTACTGCGGGGGATGGAACACCTTGCGGTGAAGAACGGAGATGTGTTGTTGCTGGTGGGCACGAATAAAGGAGCGTTCTTGCTGCGGTCGTCGCGGGACCGCAGTAAATGGGACGTTGCGGGGCCGTATTTCCACGGGCAAGGCGTTTACGCCATGGCGTATGACGGACGAAACGGCAAGCACCGCTTGTGGGTTTCGGCAAACAACGTGATGTGGGGTGTGTTTCTGCGATCCAGCGATGACTTCGGCAGAATTTGGACCAATCCTCTGGAGGCGGGGATCCGGTTTCCCACGGAGTCCGGGGCTTCACTGAGGAACATATGGCAAATCTGCCCGGGCCGAAGGGATGAGCCGGACAAGCTTTATTGCGGCGTGGAGCCCGCGGCACTGTTCGAATCGCGGGATGACGGAGAATCGTGGTCCCTGGTCCGAGGGTTGTACGATCATCCTCATCGGCCGCGTTGGATGCCGGGCAATGGTGGGTTGATTCTGCACACAATTCTGATGGATCCCAGCAATAAGGAACGGATGTATGTGGCCGTGTCGGCCGGCGGTGTTTACCGCACCGAGGATGGCGGGAACACATGGCAGGCGCGCAACAATGGTGTACGCGTGGTGTTCCTGCCAGAGAAATTTCCAGAGTTCGGGCAGTGCGTGCATAAGATTGCGCTCCATGAATCTCGGCCTGAGCGATTGTTCCTGCAAAACCACTGGGGGCTGTACCGTTCCGATAACCGGGGCGATTCGTGGCAGGATATCGCGCGCGGGGTGCCCTCGGATTTTGGCTTCGCGATGCTGTTGCACCCGCACGATGCGGATTGCGTGTACATCGTGCCAGTGGAATCGGATGAGTTTCGCTGTAGTCCTGAAGGCCATTTACGCGTGTACCGTACTCGAAACGCTGGGGGTTCCTGGGAGGCCCTGGACCGAGGGTTGCCACAAAAGGGGGCATACGAAACCGTACTGCGAGACGCTTTGTCTTCCGACTCTTTTGATCCGGCGGGGATCTATTTTGGAACGCGCAGCGGAAAGATCTTCGGATCGAGAGACGAAGGAAAGAACTGGAAGAGAATCGTGGAAGGATTGCCGCAGATCTTGTGTGTAAAGGCTGCTGTCATTCAAATGGATGAAATACCGGCCGCCAGACCCAACGTAAAGTCGAGTTCCGCGAAGAAACGGAAAACAGCACGCACAAATAGTATCAAACGAGGGAAATCATGCTGATGCAGGTCTCCTTTAATATTCCAGGTCCATTGCGCGAGTTTGCCGACAATCGGAGCGCCGTTCAGGTCGAGGTGAACGCAGGTGCCAGTCTGCTCCAAGCTTTACAGGTTCTGTTCGCCGCATACCCGGGGCTGCGTGACAGGGTTTTGACCGAAACGGGCGAAACGAGACGGCACGTGAATATTTTTGTGGATAACGAGAATGTGCGTTATACGGGTGGACTGGCAACGACAATTCCCGCCGGGGCGAACGTATCGATTGTGCCCGCAATTACTGGCGGCTGAAAGCGCGGCCACCGGAAGAAGAACCCCAGACCTCTACCGTATCCACGCAATAGCGCGCCAGCCTTCCCCTTACAATCTTGCTCCGACACATTCCACAGTAAGGAGGATTCCGTAGAGGAGAGCTTGTGGGCGAGGTGGGCATTCGGGGATGTTAGATGTCGGGGATGAAGTTGTCGAAACGTGTGAGAGAACCGCCACCTGACGCGAGGGCAGAGCCAATCGACATACTGCCTGTAAGCGCTTTGTTACCAGTGAGAAAGGGGATAGTTATTGCCCGGAATCAGGCGCTTGACATAGTGAACTTCGCAGATTACAGTATGCATATATATGAGGATTACATGCCACAACAGCTTGTCAACTTCAAGTCTGAGTTTTTCAAGGCCCTCGCTCATCCGATCCGCATTCGGATACTGGATGCTCTCCGTCATGGCGAGAAGGGCGTCAATGAGCTCAGCGAAATTCTGAAAATTGAACCTGCAAATGTGTCTCAGCAGCTCGCCATTCTGCGGATGCGGAACATCGTGTTGGGGCGTAAAGCCGGCAGCAATGTGTATTACTCGGTTTCGGATGCGACACTGTTCCGGCTTCTTGACGACGCGAAAGACATCTTCAACAACCATTTGGTCGGCGTGAGAGACATGCTGCAGCAGATGGAGACGGTACCAAAGCACAATGAATAATTGGTTACCTAAATCCATCCTATGTTTGAAGTCCTATACCAAGCGCCTTTTCGTGGCGGATCTCATGGCAGGGATAACCGTTGGCCTCGTCGCCCTGCCTCTGGCGATGGCCTTCGCGATCGCTTCGGGGGTTCCGCCGCAGGACGGATCTGTACTGCGCGATCGTGGCGGGTTTTGCCATTTCGGCTCTGGGTGGATCAAAGACACAAATTGGCGGTCCCAACGGGCGCGTTCGTTGTCGTCGTTTTCGGAATTGTCGCTAAACATGGCGTAGATGGACTCTTCATGTGCACCATGATGGCCGGCGTCATCCTGTTGATTCTGGGGGCAACGGGTCTGGGCACAGCGGTGAAATTCATACCGCGCCCGGTCGTCGTCGGTTTTACGAATGGTATCGCGGTGATTATCGCGAGCACGCAGATCAAGGATTTCTTCGGACTAAAAATCGAAAAAGTTCCCGGTGATTTTCTCGGTCGTCTCCAGACCATCGCGCACAATTTCTCTTCGTTCTCGCTCTTGGAGACAGGACTTGCGGTTGCGGCCCTGGCTGTGATCATCGTATTCATGCGCTACGTAAAACGGGTTCCGGGTTACATCGTGGCACTGTTCATCGGCACGGCAGCGGTGGTGCTGCTGAAACTGCCCGTCGAGACAATCGGCACCCGTTTTGGTGGCATTCCCTCCGGCCTGCCGATTCTGCAGCATTCCGCATTTCCGCTGGACTTGCTTGCGGCCTTTGATCTCCCCGGCGATCACGGTCGCCATGCTGGGCGCGATCGAATCGTTGATGTCCGCGGTCGTCTCCGATCGCATGAGCAACGACAAGCACAACCCGAATGTGGAGCTTGTGGGACAGGGGGTCGCAAATATTCTTTCCCCGCTGTTCGGAGGGCTTCCCGCGACGGGGGCTATCGCGAGAACGGCCACCAACATCCGTTCCGGGGCAAAAACTCCGGTATCGGGAATGATTCATGCCTTGACTCTGCTTGCGATCGTGGTTTTCGCTGCTCCCCTGGCAAGATTCATTCCCTTGTCGGTCCTGGCTGCAATTCTCATGGTTGTTTCCTACAACATGGGTGAGTGGAGAGAAATTCCGGAACTCTTGAAGCTCTCCCGACTGGAGATTGCGACCTGGCTCGTTACGTTCTTATTGACGGTGTTCGCGGACCTAACGGTGGCCGTAGAAGCAGGCATGATTCTCGCTATGCTGGTTTTCATTAAGAAGGTAACGCAAACCACCACAGTGTCGGAAGTAACCGAAGAGTATGTCCGCGAAGGACATGTTCACATCTTGCAGCACAAAGTTATTCCTGCTTACGTCGCGATATTCAGAATTCATGGGCCTTTTCTTTTTGGAGCGACCGACAAGATCGAGGAGATCACATCTCGCATGCCTAGCTTGCCCCCGATCCTGATTCTAAGATTGCGCAACATGACCGCGATCGATTCAACCGGCCTCCAGGCATTGGAGAACTTAGCGGACCAAGTGCACGAGTCGGGGCGAGAACTCATTCTCTGCGGAGCGAGGGAACAACCGTCGAGATTCATGCATCAGGCTGAGTTTCAACAGCACATCGGATTCGAAAATATGTGCAATAGCATCGCCGAGGCGTTGAGCCGCGCCAGGGTCGTTTACCCGGAAGCCGCGAAGCGTCATCCTGTGGGAACCGTTTGGGGCCGCCGGAGCACGGATGACCTGCAAGAGCCCGAACCATCTCCTATCTCTGAGGAAATCACCTGAACAGAATCGTCAAAGCTAAACAACACTGAACCGAATGCCCGCAGCCTGAAGCATCTTCAAGCATTCTGCAGGCGACCGAAGGCTCTGCGGTCGTTCGATTGATGGGAGAAACAAAGTTGGCTCTTCCTTATTAAGGTAGCGCTTGGATCCAATACTCGCTGCCGAGCTTTGGACCTGGAAGCAGCACAGCTCTTACAATCAACCCCAGCTGCCTCTTGGCTTTAGATGACCGGTCCCGCTTGCGTATTTTGCCACCCTAAGAACACTCCGAGTTCCTCCAGGAACACCCGCCACGCTGGTTCCTCCGCAAGAAGGATGTGATTGGCAGTGTTGAGAGGGACAAATCGTGCGCCTGGGATCTCGGTGGCCAGAATTCGCCCTTCTTCTGCCGGGTATAACTCGATCGCGATCGCCGTGGAAGACGAGGGCAGGGACAGAGACCCGGGGCAAGAGAGGCCGGATGTTGATCTCGTCGATCAGCATCAAGATGCGGGCGGCATTCTCCGGACTCGCTGATATCTGCTGCAGAAAGAAATGAACGAAGTGCTTGGGCAGATCAGCTTCGATGGACGAGGGCCGCAAGCGTGTGCTGACGATTCTGGCCAGGATATGGGTATTGCCACTAACAAAAACAGTTGATTGCAGTCCCGGCAGTTTTCTGCACCCACGGGTAAACAAATACAAAGTCTTGACAAACTTTCACATTAGATATATTCCAATATAAGGATGGATACCGAGGCTATCAAGCGGTCCTTGGAGGGCGGCGATCTGCGGTGCACGCCGCAGCGCTACGCCGTAATGGCCTTCTTGATGGAATGCAACGGGCATCCCACGGCCGCCGAAATCTACGAAGGCGTGAATCGCGCGGATCCGCGCTCTTCAAGGGCCACTACGTATAACAATTTGCGGGACTTAGTGCAGGCTGGTTTGGTGCGTGAAGTGGCTGTCGAAGGCCGCGCCGCGCGATTCGATGCGAAAGGTGTCCGGCATCACCACTTCATCTGCGATCGCTGTGGCAAAGTTGAGGACATGAAATGGTTCGACGTGCCCAAGCCTGCGTCGAGCTCCCTAGGTAAGCGGATTCTTCGCGAATGTGAACTTATTTTCCGCGGGCTCTGCACAAAGTGCGCTCCACGGCACGCTTCCCGTTAGGTTTCGAACGCGTTGCGCGCATCACCGAGTGTGGCCACCGGCGATTGCGCGAATGGGAAAGGCAATACGAGTTTCGTAGTTCGTCACAAATTTTGACTAATTCGAAGGAAGGTAACATATGGATAAGGAACTCAACACCGCAGCAGGAGCGCCAACCGAATCCAAGTGCCCGTTTGCGGGCGGAGCTTCCGCGCACACCAATCGTGAGTGGTGGCCGAATCAGTTGGACCTGGGAATTCTCCACCAGCACTCCAGCTTGTCCGATCCGATGGGCGAGGAGTTCGACTACAGCAAGGAATTCAAGAGTCTCGATCTGAATGCCGTGATCAAGGACCTACATGCCTTGATGACCGACTCGCAGGATTGGTGGCCGGCCGATTTCGGCCACTACGGCGGACTGTTCATTCGCATGGCGTGGCACAGCGCCGGCACCTACCGTATCGCCGACGGTCGCGGAGGTGCAGGGGCGGGCCAGCAGCGCTTCGCTCCCCTGAATAGCTGGCCGGACAACGTCAACCTCGACAAGGCGCGACGCTTGCTGTGGCCGATCAAGCGGAAGTACGGCCGCAAGATCTCCTGGGCCGACCTGATGATTCTCGCCGGCAACGTCGCTCTCGAGTCCATGGGCTTTAAGACCTTTGGCTTCGGCGGCGGGCGTGCGGATGTGTGGGAGCCCGAAGAAGTTTACTGGGGCCCGGAAAGCAAGTGGCTAGCCGACGAGCGTTACACCGGCGAACGTGATCTTCAGAATCCGCTCGGCGCCGTGCAAATGGGTCTGATCTACGTAAATCCGGAAGGACCAAACGGCAAGCCGGATCCCGTCGCGGCGGCCAGGGATATCCGCGAAACGTTCCGCCGCATGGCCATGAACGACGAGGAAACTGTCGCGCTGATTGCCGGTGGTCACACCTTTGGCAAAACCCACGGCGCCGGCGAGGCGGCAAATGTAGGCGCGGAGCCCGAAGCGGCCAGCATCGAACAGCAGGGCCTCGGATGGAAGAGCAAGTTCCGCACCGGCAAGGGAGGCGACGCGATCACCAGCGGTCTGGAAGTGATTTGGACCGAGACGCCGACGAAGTGGAGCAACAACTTCTTCCAGAACCTCTTCGGCTATGAATGGGAACTCACCAAGAGCCCAGCCGGGGCGCATCAGTGGACTCCGAAGAATGGAGCAGGTGCCGGCAAGATCCCGGACGCGCACGAGCCGTCTAAGCGGCACTCGCCGACCATGCTGACAACGGATCTCTCTTTGCGCTTCGACCCAGCGTACGAAAAAATTTCACGGCGTTTTTTGGAGCATCCGGATCAGTTCGCCGATGCGTTTGCCCGTGCGTGGTTCAAGCTGACCCACCGTGACATGGGCCCGATCGTGCGTTATCTCGGCCCGCTCGTTCCGAAGCAGACGCTCTCGTGGCAAGACCCGATTCCCGCTGTGAATCATCCGCTGATTGTGGAGCAGGACATTGCCGCTCTGAAAACGAAAATCCTCGCATCCGGCCTGTCCGTTTCGCAGTTGGTCTCAACCGCATGGGCGTCGGCGTCGACATTCCGCGGCTCTGATAAGCGCGGTGGAGCGAACGGCGCGCGCATTCGCCTTGCGCCGCAAAAAGACTGGGTCGTCAACCAGCCGGCTGAGCTGGTGAAGGTGCTGCAGAAGCTGGAAGGTATCCAGAGGGATTTCAACGCATCTGCATCTGGCGGAAAGAAGGTATCGCTGGCGGACCTGATCGTTCTCGGCGGCTCTGCCGCGGTCGAAAAAGCCGCGAAGGCCGCCGGGCACGATGTGAAAGTCCCCTTTACCCCGGGGCGCATGGACGCGTCGCAAGAGCATACTGACGTTGAATCGTTCGAACCGCTCGAACCGAAGGCGGATGGCTTCCGCAACTTTGTCAACGACAAGCACCACATCCCGGCTGAGGAGCTTTTGGTGGATCGGGCGCAATTGCTGAAGCTGACGGGGCCGGAAATGACCGTTCTCGTCGGTGGCCTGCGAGTCCTGGGTGCAAATACGGGGAAAGCCGCACACGGCGTGTTCACCAAGCGTCCGGAGACGCTGACCAACGACTTCTTCGTCAACCTGCTCGACATGGGCATGCAATGGCAGCCTTCCAACGTATCCAATGGCTCCGGAGAAGTCTACGAAGGGCGCGACCGCAAGACGAACGAGCTCAAGTGGACTGGCACCCGCGTCGACCTGATCTTCGGTTCGCACTCCCAACTGCGCGCTTTCGCGGAAGTCCATGCGTGCGCGGACTCTCAGGAGAAGTTCGTGAAAGACTTCGTGGCGGCGTGGACCAAAGTGATGAACCTCGATCGCTTTGACCTCGCAAGTCCCAACTAAGACCTCTAGCAGGCCGGCTGAAGTAGGAGACCACAGCTAGAAAACTGCAGAACGATCTGCTTGACGCGGTGGAGGGATGGAAAGAAATGGTAGGCCCGTGGGGACTCGAACCCCAGACCTCTACCCTGGCGACTACTGCAACTTCGCGTACTCGGCCTAGGCTTGCTTGAAGATGGGGGATGTCAGGGTCGGCGTCTTTCCACAGCGTGAGGAAGTCCTTGGAAGCGGCCTTGGTTCTTGTGTCGCCCCGAGTGATTGCGCACGCACAGCCCAGTTGCAGCTGTGGCACGGCATCAGTCTTCCAATTTCTGATATTCCGCTTGCGCTTCCTTGAGCAGCGGCAGTTCCGCATCCGCCTGCTTCCACAGCGCCAGAAAGTCCTGGTAGGTTCGCCGCGCCGCCGGCTTGTCGCCGCTTATCGCTTGGGCACGGGCCAACTGCAACTGCGCCAGCGCCGCCAGCGGAGAATTCTTCGCAATGCCACGATGCGCCAGGATTTTCTTGAACTCGGCGGCAGCTTCCTCTCCCTGCTTCGCTCTCAGATACGCCAACCCGCGGATATAAATGGGATACATCGGGCCGAAACCCTGGTTCCCTAGTTCATACGCCCGTGCGGGTTCTAAAGCTGCGATGGCCAGTTGCGGATTGTTGCGCTGCAACCCGATGGAAGCCCTCATCACCGGTAGCCAGTATCCCTGGACGATCGTGTCCAGCGGGGACTGCACGTTGAGTTGGTCTGCGATCTTCTGTGCGCCCGCGACGTCCCCGGCGCGCGCCAGCGCGATTCCCGCGGCGACCGTCTCATCGCGCCCACTGTTAATTGCCAAGGCACTCTTCACCAGTTGCCGCGCCAAATCTGTGTTTCCAAACTCCGCTTCTCGAGTGGCTTCCAAGGCTGTCAGCATCGCGCCACGCTCGGCGTTATCGCTGGTCTTGGAGTCTTGCACCGCGCTCTGCGCCAAACTGCGTGCCTTCTGAAATTGCCCATAATAAGCGGCGGTTTCCGACTCCGCCCATAGCATCTGCGATTGCCGGTCCGCCTTGCCACGGGCCCAATCTAGTTGCTGCCGCATGGAAGCCTCGTCATTCTGCAGAAAAGCAAGGTAGTACCGCACCATGCGGAGAAACATCAGGTCAGGCTTTCGGGCGACTGCCTGTTCGTAAATGGCCTTGGCTTCGTCCAGGCGGTCGAGCGAGACATAGGCTTCCGTCAGGTTGCCGTAAGCGGCCCCCGAATCTGGCGCCAATTGAATCGCATGCCGCGCCGACTCCGCAGCTTTTTCATACTCGGCCAGCGACACCTGGTTGATCGGAAGGTTGGCATAGGGAACGTAGTCGTCGGGATACGCGGCAATCCATTCCGAATAACTTTGGTTCGACTTGGGCAATTCGCCGGTGACAAAGCTGTAGTAGCTGGCCTCGATGTAGAAGCGCTCGCGATCGCTCACCCGGTCGCGCAACTCGAAGGCCTTGGCGAAATTCTTCATCGACTCCTGGGAGTCGCCAATGTTGTTGTAGGCCATACCCAGCGATGCATAGGCACGGGCGAAGTTCGGATCCAGTTCCACCGCCCGCTTGTGAAACGGGATGGTAGCTGCGTCGCCCTCCTTCCACTGCAGTTGACGCCCTTCGGTGAAATACTTAAGTGCTTCCAGTGACGAAGTGCTCGCCTGGTCCAGTGGCTTGTTGTAGCGCTGCACCGAGATCAGCGATTCGCCCAGTTTCTCGCGCAACTGGTCGCCCGCCTCGCCCAGTTGCTTGAGCACACGGTCGCGGTCCACGGCTTCCGCCTGTGTGCTGGCCAATGTGTCGCCGGTCTGGCAGTTCACCGCCTTCAGACCAATCAGGTAATGGCTTCCGACGCTGCTGATCGAGCCTTCCAGAAGCGCATTGCTGCCGCTGCGCAGGCAGACCTCTCGAGCCACTTCGTAATTCAGGCGCTCGTCCGCAGGACGGTTCATCATCTTCAGTGTGGCATTCACCCGCCGGTCGGAGAACACGTTCAGCACCGGCGACTGCTCCAACTGAATGGCCAGCGCCTGCTTCAACGTTCCGTCGAACACTGCGTCGCCTGTGGTATTGACAAAATCGGCGAGAACGATGGTGGCCTTCTCGGTCAGGCGGTGCGGGGTTCGGCGTGAGCGGAGATAGAACCCTCCCGCAATTCCGGCGGCGACAAGGATCACGGTTGCGGGAACCAGAATCTTTCGAAGTTTCTTCCCCGCCGCAGGAACTTCTGCCCTGTTCACCGCGCTCGATGAGAGGGATGGCGCAAGCGCAGAGGAGGAACCGGATGCTTGCGACTGCGGTTGGGCAACCGTGGGTTGTGTAACTCTAGACCCGCTCTCCTGTGCGGCCGCCCGTATGCCGGAACTCGCTCTGGCTCGTCCCGTCTCTGTATCCCGCTTCAGCCGTTGCAAATCCGTTCGCATGTCGGACGCGTGCTGATAGCGAAGATTGCGGTCTTTCTCCATAGCCTTGTTGATAATCGCTTCGACTTGCGGCGCGACTTGCGGATTGAGCTGCGACGTCGGCCGTGGGTTCTGGTGCAGGATCGCGCCGCATATCTCTCCCGAGCTTGAGCCTTCGAATGGCATACTGCCCGTCGCCATCTCATACAGTACCGCGCCGAACGAGAACAGATCGCTCCGTGCATCCAGTTCTTTGGCACGCACCTGCTCGGGAGACATGTAGGTCACCGTGCCCAGAATCGTTCCCGGGCTGGTCAGTTGCTGTTCGTCGATTGCCGCCGTCAGCGTATTCGCCAATGCAATCTGGCTCGACGAACTGGCCATGGGGGGAACCTTCGCCAGTCCGAAATCCAGCACCTTGGCGTGCCCACGCTTGGTCACAAAGATGTTGGCGGGCTTGATGTCGCGGTGGACAATGCCTGCGGAGTGGGCAGCGTCGAGCGCGTCGGCGATGTCGATGGCTACAGGGAGAAGAACTTCCGTTTCCAGAGGACGCCCCGCAATGAGGTGCTTCAGCGTCATGCCGTCCAGCAACTCCATCGCGATGAAGGCCCGCCCATCGCCCTCGTCAATCTCGTAGATCGTGCAAATGTTCGGGTGGTTCAGGGAGGACGCTGCTTTGGCTTCCCTCTGAAAGCGGCCAAGGGCCTGCGCATCGTGGGCAAGTTCGTCGGGAAGGAACTTCAGGGCGACATGGCGACCGAGCTTGAGGTCCTCGGCGTCATACACCACTCCCATACCCCCGCCGCCAATCCTGCTGAGGATGCGGTAATGGGAGATCATCTGTCCAATGGGTTGGGAAGGTGCCGACACTAGGCAGACATGTTAGGTGCGATAAGGGGGAAGGTCAACGCGCCGTGTCATTCCTTGCCGTGTCATTCCTGCCTGCACGACTGGTACTCTGGCGATTAGATTGTGAAATACTCAGCCGACAACCCAATTTACAGGTGAAGAATTACAGGCGAAGTTTTCTGAGGCTTTTTGCTAATTGATTGAATCGAATGGTAGGCCCGTGGGGACTCGAACCCCAGACCCCGGCCGCAATCAAGGCAGGGGTAATCCTAGCCGCGGGATTGCCCACAGAGTTGCGCACGGAGCTGGAACCGCTCCTGGAAGAAGTCGAAGCTCTGAACGAGCGCATTAAAGAATGCGACCGCCGCATAGAGCAGGTCACGAAGGAGAGCTACCCAGAAGTTTTGTTGCTCCAGTAGGTGAAGGGTGTGGGAACGCAGATCGCGCTGACCTATGTCCTGACCCTTGAAGACCCACACCGATTCCGGAAGAGTCGTGACGTGGGATGTTTTCTCGGGTTGCGCCCTGGTCGGAGGAACTCTGGACAGAGCGAACCACAGATGCACATCAGCAAGCAGGGAAACCACAACTCGGTCCGAGCAATAAGCAGTTCTTTCCTAGGATCGCTGGACTATCTCATAGCGGCGGGACGAAATTTTCGGCAGTGAAGAATACGCTTGCTCATGATTTGGAAGTCGTGTTACCGTCTCCGTCAAAATCTATTCTTCTTCATACAAAGATTACAAGCGTGTCACCGGGGAAACTTCGCGTCCTGCGGGGCTACACGATGTGGCTGCCGCTGATCCGAAGGGGTCGTAGGGGGTGGGCATGTCACAGTCATTCTCAACCGAATTGATTCCGGCTCCCGACCGGCAAGAAGCCTGGTTATCAAATGCAAAGCAAATCTGCGGTGAATGTAAGTTCCATTTTCCAAAACGGTCTCCGTTTCACGGTTCGATCGAGAGGCGCAAAGTCGCAGACCTGGAGATGACTCTTTTCTCCTCTAGCCCAATTTCTTTCACCAAATATCCCCTTGCCAGTTTGAGCTCGGAAAGCCGCGCATGCATCGTCATCACACAACTCGCAGGATTGCGGAGATACTGCCAGGAAGGCAAAGTGGCGGTCCTGAGGAAGGGCGATACCACTCTCATCGATTCCGCGCGCCCGTGGTTCTCCGATTGCCCGGGAGACTGCGCCAGACTCTATTTGCGCGTGCCCCGACTCTTATTGGAAAGTCGTCTGCGTCTCGGTGAACTTCCCTATGCCAGGCGGATCTCCGGCGAAACGGGGCTCGGCGCCATCCTGTTCCATTTGTCCACTTCACTTTACAACGAGGCGGAGGACCTGAACCCGGACGAAGGGACCGCGGCAATCGAATCCTACCTTCGGATCCTGGCCGCATGTGTCGGCAAAAGCAAAAACATGGTACGGGGGTTGAGTCGGCTGTCTGAACTCGCAGCCAGGATCACACATTATATTGATGTCCATTTGGCGGAGACGGCTCTAAGTCCTGCGGAGATTGCCTCGGCAATGGACATCTCAGTTCGACATGTTCACCGCGTATTTTCGCATCAGGGCCTTACTGTGGCCGACTGGATTCGAGCGGAGCGCTTGAGGCGCTGCCGCGATGATCTCTCTGATCCGTGGCTGCAGTCCAAAAGCATTACGGAGATCGCATTTTTTTGGGGCTTTAACGATTCTGCTCATTTTAGCCGAGCATTCAAAAAACAATACCGGATCTGCCCGCGCGTATTCCGGTCACACGTGCAGGTCGGTTTGGCCTTTCAGATGGACGGGAGAAAGGACCGAAACCGAGAGCGAGCAACCTGGTTCCATCGGTTGCGTGCAAGCTGAAATAGATCCTCTGCTCGCTCGTTAGTGCCTGGCAAGCATTTCCGTGATTCGAGCATCCCAAGGACGCGGACGCCCTGCCTCTAGAGTTTCGTCAATCCGTTGAAATGCCTTTTGCATATATCTGACGACCATCCAACGTACTGGCTCCGGCTCCCAATCTGGGGAATGGTGGTGTGCCAAGGGAAGTTTCTCCAGACCAGACGGACAGTTGCCGATCAATGACGACAGCAAGCGTCCAGCCAGATTGCTGGTAGCGACACCTTGCCCGGTGTAACCGCGGATTATCCCCAGGCGCGACGCTGGATCAAACTGGACAGAGGGCATCCAGTCACGCGGCACCCCCACGGGCCCGCCCCAGTTGTGAGTGAAGTGAATTCCTCGCAGAGTGGGAAACCATTCGACAACTGCGCGGTGCACGCGGTTGAATGTCGGCTCATGTACATCCTGTTGGTCACTGATGCGTGAACCAAAAGTGTAAGGCGCACCCCGGCTGCCGAACAAAATCCGCCCGTCGGCAGTGCGGGTAAGGTAATCCACTGTAAAGCGATTAGAAGCCAGACTCTCGTACCTTTGCCAACCGATTGCTCTCCACTGTTCCTCCTTGAGGGGCTCTGTCAAGCTGATGAGCGAGTACATGGGTAGCAGAGATCGATGGTACGGGCGGAGACGCGTCAGATAGGCTTCACCCGCGAGAAGGATGGCGCGCTTGGCGCGCAACTCGCCAGCGGGAGTGATGAGACGCGCATCACTGCCGCTGCGCACCTCCGTGACATCTGTATTCTCGTAAATCGCTCCTCCCCGCCGCTCCACGACAGCTGCCAGCCCTCGCACTAGCCGGCCGGGATGGAGGCTGGCGCCTTCGCGGGTATAAAGTCCACCTTGAACGTTCGTGACTCGCACACGTTCGTTACACTCTTCGACCCTCAGAAGTTTGAAATGATCTCGCAAGCCAAGGCGCTCGTACGCGGCGTACGAAGCCTGAATCATGGGTAGCTGATGGGCACCTCGAGCCAAGCTCAGGATGCCTCCCTTTCTGTAATCCGCGGCGATCCCCTCTTCTGTGCAGATGCGGCCGACCTCATCGACAGAGGCAAACATCGCGAGAATGAGTTGCCGAGCAGCTTCCGCTCCATAGCGTTCCTCCAGGACGGCGGGCGTAATCGGAAACCGCGAGGAACACCAGCCGCCATTTCGCCCGGAAGCCCCAAATCCCACAATTTCCTTTTCGAGAATAGCGACTCGAAGTCCGGGATTCGCGCGGAGCAGGTAGTAGGCTGTCCAAAGCCCCGAATATCCTCCGCCAAGAATGGCAACGTCTACCGTGAGGGAGCCTTGAAAGGGCAGGCCGGGGAGCGAGGCTATCCGCTGCGGTTTCGAGCCAGAAGCTATATTTGGCGTAATCTTTCAAGTAGCTGGCCTCGACAAAGTTATCTAGCGCGATGCGCCTAGGAGTTTCCGCGGGCAGATCAGAGGCTTTTAGGGCGCTCATCCTGGCGGGAGCGTGCACAAGAAGTCCAAGAGCAGCCCAGATGGCGAGAGCGAGCCACTCATAGCGAGTGAAGTGTCCGGGAATGATGGGCAAGACCTTTACCAGAATCATGAGTAGGGTCACCAGAAATCCGAATGCCGCGGCGGTGCGATCGAGCGGCTCGAGCGTGATCAGAAAGTAGGAGGCGCAGGCAGACATCCAGCCGACGGCGCAGGCAACGGCACCAACTTCAAGGATGGGAACAAGGCCAGCTTCGCCGAGGAAAATCGCGAGGGCAGTGGCACAGGCAACGCCGCAAATAGCCAGAACCGGAGTGCGGTTCGCGACATGTACTTGACTCATCAGAGGAGACAACAGGTTGCGGCGTCCCATCGCAAACAGGAGTCGCGAGGCTGCGACCATGTTTGCGTTAAACGCTTGGAGAAGAGCGACGAGTGCCGCGCCGAGGATGAGATCCACAATCCAGCGGGCATGCAGCGCTTTTTCAAATGCGACCGCAGTGGGGAACTGTAGCCCGCTATTGAGGCTTTGCCAAGGAGCAACGTAAGCCACGGCTGAGATGACCACCCAAAAGAAGGTCAGTCCTGCGAAAATGGTCATGATAATGGCAACGGAGAAATTCCCCCCGCGGAAGTCGGGACTCGCTTCTTCCGCGCACTTGCCCACAGATTCAAAGCCGGACATCAGCCACGGAACGACCTGCCACACGAGCAGAATGGAAATCAGAGGAGAGTGGCTGAAGACCGGATGCAGGTTGCTGGCGGTGCCATGTTTTGCCCCCGCGATGGCAAACCCGATGACTAACGCGAGAAATGTGAACGTAGTGGCTTTCAGAAATTGCGTGCTGGCGCGAATCCCGCGGTAGTTGAGCCAAGTGAAAAAAGCGATGATGCCCAAACCGAGCAGGAGATGGGGCAGATACACAGGATGATCGCCGATGCGATAAAGCTCCCGCGAGTTTAAGAGAAGGGAAGAGGTAACCCGTAATTCTTCCAGCGGCCAACGCTTCAAATGGGCATGTCAGGAAATATGCCAGAAACATCATCCATCCCGTGGCAAAGCTTACTCCAGGAGGGAAGACGCACGCGGTGTAGGCAACTTCTCCTGCGGCATCCGGGATCAACTTCACTAGTTTGCCATAGACATAGCCGATGGGCAGGAGCATCAGTGCTCCCGCTGTGAAGCCCAGAATTGCTCCGAGCGGGCCACCGCGCTGGAGGATGTCGTCCATCACGACGAGCCAGGCGGTACCCACCATGGTGCCAAAACCCAGAGCGAAGTAGTCGATCAGACGTAGCTTGCGGGCTAGCGTTATCATGAGCACCGAACCGAAAAAATCACACGACTGCAGGAATTCTGAAGCTCATCATCGATGCCGGGCTTTGCTTTGTACCCAGCGGAAGCGACTCTTTGCAGCCAACACAATTGCGTTTAGAAAAGCGGACACGGCCGCACATGGCATAAGCGACACGCACGCCTAGAATTCATACCTCAATGCGAACTGCATCACCCGAGGATTGGTCAGCAGTCCTGCGTAGTTGCCGAACGCGGTCGCCGATTGTTGCAACGAGGGAGCACCATCGCCAAGTCCGGCCATAACGTTGAACCGGGTAAGGTTGGGGACGTTGAAGACTTCCCAGCGGAACTGCAGCGTGTGGCCCTCCCAAGGCATGTTCCAGGTCTTGTTCAAGCCCATATCCCATCCCGCGTAACCATTGCCGCGGAGCGCATTGCGCGTGCCGCTCTGGCCGGGGTATGGATGGACGAAATCGTTCAGTGCGGCCGCTGGATCACCAAAAACGCTTACTGTGCCGGTCACCGGATTTTTGAATACTCCCGTCTTCGGTCTCCTGATCAACTGCCCGTTCCCCTGTTCGTCCCAGTCTGTGGCCCAAAATTGACCATTATCCACGGAGAACGGAAACCCGGAGGTCCAGCGAATAAGTCCCGTGAGCTGCCACCCTCCGATAATTGCATTGAGCGCTCTATCCGCGTTGCGCCCAATAGACTTGCCTTTCCCGAACGGCAAATCCGCAACCCAGTTCGCGTTGATCTGATGCGTGGTGTCGAAATCCGAAACTGCGCGAAATTGGCGCGGCGCAAACGCATTCACTAGGCGGCTCCCCGGTGCCCCGACATTATCCGTGCCGCTAAAGCCAAGCCGTGCCGCCGCTGAGGTGATATCGATCGATTTGGAAAAGGTGTAGTTGAACTCGAACTGCACTCCGCCCCGATACTGCTTCTTCAGTGTGGCTTGCAAGGCGTTGTAGTTCGAGTTGCCGATGGAACTCCATCCATAACTGGTTGTAAATTGCTGATTCAACATTTCACCAGTTTTCCCGTTGAAGTAATAGGGATTGGCCTGATTGTCGACCAAGTAGCCGTACAAATCGATATTGCCCAGTCCCACCACTTCGTCCCCCACATAAGCTCCGGAAGATACGTACAGGGCATAGGCGGCCTGCGCAATATTTGTGGTAGTGGTCTTGGGAAGAGATACCGGCATCACATAACTTGTCGCGCCAGAGGCAAAGCAAGGTGGAGCGGGGCAAGCCGAGTTTGCTCCATTCGCGTTCAAAAGATTCTTCCAGTACACAGCGCTTGGGCCAAGCGCCTGATCGAATTGATTTGGGGTCAGTTGCGTTGCCGCGAGACCTTGTGTGCTGGCGAGCTTTGAAATAGCGGTGGCAGCCGTGTAGTAGTCGATTTTGGATTTGGGATCCACTAGGTCCAGCGGTTGCATCAGGTCGCGCTGTGTCAGCAGATTGTGTCCGAACCGGCCAACATAAGCCACTTGCAGCGTGTACCCGCGAGGCAGTTCCCGGCCAACGGAAAAATCAGCTGCATAGGCATACGGCGTTTTCAGCGACTGGTCGATTCCCCACGTAATAGCTTGGCCTCCCGGGTAGCCGGACGGGGGAGTCTGCGGGAACCCCCCCGGAGGGGCATTCTGAAAGTATTGGCTGCCACCCTGGCTGAAGACAGGAATCGTGTTGATGTCCGTGATGCGGGCGACGGCGTCCGCGCCATCCACGCAACAGGGATTCGTTAAACTGGTAGAGAAGCCGGCCGGCGCGTTCGCATCAAACGTGTTGACCAACTGCATTCCCGCTCGGTCATACACCATGCTGAACCCGCCGCGGATCACCGTCTGGTCTGATCCGCCGAAGACTGCCCCTAGCAACCCACCATTGGCACGTGGTGAGTAGGCTACAGAGACGCGCGGCGAGAAATTTGTATACTGCGTGTTGTAATAGCCAGGGCCATTGTTGGCCTTGCCGCCCGCGACGAAGGAGAGGACCGGAACATCAGCGTAACCCAGCCCGTTTTGCATATTCTCGGAATTTTGAATGAAATCTTTTCCAAGGTTGGACGATGGCGACGCTTGCAAACCGTTTACCTCCCAAGGTGGCGGGAAAATCGACCATCGCAGGCCCAGATTCAGTGTCCAATTCGGTTTGAAACGCCAAGAGTCCTGCCCGTAGATCTCATACCAACTGAGCCCATACTTCCGTTTTACCGGCGCACCTTGCGCCTGGACTGTCCCATCTTTGTTGTAGTTATAGTTAGCGTCCACCAAAGAGACCATGCCTAGCAAGCCCAGCATCGGGTAATCATAAGCGCTGCTGGAATACGGCTCCGGGTAGCCGCCATTGATAGGATCCAGCGGGCTCTGACCACCCGTATTGGCGAACCCTACCGGATACATCCAGAACGTTGCACCCTTCCCCTGACTGAAGGAATGGAGGTAGCTGACGCGGGGGTCGCGGGCAATGCCTACGCTGGCGCCGACCTGGATCGTGTGCTTCCCCTTGGTCCAGGAGAAATCATCCAGGAAATTGTTCACTGGCATTTGGAAGTTGTGGCTGTAGGCGAAGCTGTTATCGAGTGTGTAGAAGGTGTTCCACGGCTGGATTGAGTTCCCCACGTAGCCCGTGCTCTGACGCGTAAATCCCCATCGGAAAGTATTCACCTTTGTCTTACCAATCAATGCCGTGTAGCCGAACTGCCATTCCTTTGCTGAAATCCACCAAGGTCTGCTCAGGAGCAGTGCCGGGCAGGAACGGAGCTTGCGCGTTATTCAAGTTTTGCATTGCCCCGCGCCAGAAGAGCGTCTGGCTGCCCTTTGCCGTAATATTCAAATCGATCCGGGCAATGTTGGCGTTGTTATTCAGGTTGAAGGGCGCCCGCCAACGGTAACCGGAATAATTGTAGCCGTCTCCCACGGACTGATCGTTGGTTACAAGTTTGCCGTAAGTTGCGTTGAAATATTGGATCATGTACGAGTTGCTGGTAAGCGGTACATGGAGCGGATCGAGGCCTGTGATTTGTTGGGGTGACAGCCCGAAGAAACCAGGAGCGAAGTTGTAGGCCTTGTTACTAAGCCCCGTAACGTTTCCGCCCGGACACGAAACTGTGTCGGGAGTTCCGTCGGCATTTGGTGTGCACTGGTACAGAATTACGCCGTCGCGCAGAGAGGTGGTTGGAATATTGCGCACCACGCTTTGCTCTTCTCGCAGGCGGGTTCCTTCGTAGTTGTAGAAGAAAAAGAGCCGATTCTTAAGGATTGGCCCACCTACGGTTCCCCCAAAGACGTTGCGGATTAGTTTCAGCGGCTCGTTGGGCTGGCCACTGGAAAGTTCCGCGCGCTTGGTCAGGTAGTCGTTGGCGCTGGTTATGGTATTGCGCAAGTATTCATACGCCGACCCGTGCCACGCGTTCGATCCACTCCTTGTAACCAGGGCCACCTGCGCTCCCGAGCCAGTTCCTTCCTCGGCGTTGTAATTCGACGTGGTCACCCTGAATTCCTGAACCGAGTCTTGGGTGATCGGAAGCACGGAAGTGAACGCGTATCCGCTGTTCTGGTCGTTCACGTCCACGCCATCTAAGGTGATGTTGCTCTGGTCACTTCGTGCCCCATTCACCGATCCGTTGCGTGTGTCCTGATCCTTGTATGCCGCCAGGGAGGTGTTTAGAGTATTTCCCGTAAAAACCACCCCAGCTTGCAGGCTCAGCAATTCCGGCACATTGCGGCCGTCCAGGGGAAGATCTCTCACTTGCGTCTCACTGAATGCACTTCCCAAAGACGCGTCAACCATGTTCAGTGCGGGAGCTTCCGAAGTTACCGAGATGGATTCCATTGCGCTCCCAATTCTCAGCTGAAGGTTTGAAGTGGCAGGGGTATTCACGAGCAAGTGCAAGCCCTTCTGTTCCTGGCGGACAAATCCTGTCGCGGTAACGGTCAGCGTGTAAGTACCGGGAGGGAGAGCCTGAAACCGGTACTCTCCTCGGGCGTCTGTGACGGTGCTCCGCTCCGCTTTGGACTCGTCGTTCGCCACCACAACCGTGGCATTGGCGATGGCGCCTCCGCTGGGGTCTGTAACCGTACCCTGCAGAGACGTGGTCGAAGTCTGCGATGAAGCGAAGCCATTAAACACCAGGAGAAGTACGAGCAGACGAAATGTAGTCCAGAATGATTTGGAAGTGTCCATCTCCAACCTCCTGAAGCGAAATTCACATCGAACAAATATGGTTGTCTTCCCCACTCCTCTGAGCCGGCTCGCACAAATCGTGAGTCGGTAATCGATGGACGGCTTTCTACGTAGGGCGTCCGGAAGACCGAGGTTCGAAGCTGAGCCTACCCTCCGAAGCTTCCTTAACTTGACTATGAGTGACTTCGACTTGCCATGGAGTGACGTTGACTGGGATTCATCGTCGGATCTAAAAATGCGGGTGAGAGGCCGTGGGAACATCCACGGAGGCGTGGAGTGCCTGGTCATAGGACAGGCGCTCGATTGTGAAAAGAACGAGCAGATTGCCCATCACAGAATCGTAATCCTGAGGAATCAAGGGCGAAATAACAATTAGCCAGCTACAAGCTTCTAATGAGTGGATATGAGTGCAGCGAAGCCCGCGCTGAGATTCACGACGAGGTCGACCGCGTGCTCGACCGATGGCACAATCCGCTTTGAGCCTGATCTGAGGCGATTCCGTTTTTTTCCACAGACAATTAGATTTTCGATCAAGCTCACAAACAGATACCCGATAAAATCTGCTAGTCTTGAGCCGGCACGATGTCGCTGGTTTCTCTAGCGCCGGTCCTGACCCCGCACGGTCGATTGATCGTCGAGCGAGACGAGGACGCTCCCGCGCTCGACGCCCAGCTTGCTCAGCGGATGGAAAACGCCTTCACCCGCGGATCGGGACATGGCCTCCTTGCGCTCGGTGCCGATGAAATCGGCGTCGCTCTTCCCCCGGCACTCTGGTTCTGGCGTGAATTCGCCGCGCCTTATGTAACGGGCGTCTGTACCCGGCCCATTGAAGCTGCCGATCCACATCGCGCTCACCCACCGACTCCTCCCAAATCAGAACTCGACCAGTTCGTGCTGGCCGCACCTCCCATGACAGGTGCCGAGTACCTGAGCGCGGCAGTCTTGAGCGATCTCTGGCAGGACCTCGATCGGGCGTTTTGGGCTGAACTGACGGAAGCGAAGTGCAGCATCGAGGAGTTTCTGAAGCGGCGCAATCCGGCGTGGAACCTGGTCGGTCGCGTGCACTTCAATCTTGCCGAAAACCGCAAAGATGAAGCCGCGCCCTTCGCGTTTCTTGCTACTTACACGACGCGGCTTTCCGCGCACGCCAAGGCTCAGCATGTTCCGCTCGGCCAGGCCTTGCGGGAGTATGCCGGCGCGGAAAATCGAGACCGATTGCTCTCCCTGCTTCTCCCCGTTCAGCGTGCGGCCGAGAGCTGCTCGTGGCTTAAGGCTATGGTCGACGCCGGAGAGATTTTCCACCCGCTGCGGTGGGTTCCCACGCAAGCCATGCAGCTCTTGCGCGATGTGGAGAAGCTTGAAAGCGCCGGTGTACTTGTACGCATGCCGGCGACCTGGCGAGCAAATCGTCCTCCCCGCGCTCAAGTGACGGCCACTGTCGGAGGCAGGCCACCATCAGGGCTGGGGCAGGCTGCGCTCCTCGACTTTCACCTGGAAGTGGTCCTCGACGGCGAGAGGCTAAGCAAGGCCGAGGTGCAGGAGTTACTCCGCACCTCCGATGGGCTTGCCCTCGTGCGAGGTCGGTGGGTCGAGGTACACGCCGAGCGCTTGCGGGAAACGCTAGAGCATTTTGGCGAGATTGAGCGCACGGCCGCTGAGCAAGGCATTAGTTTTCAGGAAGCCATGCGCATGCTCGCCGGCACCGATGTCGCGGCCGACGGAAATTCCACCGCCTCGGTCGCTGAGTGGGGAAAGGTTGCCGCCGGCCCTTGGCTTGCCGAAACACTAAAGGGACTGCGTACCCAGGAGGGTCTGGCGCGTGTCGATCCGGGCCCGGCGCTGAAAGGGACGCTACGCCCCTATCAGCAAGATGGCGTGCGGTGGCTCTATCTGCTCGCGCAGCTCGGCCTGGGGGCCTGCCTGGCAGATGACATGGGACTGGGTAAGACCATTCAGGTGCTGGCACTGCTGCTCGTACTCCGTCAGCAATCCAATGGCGCCCGGGCACCCAGCCTTTTGGTGGCCCCCGCCTCTCTGCTCGCAAACTGGGCGTCGGAGCTCGAACGCTTCGCGCCAAGTTTGAAAGCCGTAATCGCGCATCCCTCCGAGATGCCTGCCGAAGATTTAAAAAGGATGACGTCGGAAAAATTGCGCCAGGTAGACGTTGTGATCACGAGTTACGGCTCGCTGCTGCGCCTTCCCTGGATCGCCGGCGTCTCCTGGAATCTGGTAGTGCTCGACGAAGCGCAAGCCATCAAAAATGCCTCTGCCAAGCAGACCTTGGCGGTGAAGAAGCTCAAGGCAGGTGTGAGGTTTGCCCTCACCGGCACCCCCATCGAGAACCGTCTGAGCGATCTTTGGTCGATCTTCGATTTCCTGAATGCCGGCCTGCTCGGTTCGGCCAAGGAATTTACAATTTTTACCAAGCGTCTGGCGGCGCTGCCGCACAATCCCTACCGCCCCTTGCGAGAGCTAGTGCGGCCTTATATTTTGCGACGGCTGAAGACCGACAAAACGGTCATCGCCGATCTGCCGGATAAAGCTGAAGTCAAGGCGTTCTGCCAGCTCAGCCGCAAGCAGGCGGCGCTTTATCAGCAAGCCGTCGAGGAGCTTGAACGGCGGCTTAAGAAAGTTGAAGGTATCGAGCGTAAAGGCCAGGTGCTGGCGTTCCTCGTGCGGTTAAAGCAGATCTGCAACCATCCGTCGCAGTGGCTGGGCGACGGCGCATGGAACCCGGAAGACAGCGGTAAGTGGGCCCGCTTGCGCGAGATCGTTGAAACCATCGCCGCCAAACAGGAAAAGGTCTTGGTGTTTACGCAGTTTCGCGAACTGACCCGGCCGCTCGAAGCGTTTCTGGGATATGTGTTCGGACGTCCTGGGCTGGTACTGGATGGCGAGACAGAAGTCAGAAAGCGCAAAGAGCTGGTGCGGCAATTCCAGGAAGAGGAGAGGATTGCTTTCTTCGTGCTTTCGCTCAAGGCGGGAGGCTCGGGACTCAACCTCACAGCCGCTTCGCACGTCGTGCACTTTGACCGCTGGTGGAATCCGGCGGTTGAGAACCAGGCGACCGATCGTGCCTACCGCATCGGCCAGACCAAGAACGTCTTGGTGCACAAGTTCGTCTGCCGCGGGACAGTGGAAGAAAAGATTGACAAGCTGATTGAATCGAAGCAGCAGCTTTCGAAAGACTTGCTCGAAGGCGGCGCCGATTTTTTGCTCACTGAAATGAACGACGAGGATTTGCTGAGGCTCGTGGCGCTCGACCTAAACAGCGCCCAGGCGGAGGTGTGAAGCATGTACTACGGAGACTGGGGATGGCGACCCTATGTGTCTGTCGCACAGCGGCAAGCGCAAGCGATGCGTAAGATCGCGCAGTTGAAGAAAAAGGGGCACGTCGTCTCGCCTGTCGAGATTGAAGGCCGCGGCATTGCTACAACCTTCTGGGGAAAAGCCTGGTGCGAGAACCTGGAACGTTACAGTGATTACGCAAATCGTCTGCCCCGCGGCCGCACTTATCTCCGCAATGGTTCCGTCATCGATCTGCAGATTGCCTTCGGTGAAGTGAAAGCGCTTGTGAGCGGCTCGTCCATCTATAAAGTCGCCGTGAAAATCACGCCCGTCAGCAAGGCGCGTTGGAATTCTATCTGCAAGGACTGTGCCGGGGCCATTGATTCCCTGGTGGAGTTGCTACAAGGGCGATTTTCCAAGGGAGTCATGGAGCGAATTTGCAAAGAAAACAGTGGACTGTTCCCCTCGCCAAAGGAGATTCAATTTTCGTGTAGTTGCCCGGACTGGGCTTATATGTGCAAGCATGTCGCCGCCGTGCTCTACGGCATCGGCGCGCGCCTCGACCGCCAGCCCCAGCTCCTGTTTCGGCTTCACAAGCTGGACGAAAAAGAACTCATCAGCAGCGCTGGTAGAGGGCTTCTTCTCGCAAAGAAAGGAGGAGATTCCGGAAAAATTCTGTCTACCGGCGATCTTTCTGAACTCTTCGGACTGGATCTCGTTAAAAGGAGCGCACTTACCTCCTCATTGTCTTCAACTCGCGCAAGTCAGAACAAGAGTGCGAAGGAAACGCGAGGGCGCAAACAGTTTGTCCGTCCCGGCGGGCGACAGCGGTCGCCATAAGCCATCAGCCGACGTCTTTTCTCTGTTCTCGTTGCTGCTGCTTGCATGCTCAGAGCAGTTGGCTCAGGAAAGTCCTGGCCGGAACAACAACGGGCCGATGGACGCGGAAGCAGTCCGCCGGCTGATAGGCGAGGCTCTTGGCGATCACGCCATGCAACAAGGTGCGAGTCCCGCCGGCGCTTGTGCTGAACGACCAGCTATTTAGTGCAGCAATTCCACGCCGGCTTTACCCGCGGCCTTGCGGAGAGCCACATCCAGGGTTGCCAGAGGCAGTTTGGCTCGAAGCGCCAAGTCTAAATAAACCGAGTCGTAAGCCGATAGCTGATACGCGCGCGCCGTCGTTAACGCCTGCCGCATGGGAACAATGTCCGCTTCGATTTCGAGGGCTTGCGCACACAATTGTTCGAGTTGCAGGAGGGCCAACATGGCGTCGGAGGAGGTAAGGATTCCTCGTCTCTCGGCTACGGCCAGGCCGTTGGCAATTTCTAGATGCCACAATGCCGGAGCCACTGCCCTGGTCCCGGATAACAAAGCCTGCTTCGCTTGAGTCGCAGATGCGGGAACCGGATTGTCCAGAGTCCAGCCAAGCGCAACAGAGGCATCCAGAACAAAGGGCTTCATGAGCGGCCTTCTTCAATGAGGTCTTTTACGCTCACGCCTTTGACTCGGTGCGTTCTTCTCCGAATTCCTTCCAAGTTCTCGAAGATCCCGCACAGGTCGTACTGGCCCTTGACGGAAACGATGACCGCGGCCAGCTTGCCGCGGCGCGTGATGCCAATGCGCTCGCCTGCCGCTGCCCGTTCTACCAACTCCGAGAGCTTCTGCTTGGCCTCAAACAACCCGACTTTGCGCATGGATCTCCTCCCCATCTAGGTTGATATTCTAGATGAAACGATTCTTAACTGCAATGCTGGCCGAGACGTCTATTCCCTCCGGAAAGCACTGCGGCTTCCGGGCTTTGAGCCTGCTTGACACTTGTTCCCTTCAGTTGGTCGAGGCGACCAAGTAATTGGAGCCGCGGCGATGATGGTTGACTACTCGATGCTAACCGTGAGCGTGCGCCACCCGCGTTTGATCCTCGGCAGCCCCGCGCTAGAATTCTGAACCCGCGACGCGAATGGACCAAAATTACGGGGGACTTGTCCAAACTTGTCTAACTGAGAGCGGCCCGAAAAACTACAAGTGACGCCAGCACAGCGACTTAGATTGATTTAGCCACTGGTTCGGGACCAGGAGGACGGTGGTTCAAATCCACTCGCCCCGACCAACTCTTTTGGAACCGACAACTTACAACACGCGAAAGAACGGAAGACCGCCTGGTGCAGTGACAGGCGCTCGATTGTGAAAGAACGAGCAGATTGCCCATCGCAGAATCGTAGCAGGGAAGGGAAATCCTGAGGAATCATCGGCGAAATAACAATTCGCCAGCCACACCCCGCCTCGCACACCGAAAGGGCGAGGACGGTAACCCTGCACCTTCCAGGCCGGCGCGCCCGAGCTCTATCCCAACCCAGAGGAAACGGGGAGCAACGGATAGGCGGAACCTAACGAGTATGGCGCTTGCCCTCGACCCAACTAGCCTACCGAAAATCCCATTCAGCGGTTTTCACCAACGTAACATTCTTACATTGCGCTCAAAACTTGCCGCAATATCAATTCGCCAGGGACAGCCTACTGAGCCTAATTTATCATGAACCTGTGCTTGAAGTGAGGTTCATGCGTGGGGCAGCGGGCCCGACCAGTTTTTTGACCAAACGACCCGCCTTTCTATTGCATCCCTCAAATGTATTTCTCGGCCAGCATCTGTGCCGCACTCTCGTCTAACTGTTCCGTGCGCCGCACTTCTTCAAACCGCGCCAGCAAATCGTCCGGCCGGATGCGCCGTTTTTCCGCGCCTTGAAAATCATGAATAATCTGGCCGCGATGCATCATGATGAGCCTGTCGCCCAGACTGGCCGCCTGCTGCATTGAATGCGTAACCATCAGCGTTGTCAGCTTGTCGCGTGCCACCACTTGTTCGGTCAGCCCGATCAGAATGTCGGCGCTCTTGGGATCGAGCGCAGCCGTGTGCTCGTCAAGAAGCAGCAGTTCAGGGCGCAGCCACGTGGCCATCAGCAGAGTGAGCGCCTGCCGCTGGCCGCCGGATAGGCTGCCGATCGCATTTTCCAGCCGGTGCTCCAGCCCCATGTTGAGCCGGCTCACTTCTTCGCGCATTTTTTCCACGAGCGATGACTTCAGTCCCCAGCCCAGTCCACGCGCTCGGCCGCGGCGCGCCGCCAGGCTGAGATTTTCGCGAATGCTGAGATTGGGAGAAGTGCCGCTGAAGGGATTCTGGAAAACGCGGCCGACAGATTTCGCGCGCGCGTATTCTGGCCAGGCGGTGACGTCCTTGCCGGCGATGCGGATGCTCCCTCCATCCACAAAAAAAGTGCCGGCAACGGCGTTCAGAAAAGTGGATTTGCCGGACCCGTTGGTGCCGATGATGATCACCCAGGATCCAGTTTCGAGCGTGAGGCTCACGCCGCGCAGCGAGTGCACTTCGTTGGGCGTGCCCACGTTGAAAGTCTTGGCGATTGATTGAACTTCAAGCATGCGCGCTCCGCAGGAGGGACTTGCGCAGGAATTGCGGCACGATGAGAGCGAAAAATACGAAGACCGCGGTGATGAGTCTTAAGTCGTTGGGACTGAGTCCCCAGCGCAACGCGACCGCAACCATCAGACGGAAAAGAACCGAGCCCATCACCGCGCCGATGATCGTCAACCCCACCTGATTGGTGCCGACCAGCGCTTCGCCGATGATGACGCTGGCCAATCCCCATACCACCATGCCGATGCCCATTCCGACGTCGGCAAATCCCTGATATTGCGCGAGCAGTGCGCCGGAGAGCGCCACCAGTCCGTTGGAAATAGCCAGCCCGAAAACAATCATGGTGCTGTCATTCACGCCCAACGCGCGAATCATCTGCACGTTGTCGCCAGTGGCGCGCATGGCCATGCCGAGGTTGGTGCGCAGAAAAAGATAAAGCAGCGTGCACGCCAGCGCGACCGCAAAAACGATCGAGCACAGAACTGAAGCGTCGCGGACGCTCACTTCCCAACCAATAAGCCTGAAGGAAACAACCCCGCCAGTGAAGCGGACACCAATTCGTTCGGCTTGCGTGACCAGAGTGTTTACGGAGAGGAGCGGAACGTTGCTGCGCCCCATCACATGAAGATTGACGGAGTACAACGCGGTCATCACGAGAATTCCGGAGAGCAAGGAGTTGATCTTGAAGCGGGTGTGCAGCGTGCCAGTACACGCTCCGGCGAGCAGGCCCGCGCCAAAGGCCGCTAGCGAAGCAAGCGGCGGATTAACGCCATGCGCCAGCAACGTCGCCGCGACCGCGGCGCCGAGAGTGATGGAGCCGTCCGCGGTGATATCCGGAAACGCAAAAATGCGAAAGCTGATGAATACGCCAAGCGCCAGCAGCGAAAGAACAAAACCAATCGTGAATGTGCCAATCAGCAGGCTCATGTAATTGCGCCGATCCAGCACGCGCCGCGTACGAATTCGCTCTGCTGCGGGCCCGCGGCCTGGCGGTCGTCGGTAAGCAGATGAAGAACGCCTTGCAGATTTTCTGACTCGAAGAGCGCCGTGACCGTGGCTTTCAAATCGATCTCGCCCTTGGGCAAGGGGCGGTAAGAAAAAGCGGCGGCGTGAAAGTGACCGCACAAATCTGCGCCTTCGCTAAGCGGACGCAGCAGCGGAGCGAACGGTGCGGAACGCTCCGACGAAGCCACTCCCGCGACCAGGGCAAGCGAGCGCGCGTAAAGACGTTCCGTGGAGAAAGAAAGCCAGCCGCGAATCTCCGGATACTCGAATCCGGCGCGCTCCATCGCGGGTGAACGGCGCAGAGCGGCGCCGACGAGGCCGGCCGATTCGGCGACGATTACAATTCCAATGTTCGAAGAGCCGGCGACTTCGAGCGCCGTGCGCAAAATGTCGGCGAGCGAAACGGGCTGAGAAACTGCAGACGCCTCGAAGCGCAGCAGGTGCGAAAAGTCGCCTTCGCAGCGCACTCCGTAAAGCGTATGCATTTCGGGGACGAGGTCACCGCTGGAGACCATGAAGTCGGACACGTTGGTTCCGTCGGTCGGAAGATACGCGGCTGAACCGGCGACCGCGAGAAATTCTCCAAAGCGCCCGCGAGCATCCTCGAAATTGTGCCCGAAGGCGCCGAGTCCAAGACCAAACGTAGCGGCGGGAAAACGTACGGCCCGGCAATCATGAGCGCCGAATCCGCTGCTCTTCAGTAGCGCTGGATCGCCGATGGTTTCGCAGCTGAGCGGCTTTGCGGCGCCGCGCTCGATGACTTCAAACGAAGCAGCGGGAGTCGCCAAGCGGCGCGGCTCGGCTCGGGAAATGGTTGGCGTCGCCGCGGGCTGCTGCGAGAGCAGCAGGTTCGAGAGATGACAGAGCTCGATGACCAGCTTTACACGCTCTGACGGCGTGATGATGACGAAACTTCCACCAATGGCCTTAAGCTGGCGATGGTAGCGGACCAGCAGGCCGACCCCGGCGGAGCTGAGATAGGAGACTCCGGAAAAATTCAGGCGAAGATGGTGAGCGCCGCCGCGAATGAGCTCTTCCAGGTTGCGCTGCAGATGCTCGCCCCAATAATTGTCGAGCCGTCCTTTCACTTTGACTTCGAGAGCGTCGCCGAGTTGTTGGGTGACGATTTCCATGGGCGATGTCAGGGGCGCACGTTTCCAGCAAGTTCCGCGGGGATGGCAATCTTTAATTGCTCGGCATTACTGCGGCTGATGATTTTTTCTTCCACCATGACTTCTTCAAGTGGAATGTCTTTGGGTTTTTCGCCGAGCAGAACGCGTCCGGCAAGTTTCCCGGCTGCGATGCCGGAATCGCGCGGACTGAAACCGAGGCAGGCCAGGCCACCGCGGTTGAGAGTCGCGCAGATATCTGTGAAGAGCGGCAAATGGGCGTCGCGCGAACCTTTGACCGCGCCTTCGTAGCCTTCAATGCAGGTATTGTCCGCAGGCACCCAGAGCACCTGAATATCTCGCGCGGCCAAAATTTGCACGGCTTGAAGAAGTTCACTGGACCCGGCGAGGGTCACTTCCTCGAGCCGGATGCCGCGTTTTTTATAGACTTCGCGAGCGACGGACATTTCTCTTACCGAGTTGGCTTCGGCCGGATTGTATAAAGTGCCGACGGCGCGCAGGCCGGGAACGAGCTTCAGCATCAAGTCGAGATGATGTTCTACCTGCGGAAAGCTGCCGACTCCAGTCAAATGAGTAACGTGCGCGGTTCGGCTGGTGCCGGCGCCGGCGGCAATTGGATCGCTGACACATGTGAAGACCACCGGTTTGTTTTTGACTTTGTTGCAGGCGGCGGAAAGGCAAGGAGTGGAAATGGTCATGATGACGTCAACATCGGAATTGTCGTAGTTCTGCAGGATCGCGGGGATATGGATCATTTCGCCCTGCGCATCCGCACGAACCACTTCCAGGTTTTTTTTCGCGATGATGCCGCTCTGCCGGAGCCCTTCTAGCATGCCGTCAGCACAAAGATCGGTGGTGACGCCCGGGGCCATTGCGACAATCACTGCTTTGAAGTTTCGGTAGGCGGCGAGCGCATTGGGATCTGCTGGAGAAGCGGAAGAGGTCTTGCGGTGAGCGAGATCGGAAAAAAGCAGGATCGCGGAAAAAAGTACGATCAGCGCAAATCCCATGGCCAGTTTCTTGGCGCCGGCCCAAAGGCTTCTTGCAAAAGAGGAACCCATTCTTATTTAGTAGAACCTCGTCGGCGAGTGAAAGGCTTGCGCGCGACTATATCTTACCCTGAAAGGGTTGGTTACCTACTATGTCCTGTTTTTCATTCACTTGGAGAGTCGGCGGGTGAGCTTGGCAGGAATGACGCCCTACCCGGGCCAGGAGTGGATGGAACAGCAAGCACGAAATGCAACCATGGAGGAGTGGGATTTCTGAGAGGCTGTCGCTACCTGTTGGATGACCGGGATACGAAGTTCTTCGCCTCATTTCGAGAACTGATCGAATCGGGAAGTATCAAAACGATTCTCCTGTCAGACAACGATGTATATATGAAGATTGAGCGGATGGTTTGTCTCCCGGGTCGGTCAGGCTTCAGAACTGGCGCAATTATTGCGCAGCACAGGGTGAAAATCACGGACCCAAATGATCTTTCTGCTCAAGCCCCAATTCTTCGAGTCCCTGTTTAATCACCTAGCAAACGTCCACGGTGCCTCTCCATAATGATTAACTAAAAAGGAGAACTACACCAACCACACAGAGGTTGCACTTGACAAAGTAAGTTAAGTAACTCATTATGTCGGCAGCATTTTGGCAGCGCAGTTGGCTTTCCTTCAGCGTCGACCGAAGTGGTCAAAAAACAAAAAAAAGAAATTGAGGTGGGCCATGAAATTCAGAACGATGGTCCGGATGCAGATGATATTGATGGGGCTGGGAGCCGCTTTGCTGCTTGTGAGTTCTGCTCATGCTCAGCAGGACATGGATCCAGCGTTTTTCCCCGACGGCGGAAATGTTGAGCCGTTCGGGCAGCCTGCAGCGGTCACTGTGAACAACGCAATCACGATCGACTCAGCAAACGCCGCTACGGCGCCGCAAGCCATCTCTAAGGCCTCCACCCAGGTAGGAAGCGTCGCCATGTGGACCACCGCAAATGTATGGGGCATTTCGCTGCTGGTGATTTCCATGACCTTGGTTACCCTGTATAGCCTCGCCCGAGCAAAGAAGCAGAGGGCAGAGCGTCGTTCCGCGTAATTGATGTATAAACACCTTCCCTGACCCAGCGACGGTCTTGAGTTCGCTCCAATCGCATCGTGTTGCCTGCTCCGTACCGGGCGCAAGCCGAAAGTAAAGGTGACCTCTCTGAGGACTGCGGTAATTGCCGCTCGACAGAAGAACAGGGACTACGAACACGCCGAATATTCGGACAGAGTTAGGCGGCCCGGCGTCTGGCTCAAACGTTGCGTGGTCGATGATTGCGTATATTCCGATACTCGCATTCTTGAAGCAGGCTTCATAGAGCCTCCTAGAGGTAGGCAGCCTATGTTATTTATCCAAACGCGACAAAGTCAACTCCCGCCTATCAAGCAGTCTTGGACTGAGACGCCCTCAGGCAGGCACGTATCTGGGCTACGCGGTTCAAAATCGGCAAGAGTGCCCGACCACTTCTAATTCCCGCTCTCATATAGACTTACTGCGCAACTGCTTCTGCGATTTCCACTTCAAAAACTTGTCCAGACTTGTCCAACAACGGCTTGCTTCGGTCTGCTGGTAGCATGAAACCAAGTCCAACCTTGGCTGCACACTCCTGCCGCCATCGGACGATACGTCACTCTCAAAGGTGTCAGTCATAGCGAAGAGCAACTATGGGGTCGATTTTCATGGCTCGGCGCGCCGGAACGTAGCAGGCCGCAATGGCCACAATCATCAGGAGCGACGCTACGGCGGCGAAGGTCAGCGGATCTTGCGCACTTACGCCGAAGAGCTGATTGCTCATGAGCCGCGTCAGGCCCAGCGCTGCAACAATCCCGAAGACCACTCCGATAAGTGCCGTGCGAGTGCCTTCCCCGAGAATCAGCCGCAGCACGTCGGCGCGTTGCGCACCGAGAGCTATGCGCACACCAATTTCGTTTGTGCGTTGCCCCACGAGATAGGAAATCACCCCGTAAATTCCCACGCACGCCAGTGCTAGCGCCAAGGCCGCGAACACGCCAAGCAGGATCATTGAGAATCTCCGCGCCGCCAACGAATTGGCCACCACTTGGTTCATCGTCGCGACGTTGTAGATCACTTCGCGCGGATCGATTTCCTGGACGGCCTTGCGGACGGGTCCCATCAACGTAGAGGGATCACCTTTGCTGCGCAGAACGACCGCCACGCCCGTCGCCGCCAGACGCATGATGTTGTCCGGGAGTTGCATAAATGGATGATAAAATTGTGCTTGGATAGCTGATTTTGCGTCTCCATCGAGGCCCCACTGCTTCACGTGCTCCACCACGCCAACGATCTCAGCTTCCACCTCGAAGGTCGCGAGATGGACGTGCTTGCCGATCGGATTTTCGCCCGGGAAATAGGTGCGCGCGAATACGTCGTCGATCACGATCACCACCGGAGAGTGCTCGTCGTCCTGCGGCGTGATGAAACGTCCGCGCTGCAGGTTTATTCCCATGGCTTGCTGGAAACCCGATTCGGCGAGATAGAACATCGCCGGGCTCATTTCGTTTAGGTTTGCAGGTTTGGGATGCCCCTCAATCCAAAAGGACTCGGAGGAATTGTGCTGCATCGGGCGCGAGCCTAGCGTCACGGAGACCGCTTCCACGCCAGGGATGGACATCATTTTATCGTCAAAGGCGCGCAGCCGGGCGCGTGTTTCCGCCGTACTAGTCGCAGGAGATGCGGGAAGCGACAAACTAAAGGTAACTGCATGGTTGGGGTTGAAGCCGGGATTGACACGCCAAAGCGACGTCAGGCTGCGAATCATCAGTCCTGCACCCACGAGCAAGACCAAAGCCAGCGCCACTTCGGCCACGACGAAAATTTCCTGAAGCCGGTGGCGCACGCCGCTGGAGCCTCGGCCGCCCTCCTTGAGAACCTCTTGCAAATCGACGCGCGACGCTTTCAGCGAAGGAGCCAGCCCGAACAAAATTCCGGCAAAGAGCGAGGCTCCGAGTGTGAAGAGGAGCACACTCGAGTCCATAGAGACTTCACTTGCACGCGGCAAGGCGGCTGGCAAAGTACCGAGCACCGCTTTCGGGCCCCAAAAAGCAAACAAGAGACCCAGCGCTCCTCCCAGGCCGGCAAGCAGGACGCTTTCCGTAAGAAGCTGCCGAATCACACGTCTATGGCTCGCGCCTAGCGCCGCGCGAATCGCGAACTCACGCGATCTGCCTATCGATCGTGCCAGCAGGAGGTTCGCGACGTTGGCGCACGCAATCAGAAGCAAGAACCCGACCGCACCCAGCAGCACCAACAGAAGTGGCTGAACATTGCCAACCATGTCTTCCTTCATCGAAACCAGCGTGGCGCCTAATCCTTTATCGGCCTCCGGGTACGCAGCAGCGAGATTTCGTGCGACGTTCCCCATATCCGCTTTTGCCATGGACAGCGTTACGCCTGGTTTCAACCGCCCAACCATTCCTGAGCTGAAGACGATACGGCGATCGTGAAAGGACGGATCGTTCCATTGGCCGATAGGCGTGTAGACATCTCGGTCGTGGCCATAAAAGCTGAAGCTCGCGGGAATCACGCCCACAATCGTGTGCGATGTGCCATTCAGGTTGATCGACTTCCCCACCATGTCAGGCGAAGCTCCGAACCTGCGCTTCCAGAAACCACCGCCGAGAATTACAACCGGCGCCGCCCCCACCTGATCGTCGTCTGCTCGGAAGTGGCGGCCAAGAACGGGCTTCACGCCGAGCGTTTCAAAAAAATCGGCCGAAACCATGTAACCGCTTACACGTTCCGCTTCACCCATTCCGGTGAAGTTGTAGTCTTCGTTGTGGTACAAAGCAATGGATGAGAACGATTGATTGTCCCGCCGCCAATCGAGGAAATTGAGGTAAGTAATCGGCGCTTGATCGTCCCCGGGATATTTCCCGTACAGCGCGACGAGTTGACTCGCATTTGGATAGGGTAGTGGATTAAGCAGCACGCCATTGACCACGGAGAACAGCGCCGTATTCGCGCCAATTCCCAGCCCCACCGTCAAAATCGCGATTGCGGCGAAGCCCGACGATTTAAGGAGCATCCGAATTCCGTAACGCACGTCTTGCAATAATGTGTTCATCGGACAAATGCGTGCAGGCGCCTCGCAGGGTGTGGCTTCTCGATAAATACTTCGCAATGATAGTAGCTGTCTTGAATTCGTTTGACTAACAGATTGCCGGACGACCAGTCTGTCGTACCCACTATCGACCATTGCCGATCTCATTTTCCTGCGCATTCACGGCCTGCCAGCGGTTATCGCGATAGACAAACACGTCGGTGAAAATAGTTTTGCGAAGCTTGACCTCTGGGCTGTCACTTGCTTCGACGATTCCATTGGCTATCGCTGTCGAACCGTAGACTCTAACTTTTAGTTTTGTCGAATCTGGCCCTCCAGCCTGCTGGACGGGGATGCTCCACCGCCCATTGAATGTGGTCCTGTTTGTTCAGAAATAAACCACTTGGAATTGGATGCATGAAGTCATCAACGAGAATAGGGTTTAGCCTTGGGCCATCTGACTGATGACTGAGCCAATCGTTTTCCACAGCGACTACGGCAGCGCGGTCTGCGTCATCTCTTTGCGAGCGGGACGCATCGCCCGGTGTCTTATGCATCTGAGGAATCAGCAACATACCCACCCAAACCGTTTTATTCCTCTTGGTCATGTCCCCCCTCAGCAAGCTTTAGACAGAGCTTCGTGTTTACGTGACCTACGATGGAGACATAGGCGATACCGCCGCTGTCGAAGTGTGGTTGTCAGCAAGCATTCGTCACGTTCGGAGGCGCTACACACCGTAAGCATGATCCGAACCACAGAGAAGCTGCTGGGATTCCTACGATCCTTGCCAGTTGCGGATGCTCGGTCGCGCCACGCTAACATATATCGATCATTCCGTTGCACTCCCGTTTGCTGGCGGCCGTCCTGATTCACAAGGCTGGTTATTCTGCTGCCGCTCCGATGGCGCTTTCGTACAAAAGAAATGGACTGGGAGACCGCTGGCTACCAATCCGATACCTATCGAGGCATTCCGGGGCCGCTCAATCAATGTGTTAAGTATCAAGCCCGTCGCCGCAACGCAGAACAGTACGGAAAGCCAAGGATATCCCGGGACACAAAAGGGTCGCTTCAATTCTGGCTCAGTGTGCCGCAGCACCAAGACCGCCCCTACCGCCAGTCCGTAGAAGATCCATGCAGTGAAAATGACGTCTGTGAAAAGTTGTTCGTAGCTGCCTGAAGCGGCCAACACACCTGCCCAAACGCCCTGGACCATCAAGGCCGCGATCGGAGTGCAGTGGCGATCATTCGTGTGTCCGAAAACTCGAGGAAATACTCCCTGGCGTGCCATCGCATAGTAGACGCGTGGCCGGTGAGTATCATGCCATTCATGGAACCCAATATCGAAACCAGGATTAAGAGAGAAATCGCAGTCGTGGCGCTCGGGCCGAGAAAAAGCGACATTGGCTGAGATCGCCCAGTCGCTCAACGAGCAGTGGCGCAACCTTCAGCGGAACACCCGCGCACGCCCGCCCAAATACGATGACGCGTCCTGCTGAGCGCAACGGACGGGGATTGTCTGTCGCTGAAGCGGAGCGGGAGGTGCTTGCGATCGAAACAGGCATGAGCCTGCTGCCGGAAAACGAGCGCGTCTACCGCGAGTGGCGCCAGATTGTCGTAAAGCATGGTGTCATGGGAGTTCAGGTTCACGATGCACGACTGGCAGCGGTCATGTATGTTCACGGCGTCAGGCATATCCTTACACTGAACGTGGCAGACTTCAGTCGCTTCGACGGCCTCACGGCCCTGCATCCGAGCAGTGTTCAAACGTGAACTCGGGGCATTCTGCAACAGAACTGCGCTAGACTACGGTCGAATATCGGAGGCAAATCTGACCTAAGGGATTAAGCCAAAATAAAGTTTACTTTTTGTCGAAACTATGTGGCACGATAGCTTCATGGAAATCGCTCATCGCGCCATCATGCTCAAAGTGCTTAAAACGTTGAACGAAGCGCAGGCCCGGTGGTATGTGGCGAAGGAAGCCTTGGCGTTGGGTCGCGGGGGTCTAAAGGCGATGCACGAGTTGACCGGGATGTCGCGCCCCACGATTCTAAAAGGAATAAACGATTTAAGGCAAAAGCGCTTGCTGGGCGAAACGGGACGACTTCGCCGACTGGGAGGTGGGCGCAAAGCTATAGAGGCATCCTATCCGTCATTGAAACGGGCCTTGGAGAAGATCATGGAAGAGACCACGGCCGGGGATCCCATGAGTCCGTTGCGTTGGACGAGCAAATCGACGTATCGCATTGCCGAAGAGCTGACTCGCCAGGGGCATGCGGTGAGCCAACGAACCGTGCATCGGAAACTGAGTGCCTTGGGCTACTCCCTTCAAGGGAACGTCAAAAACAAAGAGGGCAGCGCTCCCGCGAACCGGGATGAACAATTTCGTGCGATCAATGCACGGATCCGGAATTTCATCCACCAGGGAAACCCAGTCCTGTCCATTGACACCAAGAAGAAAGAGCGGGTGGGTGATTTTAAGAATCCTGGACGGACGTGGCGCCCGAAAGGCAAACCGCGAGAGGTGAATACGTATGACTTCCCCAGCCTGGCGGTGGGGACAGCAATTCCCTACGGGGCTTACGATGTTCATCGGAATCAAGGTTTTGTGAACGTCGGGATGACCCATGATACGGCGGAGTTTGCGGTCGAAAGTCTTCGTCAGTGGTGGATGGGGGTGGGGCGGCGATATTATCCCAAGGCTTCCCAGTGGCTTTTGTGTGCGGACAGCGGCGGCAGCAACAGTAGCCGAAGCCGCGCGTGGAAGTATTACCTCCAACAACTTTCAGACCAATTGGATATTGGTATGGGGGTCTGTCATTATCCTCCGGGGACCAGCAAGTGGAACAAGGTGGAGCATCGCCTGTTTTCGTTTATCAGCTTGAATTGGAAAGGAGAACCCCTGGTGAGCTATGAAACCGTTGTGAATTTGATTGGATCGACCCGAACCAAGAAAGGTCTGCGGGTGAAAGCGAAGCTGGACAAAAAACAGTACGAGACCGGCAGGAAAATTTCGGATGAAGAGATGGATCAGCTCAATATCAAATATGACAAAGTAAACCCACAGTGGAACTACACCATCTACCCGCGGACCCAGAAACCGAAGGCTAAAAAGTAAACTTTATTTTGGCTTAAGCCCTAAGTCATGGTAAACGCGCTACTTGACAATGTGAAGTTCGCGAAACGAGCCAGAAGTCCGGTTCGCGCACACCACCACTGATTTCCTCGAACCCCGTTTCCGGACACCTTCCAAAAGGCGAATAAGCGGAAACTACTGCAAGTGGCGTCGTCAGGCTTGGAACCGGTGAGGCTGCACCGGTTGGTTGATCGCGCCCACCTGCTCCACTGAAAGGAAGTTCAGGACGCACTCCTTCTCACGTTGGAGTTGCTGCGTGGTGTGGCAGGTGTGTGCAAGACTCTAGACCAAACGGTTGGGCTCCGCGCGGCTATCCGTTTTAAGCTCTCGGCATCGGGATCCAACCGAGCGGGCTACTACTTCACCCAGGAGCACGCGGCGCCGGGCGTGTTTTCGCAATAGAGCACACGCCAGGACTTCGGCTTGTGCGTCGCCGTCCAGGCGCATCCCAGGATGAAATAAGGCTTTGCCCAGACCTCACTATCAATGGTGCGGGGCGCAATGACGGTTACCTGAACAGCGCTTTCGGCCGGAATGCCGCGGCGGGGATCCATAATGTGCGAGTAACGGTGTCCGCCGGAACGGAATGATTTCTCGTAGCTGCCCGAGGTGGAAAGGGACAGATCTTTGAGGAACACCTGTGCCGCGTTCTTCCGGTGGTCCCAGGGGTCGGCAATACTGATGGGCCAGCCTCGAGGCTCGTCCAGTGGGTTGCCAAGGCCGAAAATACTGCTGCCGGATGCGGCGACGAGCGCGTTGCGAATACCTCGTGCGCGGAGGATCTCGACCATGCGATCGACGGCGTAGCCCTTACCCACTCCGCCGGGATCGATCTCTACACCGGGACGATCGAAACGCACGGTTCGCTTCCGTGCGTTCAGTTGCACGTGCCGGTAACCCACGAGTTCAAGCGCCTCGCGGATCTGGTCGGGAGATGGAACATGATGACCTCCGCCAGCAAAGCCCCAGGCGCGCATGAGCGGGCCGACAGTCAGATCGAAGGTGCCTTCGCTCGTGCGGCTGTATTCGATGCATTCGGACAGGAGACGGAACAACTCTGGTGAGACTGCAATCGGGCGCTTGGCCGCCTCACGATTAATACGACTCCACTCGCTCGAGGGCTGGTAATTCGAAATCAACGCGTCCAGGCGGTGTACTTCCTCAAATGCAGCATCGATCGCCTGGTTCATGGATACCCGGTCGGAGCCATAGACGACGACGGAAAACGTCGTGCCCATGGCATCCGTGCTTCTTTCGAGCTTTTCCAGTTGCTGCGGTGCGGCCGGCAACGCCAGGTGAACCGCTGTGAACAGGGTGAGAACCAAGCGCCTCAGGAAACCCCCTTCGGCGTCTGGTTCTTCCAGAAGGCTTCGTAGTCGAACATCGCTTCCTTAATAGGTACGCCGCGAACATCGATTTTAGTCAGGTCCGCCGAGCCGATTCCCGCGGCTTCGGCCAGAAGCATCATATTGTCGGCGTATTGGAAGGTCTCATCGGTGGGGTGGCACTGATCGACTGGATGATCTTTGGGATTTTTGAAGACGCGATAGGGCGCCTCATGCCGGCCAGCACGCGGGTTGTAGCCCATACAAGCCATAGCGACAGAATCGGCGTTTACGCAGTTCTTGCCGACGACGAGGACTCCCGGATGACAGGGCTTGGAACCGAGCACCCAGGGACCCTCGCCGCCAACCATGGCAACGATGCCATCGGCGATGGCCAGGTCCACCGGGCGCGAGCCGAGAATATCGACGAGAATGCGAGGGAGCCGCCAGCCTTCGTAGCGGGTCGACTTCGGATCGAGTTCGGTGGGCGCGCCGGAAGGCGCCTGCACGTAGCCGTAGTGGAAAACTTGCTCGCGGTCGTGATACAAGCCGTTTGGTGTAATGCCGAACAGGTTCTTAATGCAGATGGTGATGCCCATCTCTTCGTGGTTTTTCATCTTGCCCATGCTCACGAAGTAATCGCAGTCCTCATAGGAGTGGTTCATCAGGAAGGCTGGGAAAACGTATGGCTTGCTCTTGACCTTGAACAGAGAGTATTGCTTGGCCTGGCCGATCGTGTTCGTATCCTCGAATTCAACATGGGGCGCTGCGTTGCGGATGGCGGCGACGTCCCAACCACCTGCAAGCAGCTTGTCTTCGAGTTTGTGGCCGAGCTTGCGGCTGTCGGTGCTTTCAAGAATGCGGATGCGCTTTGCGCCGAGAGCTCCAAACGCCGCGACCGCCGCGCCCACGACGCGAGGGTGCACCCAATGCGTGTCGCCCGCCGTGTATCCCGGGAAAGGAGCGTCGCCTGTCAGATTGACTTTGATCCCGACCGTTTTCCCCTTGACCTGGTTTTCGATCCCGCCGATCTGGTCGAACATCTTGCGGAATTGCGCTGTCAGGTCCTCGTTGTAGTTGCGGACCTTCGCGACGGATACCGGTTCCGCCGGAGCCGCGGGGTTCTCCGGCATAGTCCGCGCGCCTTCGGCCGCCCGAGCTACACTGGGTCGCACCGCCATTGCACCTGCCGCAAGACCAGAAAGTGCCAACCAATCGCGCCGCGTCAGTCCTTTGCACATTGTTTTGTCTCCTCTTGTTCCTTCAAAGTCCGCTTATTCCATCGAAACCGTACCCCACAACAAAAGTTTTGGAATCGTCACTTCCGTACTTCCCTCGGCGTCCCGCAGCGCCAGGTCCATCGCCGCACCCTCTGGCGTTTCTAGGCGAGCCGAGCGAAATTTGCCCGCCACACGAAGCGTAATTGCCTCCGCCGGATGGTCGGAATAGTTGACTAACTGCACGACCAGCGGTTGCCCGGGGTCGCCTCCCCTTGCGAACGTGATCACCGACGGCACGTTGAACGGAACCACTCCAAGGTCCTCGTCCGAAAGCAGTTCCTTCAGATCGCGCGCCACCGTTTCAGGATCAGGGTCTCTGTAAACGGCTACGCGCCCTTTGCCGGCCGGTATCTCGGCAAACGGCTCCGTCTTCGGAGCGTCGCCCCACGAGGGACCAGCAATTACAAGCCCGCCGTCCTCGGCGAAATCCTGCAGCAGTTTGCGCTCGGCCGCAGTCGGCGGGTCGAGTTCTGTGGCCACAATCGCTCGGAACTTCGCCACTGCAGCGGCATTCAGCCCGGAACGCGCCACCAGCCGATAAGCCACTTGGCGGCGTGTCATAAGGTTCAGGTACTCATCCGCAAGTTCTTGTTTCGTACTCGCTGCATCGAGCGCGAAGCCGACTTTTCCATATGGCGCTACAGTACGCCAACCAGCGTGACTTTCCGCGAATTTCAGATAGCTCGAAACACGGTGCCACTCTTCGAGCGCCGAGGCATCCCGCGCACGCAGTTTGGCGCGAAGACTATCGTCGAGCGAGACGATCCAATGTCCGCCGCCTGCGGCAGCATCGGCCACTGCCCGCTCGTAATCGGGGACCGAGGCCTTCTCCAATTGGCTGCTAATCCATACCGGTCGCAAGGACGAGCCGAGACCGAACGACCGGACCAGCCAGATGTTCGACTCGATCCACGGCTGGCTGGAGGGCGCACCGCGAATACCCATTTCCGAAAGCATGCGCGCGCTCGGCGCTACACCTGCGACGGCGACGATCGGTGCAGGGTTCCACCGCCACGAATCCGCGTCTTTTGCGATCTCGACCACTAACATGGAGCCGGCGGCCTTGCGCAAGTCGGCGGAAAATTCCGGGGTGAACTCTCCTTCGAGCACAAGTCCATCGAGCTCACCCGGTTGGCGTCCGCGGCGATTTTCGAAGCATCGCCAGCCGCGTAGACGAGACCCAACACTGCCAGACCGCGCTTGTGCGCCGCCTCCGCGTAGACCTTCACAAGTTGCTGTTGCTCAGCTTCGACAGCTCCACCCGCGGGAGCGCTCCAGGTAACCAGCAGGCAGTTTACGGGAGAGTTCTCTAGAAGACTAAGCGTGGCCGGCTCATACCAGCGGGTGAGAGCGTCGCGGACGGCGCCGTCGGCGGGGAGCGTTTTCGCGTGGGTTCGCCAGGCAACTTCCAACGGACCGCCCGTCCAGCGCATCGGCACCCACGTCTCTGGAGGCGGGGTACTCGATACTGCGAGCGTGCACGACAGCAAGAAGAGCACCACCAGCCGGGACAACCAGCGTTGGGCAACAATGACGACATCCACGTTGCGCCATTGTTCCCGGGGAAGCTCATGGTCAAATGCCATTCTCGAATGGGCTACGTGTGCGGGTGTTGCGCCTGACTGATCTACTTGATTCTTCAAGACAGGGTGGCAGATCAGCAAGGTGGCTCTGCTCGACTGCAAGGCCGATTCGCCCAGAGTTGACTTATTGCGGGATTCGAGCCCTCTGCCCCGCGCCTGAGACGGCGTGTCCACAAATCCACGAATAGTCCCGATCCGACCGGCACACATGTGTCCCACTATATGTAGCTCAAACCTGTGTGGGTAGTGATCCTTGTCACAGCTGAAAATGCTGTCGATCTCACAATCGCAGCACCTCCGGTTCAGAGGTCTCAGAGACAATTAATTCAGGATAAGTCCGGATGCGAGAAGCGATGCCTCGGCGACGATCCTTGCCTTCGCAGCTCCTCGTACCCCGTTTCTGGTCCGCGGCCTCCAGATTGACGTCCGTACGCCGGCACGCGCATACCCGTTCTTCGGTCGTGTCGCCGACACACTTTATAGTGAAGTATTAACAGCTAATGTAGATTCTTAATTTATTAATATCCGAGTTGGGTACAGGTGTTAGAATCCCAGTTAGATCGAACCTATAGAAGATGTACGGACATGGGATCCCTTAATCTAAGTGGTTCACGCAAAAATTGCCGCCCGAGAAGAGACTGCCAACGACGCCACCCCCGTGTCGAAAGGGCCGGCTGCTGCAGCGAGAGTAAAGTAGGCTGTAGAAGAGGTGTCTCGATGAAACACAGAGCATCGTTTTTGTTGGGGCTTGTGCTGGTGGCAATCGGTTTCTCCCTCAACTCGGCCGCGCAGCCTCTCAAGCCTGTCCAACTTCCACCGCCTCAGACCACAGGAGGCCGTCCTCTGATGCAAGTGCTCGGCGACCTGCTCGGTCAAGTTCGCGATTTCCTCGTCCGTCTTGCGATACATCGCCTGCAACATGCTCCGTCGATACCAGGGCGTGTGGCGGCAGCGGCAAAACGCGATCTTGGCTTGCCCGTCATAGCTCCATAAGCCCGGACCGCGCCGCAGTCCGTTCGCCAGCGCGATGGCCTGCAACGCATTTTGCACCTGCGTGCGCAGACGCACCCAGTGATGCCGGTGCAGCAGCAAAGCGCGCAGGTCGAGCAGTTCCTTGCTGGGCCTTCAGATCGCCGGAAAGCGGTTTTTGGGCAGAGGCTCCAACAAGCTGGTTGAAGAGCTGAAGAAGATTGTTGGTAAACCTCTGCTTTCGGCCGATGAATCGGGGCCGAATTCATCGACCCGTCCGCTGGGTCCGTACGCGCCGAGAATGACCAACCGGTGTAGACTGGGCGTAGAGCTATCAAAAAGAGGACCAAGCAGAGGCAGACGAAGTCGAAGAGCTGCAGGCAAGGTGGCGCCAATGAAGAAGCCGATTAAGAAGAAACGGGCTAAGACGAGGGCAACTGCCAAGAAGAAGTTGGCGAAGAAGAAGGTATCTCCTAAAAAGGCGGAGATGAAAACAAAGCTCGGCAACAAGAAAACGACTGCCCGGAAAGCGGCAGGCGTACTTAAGAAACAGGTTCAGGGAAAAAGTCAAAGCGTTGAGACGGTACCGTTCGCACCGGAGGGATTGAGAGCGCGGGCGGGCGAGCAATCGGGAGATTTGCAAGGATTGTCCAACGTTCAAGGTGCGGATTCGGAGAGTGTGAACGAGTTGCTCGAGCAAGGAAACGCGTTCGAGGCCGAGGTGGTGAAGGGCGTGGAAGACGCCGGGGACGCTGACAAGGGGGAAGTTCGCACACACGAGGTGCCGCAGGATGATGTTCCGGAGGAGTATCTCGATAAGAAGTAGTGAGTGGGCGGGTCGTGCCGGCGTGGAACGTTTCCGGCAAGGGGGTAACAATGCCGACCACGAAGAAAGCTTTGATTGAGACGTTGGCAGAACAGAGCTTCATGCTTCATGTTTTGAATAAGCGCCTCGTTGAGCTTGGAATCTTGCAGCGCGATGAATTACGGCATCTCTTTGAGGTTCCGTCGAAAGAGAAAGAGAACTATCTCAAAGATTTCACGCACCAGATGGCTGCGCGTGGCCTTCATATCGATTAAGTGTGCATCCAGCTTGGCAATTCAAAGGGCTGGCGACCGTAGAATCAAGCAGCCGGAACCGCTCATTGCGATAGAATAGTGTTTAGCGGCCCTTTGGTCCAGAACAGGAGGCTGCTATGTTTACTTTCACAGCCGGAGTCTTCCTCGTGGCTCTTCTCGTCTTTGTAGTGATTCCAATCATAATCATAGCGAGCGTGAGGTTATTTCTCAGCATCTTGGACTACGGCCACAAAGTGCCACCACATACTCTCCGCCGAATCCACTGACCTTCGCTGGCGCGAAGAGATCGGGTTGAAGTTTTCCTTCTTTGTAGACGAAGCCGGGGACTTCCCTTAGGGAGAATCCTCCGAGGCTGTCCATTCCGATGAATGGCTAGGTTGGTCCAAAAGGTCGCAGAAGCGCAGTGACGGCAGGTTCACGGCCGCGTCCTTCACAAATGCCTGCGTGCCAGTGGCTGCCCGGAAGTCGCCCGCCAAAACAGGGTCAAGCGCGTTGTCCTTGGCATCGTAAATGTACACGCCTTCTGACGTCGCCACGTAGATGCTCACTTCCTGCCAGTTCATCGCGGAGGGCGCCGTGCGCCGTCCATCCTGCCTGTTGATTCCGAACGCCGCCCAAAGTAGGTTGGAAAGCGTCTGCGGCGAAAGAGTGCCGCGACCGAACTCGCGGGTGGACTTCCGGTCAGCGAGCAAGCGGAGCAGCGTCTCGGGGCACGACAGCCGAGGACCCATCCGGGGGTAGGGCCGGTGAGCGGCACTGGCCGCGGATGTATTCCTGGGTGATCCGCAACGCTTCGCGGATGGCAAGGCGGTAGCCAGCTACGTCGGGATCATTCCGCGCGAATACTCGAGCGGCGAACGTCAGCGCTTCGGCGGACTGAGTAACAAGGCAGCCCGCTGTTGCGTTTCTTGTGGGGAGAAGCGGCGGCTCATGCGGCACGGCGCGATCCCGACTTGCAGCGGTTCTATCGCCGGAAATTGGTGCAGAAGGGAGTGGGGAAAGCAGGTGCAGCGATGGCCCACAAGCTGGGAATCCGGCTGTGGATCATGCTGCGCGATCAGATCGATTACGAAGAGTTCTGTCGTCGTGGACAGAAGCAGAAAGATTCGTACCGCTACTGCGCGACTAGGTGGCCGGTGGCGCGAATCAGATCGACGGCTTCGTGCCGGCTTTCGGCTTCCATTTGTCTCATCACGCGCCGGATGTGATTCTTTACCGTAAATTCCGACAGATTCAAGCTGGCGGCAATTTCCTTGTTCGAGAGGCCCTGCGCGACCAGATTCATCAATTGAAGTTGGCGGTGCGTCAGGCTGTTCTTGTCCGTTCCCAATCCTGCTCCGTTCTTGGGTTTCAATCGGTATTCGCTCGCGACATGTTGAATCAGCGTCAAGCACAGGCGAGGAGGGCATGACGCTTCACCGCGCGCGACGGCTCTGACCGCCGCTATAATCTCCGCCGCGGACGCGTCTTTCAGAACATAGCCCCGGATTCCCAATTGCACAGCTTCGAGGAAAATCTCCGGGATCTTCATCCATTCCGAACAGCAAAATCTTTACGTCAGCGTTGTGATTCAGCAGGTCTGACAGCAGGGAAGCGTGGCTCTCGGTGCTGAAGCAGTCCGTCAGGACGACTTCACAGTTCGACTCCGCAATTTCATTGGTGATTGCTTTGGTATGGCGGCTGATTCCAACAACGTTAATCTCGCTTCGTTTTCGCAATAGGCGCGCCAGCGTGTCTCGAAGCAAGCGATTCTCGGCCAGGAGAAATACACTGACCTCCGGGGATTCCGGGCAGTTCTGTATTTGTCCCATCGTGTTTCCTCGGTACATTCTCTGTTTGCGGCAGGCTTGGCTGGGGTGCGCAACCGCAAAAAACCTCAGAGTCGGGGCCGAGTGTGCAGAGTTTATATATAGTTAGGTCCAATGTCAACCAATACCAAAAACTATATTAAACTCGTCCTTTTTATAACAACTGCAATACCTCGAGCTAGCTGGGAAGGGCGAGCTAATTTTAGCTGTTTGGACCCTTTCCACCAAATGCAATTTTGCGTTAGTCCTAGCACTATTTTGGTGCTATCCCACCCTTGGTCCTATGTGGGTCCCTTCCTGTCCATTCCGGTCACGCCAGTTCCTTTCGGCTCAGGTCCTCTTTTGATTCTCCTTTGAGCCTTCTGCTTCTCGGGCAATTCGAAATATCGTTCTCGCTGAAGGGGAGCGTCATGGTCAAGACATTCCGCGTGTTAGTGGCTAACAAGCCAAAGCTGATGCGAGAGTTGCTGCTCGAAACACTCGCAGAACAATCCTGGATCGAGATCGTTGGCGAGGTGGCTGAAGAAGCAGACATTCCTCACCACGTCCAGAAGACTTCTCCCGACCTCCTGGTCGTTACGGCCGACGAGCCGGGTAAAAGACCCACTATCTGTGACGCTCTCCTTCATGACTATCCGAATGCGCATCATCGCGGTTGCTCCCCACGAAAACTATACGGTCTGTTATTGGGCATCGCTCGACATTCATTCCGGTGACATCGAGTCGTCCGAAGAAGGACTGCTAACAGCAGTTCGAAATATGGCCGAGAACCAGCAGGGAGCGGCGTCCCAATGAAATTCGTCGCAACTCAGCATGGGGCGGATAGAGAAAGGAGGCATACATGAAAGCTCGTACAGTGGGCTTGATGTTTGCCATCGCGTTCGTCTCCTTTTCTCCAATGCTCTTTGCGCGCAGCAAGTGCGGCAATCACCTGGCCAAGATTCTGAACTTACCAAAGAGAACCTGGGGCGCGTTGGCGCATCGCCGAACCAGATTCAAGCGGTGCTGCGCCAACAGCCGGGACTCATGGTCGAACTGAAACGATGGGTGGCGCAGGAGGCGGCCTCCAACGGACAGGTCGTAAAAGACTCTGACCTGACCGACCAGAAAATCTTTGCCAGACTCGTCAGCGACACACAATTCCGGTCCGTGGCAACTCGCTTGCTCGAACGCTATGGTTACCTTGTTCCCAAGCTTAACCCCGAGTCCGATGCCGGACAGGAGCGAAAACTGATCCTTCAAGCCCGCGCAAACCAACTGGCTCAAGAACAGAATCAGCAGGTTGAAGCACAGTTGCCACAGGCGAACCGCTTGCCTGTCCAGCCTTATCAGCAGACCAGAGATTGCCAGGAGAGCGATTCTCAGGAGACCCAAACGGGACAGAACTACGACCAGAATCGCGGCGACCGCTCGCGAGACACGCAGGGCCTGAACCCGACGCAGATGCAAAACTGCCCCCCAACTGGGCGGCAGCAACCTTCCGGAAATCAGAGCCGTAACATCCTCACGACAGAACAAACTCCGATTCGGCCGTATTCCTCCGGTGGTTCTAACCTTCCCGATCACGATGAAGACGATGGGCTTGTTCCCCCTGGAGTTCTTCCCACACCGAATGGCCAAGTTCTCACTGCCTCCAGTGTATTTCCGTCGCAATCTGACGCACTGTCTGATCCAACCAGCCCTTACAGGATGAATGGGGCGACGCCACAATTACCGCCCTCGAACTACCCGGCTCCGCAAACGGCCAGGAAAATGTCTATTCGGGCAGCGATGGTCCTTCCCGAAACGTTGATGGCCAACTCGCGATGGGTGACACGGCCAGCCGCAACAACTACGGCGTGAATCGGACCCGGCCGGATTATTATCCAGAGATTCTGAATCCCACTCTTGTTCGAACTCCGAGTCCCTATTCGGACATTCCTTCCCTTTATGACATGTACCAACAGGGCTACCCTCGCGATCCGCACCTGCAACGTTTCGCTGTCGCCGTTTTCCGTGAAAACTCCCGTTCAAGCCGAAATTCGGAATCGCTTCCGATGGATCTCCCGGTTGGGCCCGACTATGTGTTGGGGCCTGGAGACGGTGTGACGATTAATCTCTGGGGCAGCGCCTCCCGCCGCCTATTCCGGACAGTTGACAGCGAAGGGCGACTCACTTTGCCGGAGGCTGGGCCCATCCTGGTCAGCGGTCGCAGCCTGGGCCAAGTCCAGGAAGATGTTCAGCACGTTCTTAGAACGCAATTTCGAGATGTGTCCGCCGATGTCTCGCTCACGCGACTACGCACCGTTAGAGTTTACGTCGTTGGCGACGTCCAACATCCAGGTGCTTACGATATCAGTTCGCTCTCGACTCCCCTCAACGCTTTGTTCGCTGCTGGTGGTCCGACGCCAGTAGGGTCCAGCCGGTTGGCGCGCCATTTCCGAGGCAACAAACTTGTCGAGGAAGTGGATCTCTACGATCTGCTTCTCCACGGTGTTCGATCAGACATGCTGCGACTGCAGAGTGGTGACACCCTGTTAGTGCCGCCGCTCGGCGGGGAACTAACAATCGAAGGCATGGTTCGTCGCCCAGCAATCTATGAACTCAATGGCGAGAAGAATTTGGCTGAAGCCCTCCAGTTGGCCGGCGGAGTTCTGCCAACTGCGACGTTGACTCATATTGAGGTGCAGCGCCTCAAGCACACGAAAAGCACACGATGCTGAGCTTGGACATACCTGCCTCTGGTGGCCCTGCAGCAGAGACGGAAAAGAAGTTGGCGGACTTCGTGATCCAGCCCGGGGACACCGTCCACGTTTTCCCAATCGCTCCGTTTAATAAGGATGCTGTCTATCTCGAAGGTCACGTTTTGCGGCCCGGCAAGTTCTCCTATCACCCGGACATGAAGCTCACCGAAGTGATCGCTTCCTATGCGGATTTGTTGCCGGAGCCGGCTACAAGATACGCGGAGATCATTCGCCTCAATCCACCCGACTACCATCCAACGGTAGAAGGTTTTGACCTTGGTGCCGCACTGGAAAACCCTGAATCGGCTCCCAAGCTCCAACCCCTGGACACGATTCGTGTATTCGCGCGATTCGACTTCCAAGCCGTGCCCAAGGTTACTGTTCTCGGGGAAGTTCGCGCTCCGGCACCTATCGCACTTCCGGACAGGTTCATCTGCGCGACGCGATTCAACTGGCCGGCGGTCTGGGAGCTGACGCTCAGATGGACAACGCTCAGGTCTTTCAATATGTGACCGACAGCGAATTGAAAATTACCACAGTGAATCTTTCGTCGGCCTTCTCCGGGAATCCCATCGATAATATCGTGCTTGGACCCCGCGACCGCATCGTGGTTCATCGCAATCTTGCGAAGGCAGACATAGCCACGGTCATAATTGCCGGACAAGTTGCAAGACCCGGCCGCTATCCACTGACCACAAATCTGCGCGTGGCCGACCTGGTTCGCCTGGCAGGGGGACTGAAGCGTAGCGCGGACCCTCAGGCTGTCGACCTAACCAGCTATTCTTCGAAGGGCGATCGCACACCGGTCAACATCAAACAGTGAACGTCGCCGCCGCTTTGTCGGGCGAACCATCGGCAGACCTCGCATTACGCGAGGGTGACGTTCTTACGGTCCCGGAAATTGCGGGATGGTCCGATCGTGGCGCATCGATTGAAGTTCTCGGCGAAGTGAATGGTCCCGGCACCTATGGAATCAAGCCGGGAGACCGCCTCAGCACTATCTTGAAACTCGCGGGTGGTTTCCAATCTGATGCGTATCCTACGGAGCAGTTTTGGAACGAGCTTCCGTGCGGGAAATTGAAGACAGGTCCCGGGCCGAACTTATTCAGCGCCTGCAGAATATCCAATCCGAGCTCAACCCACAGGAAGAGACGGATCTCAAGAAGAACAGAATAAAGAACTGGCCTACGCGCAATGGCAGACTTCCATCGACAATCTGACGGCCAATCCTCCTGTCGGACGCCTGACCATTCGTATTTCGTCGGATATACAACATTGGGCCAACACTCCAAACGATATCGAAGTGCGCGACGGCGACGTTCTATTCATTCCGAAAAAGCCCAACCAAGTCATGGTTACCGGTCAGGTCTACAATTCTTCCGCGATCGGCTACCGTCCTAACAAGAGTGCCAAATGGTATCTTTCCCAGTCGGGCGGACCAACGCAGCTTGCGAACAAGGGAGCCGCATCAGTGATTCGCGCCGACGGTTCCGTAATCAGTTCAAGTTCCAGCGGATTGTTCATCGGAAACGCCATGAACAGTGTCTTGGAGCCGGGGGATACGGTGGTCGTTCCAGAGAAGGCCATAGGAGGTGGCCCGAATTGGCAGTTGATCATGCAGGCAGCGCAGGTTGCAGCAACTGCGGCGGTTGCCATCGGATATTTCCATCCGTGATCTGGCAATGTCCGATGCACGTCAACCTCGGCTTGCAATGCGGGATTTGCCGCAGCCTGAGCGTTTTTCATGGCTCTGCGGCGCACCAGGTTGTTGCTGTTGTTGTTCGCGGTATGCCTGCTTGGCCTTTGCTCGGCGAAGAATGCCGGGCACAAGCTGCGAATACTTCTGCGGTTCAGACAGGAGACGAAGACACGAAAGTGAATGTTCCTGGTACATCCTCGAGCGAAGCACAGCCCCGCA
>CAWIUU010000029.1:0-119171 GCA_963839315.1 Candidatus Acidiferrales bacterium
AACGTGAAGGCGCCAAATGTTTCTTGGATTTCGATTTCGAAGCGCTCTTGGTATGCGCCGTGGAGCTGACTTTAGCAGCCGGAGTGGCAGATTCAGCAGCCGACACAGGTATCGTCAGGCCAACCGTTAGCGATGCCGCCGTCAGGAACTTCAATAAGTCTTTGATCATTCAGCCCTTGGCCCCAACTCACTCACACTGCCTCTAGGAGGGTATGTTCTCAAATGTACGCTAAACCCTCTTCGCGGTCAATTTTGGTAACTTCGCGATGTCTGATAACAAAGCAGTTAGGAACTGCAGTGCTTTCGCATCTCATCTTCGAGCGACACGGAACTCGCAGACTGAGACGCAGTGTACCCACTCCGAGGATGTCCTGACAATAGACAAGTTGGCCCAGTACGAAACTATGTGCTTTGTTTTGAATGCCTGCCCTGTAGGCCAGTTCGCGTTGCCTTTGCTGTTCTCGTATCCGTCCAAGGCGCTAGCAGCCCGTGGCGGAACTACACTTTCCTGAGTGGCGGAGTTTGTATCTGAGATAGCGTTCATTTTGAGGCCGGCCAGGTTGGGGCCGCAAAAAGAAAAGATTTGTGCGACTCTTGAGCGCTGAATAGCGATGGAACAGTAGCAGAAGCACAAAAAGCAGCGATGACTGTCGGTTTTTCCACTCTCGCGGAGTGCCGGAGCCCAGCAGAGAGCGGAAGATCAGGCTCAGATTGAACGCGCCGACATGAATCAACAGTCGCTTGAGAATGTTCTGGTGCCCTCGTAGATGGGTCCTTCTCATTCCGCCGGTATCGTAGCAATGCGCGAAGCTTCGCTCGATCAGTTCACCGCGCTTCCGTAGCAGCCGCTTTCCATACGCACCGTTCACGCGCCGCCGGTTCGCATAGACCGCCTGTTGTTGCTCGCCCTTGCCGTCCCAATGCCGCTGACCCTTCTGTTGTTTCTCCGGAATGTAAGTCCGAACTTCCGCATCCTTCAGCATCACCAGTGTCTCGCCGCTATGATAGCCCTTGTCGGTGACTACTTCTTCGATGCCCTGCAGATGCATTTTTGGTTTCCCACTCGGTTCTTCTGTCCTGATCAACTCCGCGCCGTTTTCACCCGCTTGCGCCAGCGTCTCGACAACCGTGGTGGTATCTCCCTGGTCGGCTTCCTGCAGTGTTACCGCCAAAACTGCGCCCGTCTTCAAATCCACCGCATGCTCCGCTTTGTGCGCCAGATGTGTCCGACCATCTTTCATCTTCGCAATCCGCGCGTCTCCATCATGCGGATTGACCCAATCCTCGTTGCTGGCTTTGTTCTTCCGCGTGCGATCGAACCGAGCCAGATCTTCACGTGTCGGCGTGTCAATTCCCGATTCCTTCGCCAACCCTTTCAGAAATTCCTCGTAACTCTCTCCATTGTCTCGCCGCACGATCGATCGCATCGCCGCGTTGGCCTCCAGCGTGGTCGCGTCGATTCCCACGGTCTTGCCCTTCAGCAGCCCTTGATCTCTCAGCAATTCCAAAATCCAGAAAAATACTTTCTGATGCGTCTCCACTTCAATCAGCCGTCGCGTCCGCGAGATCGTCGAATGATCCGGCGTCTGCTCGTCTAACCCCACTCCCAGAAACTTCCGCAGCCCGATGGAATCGGCCGCTCGCCAGGCGATCCCTCGCTCGGAATCAATCCCTTCAAAATATCCCACCAGCAGTAATCGGAAATAGATCCCCGGCGCCACCGATGGTCGCCCATTGTTCTCGGCATAAAATCTCGCGCACTCTTTCTCCGCGAACTCGTCGAACCGTCCTGCTTCCAACAGTTCATTCACCCGCTTGTAAAAAGGATGCGCCGGCCCATTCACCAGCTCACTATGACTGATCCACAACCGCTCTTGCCGTTGTCGCCGCCTTCGTGTTCCCATCCCCATCGGCACTTCTCCAAGAATTCAATGGCATTCTACGAAAAACACAAACGGAAACAAGTTACTTCAGGTTACCGATCAAATACCCAACTTTCACCACAGGCTGCTAGCGCTGTAATACTCATTCGTCGCAATTTGAAGCACAGCACAAAAATGAAACTAGCGGAACAAACTGAATCGTTGTTCCGCCAGTTCGATCTACTTCTCCCATGTTTCCTTTTGCAAGTTGCGCGATTTTTATCGCGCAGGCTTGCCTTTGGTGTCGGTGGCCGCAGCGGCAGCGGCTGCACGCATCGGAGGCTTCTCTGGGCTTGCCGCAACGCTGCCATTCGGTCCGGCCGCTGCATGATTATTCCCGGGTCCGGGGATCTCCAATTTTTTCCGCAATGCGTGTTCGATCTTTTCGCGGATGTCCTTGTTCTCCTTCAGAAATACGCGAGCGTTTTCGCGGCCCTGGCCCATGCGTTCTCCGCCATAGCTCATCCATGTGCCGGATTTTTCGATGATGCCCTTATCGACACCCAGATCCAGCAAATCGCCTTCGCGCGAGATGCCTTCGCCATAGACGATGTCGAATTCGGCTTCGCGGAACGGCGCGGCCACTTTGTTCTTCACCACTTTGGCGCGTGTGCGCGAGCCCACCACGCGATCGCCTTCTTTAATTGCCTGAATGCGGCGAATGTCCACGCGCATCGAGGCATAAAAATTCAGCGCGCGCCCGCCCGTGGTCGTTTCCGGATTCCCGAACATCACACCAATCTTCTCGCGAATCTGGTTGATGAAAATCAGGCAGGTTTTCGACTTCGAAACGATCGCCGTCAGCTTCCGCAGCGCTTGCGACATCAGCCGCGCCTGCAATCCCATCTGCGGGTCGCCCATTTCGCCTTCGAGTTCCGCCTTGGGCACCAACGCCGCAACGGAGTCCACCACCACCACGTCTACGCCACCCGAACGGATCAGCGTTTCCGCAATTTCCAGAGCTTGTTCTCCGTGATCCGGCTGCGACACCAGCAAATTGTCCACATCCACGCCCAACTTCCGCGCGTACGACGGGTCCAGCGCGTGCTCCGCATCGATGAACGCCGCCTGGCCACCCAGTTTTTGCGCCTCGGCGATCACGTGCAGCGTCAGCGTAGTCTTACCGCCGGATTCCGGACCGTACACCTCAATTACGCGCCCACGGGGAAATCCACCCACGCCCAGCGCCGCGTCCAGCGACAGGCACCCCGAGGGAATCACGTTCACCGGCACCAGCACATCCTTGCTGCCGAGCCGCATGATCGAGCCCTTGCCATACGACTTTTCAATCTGCGATATCGCCGCTTCCAGTAACTTTGCTCTTTCGTCTGACATCTCTCACCTCGGTCGAGGAAATTGGGAATTTTGCGAATGAGTTTGTTGGGATCGCACTTTCGAAGCAGGCGCCGGGAACCGCGCCGCAGCTTCTTCTGGTACATTACGATAACGGGACTTTACCACTTCGTACCGTTCCGCGCTACCCTTCCTCTCTTCCGCTACACATCAGGCTTTCAACCGCTGCACCCATGCTCCAGTTCATGATCCACTAAACTCAAGAGCGCTGTACCCTCCCGCCGGTCCCACTCCGGAGAAGCGAAGCCGGGTCAGGTATCGCCCGCGGGGGCGAATCTCGATCAACTCGAATTCGAGTCTCTCATGTTCGATGCAGGTTGAAACAGCAAGCTGAGTGGATGGCATAGAGCACCTGTTGAAAACTTATAGGAGCACTCTACCCCATAGGCGAACAAAAAGCAAAAACTATTTTCGCCTATGGTTCGCCCTCCTACTGTGCCGCCCCTAACTCTTACCGTATTCGTAGAACCCGCGCCCACTTTTTCGCCCCAGCCAGCCGGCCGCGACATATTTCTTAAGCAATGGGCACGTGCGGTACTTCGGATCGCCCAGGCCCTCCAGCAACACATTCAGAATATCCACGCACACATCTAGCCCGATAAAATCCGCCAGTTCCAGCGGCCCCATCGGATGATTCATGCCCAGCTTCATCACTGCATCGACCGCTTCCGGCGTCGCAACTCCTTCCATCACCGTATACGCCGCTTCATTGATCAGCGGCATCAACACGCGGTTGGAAACAAACCCCGGCGCATCATTCACTGCCACGGGTGTTTTGCCCAGCTTCTTGGCCAGTTCCATGGTGGTCGCAAACGTCGCGTCGCTGGTCTGCAACGCGCGAATCACTTCCACCAGCACCATCATCGGAACCGGGTTCATGAAGTGCATGCCCACAAACTTGTCGGGCCGCTTCGTCAAAGCGGCCAGAGTGGTCATGGATATCGAAGAGGTGTTGCTGGCCAGAATCACTTCCGGCCGCAGCAGCTTGTCCGCTTCTGTCAGCACCGCCTGCTTGATCTCCAATTTCTCCGGCACCGCCTCTACTACAAAATCCGCCGCCGCAACGGCAGCAAAATCCATGACCGGCTTTAATCGCCCCAGCACTTCCGGCTTTTGCGCTTCCGTCAACTTCCCTTTCTTCACTTCGCGGTCAAGGTTCTTCGCGATGGTCTCCATCCCACGATCCAGAAAGCGCTGCTCCACGTCGCGCAAGATCACGCTATAGCCCGCGCGCGCAAACACGTGCGCGATGCCATTCCCCATCGTTCCGGCTCCCAGCACCGCCACGGTTTTGATTGAATCGATCGACACGAAGCACGCCTCCGGGCGCTCAGATAGGCTCAGCGCCAAGAGCCCAGCATGCATGTCAAGGAAATGAAGGTCAAGCGCGCGCGCGCGCTTTTCACCTTACGCCGGCGAACAGGTGAACCGGACAGCGCCAGCCACGCCGCCAGCGTTGCGTACTGTTCATCCTGCGACCACGGAGCGCCAAATCCCTTGCCTAATTCCGTGGCTCGCCGCAACACCACAGCCGGCCGCAAAGAAAACGTCTTCGCACAATTCTCCAGCAGTGCCCGCTCTTTCATGCACATCACCTGCATCCCGCATCGCGTGCTCGCACCGCGCAGTGCTTCGCGAAAGAGTTCCCCATCCGCGGCGTGGATCAAGGCGTGCGACTGAAGAATTTTCTCCAACTCCGGCAGTGGCCTCCCCGAAGCAAGCAGCAATCCGGCCCGCTCCAACTCATACCCCTGTTCCTTCAGGTCAACTTCCATCGCGTGAAGCGCCTTACACGCGAGTTCCTCCGCCTCCGTGCGCACACCTGCGATGAATGCACCAGCCTCCGCGAACCCCATTTTCTCCCCAGTATGATACGGCTGCCGGAACGTGTGACTGAACGTCTTCACTAGGTGCGCGCGCTGGCGCCGCAAAACGATGGGCTCACTTTTTTCCAGGGACAGGGCAACGATGGCACTCCAGCCGGAGTGCACACGAAAACCAACCGCAGCTTTTTTCATGAAAGCCTCCGCGGCAGAGGGGAAACGGAGGAACCTAAGGATGCACGCCAGAAAGAGCGGCGTCAAGAAAAAGAACGCTCACGTGTCAAGCCTCTTTAGAAATGTCCCCTTCCTTACCTCATTAGAAGTGTCCCTTTTTCGTTTTGATTTGTTGTTGCGTTGGGGAGTCTGCCGGAGCGAAGCCCTGCGCCGCGGTTTGTGCGGCGCGTTTAGGGCGAAGCGGAGGCGGACTCCCCAACGAGTGCTGACACCTGCGATCCACTCAACTTCTGCAGCTTCATTCTCTGCTCATAGCCTTGCCGCCAGGGATGATCCTGCGCAGGCTTACTTCCTACGCTCTTGGCTGTCTCACGGCGCGGCTTACTTGGCCCTCCCGGCACTACCTGAGGTCGCACCACCAGATCTTTGTAGTCCATGCATTCTCCGCGATAGTGCACTTCTACCGCCCCATCTTCCCACTCACAGACCAGTGCTTTGGCTTTCGTTGGCCCATAGTGCCTGTTCTGCGGCTGGAGTTGCAGAAAATGCCCCCGGTACGGCACCACCCAATCGTTGCTGATCGATCGTTCCGTCTCAATCGGAAAATCTCTCTCAGCTTCGCCGTGCTCGGCGCCCGAACGTGATAGTTCTCTGCTCGTGCCGCTTCTCGCGCAAAACGCCGATTGTGTTCCGGAAGATATTCCCTTCCAAATATTCGTTCGTAGCCTCGTAGCTCTGGATCCCCTGGCGCCGCAGTTTCTTCACCAGGCGATCTTGATGCACTCCGTTGTTGCGCTCCACGCGCCCTTTCGCCTGCGGAGAACTGGCTGCAATGATGCGAATCTCTAGCCGCGCGCACATGCGCCCAAACTGCGTTTTCGCCGCTTTCCCGTGCAATCGCTCTCCTGCCGTCGGCTGCCGCTTATAAACGTTCTTCCAATCGGTATACAACGCTCGCGGTACGCCATACCTTGCGATCCAGGATCGCAGCACTCCTACCGCTGCCCAGATCGTTTCCTGCTCTCCCAGCCGACAGCACGTCGTCCCCGTGGCATCATCCACCATATTCATCAGACATCCCCGGGGCCCGCTCCTCGAACCACGCATGGAAACTACCATCCAGCTGCACCAAGTCGCCGAAGTGCTGCCGCCGTTCTCGGCGTTTCCGGTGCGCTTTCCGTCGGCGCATCCGGCTCCATAATCCCTCCACCAACATCCAGCGTCGCAGCGTCTCCTCCCCTACTTCCAACCCATCCTCATCCGCCAAATGTTCCGCTGCCAGCGTAGGTCCAAACCGCTCCTGCTCCGTTCCCGAATACTTCTCCCGAATCAGCTGCAGCACTTTCCGCCGGAATTCTCGGGCTTCGCCCGATTGGAACTTCTGCCGGCGCTGCGATGCTGCAGCCCTTTGGCTCCTTCTTCCCGATAACGCTGCCACAGCTCTTCGCCTGCCGATAGCTCACCTCAACATCTTGCCGCGTCTACCAGCCTCAGCGTCTGCCCCTTCACTCGTCCCAGAACCTCTGCTCGTCGAAGTTCCCTCGCACTCATCGCTGTCCTCTTCAATCGGACCTCCCCAGGAGGTCGTAGTGTAGGGGACATTTCTAATGGGGGCTGAAGGGGACACTATCAAAGAGGTTCAACAGAAAAAGAACGCTCACGCCGAAGGCGGCGGCGAAATCCGCGTGCGGATGGCCACTGGCAGGCGCCGTACTCCTTGGCGCTTTATATACCGTTCGTAGTAGTACCATACAAACGAAAACGGAATGATGGACAAAAAGCAAAAGACAAGTGGCCGAATCTCATACCTTATCGCTTGGTACAGCATCCACAGCGCCCCAATGTTCGCCACCAAAGTGGCAAGCCCTACCACACCCGTCAGCAATGCCGTTGCCCCAAACGAAAGTCCCGGGAGAGACAATCCCAGAAAGCAGAGAAACAAGTAAGCCCCGCCAAGCGCCCAAATCAGCGAATAACTCTTCACCGGCTCGTCCAACCAGACATACTCGGTCGCTTCAGGCAAAGGTTGTTGAGGCACGGCATTGTTCAAGATTTGCCGGACGACTTCCCGCGCTCGCCCCTCATCCTCAGGGCGAATCAACAAGTGAACAACGTCTTCCTCTCCTGCCAGCCGAATTGTAGACACGCCTACGCCATGCAACGAGGCTTCGATAAATTGCAGCCGGCCCTGATCGTTCCCCGCCCAAACTTCCACGGAGACGTTGGCCGAATCCCAATTCGCTGGTAACTCAGCAACCGCCGCGGCTTCTTCTGCACTGAATGGGATTGCGCTTGCGTTAAGCGCCGATATGGAGCTCTCTGGCAGTTGCGCCACCAGTTCGACACGACAAGGGCTGCAAGTCTTTGTTCCTTCGCCATACTCCGTTTTGCATACCGGGCAGAACATATTGCCGTGAGTCTACTACAACGTGGCAATGCGGCGTTAGCCTAAGGTTCTTTTTTTCTCCCGGTTCGCTGCTCATTGCCTCGGCTTCCCTTCCACCACTTCGCGTACAATTTCCCGTGACCTCGCTTCATCCTCAGGAGCACAAACAATCTGGCGCGTGCCGTGTCCCTTTCCACTCGGCAACGGATTCCATTCTCATGCAGCGCCGCGATCAGGAAATCGGTGGCAGCGTTCTCTCCCATCCAAACTTGCACATCCGCGTCTTCCGGAAACCAATCACCTTCCTCGCCCGCATTCGGCGGCCCCGGAATGTTTTCCGTTTCTTCCGTCGTCAGCGTCGCCGGCAGTTTCACGACTCCCTCCGGCCCTTCCGCGATTGGTCGAGGCCCCTGCAACAGTTTCACCGCCTCATCCTCAGCTGACCCGAACGCCTCTTTCACCACGCTCTCCGCCTTTTCGAAGAGTGAAAATGGCACACCGATCTGAAAGGCAGGAAAGTTGTTCAGGTTAAACAAATGGTCCCGCCGAAAAACGGAATTGTGCGGAATACCCGCTTCGTCCAGCACTTCGCACAAATCCGCGTGGATTCGCGGGTCGTCGCCCTTCCAGAACGAGCAGAACGGGTCCTCGTTGGGGTCTCCTGGCGCAGCCGCTCCTGGCGCTGGCGAACCCCCCGATTCTGGTTGCTCCCACACCAACTCCACATCGCAATCCGCGCATCGCGTAAATCCCGGTCGATACTCTGCTTTGCATTCAGGACAAATCATGACGTTTCGCAGTGTACACCTCGTCCCATCATCCGCGGAATCCCGCCGATGCTACGGTGTCAGATCACCCGACTGCGCCTCGGGAGGCCATAATTGATCCGCAACCTTCGTTCGACATGCAATGTGATTCTCTCCAGCTTCGTCGCCCTCGCACTTGTTGCCTCATCCACGTTTGCCGCGCGCCCGCAAAAAGCCACCGACGACGATTCCGACGCGAAGGAGATCGCCGCCTACTCCATTTCCATGGACAAGATTCGCGGTCTTGCGGAGGCCACCAAGCAACTTAAAGAGTGGGAGCAGAAGAATCCGGACCTCGCCAAAGGCATGGACGGCGATGAGTTGAAGAATGCGGGAAGCATCACTGAGCAAGCCAAAATCTTCGATAGTAAGTTTCCACAAGGCACTGCCATCCTCAAAAAGAATGGTTTTTCGACAAAGGAATACCTGGTCGCCCTCTATGCCTTCATTCAGGCCGCCATGATCGTCAGCTTCAAGAAGGCGGGGCAGGCACCGGATCCCGGCAAATTAAACGGCGTCGTCAACCCTGCCAACATCGAGCTTGTCGAGAAGAACTGGGATGAAATCGAGAAGCTCAACGCGTCTTTACGGCACCATGAACCATATTGCGAACCTGCCTGCAACTCACTAAAAATTAAAGCGTTAACTGGGTACTACGGGGTGCGTCTTTTTGCCCACTCGCCCCGTATACAAGGTAGTATGAGCGCACACGCATTCACGCTTGCTTCCCCGAGGGCGCCGCTGCTCTTCGCGGCTGTCATGACCGACGATACCCAAGCCCTGGCGCAAGGCCTCCGCCGCCGTGATCCGGACCTGCTCGATCATCTCATCGAGCTGTACCAGCATCGTCTCTATCGCTACCTCCTCTTTCTCACCGGCAACCCCGCTCTCGCCGAAGATCTTTTCCAGGAGACCTGGATTCGCGTCCTGGAACGCGGCCACCAATACAACGCCAAGTCCAAGTTCGAGTCCTGGCTGTTTGCCATCGCGCGCAATCTGGTGATCGACGTTTCGCGCCGCAAAAAAATGCCCAGCCTGGAAGATCTGGGCGACAAGGAAAGCAATCAGCCCTTCGACCCTCCCGATCAGCACGCCACTTCGGCGCTGCAACTGCTTGTCTCGCGCGAAAACGCCCAAGCGGTGCAACTCTCTCTCCTGAAAATTCCGGCTTACTACCGCGAAGTGCTGCTGCTGCGCTTTCACGAAGAGATGGGCCTGGAAGAGATCGCCGCCGTGATGTCGACTCCTGTTTCCACGGTGAAGTCCCGCCTCTATCGCGGGCTCGCCGCGCTGAAATCCGCTTTGCCGGAAGGTGCCGTATGAACGAGAACCTTCACGTCCGCGCGCAGAGACTTTTCGCGCAATCGCTGGTGGAAGGACTCGACGCCCGCCGACCAGTCCTGGCTCGACCAGCACCTGCACGAGTGCGCCGATTGCGCCCGTGAAGCTGCCTCCACGCAGGAGCTGTTGCATGCGCTGCGCAATGTGCCCGTCTCGGTGCCGCGCGATCTTGCGGCCCGTACGCAACTTCGCGTGCGCCTGCGCGCTCAGGAATCCGCGCAAACTTCTCAGGGCAGCCTACCTGCTTTGGGTGATCACAGGGCTTTAGCTGGCTCGTCGGCGTGCTCAGTGCGCCTCTCGTTTGGCGCGGCTTCGCCTGGGTGGGCAACTATCTCCACGTTCCGAAGCTCGCCCTGGAAATGGGATTTGTTCTCTGGTGGGCCGTGCCGGCGTTATTCGCCGTGGCTGCTGTGCTGCACCAAAAGGGATTCGAGCATCGCAGCATCGCGAGGCCCGAATTGAAGATTTGGAGATCGAGTGGACCGCATAATACCGAAGAAAGAAGAGAAACATGAGCGACTCATTTAACGAACGCATGCGCCTGATCCGCTTCCGCCGGAAGCGCGAGCGCACCAGATTCCGCGACGAACTGCGCATCATCCCCCACTGGCTGATGTGGACCTGCGTAGCTCTCTGGCTCATCGCACTCGTCATCGGCATCTCCGTCAACCTCTACAATATGCAGCACAGCGAGAGCTATTTCCCTCCCGACCCGGAATGCTGAGTCATCAGGTGGCCGCCTGCTTTGCCTTAGCTTTCGTGATCACCGGCGCTGCCTATTTTCGTTTCGCTGCTTTCTCTTCATCCTCGGCTACGTCTATAAAGACGCCAAGCGCCGCGGGATGAACCCCGCACTTTGGACCTGCTCGTCCTGATTCTTTCGCCGGCCTACGGCATCATCGGCCTCATCATCTATTTGCTGGTTCGCGAGCCCCTGCCCTTTCGCCTGCCCGCAATGCGCGGCCACCGTTTCCGCGCGCTTCAATTTCTGCCCCAACTGCAAGTACAACCTGCATCCGTCTTGTCCGCAGTGCCGCCGGGAAATCTCCGACACCGATAAATTCTGCCCCCAGTGCGGCACCGACCTGGCGCATATACCCAAACCATCTTCAGAACCTCCCGCGCCCTCCGGCCTGGGTGAGCCCGCGCGCGAGCCTTTATAGGAATATTTCCGCAAAGATGGGCCAGAACCCCGCGGCACGAAGGCGTCCGCGGGGTTTTCCTATTGGGATTGCTCGCCGCCGATGCCACACTCCCTTCCGTCTGGTCCGTAAAAAATCCGATTAGCCTGCGAGGGCATTCCTGTGGCATGATTTGGCCTATGGGAAACAAAGACAGAGGAAGTCGCGAAAAGAAAAAACCGAAGCAGAACAAACCCACCGTCAACGTGAGTCAACCACCACGCCGCGTCGTGGTAACTCCACCCACGCCGGCGGTCAAGGAACCCGGCGCCTGATCCGTTTGCATTCCCGGATTCCCGGCTACTTCCGCACCGCTCCTTACTCTTTTGCTTTTGCGGCTGCGCTCTTCCCCGCGAATGAGCGCACGTAACTGACCATGTTCCAAATCTCGTCGGGCTTCATCTGCTCGGCCCCGGCGGGCATCTTCCCTTTGCCTTTTGTGATGATGTAATTCAGCTCGCCGTCGGTCATATCTTTCAGCGAAGCGGGATCTCTCCAATCCTTTAAACTGAGTTTCATGTCGGCGGCCAAGTCCCCTTTTCCATCCCCGTTGGTTCCGTGACACATGGCGCAATCGAACCCGAACAGTTTCTTGGCGCGTGCCTGCGAAGCCGCCGTAGGCTTCACGGGATTCGCTTCCTTCGCTGCTTCAGGCGGAACTTTCCATTCACTACCCGCCGGCTCCTGCGCCGAAGTGCCGGCTGGCGATGAAGGCACGCCAGGCACAAACAACACCAAGGCCGAACAAAGAGTCATCTGTTTCCACATGGCAATCTCCAGACTATAGGCGAGCTTTGCGGCCATTCTACGCGCTTGGCAACCGCAGGAGTAACAATTCTTACTCTGAGTTTAGTTCGTAGATAATCTCGTTGCACGGTTTAAGCCATCTCTACTGCCAGCGCAACGGCATTCCCTCCACCCAGACACAACGCCGCGATTCCCTTCTTCAGCTTCCGCCGCTGCAATTCGCACAGCAGTGTCGACTAGAATCCGCGCTCCCGAAGCCCCTATCGGGTGCCCCAGCGCCACAGCGCCGCCGTTCACGTTCACTTTTTCCGGATTCAGCCGCAGCTGCCGCGTCACTGCGATCGCCGCTACCGCAAACGCTTCGTTCAATTCCACCAGGTCCACATTCTTTGTCGCGATCCCAGCCGGTCTTCGCCAGCAGTTTTTCCACCGCTTTCACCGGCGCCATCATCACCCACTTGGGCTCCACGCCACTGACTGCCTGCGCCACGATTCGCGCCATCGGCTGCTTGCCCAGTTTCGCTCGCCACGCGCTCGCTCGTCACCACAAGCGCCGCCGCGCCATCATTCGTTCCCGGCGCATTTCCCGCGGTCACGGTTCCGTCTTTCTTGAACGCGGGCTTCAGCTTCGCCAGCGCTTCCAGCGTGGTATCTTCGCGCGGCGATTCGTCGTACTTGATCACCACGGGCTCGCCTTTTTTCTGCGGCACTTCGATCGGCAGGATCTGCGATTCAAAGAAGCACGACTTGCGCGCGCGAATCGCTTTCTGATGACTCTCGAATGCGAACTTGTCCTGCTCCTCGCGCGTGATGCCGTATTTTTCCGCCACCAGTTCGCCGGTGTTCCCCATGTGGAAGTTTTCGTACGCGTCCCACAAGCCGTCCCAGATCATGGAGTCCACCACTTTCTGGTCGCCGATGCGATACCCGTGCGCGCCTGTGGCAACAAGTACGGGCAGTTGGACATCGACTCCATTCCTCCCGCTACTACAATCTCGCTTTCGCCTAGCTGTACCGCCTGCGCCGCCAACGCCACCGCTTTCAGCCCCGATCCGCACACTTTATTAATGGTCATCGCCGCCACGCGCGCGTCGCAGCCAGCTTTCAGTGCCGCCTGTCGCGCAGGGTTTTGACCCAGGCCGGCTTGCACCACGTTGCCGAGAATCGCTTCATCGATCTGTTTGCCAGTCAGCCCGGCGCGGCGGATCGCCTCCGCCACCACTTTTCCGCCCAGTTCCGGTGCGGTGAATCCGGCTAAGTCCGCCTTGAAATTTTCCGATGGGGGTGCGAACCGCAGAGAGAATGACAGGAGTTTCCATGAACCGACCTCCGGAAAGCGAAACTCAAGTATAGCGGGAAGTAAGGAAGGTAGGAATTCGTGAGTCCAGTTTCCCGCGACTTGTCATTAGTTAAAATTGTTTCTTGCTAATATGGGTGGCAGCGCTGTTAGGTGATGTCGTGGGAAAACTCGAAGGTACCTACAAAGAAAAGTTCCCCAAAGGTTCCACGGTCAAGATTGCGGACTGTGCTTTTCTGGAGGATTTCGTCAGAACCTTGGAATTCCATCACAAGCTGGAACTCGACCAACTGAAGTTCGCCGACAAGATTGCCAGGGTCAAATCCGTTGGGTTCTACCACGGTGGCGACGTACTTTATGAACTCAAGGGAGTGCCGGGCATTTGGCACGAACCGTGTTTGAGGGCTGTTAAGCGAACAAGATTCGATCGCGGGATGGAGGGAAGCGGCTAGCGGGCAGTCCAGCCGCCATCAATCAGGATTGTTTCACCGGTGATCAGGGACGCTGCGGGGGAGGCCAGGAACACAACTGCGCCGGCCACTTCCATGGGCTCGCCGATGCGGTGCAGCGCGGCAATCCTTTCCAAGGTGTCGGCGTGAAATGCCGGGTCGGCGAGGGCACTCTCCGTTCCGGGCGTGTGGATGAACGTGGGCGCCACAGCGTTCACGGTGATCCCGTACTTGCCCCATTCCACCGCCAAACATTTGGTCAAGTGAGCGATGCCCGCCTTGGTCATGCAATAAATCGACTCCGTCGGCAACGCCGCAAAGCCTGCCTGCGAGCTCATGTTGATAATCTTTCCACTCTTCTGCCGAATCATCAGCCGCCCGACAGCCTGGCTCGCGAAAAATGTGCCTTTCAGGTTGATGGCCAAGGTTTCGTCAAAGTCTTCCTCACGTACGTTCTCCGCGAGGTTCTCGGGCGCGATTCCAGCATTGTTCACCAGGATGTCGATTCGTCCGAACTCTTTCGAAGCTTCGTCCACGGCGCTGGATATCTGCTCCCTGCTGCGCATATCCATCTGAAGTGGCAGGGCTTTTCTCCCCATCTTTCGTATCTCTGCGGCTAAGCCCGAATCCGCATTTACATCGCGCAAACCTAGCGCCACATCCGCACCCGCGTGCGCCAGGGCTAGCGAAATTGCCCGCCCCAACCCCCGCGCCGCTCCCGTAACCAGCGCCACTTGCCCGCTCAATCCAAACTGCGGATACTCCATTCCTTTTCCTCCGTCGCTTACTGATTGCTTCCAGTCACTCGGCTTGCCGGACGCTCGAGTATAAATGATTCGACAAGTTCACACCCGCACCCAAACCTTGTAGCGGTAGGTGACGAAGCGCTCTTCTCCCGCCTTCAGGGTGATTTCCCAAGTGAGCCGCGACATAGGATTGTCTGTCTGAATCGCTTCACCCAACTTCACAGCCTCCCCGTCGTGCGATTGCGAGTCTACCGCGCCACGGAGCGTTTTGCGGATGTTCAGGCGCACATCCTTCGGTTTGTAATTCTTCACTTTCAGGGTGCCTTCAACGGTGACGAGATCGTATTCGTATCCACGACGCCGCTGAACATTTTGCTGTCGCGCGATTTCTTGTTCTTCATGACTGGAGCGAATGTCCGTGGCGATCGTGATCTTCAGATTGGACGAAGCGCCTGTGGGCGTGTACGGCAGCGTATCCTGTGAAATCGGCCTGGTCCCGGAAACGACCATCGCAGGCGCGCTGGTCCATGGAAATTTACTGGTGTTTTTCAGCCGGATGGAGTGCCAGATACTGTTGAGGGCGGTAGCTTCCGGCGTGGAGGGATTCATGTTCGGCTGGATGACGTTGCCGAAGGCATCCACTCTCGCTTGATCCTGTACCTCCCATTCGTAGATGTGCTCATAGCCAACGGAACCGGAAAATACGTTGTACATCGCGCGTTCGTCGCGGCCCAGCGTCACGCCGGAACGAGTGTAAAGAAAGAGATCTTCCTCGGGAGCGCCGGAAAGCTCGGCCACCGTCTGAGAGAACGATGGCGAACTGGGACTGCGCCGATCCTCTTCGAGAGCGATCATCTGGCCGCCGATGGCGTTGGAATAGGGAAGAAGCCTTCCCGAGTCGCGGCGCTCCGCATCCTTCATGAAGCTAAGCAGATTCTGCTGCAGGCTCATTGGAGAAGGAGTGTTGGAATAAGCAAAATTGGGGACCCCGACCACGAAGAAGACGTCAGCATCTTTCAGGTCTTCGGCGTCGTCCATGAGCAGGGCTTGCATGGTGATCTGTGCAGTCTTGTCGTCGGTCAGCGAAATCAGATACGAAGGCGTCCAGCCCAGACCGTGTTCCAGATAGCCAACGGTGAGATTGGTTTTCTCGCCAGCGCCCTTGACCTTGAAGCGAAGCGCGGCGCGTTGCTGCTCGATTTTCTCGCGGAAGTTGGTGTCTTCGGGAAGAATTGCATTTGTGATGGAAGAAAGCGGCAGGGCGACAAGCTTTTTGTCGACACGCAGCAGCAGGTACTGCGGCTTCGCAGCGGGAAGAGCGGCGACCACGCCCGCTGAGCTTTCGGGGCCAGCAAGAGCAAGCAAATTGGGTGAGGAACTGGCAATCGCATCGGGCTCGCGAAGACCCACGATTTCACCGGTATAGTCCTTCATGTTGTAAGTAACCACCACGATCTTTCCGGCGTTGGCTTGCAGCACTTCAGCCAGTGAAGTCATGTTGCGCTCTCCGGCCACGTTGTATCGATGGGCGACGACTTCGTCCAGGGAAGTACCGGATTCACCGGGGGCAAGCCATAATGTGCCGAGCGTCGCATTGGGAATGGGAGTGATTTGCCCGACCCCGGATTGCAACCGCACATTGCCTTGGCGTACCACAAAAGCCAGGCCGTTTTTGAACGCAGCAACAGCAACTGTCTTGGGGAGATCCTGCGGCGCTTCCGCCGGGACCACGGCACCGGGCATCACGAATGAAACACAGACGAGCCAGACAGCTGCACGAGAAAGCCACATCACTGGCCTCCAGAAAATCGAGTTGGCAGTTGGGGACAGCTACCTGGATGCACCGCGTTTCCAGGGGCGTTGCCTGCTTCTCCTATAGAACGGCGGAGGCAGTCTTTCTTGCACGCAAAATTAGGATTCGCCTAGCAGCTGGAGGCCCGTGATTGAACACGATGCTGCGCGACTCCGGTGACACATAATTGTTCAAGGCGCTGCAAGTGATTCACATCGGTTACAGAGTCTCACCCGGCGGATATCGAACTGACACACCAAGGGCGGCGAAAAAACCGCCGCCCCTACGCAGTGCGATGATTCAGTTGCTGGCAGTAGCCTTTGCGGGCGGTGGCGTCATCTCGTCGGCGCTGGGGCCATACAGACCCGGCACCGCCACATCGAGCAAGCGGTAATACACCGTCAATTGCGCACGATGATGAATCAGGTGATTCATCACCACTCCACGAAGACACGCAACGCGGGGCATGGTGAAGATTTCCTTGCCACCCGCCAGAAGCGTCCAACCCTTCATCATGTCTTCGTCAGTCGCTTTGCTGATGGCCTCACGCGCTTCCGCAACATTCTTGTCGAATTCCGCAAGCAGCTCTTTGCGATTCGTGACCTTGGGAGGAGTGTAGGAAGGCCCATCCACCGGAGCGTAGTCCAGTTCTTCGGTCTTCAGCGTCATCGTCGCCCATCCTGGCAAATTACCGACATGCGACGCGAGCCAGCCCACCGTCCCGGACTTGTCGTGAGGTTTCCAGTTCCATTTTTCGTCCGGCACGCGCTCCAGCACCTTGCGAGTGTTTGCCATTTCGTTGTCGAATTCCCCAAGCATCATTTGGCCAAGGCTCATGACGATCTCCTTTAATGAAGTTCCACAGGCGGCGAGAGGATATTAGGCGAACAAAAAGCGAATGTCAAGTGCTATACTGTTCCCTTCCCATCCTTATCTGACTTCTCAGCTTCGCCTGCTAGCTTAGTTGCCGGATGTGAACAGCGGGTTACCAACATTCGTGGAGCACATCCAGCGAGCTTGCCTTGCAGGGTTGACACGCGGAAGAGAGAGGACAGAATAAGGATATGCCACACCAACTGACGACCTCTTATTTGAAGGACTCCATCGAACTGTTCCGCTATTACAAAAAACTCGCCGAACGCGCCATCGAGCAATGCCCTGACGAAGGCTTGTTCGAGTGCCTGGATAGCGAGTCGAACTGTATTGCCATCGTCGTAAAGCACATCTCCGGAAACATGCGCTCCCGCTGGTGCAATTTTCTGACCACCGATGGAGAGAAGCCCGACCGCAACCGTGATACGGAGTTCGAGGAGCCGCCGAAAACGCGCGCTGAATTAATGGCCCTATGGGACCGAGGCTGGAAATACCTCTTTGACGCGTTGGAGCCTCTGGCTGATGCCGACCTCACCCGCACCGTCACCATCCGAACCGAACCGCATTCCGTCATGCAAGCCATCAACCGGCAGATGGCGCACTACTCTTATCACGTCGGGCAAATCGCTTTTCTGGCAAAGCACTTCGCCGCTAAATCCGGCAAATGGGCTGCTCTCACCATTCCACGCAAAAAATCCGCTGATTTCAATACTCGAGTCGCTTCGGGACAGGCCTCCCAGCGATGACGAAAACATTGTTCGAGATGGGGAAGCCGGAGGCCGAGGGGCTGAAGCTGAATCCGGCGCAGCGCCGCGCGATCACTCACGGCAACGGTCCGTTGCTGGTGATTGCGGGTGCAGGCACGGGAAAGACACGCGTCATTACAGAGCGCATCCGCCATCTCCTCGAGACTGACGAAACCCTCCTGGGCGAAAACATTCTTGGGCTTACCTTCACCAAAAAAGCCGCAGGAGAAATGAAAACGCGCGTTGTGAAAGCGGTGGGCGAACGCGGCAAAGACGTCGTTCTCTCCACATTTCACTCCTTTTGTGAAACGCTGCTCAAAGAGATCGACCCCAACCGCATGGCTTTGGAGCAAGTCGACCATTGGATTCTCCTCCGCCGGAATCTCTCTCGCCTGAAACTGGACAAGTACCGCCGCCTCGCCGAGCCCGGTCAATTTCTCAGCGACTTCATCCAGTTTTTTTCACGCTGCCAGGATGAACTCGTGTCCTGCGACGACTACCGGGCCTTCGCCGATCAACTCGCCTGCGAGCTCGAAACGGAAAAAGCTTCTCTGGACGAAAACACTTACAAGGAACGCGCAGAACACGTTGCGCTGCAGCAGGAAATCGCCCGCGCCTATCGGGCCAGCGAGGAGATTCTGCGTGAAAAACGCGCCGTGGCCCTCAACGGGCTCATCGCCGAAGCGGTCGCCCTGCTGAAGAGCGACGCCAACAAACGTCGCCAGCTCCAGGAACGCTTCAAACACATCCTGGTTGATGAATTTCAGGACACCAACATCGCGCAACTGGAGCTTCTTCACCTGCTCAGTGCCAATTCACGCAACATCGTCGTCGTAGGCGACAATGACCAGGCCATCTATCGCTTCCGTGGCGCATCCTTCGGCAGTTTCAAACTTTTCCTTCAACGCTTCGCCAATTGGCAAGAAAGCCAGGATTCCTCGCCTTACCGTGTCGCGCTCATGGACAACTACCGCTCCACTCCCAATATTCTCCGCGTGGCCACCCAGGCCATTTCCATGAACGAGGTCAGCCCGGAATTTCCCAAAAAAATTCTGCAATCCAACAAACCCGAAGGAGAGAAGATTCGCATTGTCGAACTGGAAAAAGCCGAGGATGAAGCCGCCTGGATCGCCGAAGAGTTGCAACGCCTTCACGTCGCCGGGCGCGGCTGGAAGGATTTCGCGGTGCTCTACCGCCAGCACGCCCACCGCAACCATCTCGTCGAAGAGCTTTGCCTGCGCAAGATTCCTTTCGTCATCTCCAAGCTCTCCATCCTGGAGCATCCCCTGGTTCGAGACGTCCTCGCCTATCTTCACCTGATTGCTCGGCCCTTTGACGATATCGCTTGCGCCCGCGTTCTTTCCGCCCCCGCGTGGCATCTCACAGCCCCCGATCTTGTGCGCCTCGCTGAACGCGCCGGCCGGAAACGCGCCATTTCGCTCTACGATGTTCTGCAATCGCCTCAAACGAACTTGCCATTCGATCCCTCCCACGCCGCCATCGGCACACTCCTGGAATTTCTCGCCGAGCAGCGCAAGACCAGCCGCCGTCGCACCGCCCTCGATATTCTGGGCGATCTCGTCGAATGGCTGGAGGTACACCAGCGCGCCGGCAAGCAAGACCGCAAATACGTCAATCAACTCGCTCAATTCATGAAAGATTGGGAACCCAAAAGTGAGACAGGCGGCCTCGCCGAGTTCCTGGAATACCTGGACTACTTCCAACAAGCTGGCGGAACTCTCAGCCTCGAGGATGATGCGCCCGGGGATGCCGTTCAACTTATGACCGTTCACGGCGCCAAGGGTCTGGAGTTTCCTCACGTCTTCCTTTTGCGGGTGAATTTCAACGCTTTCCCCGCACGCAACCGCGCTCCGCTTTTCGAATTTCCCGACCGCCTGATGAAAGAAGAACTGCCCGAGGGCGACTTTCACATCCAGGAGGAGCGGCGCCTTTTTTATGTCGCGCTGACACGCGCGCAGGATCGCCTCACCATAACCAGCTTGACGGAGAAGAAGGGCAAAGTACCCGTATTCATTGAAGACCTCCTCATGGATCCTGCTCTGAAGCACAGGGACGTTTTGCAATCTGCTCCCAAGCTCAAGAACCAAGCGCCCAGGCCAACACTGCTGCCACTGCCCAGCCCCGCCGCTGAACTTTTCCCTGTCTCCGAAGAACCGCCCAGAATCTTTTCGCGCATTGCGCGTTGGGCAGAGGAATTCCACCCACCCACGCCAGAACCCCTGAAGCTCAGTTCTTCAGCCGTGGAAAACTACCGAAAATGCCCACAGCAATATGCCTTCAGTTATCTCTGGTCTTTCAAGGAAGGTCCGCGCGCCACGCTTACTTTCGGCAGCGTCATGCACACCACCATCAAACGCTTCATCGAGCAGCTCAAAAAAGGGGTCCTACTCCCCTTTGCGGAAGTTCAGCGCATCTACGAAACAGAATGGACCAGCGCAGGGTTCGAAGATGATTATCAGGAGGCTGAGTACAAAAAGGACGGGCTAGAGCAATTGAAAGCATTTCACGAAACCATCCTCGGGGCACCCCCACAGATCCTGGAACAGGAAAAAGCTTTTGAACTTCCCCTGGCGAACGACGTTATCCTGACCGGACGGATGGACCAGGTGAACAGCCTGGGCCGGAATGAAGTGGAGATCGTTGACTATAAAACCGGCAAGCCGAAAAAAGATGCGGACGCCCGGAAGGATCTGCAGCTCAGCATCTACGCGCTGGCGGCCAAAGAGATCTTCGAATGGAATCCCGTCCGCCTCGTGTTTCATTACTTACAGACCAACCAGGTGAAAGTCACCTCTCGCGATGCCACACAGCTCGACGATGCCGAAAAAACGATTCAGGAAGCCGCTGCGGATATCCGCGCCGCCCAGTTCCCTGCTACCCCCGGTTTCGCTTGCCGTAGTTGCGCGTACAAGCCGATTTGCCCGGCTCATGAAGAATCCTTAAGCTCCGCTTGATCTGGCTAAACACCGGCTTTGGTAGCGGCCGCCATTTTCGAGATGAGCTCCAATCCAAAAAAAGCGCCCCGACGGATCGAGACGCTTTGTCAAAACTGGTTTGGATACCCCCGGGGTTACTTCGCTTTCTTGGCAGCCTTCTTATCAGCCTTCTTCGCTTTCTTCGCCATCATGTTCTCCTTCTCTTATTGTTGCCCGTTACAACTCCTGGCGGGGACAGCGTCCCTCTGCGATCCCCTCCTTCGCTTCCCTTCTACGGAGGAGCAAGGCCAGTGTCAAGAAGAATTCTGAATATTTCGAGTGAAGTCCGTTTCCCCGGACCGATTTACTGGGGAATGCCGCCGTAATAACCCTTGCGTGCGGTAACGTTCAGGCCTTCGCGTTCCACGCGTACCTCGATCGTGTGGTACCCCAGGGTCCCACTGCCCTTCGGCGAGTAATAGAGGGTGTACTGGTTGCGGGCCTGGTCGGCAATCTGTGCATAAAAATTCTCGAAGCTTTCGGCCTTGGCACCGTACGAAACATCCCCGCCGGTTTCTCCGGAATATTCCTGGAGCCGCGTCAATTTGCGGTCGAAATAGCTGCTTCCTGTCGCGACGCTGTACACGATGATGTTGTAACGCAACAGTTCATTACGCACTTCGTCGTACTTGTGATTGTTAAATTTAGCGCCATTTTTCCCATCGGAGATCAGAAGGACGATCTTGCGCCTTGCGTTCGGCTTGTCCTTCAATAGTTCGGCTGCCTCGTAGACTGCGTCGTCCAGCGCCTTGGTGGTTTGCCCCTTGATCGCAATTAAGGAAGGATCCTGGTTCCCGGCACCCGGAGCCGGGGCATTATTGATGCTGGGGCCATTGAAGGGTCCCCCCGGCGGGGCGACAGATGGCTGTGAATCCAGTTTTGTGCGCTTCAACTGCTTCAACAAAACGTCCTGGTCCTTGGTAAAGCCCTTCCCCGGATAGAAGAACTGGTCAAACCGGCAGATATAGGCCTCGTCGCTGAGACTCAACCCCGCAAGGATGGCGGGAAGGCTGGCGTCCACCTGGTCCGCATCCTTTTGCTTCAGGTCATTGTCAATCAGCACCACCAGGGACAGGGGAAAGGCATCGGCATTCAGCGTAGTGATCTTTTGTTCGATCTTGTCTTCGAAGACGCGGAAGTCATCCCGGCGCAGACCCGCAATCATGTTTCCCCTTTTGTCTTTCACGGTCACCGGAACGACCACCGTAGTCGAAGTTGTGGATATTCTGCCCTGCGCGGGAGATTGCACGGCAGGCTTTTGGTCCTGGGATACTGGGGGTGTCGCTGGAGCTATCTCCGGGCCACTCGCAGGAGGCGGGCCGGTGGGAGGGGGTGTTTGCGCAGCACCCGTCTGGGCCGCCAGCAGGGCGGCGAGCGTCGCCAGGAGCAGGCTTTTTCGTGGACTTTTCGTCATCATTTCGCCAAACTCTCCAACCTAGTATATCGTAGTGTGCTGCGGCGGTTTTGTAAGACGCATCCCGCGGGCGGGCTGGTTGCATCGAAGCTGATAGAAGTTATCACACGGCATCCTCGCCAAGTTAGAATTCACTGTCGCAAGTATGCCGGGAGAAGAACCTCCGCTCAAGGATACCGGGAACCAGTGAAATTGGGAAAAATGAAGATAAGAGTCTCGAAGCCTCCGTTGAGACAGCTCTTGGCCTGTTGCGCCACGTTAGCTCTCTCTTTACCCTCCTTCCCACAGGCGGGAGGGCAGCAGGATCAAGGTCAGGGACCCGTCATCAAGACGGAAGTAACCCTCGTGAACGTGTTCGCGACTGTGCGCGATAAGAACAAGAGAATTGTTACCGACCTTAAGCAAGACGATTTCAAGATCTCCGAAGATGGCCACGACGAAAAGATCTCATTCTTCTCGAAAGAAATGAATCTTCCCATCACCTTGGGCCTGCTGCTCGATACCTCCGGGAGCGAACAGAATATGCTTCCTGCGATTCAAGATGGCGGCAGTCGTTTCCTCCACCGCGTTCTGAAGAAGGGCGACGAGGCCATGATCATCTCCTTCGACTCCGACGTCGATCTCCTTTCGGACTTTACCGACGACCGCAGCATTTTGGATCGCGCCATCAACAAAGCCCGTATTAATATTCCGGGCGGCGGCATGATGGCTGGAAACCCCGGTCCCATTGGCGGTTCATCGAATATCACGGGCACTGCACTCTACGACGCCATTTACCTGGCATGCGGCGACAAACTGAACGGCGAGGCTGGACGCAAGGCCATCGTCATCGTTACCGACGCCCAGGACGAGGGGAGCAAGACGCGCCTGGAAGAAGCTGTGGAAGCAGCGCAGCGCACCGATACGGTGATCCATGTACTGTTGGTATACGACCCACGCTACGGGGGCAACACCGGCGTAGCTCGCAAGCTCACTGAAGATACCGGGGGGCGACTGATTATCGTCAACTCGGAGAAAAAACTCGAAGAGGCTTTCGATCAAATTTCCGAAGAACTGCGCAGCCAGTACATGCTCGGCTACTATCCCACCAACAATGCCAAGGACGGCAAATTCCGCAAAATCAAGGTGGACATGACCAATCACGACCTGAAAGTGCTGGCCCGCAAAGGCTACTACGCTCCGAAGCACTAACCTGTTCGACGGTCCTGTAATCCCATTCGATGCAACAAAACTTTTCCTCTACACATCCACACGCGCATTGACCGAACGCGGCGGCTTGGCTAGTATCGCTATTCGTCCCTCATGATCAACGAAACAATCGGCCACTATCGCATCCTTCGCCAACTCGGCAGCGGGGGCATGGGCCTCGTTTACGAAGCCGAAGACACCAAGCTGGGCAGACGCGTCGCCCTCAAATTCCTGCTGGAGAGTGGCCTCCGCGATCCCGCAGCCACCGAGCGTTTTCTTCGGGAGGCTCGTTCCGCTTCGGCGATGAACCATCCTGGAATCTGCACGATTTACGCCATCGAAGAGCAGGATGGGCGCACCTACATTGCCATGGAACTTCTGGAAGGCCAGTCGCTCGATAAGCTTCTGGCTGCCGATCCCATGTCCGTTACTAAGACCGCGGAAATTGGGATAGAAGTTGCGGACGCTCTGGATGCTGCTCACAAGAAGGGCATCATTCACCGCGACATTAAGCCCGCCAACATCTTCCTCACACAGCGCGGTAACGCCAAAATCCTCGACTTCGGACTCGCTAAACTGATGGTCCCGGAAGCCAGCGACGAAGGCGAAACCATCGCCGAACTCGAAACTGCCTTTCAAACGACACCGGGAACTGCGGTTGGGACTATTGCCTATATGTCGCCGGAGCAGGCTCGCGGGGAAGTCCTCGATGCCCGCAGCGACCTCTTTTCCCTTGGTGCGGTTCTTTACCAGATGGTCACCGGCGCTCTTCCTTTTCCCGGTTCCACTACTGCCGTCATCTTTGGGAACATCCTCCACAGCGCTCCGGTTTCCCCCGTGCAACTCAACAGTGCCGTCCCTCCCGAATTTGAGCGCATTCTGAACAAACTCCTCGAGAAAGACCGCGACTTCCGCTACCAAGTCGCCGCCGAAGTTCGCGCAGACCTAAAGCGCCTGCTTCGCGAACTGGAACCCGGCCGGCCACCTTCCGATTCCAATGTGACAGCCAGTCGCGCGGGCAGTGGCAGCGCGCCCGTTCTACCCAGCGGTACCCTTTCTTCCCCGCAAACTCCCAAGGTGAGTAGCGGCTCGGTGCTAGTCCAGGCGGCCCAGAAAAGTAAAATCAGGACGGTCGCCATCCTGTTAGTAGCACTGGTAGTGGCGGCAGCCGCGGGCTACGGATTGTATTCGCTGGTGCAAAAGAGCCAGAAACCGGCCTCGGTTCCGTTTGACAAGTTCACCATAGAAAACGTCTCCAACAACGGGCACATCTCGCAAGCTGCCATTTCTCCCGACGGGAAATACCTCCTTCAGGCCCTGGAAGAAAAAGGACTGCAGTCGCTTTGGCTTCATCACATCCCCACCGGGAGCAATAAGGAAGTGGTGGAACCCGCGGCTACCAGCTATACCGGCCTTACCTTTTCTCCCGACGGAAACTACATCTACTTTGTTCGCCGCGATGAAGACCAGGAAGAGTTTTCCCAACTCTATAGCGCACCGGTCCTTGGCGGTACACCGCGAATCCTGGTCAAGGACATCGACAGCCCCATCACCTTTTCGCCGGATGGACAGCACTTCGCCTTCCTGCGCGAACTGCACAATTCCCCCACCTGGGATCTGCTCCTTGCGAAGCCGGATGGCGCCATGGAGAAGCCTATCTTCACCAACCAGACGGTTGTCAGCGACAGTTTTGTGCCGTCCTGGTCGCCGGACGGAAAAACGATTTTGATTCCGATCGTTCAGCCGTCCAAGGATGCCATTGGGGGATTCCTGCGGGTTGATGCCGCCACCGGCAAAACCGAAACGGGCAATATCGCCACGGATCGCATTTTTTATAACGCGGTGTGGATGCCTTCGGGCGCAGGCATCATCGTCAACTCCCGACAAATCGTCGGAGGCGCCATGCAAGCGCAAATTGGATACCTGGGGTTTCCCGAGGGCGAACTTCGCCTGCTGACGCAAGACACCAACAATTACTACGCACTGAGCCTTGCAAAAGATGGCAAGACCCTTGCCGCCATCCAAAGCCGTTTGCGATTCGAATTGGCTGTCGCGGATGTAAGCGCCCCGGATCGGCTACGCACAGTCCCATTGAGCTCACAACTTCCAATCTGGCGATGGGATTGGATACAGAATGGAGCGCTCATTCTGCCGCAGTCCGGGGAGATCAAAACCGTCACTCTGGAAGGCAAAGAGACCACTCTGTCCTCCGGTGCAAAACACATTTCCGACCAGATTTCCGTGTGCGGAGGAGGCCGTTACATCGTTTACCGTGAGGTCGGCCGTACGAGCGCAGCTTCTGCCAACCTGTGGCGTATCGATGCCGATGGAACCAACGAGAAACAACTCACCAACGGACTTAACGAGCAGCAACCCGTCTGCTCTAAGGACGGCGAATGGGTCTACTACGTGGATAATGTGGACAAGCGATTCGTGAAGCGCGTCCCCGTGGCTGGGGGTTCGCCGGAGACAGCCGTCAAGACGGCCGTTGGCGTCTTTGCTCTCTCGCCCGATGGGAAAACGGTGGCTTCCTTCGAAGTGCGGGAGTTGGATCACAAGCTGGTGCTTCGCCTGGATCCCACAAACGTGGGCCAAATGACGTTTCACGATCTCGACCAACGTGCCCAGCAGGATTATCTTGTTTTCACGCCGGATGGAAAAGCGGTTGTCTATGTGGTCCGCGAAAAGGGCGTGGATAATCTGTGGGTGCAGGCACTGGACGGCGGAATGCACCGCCAGATGACGCATTTCCTGAAAGATCAGATTATTCGGTTTGCGTTCTCCCCTGACGGTACCAAGATCGCCATTGAGCGCGGCGAGCAGGAGTCCGACGCCGTGCTCTTCCACGACACCACCAGATAGGATCACAGTCCTTCGCGCTCTGGCAGCCCCGGCTGCTTAAGTTAACTTTTATAGGACTGCTACCTGCAGCGTTCTATGAAATTCCGGACGCTATTTTGCGGTACCCGCGGGCTTCGCCGGCGTCGGCGACGGTATGGTTCGCGCGTAATACCCACGCCGGGCGCGTACCTGATAACCCTTGTGTTCGGGAATTTCAATCTTGATTCTGTAATAGCGGCCATCGAACCCATGATTCGACGGGCTGTAGGCGACGGAGTATTGACTGCGCAACTCATCGCCAATGTCTTGGAAGGACTGATCCAGATCGTCCACGTGGTAGGGGTAGAAGGACCGCCCGCCCGTTTCGTCGGCCAGATCCTGCAAAATCTTGTCGCCATCGGTCAGATGATATTTGCGGTTACCCGCTTTTTCCTTGTTCGGTTCCTCGATCGTTACCCATTGAATGCTCGTGCTTATGGTATAGATGACCACGTTGGTGCGCTGAGCCATTTCAATGGCCTCGGCGCGCGTATGCGTTGATAAATTGTCCTCACCGTCGCTGATCAGAATCATGACTCGCCGGACCACGTCGGGTTGATCACCTGGCGGCCTTGGCGGATGGCTCAATTCTCTCTCACACGCCTGGTAAATGGCGTCATACACGGCGGTGCCGCCCCCGGCACGCATGCGCAGAATCTGATCCCGCAGCTTTCCTGTATCCCCGGTGAAGGCCTGAACCACTTGCGGTTCGTCGTCAAACGTCATCAGAAACGCTTCGTCCCTTCCATGGCGAAGCACACTAAATAGAAAGTTATTTGCGGCGTCCTCTTCAAACTTGATCCTGTCACGAATGCTGTTCGAAGTATCCAGCAGCATTCCGATGCGCAAGGGAAGGTCGCTCTGCTTGCTGAAATAGCGAATATCCTGCGGCACATTTTCATCCAGAACCTTAAAGTCTTGTTTCTCCAGGTCTGCAACAAGTTTGTTCCGCCGGTTCAGCACCGTGAACAGCACATCGACGAGGTTTACCGTCGTTCGGAAAACCTGGCCGGACTGCACCGGAGCTTCTTGCCCCTGCGGGTTGCCAGGAGGCGGGGCAGTTGGTTGTTGCGCGGCAGGCTTCGCTGGTGGCTGTTGTGGCGCGGGCTGCTGCGCGAATAAAAACGCGGATCCAATCAGAACAACGAGCAAGAGAAAGCCGATCGAGCGGGTTCGCATGTCGAATGATTATAAGAAGCCTGCCAAGGCAGCGTCAATTCGCGTGGCATCATCACCAGCCGCACTCGCCAGCTTTCCTAGAAACCCATGAAGCTCGACAGGGAGCGGCGTGGCAAGCTGAATCGTTTGCCCTGTACGCGGCTGCGTGAAGGCGATTTTCGCGGCGTGCAGAAAGTGGCGTCCAAGCTCCGGCAGGGTAGCGTTCCCCACGTGTAATTGCGCCGACGCGCCGTACAACGTGTCACCAACCACGGGATGCTTCAGCGCGGAAAAGTGCACACGGATCTGGTGTGTCCGGCCGGAATGCAATTGGACTTCAACGAGCGTCGTGGAGTCAATGCGCGCCAGTACGCGCCAGTCGGTGCGAGCCGCGCGTGAGTTGGGCAGCAATCCGGCACTCTTTGCCGTCATGCGATTCCGCCGGTTCGGGTCGCGCGCAATGGGCAGTTCGATACGCCCGCGTTCCTCCTTGAGTGCTCCTTGCACCAGGGTAAGATAGGTTTTCTTGATCGTGCGCAGGCGGAACTCTTCAGCCAGTTTTGCATGCGCGTAATCATTTTTCGCTACCAGCAGAATTCCAGAGGTTTCCTTATCAATCCGATGCACAATTCCCGGCCGTAATGGATCATCTGACTGTGAGAGAACTTCGCCCCGCCCCAGCAGTGCATTCACCAAAGTTCCGCGTGAATTCCCTGCACCTGCATGCACCATCATCCCCGCTGGTTTGTTGATAGCGATCACGTCGTCGTCTTCATACAGAATTTCGAGAGGTATCGACTCCGCCTCGGCTTTCAGGGGCGGCCTGGGCAGGGCGACGACTTCAATGACGTCCCCTGCGCGTACCTTGTGGGAGTCCTTCGCGATTTTCCCATTCAACCGCACTGAGCCTTGTTGAATTAATTCCTGCACGCGAGTGCGAGAAAGCTCCGGGCACTCCCGGACAACGAGGCGATCGAGCCGTACTCCTGCGTTATCCGCGGAAACCACGATTTCTTGAGCGCTGGGAGTGGAGTCAGAAGTCACGCGCAGATTGTACCAGCGTGTGTGGGAAAAGGCCGGGAAGGGTTAACGGAGGCAGACAGGTGCAGCGATTTCGGGTCGAAGCCACTGGATGATGGCAATAATTATGCATGCGCGGGCATACCCGCGTGACAATGTCGGCGCGCCAACATTATACACAGGCCGGATGATATCCATTTGATAAACACTCAAAGCAAAATGGTTACAAGGACAAGAGTGTTCGAACACGGAAAGCGGTTTGGCCCTTGATCATCCGCTGCAGAATGAATGACCCCTGACGTTCGAAACGCCGGAGAAATTGAAGGCAATTGATCAGGTCAGACTGCCTGATTCGGCCAATTTTGCATACCAATGGCCCGACTCTTTGATAATCCTTCGCTGGTCGCGGAAATCGACGTAGGTAATCCCGAATTGCTGCGTGTACCCCTCGGCCCATTCGAAATTGTCCAGCAAACTCCAGCAATGATACCCGCGAACATTCGCGCCATCCTTCATCGCGCGACCCAGCCCGCTCAGATATGCGCGCAGATACTCCACTTTCCGCATATCGGGAACCTGGCCATGCATGTCCGGCGCATCCAGGTACGACGCTCCGTTCTCCGTGATTTCCATTGGCGTGTTTTTGTACTCGCGCGAGACGCGCAGCAGTAATTCATAGAATCCGTCCGGCCAGACTTCCCAGCCCATGTCCGTCTTCGGGCCGGCCGTTCCGCCGTGATCGGTCAACGGCACGCCCGGTTGGCCGTGCCCTGGTTCTGCAGCTGCGATGATCGTGCGTTGGTAATAGTTGATGCCGAAGAAATCGAGCGGCGCCTTCACCAGTTCCATGTCGCCCGGCTTCACGCCCATCTTTTCCAGTGGATTGCCAGCAACAAATGCCTCCGGGTAAGTGCCCTTCATCGCCGGTTGCAGGAACCAAACATTGCCCAAAGCATCTGCACGGGCCGCAGCCTTTTTGTCGGCCTGAGAGTCTGTGGCCGGCTGGCAGTAGCTCATGCTGAACGCTGTTCCTACCTGCAGTTTCGGGTTCACGCCCTTAATCGCGCGGAATGCTTCTCCCTGGGCAAGGTTCACCACGTGGCTGGCGCGCAGGAACGCGTCGAAATCCCTGCGACCTGGCGCATGAATGCCCCACGAATAGCCCAACATCGTAAACACCCAAGGCTCATTGAAGATGCACCAATCACTCACGCGGTCGCCAAGTTCCTTGGTCACGATCTGGCAATAGTCCGCGAAATACTTCGCCATATCCCGATTCGGCCAGCCGCCTTTATCCTCCAATGCCTGTGGCAAATCCCAGTGATAGAGAGTTGCCAACGGACGGATCTTCGCGGCGTTCAATTCGTCGATCAGCCGCTTGTAGTAGTCCAACCCTTTCGGGTTCGGCTTACCTGTGCCGTCGGCCTGAATGCGCGGCCAAGAAATGGAAAAACGGTAGCTCTTCAGGTTCAGTTTCTTGGCGATCGCCACGTCTTCTTTGTAGCGATGGTAGGAATCACAAGCCACATCGCCTGTGTCGGCGCCCTTCACCAGGCCGACGGTGTGCGAGAAGCGGTCCCAGATGGACTCGCCTTTTCCATCCACGTTCCATGCGCCCTCAATCTGATATGACGCCGTCGCCGCACCCCAGAGAAAATCCTTCGGGAATTGATAAGCCACAAATGGATGAGCCGTCTCGAGGAGGCCGCCCAATGCGCGGGCTGAAGCTGGGAGTGCGTTCAGAGCCACTGCGCCGATCATGCCGCCCAGGAATTCGCGGCGCGAGAGTGCGAGCGAAAAAGGAGGAGTCATACTAATCCTCCTTAAATTCAGAAAATCGTTATTTTAGATGTGGAGCGACAATCTGGTGGTTCCCGAATAGTACATCAAGTACCACAAGAATGGCACCTATGGTGATCGCCGAATCAGCGACATTGAAGGCTGGGTATGGGTATGTCCCCAGATAGAATTCCAGAAAATCGGTGACTCCACCGTGCACGATGCGGTCCACCACGTTTCCCGCAGCCCCGCCGAGCAGCAGCGCCAGGCCCGCCGCATGCAACGCACTCACGTTGCGCCCCGCTACCAACAGCCAGGCAATCATCCCGATAATCGCCAGCGCTCCAGCGATCAACAGCACACGAACACCGGCAGAATTCGACTTGGCAAGCAGACTGAACGCAATTCCTGGATTCTTGCTGTGCACCAGATAGAAGAAGTTACGGATGACTTCGTGGCGCCAGCCTTCGGCGGTCTGGGTTTCAAACCAGGCCTTGGTGGCGCGGTCTAGAAATACCACTGCCAGCGTCAGCCACAACCAGCGAAGTCGGCGCGGCACAATCATGAAGAAAACGCGCCACAACGAATGAGGTGGCCAATCACGATATTCCTGCCTCGATTTCGGCGATTGCTTCGCTGCAGCGCTCGCAGATCGTGGGATAGCGCGAATTCTCCCCTACATGCGTCGAATAATTCCAGCAGCGGTCGCACTTCTTTCCATCCGCTCGTTGTACCGTCACTTCCAGGCTTGGCACGACTTCCGAGCGGTAGTCGCCCTTCTCCGCGTTCATCAATTCCACTTGCGAAACAATGAACAGCCCGGGCAGTACCGGCAAATAGTGCTTGAGCTTGGCTTTTAATTCCAGGTCCGCGCTCAACAGAACCTTTGCTTCCAGCCCGGAATTAATCAGTTTCTTTTCGTTGCGCGTTACTTCCAGCGCCTTCATTACCTCGCCGCGCACTTTGCTCAGCAGTTCCCATGTGTTTGCGGTTGCCGCGGGAATACCGGTGGGCAATTCCGCTTCCTGCGGGAACAGCGCGATGTGCACGCTGTCCGGTTCCCCCGGACTTTTGGGCAGGTATTTCCAAAGTTCCTCCGAGGTAAACACCAGAATTGGCGTGAGCATTTTCACGAGAGCGCCGGTGATATTCCAAACGGCGGTCTGTCCCGAGCGCCGCGAGTTGCTCTTGGGTGCTTTCGTGTATAGGCGATCTTTGAGCACGTCGAAGTAGAACGCGCTCAAATCCACCACGCAGTAATCGTGAATCGCGTGGTAGATGCGGTGAAATTCGTAGGCCGCATACCATTCGCGGCATTTCTTTACCAGGTCCGCCGTGCGCTCGAGCATCCAGCGATCCATCTCTTCCAGTTGATCGTTGGGCACGGCATCTCGCGCCGGATCAAAATCATTCAAATTTCCCAGCGCGAATCGGAAGGTGTTGCGGATTTTGCGATAAGCTTCACTGAGCTGCATCATCACCCGTTCGCTCATCTTCACGTCGGCCTGGTATTCCTGAGAGGAAACCCACAAGCGCAGGAGATCTGCTCCCCACTTCTCGCACACTTCGCTCGGCAGCATTATATTGCCGAGCGATTTGGACATAGGTCGGCCTTGTTCATCGAGCGTCCAGCCATGCGTCACCACGCTGCGATACGGCGGCCTGTCCTTGATGCCAATGGCGATCAGCAGCGAACTCTGGAACCACCCGCGATACTGGTCTGGCCCCTCCAGGTACACATCCGCCGGCCATTCCTTGCCATGCAGCACCGCCAAGTGCGATGACCCCGCGTCGAACCACACATCCAGAATGTCGTTCTCCTTACGCCACTTGGTCGCGCCGCACGCGCATTTAGTTCCCTCGGGAAGCAATTCCTGCGGCGTATGGGTGTACCAGGCGTCCGCCCCTTCCTTCTCGAACCACTTCACGACGTTGCGTAAAACCGCGAAGTCATCCAATTGTTTTCCGCAGCCTTCGCAGAAAAACACGATAATCGGGACGCCCCAAAAGCGTTGCCGCGAAATGCACCAATCCGGGCGGTTCGCGATCATTTCTGAAATACGGTCTTCGCCCCAACCGGGAATCCATTTGACGGAAGGAATTTCCAGCAGCGTTTCCTCGCGCAAACTCTTGCTCGCGTCATGCGCTGCCTGGTCCATTTTGATGAACCATTGTTCCGTGGCGCGGAAGATCACCGGGTTGTGGCAACGCCAGCAATGCGGATAGCTGTGTTTGTATGGGTGATTGGCCAGCAGCGCGCCACGATCGCCCAGAAGCTTTACAATGATCGGGTTCGCCGTGAACACGTCTTTCCCTTTGTACTCCGGCAAGCCTTCCTGGTATACGCCGCGGTCATCCAGCGGGGCATAAATCTCCAGGTTGTATTTCTGCCCAGAAATAAAGTCATCCGCGCCGTGCCCCGGCGCCGTGTGCACGATCCCGCTGCCCTGATCCAGCGTCACATAATTCGCCAACAATCCCGGTACCTGTATTGGCAAAAAGGGGTGTTGAAACTTCATGCCCTCGAATTCACGGCCCTTGTACGTTCCCAGTACCTCTGCCTGCTTGATGCCGCTCTCTGCCTGCAACGCAGCCACACGGTCCGTCGCCAGCAGCAATTTCCCTTTTTCCGTTTGCACCACCACGTATTCGAAGTCCGGATGAAACGCCAAAGCGCGGTTGTGCGGAATCGTCCATGGCGTAGTCGTCCAGATCACCGCAGAAACGTCCGGCGCGATTTTCGCTGCCGCTCCGCTTCCGCCTCCCGCAACTTTAAAGGTCACCCAGATCGAGGGGCTGGTGTGGTCCTCATACTCCACTTCCGCTTCCGCCAGCGCTGTATTGTCGAAGATGCACCAATAGACCGGTTTGCGCCCGCGGTAGACGAATCCCTTCTCCATGAAGTCCACCAGCGCGCCCGCAATCACCGCTTCGAACTCGTGACTCATCGTCAGGTAGGGATGATTCCACTGGCCGAAAACGCCGAGCCGTTTGAAGTCCTTCTTATGCTGCTCTATATATCGCGTCGCATATTCCCGGCACTTTTTGCGGAACTCTGCCGGAGAAACTTTGCCTTTTCCGCCAAGCTCCTTTTCCACCTGCGTCTCAATTGGCAGCCCGTGGCAGTCCCATCCAGGCACGTACGGGGCGTAATGGCCCGCCATGCTCTTCGATTTCACGATCAAGTCTTTCAGGATTTTGTTCAAGCCGGTGCCCAGATGAATGGTGCCCGTGGGATATGGCGGACCGTCGTGCAATACGAACAGGGGTTTGCCCTCCCGAGCGGCAAGGATGCGCTCATACAAATTGGAAGTCTGCCAGGCCTCGAGTTGCTTGGGCTCGTTCTGAGGCAAGCTCGCTTTCATGGGGAATTCCGTTTTCGGCAGGTTTAGAGTCTTCTTCAATTCCAGCGGTTCAGACATGGAGGTAGTTTCGAATTGTCCCTTCTACGCCGCAGCTTTTTAATGACCACAAATGGTCAACAGCCAGTATGGTACGGCGGGAAACTTGGGAAAGCAGTGTAACCACGTATGTTACAATACCTAGGTGGATGTGTCAGCCGCTTGGGGAACGCGCAACCTTTTCTGGGTTGCCTGAATCATACCCGAAGGTTGAACTATTTGCGGGTGACTCGCGTCTATTCTAGTCGAGAGGAAAAAGGTGAAGGAATTCATTAATCTTCTTCCTGATGAGCTGAGTCGGCCGAAACGGTCGGGTCCGGAAGAGGTTGTTCCCGTTTCGAATGCGGCGTTGCCAGACTTTGGCGTGCCGTCGCACTTGATGCCAGACAACTTCTGGTCCAACCTCAAACAGTTCCTCTTTGAACGCCCTGTCAAAATCATCGAACGCAATGATGTGCCCTTCACAAAGAACTCTTTCGGGCAAGGCATGCGCGAGAATCTGCGCTTCTTTTTCTCCGCTCCTGCCGTCTCCAAGACGGTTGTCAACAAACGCCTGGAAGTCGATTGGGGCGGCAGCTTTGGCAGCTTCACGGATCGCCTAAAAGAATTCTTCAATCCTTCCAAGCCTGCGCCTCTTCCGCCTGGGATCCAACCTGTGAAGGTCAAGGACATCTGGTCAAAGGATGAGAATTTTGGATGGACTCAGGCGATCGCCCTCGGCGTCCATGCCGGCGTGATCCTCTTGCTCATCGTACCTATCTTCACCAATCTTCTCGGTCCCAAGATCGAAGCAAAAAACAAAACTCTTGATGTTACGCCGCTCGATATTTCGCCCTATATCTCGAAACTTCCAGCAGGTGCGAACAAGGCGGGTGGCGGCGGTGGCGGCGGCGATCGTTCTCCCACACCCGCTACCAAGGGCAAGGCTCCGCGATTTGCGTGGACGCAATTTACGCCTCCCTCGGCAACCATTAAGAATCCCGATCCGAAGCTACCTGCCGAGCCGACATTGCTTGGGCCTCCGGATTTGAAGGTGGCCAACCCGGCACTTTCTAATTTCGGCGATCCGCTTGCGGCATCCGTGAATATGTCGAATGGACCCGGTGGTGGCGGCGGTATTGGCACTGGTGAAGGTGGCGGAATCGGCAGCGGTTCCGGCGGGGGACTTGGCCCCGGCGAAGGTGGCGGCACCGGTGGTGGTGCGTTTCGAGCCGGCGTCAATGGAGTTGGCTCGCCCAGCTGCTTCTACATGCCCAACCCGCCATATTCGGAAGAAGCTCGCAAAGCAAAATATTCCGGCGTGGTGCTTGTCGATGCGGTTGTCACCGTGGATGGCCGCGTGACTGAGCCTCGCGTCATCAAGAGTCCCGGCCTTGGCCTCGACGACACGACCGTTCAGACCATGCGCACCTGGCGTTGCAAGGCTGCACTTGGACCCAACGGGCGTCCGGTTCCCACACGCGTCCAGTTCGAAGTCAACTTCCGCCTCTACTAATAACCTTCCCTCCTCATCTTGCGCTCTCACTCGGCGGACATTTTCAACCGAGGTCACGCCATGGCCCGGCTCCTGCCCCGTTTGGCATCCAACGATTCTTCCGACCCAACCTGGATTCGTCGCGTCGCCGATAATCTGAAAGGAGCGCTCAACTTTCCCAGATACGCGCACTCTTCTTCCCGCGGCGCGCCGCTTCATTTCACCAACATTGATCTCTCCGCTCGCCACGGCTCAGCGCAGGCCTACGCTGCTATTGTTCACGCCACGCTCTTGTGCGCCGCCCTTTTCCTTTTAAACTCCACGCACACCCGTCTCCTCGGTGATCGTTCTGATTCTGCAGACGCCTCCAAAATGCATTTGCGAATGCCTCACTTTCTGTCCGCCACCGGATTCGGCAAGCCTTCTCTCGGCCCTGATGGCGGCAGCGGCAACAATGATCCTCGTCATCCTACGCATGGAGAACTCGCTCCTCGATCCTCCATGCCACTAGCGCCGCCTCGTCTTCCGCAGCAGCAAAACGAGCAATTGCCCGCGCCACCTGCCGTCTCTGATCCCAACGCTCCGGCCAATGTTCCGGTAGTCACAAAGCTTGGGCTTCCCTGGATGAAAGACGATTCCGACTCTTCAGGCCCCGGCAAGGGACACGGCATCGGCAATGGAAATGGCAACGGCATGGGCGATGGCAGCGGAGACGGTGAAGGGGAAAGCGGAACCGGCCCGTACGCCAACGTGCTCTCACCCGTCGCTTGCCGATACTGCCCCGAACCCCCATACACCGATGAAGCGCAAATCAAATCAGGGGAAAATTACTGTCAGAGTCCTAGTCGGAATTGACGGCCGCGCCCAGAAAATCCGCATTGTTAAAGGACTGGGTCTCGGCTTGGACCAGCAAACGGTGGAGACGATCCGCGGCTGGCATTTCATTCCCGCTCGGGACGCACATCGCCAGCCCGTCGCCGTCTGGGTAACCATTGAGACCGCTTTCCGCCTCTTTTGATCAACCATTGCATGAATACGACACGCGGGTGGACACTTTCTGAAGTCGGGAAATTCAATCTGCTACGATGTTTCCATGCGATTCAACCTGCGTATTCTCTTCGTTTCTGCCGCCCTGCTTCTGCTTGGGCAAGCTAGCGCCGCGCAGAACTCCACCGGCGCGCTCGATTTGACTGCTCGCATCACTCCTACCGGTGCACGGCCAGAACCCGTTCGAGAGTTCACATTTTATGTTTTGACCAAAAGCTACGCCGACATTACCGCGGAAGCCGAACAACAAGACAAACTCCCCACTCGCGACGAGTTCATCTCCGGGCTCAAAGTGTCTCCCCAACTAAAAACCTGGCTCAAGGGTCACGACGTGATGGACTTGACGCAGCTCGACCTCGATAAACTGGTCACTCCCGAGGACATCATCACAATTCCTGAATTCCTCGCCGCCTATCAGCGCTCGAACAGCGGCGGCGTCACCGTCGGCCTTCCCACTCCGAAATTTCGCGAATCCGACAAGGAGGCCAACCCGGAGAAATACGAAAAACTCAAACAGGATTACATGATCGCGATGAAGAAATTCATGGAAGCTCACCCTTCCACCATCTCCGGCATGGAACTTGAACTGGGTGCAGTAAATCCCAAACTTGCCTGGGACAAGCTACAGGCCGGGCACAAAAACCGCGTCGCCCAACTCTCTCCCGACATCGCTCAGTCCAAATATTTGGCCGGCAAGACAGACACTGATCTTGAGGGCCGCGCTTTCATTTCCGGTCTTGCGCCCGGCAACTACTGGGTCAGCACCCTGGGAATGGATGCCGCCTCAGGAGACCGGCACCTGCGCTGGGACGTTCCCACATCGGTTCAGGCTTCACGGACGACGCAGCTTAGTCTCACCAACATAAACGCCATCGACATCAACGCACCTGCGCGCTAACCAAAGCCGTTTGCGGCTAAGTCATAGTCTGGCCGCGACTCCCTCTCGAACTGCGCTATCCTGCTTCTATGGGCACCCCCCTGTTGTGGGTTGGCTTTATTTCGTTTGTTCTGGTGGCGCTGGCACTCGACCTGGGTGTCTTTCATCGCAAAGCCCACAAGGTCGGCATCCGTGAAGCGGCATTCTTTAGCGCCGGCTGGATCGCGCTTTCCATACTCTTCGGGTACGGCGTCTGGCACTGGTTTGGTGAACAGCGCGGCCTGGAATACTTCACTGGCTACCTGATTGAAAAAGCGCTGAGTGTCGACAATTTGTTCGTCTTTCTGGTGATCTTCCGCGCTTTTCAAGTGGACGAACGCGTACAGCATCGCGTGCTCGCTTGGGGTATCGTGGGCGCTCTCCTGATGCGCGGCGTGATGATCGCCGCGGGCGCAGTGCTCGTCGCGCGTTTCCATTGGATTCTTACCGCGTTCGGTGTCTTTCTCGTGTATACCGGGGTTCACATGCTCTGGAAACGCGAAAAGACCGTGCACTACGAGCGCAATCCCATCGTCCGCTTTGCCAGCACTCACCTTCGTGTCACCAAGGAGTATCACGGGGCAAGATTCTTCCTCCGGGACTCCGGAAAGCTATTTGCGACACCGTTGTTCCTGGTCCTGCTGATTGTCGAGGTCACTGACGTTACTTTCGCCGTCGATTCCATCCCTGCCATTTTCGGCATTACCCGCGATCCGTTTATCGTTTTCACGTCAAACGTTTTCGCGATTCTCGGGCTTCGCGCCCTCTATTTCCTGCTCGCTGACCTCTTCGATTACTTCCGGTACCTGGGCATCGGTCTCGCACTCGTATTAATATTCGTTGGAGGAAAGATGGTCGCGGAACCCTGGCGGCATATCTCCGTGGAACTCTCGCTCGCCATCGTTGGTGGAATCCTTCTGGCCGCCATCTTGATTTCCTTGCTTACGAGGCCCAGGAAGATGGAAACCAGGGCCTAGACTCTGAAGAGGATTAGCTTGATTTCAGATACAATTCAGTAGGTCCCGGTAAGTCTATGACTGAAGCCACAAAAGAATCCTTAGCTCGAGCGATCCTCGGAATGACATCCTCGGAATCCGAAATCCGCATGGTCTCCGCGACGGAAATCCATCGCCAGGGACGCGCCTTCGCTGACCACGCTGTTTTCCCGTGGTGGGTGGACCAGGAATTGTCCGATTTGCTGGAAGGTACAAATCCCCATGTCACCGTGGGTCTCGCCGTCACCCCGCAGCGTTTTACCGAAATTCGCGAAGCTTGCGGCTCTCCGCGCCTTGCGGATGTCCCGCCCGACCAGGACGCACAGGAATTTGAGCTTCATCTTCCCGGCGGTCTTTCCATGGACGTCTTGACCACTAAGGATCCCGCGGGCAATGGTGCGATCGGCAAATTCCTTCAGAAGTTTGGAGAAGGCATCCAACAAATTGAATATCGCTGCAAAAATGTCGACCGCGCCACGGAGATTCTTCGCGATACGTTTGCCCTGCAACCGGTCTACCCTACCACTCGCCCCGGTGCAGACGGCACGCGAGTCAATTTTTTCCTCGTTACCGCCCCTGGGGCCAACAAGGTTCTTATTGAACTCTACGAGCCCGCCCAGCGCCTGGAGTAGTTCTGGCAAAACTACTTTTCACAAGTATTCTTATCTGCGCCTAGCAACTGCCACGCCCGAAACACTTCCGCCACGCTCCAAGCCTGTGCAATGCAGCCCGCCGGCGGAAACGGTAGATCGCCTCCAAAAATTTCACTAATCGTTCCCAGCCCTGCCGAATGAATCGACCTGCCCAGCGGTTCCAGAAAACTCCGCGCTGTCTGGCGGTCTTCATAAACACGGAAGTGTGCCAGCGCAAATGGCCCTATCAGCCAGCCCCACACCGTCCCTTGATGATAGGCCGAATCACGTTCCCGCGCCCCTCCTGCATATTTTCCTCTATAGCCTGGCTCGCTCGCCGCCAGACTGCGCAGCCCGTGAGAAGTGACTAAATGCTCGGCCACCACATCCACAACTGATTTCTGCTGTCGCGCCTCCAGCGGGCTGAAGGGCAGCGACACCGCGAAAATCTGGTTTGGCCGCAACGCAGGATCATTGCCCCCTGCCGGCGTATCGATCACGTCGTAACAACAATCTCTTTCCGCATTCCAGAATTTCTGAAAATTCCGCGTGGCCTTTTCCGCGAGTTTTGCGTATCCCTCTCCCGGCTTCGCCAGTGAACGCGAAAAGCCCATCATCGAGCGCAGCGCGTTGATCCAAAGTGCGTTGACTTCCACGGCCTTTCCCGTCCGTGGCGTCACCACCCAATCCCCGATCTTCACGTCCATCCATGTCAATTGCACTTCCGGGCCGCCCGCAAACAGCAGCGCGTCGTGAGGATCAACTTTGATGTTGTAGCGCGTGCCTTGCACATGTGCGTCCACGATTCCGGCCAAGACCGGGAACAGTTTGCTGAGCAGCCCAAGATCTCGCGTCGACTGGAAATACTGCCGCACGGCCTCGAAGTACCACAGCGCCGCATCGACTGAGTTGTATTCCGGCGCCCCCCGCATCCGGAAAATGGTTGGGCAACATTCCCGCATCAACATAATGTTCGAAAGACTGCAGAATTTTTTTCGCCACTTCCGGGCGTCCCTGCGCCAGTGTCAACCCAGGAAGCGCAATCATGGTGTCGCGGCCCCAGTCGCTGAACCACGGATATCCTGCAATCACGCTTCGCCCTTCAGCATCCTTTGGAAGCGCTCGCTTCACAACAAACTGATCCGCCGCCAGGACCAGTTGCCAAAGCCAACCTGGCTCATCTTCCGCGGGTGTCGCGCAAGTCTCCGCGTGCTGCACTTGCCATCCCTGAAAAAGTTTCAGTTCGTGATTTGACTGCGCAGCCCGCGCCTCACTCCCATCCAGCGAAGCATCTTCCTCCGTGGAAAAGACGAACGTGATGCTCTCTCCTGAAATTAGTTTTGCGTTGAATTCCGCCGCATAGAGACGATCCTCGTGATCGTCCAGCCCACGTTTGTGCTCTGCCGGCAAAAAATAATCGTGATACCACTCCTGGCGTGGCTCGATTGAAGCATCTGCACTCTTCAAATAAAACGGCGTCGCGCCATCAAACGCGCGGATGCGCAGCCCATTCGCAACCGGCTCGGTGCGCATTTCCCAGCCATTGGCATGGGTCGCGCCGTGGAAATCCCGGCAGGCAACAAGCACCTTCGTTTCCATTTTCACTGGCTCGCTTGCACGCACCAGCGAATACTGCACATACGTCGTGTTTTCTCCCTGCTTCATCCATACGCGCTTCTCCAGGAGAGCATCCGCCAGCGCGTATTGCCATACCGGCTTCGTGCCTTCCAGAAAAAAATTCTCGATCTGCAGATACCCGCTCGGTGACACGAACCCGCTCAGCCAGCGATTCGTTGCCAGCGAGTATCTTGTGCCCAGGTAGCTCACGCTCTCGTCCACGCCGGAGACCAGCAGCGTTCTCCCGGTGGGCGGTTGAAGCGCGGCAATCAGCAAGCCGTGGTAGCGTCGCGTAGCTGTTCCTGCCACCGTTCCGGACGCGAATCCTCCGAGCCCGTTCGTCACGATCCACTCGCGTGCCTCGGCCGCCTCGAGGTCCCCACACACTTCCCTCCCGAATTGCACTTCCGCCAGCAATGACACGCGCTACTCCCCGCTCTGCTCCAACAATTTGGCAACGAGGCCGGTCCAACCGGTCTGGTGACTGGCGCCGATGCCCGCACCGTTGTCGCCATGAAAATACTCATAGAAGAGAATCAGGTCTCTCCAGTGTGGATCCTTGTTGAACAAATCTTCCGCGCCTGCGAACGGCCGCCGTCCATCTTTTCCGCGCAGGAAAATCCTGGTCAGGCGTTTGGAAATTTCCGAAGCCACCTGCCAAAGATCCATTTCTTTCTTTGAGTGCGTGGGGCACTCGATCTTGAAGTCTTCCCCGTAATAATAGTGATACTTCTGCAGCGACTCGATCAGCAGGTAGTTCACTGGAAACCATACCGGTCCCCGCCAATTCGAATTTCCTCCGAACAGCCCGGTCGTCGATTCTGCTGGCTCGTACTCTACGCGGCTCATGTGCCCGTTCACTTGCACTTCGTATGGATGATCCTGGTGGTACCGCGATAGCGCCCTCACCCCAAAGGGCGAAAGGAATTCCGTTTCATCCAGCATGCGGTTCAGCACCCTCTTCAACTGTTTTCGATTCACCAGCGATAGCAGTCTTCGTACTCCTCGTGCCGATCGCTGGGTCATTTCGATGTGTTCCGGCACATCCGGGTGATTATCCATGAACCACTGCATCCGCCGTTCGAACCCAGGCAACCGCTCCACAACTTCCGGCTCCAATGTCTCCACGGCAAAAAGAGGGATCAGCCCCACCATCGATCGCACCTTCAGAAAATGGTCTTCGCCATTGGGGAGGTGCAACAAATCGTAGTAAAACCCGTCCTCTGGATCCCACAACGATTTCCCGTACTCTCCGATGTCGTTCATCGCGTGCGCGATGTGCACAAAGTGTTCGAAGAATTTACTGGCCACGTCTTCATACGCCTGATCTTCTTTCGCCAGTTCCAGCGCCATCGCCAGCATGTTCAGGCAATACATCCCCATCCAGCTTGTGCCGTCTGATTGCTCCAGGTGTCCGCCAGTCGGCAGTGGCGCGGATCGATCGAACACACCGATATTGTCCAGCCCCAGGAACCCTCCCTGGAAAATATTGCGTCCATCCGGATCCTTACGGTTCACCCACCAAGTAAAATTCAGCAGCAGCTTGTGAAATATTTTTTCCAGAAAGGCCCGGTCCGCCACTCCGCGAATCCGCCGCTCAATTTTGTACACGCGCCACGCGGCCCATGCATGGACAGGGGGATTTACGTCTCCAAATGCCCATTCATACGCGGGCAATTGCCCGTTCGGGTGCATGTACCATTCTCGCAGAAGCAGGATCAATTGTTCTTTCGCGTAGTCCGGATCGACGATCGCCAGCGGGATGCAGTGAAACGCCAGGTCCCAAGCCGCGTACCACGGGTACTCCCACTTGTCCGGCATGGAGATCACATCATCGTTATAGAGATGCGCCCACTCTTTGTTTCGTCCGTTCCACCGCTCTTCCGGTGGCTCCGGCCCCGCCGGGTCCCCTTCCAGCCAGGTGCGTACGTCGAAGTGATAGAACTGCTTGGACCACAACATGCCCGCATACGCTTGCCGCATCACCAGTCGCGCATCCGCCGACAATTCCTTGGGGAACCGGGAATCATAGAATTCGTCGGCCTCTCTTCTCCGATCGTAAAATACCTCGTCAAAACGTGCTCCAAAATCATTCGTCGCCGGCACTCCCGGAGCGCGTTCTCTCGCGCCGGGAGGCATGCTTGCGCCCACGCTGGAATCATTTGAATCCATTCCACTCAAGGGATTGCAATCCGTAAGCCTCATTTTTAACGTTGCCGCTTCTCCGGGGCCCAGCTGCAAAACGTAGTGCGCTCCCAGTTTTGTTCCGGCCATACCCGGATTCACGGCCGCTTTGTTTCCATGGATGATGTATTCATGAAACGCGTCTTTCACGTACGGTGAACGGTTGCGCAGATTGAACGCTTTTAAATTGTTCGTTTCGTTTTCCGTGAATAGAAATTCGGGCTGTCCGGCACAGAGCAGCCATCGCTTTCCGTACTGCCAGTGCTCCAGCTCTGCGCACATCGCACCCGGGGTGTCTGGAGCTCTTCGTACCGCGGGACGCCTTAGATCCTTGCCCCAGCTCCAGGTATTGCGAAACCATAGTGTCGGGAATAGATGCAATCCCGCCGATTCCGGCCCGCGATTTGTTGTGGTGACCTGGATCAGGATATCGTCAACATCGCATTTCGCGTACTCGATATTCACGTCAAAATATCGGTTCTCTGCGAAATAGCCGGTGTCCAATAATTCGAACTCCGGTGCGCTCCGGGCACGTTTCGCGTTCTCATCGAGGAGCCATTTATATGGAAATTCACGTTGACCGTATTTGTAAAGCATCCGCAGATAACTGTGTGTCGGCGTGGAATCGAGATAAAAGTATTGCTCTTTCACATCCTCGCCATGATTCCCTTGGTTCCCCGTCAATCCGAATAAGCGTTCTTTCAGAATTCCATCTTTCCCATTCCACATCGCCACCGCAAAGCAGATCATCTGGTGGCGATCGCAGATTCCGCCGATTCCGTCTTCACCCCAGCGATACGTCCGGCAATGCGCATGCTCAAATGGGAAAAACTCCCAAGCCGTGCCTCCCTGGCTGTAGTCTTCCCGCACTGTTCCCCATTGCCGTTCAGAAAGATACGGTCCCCAGCGTTTCCAGTGTTTCTTGCGCAGGCGAGATTCTTCCAATCGGTGGTCTTCAACGCTAAGAAGTCTTGGCATCTCTCTCAGTTCCTTTGAGATATTGGGGCCCTTAATGGTCGCATCTTTGGGACATTTTTTGTCTGGCGGCGCGTGCCCGGTTGTCCGTTTCGCTAAGACAATACCTCTATCCTTCTGCCTTTTACGCAAAATATGAATTGCTGGCCATTGCCGCGCAGCTTCGTCCTTCCCCCGTCGTGGAGTCCGCCTACCCCTAAGTGCGCCTCGGCACAGGGCTTACGGCGCGCCTCAATTATGTATCAATCAATAAATACTTACCCCGAAGATACTTGGCTGCGGGACACGGATTCAAGTATCGTTGCACCCGTACAGAGGCACATTGCATCCCTTCGATTGTGTGTCCGGGAGTGGGAACCTCGCCCATAAATGTGTTTGTTCCGCCCAACGAGTGAAAGTCCCATCGTTCCTGATTTGTCTCTGTTGAGAATCTTGTGTTTTTTCCTGCGCTGAGGAGGCGTCATGAGAAGAAAGCCTGGTCGTATCGCACTGGCAGCGACTTCGATTCTTTGCAGTTTGATCCTCGCTGCTTGCAACTGCGCGCCCACACTTCGTTATGTGGGCGTTGCCCCGACAAGTGCGACGATTTTTGCTGCTGCTATTACAAGCGGTGAAACCACTACAATCGTTCCCTGCACAACACAACAATTCGCGGCCACTGGCTATTACAGCGACGGCAGCCAAAAAGATATCAGCAGTCTCGCCGGCTGGAGTTCTTCGAACACCAACGTCGCCTCTATCAGTACTTCGGGCTTGGCTACCTCCGTGGCCGCCGTCGGTGCCTCGGGGGGTACTTCTGTGATCACGGCCACCTCGGGGGGAGCGACTGCCTCGGCTAACCTTGCCGTCAACATTCTCACTGCCATCGTGGTAACTCCGGCAGCGGCCACAGTGCCCTTGGGCGGTTCGCAACAGTACACCGCTACCGGAGTCTTTACTACTCCCGGCTCCACCGTGCCAACGACGATGGACCTCAGTACGCAAGTAGCCTGGTCCGTCACGGGCGGTACTACCAGTGAGGATGGTTCGACGAATTCGAATAGCATCGCCACGATCGGCACTGCCACTGGACTATTGACCTCGGATGGTGAAGGTCAAACCCAAGGCACAACCAACGTCATCGCTACCCTGTGCACTCTGTCTGGCAGCACTCCCGTCAAGGTTGGCCCTCCGACTGCCAAGATCCTCAAGATCACTCCGGTCGCTCCGACGATTGCCGTGGGCCAGACCGTTGATTTCATCGCGACCATCATCAATACAGATGGCAGCAGTTCTCCCGTCACCGCCGCTGTGACTTGGAGTTCTGGCACCACGACCGTGGCTTCGATCACGAGCCATCCGGTTTCACCTTGGGATGGGCTGGCCATAGGCCTTACCGCAGGTACCTCTACGATCGGCGCGACGTATGGTACTTCTCCCAATCAACTCACGGGCAGCACCACACTGACCGTTTCGCCTGCTGTCGCGCGTTTCGCGTATGTCGCTAATGTGATTGACAACAGCATCTCTGGTTACGCTCCTCAAGGAGCTACGGGGGCATTCAATTCTCTCGGCAAGATTGCCGCCACTCTGCCACAGCAAGTTGTCGTTCATCCGTCCGGCATGTTCCTCTACTCCGTCAACGGAGATGCAGATCCCACTACCATAACTGCTTACAGCATCGATCCGGTTGGCGGTGGTCTCACGAATACCGGCGTTGGAGGCTCAATCCCTGGTGGCACCGGCGTCGACCATGCCGTCATCGATCCTTCGGGCCGCTGGCTTTATGCGGTCGACTATGGACTCAACATGGTCTTTGCTTACTCCATTAACCAGTCTACCGGCGCTCTCACCGCCATTGGAGCTGGCGTTGCTACGGGAACGGGCCCGATTGACGTGCTTGTCACGCCCGACGACCAATTCCTCTACGTGATCAACAATACAGGCAATTCCGTGAGTGCCTACACCATAGGTGTGATCGGAGCGCTAACAGCCGCCACTAGCCCAACCACCATATTGAATGGGCCGGCGTATGGCGCCATCGATCCAACCGGCACGTATCTGTTTGTGCCCAACAGGGGAAACAATTCCATAGTCCCCTTCACCATTGGGTCTAAAGGGTCTGCCGGGATTTTGACCGCCGGCACTCCTTTTACCGTCACAGGTGCTACATCCGTGCAAGCTGTGGCTGTTGATCCAACCAGCAAGTTCCTCTACACCGTGGATAGCCCTGGTGGCAGCAGCGGTAATGGCAACCTCTACGCCCTCAGCATCGGAGCCGGTGGAGTTCTGACGGCGACGATCAACAGTGGCAATCCTTATCCGCTCGGCGCAGGTCCGATCGGTGTGGCCGTTGATCCCACCGGCACGATCGTCGCGGTGGCCAACAGCTTTAACAACACTCTCTCCGTCTTCACGGCAGCTGCGGATGGCTCACTCACCGCAGACAAGCTGGTGGAAACGGGCTCTGCTCCGCAGTTCGCGGTCTTTGCCAATGGAACAGCAGAGGCGACCGAAAGTGTGGCTGCCGTGGTTGCCGCTAACACTGCGCCAGGGACATTGTCAGCCTTTACACTCGGTTCAGGTGGAGTGCTCACCGCGGTCAACACCACTCCGTTTGTGAGCGTAGCCGGCAATAACATGCTCGCTAGCAGCGGCAGTTCCGTGTTCACGATCAGTGCTACCGCCAAGGAACTAGGCGGCTACACTGTCGACCCGACAAGCGCCACCGCCACCTTCGCTCAGATTGCTGCGCCTATCTCCACGATCGGAGCGACCGGCGGCGTAGTAGTCGACGCAACGGGAAGCTACGTCTATGTTGCCGACTCTACGAGCAATGTGGTTCGGTCCTACAATAGCGACCTCAGCATTAATTCTGCCACCGTCGCCATCACGGGCGGCGTGCTAGCGCTGGCAACCGACCCACAGACCACGCTGGTCTATGCTCTCGGCACGAACACCATCACCCCAATACTCACCCAAGCAGCCTCCGGTGGTTTGGATCCTCAAACCGCAGGCACTTTCACCGGCACTTGGGCAGCGGGCGCGGTGAGTCCTGGCGGAAAATTCCTTGCCGCGGTGGACTCGTCCGCGAACAAAATCCAGATCTTCACCATTACTCCTGTTACGGGGGCAGGTCCGAGTCTCGACGGTAAATTGACCCTGCTTGGCTCCGGCGTATCGATCCCCGGCGCCATGACCGTCTCCTCCGTGGCTTTTGATCCACTGGGCCGCTTCCTTGTCGTCACCGACTCGAAGGCTAATACAGTGACTCCGTTCACCATCTCCAGCACCGGCACTTTGACTGCCGGAACAGCACTTACAACCCCAACTGGCGCATACCAGGTTGCATTCGCTCCGGACGGTTCTGGTTTCGCCGTCGCCGTCTTCGGGAACCCAGCTGCTTCGCCTGCTGTTCCTGGTGGCGTGCAGATCTACCAAGTCGCTACCAATGGCACGATTACAGCGGTTGGCACTCCCGTAAGCGCTGGCAACGGCACAACGGGAGTAGCCGGGATCTTCCAAGTGCAATAGTTCCACGCCGTGAGCCCCTTATGGGGTTCACGGCACAACCTAACTTCCAAGGGGGATGGCTGTTGGCCATCCCCTTTTTTTACGCTGTGGGTTTCTTGCTGGTGCGATTTGATGAGAGGACTACAGCGGTAGCGCTGTTATTCTCCGTAAGGTACCCAGATATTCTTCACTTGATACGCGTGCTCCAGAAACCACCGTCCTTCGCTATGGCGGGCATTCAGGAAGTCGATCTCACGAGCCTCGTTGGTCCACACCTGCTTCAGATTTCCCGCTGACAGCGCCTTCGCCATTGCGCACATCTGCGCATTTCCGTAGCACCACACTGCGTCCAGGTCATCGTGTTCTGCCATCACTTTCAGTAATTCCGTCCCGCGACCCGGCACAATATTTAGTGCGCCTCCTGGCAGGTCGCTCGTCTCCAGCACTTGATAAATATCGCCTGCAATCAGCGGATATTTTTCTGATGGAACCGCCACTACCGTATTCCCAGCGCTTAGCAGCGGCAGCACCAAGGAGAAAAATCCCAGCAGAGGCATCTCGGTGGGGCAAACCACGCCCACGGTCCCGATTGCCTCGTTCATCGCGATGGACACATTCCTCACCGGCGGGTTGTGCACCGCTCCATCAAACTTGTCCGCCCACGCTGCGTACGAGAAAAGACGCTCCACGCTCGCCCGCACTTCCTCTGCCGCCTGCTTCTTTCCCACCGACGCAGCCAGGCGCTTCATGATCTCCTCGCCCCTCTGGGACAAGTTTTCTGCGATGTAGTAGAGCACTTGCGCGCGATTATGCGCTGTCGTCTTCCCCCACGATTCCGCCTTTCGCGCCGCTTCCACCGCGTTTCGAATATCTTTTCGGTTTCCCAATGGCGATTCGCCCAGCAGTTCGCCTTTCTTCCCGCGAATCTCCACGCTATATCCCGAATCCGGTCGCGCCTGCTTCCCACCAATGTAGAGTTTCACCGTTCGATCGATCGCCGCGGGACTCGCCACCTCCACTGCGCCACTCTTCTCCCGCTTCCCGCCATTGCGTAGTACGGGTGCGCCACGGAACCATGCCGGCTCAAGATATTCGGACAATCCTTCCCGGCCGCCCTCTCTTCCAAATCCGCTCTCCCGGTAGCCCCCAAACCCGCAGGCAGCGTCAAACAAGTTGGTGCTGTTCACCCAAACGACGCCGGCCTTCAGTTGCGCCGCCACCTGCAGCGAGACGTTCACACTTTCGCTCCACACGCTCGCCGCCAATCCGTACACTGTGTTGTTCGCTAACTCTACGGCTTCGCGAGGCGTTCGAAAGGTCATCGTCGCCAGCACCGGCCCAAAAATTTCCTGCTGTGCCACAATCGATGTGGGGTGCACGTTGCTCAGCAGCGTTGGCTTGTAATACAGCCCCCGCTCCGGGAGCAACACTTCCGGCTGCCAGCACGTTGCTCCTTCCGCCACTCCTTGCTTCACCAGGCGATCAATCCTTTCCAGTTGTACCCGCGCCACGATCGCACCAATATCAATACCCTTATCCAGAGGTGCGCCCACACGCAGTGTGCTCATCCTTGCCTGGAGCTTTCTCGTCAACTTCTCCGCGATGCTCTCTTGCATCAGCAACCGCGACCCAGCGCAACACACTTGACCCTGGTTGAACCAGATTCCGTCCACCAATCCTTCTACGGCACTATCCAGATCCGCATCCTCAAACACTAAGTACGGCGATTTCCCGCCCAGCTCCAGCGACAGCTTCTTGTGGGAAGTGGCCGTCGCGCGTCGGATCGATCGCCCCACTTCCGTCGATCCGGTGAAGGCAATCTTGTCAACACCCGAGTGCTTTACCAGCGCTTCTCCCGTTGCGCCGTCTCCCGTCACGATGTTCACCACTCCGGCTGGCAATCCCACTTCCCGGCATATCTCTGCGAACGCCAGCGCCGTCAGCGGCGTATACTCCGCGGGCTTCAGCACCACCGTGTTTCCTGTCGCCAGGGCCGGCGCAATTTTCCACGCGAGCATCAACAGTGGGAAATTCCACGGAATGATCTGCCCCACCACACCGCAAGCTTCGTAACCCGGAAATTCCTGCCCCAGCAGCTGCGCCCAGCCCGCGTGATAGTAAAAATGCCGTGCCACCAGTGGAATATCGATGTCCCGGCTTTCGCGAATCGGCTTGCCGTTGTCCATGGTCTCCAGCACGGCAAGCCGCCGAGCGTGCTTTTGCACCTGTCGCGCCAGCGCATACAGAAACTTCGCTCGTTCGTGCGGCCTCAGCGCCTGCCAACCCGGCAATGCTTTCCTCGCCGCTCTCACCGCAGCGTCCACATCCGCTGCGCTTCCCTGTGCCACGTCTGCAATCCTTTCGCCCGTTGATGGATCGCAGGTCTCAAAGTATTTGCCTTCGCGCGGCGCCTTCCAAACGCCGCCGATGAAATGACCGAACTTGTGGCCATGCCGATCTAGCCACAACAGCGTCTCCTTCGGATCCTCCGGTGCCGGTCCGTAGTCCATCGCTCCGAACTTTTCAATCACGCTCATTCTTTTCGCCCGCCCGTCGTCGTTTGTTATTTCATTAGTTCCATACGTCGTACCTTCCGACTTTCTTCTTTCAAGCCATCGGGTGCCGGTATTCCGCCGAGTATCTCCCCGTGGCATGAAATTCCAGCTGCCTTTCAATATCTCCCAGCATCCCGCTCGCGCCCATCCTGAACAAGTGTGCATCCAGCCACGAATTCCCCAACTCCTCTTTCATCAGTGTCAGCCATTCCACCGATTGCTTCGCCGTGCGGATTCCTCCGGCAGGCTTGAAGCCCACCGCCATCCCCGTCTCTTCCGCGTAGTCACGAATTGCCCGCGTCATCACCAATCCCACAGGAAGCACCGCGTTCACGCTTTCTTTTCCAGTCGACGTCTTGATGAAATCGGCGCCCGCCATCATGGCCACCAAGCTGGCTCGTTGCACGTTCCGCAGCGTCATCAAATCGCCCGTTCCCAGGATCACCTTCAAATGTGCCGGCCCGCAAGCATCCTTGAAGGCCACAATTTCGTCGTACAATTTCTGCCACTCCCCGCCGAACACCCGCGCGCGTGTGATCACCACATCAATCTCTTGCGCGCCTGCTTCCACAGACCTGCGAATTTCCGCAATTCTCTCTTCTAATGGTGTTAATCCTGCTGGGAATCCCGTGGAAACGGCCGCCACCGGAATCTTCGTTCCCTCCAGCGCCCTTTTCGCCGTCTCGACAAAGAGGTGATATACGCACACCGCGCCCACCTGGATTCCCAACTCTCCGATTCCCAATTTCCCGACGACTTCCTGCGATATCGGTTGGCGCGCCTTCGCACACAGCCTTCTGACTCTTTCGTCCGTATCGTCGCCCGAAAGTGTCGTCAAGTCCATGCAGGTAATCGCGCGCAGCAGCCAAGCAACTTGCCAATCCTTTTTTACCGTTCGCCGCGTCACCAGCGTCGCTGCACGCCGTTCCACCGCACTGGTGTTCACGCGCACCTGTTCCACCCACTCCAGATTCAGTGATGTGCCCCGGTTCACTACCAACTCGCGGCCACTCAATTTGGCAATGGTGCCCCCGGCGCGATTTGCGTCCCCGGCAATCAGCCGTTTCTGTTGCCGGTCCGAAATTTCCAGGCGCATTTCTCGTTCGTCGCTCATACTTCACCCTAAACTCGAATCAGACTCCTCTGACAAAACACGAGCATACCACCCCTCCTACCTTCAGGCGAGACGGCAGGCTCGCGTCCGCTGCCCACCCCTGTCTGATCAAAAGGTCATACAAGTGTTCCATACCCGCCTCTGCGTTAAACTATTTTCCCCGGTAGCATTAGGAATTCATTCGCATTTCAGAGGATGACCCATGCGACGTTTCGCCCTCTCCGTTCCCCTTTTGGCTTTGACGCTCACAACCTCTTCCTTCGCGCAGTCCATCCCCCCGGTCAAATCCAAAACTCTAAACGACGCCGAAATCACCCTCCCAAAACCCGGGAGTTCACAAGCCCTCGTCCTGGTCCTCGGCTTTTCTCACAAGAGCGGCGAAGCTTGCTCGCCATGGGGCAAACGGCTCTTATCAGATTACCGCTCGGATCCTCGCCTCGCTTATTACCAGCTCCCTGTCCTTCAGGGGGCACCTTCTTTTGTCCGCCCGATGATTCTTCGCGGCATGCGCAAGGATATTCCCAACGACCAACAGACTCATTTCGTCCCTATCCTCGATCACGAAGACGAATGGAAAAAGCTCGTCAACTTTTCCGCACCTGATGATCCTTACATCGTTCTCACCGATCCTCAGGGCCGGGTGGTCTGGCAAACGCACGGCGCTCTCACAGACGCCTCCTACGACGCCCTCAAGTCCGCGGTCTCCAAACTCCTTGTATCCATGGGTTAGGCGTAGCGGTTTCTTTGTGCCGCAGGGTTGAACGCTGGCACAACTCTTCCTTCGTTACGGCAAAGGATTGACATTCTTTTTGCGTAATCTGGTTGGATTCGGTTACTTAGTTCGCCTGTGATCCACCAAGGAAACTAAACTGGTTTGACGCTTGCGTCGATCAAGCTGACCTCCGCAAGCGAATTATTGGCCGGTTCGGTTACCGGAGCGTTCAAGCAAAGCTCTACAGCCTCAATCCTATTTTGTGCTTCTTGTTGCTTCATCGTCAGCCAACTGCCAAACGTAGTTTTCTCTCGTGCCACACCATCCAGGTTGCGCCTGAAACTGTTTTCTCTGCTCGACCTGGTACCCATCAATTGCCTCCTGCCGTATCTTGGCATCGCGCACCACTTCGTCGATCGGAATCCCGGCCGCGTCCAGCGCCATCAGCACCGAGGACCTCTTCATCTCTTTCGATAAGCCTCGTATGTGCTCACTGTGCAGCATTTCCGCCACTTTGATTATGCTGTATCCCTTTCGCGGGCCCACGATCCCCGCCGCGCGGTAAATATTTTCCATGGACAACAACTCGCCCGCCAAGTTCTCGCTGTTCTCTCCCGCTAATTCCATTGGAATTTTTTTCGCCACCGCAGCCACCTCCGGCGCACGCTTGCCCGGCTCGGGAGTCGCGTTGCTATTTGCGTTGCCATTCCCATTCGATTCGCCTTGCTTGTTTCCCCAGTGCGCCAGATCCAGCAATTTGCTTCGCATAGATTTCCTTCCCTTCCCGGTTTCCTTTCCCTTCAGTGGCTGCTTTCCGTGTATTCCATTTCTTCGAAGTTCCTAAGATGCCAGTAGCCGAGTATTCCCGGGACTCTGCCCGCTGTTCGTTTCCCAAGGTACCAGGAGGGGTGGCATGGTGTTTACAATTAGCTCGCTGTGTGTGATTGGCACACTTTCTATTTTCTGCTTTCCTGGAGCTATTTCCTTTTCTTGATTCGGCGCATGTTCGATTTTTGCCGTCGAAACAATCCGAGCGTTATTCCCCACGGTTTCCCTGCGTGGAACAATCACTGGCACAAGCTTCTTGGCGACCAAAATCATCACCGCCGTCCGTGGCTCGGGCATGAAATCTCTCCTGCCTGCTCTATCGGCAAGAACATAAATTCGCCCACAACCTACCGAGCAACTCTGTCTCCACTTTGGCGCGCTCATTCCTGTCGTCCGTTCGCCTGGGCTCGCAGCCAGGCAATTAGTGCAATGCTCCTCCCGTGCCGCTCGTCGGGGAGACCTCCCTGCGTTCGGGCACACCTCTCTTCGTTCATCTCCGTACCGCTGGCATTTAGATCAATCCTGGCAGGTGTTCAAAGTTCGATGCGGACAGCTCAAAGAATATTCACGGCTCGTGCCGCCAACAGAGCAACGATCATCAGTGAAATCAATGATTGAAGCCATGGTGCCAAGCTTTGCCCATCGCGATAGAACCGCTGTATCCGTCGGCGAGAATGCGGTGCTGGTATTGAAAGCCAGGAATAGATAATCCACGAAATGCGGTGTCCACGACGTGTCCCGCCCGTCACGACTCAGCATCTGGGGAAAAAGAAACGAGCTATTCAGCTGCTCGCGCGCCCGCTCACGCTTCAACGGACCTCCTCCATCCAGTTTCCAGTACCACAGGGCGAACACCAGAATATTCGCAATCCACAGCGCACTGGCCGAACGCAGAAGTGCCTTCGGCGTCTCCAGGTGCTGCGGTATACCTTGTATTAAATGGATGAGCGAGGCGATCATCGCGATGGTGATGATCCCATTGGCGATGAATGTAAGAGTCCGAGTTACATTGTGATTCCCGCGCCGGTCCGACACCACCATGGGAATCATCAATAATAAGATTATCGTCAGCAGTAACCAACTCGGCCCCACGGAGAGCGGTTCCGGCAACGCCAGGTACACTCCTGCGGCAGCTAACATCGCCACGAACGCGGGCCACCGCGGTTCCCGCAAAATTTGAGCGCTCATAAGATTGCAGCCAAAGGGACGCGAGTCCAGTCTATTACACCCTTCGCCGCGATTCACAATGTTCGAGCAGCGACCTGCTACCCGAGCTGTCATTTCCTGGGAAGTAGTTCGGCCTTTTTTGTGCAGCGCCTTTGGCCCGCCGGGGCCCGCAGCCGAGTGATCTTCGTACCATAGGTCTCTGTCCGGCCCCCGTAAACGACCGTGCAAAACTCGCTGATTAGGGCGATTCCTCAGCCGCAAACTGTCTCGTCCCATTCGAGTGACGCACGACACTGCTATCGTCGGCGCCATATGTGAAACAAGAAGCGCTCTATTCTCGCTTACTCTTTATGTCCTTTCTTGAAACACGGAGACCTCAATATGCCCTTACTCAACAAGGAACTTCACCGCACTGGACGTATCGGCTGGCTGCGCGCCGCAGTCCTGGGTGCGAACGATGGAATCGTTTCCACATCAAGCTTGGTGCTCGGTGTCGCAGCTGCCCATGCCACTCATAGCAGCGTCCTGGTTGCAGGAGTCGCTGGCCTGGTGGCTGGTGCCATGTCGATGGCCGCCGGAGAGTACGTTTCTGTCCACTCGCAGGCAGACTCGGAAGAAGCTGAGCTCGAACTCGAACGAACTGAACTTAAGGCGGACAACAAAGGCGAGCATAAGGAATTGACAGCGATCTACATCGCTCGTGGACTTGATCCTTCGCTTGCCATTCAGGTTGCCGAGCAATTAATGGCGCACGACGCATTGGGCGCGCATGCCCGCGACGAACTCGGCATTTATGATACGTTTCGGGCGCGTCCGATTCAGGCTGCTTTGGCCTCGGCGGGCAGTTTTGCTGTTGGTGCAGCTCTTCCCCTACTGGTCAGCGCGATGAGCCCCCCGGCAGGTTTGATCCCGCTGGTCTCCGGAACTGCACTTGTGTTTCTCGCGCTGCTTGGCGGGGTCGCTGCGCGAGCGGGTGGCGCAAAAGTAGCGGTTGGTGCAATTCGCGTCACATTTTGGGGGGTTCTGGCAATGGCCGTAACCGCGGGGATTGGCTGGCTCTTCGGGGCAATCGTCTAAGCAGAGCTGTACTGTTTGGTACGCTTCGACTTTAGTTCTTCGGTGCCGGCGCAGTTCCCGGCGTCGGCCGCATCAACAGCTCCACATATTCTTTATAGAATTTCGCCTTGTCCAGGTCGTCCTGAACTTCAACCAACACTTCGCCCATGCCGGGCTGCTTCCCTACTGCCCAGACCAGCGTATTCCCGTAACCCGCGCCGTGATCCACGCTTACATCCACGTAGAGCTTTGTCCATTTGGTAATGATGGACGGGTCCAGCCACGCCACCGCAGCCAGTTCATCCCAGAGATAATTCGCCTCCGCGTATTTCGCCACGTATTGCGCTGCTGGCGTAGGGCCTTTTCGAACTTGTTCGATCAATTCTTTTTCCATCCTCGTCTTCAACGGAAATGTCCACGGTTGTGAGCACAACGCGCGGCCAGCGCGCGTGCAACACCGCTTTGGATGCTTCAGGATCCATCCAGAAATTGAACTCGCGCGAAGGCGACAGGGTGAATTCCGGATCATCGCTTTGCGGATTGATGCTTCCTCCCATCACGATGAGTTCTTTGCTCAGCTCCGGAAATTCTGGATCCAGGGCAATTGCCAGGGCCAGGTCGGTCATCGGCCCCGCGGCGTAAATGGTTACATCGTGCGGATATTTGCGCACCGTGCGCACCAGAAAATGCGCGGCGTCTTCGTCGGAGGGTTTCGTCATTGGCTTGCCTTCCGGCATGGACGGAATTTCATAAGGCCCATGAACCTTATACCCGCGCGCGTAGTTCCATGCACCTTGATAGACCACTTTGCCGTACATCGTCTCCCACTTGGCGATATATTCCTTGCTGTTCACCAGGGGAAACGTGGCACCGGGAAGCACGGGAATATCCGTCCGTCCGATAATCTCCAGTAGGCGCAGCGTGTGTTGCACTTCTTCGTCGCGCCACGCATCTCCGGTCAGCACCGTGATTCCCAGAACTTCCGTTTCCGGCGAATTCACCAGCGCCAGAATCGCTTGCATGTCGGTTCCCCCGGGTCCCGCAGCGTCTTGATCGATGATGACCTTGCGTTTCCCTTGTGCGGGAACAGCGGAGGCAAGCGCCATCATCAACAATGCAACCTCACAGACCCGAAACATCTTCTTCATGACCGATTTCCTCTCGCAGGAGCAGATTGCCGATAGCCTTAATACATGATCGTCTTTGTCAGGTGGTGAGGCCAAGTAGTGGTGTGGTAATGCGTCCAAAGTCGCGCATCGATCTGCGGAATGATCACCTGACTGTCCGGCGCGCGCCGTTTGTTCACTTCCTCGCGCAGCAGCGCTGTGCCGTAGATGCAATGCGCACGAACCTCGATCTCCCAGCGCGAATCCCTTGGAATCAACTGATAGGTGTTGATCGCGTGCTCCAATTCCTTCGAATAGCTGGTGATTCCTAGCAGGCGCAACGCCACAGGAACGATATAGTCGGCGAACGCAGTCATCTTCTCTGGATCATCCAGGCGGAATTTGCCGGAACGATGAAGCGTGGCGTAGAGCATCCAGATGCCAAGCTGCGCCAGTTTGTAGAACTTGATTTCGTGGCCATCGAGCATGCTGATGTCATTGAAGCGCGGAAACTCCACACCAGGCGGTCGATCAGGCCATTGCCGTTGTCGTAGAGCTTTGGCGAGCAGGCGTGTACGAAGTTATGAAAGTGGCCGTTATATTTCTCTGCGAGAACTTTGCCGACCTGGTGCAGAACGGCAAGTTTCTCGTCCAGCATAGGCATCTCGATGTTGGCTTCGAAGATCTTATTGAGCTCGCTCGCGGCTGATGGTGGAAAGGTATTTGCCGTCAAGGATCGGCACGTCCTGGTCCATGGCGCGCTTCAGGCAGGCAAATTCGGCTTCCGAGTCAGACCAATGTTGTCCGCGTAGTCCACCTGGAATTTCACATGGGTGTCGAAGTTGGTGAAGGCCGTGTCAATGGAATCGGCGACCATGATGAAATCGATGGCGACGTTCGGATCGCCTTGCCCCACGCCAAATGGCAAAGCGAACTCAGGCATGGGCAGTTCTTCGTAGGCCATCCACGAAGCCACTTCGACCACCTTGTCGTAATGCGTGTGGACGTCGCGCGAAGACTCAATCGCATACTGCATAGCTTTCCAGGACCGGACTTTCCATTGGTTTTGGCCAGTGCATAGTCTCCGGCGGAACAGGTGGCGCCGATCGCTCCCGGCGAACAAGAGGGAAAGTTAGCATGAACCACTCGAGAATGAACTAATCGTCCCCCCGAGTGCCTGGAGGAAATGGCGCCGTGCTATATTCGATTGATCCACTGGAAATGGGCGCACATCAACGATGCCCCCTCACTTTCCTTGAATGCGAGAAACAAATAACTCCAAGAACTTGTCCGCGTTCACCTCCGTGCAGACCTTAGCGTTCGGCTGGATTTTTTCGAGTCCTTCAACAACGTAGTGGTCGCCACTGGGAAAGTGGTGCAAAACATTTTTCTCGATAGCATTGCGGCGATTGGCAACCGTCTCGCCCCGCGTGAATTCGCCGCGTGTCTCCACTTCCACATGCATGGGCGGCGCCTTCACGATGCTGGGATCAATGGCGACACCCGATGGCAAGCGGGTCGTACATGGGCGTACCGGAATCGCCGAACTTTTCGCCGAGTTGGATGAGAAACTCGGCCACCTGGTAAATGAAATCGTTGACAGGGCCGTGGGTTTTGCCGAGTTCGGCAAGATATTTGCGGGAGAGGAGGGTTTTGTCGCCAACGTCAAGACCAACCATGGTGAGCGGCCAACCGGCCTGGAACACAATCTGCGCGGCTTCCGGGTCGCCGTAGATATTGGCTTCCGCGGCGGCAGTGGAATTTCCGCCGGAAATCGATCCGCCCATGAGAATAATTTCTTTGACGAGCGGCACGATGGAAGGATCTTTCTCGACAGCGAGAGCAATGTTGGTAAGCGGGCCGATGGGAACAAGAGTGATTTCATGCGGCGAAGCATGCACCAATTCAATGATGAGATCGGGGCCCCAGCGCGCGTCCACTTTGCACTTGCTAGGAGGGAGTTCGATATTGGCCAGGCCGTTTTTGCCATGCCAGAACTCGGCCGTAATCAGCTTTTGAAAAAGAGGATGCTGCGCGCCGCTGGCAACGGGAATGTCGCAGCGGTTGGCCAGGGAGATCATCCGCAGCGCGTTATCGAGACCTTGCTCGGCGATGACGTTTCCGGGAACGACAGTAAGCGCGCGGACATCGAGATCGGGAGAGTTGAGGGCCAGCATGATGGCCATCGCGTCGTCCGTGCCGGGATCCGTATCGATGATGATTTTGCGAGGGGCAGCAATCGAATAAGTCACGAGAAGCGACAGAAACAGCACCAGGGAACAAGTCAGCTCTGCGAAGAAAAGAAGTTGCGCGCGAACCCTGCGAAGACGGCAGGGGAGAGATCAATGCACGAACAGAGTGAACGCCAGGATTTTGCCCGTTACACGAAAATGATTTCAGCACTATGCTTGAATGTACGCGTGCCATAAGGAAAGTGAGAGCAGCCTAGTTTCCCTCCCGCAGAAGTGTCAAGGCAAAAGTAAAGTTGGCAAAAAAAGGCCAGAGGAACCGAGTGGCGAGTAGCACTCACCGACCAGAATCAGTTCATGCGAGCCAAGATAATAAGCGCAAGGCCAAGCAGAAAACAGCCAAACATAGCGGCTATCAATTTGGCCGTGCCGCCGGGAGCGTCGCGGAATTCCTTCCAGATGAACACGCCCCAGAATGCGGCGATCATCGTCGCGCCCTGGCCCAGCCCGTAAGAAATAGCAAAGCCTGCGCGGCCACTGGCGATGATGTTAAAACTCATGCCAATACCCCAGATGATGCCGCCGAGAATGCCGGTCAGATGAGTGCCAAAGCTACCCTTGAAATAGTCGGTGAACGAGACAGGCTGGCCAACAAACGGCTTCTTCATCACAAACGTATTCAAGAGGAAGTTGCTGAGAAAAATGCCGACCGCAAAGACGAAAACCGCGGCGTAGGGCCCGAGTTTTCCTGGTTCCGGGTGGGTGAAAATCGGATACATCGAAGCTGCGACAAACCGATAGAAAGAAACCCATTAAAATACCGCAGGCAACGGAGAGAACCAATCCCTTGGTGCTGACGCTGGCGGCACTCCCCGGAATTTTGCGGTAAGCGATAGCGTCCAGAACAATCGCCAGAACCACGAGAGATACTCCGCCAAACAGCAACGGGGCATTGCCTAAAGGATCGGCGACGTAGTTGACGATCACGCCAAGTACCAGGGCCAGACCGATGCCGACAGGAAATGCAACGGACATTCCGGCAATGTCGATGGCAGCAACGAGCAGGATATTCGCGGCGTTGAAAATGGCACCACCCAGAAGCGCAGAATGAATACTGGAGTGCGAGGCCTGAGAAAGGTCGGCAAGAAAGGAACGCCCCTCTTGGCCGGAACTGCCCAGGGTAAGGCCAAGAATCAAAGTCAGAAGAAGAACGCCGATGGTGTAATCCCAATAAAACAGCTCGAAGCGCCAGCCTTTTCGCGCTAGTTTCTGTGTGTTGGCCCACGATCCCCAGCAAAACATAGTTATGATGCAGAACATCACGGCCAGCGGATAGCTTTGCAGAATGAACATTTAGGCTCCTTAAAATTGCGTGGCCCGTTCGAGCGAATTCGAGGTTGCGCAGCAATGTTACTATTTTCCCGCCTCGCTTAACCCATTCGGCTATCAAATTCAGCCCCTGTAGGGAGAGACTTCTGGGTGCCGACACGCATGGTGGAAAGGGCAGCAAAAAGATTGGCGCGCATGAGAGCTTCTATTTCGGGTAGGCCAGCGCCAAGGAAGACGGCGAAACTGCCGATGAAGGCGTCACCCGCGCCGGTGGTATCAAGCGGCTTCACGGAAAAGGGGTCGATCAATTCCATGTGTTGCGAAGTGGCCAGAAGCGATCCGCGCGCACCCAGAGTAATGATGACGCGGCGAAAGTCTTCCTCGAGCAAGGCCGCGGCGCACTTTTTCGCATCCTCAATGGTATGCACGGGAAGTCCGGTGAGGACTTCCGCTTCCGTTTCATTGGGAATGAAGTAGTCGGCGGCGGCCAAGGCCTGCAGATTGACCTTCTGCGCCGGAGCGGGATTGACGATGCAGCGAATGCCATGTTTCCGCGCAAATTCAACCGTGTACTAGACCGTTTCGATCGGGATTTCGAATTGCAGAACAATGGTGTCCACGTGCTGCAGGGCGGATGAGGCGGCGTCCACATCGGCCGGCTGAGAGTGTGTCATTCGCGCCTTTGACGACGAGGATGCGGTTCTGGCCATTAGGCTCGACAAAAATGGGAGCGACGCCACTGGAGACGCCATCGACGATGCGCACGTGAGAAGTATCGATGCCGAACGAAGCGAAATTCCTGACGGTGGCTTCGCCGAAAAGATCGTTGCCGAGTTTGGCGACCATCAACACATCGGCACCGCAAAGCGCGCCGCCACGGCCTGGTTGGCTCCTTTGCCGCCAAAGCCAAGATCAAAACTCTGCCCGAACAGGGTTTCTCCCGGGCGAGGAAAAGTATCGCTGAAGGTGGTGAGATCAACATTGGCGCTGCCGACAACGGCAACTCTCGGTGCTCTGCTCATTCGCGCTCCTTTGGCAGCATGCGGAAAAGTATAACAACAGAAAAAAAGGAGCAAGTCGTCGCAGCACGCGGAGCAACAAGCGCCTTCCGGCGTGGAGTGGCGCGTTGCGCCGCGTGCGTTGACGCGCGTTTGCGCTGATGTTAGGCTCGCATTCATCAGACAGCATGCGCGCCGTCGACCTCATCCGAAAAAAACGCGATTCCGGGGAACATTCCCGCGAAGAAATAGATTTTCTCATTTCCGGATACACCAGTGGAGACATTCCCGGATTATCAGATGGCCGCGTGGCTGATGGCGGCATGGCTGCGCGGCATGAACTGCCGCGGAATTCGCAGCGCTTACGGAAGCGATGCTGTATTCCGGCGAAGTGGTCGGTCTCTCCGAAATTCCCGGCAAAAAGGTGGACAAACATTCCACTGGCGGCGTTGGGGACAATACTTCGCTGGTGCTGGCGCCCATCGTTGCGGCCGGCGGCCTGACCGTTCCAATGATCAGTGGCCGCGGGCTTGGCCACACTGGCGGGACGCTGGACAAGCTGGAAGCGATTCCCGGGTTCAACATTGCGCTGAGCTTGGAGGAGTTTCGGCGTGTTTTGGGCGAGTGCGGCATGGCGCTTGATCGGCCAAACCGCGGAAATTGCGCCGGCTGACAAAAAGATTTATGCGCTCCGGGATGCGACGTCCACCGTCGAAAATATGAGCTTGATCTGCGCCTCAATCATGAGCAAGAAAATCGCCGAGGGCATTGATGCGCTGGTGCTGGATGTGAAGACAGGCTCGGGCGCGTTCATGCAAAGGGAAGAAGATGCGCTGCAACTGGCGAAAGCGATGGTGGAAACGGGGCAGCGCATGGGAAAAAAGTGCGTGGCGCTGCTTACCGACATGGGGCAGCCGCTGGGGCGCATGGCAGGCCATTCGAGCGAGGTGATCGAAGCGATTGATATGTTAAAGGGCAATGGCCCGAAGGATTTGCGGCAACTCAGCCTGGAGCTTTCCGCCTGGATGTTCTATCTCGGCGAGCGCACACGCCTCGGTGAACGATGGGCGGCGCCTGGCGGAAGCGATGATCGCCACGGGGCAAGCCCTGGAAAAATTCCGCGAATGCATCACGCTGCAAGGAGGAGATCGAGCGTGTGACGGATGACCCTTCCCTGTTGCCCCAGGCGCGTTCGCGAATGAGACGTCACGGCCGAATCCTCGGGATACATCGTCGATACGCATTGCTCGCGAATTTGGAATTGCATTGGCCATGCTGGGCGGCGGGCGCGAAAAGAAAGAAGATGCCATCGATCATGGCGTCGAGCCTGGAATTCCACAAGCGCATCGGCGATCGCGTGCAGCTGGCGAAAAATTGGTCACAATTCACTACAATTCGGATGCCAAGCTGGCGGAAGCAGAGCAAATGGTTGCGGCGAGTTTCGTGATTGGGGAGGCAGCGCTTCCCTGCTAGGCCGCTGATCCGTCAGGTTCTCGGCGGATGAAGTTCTGACATTTCGACGGATTTCTGGCAGTCAACTAAAGGAGATGGAATGGGAAGATTCACGGGTGTGCTTGGCATGGCGTTATTGCTAGGTCTGGCGTACCTCTTCTCCACGGCGCGAAAGGCGATCCAGCTGAAAACGATACTCTGGGGCTTGGGCCTGCAGCTTGCCTTCGCCGTGTTCGTGCTGAAATTCGGACTGGGCCGCATCATGTTTCAGAAATTGGGAGACGCCGTAAACAAACTGCTGAGCTTCGCTTTTGCCGGCTCCGAATTTGTTTTTGGTGGATTGGGGATACATGGACTCCTCGTTCGGGTTTATCTTTGCGTTTCAGGTGCTGCCCACCATTATTTTTATCGCGGCTGTTTTCGCGTTTCTTTACCACATCGGCGTGATGCAGCTTTTTATTCGCGCCTTCGCCTGGGTGATGACCCGGGTGATGGGCGCGAGCGGCGCGGAATCTCTGGATATCGCCGCGAGCATTTTTATGGGACAGACGGAGGCGCCGCTCACCATCCGGCCGTTCCTGAACAAGCTGACAAAATCCGAATTGATGTGCGTGATGACCTGCGGGATGGCCCATGTGTCCGGCGGAATCATGGCGGCCTACATCGCATCCGGGGTTGAGGCAAAACACTTGCTGACCGCCGTGATCATGACGGCGCCAGGCACGCTCTTGATGGCGAAAATGCTGGTGCCGGAAACGGAGCAGCCGTTGACCGCGGGGCGAGTGCAAATGCCGGAGATGGAAAAGGAAGCCAATTTTCTTGGCGCAATTTCGCGCGGAACCTCGGACGGGCTGCAATTGGCGATCAACGTTGGCGCCATGCTGATTTCGTTTATCGCGTTGCTGGCACTGGTGGACTATCTTGTTGGGGGCGCGCACAACAGGCTGGCACTCCATCACTTTCCGTGGTTCCCCGACAGCCTGGAGCAGTTTTTTGGATGGATTTTCTCGCCGATTGCCTGGCTGATCGGAATTCCCTGGAGAGATGCGGCGTAATCGGCAACCTTTTGGGAACGCGCATGACCATCAATGAAGTGGTGGCGTTCGCGAAGCTGGGACAATTGAAAGCGTCGCTGGATCCGAGATCGTTTACGATTGCCACCTTTGCGCTTTGCGGCTTTGCCAACTTCAGCTCCATCGGCATTCAGATCGGCGGCATCGGCGCACTTGCACCCGAACAGCGCGGGCAGTTGGCAAAATTCGGCATTCTCGCCATGCTGGCCGGGACGATGGCCAACCTGATGTCCGCTTGTATTGTGGGGATCCTGACATGAACGCTGGCGGCGCAGAATTTGTTCAGGCGGAAGCGGCGGCACGTTACATCCAGAAGAAAACCAAGCTGCGGCCAAAAATCGCACTGGTGCTGGGATCAGGACTGGGCGCGTTTGCGGATGAATTCGCAAATGCGACACGAATTCCTTACGCGAAAATTCCCAATTCCCGACATCGACCGCCATTGGCCATGCTGGACAACTGGTGATCGGCATCGTGGAAGGTGTCGAGGTCGTCGGCAATGCAGGGCCGCGTGCATCTCTATGAAGGATATTCCGTGAAGGATGTCGCGTTCCCTGTTCGCGTATTTGCGCGGATGGGCGTGAAGGCGGTAATTCTGACAAACGCCGCGGGGGGCATCAAAAAGGAGTTCACGCAGGGGCGACTGGTGGTGATCAGCGATCACATCAATTTGCAGGGAACGAATCCGCTGACTGGACCTAACGATGAGAGATTCGGCGCGCGATTTCCCGATATGAGCACGGCTTACGATAAGAAATTTCGCGAACTGACGCTGGCTGAGGGCCGCCGTCTCGGAATCGGATTGGGCGAAGGCGTGTATGCGGCACTGGCTGGGCCCAGTTACGAAACACCTGCGGAGATTCGCTATCTGAAAACAATCGGAGCCGACCTGGTGGGGATGTCCACCGTTCCCGAAGTGATTGCGGCGAGGCACGCGGGAATGAGGGTTCTGGGAATTTCTTGCGTGACGAACGCAGCCGCGGGCATTCTGGATCAACCATTGGATCATAAGGAAGTCCTTGAGACGGCGGACCGCGTGAAGGGACAGTTCATCTCCCTCTTGCGCGCAGTGATTCCGGACATTGCTTCGGCGCTTTAGATGGTGCGCCACGATACGTGCATCGGGAGGGCTTCGTGCCTGAATTTGAGCAGCTAATCAAAGCTGGCGACGCAAGCCAGGGAAAACGCTCATGCACGGTTCTCTAATTTCAGGGTCGGAGCGGCGCTGCGGACGCCTCGGGGAAAATATTTGGCGGATGCAATGTGGAGAATGCAACGTACGGGCTAACCGTTTGTGCGGAGCGAGTGGCCATCTTCAAGGCAATCAGCGAAGGTGAACGGCAATTCGATGCTATTGCGGTCGTAACGGACACCGATGAGGCTGACGCCCCCATGCGGGGCGTGCCGACAGTTGATCTGGGAATTTTGCGGAGATGTGCCGGTGGTGATGGCAAATCTGAAGGGTAAAGTGGAAACTTTGCGAATGAGTGCGCTATTTCCAATGCCTTTCGATGCTATCTCAATTTGTAGGACGCGAAGCGGAGGAGAGGATGAAGAGAAGGTTCGGGGTCGCTGTTGATGCCAGTGATGTGTCTTACGGTAGCCGAGCGGCGCTGCGTCTGGGCAGAGACAAAAAGGAAATGCGTTGATTTGGTGGTGAGTGGAGCAACGATTGTCACCATGGACGGGTCACGCCGGGTGCTTGACGATGGCGCCATCGCCGTGAGGGGAGACACGATTCTGGCGATTGGCGCGAGCAAGGAAATTACGCCTCCGAATATGACGCCGCCCAGAAGATTGACGCGACGGGAAAACTGATCATGCCGGGCTTAATCAACGGGCACACGCACATCCCCATGGTGCTCATGCGCGGACTGATTGACGACGTGACACTGGATGACTGGCTTCGCAAGTACATCTTTCCCTGCGGAAGCGAGGAATGTGAACGAGGAGTATGTGCGCTGGGGCTCGCGACTGGCGTCTGGCGGAAATGATCCGAAGCGGCACGACAACTTTCGCGGATATGTATTACTTCGAAGATGCTATCGCGGAGGAGACCAAGGCGGCCGGATTGCGCGGATTCGTTGGAGAAACGTGGATCGACTTCCCTGCCCCGGACAACAAGAATGAGGCGGAGATGGCGGCGTATACCGAGAAGTTTTTAAAGAAATGGCAGGGCGATCCGCTGATCCACGCGTCCGTCGCGCCGCACTCGATCTACACGTGCTCCGAAAAAACACTCAAGGATTCGGCGGCGCTGGCCCGAAAATATCACGCGCCGCATCCTGATTCATGTCGCGGAAATGCGGAAGGAATATGTGGATAGCATCGAGAAGAACGGCGCGACGCCCGTGCAGTACCTGGAGCGAATCGAGTTTCTGGGGCCAGATGTACTGGCGGCGCACTGCATCTGGACGGATTACACGGACATGAAGATTCTGGCGGATCGACAGGTAGGCTGCGTTCACAATCCATCAAGCAACATGATGCTGGCGAGCGGCGTTGCTCCGGTGGTGGATCAACGCGCGGCCGGCATGCGCGTGGGATTTGGGCACCGATGGACCTGCCGGCAGCAACAATGATTTGGACATGATGGAAGAGATGGACTTGGCGGCAAAGCTTCAAAAGACGTATCGCGTGGATCCACGCGCTCTAGGCGCAAAAGGCGCGCTGGAAATGGCGACCATCGAAGGTGCACGCGCCCTGCACATGGAGAAAGAGATTGGATCCCTGGAGGCGGGGAAAAAAGCGGATTTCGTCGTGCTCAATCTGAATGTGCCGAACGCTGTGCCGATGTTCGACCCCTATGCACAAATCGTTTACGCATTAAAGGCCAGCGAGGTCGAAACCGTCGTGGTAGGCGGGAAAATGGTTATGAAAGACGGCAAGGTGCTGACGGTGGACGTACCGGCGGCCATGGCCAAAGCAAAAGAGTATGGCCGACAGGTGGAAGCTTCACTGAAACAATAACGTTTCACTAGGGCGCATTGCCCGGGCCACCAACAGCATGAATTTTTGGCAAGCGGTCTTCCACGGGCGGCAGCGGCGGAAATGCGGCGTGCGGTTCCGTCTGGTACCAATACGCGACAGAGAAATAGTTGTCGGAGCGAACATTGGCATGTCCGTGTTCGATGGTGGCCTTCAAGGATTTCGTGAAAGGGATCGGCGAATCCAGATGGAAGCGATACACGGAACTGCGCCCGCCGGCACGCTCGTCACCAACGACAGGCGCACCATACAGCAGATAAGAAAATGGATGCCCTCCGAAATCGTAAGCGCCAAGGAAATAGTCCTCCGATCCGGTCCCGGTAATCGAGGGCGAGGTTTCCCCGTCAATGAAGAACATGTCGTCGCCTTCTCCCCACCAGAAATCCTGATTTTGAAAAACTGACATAGTAACGCCAACGAAGTGGCCGCGGCCGGTAGCCTCTAGCCAGACGTAGTTGTTTTCACCGCGGAGATTCTTTTTGTCATTGATAATCTGGGCGCCATTGTCTTGCCATTGATTGGACCAGCCCTTATTGGGTGACGCCTGGCGATACTGCGCGTGGAAATAGAGTGTATCCGAGGGCAGTGTTTTGGAATAAGCCTGATAGTCGATATTGAAATAGAAGGCGTCGACTCCCTCCTTGCCATTGTTGGTAACGGTCAAGCGGGCGTGTTTTTGGAAGGGCATGGGAAAGAAACAATTCAGGGCTTTGTTGGGACCGACACTGAGAGGTGCCGATTGGAATAGAAAATATTCGCCCAAACCAAGACCGAAGAAATCACCCAGAGGCGCCTCAACACTTGGCGTGGGCTCGTCGTCCCAATACACGCGGAATACCAGTTTTTTCAAATGGTAAGCTTCGTCGGTCGCGAGCGTGAACCAAATATGAGTGATGGTGCCGGGACCCGGCTCATCCAGCAGAGTGAGCGTTTCGCCTGGTGGAATGGGACGAAAATCAGCATTGCCGCCAGAACGGTCGAAACTGGAGATGCGCTTCAGAGTGTAGTTGTGAGGTTGAGGAAGAGTGCCGAGCCAGCCGGAAGATTGCGCGGAGAGTGGAACACAAGAAGCGAACAATAACAGTAGCAAAGGAACGAGATAGATTTGCGATTTCATGTGAACTCCCAGAAAAAGGCAGCCCAAACGCTAACGCTCAGTTGCATCTAAAGCAGACCACACAGCCGAATGGAAGGCTTCTTTTGTACCAGCGACATTGTTCACTAGCCGCGTCTTGAGAAGCAAGCAAGCCAATTCACATCTGTCTGTCAGACCGAAAGATTCCCGCAATGTGGCGACACGTTATTAGGGCTGCTGAAGGGCAAGACCGTGGGAATCGACGCGACCACGCTGGAGGCCAACGCGGCGATGCGATCGATCGTGCGGCGAGACAATGGAGAGAGTTACGAGGAATTTCTGAAAGGGTTGGCGAAGGAATCGGGAATTGACACGCCGACACGTGAAGATCTGGCTCGGTTCGATCGCACGCGGAAGAACAAAGCCAGCAACGAGGATTGGGTAGATCCGCATGATGGAGACGCGCGGATTGCGAAGATGAAAGATGGTCGGACACATCTGGCGCACAAAGCGGAGCATGCGGTGGATTTGAAGACGGGCGCAGTTTTGGCGGTAACCGCAGGAAGCAGACCAGGGAGATACCACCACGGTTGTCGAGACGCTGGCGCAAGCGGGTGAAAACGGCGCGGAGTTGATCAGGACAGAGAACCGAGTGGGAAACCAAAAATGCATCTGCAGGGCATCGAAGAAGTAGTCACCGACAAGGGCTATCATAGCGGCGAGACACTGGTGATGCTGAAGGATGCGGAAGTTCGGACTTACATTCCGGAGAAACAACAGAAGGGTCAGCGGCATTGGGACGGCAAGGGCGAGCAACAACAGGCGGTCTATGCGAACCGGCGGCGCGTGAACGGTGCGTATGGAAAGCGGCTGCTACGGAAGCGCGGTGAACTGATCGAGCGAAGCTTCGCGCATTGCTACGATACCGGCGGAATGAGAAGGACCCATCTACGAGGGCACCAGAACATTCTCAAGCGACTGTTGATTCATGTCGGCGCGTTCAATCTGAGCCTGATCTTCCGCTCTCTGCTGGGCTCCGGCACTCCGCGAGAGTGGAAAAACGACAGTATGCGCTTTTTGTGTCGCACGTTATGCTAAGCGTAAGAGTGAAAATGGGAAGGGGTAAAATGAAGTATTAGATAAAAGATAGGAAATGAGGAGACTAGAACAGCAAAGCGTCATGGGGCTTGCCAACAAGTTTTGACCAAAGAACCACGACGGAACGAGGTCCGGCTCGATAAACAAAACCGAGCACTGGCGGTGCGGCGTCCCATTCCGAGATGTCGAGTGGTGAATCGAGAAAAGTGTCGATCCAACGATGCCAGGTGTCTTGCGTGCCGGCATCAAAAGCTGGAAGTTCGAAATCGAGTGGTTCCCAATACGCATTCATGAGGAGATGGAAACGAAGCTGCTCAGCGGGGATATCGACGCTGACGGCAAGACTATGCGAATCGTCTCCCCAGTCAGGCTGATTGAGTTTGACGCCATGCCAGGCTTTATTGGCGCCATGGATTAGCTGAGTTAATGTCATGCGCTGCAATTCAGGGCTGAGATTACGCCGCAAACGGCGCGCAACCAGCAAACGCACAAAACGATGTACGTCGGCGTGCTTACTCAGGAGACCCCAGTCAAACCAGCTAATCTCGTTATCCTGACAATAGGGGTTGTTGTTTCCTCTTTGCGTGCGGCGGACTTCGTCGCCCATTAAAAGCATGGGCAAGCCCACGGAAAGCAAAGTGGTGACAAAGAAATTCTTGACCTGGCGGTTACGAAGCTTCTCAATTTCCGGGTCATCCGAGGGTCCCTCGACGCCGCAATTCCAACTGCGATTATCGTTTGCTCCATCTCGATTCGCTTCCAGGTTGGCTTCGTTGTGCTTTTGTTCGTAGGAGACAAGATCGTTTAGGGTGAAACCGTCGTGGCAGGTGATGAAATTCACGCTCTGCTCCGCTTCGCGTTGCTTGTGGAGGTAGATCTGCGGGCTGCCGATAAAGCGATCGGCAAACGGTACGACCGAATGCTTCTCACCCCGGAAAAAGCTGCGGACATCATCGCGAAACTTACCATTCCACTCCTTCCAGCTATCGCCAACGAAGCTGCCGACCTGGTAGAGTCCCGCAGCATCCCACGCTTCCGCGATGATTTTCGTGCCAGCAAGAGATGGGTCGGTTTCGATGTCCCAAAGAACGGGAGGATTGGCAAGAACCTGGCCCGTAGAATCGCGCGCAAGAATGGAAGCGAGGTCGAAGCGGAAACCATCGACGTGCATTTCCTCAACCCAGTAAAGAAGGCTGTCAACAATCATGCGCCGAACGATAGGGTGGTTGGCGTCCAGGGTATTTCCCGTGCCGCTGAAGTCCGCATAGCGAGAGCGGTCATGTTCGAGAATGTAGTAGGTGTCATTGTCGATGCCACGAAGACTCAACGTGGGGCCGTTTGCGCCGCCCTCCGCCGTGTGATTGAAAACAACGTCGAGAATAATCTCAATTCCTGCGCGGTGTAGAGCTTTTACCATGTCACGAAACTCGTCGGCGGGCCCGAGAGGATCGCGGCGTGAACTGTAAGCGTGGTGCGGCGAGAAGAAGGAGACGGGGGCATAACCCCAGTAATTGACGAGGCCTTTCGGACAATCCTGCGGATCAAATGCGAATACGGGAAGAAGCTCGATGGCGGTGATGCCGAGTTGTTGGAGATACGGAATCTTTTCGATCAAACCTCGAAATGTGCCACGAATATTTTCCGGAACCTCGGAGCTCGGGATGCCGCGTGAATCCCTTCACATGCAATTCGTAAATGATCGTGCGCGTAGAGCGAATGCGTAAGCGGGATATCGCCTTCCCAGTCGTACGAGCGGGGATCGACGACAACGCTCTTCATTGCCGAAGCTATGTTTGCAGTTCTTGGCGATAACGGCCGCTTCGCGGTCGTAGCGCTTGGGAATGACAACACCGCGGCCATAAGGGTCAAGCAATATCTTTGTTGGATCGAAGCGAAGCCCACTTGCCGGATCAAGGGTCCGTGGACCCGGTAGCCATAAATTTGACCCGCGCGAATCCCCGGCACGAATGTATGCCAATAGTGATAGGTACGATTAATGATGGGATCAATCGTAACGATGCGCGAGGGCTTGGAGTCGTTATCGAGATCGAAGAACAGCAAATCTACACCAGTGGCCTCACGGGAATAGAGGCAAAAGTTTGTGCCGGTAGGAAGAACGGTGGCGCCAATTGGGGTGGGCTGTCCACACTTTTGCAGTAAGTTCATAGGGTTTCGTCCTCCACTGACGACTGCTCTCCCGCGGATAGTTCGCCCATGTCGATCAGGATTTGGGCGATCAAGCCTGTCCACCCCGTTTGATGGCTGGCTCCGCAGCCGCGGCCGGTGTCCCCATGAAAATACTCGTGGAATGGAATCAAATCGCGCCAGTGAGGATCGTCGTTGAAGAGCGCGTTGGATCCGAAGATCGGGCGTTTGCCGTCATTGTCGCGCAAAAAAAGGCTGGCGAGGCGGTGTGCGAGAGAGTGTGCAATCTCCGCAAGATTCTTAAACTTGCCAGATCCGGTTGGGCATTCAACTTTAAAAGTTTCTCCGTAATACAGGTGATATTGGCGGAGCGCGAGAAGGATCAAGTGATTCACAGGCACCCAGACTGGACCGCGCCAATTAGAATTGCCACCAAACAGAGCGGTTGTCGATTCCCCGGGTTCGTAATCCAGCCGATATTCCTCACCGCTTAGTTGAAGGATCAACGGATGATCGCGATGGAATCGAGAGACGGCACGCACCCCGTAGGGAGAGAGGAATTCGTTTTCGTCCAGCATATAAGAAAGCAAGCGGCGTAATTGATCTTCACGTACAAACCCCAGGAGCAGCGTTTTATTGGCACCGGGCGTGATCATGGGCTGGATGCTCGCAACAAGATCGGGACGGTGATCGATGAACCACTGGCGGCGCCGCTGGAAGTCGGGATAGTGATCGAATGTGTCCGCAGTCACCGTGGTGCCGCCAAACATCGGCACAAATCCGACCATGGTGCGGGCGCGCACGGGGAAACGACCGACTCGTGCGGAGATGAGGTAATCGTAAAAAAAACCATCTTGCTCATCCCAAAGAGATTTGCATGAATCGTGCGCATTATTCATGGAATGGGCGATATAGATGTAGTGCTCCCAGAATTTGCTGGCAAGGTCCTCATAAACAGGATCGCGTTCAGCCAGGGCCAGAGCGATGGAGAGCATGCTCTTCGCAAACGCGGCCATCCAACTCGTGCCGTCCGCCTGACCCAACAGGTACCCCGGAGGAAGATTGTCGCGGTCGAATGCGCCGATATTGTCCATGCCGAGGAAACCGCCTTGAAATACATTCTTGCCAAGCGCGTCTTTGCGATTCACCCACCAGGTGAAATTAAGGAGCATTTTTTGGAAGACGCGCTCGAGGAAAGCGTAATCTGAAACGCCCGTGAGCTTGCGCTCTACTTGAAATACTCCCCAGGCAGCCAGCGAGAGTACAGGCGGATTCACATCGCCGAAATCCCACTCGTAGGCCGGGATTTGCCCGTTTGGATGCGTGTACCATTCACGCAGCATCAGCAGAATTTGTTCCTTAGCAAAGTGCGGGTCAACGTATGCAAGGGCAACACAGTGAAAGCCCAGGTCCCAGGAAGCAAACCAGGGAAACTCCCATTTGTCGGGCATGGAAAGAATGTCGCGAGTGAAGAGATGACGCCAATCGCAGTTTCGTCCGTGGCGCCTCTCGGGAGGAGGAACCGGCTGTTTGGGATCGCCCTCCAGCCAGTCGGTCACTACGTAGTGGTAATACTGTTTGGACCACAGTAATCCGGCGAACGCCTGTCGAGCAATTAACTTGGCGTCAGCCGAGAGTTGGGAAGGCAAAACGACGCCGTAAAATTCATTCGCCTCTTCCAAGCGTATGGTGAAATTGGCGTCGAAATCGGCGAAGGGAGCATCGTAGGGGTGCTTGTCGATCATCGCGGCAAGTCGCAGGCAAAGGGAAATAGTTTCCCCGGGTTTCACCGTCCGATGGTAGTGTGCGGCAGCTTTGGTGCCGAGCGCGGCAGGATTGACGGCATTGTGGTTTCCTGCGATGAGATAAGAATGAAACGCATCTTTAACATAAGGACTCCGCGAAATGGTCCCGAAGAGGCGTTCGCTGTTGGTTTCATTCTCGGTAAAGAGGAGTTCGTCAGCGCCGGAACAATAGAGGATGTGATCGCCAAGCTGCCAGTGGTTAGCAAGCACTGCGCGCAACTCGGAATCCTTAAAAGGTGAGGCAGCGGCGGAGAGAGTGGGCCGGCGGTCGTCGCGCCCCCACGCCCAGGTATTGCGAAACCACAATGTGGGAAGAATGTGGACGGGAGCGCTCTCGGGGCCGCGATTGGTGACGTTGATGCGAATCAAAATATCTTCTGGAGCGACCTTGGCATATTCCACAACGACATCGAAGTAGCGGCTCTGGTCGAAGATGCCGGTATCTACGAGTTCGTACTCCAGATCGTCTCTGTCGCGCCTGCGGTTTTCTTCCAGGAGCTGTTCGTAGGGATATGCGGCTTGAGGATATTTGTAGAGATACTTCATATACGAGTGCGTTGGAACATTGTCGAGGTAGAAGTAATACTCCTTAACATCCTCACCATGATTTCCTTCATGGGCGGTGAGACCGAACATACGTTCCTTAAGAATGGGATCGTGTGTATTCCAAAACGCCAGGGCGAAGCAGAGATACTGGTGACGGTCGCAGATGCCCGCGATGCCGTCTTCATTCCAACGGTAGGCACGCGAGCGCGCGTGATCGTGAGGGAAATAGGTCCACGCATCACCGTCCTTACTGTAATCCTCGCGAACTGTGCCCCAGGCACGTTCGGCAAGGAAAGGGCCCCAGCGGTTCCAGTGACCCTCACGTTGTTGATTCATCCGGAGGCGAACACCTTCGCGAGTATCGTAAATGGTCATGAGATTTTTTCTTAATTGACGCCGTCACGCACCAGAATCAACAGTGATGCGGAACGAAGCTCGATATTGCTTGCCAGGCGCAAGCACGCATAATCCCTCACCAGAAGTTAGCGCGCTAGTGGGGGCTGTCATTGGCTCCAACGCGATGAAGTCCTTGTCTTGGGGAGCAAAAACCTGCGCGTACGGAAAGCCTTCCAGAAAAGTGACAGTGATCCTACGCCCTGCACCGGAAAGCGAAAAAGAGGAGGGCCCGCCGAGGGTGACAAAACCATCGTCAAAGGTCTTGTCGCCGAGCAAGGAATCAAATGGTCCAAAAGGTTCCTGGGCGCCTGTGGGGATTCCTCGCCGATCCAGTTGGAGTCTCCGCATCGCAGGCAACTGCAGACGCCAGAGCGCCCGTGAAAGTTGAGGAATCCCGAAGTAGGGATGGAAGCCAAAGCTGACTGGGATGGAAGAGTGGGCGCTGGCGAAGACAGCTATACGCAACGTCAATGAATCAGGATGAATGAGCGCCGCAATTTCAAGGTTGTGAGGAAAAGGAAAGATGGCAAGAAGTTCAGGGCGGCTCCAATCGAGCCGAGCCAAAAGCGAAACCTGCGTTACCTCCACAATTTCCCAGGCAAGCTGGCCCCAAGGAACGCCATGCATCGGTAAGCCAAGCTCATCGAAATGCAGTAGCGGAGAGGCAGGGTCGAGGACCACATCGCGCCCGTCAGCGCGATAATGCAAAGCTGCCAGGCGGTTTGCCCAAGGATAGAGCAATGGGATTCCCGCGGTGCTTCCTTTTGCCTTGGCGGCTCCTAGGTCGTCGATGCGACGAAGAAGTTCAGTTCCACGGTGGCGTAGCGAGACGCCCAGCATCCCCGACTCCGGCCAAAAAACAGCCTCGAGATCACCAGCAACAAGGGAGCAAGCGGAGTTGGCTTTCATGCTTGTTTATCCGGTGTCCTCATCCCCAGGTTATGGCCAACTGCTATTTCATGGCCCATCACGCTATTTCATTCGGGAAGATTCCGCGGAGCGAAAATCACTGCGGCCTTCCGATTCGACGGCTGCCACTTTGCCCAAGCGGCGCAGATGACGTTCTTCCTGGCTGTATTTCCCTTGCAGAAAGGTCTGGACCAAATCCCAAGCGACGGAAGGGCCCACGGTACGGCCACCCATGCAAAGAATATTCAGGTGATCGTCTTCAACGCCTTGCCGGGCGGAAAAATGATCGTGGATCAGCGAGGCGCGCACACCCGGCACTTTGTTGGCACAGACCGAAGCGCCGACTCCGCTGCCGCAAATGGCGATGCCTCGTTCCACCTTTCCCGCAACCACGGCGCGTGCCAGCGGAAGAACATAGTCGGGATAATCGTCCCCGTTGGAAAGGATGTATGCGCCGAAATCGACGACTTCGTGGCCGGCAGCGCGCAGTTGGTTCACCAACTCTTCCTTCAACCCAAATCCACCATGATCTGTAGCTATTCCCACGCGCATTCCCAACTCCTTTCCGCGGCCAAATGAAAACGAATGTTACGATGCCGCAGCACGGGCCGCGGCTTCACGATCGGCCAGAATCAAAGCATTGTCCTGACAAATACGACCCGAAGGAATAGAAGGGTCGGCCCTGAGCAATCTGGGCAGCATATCCACTTTTTCCTTGCCCGTAACGAGAAACAGAATGCGGCGCGAACGGTTGAGGATTGGGTAGGTGAGAGTCATCCGCCGCCTTCCGATATAAACGCCGGTGAGCGCGACGTCAGCATCCGTCACATTGAGCACCGGATCGCCAGGAACGAGCGAGGCGGTGTGGCCATCCGGCCCCATGCCCAGATGAGCAAGGTCGAGAATGGGCGGCGATCCAGCTAATTTCGAGAGAGCTGCGGCGTATTGCTTGGCGGCAGCTTGCAGGTCGCTGGCCTCGACTGGCATGGGGTGAATATTTTCAGGTGGCAGTGGCGCGTGCGCCAGAAGACTCTCGCGAAGGTGCGTGAGATTGCGATCGGGATCGCCGGGGGGTGCGACGCGCTCATCCACCTGAACAACGTGCATCTGTTTCCAAGGAACGTCCTCCGTGGCCAAGTCGCGCAGCATGACCCATGGAGTGTGTCCACCGCTAACGGCGATGACGAAGCGGCCGTGAGCGGCGACGGCTGCTCGTGCTTCAGCGGCGATGAATTCGGCGGCTTTTTGCGCAACAGCGTCCGCATTGGGCAGGACATCTATCTTCATGGCAGTCACTTCCCTTCCTTGCAGAGTTGGCGGCGCGGTAGTTTGTGGGCGGCAGCGCACTCGCAACACCGATGGAACATCCCGACCTAGTTAAATGAGCCGGCCTTCGCCGCCGCAGTAGAGCTGGCGATCACAGGGTTCACCCAGCCGCCCGGCGGGGCGAGTTGCGCAGCTTCTTTGGGTCCCCAGGTACCCGGCTCATATTCGTAAGCGGGCGTGCTTAGTTTCAGGATGGGATCGACGATGCGCCATGCCTGCTCGACATAGTCTTGCCGCGCGAAGATGGAGGCATCGCCAGCCATAGCATCACCCAACACGCGCTCGTAGGCATCAATTTCCGTAGCTTCGGGCTGATGGTGCGCCAACATTTCCGTGGATTCACCAGCCATTTCTTCGCCGGGGGCCATGACCGTCATGCCCATGGCGATATCGATATCGGGGCTAATGCGGAAGCGCAAATGGTTTTGCGTCAACTTGCTTTCTTTAATGACCGTGGGAGGCAACTTGAATTTGGCGAGGACTTCGGTGCAAGTGACGGGAAGAGATTTGCCGGCGCGCAAAAAGAAGGGCACACCGCGCCAGCGCCAGGAATCGACTTCGAGGCGGAGAGCCGCGAAGGTTTCCATTTTGGAGTCCTTGGCCACACCCGGTTCAGCGAGATAGCCGCGAAACTGGCCGTGAACAACATCGGCGTCGTGCAACGAAGGAATGGCCTTGAGAACTTTTACCTTTTCGTCGCGAACTGTTTCGGCGTCGGTGCAAACAGGGGGCTCCATAGCGAGGTTGCAGAGAATCTGGAAGAGATGGTTCTGGATGACGTCGCGAATCGTGCCGGTCTGGTCGTAGAAGGAGCCGCGGCCCTGAACGCCGAAGTCCTCGGCCATAGTGATTTGAATGCTCTCGACGTAATTGCGATTCCAGAACGGCTCCATGAAGGTGTTGGCAAAGCGGAAGATGAGGATATTGTTGACCGGGCGCTTGCCAAGGAAGTGGTCGATGCGGAAGATGTCTTGCTCATCGTAGGCGCCGTGAAGAATCTTGTTGAGTGCCTGGGCGGAAGCCAGGTCATCGCCAAAAGGCTTTTCGACGATGACGCGGGAGCCTTCGGCGCAGCTTGATTTCACGAGCTGTTCGACAACCTCGCCGAAAAGCATGGGAGGAATGGCAAGATAATGCGCGGGGTGCTGGGCGTTGCCGAGTTCCTTGCGTAGGTTTCTGAAAAGTGGCATCGCTGTCGTAATCGCCGTCGACGTAATGCAGTAAGCCAGAGAGCTTTTCCCAAGCCGCAGGGTCGAGGCCCCCGTGTTTTTCCAGGCTGTCCTTGGCGCGGGCTTTCAACTGATCCAGATGCCAGCCCGCCTTGGCCACGCCGATAACGGGGACGTCTAGATGTCCTCGCTTGACCATGGACTGCAGAGAGGGAAAGATTTTCTTATAAGCCAAATCGCCGGTTGCACCGAAAAAAACTAGGGCATCGGAATGGATCGCGCTCATGGTGACCTTTCTTTCTTGCGAGGCTACTTGCCGGCGGCCTTCTCCATGTGTCCGCCAAATTGATAGCGCATCGCGGAGAGGAGTTTGTCGGCAAATTCAGCTTCGCCTCGGGAGCTGAATCGCTCATAAAGTGCCGCGGTCAGAACATGCGCGGGTTGCGCCTCATCGATCGCGGCCTTGATCGTCCAGCGTCCTTCGCCGGAGTCGGATACGCGGCCGGCAAATTTCGAAAGAGTTGGGTCGTCGAGCAACGAAATCGCCGTGAGGTCGAGTAGCCAGGAGGCAATGACGCTGCCACGGCGCCAGACTTCCGCAACGTCCTTCAGGTCGAAGTCGTACTGATAGTGCTCCGGATCACGCAGAGGTGTGGTCTCCGCATCGACAGCGTGGTCCTGCTTGCCCACGTTGGCGGCGCGAATAATGCCCAGGCCCTCGGCATAGGCAGCCATAATGCCGTACTCGATGCCATTGTGGACCATCTTGACAAAGTGGCCGCCTCCATTCGGTCCGCAGTGCAAGTAGCCCTGCTCCGATGTGCCGCCGACTTTCTCGCGCCCAGGAGTTCGCGGGATATTCGCCGATGCCCGGCGCCAGGCAGGCAAATATGGGATCGAGATGTTTTACCACGTCCTTTTCGCCGCCGATCATCATGCAATAGCCGCGTTCGAGACCCCAGACTCCGCCGCTCGTGCCCACGTCAACGTAGTGGATTTTTTTCGCGGCGAGTTCTTTGGCGCGACGAATGTCGTCGACATAATAAGAATTTCCGCCATCTATCAGGATGTCGTCGGCTTCCAAGGAAGGCAGGAGGTCATGGATGGTCTGATCCACCACAGCCGCCGGGACCATCAGCCATATGGCGCGGGGCTTCTGCAGCTTCTTCAGGAAATCTTGCAGAGAGGAAGAGCCGACAGCCTTGTCCTGCTCCAGTTCGCTGATGGCTTTTGACGACCTGTCGAAGACCACACACTGGTGGCTGCCTTTGATCAGGCGCCTCACCATGTTCGCACCCATTCTGCCGAGGCCAATCATTCCGAGTTGCATGACGATCTCCTTTTTCGATTCGACTGTATAAACGCGATGAGCGACTGCGGGCAGAGTCGGTCGCTAATTCTTGAGCTTCCTGTAACGACAAATTATTGCGTTGGTTGAGCTGTCATGGTTGAGCTTGGGCTCTGTCTTGCTCTCGAGTTCCGGAATAATGCGCTGGGCAAGCACTTTGCCGAGTTCAACGCCCCACTGATCGAACGAGTCGATCTGCCAGATGGTGCCCTGCGTAAACACGGAATGCTCATAGAGCGCTACCAGTTTGCCAAGCGCCTCGGGCGTGAGGCGATCGAGCAGAAGAGTGTTCGATGGCCGATTGCCTTCAAATACGCGATGCGGCACTAGCCAATCCGGCGTACCTTCGGCCTTCACCTGCTTGGCCGTTTTGCCGAAAGCAAGCGCCTCGGTTTGCGCGCAAACATTGGCGATAAGCATGTCGTGATGCCGGCCCAGGGGATTAAGCGCTTTGCCAAAGGCAATGAAATCGCAGGGAATGAGTCGCGTGCCTTGGTGAATCAGTTGATAGAAAGAGTGCTGGCCGTTGGTGCCGGGTTCACCCCAGTAGATTGGCCCGGTTTCATAATTGACGGGCTTACCATCAAGAGTCACGTGCTTGCCGTTGCTTTCCATCGTGAGTTGCTGGAGATAGGCTGGAAAACGTTTCAGATATTGCTCGTAGGGAAGAACAGCGATAGTTTGCGCGTGGAAGAAGTCGGTGTACCAGACGGTGAGGAGCCCAAGCAGCACCGGTAGATTGCTTTCAAAGGGGGTGGTGCGAAAATGCTCGTCCATCTGGTGGAACCCATTGAGCATGGCGCGGAAGTTTTCCGGGCCGATGGCCAGCATGGTGGAAAGACCAATCGCCGAGTCCATCGAATAGCGGCCGCCGACCCAATCCCAGAAACCGAACATATTGGCGGTGTCGATGCCGAACTTGGAGACTTCCGCGGCGTTGGTGGAAACGGCGACGAAATGTTTCGCGACGGATTGTGCATCGCCATCGAATGCCTTAAGAGACCAGTCGCGAGCGGTGTGCGCGTTGGTCATGGTTTCGAGCGTAGTGAAAGTCTTGGAGGAGATGATGAAGAGCGTTTCCGAGGGATCGAGGTCAACGACCGCTTCAGCGAAGTCCGTTCCATCTACGTTGGAGACGAAGCGAAAAGTCATGTTGCGCTGGCTGTAGTGTTTCAGCGCTTCATAGGCCATGACCGGACCGAGATCGGAACCACCAATGCCGATATTGATTACATTGCGGATGCGCTTGCCGGTGTGGCCTTTCCACTCTCCGCCACGGACGCGATCACAGAAGGCACTCATCCTATCGAGGACAGTGTGGACTTCTGGGACAACGTTCTTGCCGTCCACGACGATGGATTGGTCTTCTGTCGCACGCAAAGCCACATGCAGAACAGCGCGATTCTCCGTAATGTTTATTTTCTCGCCGCGGAACATTGCATCAATGCGTCCTCGAAGACCGGATTCCCTGGCTAGGTCCAGCAGGAGTTTCAGTGTCTTATCCGTGACACGGTTCTTCGAATAATCCAGGTAGATACCGAAAGCTTCCACGCTGAATTTTTCCCCGCGCTTGGGATCATCGTCGAACAGTTTCCGAAGATGGAGGGATTGAGCGGTCTTGTGATGAGCTTTCAGTGCGGCCCAGCTCTTGCGCTTTGGTGAGTGGCTTGATTGCCGGAGGCTTGAGAGTCGCCTTTGCGGTTCCTGCCATGATCGTGCTCCTTGGAAAGCTTTCGCAGAGTTAAGAACGAAAGGGCTTGCGAGCCAGGGCGGGTTTGTCACTGGGCTCATCCCAAAGGCGGAATCCCCCAAGAAATGCATTGGCATTGTCTCCCAAACGGCAGCGAGGAGGAAGCTCTTTCAGTTTCTTGGAATTGCCACCACCCAGAACGACCTCATCGGGTTCCAGCGCTGCAGTAAGGCACTCAACGACCTTGGCAACTTCACGGCGCCATTTCTTCTTTCCGCGCTTTTCCAGCCCCCGCAGACCGACGTAGTCTTCGTAGGTTCCCTTCTTATAAGGCATGTGGCCGAGTTCCATAGGCTCAACGATTCCGTCCACAACCAGGGCCGTGCCTAGTCCGGTGCCAAGCCCCAGGAAAAGCATTTTGCCCTTTTTGTAGCTTCCCAAGGCCTGCATGGCCGCGTCATTCATGATTTTCACTGGTTTTCCAAAGGCTTTTTGATAGTCGAATCTCACCCAGCCTTTGGCCATATTGAACGGTTCCAGGAGTGGCCGGTTGCGAACCACCGGAGCGGGATACCCCATCGAAATGACATCGCAGTTCCAGTCCTTAGTGATTTCCTTTACGCCCGCAACCATTTTGGGGGCCGTGAGGTTCGGCCCGGATACGAATTTCCGTGGGGACTCTTCACCACTGAGAAGCACTTTCACGTGAGTTCCGCCAACATCAATCGCCAGTATCTTCATTCGCAAACCCTTCCCCGGGATAGAACAATGCAATAGGCGGAACTAACCTTATAAGAACATCCCTGTCCAAATCAATTGTCGAGGGAAGGCGCCTCGAGCGTTGAGTTTCGCGTGGCGTCGCGGTTGAGATCCTTCGTGGCGCACACGGCGCACCGCTCGGGATGAGAACGTGGCTCGATGTGTTGCTTACAATCAAAGTTGACCTCGCGAGATCACGACTACTGCAAGGAGTTATTCACGATTTGTTGCGCCTCTTTCACGATAGCTTCCAGATGCCCAGCATCCTGGAAGCTTTCGGCGTAAATCTTGTAGATGTTCTCGGTGCCAGAAGGCCGCGCGGCAAACCAGCCACTCTTGGTAACCACTTTCAGGCCGCCAATGGCCGCGCCATTGCCCGGTGCCGTGGTCAATTTTTGCAGAATGGGTTCACCAGCCAGATCGGATTCTTTAACGTCCGAGGGAGAAAGCTTGAGCAATTTCGCTTTCTGATCGGGTGTGGCCGCAGCATCGATACGGGTGTAGTACGGCATGCCAAACTCGGAGACCAATTCTTTAAAGTGTTCCCCGGGATCTTTGCCGGTGACCGCCGTGATTTCAGCCGCCAGCAAATCCATGAGGGGACCATCTTTATCCGTGGTCCATACCGTGCCATCGAGGCGGAGAAAGCTGGCGCCGGCGCTTTCTTCCCCACCGAAACAGAACGAGCCGTCGAACAGCCCCGGCACAAACCATTTGAAGCCGACAGGAACCTCGGAAAGTTTGCGGCCTAATTTATCAACGACCCGATCGATCAGGCTGCTGCTGACCAGAGTCTTGCCCACAGTGACGCGTGCCGACCATTGGGGACGATGCGTCAACAGATAGCCGATGGCGACCGCCAGATAGTGGTTCGGGTTCATCAGACCCGGCAGAAGGCGTGACAATCCCATGGCGATCCGAATCCGGATCGTTGGCGAAAGCCAGGCGATATTCGTCCTTCAGGCTCACCAGCCGCGCCATCGCGTAGGGACTGGAACAATCCATGCGAATTTCGCCATCATGATCCACCGTCATAAACGAAAACGTCGGATCAATCACTGGATTAACGACCGTAATGTTCAGTCCGTACACAGAGTTGATCGGCTCCCAGTAGGGCCTGGCGGCTCCGCCCAGTGGATCGACGCCCAACTTCAGATCGAGCGCCACGGATGGCTTCCGTGTTGATGACGTTTCGCAGATCATTCACATAGGGCAGGACGAAATCTTTTTGGTGCGTGGTGTTTGCTTTAATCGCCGAGGCGAATGGCTTGCGCTTCACTTCGGCATTTCCGCCGCGAAGCAGTTCGTTGGCGCGATTCTGAATCCAATTAGTGACTTCCGTATCCGCCGGCCCTCCATTCGGCGGGTTGTACTTGAAACCACCGTCCCGCGGAGGATTGTGTGAGGGAGTGATGACGATGCCGTCGGCAAAATGATCTTTGCGCCCGCGATTGTAAACGAGAATGACCCGAGAGATTACGGGCGTGGGGGTAACACCATCATCGCGCTGGATGATGGTCTCCAAGTTGTTAGCGGCCAGCACTTCCAGTGCAGTGCGTTGCGCCGGGCCAGAGATGGCGTGCGTGTCTTTCCCCATATACAGGGGGCCGTCGATTCCCTGCTCGCGGCGATAATCGCAAATAGCTTGCGTGATGGCCAAAATGTGCGCTTCGGTGAAACGTGCCCGGAAAGGCGAGCCGCGGTGACCACTGGTGCCAAAGCTCACCATTGAGTTCAATCGTTGACGTCGGGGCGGCGCTCAAAGTAGTCGCGCTCCAGTTTTCCTACATCGATGAGCATCTCTTTTGTCGCGGGCTTGCCTGCGAGTGGTGATACGCCTGGGGCAGGGTTTCCTTCATTCGGCATGGAACGCTCCGCTATGGCACCGGACATGGCGCCACTTTCCAGATTTCCGAATTGTATTCGGAAATGGTGCGATCGCTGGAGAATTTTCCTGAACTGGCGACATTCAGGATCACTTTACGCGCCCAGGCATCGGGATTGGCATACAGGTCGCAGAGCCGCTTGTCCGCTTCAAGATAGGCTTTCAGGTCGGCGAGATGCATGTAGAAGTCTCCGTGGGTGAGAAGCGTATCGCGCAACGGGGCGAAAACACCAGGCTCATTGCGGCTGAAGTAGTCGGAGAAAATCAAGTCCAGGGCGGCGCGGGTCTCCGGCTCATGTTCGTAATGCCAGTGTGGAGTGTACCAGCCTCGGCTATCCGCGACCTGCTGGGCAGTCAGGCCGAAAAGGAAGAAATTGTCTTCGCCGGCCTCCTCGGCCATTTCAATGGTGGCGCCATCGCGCGTACCTATGGTTAGCGCACCATTCATCATGAATTTCATGTTGCTGGTGCCGCTGGCTTCATAGCCCGCGGTGGATATCTGGTTGGAAACATCGCTGGCAGGAATCAGGCGCTCCGCGAGAGTTACCCGGTAGTCCGGAAGGAACAATACCTGCAACCGCCCCTTCACGACGGGGTCACCATCGATTGTGCCGGCAAGATTGTTGATGAACTTAATGATGAGTTTGGCGAGTTGGTAGGCAGGAGCCGCCTTGCCGGCAAAGAAAAATGTGCGCGGATGCATGGCGAGGTTCGGGATTTTCGCGGATGCGATTGTAAAGCACCACAATGCGCAAGGCGTTGAGTAATTGCCGCTTGTATTCGTGAATACGCTTTACCTGGGAATCGAAGATGTTCCGGGATCGACAGTCACGCCCGACGTGGCTTTTAGCCAGTTGGCGAATTGGGTCTTCATTTCGTGCTGGGCTTTCAGGAAGGCCGAGCGGAAACCTTTGTCGTCGGCAAGAGGTTTCAGGCGGGAGAGTTGGCTGAGGTCAGTAATCCAGCCATCGCCAATGGCGTCGGTAATGGTTTGCGCGAGGGGAGGGTTGCACAGCAACAGCCAGCGCCGCGGGGTTACGCCGTTGGTCTTGTTGTTGAACCGCTGCGGATACATTTCCGCGAGATCTTTCACGGTCATCGTGCGCAACAGCGTGGAATGGATAGCGGCCACGCCGTTAGTGCTGTGCGAGCCAACAATGGCGAGATTGGCCATGCGGACCCTGCGGATGGGGTCTTCCTCGATCAGGCTGATGCGGGAAACACGGCCTTCGTCGCCCGGAAATTTCTTGCGGACATCGTCGAGAAGACGGCGGTTGATCTCGTAGATGATCTCCAGAAGGCGCGGAGCGACTCTTTGAAACCATGTCGACGGGCCATTTTTCAAGTGCTTCCGGAAGCAGGGTGTGATTGGTGTAGGAAAGGGTCTTTTGCGTAATGTCCCATGCCTGGTCCCAACCAAGGTGAGCATCGTCAAGAAGGATCCGCATCAACTCCGGAACCGACATGGTGGGATGGGTATCGTTGAGCTGAATGGCAACTTTATCGGGAAACGTGTTCCAATCGTTGCTGACGCGGAAGCGGCGTACCAGATCGGCGAGCGAACAGGCGACGAGGAAATATTCCTGCACGAAGCGCAACGCCTGGCCTCGGCTTGTGGAATCGTCGGGATAGAGGACGCGGGTGATGGATTCGGCCGCCAGGGTCTCCGCGAGAGCGCCCACGAAATCGCCACTGCTGAATTCCTGAAAGTCAAAGTAATCCGCGCGCGGCCGCGGCCCACAGGCGAAGAGTATTGATCGTTCTTTCCGCCGTAGCCAACGATGGGGCGATCATAAGGAATCCCAAAAAGACAGCAAGGCTTTCCTGGAATGGCGCGCAGGACCGCCATCGCGAATGACGAACGAGACGTTCAATTGAATTTCCACACGCTGGTGCGGACGAGCCACCTCCCACGGGTCCGGTGCGGCGCAGCCAGTTATCGGGCACTTCACGTTGCCAGCCATTCTTTATCGTTTGCTTGAACATGCCGTACTCATAGCGTAGGCCATAACCCATGGCGGGAAGTTGCATGGTAGCCATGGAATCAAGAAAACAGGCAGCCAAGCGGCCTAGCCCACCGTTGCCCAGACCGGCGTCAGGCTCTTTTTCAAGCAGGGCAAGCCAATCAATATTCTTTTTGTGGATGAAATCGTCCAGAAGAGGCTCGAGCAAGAGATTGGTCACATTGTTGGCTAAGCGAACGTCCGATGAGAAATTCCATGGAGAGATAGTAAATGCGCTTGCCATTCGCTTGATGGTAGGTTTTGCCGGTAAGCACCCAGCGTTGCGAGAGGATGTCGCGGACAGAGCGGGCGAAGGCTTCATAATGTTCGCGAGCGGTGGTCTCGGCCGGATCAATGACTCTGTCAAATAAGAGATGGCGCTCATAAAGCGCGTCGTGAGTTCCGGAAAATTGAATCGGACCACAACCGTATTGCGCTAGCAGTTTGGCCAAGTGGTCGGACGCGACGGGTTTCGATGTGACTGGCTACGCCCTTGGTACTCATAAGGATTCCCCTATTTCGATTTTCTAAAGCCCGAAGATTGGATGCGACAGTCCGCCTAAAGATCGCGGAAATTTATTTCGGATTCCTGCATCTCCATAGTCCCATAACCGGATTGCAGGCTTATGAATGGCGATTCAGATCGTGGTGGCGGGCCAATCTCACCCCCCAGCCAGGAGGAGATGCCGGGTGCTTACCGGTTTTCCACCAAGGCAATGAGCCGTTCCAGGAACCAATTTGAAATACTTTACTTGTGAAGGACTTTACCCTAGAATCCCAGGCCTTTTGCGCCTTCGCTCATGGTCGTGCCGCGGATAATCAACTCCGGCTCCACCATAATCTCTTTCACATGGCTCCCGTCGCGCGGTGAATTGATCCGCTCCAGCAACGTCTCTGCCGCAATCACACCCATCTGCCGCAACGGCTGGCGAACCGTGGTGAGGCTGGGATTCTGAAAAGCAGCGCTTTGAATATCATCGAAGCCAACCACGGAAACATCTTCGGGAACTCGCTTGCCAAATTCGCGAAGAGCCTGAATCGCGCCGATCGCAGAAATATCATTGAAAGCGAACAGGGCCGTAAAGGGTTCACCGCGCTCCAGAAGCTTGCGAGTCACCCCGTATCCAACTTCCGGCGATGGGGAATCGTCGCCGAGCTGTACGGTGAGTTCCTTACGAACCTCGATACCGAGCTGGCCCGCCACACAAAGCAACGCGCGCCAACGAATTTCCGTGTCGGAACTGAAGTCTTGCCCTTTGATGAGGGCTATGCGCTCGTGCCCCAGTTTTTGCAAATGTCCGAGGGCAAGATGGGCGGCGAGATTGTGGTCGAAAACGATGTTCGTCACTCCGGGAGCTTCCTTGTGCCCGGAAATGGCCACGACAGGCAGAGTGCAGGCTTCATTGCAGACCGTGTCGACCGCGATGATTCCTTCCACGGCTCTCTGCTGCAAGAGAAAGGGATATTCTTCAATCAGGTCACGGCGGTGCCGGTGACTCACCACGAAGTAAAAATAACCTTCCTGCAGAAGATGATCCTCGATACCTGACATCACCAGGGCCGCGTAGCCTTCGCTGATTTCGGGAACAATGACACCGACTGTGAAGCTGCGCTTTTGGCGCAAAGAACGAGCCATCAGATTCGGGCGATAGTTGAATTGCCGGGCAGCAGCGCGCACGCGCTCGTGTGTTACCGGAGGAATGGATTTGGCGGCGGGCGAACGGTTTATCACCAGCGACACGGTCGCCGAAGAGAGTCCCAGGTGCTCCGCGAGGGCCTTAAGACTGATGGAACCCTGAGCCATCTCTGGAGAAGCACTCGGTTTTTCTGGTTTCGACCGGGGCATAGGCGGACTTCGAACGTAGTCTGTCACAGGACGGCGGCGGGAGCAAGGTCAGGGCAGAAAAACAGCAGCAAAGGGCTGGAGACGGTCCCAGGATTGTGATAGATTGTATCTAATAAATCGATTTATTTAAGGCTATACGGGGATTTCCATTATGCAGTCCCTGCCTGGGAAACAGTCCGGGATCTCTTTTTTCGTTGCTTCGCAACGATGCGAACTTCTGCAAAAACCGCCTTTTGTCCACCTCCCAGAGTACGAATTTGGATGCTTCTGCGAAAGCAACCATCAAGAGAATGCTCCGGGCCGCGTGAGGTTTGCCCATCCATCTTCTGGAAATCACCCGGGCCAGATTGGAGGCTGAATCCGTGTTGCCAAAATCCCTTTACTTTCTCCTCCTGCCACTTGCAATAACGATATTTCCAGTTCCGCCTTCCCAAGCTCAAGCCAATCCTAAAGAAAAAGCGTATCGAGGCGCGCCTCTCAAATCCGAACTCTCCAGTCCCTCCATTGATCGTCGCGTGGAGGCTCTCCTAAAGCAAATGAACCTGGAAGAGAAAATCGGTCAGCTGGTGCAATACTCCGTAGGCACTCCGACCGGTCCGGGAACAGGGCGCGGAGATTATGAGGAGATGGTGGCGAAGGGGCAAGTGGGCTCGTTATTCAATCTCCCCGGCGTGCACTCCGCAAACCACTACCAGCACATCGCAGTCGAAAAATCACGTTTGCACATCCCACTGCTCTTCGGATTGGACATGATTCACGGATACCGCACAACCTTTCCAGTGCCATTGGGGCTGGCATCCACTTGGGATCCACAGCTGATCGAAAGAGTAGCGAGGACGGAGGCCAGCGAGTCGTTTGCCGATGGGGTGCGCTGGACGTTTTCACCGATGGTTGATATCACTCGAGACGCACGATGGGGCCGCATGATCGAAGGGGCGGGAGAAGATCCTTACCTTGGCAGCATCGTGGCCCGCGCTTATGTGCGAGGGTACCAGGGCGATAAGTTGAACTCTCCAGGCAGCATTGCTGCCTGCCCAAAACACTATGTTGGCTACGGCGCCGTTGAGGGCGGCCGCGACTACAATACCGTTGAGATTTCGGAGCACACTCTGCGCGAGGTTTATCTTCCTCCATTCTACGCCGCACTGGATGAAGGCTCCGCCACAATCATGAGCGCGTTCAGCAGCTTGAACGGCGTGCCGGCTACCGCAAATCCGTTCACGTTGACACAAATCTTGCGCCAAGAATGGCGATTCCCTGGCCTGGCAGTGAGTGACTGGAGTTCTGTGGGCGAATTGATTCCCCACGGCATCGCCAACGACGGGAAGACTGCCGCGTTGAGGGCGCTTGCGGCGGGAATTGATATGGACATGGAAAGCAACCTGTACCATGAGCACCTGGCCGAACTTGTGCATAGCGGAAGATTAACAGCAGCCCAAATCGATGAAGCGGTCCGTCACGTGCTCCGAGTGAAATTTGCGCTTGGCTTGTTCGAACATCCCTACACGGAAGAAACTTCGGCGAATCCGGACGGGCCATTGCCCAAAGAAAATCTTGAATTGGCCCGCACCGCTGCCGAACGATCTTTTGTATTGTTGAAGAACGACGCGCACGATGGCCACCCCCTATTGCCGCTTCAGAAAAATGTGGAATCCGTGGCACTGATCGGACCGCTCGGGGATGATGCAGCAGAAATGTTAGGCTCCTGGGCGGGACGAGGAAGGCCGCAGGATGTTGTGACCGTGAAAACGGCCTTGACCAATGCACTTGGCGCAGAGCATGTGAAGTTCGTGAAAGCCGGCGACATCCGCTCAACGAGTGATGCGCAAATCGAAGAAGCGGTGGCTGCAGCGCGAAACGCTGATGTGACTGTGTTGACTCTGGGGGAGGATGCCCCGGAGATGACCGGCGAGGGCGCTTCGCGCGCGCATCTCGATTTGCCGGGGCGGCAAGAGGAACTGGCGGAGAGAATTGTGGCCACGGGCAAGCCGGTGGTGCTGTTGCTGTTCAGCGGGAGACCACTTACGCTGCCGTGGATATTTGCTCACGTACCAGCCGTAATCGAGGCGTGGTTCCCTGGCGTTCAGGCGGGCCCCGCGATCGTGAGGACTCTGTTCGGGGAAGCAGTGCCAAGTGGAAAGCTGGTTGTCAGCTGGCCACGCAGCGTGGGACAGGAACCACTGTACTATAACGCGATGAGCACAGGACGCCCCGCGGGCGATACGGATCTAACGCATCCGCCGAGGAGCGGCGTGGAAAAATTTCTGTCACGCTATATTGACGAACCAAACGCCCCGCAATTGCCCTTCGGATTCGGTCTATCCTACGGGGAATTTTCTTACAGCTCTCCGGAATTGAGCGTGACAAAACTAAGCGCGACAAACTTGAATGATGCCCTGCGCAAGCAGGGCACAAGCAAAAAGGAAGTACTCACCGTAACCGCAAATGTGAAGAACATCGGCAAGCTGGCAGCCGAAGAAGTGGTCGAATTGTACGTAAGGCTACAAGGGACCAGCGTCGAAGAACCGCTCAGCAAACTCAAAGCGTTTGAACGAGTGTCGCTCGCGCCAGGCGAATCAAAGAAAGTCACATTTAAGCTCGGGCCCGATACTTTTTCTATTTGGGACGCCCACAATAATCTAGCCGTGGAACCGAGTGTGGTCCACATCTGTGTCAGCCCAGACTCCTCTCGCGGCGGCGAAGGTGTCGCGGTGCAAATCGAGGAATAGTCAGGGGGACGCCGTGCTATTCGAGAAAAGTTCAGCCGAAGAGAATTGTTGTCACAGTGTGGAAGGGGACTTGCTCTCGCGCCGTTTGCCTCGCTGGTAGCCTGCGGCCGCGCGGCCCCTTTGCTGGTGCAAACTCCCGGTGGGGCCCCGTTTCAAGGCACCGATGAACAATTGCTGGATGAAGTCCAGAAGGGCTCGTTCCAATTTTTCTGGAAGGAAACAAATCCAAAAACGGGACAGGTGAAGGATCGCGCCTTTCTGAATGGAAATGACACGCGCAAGATGGCAAGCATCGCCGCGACCGGTTTTGGGCTGACCGCATTGTGTATCGGAGACGTCAGAGGGTATGCGGCGCACCGCCGACATTTTGGAGCGCGTTCGTGTCACGCTGCGATTCTTGGCGAATCAGATGCCCACGGTTCACGGCTTCTATCTATCACTTTGTTGACATGGACACGCGGGCAGCGCTGGGAAAAGTGTGAACTCTCCTCCATCGATACTTCCCTTCTCCTCTGCGGAATTTTGACGGCACGCGCCTATTTTCAGGACGCGGAAATTCAAGACCTCGCCACGAAAATCTATAATCGCGTGGAATGGCCATGGATGCTGAATGGCGGTCCCACCTTTTCTATGGGCTGGATGCCGGAGTCCGGCTTTCTGGCCGCACGATGGGAGCATTACTGTGAACTGATGATGATCTACCTGCTGGGAATCGGTTCTCCCACAAATCCGGTGCCCGCGGATACGTGGAAAGCCTGGAAACGCCCGACCATCACGTATCAGGGCATCACCTACATTTCCGGAAACGATCCGATATTCACACACCAGTATTCACAGGCATGGTATGACTTCCGGAATAAAAGGGACGCGTATGCCAATTATTTCGACAACTCCATTCTCGCCACAAAAGCACACAAACTGTTTTGTCTCTCGTTGAAATCGGAGTTCCCCGACTACGCCGAGGATCTGTGGGGCATTTCCGCTTCCGACTATAAGGGTGGCTATACAGCGTGGGGCGGCCCGCCGCGACAGGGGCCGATCGACGGATCGATTGTACCCTGCGCCACTGGTGGCTCCTTGCCGTTCTTGTTCACCGATTGCATTCGGGTGTTGCGGACCATTCGTGGCCTTTACGCGGCGAAGGCCTGGGGCCACTATAGTTACGTCGACGCGTTCAATCCACTAACGAGTTGGTACGATACCGATGTGCTCGGGATCGACCTGGGAATTACCATGGTGATGGCGGAGAACCATCGCACGGGATTGGTATGGGATACATTCATGAAGAATCCGGAGGCGGCATCAGCCATGAAAAAAGTGGGATTCCAGCCACCTTAGCGCGAACGGCAAATTTTCAGTAAGCGGGTTTTGCGTCCACAGAGGGTTGTTGATTAAGCGCTGAAACGTCGCCCTGGCGCGCGCGGCGTCCTCCCGTCGCCCGGCCCGGGAATAAGCGGTGCCAAGGGCAAAAAATACCTTCGCGTCGAGAGGAAAAGCTTTTGCGGCGATTTCCAGTTCCGGGATGGCCCTCACATAGTTGTCCGTGTCCAGCAACAAAAGCCCAAAAAGATAGTGGGCAAAGGCAGATGGGGGTCGATCTTCACCGCCTCTTCCGCGTAAAGTAATCCGGCAGCCGAATCAACTTTGTAGAGAGTCGCTGCAATCTCCAGGCGGACATGATGTCCGCAGGATTATTCTTGATCTCCAGCTTGAACTGCTCGACGGCTGCTGTTATATCGTTCGCTTCGGCCACGTTCTCCCGTAAGCGTAATGAATATTGGGATAGTCCGGGTATTCGCCGGCCAGAATTGTATTCCGGCGGGCTTGATCAAATTTTTTCGCCGCGCAAGGCACGCGGCCCGACCTAGCAGCACGATCTGGCCACCTGGGGAATCCTCCGGCGGAGGAGTTTTGCCCGGTACCCGGAAGGCCGCCATCCCCATTGATTGAGAATCGTTGTCTGCCTGCCTTGCAGGCGCGCCGAGGGGATTGTGCAATTTCGTATTTGCCTTTCCGCAGCAAAAGAATTCCTTCGTGAAAAACCATCACGTTACGCAATTGGGGATTGTTGCCCACTCCCAGCTTTCTGCTTCCTGGATATGTTTCAGGGCGGCCTCGTCTCTACCCAGCTCAAATTCACAGAGTCCGAGCATCGCGCGGGCATTGCCATTTTTCGGTGCCAAAGCAAGGAGTCGCTGAAAGGCGTGCACGGCGGGTGCGTAGCGATTGCGGTCGTATTCAAGGGTTCCGAGAGACCACCAGCCTTCTGCCCACTTGGGACGGAGTTCCAATGCCTGTTTGTAGAGGGAGACAGCCTGGCCCAACTGATCCGAGTCGCGAGCTTCAGCTGCCTGCTTCGCCAGCGAATCGAATTTGGCGGAAGGTTTCGAACTCTGGGCGGCGGGTGCCGGAGGCATAGAAAAGCAAACGCGAGAGAGAAGCAGCGGAACCAAAACGGTCAGGCAAAAAAAGGCTGTTCGCAATGGTGAGAGCAATAGCTGCACAAGGATAGTGTAAAAGAAAAGCTGCCAACGAGTTGGGGTGAAAAGGGGGCTCGTTGGCAGCTTTTTACCGCCTAAACGGAGGCGCAGCTCAGAATACGCCTCCGCAAATTGTTAGAAGCTGAACCGCGCCTGCAGCTCCATGGTGCGAGAGCCCAAGGCCTGCTTCTGCCTGAGCCAAAGTACGTGTCAGTGATGATGTTGTCCATTTGGGTCGGGTTCATGTTGAGGTTGTTGAACAGGTTGTAGACGTTGGCGCGAAACTCAAATTGAGCGTTCTCGCCAAATACCGGGATTCGAGGCAACCCAAAGGACTTGCTGATGGTGGCGTCCACGTCAATGTAGCGGGGGCCACGGAATGAGTTGCGTCCGAACGCCCGGTGCTTCAGGTATCGGGCAAGTCTGCGGATAAGGCAGAGTGCAATTCACATAATTAGGAGCTGTAAAATAGGGCGCCCCTGCAGACGGCCCTCGGCTGTGGTGATGCCGGTGAAGTTACCGTTCTGTGTCTTAAACGTGTTTATGCCTTGGCTACTACCCGCGGCATCATTGTAAGTGGCTGGACGGAGCTGCCAGTTCGAACCGTTCGGCTGACCGCACCCCGTGTTGTAAACAACGTTGCAGATGTTATTCCCGTCGATGTTGCTGTAAACCGCAGTCCACGGGAAGCCCGAATGCCAGTTGAAGATTCCACTCAGCGACCAACCGCCAACGATCTTTTCCATCCAGCTATGATCGCCGCTGTGGAAGATATGGGGTTGCCACACGCCCCAGACCTTGAACGCATTCCTGATATCCCAATCGGAGGGCCCCCAGGCAAGCTGCGGGTTCCATTGATATTGGTCCACGTTATAAGGTTGCGAGCCCTGATCCATGCTCTTCGCGTAACGATACTGGCCGTCGATCTGAAAAGAATGCGAGAACTGGTGCTGAATCTGAGCCAGGAACGCATTGAAGTTGGAATTGGCGTCGTTCGCATACCAGTCCACGTCGCTGATCATGGGGTTCAGAGCTATGCCTTCTGCGCCATAAAGATTGTTGAGGTTGTACTGCCGAGTGAGATGTCGCGTGGTGCTGCCTTGATAGCCTAGTGTGGCTATCCAGTTACTCCCTAAATCGTACTGTCCCTCGAGAGAGTAGCGATACGTGTACGGTGTGTGGAAGCTGGACGGAAACCCAGTGCCGCCGATTGGCGCCCCACTCACGGGAATATTATTTCCGTTGAAGGTGGTGAGAGTATTGGGATTGGATGGGTAACAGATGAAGCAGCTAATATCGCTGGCCGCCTGGTACAGGATTTGCGAGCCAGTCAAAGTGCCAGCAAACGACAAGAATGGGGGATTATTGCTTCCGTTCAGGGTAATGGCCTCTTCCTCGCCAGTATAGCCAATGCCGAAACCACCGCGGATTACAAGGCGATTTCGCAGGTCGTGCTTTAGGAGAGAGTTCGGGCTCCAGGCAAACCCAAGTTGCGGCCCGAAGTTGGCATTGTCCGCATTGTAGAGATTCCCACCCTTGCGGAAATACATGGCGGTCAGGGCGTTGGCTCCCTGTTGGCCCAATTCAAGTGTACTTAGGTTGCCGTTCTTTCGCTAATTGGTCCGAAGTAGTCGTACCGCAGGCCGAGCGTAAGAGTGAGGTTGGGCTTGACCTTGTAGCTGTCCTGAATGAAGAAACCATAAATGTTAGCTCGAGTGTCCTTCCGGAAAGCAGCGGGTATGCCGGTGGTGGGATCAAATGTGCCGTTTTCCTGATAGGGAGCATCGTTAAGAAAATCCCAGAAATTGCGGAAGTTGTAAGAGGGGCGAGCCGACCATGGGGCCTCTTGAACAAAGAGCAGTCGCGTCACCTCCCCTCCGAACTTGATCGTGTGGCTGCCGTGAATCTTGGTAACGACATCCTTTACGTTGTACGTCCATTGATCGAAAACGCTGGGCCCCGGCGGTCCATAATAGCTTCCGCCAAAATTTACGTTACCGATATTGTCGATTGTGGAGGTGGGAAGTCCCCATGGTTCCTGGGTGTTGGAATTAATCTCATTCCAGCGCCACCCGGCAGCGTTTACTCTCACTTCGTTCAGCAACGTGGGCGAAAAGGTGTGGTCCCAGAAGGCAGTCATCGCTTGATTCATTGCGTCATGGTGCCATAGGTTTGCAGCGCGGACGGGTCCGTTATAGCTGGTTGAGCTTACCGGCACGTCGTAGATGCTGAAGGCAATCAAGTCCCCGCTGGTTACGTTGAAATCCATACGGCCGTTGTACTGTGCTTCCGTAGTGGAACTCGGGAAGACAGTACTGACGTTCATGATGGTGGGAACGGGATTGGCGGGATTCAGGCCACCACCCACGCCCGGATTCGTGTTGCTAACCCAAGTTGGATCGGAGGTGCCAAGGGCAGTCGTTAGGGGCGAACCAATGTCCAGACCTTGGCCAGGGATGGTAATGCAATTCCCCGTTTTAGTGGCGGCGCTATATTCGACCAGCCCGATGCCGGTGCAACTGGTTGCATTGTTACTGATAATCGAGGAATATGAGGCACCTTCGCCGGGATAAGTAAGGAATTGGGAAGCAACGCTGTTCGCGGGTGCTAACTTCAGGAATTGCGGAGTCTCGTACCAACCTGTTCCCGTGCTGGACGAGCTGTTGCGAATAGTCTCATACGAGAAGAAGGCAAACAGTTTGCTCTTCCAGATGGGGCCGCCGATGCTGCCACCAATCTGATCAAACTTTGCCGTGTCCTTTTGCAGCCCTCTCTCCGTCGGGGTGCCGGGGCCGCTTGAGGCAGGGCCGTTCCAACGCTGGTACGCGTTGTACCCCGGCTGACTATTTTTGAAGAAGGCACTTCCGTGGAACTGGTTGGTCCCGTTCTGACTGACCACCTGAATCTGGGCTCCAGCGAAGCGCCCATTCTCAGCGTCATAGTTGTTGGTGATAACCTTGACCTCTTTGACGGACTCTTCATTGGGAGTGACCACTGCCGCCCCGCCCCACGTAACGCTAGTGATGCCCACGCCATCCAGCGTGATGTTGTTACCCTGCAACTGCGAACCGTTAGCAATGATCTGAGGTGCGTTTTCCGTTTTGAAAATACCATCTGTGGCACCAGATGCGCCGGAGTTGGTTCCCGGTAGCTGGGCGGAACCACCGCCACTTTGTTGGGCCCCGTCGCCAAAAGCACCGGGAGCAAGCTGAGTCAGCTGAAAGACGTCACGGCCAAATGAGGGCATCGATTGAATCTGCTTGGAGCTAATGTTGCCGGCAATTGTGCCTGACTCTGTATCAATCGCCGGAAGGTCGGAACCGCTGACAACGACGGATTCTGAAACTTGACCAATCTCCAAACTTATGTCGAGCGAGTTAGTCTGCTCCGGCTTGATTTGGAAATCATCTAGCACCTTTTTCTTGAAGCCGGCCTTTTCCACCGTGACAGTGTAAAGACCGGGAGCGAGTCGAGTGACCGAGTAAACGCCGCTGTCATCAGTTGTCGCTTCCTGCGAGATGCCCGTTTCTTTTGCCATGACGGTTACTCTCGCATCGGAAACGGCCGCTCCCTGCGGGTCGAGGACAGTACCCTGGAAATACCAGCGCGGTATTGCGCGTGTGTTCCGAGAGCTAGAAGCAACATGCAAGTGAGGATGGAAACAACACGAAGGGAAAGCTTGAATGCGTTCATTCTTAACTCCTCCGCACCAGAACTCAATTTTTTCGGATGTTGCACCACGGTAAATCGGTTAAGCAGCTTGTTGCGGGCTGCTATAGGCATCTGTTTTTCGAATGTCAATCACCACTTTTTCTGGGTACTAGCCCCTTTAACTAAGCATCTGACACCACGCGTCACGCCTCGCACCCCTAAAGTGTTCCCGGGATTACCGGAGGTTTTGCCAATCTCCGCAACTGGCACGCAGCCCTACTACCGGACCCACCCGAATTTGCCGCTTATAAGATTCTTCAACCCCCGGGCATTGTGCATGTCGGGATCCCCGCCTGCCTTGGGCCGAGCAGCTCGAGCAGCTTTCCGTTGTTGCGTTGCGTGTGTGAATCGGTATACTAGGGAGGAGATGAGAGTTTCGCTCCAAGCCAGTCTTTTCTCCCCCACCCAGGCGTCTGTGCGCTGCATCCCCTGTTGCTGCTGTTTCTGTCAACTCACCTTCTTAGGCGGCTCAGGAACGATTCCGGTTTAATCGAAACCAAAACCGATCAATTCCAAGGCCGCTTCCGATAAGCGGCCATTTTTGTTTTTGGTGGGAAGGAAAAACTGAAATTCATGAGCCAAAGTAAGGAAGGCACGAGCAGACCAGAAACGCCGCATCGCAACCCATCCGGGAGCTGGACGCGAACTGCGAACTACCTCTCAAATAGCGGCACCCGGCACTGGAGCATCTAAATCAATCAGGAGCATTTGTGACAGCGCTTGAGCACGCACAATTCGCAAGAGAAGGGGTAAGCACCAATCTCCTTGGTACTTCTGTGCTGGAACACATTGGCAACACTCCCTTGCTGCGGCTTGAGCATGTGGCGAACGAATTCCCTAACATCGAATTCTGCGCGAAGGCGGAGTGGTTTAATCCTGGCGGCTCCGTGAAAGATCGTCCGGCGCTGAGCATAATTCGAGCGGGCATCGCAAGCGGTGCGTTACGGCCCGGCAAGACCCTTATTGATGCCACCAGCGGCAACACGGGCATCGCCTACGCCATGATCGCCGGGGCATTGCACTATCCAGTGACCTTGTGCCTTCCGAGCAGCGCGTCCCAAGAGCGCAAGCGCATTCTTGCGGCCTTTGGCGCTGAGTTGCTGGTCACTCCCGGCGATGAAGGAACCGACGGCGCCATCCGGAAAGTTCATGAACTGGTTGCTTCCGAACCGCACAGATATTTCTATGCCGACCAGTACAGCAATCCCGCGAACTGGCAAGCACACTACCGCACCACGGCGAACGAAATCTGGGAGCAAACGTCTGGCCGGATCACGCATTTTGTGGGAGGACTAGGCACCAGCGGCACGTTCGTGGGCACTACCCGGCGATTGAAGCAACTGAACTCCGCGATTCGTTGCATCAGCCTGCAGCCCGACGCGCCGTTTCATGGGCTAGAAGGTTGGAAACACATGCCGACCGCACTTCGTCCGGCGATCTACGATGAGTCGATTGCGGACGAGAATCTGGAAATTGGCACGGAAGAATCGTATCGGATGGTCAAGCGCCTGGCGCGCGAAGAAGGCCTCCTCGTTAGTCCCAGCTCCGCCGCCGCACTGCTGGGATGTTTCCGGGTTGCAGCACGTATTCCTTCGAACGAGACCGCGGTTATTGTGACGGTGTTTGCCGACTCGGCCGCAAAATATTTGACCGAACGATTCTGGGACGAGCCCTAGATGAATGAAACGCTGAACCTCTGGATCGATGAGCCGCTGGTGGATAAGATCCGACAGCACGGCGCGGAAACCTATCCCAACGAATGCTGTGGAGCATTACTGGGGCGCGATGCGGATGCGCAGTCGGTTCCCGCAAGAGCAGCGCGCGAGGTGCTGGAGATATTTCCGATTGTGAATCGACGAGAGGACTCACCGCGCAATCGTTTTTCCGTGACTGCCGAAGACGTGTGTGCCGCTAACAGGGCCGCTCAGGCGCAAGGGTTGGACCTGATTGGCTGGTACCACTCGCATCCCGATCACCCGGCCCGGCCGAGCGAGTACGACCGCGAGCACGCCTGGCCGTGGTACAGCTACGTCATCGTGAGTGTGCAAAACGGAAAGCCGCAGGACATGACATCGTGGCGCTTGCAGGACGATCGCGCCGCGTTTGCGCTTGAATACATTGAAATTCGAAATCAGGCCAAGGCTTGATTTGAAGTCGAGCACTGAGGAGAAGACAACATGGCCGTTCGAGTGATGATCCCCACACCGCTCCGCGTTTATGCGGGGAAGCGCGATTCCGCGGAGTTCCCGGCCAGGACTGTTGGAGAGGCGCTGGCCCACCTGACCGGGGAGTTTGACGACTTGCGCAGGCACCTGTTTACTGCCGAGGGCAGTTTGCGGAGTTTCGTAAACGTGTATGTAAATGGTGAGGATATCCGGTATCTTGCCAAAGAAGACACGCCAACCAAGGACGGCGATACCATCAGCATCATTCCATCGATCGCCGGGGGAAGTAGTTATTGTGAGTAAACGAATGCAAGGGGATGGATAAATCGGATTTGCCGAAAGCGAGCGAAGGAAACTCAACAAATATTGGATGGGAGAAGCAATATGGCCAGCAAAGTTCAGACAGTGACGGGCGCGAAACCCGCGCAGTCGCTTACGAACGAAGAAATCCTGCGTTATAGCCGACATTTGATCATGCCGGAAGTCGGGATGGACGGTCAGCTCAAGTTGAAGAATGCCAAGGTGCTGCTGATCGGTACGGGCGGGCTGGGCGCCCCGCTTGGTTTGTATCTGGCTGCCGCAGGCGTAGGCAAGCTTGGGTTAGTGGATTTTGATGTCGTTGACTTCACGAATCTTCAACGACAAGTTACGTTTGGCACCAGCGACGTTGGCAAACCCAAGAGCCAAGCCGCGCAGGCGCGTCTCTCCAACCTCAATCCGGATATTCAAGTGCAGGCTTTCGAAACGAAGCTCACCAGCGAGAACGCACTCGAACTTTTCAAGGACTTCGACATTATCGTGGATGGCACAGACAATTTCCCCACGCGGTACCTCGTCAACGATGCTTGTATCCTCCTTGGCAAGCCCAACGTTTACGGTTCTATCTTCCGCTTTGAAGGCCAAGTAACAGTCTTTGGGACACCCGGTGGTCCATGCTATCGCTGCCTGTATCCGGAGCCGCCTCCACCGGGGCTGGTACCGTCTTGCGCGGAAGGCGGAGTGTTGGGAGTTCTACCGGGCATCGTCGGCTCTATTCAGGCTATGGAAACGATTAAGATGATCCTTGGCAATGGAGATAGCCTGGCGGGCCGTCTACTCTTGTTCGATGCGCTGGGCATGAAGTTTCGTGAGTTTAAGCTTCGCAAAAATCCTGCCTGCCCGATCTGCGGAGACAATCGCACCATTCACAAGCTCATCGACTACTATGAATTCTGCGGCGTGCGCGGCGAAGAAGCTCCCACACCGGACCTGAAGGTTCCAGAGATTACTCCTCGCGAATTCAAGGTACGGCTGGATCGTGGCGATGATCTATTTGTCCTGGACGTACGCGAACCCCACGAATATCAGATCTGCAATCTGCAGGGACATCTGATCCCATTGGGAGAATTGCCGCGCCGGGTCCAGGAACTGGACTCTTCGCGCGAAATCGTCGCCCATTGCCGCAGCGGAAAGCGTTCCGCCGAAGCGGTCGAATTCCTGCGAAAAGCTGGATTCCGGAAAATTCTCAATCTGAAGGGCGGAATCCTGGCCTGGTCCGACGAGGTGGATCCCTCTGTTCCAAAATACTGAAATGCTTATGCAAACCATCACAAATTTGCGCTCGACTGGTCGATCACCCTGGCGTATGCTTTCGTCCGTGCTGAATCACCTCCAGAAGACGCCCCAAATGTGTTGCTCCTGTATGGGCTGTATGCGTGTGTCTTCTGGCATGGGGAGGCTGAATCTCTAAAACGTAGATTTCAGCCAGGAAAGAATTCCGAACCCACCGCCAGAGAGTCTGGCCGGTGGGTTTTTGTTTTCTGATCCCAAATTTGAACTTGCGGAAAGGGAGAAATAGAAATGTCAGAGTACAAGCACCCGGAAGTACTGGTAACAACGGATTGGGCCGCGCAAAACCTGAACACGCCAGGCATACGCCTCGTCGAAGTGGACGTTGACACAACCGCTTACGACAAAGGTCACATTCCCGGCGCGGTGGGTTGGAACTGGCAGACGCAGCTTCAGGACAATATCCGCCGCGACCTGATCGAAAAGCCCGCACTCGAAAAACTGCTCGGCGACTCGGGAATTTCCAATGACACCACGATCCTGCTCTATGGCGATAACCAAAACTGGTTTGCCGCGTATGCTTTCTGGCAATTGAAATACTACGGGCACAAAGACGTGCGTTTGATCAACGGCGGCCGCAAAAAGTGGATCGCACAAGGTTTACCCACCACGACAGATCCAGCTCACGTAAAGACGGCGAGCTATCGAGCATCCAATCCCGACGAGTCTCTGCGCGCTCGAAAAGAAGATGTCGCCGCGATCCTGGAAAACCGCAGGCACGCACAACTGGTGGATGTGCGCTCCGTGGACGAATTCACCGGAAAGATCCTCGCTCCTCCAGGGCTTTCCGAAACCGCTCAGCGGGCGGGGCACATTCCGGGCGCCGAGAATATTCCCTGGGCGCAAGCGGCCAATGAGGACGGCACTTTCAAGTCCTACGAGGAATTGAAGCAGCTTTACGATTCCAACGGGATCACCGGCAACGACGGTGTGATCGCCTATTGCCGCATCGGTGAGCGCAGTTCGCACACCTGGTTCGCGCTCAAGTATCTCCTCGGGTACAACGATGTCCGCAACTACGACGGCTCGTGGACGGAGTGGGGCAATCTGGTAGGGGCTCCCATCGTCAATCTAACGGCTGCACCAGTTGTGGCGGCCGCATGCCCGGCCTAACACCGGGAGTCAAAGGCGGCAGGGAGCCGCGTCGAGGCGACTCCCCAAAGCCTAAAGCGGTGCCGGTTGATCGGGCGCGGTAGCCAAGTGGTAAGGCAAAGGTCTGCAAAACCTTTATCGGCGGTTCGATTCCGCCTCGCGCCTCCAAACTCTTTTGTATCCCCTTGAAACGACATACTTTGCAAACCTCAGTTCACTGGCTCTTCTGCTTTCGTTGCATTTTCGTTGCAGGATTCGTCGTTTTCCATCTTCGCGGCAACTAAATCAAGAGCGTTCACTTGGCTTTCTGCCACGCACTTGATGTAGCTGGCTTGCGTGATGGCGACGTTACCGTGCCTCAGGATTCCCTGGATTTCCTTGTCAGGTATTCCCAGTTGATGCAAGGTTGTGGCGAGTCCGCGCCGAAAGGCGTGCCACCCGCCAGCGGAGAGCTTGTCCAGTTCGAACATATGTCCATCAGTTTTGTGTTCGGACTTTGACTTGCGACACTGAGGCACCTTTCAATTTTTGGGGTGATGACTCGTTTGGCGACGTTAGCCAGGTTCATTGGTGTGCCGATACCGCTCTGGAAGATTGGCAGATCGGGAGCCGCGAGTGCCCCCATTCTTAGTCTATGTGCTTCGAGGGCCTCGCACAATTGGCGAATGGCTGGAATTGGCGCTTCGGAGCAAACTGTTTTTGGTTTGTTCACCACTCCATTCCATATGGAGCGTTGAACGTTTAGCTCTTTCCCATTGAAGTCTTTCCAAAGCAAGCCACGAAGCTCGCCCTGCCGCAAGCCAGTGAACGCCGCCGTGAGGACAACTGTCCGCGCGGGTTCAGGAACTACTTTGAGGATCTTTTTGATCTCATATGTTGCATTGGCTGTCTGAGGCCGCGGGCAAAGAAGGCATCCGTGTGGTAATCGACCAGTGGGAACGAAATGGCTCTCCCGACCTAGTGGCAACGGGGATTTCCGGTTTTGCACATCTACCCACCCGGAAAATGTCCCCAGACGACATTCAGTTTGCGAAGGATCGCAACATATTTTTTATCACTACACTTGTAGTGACCGAATCGTTTGCTCGCACACGGTTTAAGCAGATCGGTTTTCTGAAAGAGCCGTATATTGTGGATACCACTCCACCATGGTTCCTGACAGAACTAGCCGCCTATGCCACGAAGCCGCAGACTGACGACGAAAAGAAAGAAACGCAGCAGAGCCTCGTCGAACATACAGAGGCGATGAACAATGTAAAAAAACTGCACGACGCCGGACTACTAATTGTGACGGGAACGGACGCGCCCTACCCCGGTGTGTTTCAGGGCGAGGGCTTGCATCATGAACTAGAGCTAATGGTCGAGGCAGGCTTGACACCGCTCGAAGCAATTCGAGCTTCCACCTACGACGCGGCTCGATTGATGAACGCAGAGCAGGAGTGGGGCAGTCTTCAGGCAGGGCGTCGAGCGATGCTCCTAATCGTTGCTGGAAACCCGGCCGAACACATCAGCGACACACGCAAGATCGAAACGGTAATCCAGGACGGAAAGGTTCTGGACCGCGGCGCTCTGAAGTACGACCCAAAGAAGGACCCGGGGTTCCGCGTCTTGCCGGGACTCTTCAATCCCTAGTGGCGCTGCTTGCGCTTGAAGCGAGACAATCTCAAAGAAATCGGCCATCCGGAAGTAACCGAATTACTTCCTGTTGCCGACCAACCGCCCCGTGGCGAGCCAATTCTGGGGTTTACATCTGAACGAAGGGACTAGTATTGTGCTTCCGACTGGGAAGGCGGCGACGCATTGGAGCAACCAACGGCGAGCGGATACGCGAATCTATCGCTACAGGAGCCAACACCAAAATCCGCGACCTTGCCGGCGTTCGTGCTGTTCCTCATGTCGCCGCTGATTGCGGAAGTGCTGCTGGGCGCAACGAGGCTGACGAAGATCGGTGGGCTCATCCTCGTCGCGCCGTTCTACGGGTGCGGGGTATTGCTCATTCGTGAACTCGTGCGACGGCGCACCACCAGTTGGTGGCCCGTTGTTTTGTTCGGCGCCGCTTACATGCTCGTCGAAGAAGGACTGACGCTTCAGACACTCTTCAACCCGGATTTCGTCAACGCTGCCAAGCTCGGTGGACGATGGCTCGGCGTCAATTTCGTCTTGACCCAGTGGGAGTTGGGCTACCACATTGTCTGGAGCATTTGCATCCCGATTTTGACCACTGAGCTGCTGTTTCCCGCTCGTCGGACGCAGCCGTGGCTGGGGCCACTCGGCGTGAGCGTGTGCGCGATCGTCTTTGCACTGGCGGCACTCGCCTTGGGCGCGGCGTTTCGAAAGATCGTGATGCCGGGCTTTCATGCGCCATCCTTGCATCTCCTGATCACCGCAGGCCTGGCTTGTGCCTTCGCGCTTCCTGCGCTGACTTGGCCGAGAGCGAAGGCACCCACGAATAGCGCCCGAACTCCCGCACCCCGCCGGACTCCGCCTTGGTGGTCAGTCGGCATCTTGGCCGCGATTTGGGGGATGAGCTTGTTCGGTTTATTCGTCATCCCTGCGTCGATCAAGCCAACTAACACAGTCGTGATCTTCATGCTTGCACAAGTGGGCATTACCGCTGTGCTCGTGTGGAGGATGAAGATCCTCTCGACGGACAACCCCGGCTGGACCGATGCTCATCGCTGGGCACTTGTCTTTGGCCCAGTCCTTGTTAGTTCCTCGTTCGGAGTTGTTGCGGTAACAGCCGATAGCCGGATCGATCAGATCGGTGTGGCTTCATTCGCGATTGGAACGTTGACCACGCTGTTGATTCTCGCGAGGCGCGGCGCCAGATCAGTGACCCGATGATTTCTCACGGCACCTGCCGTGCCGCGGGCGGGTAGTAGAGACAACCGTAACGATCCGCTTATTCTCAAGTATTGTAATCAGGCCTTTACACTCAAGACCGACATTCGCAAATCAGTTTCTGGCCGGTTGACGAGCAACTCGGATTGCGACCTGAAAGCTGTTGGAATGATTGTCTGGCAAGGAGGAAATTGATCAGACTGTGCGTCCCATCGCACATAGCCTACGAGGTTGGAGCGGCGAGGCAACAGACCGTTCGAAGCCCTCGGACAATGGACCCACATTCGTAAGAGTGGCACCGAAACCGTGAGGCCACGGTGCATCTGCCAGCATAAGGTGGAGAGGGGCTAGGCTTGGTAGCAGGGTCAGAATACACAAATGTTCGTAAGCGTCGTTAGCCCGAGAGAGCCTAATATGCTGCGGGGCTCTTTTTGCAGTGAGCACCGAGGCTTCCGGGTTCTCGGTCATGGGTAAACAACACTGTCGGCGCATAGAACAGACCTAACCTATCGCGTCATTCCCACGGAACAGGGTAAATCCACATCGCTCCCCGCAAGGGGAAAGTTCATCGCAAGGTGGGCCGATAGCGGTGCGGATAACAGATGAGGGAGAAAGCAAATGCCACTCTGTAATGGGGTGGATATCGGTTGCGCCAGCATCATCGACAACATCACCGGACGCGAAAGCGTGCTGACTTCCCTATATGGTGCTTCACACGAGAGAACTTGAATAATCGGCTCATGAGGCAAAGCAGATGACGACAGCGCAAGCTGTTGGTGCGGTCTCACGCGAAGCGGCGGAATGGTACGCCATCGACTGGCAGGCCATCAACCGCAACGTTCGCCGACTCCAAGTGCGTATCGTGCAGGCAACGAAGGAAAGCAGATGGGGCCGGGTGCGAGCCCTGCAACGTTTGCTGACCCACTCCTACAGCGGCAAAGTTCTCGCCGTTCGACGAGTGACGGAAAACAATGGCAAGAAAACCCCCGGTGTGGACCAAGAAATTTGGGACACACCAGAGAAGAAAACACAGGCAGTACATGCACTGAAGCGTAGGGGTTATCAGTCTCAGCCCCTACGACGTGTTTACATCCCGAAGTCGGACGGCAAAACGATGCGCCCGCTCGGAATTCCCACGATGAAGGATCGAGCGCAGCAAGCATTGTATCTGCTGGCACTCGCCCCCGCTGTGGAAACTACTGCTGATAAAAACTCTTATGGGTTTCGTCAGCAGCGGTCCTGCGCCGATGCGATGGAACAGTGTTTCAAAGCACTGAGAAGCGCAAACACGCAGTGGATTCTGGAGGGTGACATCAAGTCCTGTTTCGACAAAATTTCACACGATTGGCTCTTGGCTCACGTCCCGATGGACCGAGTCATTCTCCAAAAGTGGCTGAAATCTGGGTACATGGAAAAGCACGTCCTTCACGATACCGCGGACGGGACCCCACAAGGTGGAATTATCTCTCCCGCGCTCGCTAACTGCGCGCTGGATGGACTTGAACGACTCCTGCGGGAAAAGTATCCCGCAGGAAAACGCTTCAAGTCCCTTGGAGGTGAGAAACCCTGTGTCAATCTCGTCCGTTACGCGGATGACTTCGTCATCACCAGTAAATCGAAAGAATTACTGGAAGGAGAAATCAAGCCCCTGGTCGAGCAGTTCTTGCAAGAACGAGGTCTTGAACTCTCTCCGACAAAGACCGTCATTACGCACGTGGAGCACGGCTTTGATTTCCTCGGACAAAATGTGCGCAGGTATCCCAACGGGAAACTGTTCATCAAGCCTTCCAAGAAGAATGTTGGAACCTTCCTGAAGGGCATCCGAAGAATCATCAAAGACGCACATGGCGTGTCTGCCGCCGACCTGATCGATCAACTCAACCCAAAGATTCGCGGTTGGGTTAACTATCATCGGCATGTGGTAAGCAAACGCACGTTCGAACGCGTTGACTGCACCCTCTTCTCTAGTCTATGGAGATGGGCACGACGAAGACACCCGAACAAAAGCCCGCGCTGGTTCAAGCCGAAATACTTTGACCGGCGCGGGAATCGTGACTGGTCCTTCTTCGGTGAAACCTGCGATGACGACGGACGGCCGACTAAAGTCTGGCTGTACTACGCCAAGAGCACTCCCATCAAACGACACGTCAAGGTTAAAGGCGAAGCGAACCCGTACGATCCAACCTATGAAACCTACTTCGAAGAACGCGAAGGGGCTCACATGCTGGAAACGTTTCGGGGTACCCGCACTCTTCGCTATCTCTGGTATGAGCAACGTGGACTCTGCACCCAGTGCAACACAAAAATCACCCGGATCACAGGCTGGCGCCTTCATTACTGCGTCCCCCGTGTGAAGGGCGGTTCCACTGGTGCTACGAACTGCGTTTTACTTCATCCCGAGTGCCATGACCGGGTTCATCGTCAGCGTTTTCCCGTTTCGAAACCGCGTCTCCCCTAAAGAGGCGTTCGAAGGGCTTGAGCTGGGTGAAGGGAAACCTTCACGCCCAGTTCTGAGAGGGCCGGGCGGCCGCAAGGCTGCCTGGCTACTCGGTAGTAATGCAAAGAGGGCAGCAGGCAGCATGCCACCTGTCAGAACCAGTCTTGAAAGGGCTCCGGCTCTCAGGGATAATCACAGCCGCGTCAACCTGTGCGGGCCGGTTCATGCCTATGCTTGGCCAAAGAAGATCAGTGAGTTCTTCGGAATCGCGCTGACCAATGCTCAGAAGCACAATCGACTTCGAAACCGTACGGAATATCGGACTTGCTTTGCCCGGAGTCGAAGAGAGCACAGCATACGGGTTCCCGGCGCTCAAAGTCCATGGAAAACTCTTGGCGTGTATCCCCGCTAATCGGTCTGCCGAGCCTAACTCGCTTGCCGTTCGAGTGGATTTCGATGATCGCGCTGAGCTGCTCGCTGCGGATCCCGATGTTTACTACGTGACGGACCACTACGTTGGCTATAGCGCCGTGCTGGTTCGCCTGTCTTGCGTCAATCCCGATGTATTGCGCGACTTGTTAGGCATGGCCTACAAGTTTGTGACCCGCAAGCCCGCGCCCCGTTCGCCAGCGAGGAAGCGCGGAAAATAAAAAGCCTGATTCTGAGTGGTTGACGTTCTCATGGGCAAGCCAGAAGTTATCGTTTCGTCCGACGGATTACGCGCATCTCGTCAGTGCTTGATTTCCTGACGAAAAGCCGACAGGAGTAATCCCGCCGCTAAGCCGGATAGCATCCGGTTTGCCGACTAATCGCTCACGGACGGGGACTTAGCTTCTCAGAACGCCGTTTTGTGGCGGTCAAGCGAGATCATCGCTCACCTCCTATTGACATTCTATAGCAAAGCGCCTATCTTCCTGCAGGGCGTCTATAGGAGAGGCATTTGGCACCCGATCAAACCAATCTGCTGCAAGGCACACTGCACATGATGATCCTGAAGGCACTGGCGCTTGGTGAACTGCACGGCCTGGGCGTTTCCCGTCGCATCGAGCAAATCACTAAGGGCACATTCCAGGTAAAGCCGGGTTCGCTCTTTCCCGCTCTACATCGCATGGAAGAAGAAGGCTGGCTGGAGTCCCACTGGGGAGAGTCGGAAAACAATCGGCGCGCCAAGTATTACAAGCTGACCGGCGCGGGACGGCGGCAACTGGAAGCGGAAACCAAGCGCTGGGGCCGCATCGCGCTGGCGATTACGCGGACGCTCGAAGCGTCGTGAAGAGAAACCTTATGGCTTTTGCTCGCATGAAGAGCCTGCTGCGCAACTTGCTGCACAAACAACGCGAGGAGCGCGAGTTGGATAAGGAAGTGCGCGCGCACGAGCTGCTGCTTGCGGACGAAAACATCCGCGCGGGCATGAACCCAGAAGAAGCGCGGCGACAAGCTCGCCTGGAGCTCGGCGGGGTTGAACAAGTGAAAGAGCAAGTCCGCAAGATTCGCGCCGGCCATCTGCTCGAAATGCTTGGCTGCGATGTGCACTACGCAGCGCGGATGATGCGGCGTAGCCCAGTCTTCACGACAACAGCGGTGCTGACCCTGGCCCTGGGGATTGGAGCAAACACAGCGGTGTTCAGTGTGGTAAATGCTGTGCTGCTGCGGCCCCTCGCATATCCCGATTCGGATCGGCTGGTACAGATCTGGTCGACGAATCCGCAAGCTAACCGCTGGGGCATGTGGACGGCATACCCCAGATTTGAAGACTGGCGCCGCGAAAACACTGTGTTCGAAGAGGTGGCCACCGCGCGAATCTGGGTGATCAGCATCAAGGGCGGTGATCATCCTGAGTCGCTGTTTGGGGTAATAACCTCGTCGCAGATCTTCCAACTGCTGCGGGTGCAGCCGATGCTTGGGCGGGGATTCCTGCCGGAAGAAGATCAGCCCGGCCACGATCGTGTGATCATTTTGAGTTACGGACTCTGGCAGAGACGGTTCGGGTCCGACCGCTCCGTGATCGGGCGCACAGTGGATGTCGATCAACAGAATTACACCGTGATCGGTGTGATGCCCTCTGATTTTCGATTTCCTCCCGACCTTCCCGCGTCGTACCGAGTAGACGCCTGGCTCCCGCCAGCACCCGATCCAAGCCGCAACGAGCGTGGCAGCAATAACTATTACACATTCGCGCGCCTAAAGCCCGGCGTCACACTGGCGCAGGCTCAAGCCGAGATGGATGCCATCAATCATGGACTGGCCGAGAAGCACTTCGCGGATCGCGGGCTGGGTGTGAAGGTTGTCGGTTGGCGACGACAAGTGGGGAGCGAGGTTCGTCCGGCGCTGCTGATTCTTCTGGGTGCGATCAGCCTGGTGCTGTTGATCGCCTGCGCTAACGTGGCGAATCTTCTGCTCGCCCGTGGCGCCATGCGGCAGCGGGAAGCGGCATTGCGGCAGGCGCTGGGGGCAGGACGCGCGCGCTTGATCCGGCAATTCCTGACGGAGAGCATGTTGCTGGCCGTCTTCGGCGGAGCCATCGGGCTGCTCCTGGCCTACGAGGGCGTGGACCTTTTCATCCGGCTGGGCCCCGATATTCCACGACTCAACGAGACAACGATTGATCCGCACGTGCTTATTTTCAGCGTTGTACTGACGCTAGGAACGGCACTGATCTTCGGCATCGCACCGGCGCTACAGGGGTCCAGGACGGATTTGCAAGATTCGCTCAAGGAATCCGGCAGCCGGTTGACTATTGGCTCTGCGCGCGCCAGAGCGCGTAGCGTTCTGGTCGTAGCGGAGATGGCACTGGCGCTGATGCTGCTGGCTGGAGCCGGTCTGTTGGTCCGGAGTTTCGTGCGGGTACAGCAGGTTGACCTTGGGTTCAATCCGAAGAACCTTCTGACAGCCTTTGTGATGCTGCCGCCTTCCAAATATCCGGAGCCCCGGCGCCAAGCCCTATTCTTCCACGAAGTGATGGACCGCATAGCGTCGCTTCCCGGAGTGGAATGTGCAGGAGGAGCAGACTCGGCGCCGATGCTGACCAATGACACTGGCCCAGTTTCCATCGAGGGCCACCCTGTGGAACCGGAGATTCAAGCAGAGCGACCGAAGATCACCCCTGACTACTTCTGTGCGATGGGAATCCGTTTGTTGCGCGGGCGGACTTTCACCTGGGCGGACAGCGAAGGCTCGCTACCGGTGGCCATTATCAACGAGTCAGCAGCACGGCAGTACTGGCCGGACGAAGACGCCATGGGGAAGCGGGTGCAGCTCGAAGACGGTAGTGCGCCGGTCTGGAGGCAGGTAATCGGCATAGTAGGGGATGTGCGGCAGGACAGCGTCGTTGAAGCAGCGCGCCCCGAAGTCTACGCTCCGCTGCTGCAGGTGCCCGTGCCCTACTTGGCCCTGGCCGTGCGGACACGGGCAGGACCGACGGCGCTCACTGTGGCGGTGCGGCACGCGGTGATGGCGGTCGACAAAGATCAGCCTTTGTTCCGGATTCAGACCATGGAACAGGTGGTGGAGGATTCGGTAGCGGGTCGGCGATTCCAGATGTCACTGCTGGCTGTTTTTGCCACGATTGCCTTGGGACTGGCGGCGATTGGCATTTACGGGCTTATGTCCTATACGGTCAACCAGCGCACGCACGAGATTGGCATCCGTATGGCACTGGGGCAAAACGTGGTGAAATCCTGCATCTGGTGGTGCGACACGGAATGATGCTAGCGATCGTCGGAGTGGTGCTAGGAACAGTCGGAGCGTTGCTGTTGACACGCTTCCTTTCCAGCATGCTGTATGGAATTGGCGCCAACGACCCCACGACCCTTCTCAGTGTCGCGACGCTGCTGATCGGCGTGGCGGCCCTGGCCAGCTACATCCCTGCGCGACGGGCTATGCGCGTGGACCCGATGGTGGCGCTGAGGTACGAATAGCTCGTGGTCCACGATCCACGGTCGGACGAGCAACTCTGACGTAATGCGATTAAGTAAGGGTTGCCGACAATCTGGGAGTTGGCGGCTACTTTAGGTACCGTTTCAGTCAATCCAGCGATCGGCGGGACACATATCCTCACCTACTCTTCGTTGTACAATTTGAAGCTGGCTTGACCGGGAAAATGTTCCCCAGATAGAGCACGCGAGCTTACGTTTGGTATCCACATGCGCGCAACCATTCTTGCCACATTTTTTGAGATCTCTCGCACGGTGGTTTCGATGTGCGGCGCCGGCATCCTACTTTTCCTTGTTGCGCTGTGGGCTGCGAAGACCGATATCGCGCGGGCAAGCGGCCTGGACAAGATCGTAGTCTTGAACAATTTGTGTTTCACCATTCCATTGGCGGTCTTCGGCGCGGAGCATCTCTCCGGCGCAAGATTCATCATGCTCGGCGTGCCCTCGTATATGCCATGGCGTTTGTTTTGGGCATATTTCGTCGGCTTTGCGTTGCTGGCCGCGTCCTTGGGCATTGCCACAAAAATTCAGGTGCGCTGGTCCGGCCTGCTGTTCGGGATCATGATGGTTCTTTTTGTGGCGATGGTGCATGTCCCACGAGTTCTGGCCAACCCCAGAGACAGGATTGCATGGGTGATTGTCATCCGCGAACTGTCGTTCGCGGGCGGAGGCTTGATTCTTGCGGGAAACGCGATGCGCGGGCAACGCGAAAGCACGCTCATAACTGTGGGCCGCGTGTTGATCGCGATCGCCGCCATATTTTTTGGCGCTGAGCATTTTCTGCACCCAGCGGGGTGCCCCGGAGTCCCGCTCGAAAAACTGATGCCCTCGTGGGTTCCGGGGCGCCCGCTCATTGGCTATCTGACGGGCGCAATTCTTCTGGTTGCCGGGGCAAGCATTCTGCTGGCCAAGAAGACGCGGATGGCGGCAACTTATCTCGGTACCTGGATTGTTCTGCTTGTCTTGTTCGTCTATGGGCCGATCCTGATCGCGCAGATGTCTGACCCGAGTACCGCGGTAAAGGTCGAGGGGATCAACTACTTTGCGGACACGCTGTTGTTTGCCGGAGCGATTCTCGCGCTCGCCAGCGCGACGCCACGCACGGATTAAAGTGTCGCCTACCAACCTGTTACGAAACTGGGACCACGTCAGTGTCGTTCTGAGGCTGGCGCCTATTTGAGCACGTGTGGGCTCTGCGCTGGGTTGGCGTGGTGCTCGGGGCGGACGGGCTAACCTGAATTTAACATCGTCTGGTCGTACAACGAAACAACGTTGCGGCCGCAAAGCAATTCGAAACCCGTTCACGGTAGTGCAAACAGAAACGCCATCGGTGCACCGGGGTTCTTGTCGATCCAGAAGCCCGAGGGGCGGCCGGACATAACGCCCACGTACTGCATCAGACGCGGCGAGGGTAATGCAACGCGCTTTCCCGCTTGAAGAATCGATGGCCGAAAGCTCGTACCGCCCATGTGGACGCAAAGCGAATCCCTGCCCTCGCAGCTCACACTTCCGGCGCACCTGTGCATGACGCTGGCGAACCGGGCCAGTTATCTCCGCGGTATTTGCCCAGAACGCGGCCGACAAACAGAATGAGAGGAAAAACGATCCGCTGAATGACTTGTGGCGGCGACGTGACCGCCTGTGTGTGCCGATGCCGCCACAGCACGTGGGCTAGGTAGAATATCGAAGGCTTACCGGACGGGCTGGCGTTGAGAACCTTGAATAATGCCTGGAGGTAGCGATCCAAGTCACCCGCCGGAATTACCCGGCCACTCAACTCCAAGAGGTCGTCCCCGGCGTTCCACCAGTTATGAGCAACCCCGGCGGGAAAGACCCCCGTCCCCCCGGCCGGCACGACGATCTTCTTGCTTCCGATTTGGGCTCCGAGTGATCCCGCTTTCACGATGCCTTCTTCACGTTGATGGAAATGCACGTGAAGCGGCGGGCCGCTCATTCGTGGCGGCAACGAGCCGTCAATGGTCAGAACGGTTTGTCCCTCGGCGTCACGCACTCGGCGCATCCGCAGGTTCTCTCCGGTATATCGATTCTCTAACTGTAGAAAGTTAGCCACCGCTTCCCTATGATCTGGATGAACGGATCGTCACGATAGATGTGGTCGCTACTAATAAGCCTAATGCTAATTCTATCATTGAGACGCGCTATAGCGGCAATTAGCCCGCACAGTGACGATGGGCAGTCATTCCCGAGCCATCGCGTCCGATTCAAGTCGGCAACTCTTCCCCAATCTCATTAGGGAAGAGTAGCCCGTCATCCACCCAGAATCGGAAGCAAATACGTCAATAGGGTTTTGAAGTTTCCAGAAAGACCTGGAAGCCAATCTGTTGGGGGGGCGCGATGGGACTGTCTGATTCTCCATATGGGCCCCGACTACTGGATAGGGCTTAAAATATCCGACAATGAGACCAATATAGCGGAGAAAATTGTCTTCGAATACGCATACTTTCCGCGGACTTTACCTCAAGCGATTGTCTTCTGGGAACCGGAAGGGGCGAATCACCTCGCCCCTTCATCGACTCTCGTTGGCCTCTACTCTGACCAATCTTTCCCCTACTCATTCGAAGCGACTCCCGACGCTCGTGGCACAGCCCGTCACAATCACGTTACCGTTGGTGTCGAAGATTTGAAGCGCAACTGTATCGGTGAACTCGTCCTCGTTATTACCGATCTCGATGGCCCGCGTGAGCCTGTGTGTCTGCGTCCAGACGCCGGCAGTGCTAAAAACGAAGGCCTCGGACACCGCGCTGTAAGCGTGGCCGTCCGTGTGCCGCCAGACGCCCAGGCCGGTAGTGCTTAGCGCGGGGAGTTGGCCTGCGGTCGTCACGGATAGCGTACCCCCTTTGGCGAAGGTAAACAGGGCCGGGAAGGTCCTCAGAGCCACGTTTGTCTGACAGTCGCGGACCGTGAGCTGAACGCGCCACGCCCCCTGCAACCCCTTCGCGTGGGATTCGGATTCCTCCGATTGCGCTGCCCTGGCACTGAATCCTAATTGCGAAATGAGCATGACGGTTAGAGCCAGTACTGCCGCCAGCCCAACTGCGCCAAAGCGCTTCAAGATTCTCAACTTCATTGCTTTTCGGATCATTTCCATTGCGGTTCTCCTTCGCTGCGTTTTCTTGACCTGGATATTCGACTCACTCTGGTCGTTTAACGGGCTTGAGCATGGAGCCAGCTGCCGACTACTTCAATGCAAGGGGCCTCATTTCCTGGTCCATCGGAGGTCATCTGGGAACGGATTGAAAAAACAGGGCCTTGCGGGCACGGCGCGGCTGGCACATGCTTCTACACTTCATGGTCAGGTGCTAGAATCCGGGTCAGTCAGGACGAGGCAAATGGAGAAAAGCATTTCGTCAAAAACAGTCGTCCGGTTCGGTCCATTCGAGGCGGACTCTCGAGCCGGGGAACTTCGCAAGCACGGCGTGAAGCTCAAGCTGGTGGGCCAACCGTTCGAAGTCCTGGCGATGCTGCTGGAGCGCCCCGGCCAGCTAGTAACGCGCGAGGAATTACGCGCGAGGCTTTGGCCAACGGATACGTTTGTAGACTTCGACCATGGCCTTAATGCTGCGGTGAACAAACTCAGGGACGCGCTGAGCGATTCGGCCGAAAAGCCAAACTATGTCGAGACCTTGCCTCGGCGCGGCTACCGTTTTATCAGCGCAGTGGGTCTGCATGATTCGCAGAACCTGCTCGGAGAGTGGAGCAGCCCAAGGATTCAATCCCTTGTTGTACTTCCATTGGAAAACCTTTCCAACGATCCCGAGCAGGAATATTTCGCTGACGGGATGACTGACCAGCTCATCACAAATCTGGCCCAGATCAGCGCATTGAAGGTTATCTCTCGAACATCGGCGATGAGGTACAAGGGAACGAAGAAGTCTCTGCCCGAGATCGCTCGGGAACTGCACGTGGATGCCGTGGTCGAAGGCGCTGTGATGTGGGTGGGCGGACGAGTGCGGATCAGCGCGCAGTTGATTGAAGCACCGACGGATTATCATCTCTGGGCGGCCAGCTATGAGCGCGATCTGCGTGACGCGCTGTCCATGCAAGAAGAGGTCACGCGCGCCATCGCCAGCGAGATTCGCGTGAACCTTAGTGCGCAGGAGCAGGCGCGGTTGGCAAGCACACGCCCGATTGACCCAGAGGCTTACCGGCTTTATCTGAAGGGCCGCTACTACTGGAACAAGCGGTCCCTGGAAGGATTCCAAAAAGCCATTGAATACTTCCAGCAGGCCACCGCCAAAGACCCGGCTTACGCGCTGGCTTACGTGGGTTTGGCCGACACCTACACGTATTTTTCGTTTTTCGACGTGGTTCCTCCGCGGGAAGCTATGCCGAACGCGAAGGCCGCAGCCGCGAGGGCGCTCGAGATTGACGACAGCCTAGGCGAAGCCCACGTCTCCCTGGGATACGTCAGCTACATGTACGATTCACCGACTGTGCGGTCGGTATCGATCTTGATCCGCGCCTGCTGGGCCATCGAAGGCGCAGGTACCAAAAGGACGAGCGAGGAGAGTATGATCAGGGTTCGCATTATAAGCGCTGACATCCTATCATGATTGCAGTTGTTCGAGTGCTGCCATTGTGCCTTGTGGCGGGCCTGGCAGCCCAGACCATGGTGCCGGTGATGCCGGCGTGGCGCGCGGGTTCCGGGCGCGCGCTGAATTCCTTGTCGACTCGTCGTTCAACATAACTCTGGCCGGCGAACGGGACCCGTCGATCGAGCGCGCGGTCGCGCGCTGGGTCCGAAGACTGGGCACCAAGACAGGCATCGCGCTCAGTCCCGACTTGGTTCCGAACTCTCCCACGGTGCGCTTTCGCATTCAGGCAAGAGCCGCTCCCGAGGATGAGTCGTATACGCTCGCCGTTGCGCCGCGGCGGGTGGAACTGCGGGCGGCGGGACCGCTCGGCGTGCTGCGAGGCCTGGCGACATTTTTCCAACTCGTCTCGGTAACACCTTCCGGAGCCAGCGCGCCGATGGCGGCCATCGACGACCGGCCGCGCTTTGCGTGGCGGGGCTTGATGATCGACGTTGCGCGCCACTTCGTTCCGATGGACGTGCTGCTGCGGCAGATCGATGGGATGGAACTCGTGAAGCTGAACGTGCTGCATCTGCACCGAGTGATAACGAGGGCTTCCGCGTCGAGAGCAAGGTCTTTCCGAAACTGCAGGACACGGGTTCGGAGGGCCAGTTCTACTCTCAGGACGACATCCGCAAGATCGTCGAGTATGCTCGCGACCGGGGTGTGCGCGTGGTGCCGGAGTTCGATGTTCCGGGGCATACGCGAAGCTGGCTGACCGGTTACCCGGAGTTGGGATCGGCGGCATTCTCGCCGCGGACCGCGATGCGGTTTACGATTTCCTCGACCGGCTGTTCGGGGAAATGAGCGGGCTTTTCCAGGATCGCTACTTTCATGCCGGCGGTGACGAAGTCCTCGGGGACCGTCAGGTGCAAGCGCGCTTCTCGGCGCGGGTCCGCGAGGTGCTGCACAAGCACGGCAAGACAATGATCGGCTGGGACGAAGTACTGGGTGGCGATGTGCCGGCGGATGTGGTCGTCGAGGCGTGGCGCAGTTCGAAGATGATCGGACGGTCAGCAGCGGGTGGGCATCCGACGATTGTCGCAGCGGGCTACTATCTCGACTGGTTGATGCCCGCATGGTTCCATTACGCGATCGATCCGCTCGATACGGCTGGCTACGGAGCTGCTGCGTCGGATCTGGATCGCGTGAAAGGAACCCCCCTTGCCGCCTATCTGAGCGAGGACAACATCGCGGCGGGAGCCGCAAAGCTGAACTCCGCCGAGGAGCCGCGGGTTCTCGGTGGCGAGGCCGCACTGTGGGCCGCGCTGGTGACGCCCGAGATGCTCGATGGACGGATCTGGCCGCGAGCGGCGGCGATCGCCGAGCGGCTATGGTCGCCCAAAACGGTGCGGGACGTCGATTCCATGTACGAACGCCTGGCGAAGGTGAGCCGCGATCTCGAGATACTCGGTTTGAAACACCGTTTGAACGAGAGAGCCATGCTGGAGCGGATCGCGCCGGGCGCGAATGGCACGGCTTTGCTGTTCGCTGAGACACTGGAACCGGTGAAGTTCTACGCGCGGATGGCACGGCGGCTTCAAGCGAAGGCCGCCGAGCCTCCCGGACTGGCGGACGCGCTTCCGCCCGAAAGCCTGGCGGCGGCCGAGTTCCGCCGCGAGGTGCAGCGGTTGCTCGCGCGGCGCTTTGCGACGCCGGAGGCCTTTCAGGACGTGCGGGCGCACGTGTGGGCGAAACTCTCGGGATGGCGTGATGCCGCCGAGAGTCTGCGCGGCACAATGCCCTATTGCGACGATGTGAAGTCGCTATCCGAGGCGGGATTGGAAGCACTGAAGTTTTGGGAGCAACGGCAGGCGCCACCCGCGGACTGGATCTCCAGGCAGCGGGAACTGATCGCAAAGCACAAGGCCGCCGCGGCTCGTTCGGGGAGTGCGATCGCGTCATTTCTCGATCTCCAGCCGGCTTCAGAGACGCTGATCGCGATTGTTCCGGCGATCGAGGACCTGGTGAATGCGTGCGCCAAGTCGGGACCAGGACTGAAGGCCGCCTTACATGCTAAAGTTCGGCAAGAGAAACTACAATGACGAGACGAGATGTTTTAGGTGCGATGGCGGCTTCCTTCGCAGTGCCCGTACCGGCCGCGGCCGCGGAGATCGACAGCGCGATTGTGAAGCGGCACGATGAGGGCGTCGAGAGGCTGCTCGCGTCGCAAAGTACCGATCCGCGAAGCCCCGATTACGGCAACGTCCCGAATCCGAATGGCCTTCGTTATCCGGGCGGAGCCTCCGGGATTCTGTCCGCCATGATGGCGGCGTTCACTTACGACAAGTCGCGGTTCCACGGGAATCCTCTGTTGGTGGAGAGAATGCGGCTGGCCGCGGGGTGGCTGGAACGTAATCAGCATCCGGACGGATATATCGACCTGGTCGAGACCAACTTCGATTCGCCGCCCGATACCGCATTCGTGATCCACGGCGTCGGTAATGCCGGCTGTCTGGCGAAACGGTCGGGGAATCCCGAGCTCTTCCGCATCGTAGAGCCGTTCCTGCACAAGGCGGCCGATGGCCTCGCGGTCGGCGGCATCCACACGCCGAATCACCGCTGGGCGGTCTCGCAGGCGCTCGCGCAACTGAGCGAAATGTTCCCCGATCCGCGCTACGTCCGGCGGATCGATCAGTGGCTCGCGGAGGGGATCGACATCGACGAGGACGGGCAGTACACGGAACGCTCCACGTCAGTCTACAACGCAGTGAGCGATCGCGCGTTCGTGGTGATGGCGGTGAAACTCAAGCGGCCGGAACTGCTCGATCCGGTGCGGCGCAATCTCGACTCGATGCTCTAACTGCTGCACCCGGACTACGAGGTAGTGACCGAGATTTCGCACCGGCAGGATCGGAATACGCGCGCCGACATGGGCGGCTACTGGCTGCCGTTGCAGTATCTGGCGGTGAAGGACCGCAACGGTCATTACGCGAATATCGCCGACCATCTTGCGCCAACGTACGCGTCGCTCGCGACGCTGCTTGAATATCCTGAGATCGCCGGTCCGCTGCCCGCGCCGGTGGCTCCGCCGGACAACTATGAAAGGTTAATGCCCAAGCTGGGCATCGTGCGATTCCGGCGCGGGAAAACCAGCGCGACTCTGCTGAGGAACGATCCGACGTTCTTCACGCTGCGCCGGGGCGGGGCAGTGATCGAAGCGATCCGATTCGCCAGCGCCTTTTTCGGCAAAGGACAGTTCCGCGCGGCGGCGCTCGACCAGGCAGGAAAGACCTACAACCTGAAGCAGCATCTGGCGGCTGGGTACTATCAGCCGCTCGATCCGCCACAGAAGGTCACGCCCACGAATTGGGCGATGCTCCGGGGCAAGCGGAAAGAGACGCAGCACTGCGAACTCGACCAGTCCGTTTCGCTGACTGAGACCGCCGCGGGATTCCGGCTGCGCGTGCGGGCGACCGGGACGAAGGGCGTACCTCTGGCGATCGAGATCAACCTGCGCGACGGCGGAACGCTCGATGGCTGTGAGACACTCGCCCCGGACCGGGCGTTACTCCAAAGCGGACACGCGACCTACACCGTCGGCACGGACCGGATTCGCTTCGGCCCCGCGCTCGCCGAGCACAGGTATACACAGGTGCGGGGAGCGCTGCCGAAATTTCCAGGCAAGAGCGTGTACCTGACGGCCGTTACGCCGTGCGATCACACGATCGAGTTCGAACTGCCATAGCAAAAAAAAAAAAAAAAGACTCACGTCATCCAGTTCAGGTGCAGCCATCCGCTCGCCGTGCCGGTGATCACGAGTCCCACCAAGATGACGAACGCCGGCGAGGCGATCGGAAGCCAGCGGAATATAAAATGGTTCCGGTGCCGCTTCGTCGGGGGAATCAGTTTTTTTGCGTACAGAACCAGAACGCCGATAGCGACCAGCACCAAGGCGAGTCCGGCACTGAACGACAAGAGCAGTGCCAGACCCAGGCCTGCGCGACCGAGCGCGACCGCGCTCAGCAGCAGAACCAGGGCCGATTCCAGGGCACCAGTCCTCCGCTGGCACCCAGCGCGGCCAGGCCCGCCCAGGAGATCTCGTCCGGCATGTGAGTGTGCCCGCCCGGTCCGTGGTGGTGGGTGTGCCCGTGCTCATGATGGTCGTGCACGTGTGCGTGGGAGTGCCGCTTGCTCGAAAGACGCTTGGATAACATCCAGGAACCGATTGCCACGATCGAGACACCCGATATAGCGCCGAGAACTCGCGTGATCTGTTCCGGGACAACGTAGCGGAAGAGAAACAAAGCCGCCACACCCAGCGCGAAAACCGCAATCGTATGGGTGAAGGTGACGGTTGCGCCTAGAAACGCCGCGTGCTTGAGCGTGCCTCGCGAACCCACCAGGTACGCCGCCACGATTGTTTTCCCGTGACCTGGGGTGAGCGCATGCGCCGCCCCCAACAAGAAAGCGACGATCAGCGCCGCGAGAATCATCGAGGGCGCCAACTCGCGTTGATGGAGGAAGCGCGACAGGTAATCGCCCCGAACCACCGATCCCGCGGGCGCGGACTTCGCCGTAAGGGTCGCGGGTGAGGGAGGTATGGCCGTTCGGTGCGGCTGCGCGACGGGTTGAATCACGGGCGCGGATTTCACGGTCTGTAGCTGCGCGGCACGCCAGGCCAGTTCGGCGTGGAGGTCCTGTGGCGGCGCTACCGTGGGGTCCGGCGGATAAGCGGAAAGCGCATGGCTGATGTCTTCGTCGCGCTGGCTCGCCCTCTCGAGCGTGACGCCGTCCGTAGCCTGAATTACAATTTCCTTCCAGCCGGCGCGGTCCGGATAGTTGCCGTCGAGGTAGGTCAAACTCCGGGCGGGAGCGTCCACGCGCGCGCGAACATAATACGCGCCACCGGCAGATTCCCAGCTCCATCCGCTACGGCGAGAGCCGCGGATTCAAAACGCGGGATGACCTGGCGGCTGCCGGACCGGATCTCCAGGTGGGATAGCCATTGCCGCGCTTCGGCGGCGGCCTTGCGATCCAGATCCGCGGGCGCGGTGTCGCGGCCGGCGTTCCAGCTTCGGAAGAGCTCGAAGGTCGGGATCTCCGCCAGGTCGAGAACGTAGGTCAGATCCACGCCATTTGGGGTAGCCCGCAGCCTGGCGTAATGGTTCACGCTGAAGTTGCCCATGGGATGAGCGGCGACAGCAAGTGAGCTTACGATACCGATCAGAAAGAGTCTGGAATATATCACGGATTCATGTTCCTCGTGAGCCGGTTTTCCTGCGCGCCGGCCAGCGTCTCAAGCGCGGCGAAATTCGGATTCAGTTCTTTCGAGCGTTCGGCGTAGGCGCGGGCGGCGCGATCGTCTCCAGCGGCGGCGGCAATGCGGCTGGCATGGAAATAAAACGCGGGTTCGGGCGTATGAAGGCGAAGAGCCCTGTCGCTGGCGGCGCGCGCCTGGTCCACCTGCCCCGTTTTCAACAGTACCCAGGACAGCGCATCCCACGTGTACACGTCGGGGCGAGTAAGGATCTCCGTCCTTACCATTTCGAGAGCGCGCTGAAGCTCGCGGCCGTGATCGGCGAAGATCATGGCGAGATTTCGGTTCGTCTTTTCGCCCCGGGCAGCGCTGAGCCGGTCGATCGTTTCGAGCAGTTCCCGTTGCTCGCTCGCCCGCTTCTGATCACCCGCCGCCGAGTACAGATCCTCCAGAGCCGCCGCGTAATCGGGCAGCGGCACGATCGATTGGGCTCGTTGATAGAAGCGGATCGCCGCGGCGATCTGGCCGCGAGCGGCTTCGATCCGAGCCAAGCCGGCCGCGGCGCGGTGCAGTGTGGGGAAGCGTTCGAGAGCTTCCTCGTACGAGCGCCTCGCCGCCTCCGTCTGTCCGGTCTTGAAGTACAGGTCGCCGAGTTCGGCGAGACACCATGCTCCGTTTTCCGGGTTGTCGCTGCCCGCCTCGATCGCCTCTTGCATGAGCGCGATCGCGCGGGGCGCGTCTCCCGTGACGAAACGGAAATAGGCGGCTCGGTTATAGCTAGCGAGGTTCGGGCCCAGCGCGAACATTCTTTCGTAGGCGTGTCCGGCCTCGTCGTATTCGCCCAGATCCATCAGCGCGTCGCCGAGATTGCCCCAGGTTCCGGGATCCGAGGGGGCGTACTTCAACATGTCGCGCGACCGCTCCGCAACCGAGCGAAAGTCGTGCTTCTGGAGATCGATTTCGTTTGCAAGGCGCAGTGCTTCGAAGAGACCTCCCTCCGCCGCCAGTAT
>CAWIUU010000030.1:0-162617 GCA_963839315.1 Candidatus Acidiferrales bacterium
TTCATCGTGCGGGCCTGTGTGCGATATCGTGCGTTGATTTTTCCGTGGACCTACAATACTGGCCGTAGCGAGGAAGTTGGTGGCAGTTAAAGCACGATGAAGAAATTGAATGCGCAAGTTAGACTTGAGCAGGAAGACGTGCCATACGTACTCTGCTGCTAGGTCTAACGGAGGTCAAGTGAATTTCGCTGCCGCTATTCCGTCCTGTAATCTCGGAATCACAAATAGTCACTTCTCCGCCATCTAGTCCCTTACCTAAATCGTTTTTTGTAGCTTTTGCCGTGTTTCTGGAGTTTCATTGGGTACGACCGATTGGCCACCCTCCGTCAGGCTAATCGATTTCCCCGAAAGGGATAAACGGGAGGCGGGACGACCTGGCCTGCCTCCCTTTTTTTTTGAGCTCGTCCGGCGCAGCATCTACTTCAAAAGCCGCACCCTGCCTTCTTCGTCTTCTCCCCAATCATCTGTTGCTGAATCCACCCTCCCTGCGTTCGCGAAGAACCCCTGTTCGTCGGTCAGAACCTCTTAACCCTTGAACTCCGTTGCAAACCCAGGAACCAACAAATTGTGCAATGCCGTTGCGCAACATGATGCAGAACCTGCTGAACGTGATGCCAGACCTGAAGCACTGCGTCGAGACGCTTCCCCAGAAAAAGGGACCAGGATCCAGGTCACAGCACTATCATAATTCCCACGTTCTTACGGTGAACGAGGCATGGCGCAATTAGTGCAAATGGGGCCTGGACGGAACTGAAGTGGTTCTGTTTGCTGATAGTTGCTTTTAGGGATTGGAAGGCCCCGTTTCGCCCACCTTGGTAAGAACACTAAAAGGAAATTGGGGTGGCGTACTCGAGGCGCGCCCCGCCACCGCCGTTGGTGACGTAAAGCCGATCGAATCGGCATCCTCCAAGAGCTTCACGCTGTCAATGTGTGCGTAGTCGGAGCCGCGAAAAATCTTAATTTCGCTAGTCCCCCATCGGTTACATAGATGCTTGAAAAAGTGTCGACGCGAGAAGTTCCGGCGTTAGTAAACGTGCTACAAACACGTCCGTTGCAATTCTCAACAAGCGATATTAATGTCGTTCCCGCGACACCGGTGAAGCGGAGAGGAAAGTGCATGTCCCGCCGAACTGGTCAGGACGGCTATATCGAAGCAAGTGGTAAATGGTGGGTCGTTCGTTGGTGGATGGATGTGGCAGGACAGGAAGCGAGAAAGCATATGCGAGCCAAGATATGCCCGATTTCCGGCCTTGGTCATATGTCCAAATCTCAAAGAGAACGCCGCGCCCGTGAAATCATCGCGGAGAGTGGCGCGGACACCTTGGAGCACTTCGACAAAGTAGTGAAGCAAGCCCAGGGTGTCACATTCCGCGAACAAACAAAATGGTGGCTCGACCATATCCAACGTCGTAAGCGCAAACCAATCGCACCTGCAACATTGGAACTATGAAAAGGCTGCCTCGAAAAATGGATCAACCCAAACATCGGAGATCTACCGTTGTCCGAAGTCAACAACAGCGCGCTCAAAGTACTTGTCGCCAAGATGTCGGACCATGGTTTGTCCCCGAAGACGATAACCGGCAACTACGTTCCCGTCGTAAAGATGGTCGTTGCGTCTGCTGTCGATGAGCAGGGCGAGCAAATCTATCCCCGAAAATGGAACCACGACTTCATCGATTTGCCCGTACCGCAGAAAGATCAGCAGAACACGCCCTCGTTTTCCGCCGAGGTGATGACCGGCTTGGCCCGGTGGAAGAAACCGCGAGAACGTATGATCTTCATTCTGTGTGGTGCGACGGGTCTAAGAATCGGAGAGGTGCTTGGCATCGAAATCGATAAACACGTTTCTCCGGATTTCTTGACCCTTTACATCCAGCAGCAAGTTCGTCGCGGAAAGATCGAAGAACGGCTCAAGACTGCCAATGCCGTCCGTCAAGTGGATCTTCACCCGGCGATTGCCACTCGGCTCGAACAGTTCGTTGGCCGCCGCAGGGTTGGACTCCTGTTCTGCACTCGAACCGGGAAGCCGCTTTCGCCGACCAACATCGTTCGGCGCCATCTGCATATGGCGCTGGAGGAACTGAACTACCTTACTCCGCAGCGGTAGAATGATTTTGTTCCTCTGGAGACGGGAGGAGCAAGAAATAGACAGGCAGAGGTTCGGCGTCGGGAGCGGCTGAGCGGTCTGCTGAAGTACTACGAGCGGGAGGCGGCGTAGGCGTAGAGGTAGGGACAGCGGGACATGTGTGGCTATTCTCACATCTCACATATATAAATAAGGATGCGTGGAGTCTGGCCCAAGCAAAGGGTCTACCGAGCCTGATTTATCATGAACCTGCGCTCGAAGTGAGGTTCGTGCGTGGGGGCGGCGGGCACGACGAATTTTTTGACCAAACGGCCATGCTTGGATACGACACCCGAGGATCCTGCGCCCGTGCCTGCCAGGGCACATCCAGCAGAAGAATCAGCGCGACGCCTAGCGAGGCAACCGCTTGGAATGTAGCCCGGTCCATCGTTCCGACTTGTCTGTGAAGAATCCCAATGGCGGAGAGGAAGTCAAGCATCACAGCCCCAAAGAGATCTTCGACGAAATTGCCAAGCTCGACTCCGAGAGCGCTGAAGTGTTGAGGAGTATCAAGGCCCTCCTATGAAGAAGGGGTGGCAGATGAAGAAGGTTAGCGATATCGCCGAACGCTCGGTAAGATGCTGGATAAAGCCAAGAACAAAGGCGAGTCGAAACCCTATCTGCGGAACTTCAACGTCCGCTGGTTTGCCATTGATCTGTAAGACATGCTTGAAATGCGTTTTTTGACAGAGGAGGCAGACAAGCACACGGCAGTCAAAGGTGAACTCGCCTCCGTGCAGGTACTTGGCGAACCTCGCCCGGTAGCTTCCTAACTAGTGCATTTTCCATCTTCCATTTTCCATCCGTTTTCCAATTAAAGAACCTCAAAAACTGTAAAAATGCCGCCATTTCCTGCGTTTTTGAAGTTGACTGCTAACCTTGCCAAGGTTCAGGTGTCGGTTCGATTCCGATAGGCCGCTCCACTTTTCTTCAGGATTTTTCCTCAGGCACCTGAATTTCCTTCTGAACTTTCCCCCAAATTCCCGATAGAATTTGCCTCATAGGTTTGCCGATGCCCTTTTGCCGCATTGCCGCAGGAAGTACGCGGCGCCCCAAATTGAATGCCGTCCAGGAAGCCGCTGCTCTTTTCTGCACCTTTTTTTCTACAGACACAATCGTGGAGGTTCGCGGGTACGAAGTGGATAGTGGTGTCAGCCATACTCCTTCTTCGCGCGAAGAGCTGATGCAAGGAGCGCGCCAACGGGCGGAAATACTCGCAGAAGGCTTGGCTCCCAGCGTGGAGCCAGCAAACTTTTATGTGGGTTTGGAAGGCGGTTTGGACGTGGTGGAGAGAAATGGCAATCGCCGGGTATTCCTGGAAAGTTGGGCATTCGCGACGGATGGGGTACGCGGACATTTTGGATGCTCGGGAAGTATTGAGATTCCAGAGGTGCTTGCCGAGGAAGTACTGATGAGAGGCACAGAGCTTTCAGTGGCGATCGATGAGTTTGCCGGGCAGGCAGGAGTTCGCGACGCGCAAGGAGCCTGGGGTGTGCTTTCGAGGAATCTGATATCGCGGCAAGAATCCTTTCGTGTGGCGGTGGTGGCCGCGTTCGCCCCCTTCTATAATCGGAATCTATACCGGACAGCGAAATCAGCAGGTGTGTGACACATTTGACAAGCGATTCCTCGCTTGTGCGAAACGGGTGTTAGCGAGCATTCTAAGGGAACAATAGAAGAGAGGGCGCGTGGACATCGTCAAAGGCAACATGGGTTGGATCGAAGTGGTGGTCGGCCCGATGTTTTCCGGCAAGAGCGAGGAACTGATCCGTCGGCTGCGGCGCGCGCAGATTGCGCGGCAACGCGTGCAGATCTTCAAGCCCGCAATTGACTCTAGATTTGCAGCAAACGAGATCGTTTCGCACTCCGGATTAGGCATCCCCTCGGATAATGTGGGCAAAGCCGCAGAGATTATGGAGAAGCTACAACCGCGGACGGAAGTTGTAGGAATTGACGAGGCGCAATTCCTGGGCGACGAACTGGTGGCAGTGTGCACGAAACTGGCCAACCTGGGGAAGCGCGTTATTGTAGCTGGCCTGGACACCGACTATCGTGGCCGCCCCTTTGAACCCATGCCACGGTTGTTGGCAGTGGCGGAAGAGATCACCAAATTGCTGGCGATCTGTGTGCGGTGCGGAAATCCGGCTGTGCACACGCAGCGCCTTGTCGAGAGTGAAGAATTAATTGTTGTAGGCGCGGGCGGCGCGTATGAAGCGCGTTGCAGGCGTTGTTTTGAACCGAATCCCGCGCAAGCCCGGCATGAAACTGGACCGCAGATTTTACAGCGCAACCGGGCGGCTGGCGGAGCTTCTTGAACGGCTCGCTCCCGGTAATGGACAAATCTGAATTTCCAGGAAACCTATGCGCATCGAATCGAAGGCACCAACACGCGTGGATTTTGCGGGAGCAACGCTGGACATTTGGCCGCTGTATCTTTTTCATTCCGGTGCGGTGACGCTGAATGCGGCGATTTCGCGCTACGCCCACTGTGTGATCGACACACAGTCGGGGGGAGGCGAGGGGATCAAGCTGGTTTCCCTGGACACGAACCGTTCTGAAGCATTTGGTTCGTTCTCGGAACTCGCACGCAAGAAGCGGTATCGCCTTCCTTTGCTTGCGGAGATCGTGAAATTCTTCCGTCCCGAGGGGGGATTCACGCTGACCACGAATTCGGAGGCGCCGGCAGGGGCGGGAATTGGTGGATCGAGCGCGATGGCGGTGGCGATCTGCGCGGCGCTGGATCGCTTTACGGGAACTGGTCGAAGCAAGGTAGATTGGATCCACATCAGCCGGGACGCAGAGGCCATTGTGATCAGCATCCCGACGGGGATGCAGGATCATTATCCGCCGGCATTTGGTGGCGCAGCCGCAATCGAGTTGCTGCCTGGCGGGGAACGGCGCATCGAATTGAATGTGAAACTGGACGAACTGGAACGACGGCTGGTGGTTTGCTACACGGGAAAGCCACGACAATCCGCGATCAACAATTGGGCGGTGTTTAAGGCTCATCTGGACAACAAAGGCGCGGTGCAGAACAACCTGGAGCGCATCTCGCAGATTGCTCAAGCGATGCGCACGGCACTGGAGTCGGGGGACTGGAAGGAAACGGGCCGGCTGATGAATATGGAATGGCAATTCCGGCGCAAGAATCTTCCCACGATTTCGACGAAGATGATCGACCGGATTATAGCGAACACGCGACGGAGTGGCGCGCTGGCGGGAAAAGTATGCGGGGCTGGAGGGGGCGGATGCGTAGTGCTGCTCATTGAGCCCGACGCACGGGAACGCGTGGAGAAGGCCGTGCTGGACGCAGGAGGTGAATTGCTGCCGATGAAAATCGACCGCCAGGGAGTCACCGTCGTGTCGCAGTAATTCTACTCGCCGAGTGCCGCCTGGCTCATCCCCAATCACGCGGCGATCTCCATCAGTTTGTTTCCACCTCAACCTCGCCAGGGAATAGGAGGTAGCTTCTTCCGTTGAGGGAACTTCGTTGACAAAACGGAGAGCAGCCCCTAGACTTGGATTTTGTCTTTACAGGGAAAGGTGTGACTGTTGCAATGAGGACGTACGTAGCCAAGGGAGCAGAAGCAGAAGCGCTGAAAGTCGGCGCGCAGTGGTTTGTTGTTGATGCAACTAATGTTGTGCTGGGACGCTTGGCCACCAAGGTGGCTCGTTTGCTGATCGGCAAAGATAAGGCTAGTTTTACGCCCTATCTGGATTCGGGCGACCACGTAGTTGTGATTAATGCCGACAGGATTCGCATGACCGGAAACAAGGTCGAACAAAAGGTCTACTATTCGCACAGCGGATACCCCGGCGGGCTGAAGGAAGTTCCAGCCAAGCGTGTTCGCGAGTCCAAGCCCGAATGGATCGTGCGCGAAGCTGTTTTGGGCATGTTGCCCAAAAATAAGCTGCGCGCGCGTCGCGCGAAGAAGTTGCGCGTTTATCGCGACGCCGCTGGTTTGGCGCGTCATGCCGGGCAGAAGCCTCAGTCGGTAGCGGTTTAAACGCTTCCGGTTGGGCTAGTGCAGTACGGATTTTCCGCACGTAGGCTGTTCCTCTCTAAGTGTTCCTTAGCAGGGAGACACCTCGACGTGAAGTTCGCGACATTGCGGGGCGAAGCCTCGCCAGACGAGTTTTGAGGAGGAGCATTGAGCACAGTTGAGACGCCCGCATTGGGCAATAAGACGTGGTTTCACGGCACTGGCCGCCGCAAGGAATCCATTGCGCGCGTGTTCTTGCGTGCTGGATCCGGCAAGTTCACCGTGAACGGCCGGACTGCGAAAGAATATTTCCCCAATCATGCCTGGGAGCACGATGCGACCGAGCCGCTCAAGTTCACCAGCTTGCTGGATCAGGTGGACGTTGTGTGCACGGCCAAGGGTGGTGGCGTCGGTGGTCAGTCGGGAGCGGTGCGCATGGGGCTTTCCCGCGCCATCAGCCGCTTCAACCCGGAACTGCGGCCTTCACTTCGCAAAAACGGATTTTTGACGCGCGATTCCCGCATGAAGGAACGCAAGAAGTACGGCCAGAAGGGCGCGCGCAAACGCTTCCAGTTCACCAAGCGGTAACGAACTGGCGGTGGCAGGATTGGACGGAGTTCACTCCGTCCTTTAGGCTCTGGCGGCGCAACGCGAGTTGCGCCACTAAGATCACGGCCGGCAAGATGCCGGCAAGAGGCTGTTGCGTCGCCGTCACACTCTAGCTTGGTTTCCTTGCAGGCCAAAGAGCAGCACGGCGCGAGAAACAGCTATCTACTTAGGAGGAAAAGTGGCAGTAGAAATCACCATGAAGGAGCTGCTGGAGGCCGGCGTTCATTTCGGTCACCAGACGCGTCGTTGGAACCCCAAAATGAAGGAATACATTTTCGGGGAACGCAACGGCATCCACATCATTGACCTGCAGAAAACTCTGAAGATGTTCCGCGAAGCAAGCCGCTTCGTGGGCGAAATATCGTCTCACGGAAGAACAGTTTTGTTTGTCGGTACAAAGCGCCAAGCTCAGGAAGCCATCGCCGAAGAGGCGAAGCGCTGCGGTGCTTACTTTGTGAATCACCGCTGGCTGGGCGGCACTTTAACCAATTGGACCACCCTACAGAAATCGATCAAGCGCCTGAAATTGCTGAAGGCCATGGCGGAAGACGGCCGGATGCTGCAGCTCTCCAAGAAAGAGCGTGCGCGCCTCGATCGCGAGATGAAGGGTTTGCACCAGAACCTGGAAGGCATCGAGAACATGGCACAGCTTCCCGATGCCATGTTCGTAGTGGATTCCAACGCGGAAGAAATCGCGGTGAAGGAAGCCCGTCGGATGGGTATTCCTGTTGTCAGCGTGGTGGACACCAATTGCGATCCCGACATGGTCGACTGGATTATCCCGGGCAATGATGACGCGTTGCGCGCTATTCGTCTGTTCACCACCAAGATTGCCGATGCCGTCGCCGAAGGCCGCGCCGCTTACGAGCAGTCTCAGGTTGCCGATCAGAAGTCTGCCGCCGACCAGGCGCATATCGATGGCGTCGAATACGTAGACACCAGCGCCTACGAGCAGTACGAGAAACAGGAAGGCGACTTCGTCGAAGGTACAGAAGCCATTGCGGAAGCAGCCGAGCCCGTAGAGCCAGCGGAAACCACCGTGCCGCCCGACGAGGGATCCCGCTAAGAAATCGCGCAAGGGTATTCAATTCAAAAGGCCCGGCGCTGTGCGCATCATCAACGCCGGGCCATTTTTCTAGAATGCGAACATTCGAGAAAAGGAATTCAGAGAGAAAAGGATGAGTACATCTAAACCAGTTATGGAAATTCCAGCCAAGCTCGTCAAGGAACTGAGAGAGAGAACCAATGCGGGATTCAGCGATTGCCGCGCCGCACTGGTGGAAACCAATGGCGACATCGAGAAGGCCATTGATGTCCTGCGCAAGAAGGGGCAGGCCGCGGCCGCCAAGAAAGCCACGCGCGAAGCCACCGAAGGCCTGATCGGTCACTACATTCATGCCGGCGGGAAGATCGGCGTGATCGTGGAGATCAACTGCGAGAGCGATTTCGTTGCTCGCACCGACGCTTTCCAACAGCTTTGCCACGATGTGGCCATGCACATCGCCGCCGTCGATCCGCGCTATGTCCGCCGCGAAGACGTGACTCCCGAGATGCTGGAAAAAGAGCGCGAGATTTACACGGCTCAGGCCCGCGCAACCGGCAAACCGGAACAGGTGATCCAGAAGATCGTCACGGGCAAGATGGAAAAGTTTTACGAAGAGTCTTGCCTTTACGAACAGCACTACATTAAGGACGAGACGCAGACGATCGGCGAGATGATCACTGCCGCGATTGCCAAGCTTGGCGAAAATATCGCCATCCGTCGTTTCTCACGGTTTAAAGTCGGCGAGGGCGGTGGGCCTTCTGCCGCAGGGACGCCCGAACCAGTGCCCGCCCCGGTGAATAGCTAAACAGCATTCAGACCCGATACCGCGGGACCAACGCTCCACATTATAAAGCGCCTCGGGCAACCGGGGCGCTTCCCATTTTGAAACGAAGAAAATCGCCGGATCATACGTTGCTCATAGGCCAGCGTGGGGATTGTTTGTTACAATCGGCAGGGTTTCGCTGCGATTAATGGAGGCAAATGGCAAAGGGATCAAATTTGGCGAAGAAGAACTCGAAAAAAGGTCCAGCGTATCATCGCATTTTGCTGAAACTCTCCGGCGAATCCTTGCAAGGGCCGCAGGGGTTTGGCATCGACGGGGAAACGATTTATGCGATCGCAAAGGAATTGCGCGACGTGCACAAGTTGGGCGTGCAGATTGCCATCATGGTTGGAGGCGGGAACATTTTCCGCGGCGCGCGCCAGAAGGGTTTCGAAATCGATCGCGCGACTGGCGATTACATGGGGATGCTGGCCACGGTGTTGAATGCGCTCGCGCTGCAAGATGCACTGGAAAAGGTCGGCGTGCACACCCGCGTGCAAAGCGCCATCGAAATGCACCAGGTTTGCGAGCCGTTTATCCGCCGGCGCTCCACGCGTCATCTGGAAAAAGGAAGGGTTGTGATTTTCGCGGCCGGCACGGGTAATCCCTATTTTTCCACGGATACGGCGGCGGCACTGCGCGCAATGGAGATCAAGGCTGACGTCATCCTGAAAGCCACTCGCGTGGATGGGATTTACGATGCTGACCCGGAGAAGGTGAGTGACGCGAAATTCTTCGCGGCGATCACTTACCGTGAAGTGCTTCACCAGAATTTGAAGGTGATGGATGCGACGGCGATTTCCCTGTGCATGGACAACGGTATGCCGATCGTGATTTTCAACATGCACAAACCCGGAAATATCCGGCGCGCTGTTTTGGGCGAAAGTGTCGGGTCGACCGTCAGGCCGGCTTAAAGGAGAACAGTTTTCGGTTCAGGTTTTCAGTTCTAAGTGGGAGATTGGGGTTCCGATCTCGCGCGTTGGATCGTGGAATGTGACAATGATAACTTAAAGCTGAGAACTGAGGGTTAGCGCTTTATTTGGACCCCCGTCGATTTCCCGGGATAGACAACTCATAGAGGATAGACAAATGACTACGATTGCTACGACGAAAGATGCAATGGCCGCGGCAAAAACGCGGATGGAAAAAGCGGTGGATGATTTCCGGAAGGAGCTGGCCAGCGTGCGTACCGGCCGCGCTAACGCTGCGATTCTAGATCACGTGCGCGTGGACTATCACGGCACACCCATGCCGGTGAATCAACTTGGCAGCGTCACTATTCCCGACGCTTCGATGCTGGTAATCACGCCCTGGGATCCAAGCGCTGTGCCGCTGATCGATAAGGCGATTCGTTCTTCGGATTTGGGACTAAATCCGACCACCGATGGCAAAGTCGTTCGCGTTCCGATTCCTTCGCCGACTGAAGAGCGCCGCAGGGAACTGGTGAAGCACATTCATAAGGCCCTGGAAAATCACCGTACGGCCGTGCGCAATATCCGTCGCGACATTAAAGAAGCCATCGATAAACTGGAGAAGGAAAAGAAAATCAGCCAGGACGAGCAAAAACGCTCGCTCGACGAACTGGAGAAAGTCTCGCACTCCGAAACGAAAAAGATCGAGGATCTCTCCGCCCTCAAGGAAAAAGAAGTGATGGAGATCAAGTAGTAGAGAGATCTCAGAGATCAGTGTTAAGCGATCAGGAATCGAGCTCTTCCTGGGAGGTTCCTTTCTGGTGTGAGGTGACTTTGCGGAACCCCCTGAGGACTTCGAACTCTGTCCCGTAGCTGAGCGCTCCACTATGTTTGCGATCCTTGTCCGAATCTGTCTGCCGGCACCAGGGTGAACAAAATATTGTGCCTGATCGTTCTGCACAGCGTGCAGAAACGCGTTGTAGTCGACCGAGCGCTCGGCGGGGACTTCGCGCAGCAGGAAGTTGATGTGCCGCGAAGCCGTGAGTGTTGCAGCTGTGACAGAATATTTAGAAACATAAGTAGCATAATCGCGCTCGACAGAAGTGCCGGCTGGGGTCTGCATCTTGGTGCCGGCGGCAAATGAAGCGTCAGTTGCGTTTCCACATTCAGGGGGGTGCCCAATTCGATGTTGGAAGGCTTGCCGTCCTCAGTGAGCTTCGTCGGAGGCTCCGGCAATCCGATCTGCGGCAACAGCGCGGGAATGCGCACGGGCTTTTTCGACCAATCCACAAATTTTGGTTGGGAGAGTTCGTACTCGACAGTAAACGGCTCCTTCGTGGCCGTCGGGTCCGAAGCAATCACGCTGGTCACCTGTCCCCGGAACCCATCCGAAATGCGCCAGCAAGCTCGCCACATCTTTCCATTTCTCCTTCGGCGTCTGATGAAATGCCATGCGCAGCAGCAGTTCGTTATCCCCTCGCATGGTGTATTTCACCTTTGGCGCTCAGATGGCCCTGCGCATTCAGCGAGGCATCCACTGTGACTCTTTGGGATCCGACACGGCAGGATTCTCTTGGAACTCATTTCAAAGCTGGTTACGCCACCGGTTCAACCAGGAGTGCCGGTCTGACCTCGAAATTGCAAAGAAATCATCCCGAATGGCGTGACTTCCAGGTTCAAGTCCATCCAGAGACCGACGGAAAAATAGCCGCGCCTTGTCAGTATGTGATCAAAAACACTCGGCCTGGCCAGCCCCCGCTGCCACTCGGTGCTGTAAACCAAGCCGGCTTGTACTCCCCAGCAATTCTTAGCCAGAGCGGCAAATAGTGCGAACTTATCTTCCGGCGTTGCGTATCCGGATGCATAATTTCTGCTGCCGGCCGGGTAGAAATCCCGAAGCGCCCAAAGGAAAATCAACAGTTTTAATTTTTTCGGAAGCAAAATCATACAGCAAACCAATCCATTTGTCCGAAGGCGGTTCAACCCTGCGCTTTTTCCTTTTCCTTGAGCGACCAGCTCGTGCACAACTCCTGAATCGGCAGGAGGCGCCCTCCAATGTGGTCAGCTAATGTTCCCAAGAGGAAGATGTGGTTAAAGCGACATCGGGTTCGGTCCTTGCCGCCGACCATTGCCTTGGGACCACCATCTTGAAATTTCCAAAGGTATAGTGCGCGCTTGATAAGCCCCACTGCAGTTCTTTTTTCGACAGTGGATCGCCGGTGAGGTACAGATCTGAAGTTCGCGGGATGCCGGCAAATCCAGCTCGTAAGTTTCTTCGAGGACCTGGCCGGAGCGGTCAAAGGAATGTTCCAGCCAGAAGTCTGGCGTAAGAGGATGGGAAGTTGTGGTTACGACGCGGTATTCGACCGTGTCGCCTTCCTCCAGTCCAAGAAGGCGGACGGATTTGATGCGCGCATCCTGGTAGGCAGGAAATTTTCCACTGCGGGATTGGGCGCGTCTGTGATAGCGCTCGGGAGGACTTCCGATGTACCGCCATTTGCGTGAGTGATCCGCACCAGGGAAATTTCCAATTGCTGAAACGCGCGATTGTAATCGAACGCGAGCCGGGCAAACTGGTGCGCTCCGATGGTATTATTTAGCTTCGCAACGGTGTGAACTTCCTTACGGGAATCGCCGTTCGCCTCAAAACGAATATGCGTTTCCAGAAGTGGAATCTGGAAGGGAAGCGCGCTTTTCTCGGCGGACCTTCTCCGTATGCGCTGGTTCTTCAGCGGGCTTGGCGGCGGGTTCTTGAGCTCGAGCACCGATCAGACCCAGTTGGAGCCAGCAAAGTACTGCCAACAATCTTGTGGATCGAGTGGAAAGTGTCACGTTGAAAGTGTAGGGGGAGGCAGGTGGGGGGTAAAGTTCAGCGTGGAGATGCGTTTCGGCCTATGCACGGGCTGATTTTGCTGCGTGCTTTGTTTGGAATGCGACTAGCCCGCGTTCGCCTGGTGCGTCTAAGGGAGCATGTTACAGTAAATGTTTGCGCATCAACCGTGTATCAAGGAGACCGTGGGAATGAAGATTCGCTTACTAGTGCTGACTTTGCTGGTTCTGGCCGGAAGCACATCCATCCGGTCCAACGACGTGATGAAGCCAAAGGGACCGGAGGAGGATGGCACCAAGCCGGCCCTTGCGCGGATCGCCGGCGAGGGCATCATGGATTCCCACGCTTTCGAATACCTCACTGAGCTAAGCGACGAAGTCGGTGCCCGCGTTACGGGTTCGCCAGAATCGAAGAAAGCCATCAACTGGGGCCTCGAAAAAATGAAGACCATCGGCCTGCAAAACGTCCATGACGAAAACTGGACCATGTGGAAGGGCTGGACACGCGGGAGCGCGTCGGCGGAGATGATCTCCCCGCAGACATCGCACCCTGGGCATAGACGCCATGGGTTGGACGGGATCGACGCCAGCTAACGGAGTGGAGGCTGACGTCGCAACAGCGAATCTTTTCGACCTCGACGAGGAGATCAAGCAGGTCTCAAAATTTAAGGGCAAGATCGTCCTGATGTACCCGCAGGGTTCACCCAAAAAAAACTTTTGGGCCATCCTGGCGCAATATGGAGATTTTCTGAACGCCGTGCACAAGGCCGGAGCCGCCGCAGTAATCGGCGGGCAGGCAGGTTTCAAAGAGGACGGGATGCACCTGACGCACACGGGAATCCTTGGTTTTGAGGTGGATTTCTCCATTCCAGTTCTGTCTATGACGCGCGAAGATCAGGGCCAAATCGAGCGCTTTCTCGAGGCTGGAAAACCGGTGCGGTTGCGCATCAACGTGCAAAATTCCTTCAGCGGACCGGTGGAAAGCGCGAACGTTGTAGGTGAAATTGTGGGCCACGAATTTCCTGAGCAGGTTGTCGTCGTGGGCGCGCATCTCGATTCTTGGGATTTGAGCGAAGGCACCACCGACAACGGAGTCGGGTCCGTCAGTGTTTTGGCCGCGGCAGAAGCGATCATCAAGAGTGGCATGAAGCCGCGTCGCACCATCCGCTTTGTATTATTCATGGGAGAAGAGCAGGGCTTGTTGGGCTCCATGGCCTACGTGAAACAACACCAGAGCGAAATGAAGAATCATCTCGGCGGCCTCGTGCTCGATTTCGGTCAGGGGCCTATTAAAGAATTTCAACTTGGAGGCCACTCCGACCTGGTCGCGGCATTCGAGCCCTTTGCCGATTCACTTACCAACATTCGCGAGATCAAAGTTTCCGACAAAGTCGAATTCGAGACGGATACCGGCCCTTTCATTCTTGCGGGACTTCCCGGCATCAATCTTGATCAGGATTCACCTGATTACAAATACACTCACCATTCGGCGGCAGATTCTCTGGAGGAGGTGAAGCCGGATGTACTTGCACAGGATGCAACGATCATGGCCATGACCGCCTTCTGGCTGGCCGACCGCCCGGAACGGTTTGCAACTCCTTGGCCTGCGGAAAAGACGGCCAAGATGCTCCGCGAAAAGGATCAATATGACATGCTGAAGTCGTTCAACATCTGGCCGTTCGGAGACTTGGGTTTGGACGAGAAGCCTGCGCCAAGTAATTGAAAATAGGGATAATTACTTAACATTAGAAATCTACAATATATACTCAAGAAATGGAAGTACCTTGCGCACATCTGCGCTGCCCCGTAGCAGACCCGTTGCCAAACCCTGGTTTTCCACAGTTTTTTCAACTTGGCTGTTTCGAAAGTTGTTTGACAGAACCGCCTTTCTTCTCTATACTTTGTGTTTTGTCAGGGGAATTTTCCCCGAGCAGTACGGCCACCTCGTAGTTCGGGGCGGTTGGTTGGAAGGGAATTCTTCGGTCCCGGAACAAGATCGACGGAATGGGACGGAAGAGCGGCCGGAATGGGGCGCCAGCCCCGAAAAGCCGAGTAAGCCTCTCCGATTCGGAACCAAGAGCGGAACGTTTGCCTCTTGGAGTGCGTGCGGAGTTTCTTGCTGGTATCTCCGGAGTCGCAGGACACCTTTCAGCATCTGTGTGTGCTCTCGCGCTTTTCTCTGCGCGCCGCGTGAGCTACGCCATTCTGTCTGCGCGCGATGTGCGGTGACTTCGCTTAGCTCTTGAGTTCGCGATACACCGAAGGAAAAAGAGGAATACTGTGCCGACGTTTTCGCAACTTGTACGCATGGGTCGAGAAGGGGTCATCACAAAGACCAAGTCGCCTGCTCTGGCGGGCTGCCCGGAAAAGCGTGGTGTATGCATTCGCGTGTACACCCAGACGCCGAAGAAGCCGAACTCCGCATTGCGCAAGGTGGCGCGCGTTCGTCTGACGAACTCCGTGGAAGTCACCACCTACATTCCCGGCATCGGCCACAATTTGCAGGAGCACTCCATCGTGCTCGTGCGCGGCGGCCGTGTGAAGGATCTGCCGGGCGTTCGCTATCACATTGTTCGCGGAACCCTGGACGCGGCGGGCGTGGAAAATCGCAAGCAGGGACGCTCGAAGTACGGCGCGAAGCGGCCCAAGGCCGGCGCAGCCGCGAAGTAAATAGGCGCAGAGTTTCTTAGGTTATTGAAGGAGCGATGAAAAGCAATGCCTCGTAAAGGAATAGTCAGCCGGCGCGTGCAAGCGACCGACCCGGTCTACGGTAGCGATCTGGTGGAGAAGTTCATCTGCTCGATGATGTGGGAAGGCAAGAAGAGCACTGCGCAGCGCGTGTTCTATGGCGCCATGGATCAGGTGGCCAAGAAGACCAGCGACGACGCGCTGAAAATTTTCAAGAAGGCCCTGGAGAACGTGAAGCCCGTGCTGGAAGTAAAAACCCGGCGCGTGGGCGGCGCGAACTACCAGGTGCCGGTGGAAGTAAACCCCTTCCGCCGTCAATCACTGGCGATTCGCTGGCTCCTGCAGTATTCGCGCGAGCGTGCCGGCAGGACCATGATTGACAAACTCGCGGACGAACTGATTGACGCGGCGAATTCACGCGGCGGCGCCATCAAGAAGAAGGAAGACGTTCACCGCATGGCCGAAGCGAACAAGGCCTTCGCGCACTATCGTTGGTAGGACGGGGAGCAGGTTTAACGTGACGGAAGCAGTTGCAACTCGATCAGGGGAGAAAAGGGCTGTTCAAGGGAACATGAGCCGTTCATTCAAACTCGAAGATACCCGCAACATCGGGATCATGGCGCATATCGACGCCGGCAAGACCACTTCGACCGAACGCATCCTGTTTTACACGGGTGTGACGTACAAGATCGGTTCCGTGGACGAAGGCACCGCCACCATGGATTGGATGGAGCAGGAGCGCGAGCGCGGCATTACTATCACCAGCGCTGCAACCACCGCTTCCTGGGACCGCTTCGGGAAGAAATATCGCGTCAACATTATCGATACCCCGGGCCACGTCGACTTCACGGTCGAAGTCGAGCGTTCGTTGCGCGTACTGGACGGCGCTGTTTGCGTTTTCGATTCCGTCGCTGGCGTGCAGCCGCAATCCGAAACCGTGTGGCGCCAGGCCGACAAGTACCGTGTTCCACGCATCTGTTTCGTGAACAAGATGGACCGCATGGGCGCGGATTTCGATCACGTGATTCGCACCATTCGCCAGCGCCTGGGCGCGCATCCCGTGCCCCTGCAGTTTCCGCTCGGCCGCGAAGATAATTTCATCGGCATCATCGATTTCATCGAGCAGAAAGTAATCGTATGGCTCGAGGAAACCTTGGGCGCCAAGTTCGAAATTTTCGAGGTTGCAAAACTTTGGGACAAGGATTTTGTAGCTTCCCGCCCCGATGTCGCTGCCGCTCTCAAAGGCTCCGCGATCGATAAGGCTTTCTACGATGAGCACCGCAACAAAACCGTCGAATACATCGCTGAACACGACGACTCGGTTCTCGACAAGTACCTCACCGAAGGCACGTTAAGCGTAGAGGAAATGCGCAAGTCCATTCGCAAATCCACACTTTCGCTCAAGATCGTTCCCGTGCTTGCCGGTTCTGCCTTCAAGAACAAGGGAATTCAGCCGTTGCTCGATGCCGTGGTGGATTACCTGCCCTCGCCGATTGATGTTCCTCCGGTGGAAGGAATTAATCCCGAGAACGATGAAGCGATTCTTCGGCGCGCCTGCGGACGAACAGCCTTTTGCCGCGCTGGCGTTCAAGATCATGTCTGACCCATTCGTCGGCCATGTCACCTACATCCGTGTTTATTCCGGAGTTCTGAAGTCGGGAAGTTATGTGCTGAACTCCGCGAAAGGTTCGCGCGAGCGCATCAGCCGTTTGCTGCAGATGCACGCGAACAAGCGCGAGGAAATCGATGAAGTTTGCGCTGGCGACATTTGCGCTTGCGTCGGATTGAAGAGCGTCAACACCGGCGACACGCTTTGCGACGAAGCCAAGCCCATCATTCTGGAATCGATCGAGTTCCCGACGCCTGTGATCTCTGTCGCCATCGAGCCAAAGACCAAGGCGGATCAGGATAAGCTTGGCGTCGCTTTGCAACGCCTGGCGCAGGAAGATCCGACCTTTCGCGTTTCCACCGAGCCGGATACCGGACAGACGTTGATTTCCGGCATGGGAGAATTGCACCTGGAAATCATTGTCGACCGCATGCTGCGCGAATATAACGTGCAAGCCAATGTCGGACGTCCGCAAGTGGCTTACCGCGAAACGATTCGCAAGAAGGCGCTTGCCGAAGGCAAGTACATCAAGCAGACCGGCGGTAAGGGCCAATACGGACATTGCAAGATCGAATTGCATCCGCTCCCAAGTTCCGATCACGAGAACATGAAGGAACTGTCCACCGACGACCTGGATGCTTTGGCGAAGTCGGTTACTGGTAGCACGCCCGGCAAATGGAAATTCGACAAGGAACATCGCTTCCTGTTCATTGACAAGATTGTTGGCGGATCGATTCCCCGCGAATTTATTCCACCCATCGAAGCAGGCATTCGCGAAGCTCTCGATAACGGCATTCTTGCCGGATTCACGATGGTGGATGTTGCTGTGGTGCTCATCGACGGCAGCTATCACGACGTGGACAGCAACGAAATGGCGTTCAAAATTGCTGGGTCCATGGCCTTCAAGGAAGCCTGCGCAAAGGCCAAGCCGGTGCTGCTCGAACCCATCATGAAGGTCGAAGTGGTCGTTCCCGAAGAATATATGGCCCAGGTTTTTGGCGACCTGAATTCGCGGCGTTCCGCGATTCAAGGGACGGAAAACCGCGCGGGCAGCAACGTAATTCGCGTGGAAGTACCCCTGGCGCAGATGTTTGGTTACGCCACGGATTTGCGCAGCCGCACCCAGGGCCGCGCCACGTTTACCATGCATTTTTCGCATTACGCGGAATTGCCTGCGGCGCTTGCCGAAGAAGTTGTGAAGAAGCACCGCGGCGAAAAGTAACGAAGCGAATTTTGTTTTTGTCTGGATATCGATTGAGGAGCTGAAGAAGCAAATGGCGAAGGAAAAATTTGAGCGCACAAAGCCGCACGTGAACATCGGGACGATTGGTCACATTGACCACGGCAAGACGACGTTGACGGCGGCGATCACCAAGGTGCTGGCGAAGCACAATCCGAAGGTGCAGTTCCGGGCGTTCGACACGATTGATAACGCGCCGGAAGAGCGCGAGCGCGGGATCACCATCGCGGTTTCGCACGTGGAGTATGAGACGCCCAACCGGCACTACGCGCACATGGATTGTCCGGGCCACGCCGACTACATCAAGAACATGATCACGGGCGCGGCGCAGATGGATGGCGCGATTCTGGTGGTAGCGGCGACGGATGGACCGATGCCGCAGACGCGCGAGCACATTCTGCTGGCCCGCCAGGTGGGTGTGCCTTACATCGTGGTGTTTCTGAACAAGTGCGACATGGTGGAAGACGCGGAGTTGCTGGAACTGGTGGAACTGGAAGTGCGCGAGTTGCTGAAGAGCTATCAATTTCCTGGCGACACGGTTCCGGTGATTCGCGGTTCGGCCCTGCAGGCGCTGAACGGCGATGAAAAGTGGGAAAAGAAGATTGACGAGTTGATGGCGGCGGTGGATGCGAATGTGCCCCTGCCGGTGCGCGACGTGGACCGTCCGTTCGCCATGCCCATCGAGGACATTTTCTCGATTTCCGGCCGCGGCACGGTGGTGACGGGAAGAATCGAGCGCGGCAAGGTAAAGACCGCGGAAGAAGTGGAAATTGTGGGCTTCCGTCCGACGCAGAAGAAGGTAGTGACGGGCGTGGAAATGTTCAAGAAGCTTTTGGACGAAGGCATCGCGGGGGACAACGTAGGGTTGCTGTTGCGCGGCACGGAAAAAGACGACGTGGAGCGCGGGCAGGTGGTGTGCAAGCCGGGCTCGATCACGCCACACACGAAGTTCAAGGCGGAAGCGTACGTGTTGACCAAGGAAGAAGGCGGGCGTCATACGCCGTTCTTCTCGGGCTACCGTCCGCAGTTTTACTTCCGCACGACAGACGTGACGGGGATATGAAGCTGCCGCAAGGCGTGGAAATGGTGATGCCGGGCGACAATGTGAGCTGCGAAGTGACGCTGATTACGCCGGTAGCGCTGGAGAAGGGGCTGCGTTTCGCGATTCGCGAAGGCGGCCACACCGTCGGCGCCGGCGCCGTCACGGAGATCATCGAGTAACCTTATGAAACAAGGCGATAAAATTCGAATTCGTTTGAAGGCTTACGATCACAGAATCCTGGATCAATCCACCCGGGAAATCGTGGAGACGGCCAAGCGGACCGGCGCGGATGTAGCCGGGCCGATTCCTCTACCGACGACGATCAACCGTTGGACAGTGCTGCGTTCGCCTCACGTGGACAAGAAGTCGCGTGAGCAGTTCGAAATGCGCACGCACAAGCGTCTGATTGACATCCTGGAACCAACTCCGGACACGGTGGACGCGCTGATGAAGCTTGATCTTCCTCCTGGAGTGGACGTTGAGATCAAGGCGTTTGGGCACGCTTCGAAGTAAAGTCTTTATCGCAGTTGAAGTCAAAACCGACATCACGCAGCCAATACCTGCGTGGCACGCTGCGAGAGAGAGAAGAGGACAATGGCAGTCGAAGGTATTATCGGAATCAAGTTGGGCATGACGCAGATCTTCGCCGAGGACGGCAATCTGGTTGGTTGCACGGTGCTCCAGGCGGGTCCTTGCGTCGTGGTTCAGCGCCGCACGAAAGAGAAAGACGGCTATGACGCCGCGCAACTGGGCTTGGTCGAATTCGTCAAGCCGCAGCGTGTGAACAAGGCCATGACGGGTCACTTCAAAAAGGCCAATGTCGCGCCTGTAAAGGTCCTCCAGGAAGTTCGCATTGGGGAATCGAAGGACGAGACAAAAGTTGGCGACCGCGTGCTGGTAGAAAATTTCAAGGCTGGTGAATTGGTTGATGTGAGCGGCGTGAGCAAGGGCCGCGGATTCGCGGGCGGCGTGAAGCGCTGGCACTATGCGGGCGGCGACGCAACCCACGGATCCATGTTCCATCGCGCACCGGGAGGCATCGGTGGCAGTTCGTTCCCCTCGCGCGTATGGAAAAACCAGCATTTCCCTGGACACATGGGGAATGCCAAGGTTACGGCAAAGAACTTGAAAGTGATTAAGGTGGACACGGACGAGAACCTGCTCCTCGTTCGCGGTTCGGTTCCGGGTCCAAGCGGGCAGTACATTTTCATCCGCAAGGCGTTGAAGGCGAAGAAAGCAGCAAAGTAAGAGTTTCAGATAAAGAGAAGGAAACGAAATTATGCCGGTCGTGGATGTAGTTAATCTGGATGGCAAGAAGGTCGGCCAGGTAGAACTGGCGGACGCGGTCTTCGGCGCCGAAGTGAACCAGCACCTGCTGCACGAGGCTTCGCGCTGGTATCTGAATAGTTTGCGCCGTGGTACGCACAAGACCAAGGACAAGAGCGAAGTCAGCGGCGCGGGCCGCAAACTCTGGCGGCAAAAAGGAACCGGCCGGGCCCGCATCGGCTCGATTCGTTCGCCTTTGTGGCGTCATGGCGGCACGGTCCACGGACCCCGCCCGCGCACCTATGAATACGCGCTGCCGAAGAAGATGTTACTCGGCGCGCTGCGCTCGGCTCTTTCCGCGAAGTTGGCGGAAGAAAAGTTGACGGTCGTCGAAGCGTGGTCGCTCGACACGCACAAAACGAAGACCTTGCGTTTGGCGCTCGGCAAACTGAACGCGGAAAAAACCGCTTTGCTAGTTGCCAATGGCGACAATCGCAATCTGGAACTGGCCAGCAGGAACCTGGAAGGTGTGAAGCTTTCCGCTTCAAACGCGCTTCAGCCGTACGATGTGTTGCGCCACGATCGCCTGGTGCTTTCCAAGGATGCCGTTGCGCGCCTGGTTCGTGCCCTCGATCCAGACAGCCCGACGGTGGCTGCACCGCACGTCGAAACGATTGCGCCCGCGCCTGCTGCGAAGAAAGAAGCAGCGCTGAAGGCAGCAACGAAAACGGCGGCAAAAAAGCCGGCAGCCGCGAAGAAGCCGGCCACAAAAAAGGGGAAGGAATAAGCCATGGCAGCCCCTCACTATCAGATTATTCGGCGTCCCATCATCACCGAGAAGGGACTCGGCGTAAAAGAGACGCAGCACACCGTGGTATTTGAAGTTGCCGCGGCAGCGACCAAGACCGAGATCAGGGAAGCGGTGCAGCAGATCTTCAAGGTAAAGGTTTCGGATGTGCGCACAGCAAATTTTCACGGCAAGATGCGCCGCCGCGGGCAGAACGAAGGCTACCGGCGCGATTGGAAGAAGGCGTACGTCAAGCTCGCTGAAGGCGAGAAGATGATCGAGTACGCGGAGAATCTGTAGGGATTTAGGTAACTAGGGGAAGGGCCGCCACGGGGCGGAGAGATTTGGAAGGTAGAGGCAGAGATGGGACTCAAGAGTTTTAATCCATATACCGCGTCGCGTCGCTTCATGACCGTGCTCGACAAGAGCCACATCACCAAGCAGACGCCCGAAAAGAGCTTGCTCGAGCCGAAAAAGCGCTCGGGCGGTCGCAACAATCAAGGCGAAATCGTCATCTGGCACCGTGGCGGCGGTCACAAAAAGCAATACCGCACCGTGGATTTCCGCCGCGACAAGACGGGCGTACCCGCGAAGGTTGCGTCCATCGAGTACGACCCGAACCGTAGCGCCAACATCGCTCTGCTGCACTACGCGGATGGCGACAAGCGCTATATCCTGCACCCGGTAGGCCTGGAAGTTGGCGCCACCGTTTCCACCGGCGAAAACGCGGACATCCTTCCTGGCAACGCCTTGAAGATCCGCAACATTCCTCCCGGCACCATGGTGCATAACCTTGAGCTGTATCCCGGCCGTGGAGGCCAGGCAGTTCGTACCGCCGGCGCTGCTGCACAACTTCTCAGCAAAGAAGGCGACCTGGCTCTTGTGAAAATGCCTTCCGGCGAAGTTCGCAAGTTTTCGCTGGACTGCATGGCTACGGTAGGCCAGGTAGGCAATCTCGATCACGAGAACGAAACGTATGGCAAGGCTGGACGCACGCGTTGGCGCGGTAAGAAGCCGACGGTTCGCGGCGTGGCGATGAACCCTGTGGATCACCCGCACGGTGGCGGTGAAGGCAAAGTAAAGGGCAACCACCCGCAAACCCCTTGGGCTTTCCCGACGTTGGGGAAGAAGACGCGGCACAACAAGCGTACCGAACGCATGATTGAGCAGCGCCGCAAGTAAAACGAGCAGCGTTACCGTTTGTTTTTCGATTGGTAGTGGGTAGACGACGAAGTTGGTACTGATGACGGGGCGCAATCCTGAACGAGAGCGCCCAAGGTAAACGAAGCAAGGAACGCAGATCCCGGCTGGCGACGGCAGAACTGGCTGGGGAGAGCGGGAACATGCGAGCAACACGGACACGAGCAACACGCGGAGCGGGACGCCGGACGCGGCCTGTGAAGCGAGCGGTAAAGCGGACGGTGGCGAAGGCCGCTGTCAAACCTGCGGCGAAGGTAGTCGTACCACTCGAGCCGATGCTGTACAAGCTGTGCAAGCCCGGCTGGGCGGTGATTGTGGATCGCACTCCGAACGCGCTGGGCACGCGATTTGTCTGTCCGTTCTGCCCGAAGTCGCACCGAGTGCCTGGTCCGGTGCGTGGATTTAAAAAGATGCGGCATGCCCAGTGGGGCCGTTTGCGCCGCGTGGAGGAATAGGGAACCGATGGCACGCTCATTGAAGAAGGGGCCGTTTGTGGATGGCCACCTGCGCGATAAGGTCGAAGGCCTGAACGCGCGGAACGAAAAGAAAGTTGTGAAGACGTGGTCGCGTCGTTCGACCATCGTGCCGGATATGATTGGGCACACCATCGCCGTGCACAACGGCAGAAAATTTATCCCGGTTTATGTGACCGAGCAGATGATCGGACACAAGTTGGGAGAGTTCGCGCCGACGCGCTCCTTTAAGGGCCACTCGGTGAAAGCGGCGCTTGAGAAGGCGGCAGGGGCGGCTCCAGCAGCGGGAGGCGGCGCGGCACCATCAGCTCCAGCGCCGAAGGCATAAGTTATGGCAGACGTACAAACACACGCGGGATTAATTGAAGCTCACGCCCTGGCGCGCCATGTGCGCATGTCGCCCCAGAAGATGCGCCTGGTGATCGACCTGATTCGCGGGCAGAAGGCCCAGGATGCGTTGCAGTCACTGCGGTATACGCCGAAGCGCGCTGCCAAGCACATTGAAAAAGTGCTGCGCAGCGCCATCGCGAACGCCGAGCGCAAGGCGGAAGATTCGGGCGCGCCGCTGGATGTCGACCAGCTCTATGTGAGCAAGTGTTTTGTGAACGAAGGCGGGCGGTGGAAACGGTTGCGTCCCGCGCCAATGGGCCGCGCGTTTCGCTACCAGAAACGCACTTCGCACATCTGGGTAGGCGTTGCTGAGCACCATACGGCCGCGGCTGAACGTGTTGCTGCGAACATCGCCGAAGCGGAAGCGCAAAAGGGCGTGCGCGGTACGGCGCGTCGCGTGCGCAAGGCATTGACCGGGAAGCAGACCCCCGGGAAGAAGGGAAAGAAGTAATGGGACAGAAAACACACCCGTACGGATTTCGCCTCGGCTACAACAAGCCCTGGAAGTCGCGCTGGTATGCAGACCGCGACTATGCGGATTTGCTGCATGAAGACGTGAAGTTGCGTAAAGAGCTGAAGGAACGGCTAAAGAGTGCCGGCGTCAGCTCCATCGATATCGAGCGCGCCGCCAACAAGCTGGTTGTGCGCATCGCCACCGCGCGCCCCGGAATCATCATCGGGCGCAAGGGTGCAGAAATCGACAAGCTCAAGCAGGAAGTCAGCAAGCGTACCAAGCGCGAAGTGCACATCGACATCCAGGAAGTGCACCGGCCAGAGCTGGACGCCACACTCGTTGCCGAATCAATTGCGCTGCAACTGGAAAAGCGCGTGGCGTTCCGCCGCGCGATGCGCAAAGCAGTGGACTCGGCACTGCGTTTCGGCTGCAAGGGCATCAAGGTTCGCGTCGCCGGACGGTTGAACGGAGCGGAAATCGCGCGCAAAGAGTGGTACTTGCAGGGACGTTTGCCACTGCAGACGCTCCGCGCCGATATCGACTTTGGCACCGCGGAAGCCAACACCACATATGGCGTGATTGGCGTGAAGTGCTGGATCTATCAGGGCGAGAACATCCCGCACCGCAAGAAGCTGGATGAAAAGCCCAATGCAGTTGCCGCCGCGTAAGGCGCGGTAGGAAAAACAGGATTAGGGAAGCGAGAAGATACCGATGTTAATGCCGAAGAAAGTGAAATACAGGAAGCAGCAGCGTGGCCGGCGCAAAGGCAAGGCGTGGCGCGGAGGAAGCCTGTCGTTTGGGGAATTTGGACTGAAAGCGATGGAGAATGCCTGGATCACCGATCGACAGATTGAAGCCTCGCGCGTGGCGATCACTCGCTTCATCAAGCGCGGCGGCAAGCTCTGGATCCGCATTTTTCCAGACAAGCCGTTCACGAAGAAGCCTGCGGAAACTCGTATGGGTAAGGGCAAAGGCGCCCCCGAACGCTGGGTTGCCGTTGTGAAGCCCGGCCGGATCATGTTTGAAATGGCGGGTATTGACGAAGCCACGGCGCGGCAAGCGCTGGGCCTTGCGGCGCACAAGCTGCCGATTCCCACCAAATTCGTCTCTCGGACGGGAGGACTGTAGAAATGCCGCGGCGTATTGAAAAGATTCGCGAAGAAGGCGCAACCGAACTGGCGGCGCGCGAGAAGGATTTGACCGAACAGATTTTCCGGCTGCGTTTTCAGCTCAGCACCGGACAAGCGGAAGCCCTGAAGCGGCTCCGCGAAGCGAAAAAGGATCTCGCGCGAGTGAAGACACTGTTGCGCGCACAGGAACTGGCCGGTGGAGCAGAGCCGGCGAAGGTAGGTAAGGCGTAATGACAACGGAAACACAAGCGGCCGTGGAAACTAGCCGCGGGAATCGCACCGTGCTGACGGGCAAGGTCACCAGCGCGAAAATGGAAAAGACCATCGTGGTGGAAGTGCAGCGCCTGGTGCAGCACCCCAAGTACCGCCGCGTATTGAAGATTTCTAAAAAGTTTTACGCGCACGACGAAAAGCGCGAAGCCAAGCTCGGCGACACCGTACGCATCGTGTCCACGCGTCCGCTTTCGCGACTGAAGCGCTGGCGCTTGAAAGAAGTGCTGACGCCTTCCGCGTCGGCCAAGAAGTAAGGACAGGGGAGCCGAATCATGATTCAGATGCGAACCTGGCTGACGGTTGCCGACAATTCCGGAGCACGGAAACTCATGTGCATTCTCCCTATCGGTGGCGATGCGGGGTTGAAAGCGGGACTCGGCGACATTGTTACCGCGTCGGTGAAAGAAGCGACGCCGGAGAGCCAGATCAAAGAAGGCAAAGTTGTGAAGTGCGTGATCGTGCGCATGCGCAAGGAACAGCGCCGGAGAGACGGCACCTATATCCGTTTTGACGATAATGCCGCGGTATTGATCGATGATGCGGGCGAACCAGTAGGGACGCGCGTATTCGGTCCGGTCGCAAGAGAGTTGCGCGAGAAGAAGTTCACCAAAATCGTTTCTTTGGCTCCGGAGGTTTGGTAAGCCATGGCACGGACACGGGAAGTGAAGCACTACATCATCAGTATCCGCAAAGGCGACCAGGTCCGCATTATCAGCGGGCGGGATGCGGGGAAGAACGGGCGGGTGCTTTCCGTTAATCCACGGAAGAACACGGTGATCGTGGAACACGCGAACATCATCAAGCGCCATACCCGGCCGAACCCGGCCAAGAACATCAAGGGCGGCATCGTGGAGAGGGAAGCCGCGATCAACGTCTCGAACGTGCAGATTGTCTGCGCCAGCTGCGGCAAGCACACTCGCATTGGCAAACAGGTCCTGCCGGATGGCACCAAAGTGCGCTCCTGCAAGCGTTGCGGCAACACTCTGGATAAGTAAAGTTTGGAAGGACAACGGGAATGAAGAGTCGGATGCACGAAAAATACAAGAAAGAAACCATACCGGCGCTGATGAAGCGCTTTGGCTGGAAGAACCTCATGGCGGTGCCGAAGCTTTCCAAGATTACGGTCAACATCGGACTAGGCGAAGCCAGCCAGAACGCCAAGCTGCTGGATACCGCGGCGGTGGAACTCGGCCAGATTACCGGACAACGGCCGATCATCACCAAGGCCAAGAAGTCGATTGCGAATTTCAAAATTCGCAAGGGCATGCCTATTGGGTGCGCCGTGACGCTGCGCGGGGAGAAGATGTACGAATTCCTCGATCGCCTGTGTAACGTGGTGTTGCCACGCGTCCGCGACTTCCGCGGATTGCCTTCCAACGCCTTCGATGGCCGCGGCAACTACACGCTCGGCTTGAAGGATCAGCTGGTGTTTCCAGAGATTGATTACACGCGCGTGGACAAGATCAAGGGCATGAACATCACCCTGACCACCACGGCGCGAAACGACGAGGAAGGCCGCGAACTGCTCAAGGGTCTCGGATTTCCCTTGCGCGAAAAAGGAGCAGCACAATAAATGGCACGCACCGCAAAAATCGCCAAGACACTCAAGAAGCCTAAGTTTAAGGTCCGTGTGCGCAATCGCTGCCGCTGCTGTGGCCGCGCCCGCGGGTATATTCGCAAGTTCCAGATGTGCCGTATCTGTTTCCGCGGCATGGCGCTCAAGGGAGAAATCCCTGGAGTGACGAAAGCGAGCTGGTAGGAGAGTTATGCAGACGGATCCCATCGCAGATTTCTTGACGCGCATTCGCAATGCGACTGCCGCGAAGCACCAGCGGGTGGACGTTCCCGTGTCGAAGTTGAAGACCGAGATCGCTCGCATCCTGAAGGAAGAGGGCTATATCTCGACTTATAAAATGGTCGACGAGAACAAGACGCGTAAGACCCTTCGCGTGTTTCTTAAGTACACCCCAGACCGCCGTAGCGTGATTACGGGCATGAAGCGGGTTTCCAAGCCCGGGCAGCGCCGCTATCTCGGTTCAACGGACATTCGTCCGGTGGTGGGCGGGCTCGGCATCAGTATCCTGACCACGCCGAGAGGCCTAATGACCGGGCGTGCTGCGCGCAAGGCCAACGTGGGCGGCGAAATTCTTTGCGAGATCTGGTAGATGCGTACGGCAACATGCGAGTTAACAAGTTCGAGAGACGAGGATAGATAAGATGTCACGTATTGGTCGCAAACCGATTCCAGTGCCCGCGGGCGTGAAGATTAACTCCACGGGCGGCAAGGTCGAAGTGCAGGGCCCCAAGGGGAAACTCCAAGTCCTCGTGCCCGGCGTAATTAAGCTGGAACAGAAAGACGGGGTACTCACTGCGGTGCGCACCAGCGAAGAGCATCGCGCTCTTCACGGACTTGCGCGCGCTCTTCTGGCCAACGCTGTTCAAGGCGTTACGCAGGGCTTCAAGAAAGAGCTCGACATTGTCGGTGTCGGCTACCGCGCGGAAGTGAAGGGCAAGGCCGTAGCATTTGCACTCGGCAAGTCTCACCCGGTGGAGTTTTCGATTCCCGAGGGCATCCAGATCACTGTCGACAAACAGACGCATATTGTCGTCACTGGTGCGGATAAAGCCCAGGTTGGCCAGGTAGCTGCGGACCTTCGTTCGCTGCGCCCGCCGGATCCTTACAAGCAGAAGGGCATTCGCATTACTGGCGAGCGCTTGAAGAAAAAGGCTGGGAAGGCCGGCGCCAAGGCTGGAGCGGCATAAAGTTCGCGCGCTCCCGGACTTCTGCCAACAGAAGTCGTGCGGTGCACGCAGGTGGATTGAAGGAGATACGACAGTGGCACTGGTACCAGTTCGGAAGTTGTCCAAAGATGCGCATCGCCAGCGGGTTCACGCCCGCGTGCGCACGAAAGTTTCCGGCACCCCGGAGCGCCCGCGTTTGTGTGTCTATCGCTCGGTGGGCCATATCTACGTGCAGGTGATTGATGACCGTGGTGGCCGCACACTTTGCTCCGCCAGCTCGGTCGATAAGGAGACCAAGAAAGGCTTAAAAGGCGGTGGCAACATCGCGGCTGCCAAGAACGTCGGCAAGATCATTGCTGAACGCGCCAAGGCAGCGGGAGTCAGTAAGGTGGTGTTCGACCGCGGCGGTTATAAGTATCACGGCCGCGTCAAGGCGCTCGCAGATGCAGCGCGGGAAGCGGGGTTACAGTTCTAAATGTCGAAGCAAATTTTGCGCGATAGTCTGGCGGTACGGCGGCTCCTGGAAGTCAACCCTTCGGATTTGAAGGATGATGTGATCGCGATCAATCGCGTCACCAAGGTCGTCAAGGGCGGCAAGAACTTGAGCTTTTCTGCGCTTGTAGTCGTGGGTGATAACCACGGCCACGCGGGCTTCGGCATGGGCAAGGCCCGCGAAGTTCCCATGGCCATCAAGAAGGGCATCGAGCAGGCAAAAAAGAACCTCATCAAGCTCAACCTGAAGGGCACCAGCATTCCCCACCAGGTTACCGGGCGGTACGGGTCGGCCCAGGTTCTCTTGAAGCCCGCTTCGGAGGGTACCGGCGTCATTGCCGGCGGTCCGGTACGGAAAGTGATGCAGGTGGCTGGCATCGCGAATGTACTCACTAAGTCGCTCGGCACATCGAATCCGCACAACGTGGTGAAGGCGACCTTCGCGGCGCTGTTGAGCTTGAAGGATGCTAATCAGGTTGCGGAGACGCGCTCCAAGACCGTGGAAGAAATCAGCGGCCGCCCGCCAAAAGCAGAGAAGGTTGAAAAGGCGGCAGGGGAATAATTCATGGCAGGCGAAAAGAAAAGCGCGAAGAGCGCAGGAACCGTAAAAGTGAAGTGGGTAGTGAGCTTCATCAGTTGCACGGATGACATGCGTGCGACGATTCGCGGCCTGGGGCTGCGTAGATTGCATCAGGTGGTCGAGCGCGAGGATACGCCGGCAATTCGCGGCATGATCCACAAAGTGCGCCACCTCGTGGAAGTGGTGAAATAAGTTATGGCTGAAAAAGGCAAGAAAGAACACAACACAATTTCGCTCTCAACGCTTCGTCCGCCCGCGGGCTCGCGCAAAAAGAAAGTGCGCGTGGGTCGCGGCATGGGTTCGAAGCTTGGCAAGACTGCCGGAAGCGGCAACAAGGGACAGAAGTCCCGCCGTGGTTATTCGCGTCGCCGTGGATTTGAAGGCGGGCAGATGCCGCTGCATCGCCGCATCCCGAAGCGCGGCTTCCACAACCCGTTCGACGTGGACTATTCGGTCGTCAACCTCGAGGAACTGAATGTGTTTCCCGCAGGCGAAACGGTTACTCCGGAACTATTGCGCGCGCACGGTTTCATCCGCCGCGCGACGGATCCGATCAAGGTTTTGGGCGATGGCGAGTTGAAGACCAAGCTCACCATTCATGCTCATGCTTTCAGCGCCACCGCCAAGGAGAAGATCACCAAGGCAGGCGGCACGTTTGAGGTGGTAGCGTAATCGGGTTACCCGAGGAATCCGCATGAATCGATTCTTAAACGCATTCGCGAATCTCTTCCGGATCGAAGATCTGAGGAACCGGCTATTCTTCACGCTGGGCCTCCTCGCGGTCTATCGGCTCGGTGCGCACATTCCCACGCCTGGGATCAACACCGACGTGCTGGAACAACTTTTCAAGCAGGCTGCCGGGTCCATGCTGGGCATCTTCGACCTGTTCAGCGGTGGCAATGCGCGTCGCATGACGATTTTCGCCCTGGGAATTATGCCGTACATCACCTCGTCGATCATCCTGCAGTTGATGACCGTGGTGTTCCCATACTTGGAACGCTTGCAAAAAGAAGGCGAACTCGGCCGGCGCAAGATTACGCAATATACGCGTTACCTGACGATTGTACTCAGTATCGTGCAATCCACGACGATTGCCACGGCTTTGCAATCGCAATCGATTGCGGGCCAGTCGCTTGTCTATCACCCGGGATTGCCCTTCGTGCTGATGACTATTCTGACGCTGACCACGGGCTCTGCCTTTATCATGTGGCTCGGTGAACAGATCAGCGACCGCGGCATCGGCAATGGCATGTCGCTCATCATTTTCGTCGGTATCGTGGTGGGCTTGCCGCGCGGCATCTTTGACCTCTACGAAAAGGCAAAAACCCAGGCTTGGGGTGCGTTTACTCCCCTGGCCATCCTCCTGCTGCTTGTCTTGATGGTGGGCGTGGTCGCTTTCATCGTTTTCGTCGAAGGCGCGCAACGCCGCATTCCCGTGCAGTACGCCAAGCGCGTGGTGGGCCGCCGCATGATGGGCGGGCAGTCCACGTATCTTCCTCTGCGTGTGAATTCCGGTGGCGTCATTCCACCGATTTTCGCCAGTTCATTGTTGGCGTTCCCGGCTACCGCGGCGCTCATGTTGGGCACACGTTGGCCGTTCGTGAAGAACATTGCTGACACCTTGAAGTGGGGCGAGCCACTCTACACTGTGATCTATATTACGCTGATCATTGTGTTCGCATTTTTCTATGTCGGCATCGTGTTCAATCCCACTGAGCTCGCTGACAACATGCGCAAGAACGGTGGATTCATTCCAGGGATTCGTCCCGGGCGCAGCACCTCGGAATACGTCAGCATGATCCTGAAGCGGCTCACGTTTATCGGCGCGGTTTATCTCGCGCTGGTCTGTCTGCTTCCGGAATGGATGATCGCCGGCATTCACTTGAATCACTTGCCGGTATGGTTGGGTGGCAACTGGTTCGACCGCTGGCCGCAGTGGATTTTGAACGGATTGGGTGTGCAGTTTTACTTTGGCGGTACCTCGCTCCTTATCGTGGTCGGCGTGGCGATGGATACAGTGCAGCAGTTGGAGGCACAACTCGTCATGCGTAATTACGAGGGCTTTGCGCGGAAGGGCCGTTTGCGCGGCCGCCGCTAAGGGGGACGACATCGTGGCGCTGGACGAGCGTCCTGTCGGAAAACTCGACCGCGCCGTGATCTTTCTGGGGCCTCCGGGCTCCGGGAAAGGCACCCAGGCGAAAGAGCTGGCCAGAAAGTTTGGCATTCCGCATCTTTCGACGGGCGATATGCTTCGCGAGCATGTCGCCAAGGGGACGCCGCTGGGACTGAAGGCCAAGCCGTTGATGGAACGTGGTGACCTTGTACCGGACTCGGTGGTTTTGAAGATGGTCGCGGAGCGTATTGAGCGGCCCGATTGTTCTCATGGTTTTGTGTTTGACGGTTTTCCGCGAACCGTCACTCAGGCGAAATACCTGGGTGAATTGCTGAAGCAACACGGGTTGCATCAGCCGTTCGTGATTCACATGGTCATCGGTCATTCGGTGCTCATGAGGAGGTTAACCGGGCGAAGGACCTGTAAGAAGTGCGGCGAGATTTACAATATTTTCGATCGCCCGCCGAAGGTCGAGGGAATTTGCGATGTCGATGGCGGCGAGCTGTATCAGCGGCCGGATGATCGCGAAGAAGTAGTCAAGCCAAGGTTGCAGGCGTACGAGAAGCAGACGGCGCCCCTGGTGACGTACTACCGGCGGCTCGGGTTTCTTCACGATGTCGATGCGCGCAAGAGCGTTGAGGAAGTTCAAGCAGACATCATGCACGCTGTGGCTGGGATTCGCGGAGCGCGGTAGAGAGAAATGGCTATCCAATTACGCAGCGCCGCGGAACTGGAAAAGATGTACCGGGCGGGCCAGGTAGTCCACGAAGTTCTGAACGCGCTTCGTGACGCTGTACAACCTGGAATGACCACGATGGACCTCGAACAGCGAGCCGAGGGGATCATCGCCAAGGGCCCGGGCAAGGCCGCGTTCAAGGGTTATCGTGGGTATCCTTGTGTGCTGTGCACTTCGGTGAACAGCGAGATCGTACACGGGATACCGTCACCCAAACGCAAGTTGCGCGAGGGCGACATCGTTTCCATCGACTTTGGCATGGAGGTCGATGGTTACTTCGGGGATTCGGCGGTTACCGTGCCCGTGGGGCGCATCAGTCCTGAGCTGCAGAAGCTCCTTGATGTGACTCGTGAATCGCTGGATCGCGCCATCGACAAGATGCGCCCAGGGAATCGGCTGGGTGATGTCGGACACGCGGTGCAGAGTTGGGTCGAGCTGCACGGTTATTCGGTAGTCCGGGAATTTGTGGGCCACGGCATCGGCACCAGGATGCACGACGAGCCCAACCTCCCGAACTATGGTGAGCCGGGACGCGGTGCGCGTTTGCAGGAAGGCATGGTCATCGCCGTTGAACCGATGGTGAATGCCGGCCGTCCTGAAGTGCAGATGCGAGGTGAGTGGGTAGCGGAAACTGCCGATGGCAGCCCGTCTGCACACTTCGAGCACACGATTGCGGTGACTGCCAATGGGCCATGGATTTTGACCCGGCCGAAAGGGATGACCGGGCCGAGCTGGTAAAACAGTTTTAAGTTCTAAGTAATTAGTGAGACCGGTGTTAGTTAAGGCTTGGAACTTACTACTTAGGACTCAAGACAACAGGAGCATATGGCGAAGCAGCCGTTTGAAGACAAAAAGAAGGGCGACTCTGGTAATCCGAAAGAGGACGCAATCGAAGTCATGGCCACGGTTATTGAACCGTTGCCCAATGCGATGTTTCGCGTGGAGTTGGAGAACAAGCACCAGGTGCTGGCGCATGTCTCCGGCAAGATGAGAAAGAATTTCATCCGCATCCTGGCGGGAGACAAGGTCGCGGTAGAGCTTTCCCCGTACGACCTGACCCGTGGGCGGATCGTATACCGCTACAAGTAGCGGCACGGATTCTGTAGCGGCCACTTCCAGGTGGCCAACGAGGAGCAACGCAGTATGAAAGTTCGGGCGAGCGTAAAAAAGATTTGTGACAAGTGCAAGGTGATTCATCGCCGCGGCGTGGTTCGGGTGATTTGCGTCAATCCGAAGCACAAGCAGCGGCAGGGATAAGGGATTAAGGAGAGACTATGGCACGTATCGCAGGTGTTGATCTTCCACCGCAGAAGCGCCTTTGGGTCGGGTTGACCTCCATTTATGGCATCGGGCAGGTGCGCGCGAAGAGCATTGCCGAAAAGGCCAACGTCGATTTCACGAAAAAGATTCGCGACTTGACCGAAGACGAAGTCAATCGCATCCGTAACGTCATCGAACAGGAAGGCCGTGTTGAGGGCGATCTCCGCAAGGAGATCCAGATGAACATCCGCCGCCTGATCGAAGTCCAGGCGTACCGCGGGATTCGTCACCGCCGTAATCTTCCGGTTCGCGGGCAGCGCACGCACACCAACGCGCGCACCCGGAAGGGGCCGCGCCGTGGCGCCGTTGCCGGTAAGAAACAGATTAAGGGCAAGAAGGGCTGAGGTAGTTTTTGGATCTTAAGTAAGAACTTGCAAAGAGCGCCTTACTTGGAACTGACAACTTGTAACTTGTTACACATTGGAGTGAAACGTGGCTAAAGAGCAGAACGCAGCACCCGACGCAGCAGCAGTACCAGCGAAGCCGGGAGCGGCTGCGGGTAAACGCAAAAAGGAATTCAAGAAGAAGAAAGAGCGCCGCATTGTCCCTCACGGCATCGTGTATGTAGCTGCGTCGTTCAACAATACGCAGATCAGCATCACCGATCTGGACGGCCGCACGCTTTGCTGGTCCTCGGCTGGCGCCATCGGCTTCAAGGGTTCGCGTAAGGGTACCCCCTACGCCGCGCAGCAGGCTTCGTTGTCTGCCGCCGGCACCGCCCGCGACCAGTTCGGGATGAAGAGCGTAGAAGTTAAAGTGAAAGGCCCAGGGTCCGGCCGCGAATCGGCTGTACGCGCCCTCGCTGCTGCAGGTTTGCACATTGTCGCTATCCGCGACGTTACGCCCATGCCGCACAATGGGTGCCGTCCGCCGAAGCGCCGCCGCGTTTGAGGATGACGATCGAATTTGGAACCAGTTTGAAGAGATTTGGGAAGGGAGAATAGAAGTTGGCAAGACATCGAGATGCAGTCTGCCGCCTGTGCCGCCGGGAAGGGCAGAAACTATTTCTAAAAGGCCTGCGGTGCTTCACGGACAAGTGCGCGATTGAGAAGCGTAACTTCGTACCGGGACAGCACGGGCAGTCGCGGCGCGCCAAAGTTGCCGGTTACGGCCTGCAACTGCGCGAGAAACAGAAGACCAAGCGCACCTACGGTCTGCTTGAACGCCAGTTCCGTAATTATTTCGAAAAAGCGGAACGCGCCAAGGGCCCAACGGGTGAAAACCTGATCATTATGCTGGAGCGACGTTTGGATAATGCGGTGTGGCGCGCTGGCTTGGCGTCCTCCCGTTCCCAGGCGCGCCAGTTGGTGCTCCACGGTCACGTGCGTATCAACGGGAAGAAAGTAAACATCCCGTCCTACCAGGTGAACGTGGGCGAAGAAATCGCCATCAAAGAGAAGATGCACCAGAATGCCATGGTCCTGGAAGCGCGCAACGTTGCGCAAAGTCAGAACGCCGTGCCATGGCTGGAGCAGGAGCGCGAGCAATTCAAGGCCAAGGTTGTGGCCTTGCCGAAGCGCGAAGACGTCCAGACGCCGCCAATCAACGAACAGCTGATCGTCGAGCTGTATTCGAAGTAAGGGTCAACACTCTTCCCGTGGCCCGTCATAGCTTGGCGGGCCTTAAGAGTTGGCAATGGTTTTGGGTCCGATTCTCGGGCCAGAAGGAAGGAACACGATGTGGAAGGGATTTCAAAAACCGAAGCGTCTCGCGTCTGAGCCGGAATCGCTCACAGAGCAATACGGGCGGTTTTCCGCGCAGCCGTTCGAGCGCGGTTGGGGTACCACGGTTGGGAATGCATTGCGGCGCGCGCTGCTGAGCTCCATTGAGGGTGCAGCTATCACCGCCGTAAAAATCGAAGGCGTGTTGCACGAATTCTCTTCGATTCCCGGCGTGGTTGAAGATGCGACCGACATCATCCTGAACCTGAAGCAGGTGCCCATCAAGCTGAACAACGACCTGCCGAAGACTATCTACCTGAATGTCGAGCAGCCCGGCGTCGTCACCAGCGCCCAGATTGAGGAAGATGCGGATTTCGCGGTCCTCGACAAGAGCGTGTACATCGCCACCGTCAGCGAAGGCGGCAAGCTGCAGATCGAAATGCGCGTCAAGAATGGCCGCGGCTACGTCGCTGCCGACCGCAACTACGATGAGGATCTGCCCATTGGGTACATACCCGTGGACAGCGTCCACTCGCCCGTACGCAAGGTGAACTACTCCGTGGAATCCGCTCGTCTCGGCCAGATGACCGACTACGAAAAGCTGATGCTAGAAGTTTGGACCAACGGTGCCTTAACGCCGCAGGACGCCATCGGCTATGCCGCGAAACTGGTGAAGGATCACATGACCATCTTCATCAACTTCGAAGAACCCGTCGACAACGTCGAGATGCCTCAGGATATCGTTCACGATCCGCGCCTCGAACACCTTGACCGTTCCGTCGAAGAACTGGAACTTTCCGTACGCAGCTACAACTGCTTGAAAAACGCCAACATCCAGTCCATCCGCGAACTCGTCCAGAAGAGCGAAAACGAAATGCTGAAGACCAAGAACTTCGGCCGCAAGTCGCTCAACGAGATCAAAGATATACTGGTGAAGATGGGCCTCAGCCTGGGTATGAAATTCGATGAGCACGGCCGCATCATCTGGCCGCCGCTCCCCAGCCAGACCTCGATGCCGAGCTCCGACGAGTCGGTAGGCCTCTAAGGAATAAAGGGACAAACGATGCGACATCTGAAGTCAGGCTCAAAACTGGGACGCAACCCGTGGCACCGCCGCGCGACGTTGCGCAACCTGGTCACCAACCTCTTCGAGCACGGACGGATCACTACTACGCTCACCCGCGCGAAAGCGACGCGCCCGGTGGCGGAGAAGATGATTACGCTCGGCAAGAAAGACACATTGCAAGCGCGGCGTCAGGCGGCCAGCTATATCATGACGCCTGCCGTCACCAAGAAACTCTTCAGCGAAATCGCGCCGAAATTTGCGGATCGTGCGGGCGGCTACACCCGGATTATTCCCGCGGGCATACGCGTCGGAGATGGCGCAAAGGTGGCCATTCTTGAACTCGTCACCTACGAGTTCAAGAAGAAAGAAAAGAAAGAGAAGAGCAAAGTCGAAGAAGCCGTCGAAGCTAAGAGCTAACGCGCCTCCACAATCCAACATTCATCAGCCCGCTGTGGGAAACCCCAGCGGGCTTTTTCTGTGTGCCGAGCATGTTCGACAGCTAGCCGAACTTTCGCACTTGGGCACATCTGATTCGGTTAAGTGCTTTGGATTCAGTCGGGTTAGGGAAAGGTCTTCACCACAAAACAACCTCCTACCGTACGGTTGATACCTCGATTTCGTAAGCTCTGTTTTTGCGCGACCAAGCGCGGTGGCGGCTGGCTCGGCAACTGCAATTTCAGCTTCTCGATCAGCACCTTGGTGTCGGGAGAAGGCTGTGTGTAGCGCGGCAAAATCAACCATCGTTGATCGACCGTAGGAATCCACACGTCAATCATTTTGATTTCCGCTAACTTCTCCAACACCGCCGTAGGCGTCAACCCTGGGGCGTGCAGCAACAGACGCTGCTTCAGCGTCACTTGTAAGCAGTAGGCAAGAAAGGCGATCAGAATGTGTGCGTCGGCGCGATGCTCCAATTGATGGCGGATCGGGCGGATGCAAAGTTCGCTTTTGAGTGATTTAAATACCGATTCGATCTGTGTCAACTGCACGTAGCGGGTCCACAGCGCGCTGGGATCTCCGGCGGTAAGGTTGGAGCGCAGCAAGTAGTGTCCGTCGCGCCATTCCGCCTCCTGGAGCTTTTGCTTGTCCACACGAAACTGGAAGGTCTCGCGGGTGACCGGCTGGCCTTCCTCCGGTACTTGCATCTGCACGAACTGGAAGGCGCGCCCCGCGGCTGCTTTCGCGGCGCCCAAACGCATCAGTAACTGGACCAGAGAGAGGGCAGGCTGCGCCGCATGGCACGGAGTTTTCTGAGCAAGCGAGCCAGACGTTTGCGGCGCATGGCGGTCTCTTTGGCTCTTCTTCCTTCACTCTTGGCCAGCACATAGAGTTCGCCGTCTTGCTCAAACAGTTTCACTTCCACCGACTCTCTGACCTTCTGCCAGGGCAGATCCAACCACTTCTTTTCACACTGCTGGATCTTGCCTTTTGGTGTTCCCACCAGATAGAAAATCTCGCGTGCCGGATCGCGCATCTCCTGCAAGATCTCTTCGGTGGGAATGCCGCGGTCCATCACCCACATGCGTTTTGCTTTCCCATAGGTCTTCTCAATCTGATCAAGAAAATCGCGGAGTGTGGTGCGATCACTGGTATTGCCGTCCAGGACTTCGTAGGCCAACGGGAAGCCATCGGTGGTGATTACCAGTGCAATCACCAGCTGTAAACAGTCTGTCCGTTTATCGCGACTGTGACCGTACTTGGCCTTGGGGTTCTCTTCCATCGCACCTTCAAAGTACGTGCTCGTCAGGTCGTAGAGCAACACTTCAAATTCCGCCTGAAACAAATCGGCCCACTTCTGGCGCAGCCATAGAAAGAGTTCCTGCTTATGTTCGAGCACACGGTCCAGGCAACGATACAAGCGATCCTTTTCGGCCACGGAGAAATTTGTTCCCAGCAGCGTATCCATAGCGGTGGTCAGGTACCACTGGCGATGTACACGAAACTCGCTGCCCGAATCCAGCAGCTGGCTCACCACCAATAGCTGCAACACTTTTTCCCAAGGAACTTCTTCCCGTGTTCCAGCAAGGCGAGCATCCCAAAACTCATGCAAGCCCAGTTGCTGCCATAACTCGCACGCCAGCCAGCAGCTACCGAACAGCCGAGGGCAACGCAGTTCGAGACCGCTCAGTTTCACTTGCAGGCTGTCGATGGCATCGGCGGGAATCTCGCGGTCATCGGGAAACAAACTCAAGTTCGCATACTCTTGCTCTTGTTCATCAAATACGGACAGCGTCTTGCGCCAAGCCGCTTGTTGTTGATCGTTGATCTCGCCGAGATAGAGGACGGTTCGCTGCACCGTTTTGTCGGACGCGATGCGATGATTTTCTACGATGCTGAAGTAGCGATGATCCTTGCCGTCTTTTTTGCGATGGATGCTGCGCAGAAACATGCTGACAGCAGACTGCCAGAACTCCGGGGTATAAGGGAAGACCCTTGGTCTTCACTCTACCGTTTTTTCAGAGCGCGGCGATAGAAACACACAACTTAGCTGCGAAAATGATAGCGAAAATGCAGAAAATCGCTCCTAACTGCGAAAGTGCGGCTAGGAGGTGTAAGTCCTCTTCACAACGTGATGGACGTGAAGTGATAGCGAAGCGCAAGGGTGAAATAACACTCGCCGCAAGGCGGGGCCTGAAAGAAGCGCAGAGCAAAGACGCGAGCCGATGTACAAAAACCGGATCTGAGGCATACGGTGGCGGGCGAGCGGGCAAACGATCGCGAAGCCCATATCCATCAAGCTCACCGGTTGTAAATCCGGCGGTTGCGCGTCGAAGGCGGTCGAACTTACCTCGGGAGATCTGTGGCATGTCACGGATTCGTGACTAAGGGTGAAGCAATTCACCTGGACCGTGTCGCAGAAGTCAGCAAAGGGCGTAGTAGATCCTGTCGTCGGCAAGGCTCGTGAGGCACTCCAAGGCCGAAAGGTGGAGCAACGGATAGGCCGAACCGGGAACGGGGATCGAAGGCCCGAACGGTACCCCGCAAGGGGAATAAAGGAAAGGCAAGTAAGCAGCGCGACTCATGAGCGGACAGCGGCAGAAAAAAACCGGCCCGAACAAGAGGTGCTGGCCTTTTCGGTGGAAGGTAGGAGTGATGCTCCGAAGACCACTGAGAAAGGGACCGAAACGCTGATGGCGAAGCGCAAGTCAGAAAGCCTGGCCGGAACGGAGGATGGAAGGAGTCTGCGAGCTGGAAAACAGCAAGCAGGCATTACAACGAGTCAAGAGCAACAAAGGGAGTCCGGGAGTGGACGGGATGACCGTCGAAGAACTACCGGAATACCTGAAGTAGCATGGGCCAGAAATTGGGGAACAACTGCGAAACGGAACCTATCAACCGCAGCCGGTGCGAGGGGTGGAAATCGCGAAGCCGGACGGAAGCGGAGTGCGGAAGTTAGGCATTCAGTAATCTGGTGCTGGACGAACTGGATCGAGAGTTGGAGCGGCGCGGTCACCACTTTGTGCGTTATGCCGACGACTGCAACATCTACGTCGACAGCGAACGAGCGGGCCAGCGAGTGATGGAGGGCGTTACGCACTTCATCACCCACCGCCTCAAGCTCAAGGTAAGCCAGGCGAAGAGCGCCGTGGCTCGACCGGGGCAAAGGAAGTTTCTCGGATTCAGTTTCACCAGCGAGCGAAAACCTAGGCGGCGAATCGCCCCCAAGGCCATCGTCCGCTTTAAAGAACGAATTCGCGAACAGACGTACCGAACCGCGGCATCAGCCTAACGCAGATGGTCAAGGAGATCGCGACCTATCTGCGGGGATGGCTCGGGTACTTCGGCGACTGTCCAACGCCCGCGGTGCTGCAAAGTCTTGAATCGTGGCTACGCCGCCGGCTACGATCGGTGGTGTGGAAGCAATGGAAGCGTGGACGAACGCGGTTCCGCGAGCTTCGCAAATGGGGCATCAGTCAGGATCTGGCGGCGCAAACCGCCGGCAGTCCTCCGGGCCCGTGGCGGATCGCGCAATCGCCCGCTCTTACCCTTGCGCTGTCCAACGCCTACTTTGCTCCGCTCGGGCTTCCACCCATGGTCGTGCGCTGTTAGCTTACTCCGCCGAACCGCCGTACGCGGACCCGCATATCCGGTGGTGTGGCAGGTTGTGTCAAGAAGACGCGCAAGCGTCATGCTGTACGAAAGATGAAGGTGGGCCCTTCGGAGCCACCCTGTAGGGGGAGGCTTCAAACAGCTGTGAGCTGCTGCAGTCAAAAGCTGCGGCGGTGAACGTCACGGTTAAAAGGCGTGACATCAGATCACGTCATGTAGGGATTAGAGAGACGAAAGCAAATGAACCTCCGACAACGCATCGAAACACCACTAGGACGACATCAAAACCGGAACTGCCTGCCAGGGCCGGGAGGAGCACGGCAGCCACCTACTTACTGGCCGTGCGATGTCCGGTGTACAGGGGGCGTGACTCTAGTCTGGGCTTTCGTACGGAACTTGAGAACTTGGTTTGCGATGGCAAGGGAAAAGGCGCAAGCGGAAATCCCGCGAGGCCGAAAGTACCAATGCGCAAGCCAGGGACGGACTGCTCCATAGTAGCGTTGATCCGGGGTAATTCCCGAGGAGCAAAGGGGGCAGGTCACCCGTGGCATGATCCGAGTCAACGGGCAACCGGAGGAACTCGAAGTCGGTGGAAGGCGGCAGTCTTCCGTGGGTGGCACGAGCCGGATAAGCTGAGAGGTTTAAGTCCGGTTCAGCGAGAGGCTCGGGGTGCAATTCCCCGGGCCTACTCGGCGGAGGAGGGGCGACCCCTCCCCCTATGCCGATTTAGGGGATTGGAGCCTCAGCTCCGACATTGGTGTTCGTCATTGCAATCCGCGACTCATACGCCACAATTTAATTGGCTTTTGCCGGATCATCGTGTGTCGTGGATGAGGCGCGATGCTTCAATGCACCATTGCAGCAACTATGACAACACCGCCTCTCCCCTCATCTGTCGCGGGCGCGTGGTTCTTCAAAAGCCTGGCGGTCGCTGACTTGCGACGCCGAAGGCACGTTCCAGCGCCATTCCTGCCTGCGCCACGGTGCCTTCTTCAAACAGGTGCCCGATCAACGTAACGCCATGTGGCACTTGCCTTGGCGGCGAGAATTTTGGCAGCGGATGCTGTGGGTCAGGCGCCCAATCGCTGCGCGCCTCGCTAACTTCAACAAATCCCGCGCGCAGCGTCAGCGAAGGATGCCCGGTGTTGTTGGTGATGGTGAGAATTTCGTCGCGCAGCGAGGGAACCAGCAGCAGATCCACTTTTGTGAACAACTGCGCCATCTGTTCTGCCACCTTGCGGCGAAAGCGATCGGTCTGTACAAAATCCACCGCAGACAAAAACCGCGCCTGCCGGAAAAGATTTGGCCAGGAGTCCAGCGTCTGCATTTTCAGCTGATCAACGTCATGCCCCAGCGTCAGTTCCTCAAACGAAGCCGCGCCTTCTGCAAACAGAATCGAGTTCAAGGTGCCGTACGGCCAGTCCGGGAGTGACACCTCCACCGGAACCATGTCCACCTTTGGCAATGTGGCGAGCGCGGCACGATCCACATCCGTCGCTGGATTCTGGATCATCCAAGCAGGGTAGTAACCGACCCGCAAGCCCTTCACGGGCACCGAGGCATCGAAATCCAGTTTGCTCGGCACACTGGAAACGTCGCCGGAATCGGGCCCCGTAATGGCCTGCAGCACCAGCATCGCGTCTTCCACACTGCGTGTCATCGGTCCCAGCTTGTCCAGCGACCAGCACAGCGTCATCGCACCGGTACGAGGCACGCGGCCAAACGTCGGGCGCAATCCGGTCACTCCACAGCGCATGCTCGGGCTAACGATGCTGCCTCCCGTTTCGCTGCCGATGGCGAACGCCACAAGTCCCGCTGCGGTGGCTGCGCCCGGCCCGGCGCTGGACCCCGATGAACCCTCCTCCAACAGCCAGGGATTCATCGTCTGTCCGCCGAACCAGATATCATTCAGTGCCAGCGCGCCCAGGCTGAGTTTGGCGATCAGCACGGCGCCCGCATCGTTCAGCCGCTTCACTACGGCCGCGTCATGTTCTGGAACACGGTGACGATAGGGCTCGGCTCCATACGTCGTTGGAATTCCCGCGGTATCCAGCAGATCTTTTGCCCCCCAGGGTATTCCATGGAGAGCTCCGCGATATTTTCCCGCGGCGATTTCCGCATCCGCCTGTTTGGCTTGCGCCAACGCGTGCTCGCGCGTCACGGTAATCACACAGTGAAGTTTCGGGTCATACCGCTCAATCCGGCTAAGATAAATTTGTGTTAGGCGGGTCGAGGTAAGCTGGCGCGACTGAATCCATCGCGAAAGCTGGGCCACTGTCGCATACGCGATATCTTCTTCGTTTGCCGGCAACGGACCGGGATGAGTTGCGCTGCGCACAAATCGATTGCGCGCCGGCCCTGTTTTTACGCCCGGCAACACGGAGTCGACATGCGAGTAAGGCGCGAGAGTTGGCTCCAGTGCCAGTCTCCGCGGCCCACTCCGTCGCTCGTACAGGGCGGCCATGGTTTGCCGCCAACTATCCGCAGCCAGTTGACGGTCGGCGGGAGTCAGTTCCACTTGCACCAATTTTTCCGCTTCGGTAAACGTTTTGGCGCTTACTTCGGGGCCAACGCCGGGTCCTGCCCCGAACGCCGAAGGCGCCCCTGGAGGTAGTTTTGTAGGGTCTTGCGCTTTGCGGTGAAGACCAGCAGCCGCGCCGATCAGTCCTAAGGAAGTTTCGGTCAAAAATTGCCTGCGGGATTTGGGCATGTTTCCTCCGCAGAGCATTGTAGCCGAGAGTCGAATTTCGTTGCTTCTTCTCTCGGTTCCTGTACTTCTATGGCACGTCCTCGGGCTTTATCTTGTCATCATCCTTTGGGTCAGTTTCGCCGTCGCTTCCGTTCCTTCCGCTTTTCGCACGCTTGCCCGATTCAATTCCAGCAACAGTAATCGGCTGTCAGAGTAATACGATTGCCCGGTGGCCGTTTGCACGCTAAATACCGGCTCCGTGCGGGCCACATACTCCTCGCGCACCACTTGCCGCGTCTCCGCCAGATTTCCGGCGATGAACTCGCGCCCTGCATCCACATTCGGGTCAATCCGGTGAAACAGACGGAATTTTCGCATCACGAATTCAATCGCAACGTCGTGCGTGGCCGCAGCCAACCACAATGGGCTGCCATCCACCACGCGCTCGGTTTTCTAGATCCTCAGATGGTGCCGCTGAGCCACAATGAACCTCGGATCCGGAAGCGCGAACGAATAATCCTGCGATCTCCCAAATACATACAGTTTGTTCATCGGCAATTTCGTGTAATGTTTTCGCTGGCATAGCAGATGCCAGATAATTTGTGGTTTGGACTTCTCCAACCTTCAGCCAGCCGGCGCTCGCAAAGGTCTCTTGCAATTCCTCTTCCTGAGTGACGAACATCATATTCAGCATGTCGCCTTCTCGCCCTTCGCCATTCATCACGCGTGGCGGCAGCAGCTTCATCAGCTCGCTCAATTCGGAAACGTTTTCTCGCGCCAAGGGCAATTTCGCCGCTTCCATCCAGGATTCATCCCTGGTGTACGCGGTGACCTCCGTGCCTTTCAACACCGTGCTGTCCCGTCCTCGTGTCAGCAGCAACACCGGCGCGGCGGGCGCATGAAATGCCGCAGTGACGGCCATGCCCACAGCCATGCGAATAGTGTGCGCTCTCCCTTTGTATTCCCTGCGTCCCACCAGTCCGGCTTTTTCGCCAGTCGCCAATTCCACCGAATCCAGCTTCAGGATTATGTCGCCTCCCATTCCAAATGGACGCTTTCCTTTTACAGCAACCACGGCGCCTTCCGCCGGTGCTCCGGCACGGATCACCGTGTAACCACCCACATCGACATCTTTTTCGACCACAAAGGCAAGACGATCGCCCTTGTGGGCATGCGCAAAGGTAATCGTTTGCGTCAACTGCAGTTTCACGGGAGTGCCGCTTTCCATCAGCAGCTGGTCAGGAGTGGTAACGAGTTCTGGGCAAGAAGTCTTTGCGGCTGCAGCAAAAGAAGTGCATACAAGGGTAGCGCTAGGTGTTTGGTGCGAACCATCTGGCACTGCCTTTCTGTTGAGGTGAAACCTGTGCCCGCGCAGCCTCGTGCGTGGCTGCTGCCACATTGTCGCGCTGGGTTTTCCCGTATTTACTTTGAACTGTAATTGGACTAGAGAACTGTTCAGAATTGTACACGCTGCGGGCTGCAATCTAGCACGCTACGCGGAGAATGATCCCTGACGAGCACCGGTCGGATGGACAGTCCGTCTACCTATGTGATGCGTCAGCCCCTTTAATGCTGCCTGCACTTTTCTACAGACCTCTGGCGGCGCGGAACTGCCTCACAACTTCGGCTGGATCCCTGAGCTGGCCTTCGACCGCATAGTTTAACCGGCGAATGTCCGACTCTGAGATTTTTCCTGCAAGGTCCGCAAGTGCCACGCGAAGCTGCGGAAACTGGGCAACGGTGGATTGGCGAACGATTGGCACCGCATCGTAGGGAGGGAAATAGTGCTTGTCGTCTTCTAACACCACCAAGCCGAGAGTGTCGATGAGCCCGTCAGTGGAATTGCCAGCGACAATGTCAACCTGATGATCCATAAGCGCGCGGTAGATTAAACCCAAGTCCATTACATGCGGTTGATCGGCGAAATGAAGCCCGTATCGTTGGGACCAGCCATGAAAACCGTCAGGCCTCTCCAGAAATTCGTAGCCAACACCCGCGCGCCATTTCGGAGCGATGAGCACGATATCCGAAATAGCGCGAATATGGAACCGCCGGGCGTCGTCACCACGAATCACCATCGCGAATGTGTTTTCAAATCCGAGCGGCTCGGTCACTTCAAGGTGGAATCGATCGGCATAGAACTCCTTGACGCGCTTGTACACAGCAGTGGAATCCCCAGAGGGCGCCTGATTCAGGACCGTGGTCAGCGCCGTGCCTGAGTATTCAACGTAAAGATCCAGCTCTCCAGCGAGCAAAGCCTTGTGGACTAGCAGTGTGCCGCCTAGGTTGGTTTTGCGCTCGACGGGAATGCCGGTGTGGGCTTCGATGTGTTGTGCCAGAAGTTCCGCGAGAATTACTTGTTCTGTAAAGAACTTGGAACCAATAATGATCTTGGATTTTTGAGCTTTATGGCAGGAGTTCAGAAAGCAGCCTATGCAGAGCAGCGCCAACAAAAAAGTAAATCGTTTCATAGCCTGGCGCTCCTCACGTCACCCGCAGACGGCGTTCGACTAGACCCAAAAGAATGTCGGCCAGAATGGCAAGCAGGGCAGCAGGGATAGCGCCCGCTAGAAGAAGTGCGTCATTTACGAGAGCAACCCCGCGGAAGATAAACGTGCCCAGACCGCCCGCGCCAATCGCAGCGGCAATGGTGGCGACGCCTATCGTAATGATTGTGGCAGTGCGAATCCCGGCGAGTATGACGGAAAGGGCCAGCGGAAAACGCACCCGGAACAGGATCTGCTTCTGCGTCATTCCCATGGCTTCGGCAGATTCGAGAATCGCCGGGTCAATACCGGTCAGTCCAACATACGTATTGCGCAGAATGGGCAGAAGTGCATAAAGCACCAGGGCGACGATTGCGGTACGTTTACCGATCCCCCCTATAAACGGAATAGGGATGAGAAATCCGAACAACGCCAGGCTTGGAATCGTCTGCAGAATGCTTGCGATTCCAAGCGCGAACGTGCGCAATACCCGATGATAAACAATATACATCCCGAGAGGTACACTAAGGCTTACCGCGATGAGTATGGCTATCAACACAAGTCCAAGGTGATCCAGGGTGGCCCCGAGAATTTCCGCATAGTGCTCGATGAAAAATGTCCAGGGTGTCATTATGATTCCCCTGAACTGAGGGCCAAGGAAGATGCAAAGGAACGAACTTCTGGATGAGCGAGCCGCAGGAATTCGGCTGGCGGCGCACTTGCGACCATCCTTCCGGATTGTAATAGAACGATTTCTGAAGCCAGAAGTAGGGCTTCCCGCAAATCGTGCGTGACGAAAACAATAGTCTTCTGAAGGCGGCGGACGAGCGACTGGAACTCGCGCTGTAGTTCTGCGCGTGTGACTGGGTCTAGTGCGCCGAACGGTTCGTCCATTAAGAGGATGGGCGGATCGGCGGCAAGGGCGCGCGCCACACCCACGCGCTGGCGCTGTCCGCCAGAAAGCTCACGCGGGCGTCTGTGCGCGAATTCACCGGGATCAAGCCCAACAAGCTGCAACATCTCCTTAACTCGCTGGTCGATCTTCACCCGTGGCCAGTTTTCGAGTGTCGGCACCAGCGCCACATTCTCAGCAACCGTAAAATGGGGGAATAATCCCGCCTCCTGAATCACGTAGCCGATCTTCCGGCGCAGTCGAATGGGATTCCAGTCCCAGGTTAAGCGTTCCCCAACCAATATCTCCCCAGTGGAGGGAATCAACAACCCATTGATCAATTTCAGCAGAGTGGTCTTTCCGCTGCCGCTGCGCCCGAGAAGTACGATCGTCTTGCCATGCGGAATCTGCAAGTTGACTTCAGAGAGAATCTCGCGGCCACGAATTCCATCGATGCGAAAGGAGACGCCACGAAACTCGATCGAATTCTCCGGAGCATTGGTCGCTGGATTGATCATTTTCGTCAGTAGCATGCCATTCTGCGAAAAGGTAGTTTAATGGAATTGGGTGAGTTGCGCTGGTTTTTGACTTGACCTCAACCAGGGGAGCAAAGGTAACTTCTTAAGGAGCGAGAACATCGAATTTGTCGGTACGCTCCGTGTCCACGCGTCTCACGTTTTCCTCGGTTGGGCATGAGCGCCAGGGGGAAACACCGTGCAATCCTGTAAACATCTCGACCAGATTAAGCAAGTCACTCCGCACACACGGGGATGCGAGGAGTGCCTGAAGACGGGTGATAGCTGGGTACACCTGCGCCTTTGTCTGGAATGCGGTCACGTTGGTTGCTGTGACTCGTCGAAAAACAAGCACGCCACGAAGCATTTCCATCGCACGAAACATCCAATCATGAAGTCGCTTGAGTCTGGCGAGAACTGGGGCTGGTGCTACGTCGATGAGGTCGAGCTGGACTTCGCCTGAGCGTGGCACCAGATTGTGCATGTTCTAGGAATCCGCCTCGGTGCAGGAAGCAGGTCATGGGAAACATCGCATGGGAGATGACGCCAAAGTGTGGAAACCTCTGCTGGTCGCAATTTTGCGTGGAAGTATTGGACGACCGTTTCCAATTGGGTCGATCCACCCGCAGAATTCGAATTGCAGGGACCCTTTCAGACAGGTGCCCGTGGGGTCACCCGCTACCCGGGACAAGCGCCCATCGAATGGTGCCTCCGGGAGGTTACTCAACCAATGACGGCAACGATCGCCGTCCCACTTACGAGCGCACAGCTTCTGTTTGAGCGGCGATTTGATGAGCTGCCCGATAGCCGAACCCCTATCTCACAACGACTTATACTTGAAGGGGAAGCGGCAAATATCTACATGTCGCAAGTATCCAGGATTGTGCCGCATCAAATCACCAATTTGTGCTACGCAAGTAACCCAAAAAAGTACTACGGTGATTAGAACTCCCTCCGTGACATAGGTTCTCCTGAATACACAGCGACATAGGTCTGCTGGTAGTTCTCCGGATTGTCAGACTGTCATTATTCCCTTTGTCCATAAGGTTTTAGCGCAACTTGTACTGCAATGATTCGCTTTTTCGGGGCGCTCCGCCTTCGCAAACGATGGTAACTGTTCGCCTGGAACTGTCGGACGGGCGACTCCCCACTGCTCCGAACCAGTACCTTCGTCCAGTTGTTGCGCTACAGATGCATGCGTTACAGATACGGTAGGACTGCATACCGGCAGAGAGGGTGTATCCGACGCAAATGCGCGGTCCCGACTCTCTCCCCGGCCCGAAGGCAAGTCCAAAGCGCCCCGAAAGCGTGCGGACTCGGCTTTTGTATTTATTCGCAAAAGGTTTTCGCGGTCAAAAGGAAGTTGTCCATGAGACACACGAGAAATCGCGAGCAAGGCTTTTCGCTCATCGAAACGATGGTCGTCGTCGGCGTCATGGCGGTCCTCATGGGAATGGCGCTGATCAATACCAAGAACACACTGAAGGATTACAAAGCAAGCGCCGCAGTTGATACCTTAGTGAGTCAATTGCGCATGGCGCGGCAAACTGCCATTTCTCAACGTCGCTATGTGCAAGTGACCATCGACCAGAGCTTCTCGGGTGTCGACAAGATCCAACACGTTAGTTTTATTGTTCTTGCCACAGTGGACGGCGGAGCAACGCCTGCTCCCCAAATAGCACAATTTCCGCAAAGCACGCAAATGATGGGGCCAGGCGGTGTTAGCGATACCCCCATGGGCTTCGGCACTTGCGCAGCGGTGTGCATCGCCGGTACCAGCGGTGGACCGCCAACCATGATGTTCAATTCAAGCGGTGCTTTCACGGATGGCGCCAACAACCCCGTCAACGGAACGATCTTTATCGGTATGGCCGGTGCGTCCAGCCCTGTTCGCGCCGTCACCATCATGGGTGGCACTGGCCGCATTCGATCATATTCTTGGATTGGAACTAAGTGGGTTGAGTAGGGAGATGAGTCCGATGCTACTTGTAAAGACAATTCGGCACAGAAACACAAAAGGCTTCACACTGCTGGAGACCATGATTGCCATGGTCATTCTCTCTTTCGGGATATTGTCGCTTGCGACCGTTTACAGCCAGGGCCTGAAGCTCTCCAATTCAAACCAGGTGCAGTTTATTGCTCAACAGAAGGCGCAGCAAGCCCTCGAATCCATTTTCACGGCGCGGAACAGCGGAGTCCTCGCATGGACACAAATCAATAACGTGAGTTCGCAGGGCGTTTTTCTCGACAATCCTCAGCCGTTGTACGCCCCTGGACCCGACGGCATTGTCGGTACGGCAGATGATGATGCCTCCAATCCTGACGGTGTCGTGACCGGTCCGGGAGCGGACAAAATGCTCGGTACCGCTGACGACACGCTAATGAACCTGAATCCGTGGATGAAGCGGACGATCCTTATCGAGCCGGTGAAGGGTACACCTAATCTGAAGCAGATCACCATCACTATTACCTATACATTCCAGGGCCAGCAGAGCCAGTTTCGACTCATTTCCTTGATTTCTTCGTATTCGTGAGGTTTGTGATGCCGATAGCTCAAAAAGGTCGCAGGACAGGTTTTACGCTCATCGAGTTGATGATCGCAATGGCAGTCACCATGGTGCTCCTCTATGCCGCCGTTCAAGCCTTCAGGGATGCATCACAATCCAGTACCCATGTAACCATGGCCTCGGACATGTCCGCCAATCTTCGTGCCTCCCTGGATTTGATTCAGCAGGATCTCATCCAGGCCGGCACTGGCATACCCACCACGGGCATTCCTATCCCGTTCACCTCGAACGGATCAATCACCGCTCCATGCGGTACGACGGCGGCAATCAACCGCCCCGTGTTAGGCGGCACAACCACCTTTCCACAGTGCAATTCCGTTCTTCCTGCTGTGGAGCCCGGCTCGATGATGGGGCCTCCGATTACCGCTCCCGATGCTGTCACGGGAACAGTTGCGAATCCCTCCAGTATCACCGATGAGATCACCATCATCTACGCCGACAATAGTTCCGGTCTCGACCTTATACCTGTGAACCGTCCGGCTTCGGGAACAACGCCGGCTTGCAATGGCACCATCAGTGTTAATGGTCAAGTCGTAACCTTTGATACTTCCTGTTTTAACCCGCTCAACCCTGGCGTGTCCGCCACTCCTATCGCGCCGGGAGATCTCATCATGTTCAGCAATTCATGGGGAGTTGCTCTGCAAGCAATCACCTCTGCTTCCGGAGCCACCCTGAATTTCGCGGGCAGCGGCGACAAATTCGGCCTGAATGGTCGCACTGACCCGAGCGGAACCATTCTTCAGTTGAGGAATCCTGGCTGTACAACTCCGGCGAATTGCTGGCCTCCCACGACCGTCACTCGTGTGTGGATGATTTCCTATTTTCTCGATGACGTTGCCGATTCGCAGCACGTTCGCCTGATGCGTCAAGTGGGATTAAATCCGCCTACGGCTGTTGGAGAAACGCTCGAGAATCTCCAGTTCACCTACAACTTCTTCGATAACGCGACCAATCCGACAAATCAGTCTACTGTTCCTGCCGGCGATAGTGAGGCGCAGATCCGCTCCGTGAACGTCTACATTGGTGCGCGTTCCAGCTATCCCATCAAGCAGGGTAATCGATCTTTTTACGCCCGTGACAACCTGATGACGCAGGTCAGTTTGCGCAGTCTTGCTTTTGTCAATAAGTACAACTGAAGAGGAGTCGCATAAAAAATGAAACTCATCGCAAAATCGGTGCGCATTTCCAAGGAAGCAGGAATTGCTCTCATCACAACCCTGCTCCTCCTCCTCTTGATGTCCACCCTCCTGGTTGGTTTTACTCTTCTCTTGATCTCTGACCAACAACTGTCAGGCGCCAACAACGATCAAGTCAAGACGTTCTATGGCGCGGAAGCCGGCATGGAGCAGTTGACAGCCAGCCTGGGCAATCTGTTCGACCAGACCTACTCACCCAGCAAGAATCAGATTTCCGCTCTTACCACAACCCCTCCCACGATTGCGGGCATTCAATTCGTTCGCGGCGACGGCTCTTCTGGCTTTAACATTCAGGCTGCGGCAACCGATAGCAGCGGCAATCCTGCTCCCACGATTTCCACCATCAAGTCAGGCACGTATCAGGGCATGACGGCAATGGCCACAGAGTACATCCTCACCGTCAACGCGCGAACCGCCGCCGGAAGGGAAGTGGCCTTGAAGCGCACCACGCAGACGGTCGGGATTCCCATGTTCCAGTTCGGCATTTTTTCCGACACGGACCTCAGTTTCTTTCCCGGCCCTGTTTTCAATTTTGGCGGTCGCACCCACACGAACGGAAATCTCTTCCTGGCTTCCGGGAACACGTTAACACTCTCTGACAAGGTCGACGCCTATAAAGACGTAATCCGCCAATACCTGTCTAATGGCCATCCCACTTCAAGCGGCTACACCGGCACGGTTCAAATCATAACCTCACCCTGCCAGCCGCCAAGCCCTTGCACTTATCGTGCGTTGGCCCCCTCCGAAGGTAGCTTAGTGGGTATGGCCGGAACCACGGCGGGCACCTCAAATTGGGGGCAAATCTCCCTCGGTTCCACATACTACGCTGGAAATCTGGTCAACGGACCGGGTACCTCAGCGAAGCCACCCAATCCCACGGGGGCGAAACTGTTGAATCTTGGAATCGTTACCATCGGTTCCGGCGCCACGCAGAATATCGACCTCATTCGTCGCCCCGTCGTTGGGGAGGCTAACAACGTCACTGCGGAACGCTACTTTGCGCAGGCCAGTCTCCGCATTCTCCTTTCAGACGATCCAAACGACATTACCAATCTGCCTTGCGTCAGCGCTAACCCCCCTTTTGATCTCAGCAAAATCGCCATTCCGCCTGGAGTCGCGGGCGCGAATTGGAAGGCCGTGGGGTATTATGCTCCTGCCTCCTCCCTCTATGACATGATGGTGAACCTGGGTGTGACTCCGCTTCCACTCGCCGCTTCGGGTGCCGCGGGCGGCTACAACGCCACCGCGGGTAGACCAGATGGCTATTGGTTGCCTCAAGGTGCGGTTCCGTTCGTCAAACCTCCCAACAATCCACAGTACTCGGTCATTCGGGGATTCCTCAAGATCGACGCGCAGCTCGCTCCCTACGGCAATCCTTGCGGCGCAGCACAGGACGTTACGCTTGAGGTGCTCAGCCTTGGCTACGTGGGTCGCAACATCAACCCTGTCTCGCAGTCTTTGGACGCCAAAAACCTGAACCCCATGTGGTTACAAAACACCACGAACATGGAGTACGGCGCAGCTCCAACTCTTCCCAACCTGCCATCCGCGACTCTGGGCTATCAGAACGGAGTGCCCATGGCCGCCGGCAATTTCACTGGTCAGGCAGGCACCTGCATGGATCCGCACCCGAATGCCATCATTCGACTTGAGCGCATTCGCGACAATCCTTCGTCCGTGGCCGTAACTGCGGGATCCATTACCTTGAAAACCCCATCCATATCCACTGTTGCCCAAGTCTGCGGCGTGGATCCAACCACAGGTGGACTTCTTGCTGGTTGGACACCACAACCCACTGATTTCTGGCCTAACACTATCTTCGATACGCGCGAGGGTACGCTCCGCGACCAGGCCATGTCTAATTCTTCCACTGTAGCCGGCACTGGACCGGGTGCTTTGACTACTACCGTGCCCCCGCTTCCTACGCTGAACGGCGTCATGCACTACATCGAAGTCGATGCCCAGAATCTCACTAAGTGGTTTGGTGGAAAGATTGGAACTTCTGGAACCCTAACTTATGACAGCGTGGTCGCTCCGAATGATTTCCTCGTTTACGTTTCGGACCGACGTGGCAACTACGTGCCCACTGGAACCATTCCCGGGGCGTGGCCTCCGCTTTCCTTCACTGCAAATGAGACTGGCGAGTATGGCTGGGACGATATCGTTAATCTCGGCGACCCGGCCAACGGTTGTCCTGACAATTCTCTGGACGCTGCCGAAGACATTGACGCCCAAAAGGCACTATTCACTTATGGAGCCAACGGCGCGTATGTTCAGAACCCCGGCGGCGGCGTCACAGGAGCCAACAAGTTAAGCCTGGGCCAATTTGGCATTTTCACAGGCTTGGCCGGCACCGCTATCGTCAATAACTCCACCACTTGCACCGGTGTTCCGTCGTATGCCAGTGGCACTAAGATCTGGCCCATGATGGTCGCTGCGATACCCAATGCGGCTCGTGAAAATCCCCCGCTCTTCTTCCGCCGCTCCTGGAAACTCGTCAATGGCAACGACCTGACAGCTGTCGGCACTTGTCCAACTGGCTCTTCTTGCGGCCTGGCCTTTGCTGCCGAAAACCCCGTCTATATTCAGGGCGATTACAACGCTAATTCCAAAGGTAACAATTGGAACGACCCGGGCGTCCCGGCTTCTGTCGCTGGAGATGCTGTCACCCTCCTTTCGGTTCAATGGAATGATGTCAATTCCTTTTCGAGCCCCTATTCCACCGCAAAGCGCTCTGGCATCACTACCTACTACCGCACCGCTATCATCGGTGGCTCGACTCTCTCTTTCCCGCAGCCATCGGGTATGGGGCAGGACTACGGTACCGACGGCGGCGTTCACAACTTCCTCCGCTACATCGAAGCTTGGGGTGGCACGCTCAACTATAGAGGTTCGATCGTCAACCTATACACCAGCCGGCAGGCTAATGGCACGTTCAAGTGCTGCAACACCGTGTACAGCCCGCCCAACCGCGGATATAACTTTGACATCACGTTCCTGACCCCGTCGCTGCTTCCGCCGCGCACACCGCTGTTTCGAGATGTGAACACGACGGGCTTTTCACAGATCCTGACGCCGGGTGTGTATCAGTAGCCCCTGGCGCTAACCCTTTACTCAAACGTCCCGGCCTGGTGCCGGGACGTTTGTTTTCTGCGCTAAATGTTTTTCCCACTAGCTCGACTCGTGACGTCCCTCGCTCTTTCGTGATAGTCTCAAGATTCCCGCTCGAGACTAACTTTAGATGGCCTTCTAGGCTATGAACCCAATTCAGACTCTCAGCCTTGTGCTTGGCGCCGGCTTTTCCTCTGGTCTGAACCTTTACGCTACCGTAGCCACGCTCGGACTCCTCCAACGCTTTGGCATTGTTCATCTACCGGCACATCTACAGGTTCTCTCCCACCCCGTCGTCCTCGGCGTTTCCGCGGTTTTGTATGTCCTGGAGTTTCTCGCGGATAAGATTCCTTACGTCGATTCTGTCTGGCAAGCAATCCATACCTTTATTCGCCCGCCTGCGGCGGCCCTGTTGGCTTTCGGAGCCACTGCCGCTGCGCCGGAACCGTGGCGCTGGGCGGCCGCCTTGCTCGCGGGCAGCATCGCCTTGACGTCGCACGGCACCAAGGCCAGCGCCCGCGCTGCAGCGAATATGTCGCCGGAGCCGCTTAGCAATTGGGCCCTGAGTTTCGGGGAGGATATCCTGGCGGTCTGGCTTACCTGGTTTGCCACCGCTCATCCGACGATTGCGGTGATCGTGGTGATCCTTCTTGTCGCCATCTCACTCTATCTGCTGTACCACCTTTTCCGTTTCTTGCGCCGGGCGCTACAAAAACTCGCCGAAGCCTGATGAAATTCGATCCTAATTCGACGTTCTAAACCAGTTCGGTGATTACTTCACATACTTTGCCAGCCAATCCAAAAACGTCTTGTACCAAAGTTGGCTGTTCTGTGGCTTCAATACCCAATGTCCTTCATCCGGGAACACCAGCAACTTCGATGGAACGGCTTGTCTCTGCAGCGCGCTGAAGAACTCCAGCGACTGCGTGTAGGGCACGCGATAGTCTCTCTCTCCGGCAACCACCAACGTGGGAGTTTTGAATTTCCCCAGCTCTGCTACGTACGTTGAAGGCGACCACTTCTTGTAATTGTCCGGCGCCGTCCACGGCGTGCCTTGTGAGTCGTGCTCTTCGAACCACAGCTCTTCCGTGGCATACATCGACACTTTGTCGTATACCCCGGCGTGGCTCACGATCGCCTTAAATCGGTCTGTATGCGTTGCCAGCCAGTCCGCCATATATCCGCCATACGAGCCCCCTGCGGCAGCCATTTTCGACTTATCGATGTAGGGATATTTTACGATTGCCGCGTCAATCCCCTTCATCACATCGACGTACGCGCGTCCGCCCCAATCATTGGTGATCTCATCCGTGAACTTCTGACCGTAACCCGTGGAACCCCGCCGGTTGATCATCAGCGTTACATAGCCGGCCCCTGAAAATACTTGCGCGTTCCAGCGGTAACCCCACGCATTGGACCACATTGTTTGCGGTCCACCATGCAGCAGCACCAGTGCTGGATACTTCTTTGTCGAAACAGATTCCGGAGGCCGGATGATCATGGCTTGCACCCTGGTGCCTTCAGCCCCCTCAAACCAGAACGTTTCCGGTGCGTTCATTTCAACAGACGCCAGAATTGAGTCGTTCGCATGTGTCAACTGTTTCAGTCCACTGCCGTCCCCGGCCGCCACAAATAGCTCGCCCGGCATGGTCAAGCTGGTCCGTTCCGCGACCAGGGTTTTTCCGTTCGCGCTGAACGAAAATGCCGCGTTGAAACCGTCGATCAGTTTCTTCGGCGTCGCTCCGGCTCTTGGCTCCATTGCATAGATTGGCTGTAGCGTCTCGTTCTCCGCGAGGAAATAGATCGTCTTGCTGTCAGGCGACCACGCGAGATCGGTGGCGCTACGGTCAAAGTTCGCCGATACACTCTCGCTCTTGCCCGCTTGCCGGTCATACAACATCACTTGCCAGCGGTCCGCCTCATATCCGGCGGTCATCTGCGCGTGATAAGCAATGTATTTCCCGTCTGGCGAGTAGACCGGATTCCCATCGAAACCCTGATTGGTAGTGATGCGCCTCGATTCACCGCCAGCCACAGTCACGAGAAACAGATCCCCATTCGTGCTGATGGCTTCCACTTTGTCCGTCACTGCCGTGTAGCAGATCTCCTTGCCATCCGGAGAAAAATTGATATCCGCGCTCCCACCCCGCTCTTCGGGCGGCACGTCGTAATCTGCGCCTGTTGTCAAATCGCGTGCGGCCGCGCTTCCTTCTACGGGTTGAATGAAAAGGTGGCTCCGCTTGCCTTCCGACCAGTGATCCCAGTGCCGGTAGAGCAGGTGATCCGCGATGTGAGCCTTCACCTTGCTTTTTTCCTTTTCCTCATCCCGTTTGCCGTTGCACGCATCGTCTTTGCAGTCAACGTACACCTCTGAGGTAAAGGCAATGCTCTTTCCATCCGGCGACCATTTGAATAAATCCGCTCCCGTGGAAAGCGTTGTCAACTTCTTCGCTTCGCCACCTTCCATGGAAATCACGTACACCTGCGAGGTGCCATCGCGGCCAGAGAGAAACGCCAGGGTCTTACCGTCCGGAGACCACGAAGGCGCGGAATCTTTTCCACTCTGTGTCAACTGAATCGCATCCCCGCCTGAAGTACTCACAATCCAGATGTTGCTCACGCTCCGATTTGCTTCCAGGTCTGGCGTCGAAATTCCATAAGCCACCCACTTGCCGTCGGGCGACACCTCTGGTGGCAAAATACGATGAAGTTTGATCAGGTCGTCGAATGTCAGCGGATGTTTCGCGGGCGCCTGCGCGCTCGCACCAAATGTCGTCCCTAACATCAAGAGCAATACCCCACTCCGCTTTGCTGTGCGATTCATTGGTCTCTCCCCGAACAAGACTGCCTGGATCCAGGCAATATCCAAAACATTGCATCATGTCATGACCGCCACGCGATTGCCAGCCAGATCACCATCGTCCACCCGCAGGATTGCGCGCCTTTGCGTGTCTCGACGGAACCTCACCTTCGAACTAGAAGCCAGTTCAGCAACGCGATCGCGCATGTCGTCCCCACCACGAAGAGCTCGCCTCGATGTATCTGTGTCAAAAGCACAGCGGAGAAGAGCAATCCAAATCCCGCAAAAAAGTAAGGAAGAGGGAGCAGAAATCGTGCCTTGCCATCTTTTCGCCTGCGCAGCACAGGCACCGCCACTGCCATCGCGCCATACACAGCAAGGCGCGAAACGGCCGAGAGTACCGCGTTCCACTGAAATGTTCCCAGCGCCGCAAAGGCGAATACCAGCACCGCATACACCACGATGGATATATAAGGAGTCCGGTAGCGGGGATGGATCGCTCCTAGAAATGGGGGGAAATCGCCACCCTTGGCAAGCGCAAAGGTCAGCCGTGGGGCATGCAATAGATTGGCACTCAAATAGCCATAGGCGGAAACGAGAGCAGCCAGTGCAATCGCAGTCGCTCCGGCCGTCCCCAGGAATCTCTGTGACGCGTCCGCGAGGGGTCTTACGGATGCCGCCGCGTCCGGCAAGGTCTTCAGAGTGATGATCTGCACCGCGGTATAGATCAATGCAATCAACGCCAACGCAGTTAACAATGCAACAGGCGTGTCTCGCTTGGGGTTCGCTGATTCGCCGCCCACCGAAAGCGCGCCCTCGAATCCTCCATACGCGTACACCAGCAACAGCATCGCATCGAACCAGTTCTTGGCTGTAGCCGCTGGCCACAGGAGCGGCACGCGAATCTCCGGGCGCGCGATCAACGCAAGCAATCCCGGCAGTTACAAACAGCAGAAGGAAGCCAACCTTCACCGCGGTAAAGAAGTTGCTTACGTGCTTTCCCGTCTTCACGCCAATGTAATTGAAGACCGCCAGTTGCCCAATAAGAATAGCCAGAACCAGCAACTCTCCACTGCGTGTTCCTAATGATGGAAAAAATTGTGCTGCATAGGTGTAGAAAAGATCTGCCGCGGCTGCCGGCGCCGCGATTCGGGTCAGCCATGTCAGCCACGCCACCAGCAGCCCGGCAAAACGTCCTAGCGCGTCTCGCGCATATAAATACAATCCGCCAGTCTCCTCGTAGCGCGAGGAAACTTCAGCGATGCATCCAGCAATGATCAGAATTCCGACGCCAGCTCCAAGGCAACTTAATGGACTGTAGGCGCCTATTTTTTCCGCCAGCAACGAGGGTAAGCGGAAGATGCTAACCCCGATGATCGAATTGACCATCAAGGCCGTCAAGCTCCAGCGGCCGATCGTGCGAATCAGTCCGTGCGAGCTCTGCTTCACGCTCGGGGAATCCTCTTTCTATTGCTCGCGATTCGTCAGTTGCTCGGCGTTGCCGGAATTGCCGATGCCCTCATCCTCGAAATTTCGGCAAGTTCATCCGTCTTCCCGTCAGCCGCTTCCAGATGGGGATACCTTTCTCCGCCATGGTAGTCGACCTGATAGTTTTTAAAATAGTCGCTGTTTTCAGCCAGCAGATCTATGGGTTCTTTCTGGTTTTTCGCGCGTTTGATGGCGTCGCGGAGGAGCTCCGGTGTCCAGCGGCGTCCGTTTACTGCCAAAAGATGCATACCGGGCGCGAGCCCTGCCTTTGCGGCGGGTGAACCTGGAATTACATCAAGAATGCGATCGCTCTCGTCGCCGCCAGTTGCATGAACATCCATGCCGAGCGAGTATTCCACATCCGCCTCTTGGTTTACGGTTTCTTCCGCGCGCTGGTGCTCGTTCATTGTTTCCGTGAACACCAGTTTCCATCCGCTGTTTTCCAACCCTCCCAGAGGGGCGCCCGGGCCGTGCGTAGTCAGGCGCTCTGTGAAAAAAGCGCGCCAATCATACGGAGCTACTTCGTTTATTGCAGAAACCACATCGTCGAATGTGTACGAGACTACCTTCGGCGTGCTGTTGCTCTCTCCTCCGTAAAACTTGCGGCAAAAATCATCCAACGATTTCTTTCCTTTGCTCTCTCTCCTGATAATCGTGTCGGCTTCCAGCCAGATCAGGGTGCTCTCGTCGTAGAAATCCACGCCGCGTCGCCACGACGATCCGGCAACCGGCGCATTGTAAAGCAACTGTGCCGAAGATCGCCGTGTCTTCCAGGTCGCGCCATGTTCGCCCAGGCCGGTTATTCAAATACGCTGCAGTTGTGGCCAGGTATTCGCGCAATTTCACCGGTGTCCAGAATCCAGCGCGTGCGGAAAGTATGACGCCATAGTATTGTGTCAAGCCCTCATACACCCACAACAAGTCACCTTTCAGGGGAGTCTGATAGTCCGGAGTCACCAACCCCTCGGGCCTGCGGTATTTTCCATTCCATGAATGGGTGAATTCATGCGCAAGCAAATCCATTTGCGTTTCACGGACGTCGGGGTCAAGAAACAGTGTCTCTGGTGCGCGGTTGTCGCTCGATTCGTAGTGCTCCACGCCGTCCGGCGGCATTTTGTCGCTCAATGTCAGCAGGAAATCGTAGCGACGGTAATGTCGCGCACCAAAAAGCGCGCCGGATTCCGCTACTAACTGGCGCAAGTGCTGAACTTCCGAAGGGCTCGCGGCCAGGGCAGACGGTCCATCTGCTGCCATGTGGATCGCATGCTCGGGCTTTTGCCCGAGAGCTAAGTCAATATTTCGGAAATACTCTCCAGCGATCACCGGCGAATCGATCAGCGTTGTCAGCGTTGCCGGCGCAAACGCAATGCTTCCTGGAGTTTCCTTAGCCACCGGCAATGCAGTTCCATATTTCCAGCCCGAAGGCAGCTCCAGGCTCGCTTCATAGGTCAGGTCATCCGTCTTCGCACCTTGCGGATAAAGCGTTACCACATACCAGTTCAAGACCGCGATTTTAGCCGTTGTCGCGGGACGTTCGCGCGAACCGCTCGCCTCTGCAGGCGACAAATAGTCCAGGCTGACATCCAGCGTTTCCGCGCCTTGCGGCAGCTCTAGATGAAACGCATGCATGTCCACATCGTCGCGCCGCCACACCACCTCTTTCCCGGCAGCCCACATCCTCAGGCCTGTCAGATCCATGATCGGCCCGGTCGGTGAGTGCTCGCCTTGAATCCACTGCGGATAGACCAGCGTCAGTGGTCCAGGCTTCACCGGGAACTTCAATTTCGCGTGAAACACATGTCTCGCTGAATCGCGCAGGTCCACTGCAATTCGCACCGGTTGCTTCTCTGTTTGCGCAAATCCAGTAGTGGTGCTCAACAGGAGAATTGCCGCACCAACCCCTATCAGCTGTTCCCAAAATTGCCTCATGAAGAATTCTCCTCCGAACCCGCGAAGATTATCACACCCTGCTGCTTCGGGGCGGTTACGCCCTCCTGAACTCATGTTTGCTACAATCTCTTTATGAGTACGGCTACCGATCCCTCGTCCTTATTTTCCCGAAATCTCCGCAAACAATATCCTGTCGCTGTCCGCGGCGAAGGCAGTTGGATTATTGACTCCGAAGGTCGCCGCTATCTGGATGCCTCCGGCCAGGCAGCCGTCGTCAGTATTGGTCACGGTGTGCCCGAAATTGGGCGCGCCATGGCCGAGCAGTCCAATCGCATTGCTTTTGCTCACACTTCGCAATTCCACTCTGAGCCCGCCGAGAAACTCGCTGCGCGCGTTTTGGCGATGGCACCGCATAACTTCCAGGATGGAGGCCGCGTGTACTTTACCTCCGGGGGCTCGGAAGCCACGGAAACTGCAATCAAACTCGTTCGTCAGTATTTTCTGGAAACGAAGCAGCCTTCCCGTTACCGGATCGTTTCCCGTAAGCAGAGCTATCACGGCAGCACGCTCGGTGCTATGTCCGTCAGTGGCAATGTGGGCCGCCGCGCACCGTATGCCCCTATGATTCCAGAGTGGGGCCACGTCGCGCCCTGTTTCTGCTACCACTGCCCTTTCGACAAGACTTATCCGGAATGCAATCTGTCCTGCGCCGATGATCTTGATGCATTCCTTCGTTCGAATGATTCATCCAGTGTCGCTGCATTCATTTTCGAACCGGTAGTTGGGGCGACTCTTGGGGCCGTTCCCGCTGTCGATGGCTACACCGCGCGGATCGCCGATATCTGCCGCAAACACGGCATCCTTCTCGTCGCGGATGAAGTGATGACCGGCATGGGCCGCACCGGCAAATCGTTTGCCAGTCTTCATTGGGGCCTGGAGCCAGACATTATACTTACGGGGAAGGGAATTGCCAGCGGTTACGCTCCGTTGGGTGCCGTTCTCGTCGCTCCGCATATCGCGGAAGCCTTCGAGAAAGGTACGGCTGCGTTCATGCACGGCTTCACCTACCAATCGCATCCCGTCGCTACTTCCGCCGGAAACGCTGTCTTTGAGTACCTGGAAACGCACAAACTTTTCGAGCGTGTCGCTCCTTCCGGGGAAATGCTTCGCAAAACGCTCGCTGTTCTGGAAAGTCATCCACACGTTGGCCAGGTGCGTGGACTTGGCCTGCTGCAAGGTGTGGAATTTGTGAAGAACAAATCCACGCGCGAGCCTTTCCCGAAAGAAGCCGGCATTGCGGAAAAAATTCGCCAGGCTGCGTTGGAGAGAAGCGTCCTCATTTATCCGTCGCAGGGCACCGTTGACGGAACCCGCGGTGACCATGTCCTACTCGCGCCTCCATTCATCATTACCTCCCAGGAATGCCAATTGATTGCCGATGCGCTACAATTTGCCCTCGGCAAAGTCTTTTTATCCTGATTGGTCCTGCCCGCACCTGAGAGGCTATTCTCTTTCTTCGGAGGATTTTGTTCATGCGTCGAATCGCGGCTTCGCTCCTGTTTTTCCTGGCTCTGATTCTCTGTTTCACAACGACTTCCGCTCAAGAAAACATCCAGGGGAAACCACGCGCCCGCGATCTTGGCGTTCCCTTTGACGGCAGACCCGGCCCGCTTAATGGCATCACTGACGTGCCAGGCGTCACCGTGGGCCACACCACACTCATTTCCGGCGAAGGTGAACTCGTGGTCGGCAAAGGCCCGGTCCGCACCGGTGTCACAGCGGTTCTTCCCCGTGGCAAGGATTCCATGATGGATCCCGTTTTTGCTGGCTGGTTCTCACAAAATGGCAACGGTGAAATGACCGGCACCACCTGGGTCGAAGAATCAGGCTTCCTCGAAGGGCCTGTAATGATCACCAACACGCACAGTGTGGGAGTCGTGCGCGACGCGGTGATTCAATGGCGAGTCAGTCGTGGTCAGCACGATGCAAGTGGCTACTGGTGGTCGCTCCCCGTCGTCGCCGAAACCTGGGATGGTTGGCTCAATGACATCAACGGCTTTCACGTGAAGCCCGAGCACGCTTTCCACGCTATCGACTCCGCGCATTCGGGACCCGTTCAAGAAGGCAACGTCGGCGGCGGCACAGGCATGGTCTGCAACGGTTTCAAAGGTGGCATTGGCACGTCTTCGCGCGTACTTCCGGCCAAGGATGGCGGCTACATTGTTGGAGTTCTCGTGCAGTGCAACTACGGTTCGCGCCAAAATTTCCGCGTCGCTGGCATTCCTGTCGGCCGCGAAATTTCCTCCGAAGATCCCTATGCCTACCAGTCCTCACCGATCTCCGAGCAGGGATCCATTATTATCGTTGTGGCAAGCAACGCGCCGCTTCTTCCCACGCAGCTAAAGCGTTTGGCGCGCCGCGCTACGCTTGGTCTCGGTCGCGACGGCAGCATTTCCGGCAACGGTTCAGGAGATATTTTTATCGCGTTTTCAACTGCCAATTCCGGTGCTTCTTCCGCTACCAAGCCTGTAGATGTGAAGATGGTTCCCAATGACTCGCTCGATCCAGTATTCGCCGCCACTGTCGAGGCAACCGAAGAGGCCATCATCAATGCCATGATAGCCGCCGAGTCCATGACCGGCATCGATAACCACCACGTCACCGCACTTCCTCACGACCAACTCAAGGCCGTTCTCAAGAAATACAATCGCCTCAACCAGTAGTCAGACATCAAATCTGGCAGGTGAGGAGAATTGGAAATGAAGGGAGCCTGGGCTTGCTTGTGGTTGTCCTTTGCTTTGCGATCGGGAACGCCGGATGCGGAAAGCCAGCGGTTATCGCCAACTCGGAAGCAGCTGTATTCCGCGTGGAAGGGGAAAATGCCCATCTCGCGGGTTATCAAATTAATTCCGACGCTCTTATCATCAAGTAATGCCGTTTGATCGTTTCCTTTTGGCGCAAAACCGCCGCCAAGCTACAATATCTCGTGCATCATCGGTTCGCTCGGATACTGGCTTGCCTTTTCTACCCTGTCATTACCCTTGTTTTGTTGAGTGCGTGCTCTGCGGCGCATCCACCTGGTCTCGCCATTACTCACGCCACCGTGATCGATGCTACCGGCGCGCCTCCACAACCCGATTCCACTGTACTTATCGCTGACTCACGGATTTCCGCTATTGGGCCCTCATCATTGCTTCCCATTCCACGCGGTACGAGAATCCTTGATGCATCTGGCAAATTCCTGATTCCAGGGCTCGCCGATATGCACCTCCACCTTACCGGTGCCGGTGAGCCTGCGGGCAGCCGAGAATTCATCCTCCCTCTTCTCCTTGCCAACGGCATCACCACCGTGCGCGACATGGGCGGCAGTGTGATCCTCTTGAAGCAGCTGCGCCAGGAGATAGATTCCGGCAATCGCATCGGTCCGCAGATATTTTTTACCGGCCCTTATCTCGATGGCGATCCGCCTTATTTCCAGCCGTCTATCGTTATTCGCGATTCGCGGGATGCTGAGGCGGCTGTGCAACAACTTAAATCTGATGGCGTCGACTTCATCAAAGTGCAATCCCGCCTGCAGCTTGCTGCTTATCTTGCCATTGCCAAAGCATCGCGCCGCGTGGGAATGCGTTATGTGGGCCACGTTCCAGACACCATCTCTGCTCGCACGGCCTCTGAGGCTGGCCAAGCCAGTATCGAGCATCTCACCGGGATTCTACTCGCTTGCTCCCACCGGGAAGACGAGTTGCGCCGTCGCCAACTTGCCGCCCCTCCTTCACATGGTTCTGTAGGCCAATCGCTTGAGCGTTTGCGCGTTTGGCAGCAAGATCTTCTGGATTCGTATTCTGATCAAAAAGCCGCAGAACTGTTCCAGACTCTCGTCGCCAACCACACTTGGCAAGTACCCACGTTTCCGTTACTCATTCATCTTGCGTATCTGACACCGGAAACTGATATGGCAAATGATCCCCGTCTGAAATACATGCCCGCCAGCGTTCGCAAGATTTGGGATGAGGGTCGCCGAGAAAATCTAGCCTACCAAATGGCGGCAGAGTACGAAATGCGACGGGAGCTGGTTCAGAGTTCACTCTCCGTGGTCAAACAAATGAATCTCGCCGGGGTGTCAATAATGGCCGGGACGGACACTACCGCGCCGAATGTTTTCCCTGGCTTCAGCCTGCACGAGGACCTCGTCTATCTCGTCCAGGCCGGATTGACGCCTATGCAAGCACTTCAGGCCGCGACACGAAAGCCGGCTGAATTTCTGGGTCGCACAGGCGAGCAGGGAGCTATCGCGCCCGGCAAACGCGCAGACCTCGTTCTTCTCGATGCGAGCCCCTTGGATGACATTCGCAATACGCAAAAAATCCACGCCGTCATCGTAAAGGGAAAATTACTGAATCGCGCAGACCTCGACGTGCTTCTTGACAGGGTTGCCCGGTTCGCTGCTTCTCACTAAAGCGCCAGCGTTCCCGTCTTCCTGGCAGGGTTGAAGAACGGTAGTGGCACCACTTTTGCCGAAACTGTCTTGCGCGCGGCCTCCACGGTTAACTCCATGCTGAGGGTCGCTCCCAGTGCAGCGCTTTCACGGTTCACAGAGGCCAGGGCGATCATACGCTTCAACGTTGGCGACCAAGTCGTGGAAGTCGCCTTCCCCACCTGGCGTCCGCCGCGATAAACGGGTACGGCCACGCGCGACGCTGTTCCGGAAACTTGTGGCGCCATACCAATTTTTTCGTACAGAGCTTCCACTTCGCTCCAGTTAATCTCCAGGCCCACCAGCGATCTCGCCGGCCCGCCCTTCCTCGCTTCCTCGGCCAGCGCCGCGCGCCCAATGAAATTCGCTTTCTTCAGATCAACCAGCTTCCCCAACCCTATTTCTCCGGGCGAATACTTTTGCTCGGCGATCAATGCGCGCTTGCTCGAAATGTAGTCGACCTCGATCAGAATCAGTCCTGCCTCGATCCGCGCGATGTCCAACGCCACCATTCCTGCCGGATGAATGTCGAACGGCCGGCCTTTGCTCATCAATTCATCGAAGACCTTCACCGCGTCGATCCATGGCACCCAGATTTCATACCCAAGATCGCCCGTGTACCCGGTGCGCGAAATATCCACGGGCACACCCGCGATTTTTCCGTGTGTCACCCGGAAGTACTTCAGCTTGGCGATATCCGCGTCAGCAACAGCGTGCAGCAATTTGCCTGAAGTTGGACCCTGCAGGGCCAATGCCGCAACTTTCTCCGAAACATCGTCAATCTGAACATCCAGGCCAAGCGAATTCTGCTTGAACCACCGCAAACTCGGGTCGGCGGCAGTCCACCGGTAGTCATTCTCGCCGAGCCGCGTAATTGTGCCGTCGTCGATCACTTTGCCTTCCGGATCGCACCAGCAGCAGTAGATCACCTGGTCGACGGCTATTTTATTGATGTCGCGAGTAATGACGCGATTCACCAACTTGGTTGCATCACGTCCTGTGACCCGGTACTTGAACAAAGGGGAGATGTCGATGAGCGCGGAAGAGTTGCGAATCGCGTTGTATTCGTGCTCGTGCGTCATTTCATAGGCGCCGACGGTGTAATAGCCCGACCATTCTTTGAAGTTCAGGCTCTCGCAGAGCGCGAGTGTTCTCTCATGAAATGCAGTTCCGACGGGCACGGTTCCTCCGATAAAACGCGGAAACGAGGATAAGGCTTTGGCGAATGTCGCCAGTTTGTCACTGAATTATAGGTTTGATTCTCTCAGCAGGGCAAGGGCGCGTGCATGTTGGTGTCGTTCACGTGCGCTTGTGAAGCAGGCAGTCACTCAGTAGAATGATGTGAACTCTATTGCATCCCTGTTGTTCTCTTCATTGTGGAGTCATACGAATGTCTCAGTTCTATGATGTGGTCGTCATCGGCGGCGGCCACAACGGTTTGGTGAACGCCGCGTATCTGGCGAAGGCTGGCAAAAAAGTCCTCGTTCTCGAACGCCGCGGAGTCCTGGGCGGCGCAGCCGTTACCGAAGAAATCGTTCCCGGCTTCCTCTTCTCCGAGTGCTCCTACGTGGTATCCCTGCTGCGCCCTGAAATTATTCGTGAGCTAGACCTTCCGCGCCACGGCCTGGAGATTCTCCCCCTCGACGGTACTTTCTCGCCCATGCTAAACGGTGATTACCTCTGGCGCGTCAATGATCACGCGAAAACGCAGCGCGAAATTCGCCGCCACTCGCGCCTCGACGCCGAGGCTTACGACGAATTCTCGAAGATGATGACGCCCATGTGCCGTTTCGTGAAACCGATGCTTTCCATGGTTCCTCCGGATCCGACCACGCTGCATCCAAAGGATCTGAAGCAATTGCACTTCATGCTGCAGCGATTCCGCGAACTATCTTCCGACGAACGCTACACCCTGGTGCAGTTGATGACCATGAGCTCCGCCGATTTCCTTGATCAGTGGTTCGAGACCGATGTGTTGAAAGCCACTATGTCCGCCTCCGGCATCATCGGCACGTTTCTTGGCATTCGCTCTCCTGGCACGGCTTATGTCTTGCTTCACCATTACATGGGCGAAATCGACGGTGCCTTCCGTTCCTGGGGCTTCAGCCGTGGAGGCACCGGTCAAATCTCCAATTCGATTGGTTCCGCCGCGCGGGAAGCCGGAGTGGAAATCCGCACCAAAGCCGCAGTAGCAAAGATTCTGATCAAGAATAATCGCGCCAGCGGCGTGGTGCTCACATCCGGTGAAGAAATCAGTTGCAACGTCATCTCCTCAAGCGTGGATCCTCACTTAACGTTTGAAAGATTCATCGAGCCCAAAGAATTGCCCTCTGACTTCCTGGACAGCGTGCGCCGGTACAAGTTCCGCGGTTCCTCGGGCAAGGTCAATCTGGCGCTCGATGCACTGCCGAACTTCCGCGCGCTTCCCGGTGCTGGCGCGCATCTGCGCGGCGCCATGTCCATTTCTCCGGGCATGGAATACATGGAACACGCGTATGACGATGCGAAGTACGGCCACTTCTCCAAGCGTCCTTACATCGACATGGTCATTCCCAGCCTGACGGATCCTTCCGTTGCTCCTCCGGGCAAGCACGTACTCTCCTGCTTCGTGCAATACGCACCCTACAAACTCGCCGAAGGCACATGGGACGATCAGAAGGAAGCCTTTGGCAACAATGTGATCAACACCATTGTCGAGCACGCGCCCAATATTAAAGACATCATCATCGACAAGCAGGTGCTCACTCCCCTCGACCTCGAGCGCGAATTTGGCCTCACGCAGGGAAACATTTTTCAGGGCGAACTTTCGCTCGAACAGCTCTTCTTCCTGCGACCGGTACCCGGCTGGGCGTACTATCGCACTCCCGTGGACAATCTCTACATGTGCGGCTCTGCAACGCATCCTGGCGGGGGCATTATGGGCGCCAATGGGCGCATCGCTAGCCAGGTGATCCTGAAAGAATGGAAGAAGGCGGCGAACTGACCATGCCCATCGGACAGAAAGTGGTGCTCATCGGGGGTGGTCACAATGCGTTGATCACTGCATTTTATCTGGCGAAGGGTGGTTTCAAGCCGGTTGTGCTGGAACGTCGCGAAATCGTTGGCGGCGGCGCAGTGACGGAAGAATTCCACCCTGGATTTAAAGCCTCCACGCTTTCTCACACGCTCGGGCCCTTGCGCGCCGACGTGGCGAAGGATCTCCGACTCGATCGCTTCAAATTGGAAATCCTGCGCCCAGATCCAAGGCTGTTTGCACCTGCTCCCGACGGCCGCGCCCTGGTATTTTACGATGATGCCGCAAAGACCGCAGGAGCGATCTCGCACATCTCTGCGAAAGACGGCGCGCGATATACCCAATTTGCAGAGTCGCTCCAGGAAACGGCCAGCGTATTCGGCCAAATTGCCTCGATGACGCCTCCGGGCATCGATAATCCGTCGCCGGAGGATCTGTGGAATCTGCTGAAGGCAGGGCGTGGCATTCGTAGCCTCGGCAAGACCGGAATATTCGATTTGCTTCGCTGGGGTCCGATGGCCGCAGCGGATTTCGCTTCCGAATTTTTCGATACGGAGTTGTTGCGGGCCGTCATTGCTGCGCGCGGCATATTTGGCTCCAGGTTGGGTCCGTGGTCGGCCGGCTCCACGGCCGTTCTATTATTGCGTGCCGCGGCCGATGCGCATCCGGTCGGCTCCGCGTCTTTCCCGCGCGGCGGCCTGGGTGAATTCACTCGCGCTTTGGCGGAGGCGGCGAAAGCTGCCGGAGCGGAAATTCGCACCGGGTCCGAAGTGTCGCAGATTCGCACAAAGGACGGTGCAGTCGCTGGAGTCGTTCTCGCCGACGGAGAAGAAATTGCCAGCGAAGCCGTAGTTTCCGGCGTTGATCCGAAATGCACGTTCTTCAAGCTCCTGGATCCAGCCAACCTCGATCCGGTCTTTGCTACGCGCATGAAGAACTACCGCATGGCGGGCAATGTGGCCAAAGTGCATCTGGCTCTGGGCGATTTGCCAAACTTCCCATTCCTGGCAAATGCGGTCGGCCCCGACGGCTTCAAGCAGGCGCTTTCTGGACGCATTCACATTGGGCATGAGATCGATTACCTCGAGCGTGCCTTTGATGCCTCGAAATATGGCGAGATTTCCTCCGCTCCTTATCTCGACGTCACCATTCCAACTCTCCTGGATCCGTCGCTCGCTCCTGAAGGCAAGCACGTACTCTCCACCTATTTCCAGTTCGCTCCTTACAAGCTGAGAACGGGAAACTGGAACGACCGTCGCGGCGAGCTTGTCAACATCGTGATCAAGACGCTCGGCGCGTACTCGCCCAACCTGGCAAACATTGTGGAAGGGGCGCACATCATCACGCCGCAGGACCTGGAATCCACCTACGGCTTCACTGGTGGCCACATTTTCCACGGCGAAATCGCGCTGGACCAGATCTTTACCATGCGGCCGGTCTTGGATTGGGCGCGCTACCAGACGCCGGTAAAGGGCCTCTTTCTCTGCAGCAACGGCACCCACCCCGGCAATGGTCTCACCGGCGCTTCCGGCGCAAACGCCGCCAAGGAAATCATTCACGAACTCAGGTAACAGGGCCACTGCACATGGTGATCGTCTAGACTGAGGTGCGAACTTTTGTTTTCTGGCGAACAGAAGCAAACCCCTTATGACTACTATCGACCGAAATAGGTTGAAGAAGCTCCAGGAGCGCGAGTCGCAGCGCTTCGTCGCCGAGCATCCTCTCTCCGCTGAACTCTACCGGCGCGCACAGGATTCACTTCTCGGTGGCGTGCCCATGAACTGGATGAAAAAGTGGGCTGGCGCATTCCCGGTGTTCGTCACCAAAGCCAAGGGCGCGCACTTTCAGTGTGTTGATGGGCATGATTACGTGGATCTCTGCCTTGGCGATACCGGTGCTATGACCGGCCATTCCCCGGATATCGTTGCCGAAGACGTTGTGCACCGCGTGCGAGAAGGCATCACACTGATGCTCCCAACGGAAGACTCGGTCTATGTTGGCGAAGACCTCAAAAAACGTTTCGGCTTACCCTACTGGCAATTCACGCTGACCGCTACGGACGCTAATCGTTTTTCCATTCGCATCGCGCGAGAGATTACGCAACGCTCGAAGATCCTTGTTTTCCATTATTGCTATCACGGCACCGTGGATGAAACCTTCACTGCGCTTCATGACGGCATGGTTGGTCCGCGGCGCGGCAACATCGGCCCGCCAGTGAATCCCGCCGAGACCACGCGTGTTGTTGAGTTCAATGACCTTGATGCGCTGGAAGACGCCCTGAAGCATCACGATGTCGCTTGTATCCTTGCAGAACCGGCCATGACCAACGTTGGGATCATTCTTCCGGAAAGTGGTTACTGGAAGCACGCGCGCGAACTCGCTCGGCAATACGGTGCCATTTTCATTGCCGATGAGACGCATACCATTTGCGCCGGACCGGGCGGATGCACCGCAGAGTGGAAGCTGGAACCAGACATGCTTGTTTTCGGGAAAGCCATTGGCAGCGGCATACCCAGCGCGACTTATGGTTGCTCCGAAGAGGTGGCACAACGCATTTCCGCACGCATTCATCTGGAGGATTGCGACGTCGGCGGAATCGGCGGAACGCTTGCCGGCAACGCGCTGTCTCTTGCCGCGATGCGCGCCACGCTAACGAACATCCTCACCCCGGAAAATTTCGCGAAGATGATTCCACTTGCCGCGCGTTTCAACGACGGCGTGTCCGCCGAAATCAAAAAGCATGGTTTGCTCTGGAACGTGCAGCGCCTGGGATGCCGGGCGGAATACACGTTCTGCGAAAAGCCTCCGCGCAATGGCGGGGAATCTGCGGCCGCCGCTGACTTCGAACTGGAGCGGTTTCTGCACATACACGCGTTGAACCGTGGTGTATTGTTGACGCCCTTTCATAACATGGCGCTCGTGTGTCCGGAGACGACCGCCGCGGATATCGACCGGCATACGCACATTTTTGCAGAAGCCACCGCAGAATTAACATAGAATCCATTAGCGACTCAGTCCGATCATCCATTCTTTTCAGTAGTGGCCATCCCATAAGTAAAAGATAATATTATCCTTATCGGCCAGCTCCTTAATTTAGTTGCAAGCAATTTGCATCTAATACAGGACTAAGTTAGTCTTATTTGGACCGTTCTGTATCACTACATTTTGAAGCGGAGTCGTCCCCAGGTATGCGAAGGAAACTGCCTGTCCTCTTTTTGCAAATCATTTGCAGTAAGCATCACCTCATTTCCCTCTTCCTGCTTCTCTTTGCCCCTTTACTTCAAGCTCAAGAACCGCCTTACTTCGTTACCTACTCTGATGCTTTAGAAGAACCCGGCGATTTGGAGATCGCCTACAAGGGCATCAACGCCGCGCCGAAGAACTCGAATATTTTCAACAGTGCCACTCTGGAATTGGAGTATGGCCTGAAGGCCTGGTGGACAACTGAAGTCTATCTCTCCGGCCAGTCCACGCAGAAAGACTCAACGGTGTTCACGGGGTTCCGCTGGGAGAATCGCTTCCGGCCGTTGATGCGGAATCATTTCATCAACCCTGTTCTATACGTCGAGTTCGAAGACATCAATGGCGCCGACCGCAGTTTTCTGGAAGTGGTGAACCACGACTCGATCGCGGGCCTGTATCCAACAAATGCGGAGGCACGGTCAGAAACGGAACAAGCCCTGGAGTTGAAGCTGATCCTTTCCAGCAACACCCACGGCTGGAATATCTCCGAGAATTTCATTGCAGAGAAGCCGCTGAACTATGGCAATCCCTGGGAATTTGGTTACGCCTTGGGAGTCAGCCGGCCGTTTACACTCAAAGCGAGAAGTAAATCCTGCGTGTTCTGCCGGGAGAATTTTGTCTCCGGACTGGAATTGTACGGAGGGCTTGGCACAACCCAGAGCTTCGGGTTGAACGGGACCTCATCGTATCTTGGGCCAATTATCCAATTTAATGTGCCGAAGGGGCCTTCCGTCGGATTCGAGCCGAGTTTTGGCTTGAACGCAAATAGCGCCGCCGTCCTTTGGCGATTCAAGGTTTCATACGAAGTCGAACAGATCTTCAGCCATTTCCGCCGGAGTTCCCACTAATCAGGAGGCACTTAAATGCGAGCAGGCAAGTTCGCTGGGTTAGTAATCCTGTCGTGCGCCGCGATAGTATGCCTGGCGGCGGATGGAAGTTGGTTGAAACACGTGCCGGAGGCAGACCGCAAGCGCGTGAATCCCATGGCCGGGCAGCCGGACGCGATCGCCGCTGGAGGACGTGTGTTTGAAGATCACTGTGCCAAATGTCATGGCGAAGATGCGTCAGGGCGCGGGAAGCGGCCGAGTCTGAGAAGCGAACGCGTGCAGCATGCCACGGACGGTGAAATCTTCTGGCTCTTAAGAAACGGGAATTTAAGGAAGGGTATGCCCACCTGGGCGATATTGCCGGAACCGATGCGCTGGCAGATCATTGCCTACATCAAGAGCCTGGGGTCCACTGCGCCTGCCTCGGCGCCTTCTGCTGCTGATACCAAGCCGAATTAGGTATCATATCGTGGGCTGTCGGACGGCCAGACGGTTGACCCAAAGCCTATGGAGGAGCCCGTGGCAGACTATTTGCTGAAGACCGAGCCTACCGAGTATTCCTTTGCCGATTTGCAGAAGGATGGCGCGACGGAATGGGATGGCGTGTCCAACCCCGTGGCGCTGCGAAATCTCCGCGAGATGAAGCCGGGCGACCGCCTGATTATTTATGAAACTGGCGACAGGAAAAGCGCCGTTGGGACGGCTTCCGTCGTTTCGGTACGAGTATCCAATCCAAAGAATCCGGTGGTGAAGATCAAGGCAGGGAAGCCTGTCGCCAAGCCCGTCCCCCTCAGCGAGATCAAGGCCAACAAGCTTTTCGCTACGTCTCCTCTCGTCAGGATCGGGCGCCTATCCGTCGTGCCACTGACGAAGGAACAGTACAGCGCACTTGCCAATTCTTAGCGTTGCCCACGCGGCGGCACGCCTACTGCGATGCCAAAATGGCTTACTTGTAGGCTTCCAATCGTCGCCCTATAATTAAGCGTTACTCATTGAGGAGGAAGACCACTATGGCGACTGCCGAAACCAAATTACATGTGCCCGAGTTTACCAACGAACCTTTTATCGACTTTTCGAATCCCGACAATCGTACACAGATGGAAGACGCACTTAAAAAAGTGGCCTCGGAATTTGGCCGCGAGTACCCCATGTGGATCGGCGGCAAAAGGTCATCACCACCGGAAAGAGAAATCAACAAACCCTTCGCGCCCCTCGCAGGTCATCGGCGTGTTCCAGGATGCCTCCAAGGAGCAAGCCATCGAGGCGATTGAGGCCGCGCATAATTATTTCAATACCTGGAAAAAAGTGCCGGCGGAGCAGCGGGTCAGGTATCTTCAAGGCCGCGCAGATTGTCCGCGAACGGAAATTCGAACTGGCTGCACTGGTCTGCTACGAAGTAGGCAAATCCTGGATTGAAGCGGACGCGGATATCGCGGAAACAATCGATTTTTGCGAATTCTACGGGCGTGAGATGCTACGGCTTTCGGAGCCGCAAAAACTCACGCCAATGCGTGGCGAGCGAAATTACCTGATCTATATTCCCCTTGGAGTGGGAGCGATCATCCCGCCGTGGAATTTCCCCTGCGCCATCATGGCGGGGCTGGTGGCGGCTTCACTCGTCACAGGCAACACCGTTGTGTTGAAGCCGGCGGCGGATTCACCAACAATTGCCGCTAAATTCGTCGAAATACTTTTTGAGTCGGGCGTACCCAAGGAAGCTGTACAGTTCGTAACGGGTTCAGGCGCCGTGATTGGCGACACGATCGTGCAACATCCACAAGACGCGCTATATCGGGTTTACCGGGTCGAAGGAAGTGGGCTTGCGCATCGCGGAGTTCGCCGCAAAGCCTCGCCCGGGCAGAAATGGATCAAGCGCACCGTTCTGGAAATGGGCGGCAAGGACGGGATGATCGTCGACGAAGAAGCGGATATTGATGCGGCAGTGGAAGGCACAGCCCAAGCAGCCTTCGGCTATCAGGGACAGAAGTGTTCCGCGTGTTCGCGTGTAATCGTCAGTGAAAAGGTTTACGACACGTTCCTAAGCAAGCTGGTGGAGCAGACCAAGAAGATCAAAGTCGGCCCGAGCGACGATCCCAATAACTACATGGGGCCGGTGATCAGCGAATCGGCGCAATGAAGAGCATTCTGAATTACATCGAAATTGGCAAGAAGGAAGGGCGTGTTGTTGCCGGCGGCGACCGCGCGGCAGGTGACGGCTATTTCATCGAACCCACGATTATCGCGGATGTTGATCCAAACGCCCGGCTGGCACAGGAGGAAGTGTTTGGTCCGGTGCTGGCGGTGATCAAGGCAAAGAATTTCGATCACGCCATGGAAATCGCCAACAACACCGAGTTTGGATTGACAGGGGCCGTCTATTCCAAGAACAACGAAAAGATTCGCCGGGCCGAGGACGAATTCCATGTCGGCAACCTCTATCTAAACCGGAAGTGCACGGGAGCGATGGTCGGCGCGCATCCGTTTGGCGGATTCAATATGTCCGGCACAGATTCCAAGACTGGAAGCAAGGATTATTTGTTGCTGTTCATGCAGGGAAAGGCTGTGGCGGAAAAAATCAGCTAAAACTGTCGGCTACAAAATTAGGATTAAAAGAAGGGCGGATGAAAATTCGCCCTTTTTTATTGCGTGGCAGTGTCGGCCGAACTGCTCGAGACCATTTTCAGGACGCGGTAGACGGGATAACTGCAGGCGAGCGCGATCAAGGTGAAGATGCTATTGGTACGATCTTCGCGGACGGCTTCGACGAGGAATCCAATCGAGCCAAGCAGGGCAAGCGCGGTGGTCCAGGGATAGCCCCAGGCGCGATAGGGGCGGGCCATATCCGGTTGACGCCAGCGAAGGATGAACATGGAAGTGAAGGAAAGCAGGTAATTCGTAACAAAGAAGAAGGCCAGCATGGCGATGACCCGCTCGAAACTGAAGATGGCAAAAGCCACGCCGACAAGTGCGCTGAGCAGCAGTCCCACGAGTCGGCGTGCCACCCTTATTGATGCGGGAGACGGCGCGGAAAAACAAGCCGTCGCGGCTCATGGCATAGATTACCCGTGCGCCCATCAGGTGCAGGGCATTCAGGGAACTGAAGAGCGCGATCACCATGATGGAGCGGAAGATGAAATCTCCGTGCGGCCCGAAGACGCGTTGGGCGGCCAAGCCCAGGGAGAAGTTATTGCCGGCTATTTCATTCATTGGCAGGACATAAAGCACAGCCGCGTTGATCAGCAGATAAATCATGACGATGGAGAAAAGGCTGGCGAAGATGGCACGAGGAACGAGATGCCGGGATTTTTGATTTCGTCGCCGAAATAGATCACGCCATCCCAACCGTCATACGTGTAGATGGTGGCCTGGATGCCAAACAGGAGCGCGGTAATGAGGGCTGCGCCGGCGGGGATCAGTGATGGCGCGATGCCTTCGCAGCAAGCAGCAACTTCAGCGGCATGCCGCACGTGGCCGCCCAACGAAAAGCAGGCAATCACCATCAGGAAAAACACGAGGCCCTTCAGCACGGTTGTGAAATTCTGCACTTTGCTGCCGAAGCTGATGCTCTTCCACTGCAACAGCGCGAACACAACGATGATCGAGACCGCGGTGATCTTGATTCGCAGGGCCCCATCGAACGCAGGGAAACAGTGTGCCATGTATTCGCCAATGACGATGCCGACGGCACCGGTAGTTCCGCAGGTGGACAGCCAATCACTCCAGCCCACGATGAATCCCGCGAAATCGCCAATGGCGCGGCGAGAAAAATTATATTGGCCGCCGCTTTTGGGAATGCGGAGCCAAGTTCGGCGAGTTGGAATGCGCTGACCAGAGCATAGAAAGCGCCGCCAAACCAAACGCTGAAGAACAGCCAACCATTCGGCAGACGCGCCGCGATGTCTCCCGGCGTGCGCACAATTCCGGCGGAAATGGTGTTGCCTACAGCGACAGCAATTCCGAAACCCACGCCAAGAATCTGCGAGCAGTTTGCCCTTTCCTTGCGAGGATGAGTTGGATTGCCTCGTTGCCTCGGCGGAGGTCGCTATCGAAGTGGGCAAAGGGCAGTCTCAAGTGATTTCAGGAGCAGGCGCCATCATACGTTTGTGGGGCGAAAAAGCAAGTTTGAATCAATCCTGCATTTTCTCCCGTGAATGCCTTACCGGCTGAATCCTGCAACTCCCTAGATCATATTTGTTACGCTGCTGGGTGCTAGCTCATTTTGGGTACGCGCCGGCTGCGAGGATTTTCGGTAATCTGCAACACGACCTTTTGAGAGGAGTTGTTCGGGTAGATGAGTAGTGAGGCGCAATCATTCGCAATCCAATCGGCCCCGGCCGCCAGGAGCTCTTCATCCTCGGTGGTTGTGCGAAGCCCAAGCACCCTGGCGCCGGCTGCTTTTCCGGAACGCACGCCAGAGGGAGCGTCTTCGATGACCAGGCACTCCTGCGGAGGCAGATTCATTTTGGTGGCGCCCTTCTGGTATGGCTCAGGGTCAGGCTTCCCATGAAGGATATCGTTCACCGTCACCATGTTTTGTATATAGGGGAGTAAACCTGCTGCGCGCAAACGAACTTCGGCAAGAGGGCGAATCGCCGAAGTGACGACGGCCACTTGCGTGGCCGGCAAAGCGCTCAGCAATTCCTTTGCGCCGGGTAGCGCAATCACATCGGCGAAATCCGCTAGTTCCCCTTCTTCCATCCACCAATTCTCCCGCTGGTGGACTTCGCTGGTGGCGTTTGGCAGAAGTTCGATGATGGTAGCGAGGCTGGGCCGTCCGTGTGCTTGCTTGACGACCCACTCGGGTTCCAAATTGTGCATTTCTGCCCAACGCGACCACACTCGCGCGACCGCTGGCGTCGAATCCACCAACACGCCATCCATATCCAGCAATAGTCCCCGACACTCAATTACCGTCATAACTCTCCCGATAAGACTCTACGCTTCGACTGGCGCTCGTCATGGCCAGGCGAATACGAAAATCATATCGCATCGATGAACGAAGGCGAATCCGCACATCGAGAGGGAGGCCGTGCTAGTAATACTTTCGTATTATTGTGCGTTGCTCCCTCAGCGCCGATAATCCCCCAACTCTTGATTGCCGAGGATAACGCGTTGACGGACGCGTGTGTTCATGTACGGCTAATCCCCGCCAGGGGATTGCTACGAGGGGGAATCGTGAAGAGCACGAAGTGGGCATCTAAGCTTTTGCTTTGTTCATTGGTGATTCTCTGCCTGGACGGGTGGAGCGAAGCGCAGCAGACCACCGCAAGTATTCGAGGGCGTGTTATCGACGCGAGCGGTGGTGTCGTTCGCAACGCTTCGGTCACAGCCACTCAAGTAGACACGGACTTTTCCCGCAATGTGCAATCCGATTCGCTGGGTAATTTCATCTTTGTGGAACTTCCCCTGGGTAGCTATCGCCTGGAGGCGGAAGCGAAAGGGTTCCAGAAATTCGTGCAAGAGGGAATTACGCTGCATGTGAATCAAAGCGCCAACGTGACGGTGCAATTGGCTGTCGGCACTACAACGCAAACGATAGAAGTGGACGCCAACGCCTCGATGATTGAGCCCACTTCGACCAACCTGGGCACGACTGTGGGTGACCGCGAAGTTCTCGATCTCCCTTTGAACGGACGTCACTTTACCCAGCTGGGTGTACTTCAGCCGGGTGTTGTGCCGATCACTCCGGGGCTGGCGCAGGCCGGTGGAACGCTACGCGAAGGGCAAGCGTATGCCGTAAATGGGCAGCGGCCGGAATCGAACAATTTCCTGATCGACGGCTCCGACAATTTCAATGGCGTCGATGGAGGTTTCGTCCTGGAGCCGCCCGTGGACGCGATTTCGGAATTTCGTATCCTGACGCATACGGCGGATGCCGAATTCGGACATAGCACGGGCAGTACCACCAACATCATCACCCGCTCGGGCACCAACAATTTCCACGGTTCGGGCTGGGACTTCCTGCGGAACAATGCCATGGATGCAAAGAGCGTTTTCGCGGATAGCGTGGAACCTCTTCATCGCAACCAGTTCGGGGGAACGTTTGGCGGCCCCATCAAGAAGGACCGCACATTTTTCTTTGGCTACTATGAAGGAATTCGCAACAGCCAGGGGGAAACCACTCGAGCCACCGTGCCTTCGCTGCCGGAACGCAGTGGAAATTTCGGGGAGTTGTGTACCCATAGAACGGATCAAAGCGGTCAGCCAGATCGATTTGACGCGTCAGGAAACTGCATCACTTCGGGTGGTGCGCCTGATCCTGCCGGCCAGATCTACAATTTGTTCATTCAACCCGTTCCTCAGGCATTTCCTTTCAACCAGCTTCCGTTCATCAACGGCATTTCGCAGAATCTCCTGCCGTATTATCCGACGCCAAACTCCGGACCTTTCACGTTTGTCGGCACGCAGATACTGACGTCGAATAATGATCAATTCGGCATTCGAGTGGACCAATATCTGACCGAGCACGATCAAATGGATTTCCGTTATAGTTTCAGCCAGGGCGGCCAGACCGATCCACTTTCCACCGCAGGAGCGAATGTTCCAGGCTTCCCCGTGGGAGAGAATCAGCGCGCGCAGAATTTCATTGCGCAAGAGACGCACACATTTGCGCCCACTCTTGTCGGGACCTTGCGCTTCTCCTTTCTGCGCAACAAGTTTTTGTTTAACGAGCACTTGAATAATACCGATCCAGCGAGCCTGGGGTTTGAATATGTACCCTCTCTGGCCGAAGCGATTGGGCCACCATTCGTGCAGGTGGCTGGCTATGCCTCCATCGGTGACCCAATCACCGGGCCGCGAAACACCTATCAGAATTCGTATGATTTCTCGGGGTCACTTACCTGGATCAGGGGGCGTCATCAGTTTAAATTCGGTGGCGGCTACCAATATGACCAGATCAACGTGACACAAGGGATCGCCACGAACGGCTTCTTCGTCTTTTCCACTTTCCCCGTTAATGATGCGTTTGCCAGCTTCTTGTTTGGCCAGCCGGTATTTTTCCTGCAGGGCGGAGGCGACTTCTCGCGAGGTTTGCGAGGGCAAGCTTTCAATCTGTACGCGCAGGACACTTATAAGATCACGCCGCGTCTGACCATCAACTATGGATTGCGTTACGAGGTTCCTTCCCCGTACACGGAAGTGAAGAATCGCCAGAATCTCTGGATTCCCGGACGACAATCGACTGTATTTCCCACGGCGCCGGAAGGTTTGCTCTATCCCGGCGACAAAGGAGTTCCGGGCGGCCTGATTCCCACGGAAAGAACGGCGTTCGCTCCACGTGTGGGATTGGCTTGGGACGTGACAGGAAAGGCCAACTGGCTGGTAACCGCAGCGTACGGAATCTTCTACGATCCATATTACACCGGCGAGGGAGGCCCGTTGCAGACGCCGATCAGCGCGCCGCCATATTTGCAAACGCCGCAAATCAGCATCCCGAACTTTGCCGATCCCTACAATGGGCAAAATCCATTTAACGGCACTTTTGCGCAGCCAATGACTCTTCTCACGCTCAACCCGAACTTGCGCTTGCCCTACGCGCAGGATTGGAACTTGAATATCGAACGCGCCTTTGGCAAAGACTGGCTGCTGCAAGTGGGATATATCGGCACGAAGGGAACGAAACTTCCCCGGTTTATTGAAGCGAACCCGGCGGTGTATATCCCGGGCATAGTCGACGGGGCCCCGATTTCGAACCAAAATAATGCAGACCAGCGGCGGCTCTATTCCGGCTGCACCATTGCGGTGCCGCAACCCTGCACGTATTCCTCGGCGGGTGAGATCGCGGGGATTGCGAATTCTACGTACAACGCGCTGCAAGCCAGCCTGCGGAAGCAATTCAGTCATGGCATTTCGTTCCTGGCCTCGTACACTTATTCGAAAACGCTAGACGATGTGTCTACGTTCAACATCACGGGCTCGGCCTCGCAGAGCACTGCGGGAGAAAACGACCTGGCGCAGAATCCATTCGACCTTAGAGCGGAACATGGCCGATCAATGTTCGACGCGCGGAACCGGTTTGTGATCAGCTATCAATGGAATCTGCCGTGGTTCAGCCATCCGGAGAACTGGTACGGCCACATCCTGGGGAACTGGATGGTGAACGGCATCACCACGTTCATGAGCAACACGCCGTTCACGGTCTACGATTCCACGAACGTCTCGTTGCAGGGCAGCGCACCGGAAATTTCCGGATTTCCCGCGAACCGGCCTGACATAGTGGGCAATCCTAATTCCGGTCCGCACACTCCCGACCAGTGGTTCAATGTGAGCGCGTTCAAACCGTTGGATCCCCTACTGCAGGCCGGACAGTTCGGCAATGCCGGACGCAGCGTGGTCAACGGCCCCGCGTACCAGCAGTGGGATTTCTCGGCCATCAAGATGATTCCGATTCGCGAATCGATGAATCTGCAATTCCGGGCGGAATTTTTTAACATATTCAACAACGTCAATTTCCTATTGCCGGTGAACGACATCAGCTCGCCCAACTTCGGCCAAATTTCGGCGGCGCGTCCTGGGCGCGTTGTGCAGCTGGCGCTGAAATTCTCGTTCTGAACGGACCTCGAGGGTTTCTGAGCAAGGACAAGTTGGTCGAGGAGGTAGAGTGGAGGCCCAGTGCGCGGGGAAGGGGATTTCCTCACCAGGGTTCTTGTAATTTACGGTCAGAAGTAGAGAAGAATTCTTGACAATTGATTGAGAAGGGAAGTCCTGGAAGTTGGGGTGACAAGCTTGCCCCTATTTGAACCCAGCGTATTTGACCGTGCTTTGAGCTTCAAACGGTTCCTAAAACCGGTTCAGTGCAAGTGGCCGAGTCTGATTCTCAGGCACCGCACGGCAGAGCAGCGGTGGAAGCAGCCTTCAGCTTTTGATGTGCTTCCAATCCCAATTGGGAAGCTTAGTGGTGTCCCTGTTAGTAAGTATTTCTAATTCCGCTTTGGGAACCATAAATTCTGTTTTACCGCAATCGAGGCACACCAACAGTTCAGGAAACACCAAGACCGGGCTCATGCCTGCGTTTCTCAGCCCCGGAAAGTGGATGTCTACCTCCGCTAGATACTTTCCCTGATTAGTTGACCCGCAGGAGTTGCAGGGCATGCCTCACCTCCCCGCTTCCGGTTAACAAAAACCGGACTGTCCCCCGACACTGTTCGCTGCGACGCTTTGCGCGGCCAGCCCAACACTTGGCTGCTCACTACTAATTTGGCTGCGCTTCGTCGCGAAAAGCGTTTCATTCGGTTTAAGCAGGTTGCGCTGGTGTGCCCAGTCATCGAGCCGTTCGATTTTTTCGAGAAGACTAAGGTCTTTCATATCTTCAGTAACACACACGCCAAGAAGAAAATATGCTTTGTGGTCATCTTTCGGCCACGCGTCTTTAGGAAATTCTAAACCTGCAGTTTCGCAAAGAAGTTCTAACCGCCGGAGCAGTTCATGTTCTTGGACGCGATGCGTATGTGTGGTCTTCTTCTTGTTGATTGATGTCATTTTCGTGCTCGCTTCTGTACTGCCTTGTACTGCATAGAGCCAAGTCTGGGCAAGGGCATGCGTCACACCTAGACCCCATGCCTACCGGACATCTTGGTACTAGAACGGAAAACTCGAATGCAGCCCAGCGTACCACGAATGTACGCCAGCGTACCAAATAAACTAACCACTAATGGCTAGCTTGCCTGGGTCTGACTTTCATAGAGAACTTGCCAAGGCACGCGTGGCCGTGTTGATGCAAGTCAAACGCTGTGAATATTTGATTTTCTCTTACCCTGATTTCTAGGCTCGCATAACCGGGCTGCTCAGGTCTATTCGCTGAACAGCCGCGTGAGCAGGCCGCGTTGTGGCAGCAACTCCGGTGACGGAACAACCCAGCCCTAGCCCAACTGATGCTCTCTCGCGCTTCGCTTGACACCGCCATTGCACGGCAGTAGCCTCCGAATCGAAAGCACCCGTCTTAACAGTCAAACCCCACCCGAACGCCACGAAGCCGGGTGGGGTTGTGCTGCCAAATACAAAGCTCTGCCACGCGGCGTACAGCAACTTCGTTGAACCAACCACACGTGAACTGGAACAGATTGAAGCGCAGCTTGAGCAGCTTCAAGAACAGCGCGTGACACTGGAAGAACTTACTGAGCAGGTGAGGGCCGAAGCCATTGACCTTGCTGGGACGTGGGAACGTGGCAGCCTTGAGACGAAGCTTGACCTTCAGCGAGGCCTCTTCGGGCGCAGCTTATTTTTTGAACCGGAAACTGTTGACCCGTTTTTGAGAGTGAAAGGCTGCGTCTACATTTCGCAGAATACGAACCGGATACCTACATCTCTGAAGGCTGGGTCAGTGAGTCAATGGATGAAAATGAGGAAGCTGGTCAAGTTGGGGTGGGAGACGGGGATTGAACCCGCGACATTCGGTGCCACAGACCGACGCTCTACCAGCTGAGCTACTCCCACCACTGTTAGCTAGTTTAGCACGACCCTGGAGGTCGAGAAAGAGCTGTGAGTAGGCCTTTGTGGGCCGGGCGCAGCGAAATCAGGCATAAGCGACCAGGGATTAGGGACCTGAGAGGACCATCGGGTTTGCCTGAGTAGGTCATAGCAAGCTGGAAACTATGAGCATATGCACTCCCGCCGGCCACAACAGCGCTTGCTAGACTGAGGCAGGGCAGCGTGTGTCCCCGCGCATGAACCCGCAACCGACGGATCGGCTTCATTTCGATTTGCAGCTCGCCTACGCGCGCCCCGTGATCGCGCTGCTTGCGATTCTGTGTCTGTTGGAGCTGCGTACCGCACGTCAGGCGGAACGACCGCTCTCTTTCCTGATTGCCTATCTATTCCTCTCCATAATCATCCTTCTGATTGAACGCGCTCTGCGCCGCGCCAACTGGCACATCCCGCTCGTCTGCGACATCCTTGTGGTCGGCATTTTCCTCTACCTCTCACCGGAAGTTTTGCCTGCCTGGTTCCTGCTATTCTTTGTTGCGTTCTCCGCTGGCTATCGCTGGAATCTGCGGTCCTCCTTGCTGCTTTCTTTTGGGCTCTTGTTACTAGCGATTGCGCTGGAAATGCACCGCAATGGCCCGGCGAACGGCTCGCGCACAGTCATTTACTCGCTGCCATTTTTTGGCGCGACCTTCCTGGGCGTTTCTGGCATGGCGTTTTTGGGCGACCGCAACCGTCAATTTGCGTGGCAACAGGCATTCCTGGCGCGATTGTCGACTACCATGCATGTGGAACTGGGGCTGGCCGAATCGCTGCGCCTGCTTCTGGAAGAGATCGCCGCGGAATTCCAATCCGAGGAAGCGCTCTTGGCTTATCGCGACGCGGACCTGGAGCGCATTTTCCTGTGGCGCCTGAAATCTGGGGAAAGCGAGCGCCTGATTCCCGATAACCTGCCGTTGACGCGGGCAGACGGCTTCCTCCTCGACGATATGGAGGCTTCCCTTTGCTGGAACGTTGTGGAAGGCCGCGGCTCGGGCTTCGGCTGGGATCGCCGCGATGGCCGCACCCTGAAGTCCATTCCACGAATCCCGGGCCCCACTCTGCAGGAGTTTGGTATTCGCAATCTGCTTTCGGTGGCGTTCGATCAGGAAGGCCACGCCGCTGGGCGGCTTTTCCTGGTGAATCGCAAGCCAGGGCGCCTTCCTTATGGCAAGGATGACTTGTCCTGGTTCGAGCAGATCTCGCGGCACGTCAGCAGTTCCCTGGAAAATGTGTTTCTCCTCCGGCACCTACGTGCTCGTGCCATTGAAGCCGAGCGCTCCCGGATTTCCCGCGATCTCCACGACGGCATACTCCAGACGCTCCTGAGCATTGAGATCCAGTTGGACGTGCTCCGTCGGCGGGTGACGACCCATCCCGAGCAAGTGGAATCGGGTCTGGCGTCCCTGCAGCATACCGTTCGCAATGAGGGTGGGGAACTGCGGCATTTGGTCACGGATCTAAGGCCGCTGCGGGTGCAATCCGCTGACCTGGTGGACCTGATGCGTGGCTTCGGCGAACGCTTCCGTAACGAATCTACCCTGGCCCTGGATTTACTGGTTGATTCGGTTGACCTCCATGCACCTGACCGGGTGTGCAGGGAGATTTTCCAGATTTACCGTGAAGCACTCAACAATATAAAAAAGCATGCGAAGGCTTCCCATGTCGTGGTAAAACTGTCGCAGGACGACAGCCGACTTGTCCTAGTGGTGGACGATAACGGAGAAGGTTTCAGCTTCGCCGGACGATTCACGGGGGATGAGCTGGACCGGCTTCGGCTGGGTCCGATTTCCATCAAGGAACGCACTCGTACGGTCGGAGGAGTTTTGACAGTGGAGTCAAACCCCGGGCATGGTGCGCGTTTAACGATTGAGGTTCCATTCGGCTGAAAGCTCTATGGCGAAGACAAAACAACAGATACGTGTACTGATGGCCGATGATCACGCAATTTTCCGTGACGGACTGAGAAAATTGCTGGACGGCGACGAAGACATTACCATTGTCGGCGAAGCGCAGAATGGCGCCGAATGCATCAAGCTGCTGGCGAAGCTTAAGCCCGATATTTTGCTGCTCGATCTCCGCATGCCGGATAAAGATGGCCTGGCAGTTCTCGAAGAAGTGAATTTCGACCAGATTCCAACTCGCGTGATTGTGCTGACCGCGGCGGAAGATGACCGCGACGTGGTCCGTGCCATGCGGCTGGGTGCGCGTGGGGTAGTGCTGAAGCAGTCCGCCACGGATCTTCTGGTGAAAAGCATTCATCGCGTCCATGCCGGTGAAATCTGGCTGGACAATCGCATGACCGCCGAGGTGATGAAAGCCTTCGCGAAATCTTCCGAATCCGGTCCGCGGCGAGAGAAGCCGCTGCTCTCTGACCGCGAGAAGGAAATCGTGCAACTGGTGGCCCAAGGATTCCGCAACAAGGAAATCGGCGAGAAACTCTTCATCTCCGAACAGACCGTGAAGAACCACCTTCACAACATCTTCGATAAACTGGGCGTTTCCGACCGCCTGGAACTCGCGCTCTACGCCATTCATCATCGCTTGATCGACCAGTCGTAGCTGGCCGGGCTGGCATTCCCTTACGCTAAGACGCAATATCCGCCAGTGCAAGAAAGTCAAAACTGTCTGGTAGGATGGCCAAAACACGCGGGCAATCGACCGAACCCTCCCCGGCAGAGGTACCATGCGGCGCCATCATTTTCCTTAGGACGTTCCCATTTTTTAGCACTTTTGGCCTAGTTTTTGCTTGGGTCCTAGTACATTCGTACTTTTTCCACTGCAATCTTTTTTGTATCCCGAGTTCTATTGTTCTCCAGGCAGGCCCCGGCTACACTCAGTCCTTCAAATAGGGAGGTTTCCCGTGACTGGCTCAGAACGCCGCACGACCCAACGTTTCTCGATGCGGCTGCCGCTAACTGTACGCTGGACGACTGGCGCGGCAGTTGGCGAAACCGCGACGGAATCCCGGGATGTGAGTTCCCGGGGCGTCTACTTCTTTCTTTCGAAAGACGTAAAGGAAGGGTCACCGGTCGAAATCTTACTCACCTTGCCCAACGAAATCACCCTGGCCGGCCCTGTACGTGTCCGTTGTCTTGGGCGTGTGCAACGCACCGAACCTCGTGAAGAGGGCGCCGTCGGCGTGGTGGCGGCCATCGAACGCTACGAATTCCTGCGCGGCAGCGAAGAAGCCTAGTTCGCCCCTCGCCCTGATTCGCGGATTTCGGTAAGAGTTCCTTGCTCGCTCACTGCGGAGGCGGGCAGGAATAGCCGGGGTGCCTCGGCCCCTCAGCGGAGCGCCCCGGCTGAATGTTTTTAGAGGAAGCCGGCATCGGAATCCGCGACTTCATCGCTTACCATCATGCAGGGTTTCTCGCAGTTTATACTTGCCGTTATCGTCCCCTATTGCTACTTCTGATTTCTCACTCTAGTTTAGTTTGCGCCTTCGGCCATTGTTCCACGCGCCGCACCTGTACTTCGGGTCAGGCGATTTCCACAGCTGTGCTAAGCCAATATGAATCATTCCCGCCCACGGGGTACTCGACTTTGCCTCTCTTCGGAGAGATGACAGGAACGACCACTATGCCGGAAAAGCCGGCGGACCCAATTCCCGGAAACGGCGAAAATAACGGAAGCGGCATGCCTGAAAAAAGCACCCCCGAACGTTTGGCCACACCTGCGGAACTTGCGGAATTCGGCACGATCGTGCCCAATCCCGAAATCGAGGCGCGGATTCTGGCGCTCCTCGAAGCGCAGATGAAAGAAGACATTGCTTCCGTTGAACCCATGGATCTGGCTGATGCTTCCGCAGTACCAGTTCAAAAACTCTTGATTGAATCTGTCGAGGAAACCCAGGAAGCTGTACCGGAAGTTGCCGTGGTAAAACCAGCCTCAGAAACCGCTTTGGCTGCGGAAGAATTGCCCATCCCGAAATATATTGCGGAGCCTTCACTCCTGCAGGCGAAAATGCCTGCTCCAAATCCTCCATTGCCTGCAGTGGAAACTCACAGTGAAGCAGAGTTACCGCGCATCGATCTGCTGGAATTTGCTGAAGCCCTGGACCAGCACCGACTATGGGCGGAAACCGCTGGACAAGAAGGGGCGCGGGGCGATTTTTCTGCGACGGACCTGAGCGAAGCGGATTTGACCGGTGTGAACCTTCAAGGCGCAATCCTGCAGAAAACAATTCTTCGCGGCGCCGATCTCTCCATGGCCAATCTGCGCGGTGCAAATCTGGTGGAAGCGGATTTGCGCGAAGCCAATTTGCTTGGCGCTGAATTTTCCGGCGCCAACCTGATGGGCGCGAATCTATATCTGGCGGAAGGATTGTGGGCCGGGCGACTCGGCGGCACGAATTTGTTCGACGCCACGCTGCCCGAGGGGGTTGCGGCGCAGGATGGTGGCAAGACCATTACGCAATCAACTCAGGCGGCTCGTTGGTTCTACCTGTTGCTAATCGCTCTGTGCGCGGGCACATGTTGTCTGGTGGCGCTAACCACGGACGTTCGTTTGCTGCTGGACAAGGCAGCATTACCTATCGAAGGCATTCCCAATTTCCTACCCCTGCAAGGATTCTATCTGGGTGCGCCGCTACTTCTTACGGTTTTATACCTGCGCCTGCAGTTCCTGCTTCTTCGTCTGTGGGGCAGCATGGGAGCCCTGCCGGCGGTTTTCCCTGATGGGCGTACACCGGAGAAGGATGGTTCCTGGTATCTGATGGGACCAATCCGGCCAAATTTGCGCTGGTCGCGCGATCCGCATTCGCCCATGGCGTTGCTGGAAAGTCTGATTGCCAGGTTGCTGATCTATTGGGCTGTACCCACCACGCTATTCCTGGTTTGGTTGCGTTATCTGGTCATGCAGGACTATCGCGGCACATTGCTTCAAGTCTTCCTGTTCACCCTGGCGGCAGCCGCGGCCTGTGGATTACCGCGAGTCGTCGCGCGGGTGCTGCGCCCGGGAGATTGGACCGAGGAGACCACCGCAAGCTTTATGAAGGACGTGCTTTCGACTCTCAGGAGGCCAGTGGCGGCGGGATTCGTCCTGCTCGCTCTGTCGTTGGGCGTAATTCATGGTTTGCCTTCCGATCCCACTATCCGGCCTGAGGTGGGTCGCGGAGATCCGCGACGCTGGGCGGCTACGGCCTTTAGGGTTTTGGGATTCCGGCCATTCGCGGACATTACAGAGGAGAGCGTTTCGGTTGCATCAGTGAAAGAGGAAGCGAAAGATTCGAATGCAGGAGATGGAACTTGTCCCCGGCTGAATGAGATGACCCTGCGTTACGCGCGCGGCTATCGCGCCGCCTTCGCGAATGCGCGGATGTGGCGGGCCAATCTGGAAGGCGCAAGCCTGTCGGAAGCCGATTTTCGCGGAGTGAATCTGCGTGAGGGCATTCTACGGTCCGCAAAATTAGACCGTTTGCAGGCGGCAAAAGCTAATCTCGTTTCTGTCGATGCTCAGTGGGCCAATTTTTCGGGAGGAGATTTCCGCAACGCGGACCTCTCCTTTGCAAATATGGAGGGCGCAACACTCACGACGGCCAATCTTTCACGAGCCAGCCTCTATTCCGTGAATTTACGCCATGCCAATTTGTTGCGCGCAGATCTATCGCATGCGGATTTCCGCGACGTGAAGCTTGAGGAAGCTATCCTTTCCATGGCCGTGCTGGAGGAGACAGATATGTCCGCGGCAAAGCTTATGGGCGCCAACCTGACGGGCGCACTCATTAAGGGCACAATTTTCCTGGAAGCGAATCTCACCAACGCCGACTTGCGCGGAGCAACGATGACGGGCGCTATCCTCCGCCAGGCTAAGCTGGACGGCGCACGATTGGACGGCGCGGACCTGCGTGGAGCCCTTGGCCTTGAAGCTTGGCAGGTTTGCTCGGCACAAGGGTGGCGAGGCGCACAACTTGACCTCGACGTGAAGCAAGCTGTGGAACAAAGCTGCGGCACTCCCAAGTGATCACGCGCCTGTAGTCTTCCTTCACTCGGCTATTCTTCCATTGTGCTCCACGGAGCGCCATAAGACTTCGCTCTTGCTTCTTCCGGCTAGGCACCCGCGCATCAAGGCTGCCTGCGGCTGCGTGAATTGCAGGTTGCCCTTTCCTGCGTCCTTCAACTGAGCTGATTCCCATCGACCTTGCATGATTCCTTCGTTCCCATGAGAATCCGTGCCAAGAAGAAGATGCCCCACCTCGTGTGCAATGACGTAGCCCAACAACTCACCTTCACCTAAGAAGCCGCTGGCATTGGACTTGGCCAGGTGTGCGTAAAACAAGTTTATGTATGCTCCCTTACCTTCCCCGTCTGCAAACGCTTCCCCGAAAATATCTTCTCGCACGGATTTCCCCGAAGGCACAATTCGCACCGACAGATGAGACGGGTAGGCGATGCTGTTACACGCAGATGGGTGTTCGAATTGGTCGGGAATATGAGTGTCTCCAACCACACAATTCAGCCATTCCACCTGAATTCCTGCGTGGGATAAGATGCGACTGGCCCTGCCTTCCGCCTGAACCAGAACCTCAGCGGGGACAGAGGCATCGTTGAAGATCGATATCGTAAGGATGCCGGCCGTATCGTCCTTCGCCCGGGCAAGAGCATTTGAAGTGATCCACAACACCAGCGCGAAATAACCCAGAAACAACAATGGCTTGCTGAACATGGAGCCTCCGAGAGTCCCGACTCTCAGGGCCAAAGTGCGGCGCCATGCCAGCTACCTCCATGCAGTGCAAATTACGCGGGTCCTAAATCTTGGTGACGAGATAAGGTCCTATGTTTCCAGTGTATTGGGAGAAGAGGTAACATGGATTTTGCGAGGGGAAAGCAGGGGTGCAGGAAAAAAGAGGTTTGATCAAGGGTGATCAGGACGCTTCTGTGGGGATCAATTTACAAATCACGCTCCTGAAAATGGTACAAAGCCAGCACAAGCGTCAGGAGGAGATAGAAAACTGCGTAGCCCACCATCACTGTACTGGGGGCCGACCGTGCCGCGAAAGGACTAAAATCCAGAGAACGACTGATTGCTGATTGCATCACATAAGACGCTCGCCGCCACAAGGCTTCGCTGGGCATCAGCAAGCTGGAAATAATGCCGACGGTCACCAGCCGTTGGGAATTTGTAACCGAACCGATCTGTTCTAACCAGCCCCCGATAAACGCCAACCCATGTAACCCCAGAACGATCACCCCATTGGTAAGCGTAGAAAACCACGTTCCTAACCAAAAAGTAGTGGTCAGTACCAGCAGGCACTCTACATAAATGAGTAGCACTCCCTGGACCGCGTTATGGGGAACGATGCCGGCAATCCAGTGCCCAATCGCCAGGACACCTCCAAACAGCAACGCAACAAACATCGCAACCATTCCCGCAAACCCCAGCCACTTTCCAATCAGCAGTTGCCATCGCGGCTGTGGCTTTGTGGCGATGGCGTGGATGGTGGATGATGCGATTTCTCCTGAGATTGTGTCGACGCTGGTGAGCACGGTCATGATCACTGCCAACAGATCGATGGCATAGAAGCCAACCTGCAGGAGGGTGCTGTATATCTGATAGCGGACCAGTGGCGGGATATTGAGAGCTTGCAGATCTTTGACCTGGTAATGCATGCCAATCCCGAACAGCGTGAGGAAAGCTGCCCCGGCAAGAAACCCCGTCCAGAGAATCTTCCGCCGCGACGCTTCGAGAAAGGTTATGCGAGTGATGATCCAGATATTCATTCGGATCCCCGACCATCACCCATGAGTTGCAGAAACGATTCCTCCAGGGAAACATGCTTTGGAGTGAATTCGTAGACATCTGCGTTGGCGGTAACCAGATAGCGCAGAATTTGTGGCAAATGTTCCTTGGAACTCGTGGATAGGTTCAGGCATTCGTTCTCGACGTGAACAGACGAAACCCATTGCGACAGACCCGTCAGAATTTCTGGCGAAAGATTGCGCGCGCGAATCGTGATGTGGACTTCCTCTTCGGGGGAGTCATGCAGGTCTCGGGTGGCCACCACTTCACCTTGCTTGATGAAGGCAACCGTATCGCATGTAATCTCCACTTCGCTCAAGAGGTGAGAATTCAGGAAGACAGTGGCGCCGCGCCTGCGTTGGGAACGGATGATGTCTCGCACCAACCGTCTCCCCATGGGGTCAAGTCCGGATGTCGGCTCATCGAGGAAAATCAAATCGGGTTCATGGATCAGAGCCTGGGCGAGGCCAATTCGCTGCAGCATGCCTTTGGAAAATCCGCCCAGACGGCGGTTTTGATGAGCTGACAGGTCGATCAGTTCCATGTACGCCGGAACTCGTTCCCGCAGTTGGGCTGGTGTCAACCCGCACAAACGGCCGTGAAGGTAGAGTAGTTCCGAAGCCGTCAGCCAGTCGTAAAATCGGAAATCTTCAGGCAGGAATCCGATCCTTCGGCGTACTTCCACGCTGGAAGATGGACATCCAAGGATCGTGGCTTCCCCTGCACTGGGTTTCACGAGGCCCAGTAGCATCTTGATCGAGGTGCTTTTCCCAGCTCCGTTGGGCCCCAGAAAGCCAAATATCTCGCCGCGCCGAACACGCAGAGACAGGCCGCGTACCGCGACCTTACCCCCAAATATTTTTCGCAGATTTCGCGTTTCAATAGCCAGACTGTCCAGCGATGGCAGAATCTCCTCCCCGGTCACTCAAGAGAACTGGCCAATTGTACCGCCATGTTGGGGTCGCCCGAGCCCACCAGCCCATAAATGATTCCGCCGTCCACCCAAATGAGCGCGTACGATGGCCGATTATGATTGGGGAAGTGCATCAATGTGCCCTGAATTCCATGAATGCTGACAGCTTCGTACGAGCTAACACTCGACGGGATCGGTAAAACTAGAGTGGACTTCCAGTCGATGGTTTGACAAAACTTGCGCGCCTGTACGGGAGTCATTCCAGCCAACTGCAGAGCGGTTTCGGCAAGTTGCTGAAGATTAAGTTCTGACGGTACGTTCACGACAGGACTGGGAGCCTGAATCAGCGCCAGGCAGTCGCTCGGTGCGTTGGCATCAGAAGAATCCGCAGGAGGGCCATGACGCCTCGATTTCCTATCAACAATGCAATTCCCGTAGCTCACTTCTACGGAGCGCGGCACTTGCACGGAAACCTGCGCACCATCAAGGTTGGCGGGAAGTATCAGGTCCGTGCGGCCGGCTTGATCGAAAACTTCCTGAAGACGCGCGCGATCAAGCGTCATGTGGAACGCATGAGCCCCTTCCACCCGGAAATTGGGCAAATCTGTCCGGGAGGAAATCACACGGACTGGAAACCCCGCCAAATTACCCGCTGCGTCTCGCGATGACGCTTCGACCACTTTCTCGTCCGTAGTCACCACCACGTTATCGGAGATCATCTGTCCGAGACCCTGTTGCAGTTTCCGATTGCTGGAACTATCCATCGACGCGAAATCGAGACTCACGGTTTGCACTTTTTCTACCCGCAAGGTGGCCAGAAGTCGCTGCGCAAAGCTCCGCGTAGAGGGAAACGCAAGCGCGCCTGCAACAATTACGGCCGCCAGGGAAGCGGCCCAGGCAAACCGCCAGCGCGGCGCGAAGATTCGAGTCACAAGAGGAAGGCTTTCCTGTTGCGGGTTCAGCCGCGCCTTGAAGCGTGCCAGCGCCATTTGCGGATTGCTATCAGCGGTCGATGCCGGGGCATCCAGCGTCCCGAGCAGTGTGCCCACCCGCTCCGCGGTTGCGGACACAGCCTTGCTGCGCGACTGACAGGCGGGGCACTCCGCGATGTGCTTGTCCACCGCGGCGCTTTCCGCCGGGGCCAATTCTTGGTCCACGCGTGCGCGCAACACTTCATCCGTTGGGCAATTCATAAAGCCTCCGATTCTTTTTCCCCAAAAAGCTCGAGATAGCATTTTTCAAAGGACGCTTCCGCTCGAATCAGCATGGTTCCCACGGATGCGGGTGACAGGTCCAAGTGCTCCGCCAATTCCCGGTAGGAGTGCCCGGCAGCGCGCATGAGGAGAAGCTGCGCCCACTGTGGCTTCAGCTCCGCTAGAACCCTGCGCACTCGCTGCTGTTTTTCCGCTCGCAGAAGCACTTGCAGGCCGTCTTCGTTTCGATTGCCAGACCCGGAAGAAACGGCTGCTTCCCGTTCCAGGCGGTTATGTCGGGCCTTGGCGCGAAGATCGTCAATGCCAAGATTCATTGCCGTGCGATAAAGCCAGCCGGGCACGTTTTCCTTGACTGCCGGAGGCAGCACGGTGGAATACAACTTCAGGAATGCTTCATTGGCCAGCTCTTCCGCTCGACCACAATCGCCAAGCATCCGGCGTAGAAGCGCAACAATGCTCGGATAAATGCGCAAGAAGAGCTCATCGAAGGCCTGGGGCGATATCGAACGGGAACCTGCACCGGGCTCTTGCCTAGTTGGTTTGGATGCCGGAAGCCCCTGTATCACGCCCTCTAGCAAAGCCGCCTCCTGCGCTATTCATAGGTTATACGCCGAGGTGGGATGGTTTGTGACAGTTGCCTCCAAAAGAATGAAGTAGCAGGCTACTTCGGTTAGAGGAATCGCGTAGAAATGAAATGTGACTTTGGGTCCCCCAATAACTACACTCTACCCTTCGTCGCCGAACCTCTTGATGTCTTCCGGGCCTTCGTTGAGCGGCATGATGTCGCGACCCTGAACCAATTGCCGGACCTGCTCGACGATGTCCGGGTTCGCCAGTGTCGTAATGTCGCCGGTGTCCATACGATTGGAAATGGCGGCCAGCACACGCCGCATGATCTTGCCGGAACGAGTTTTCGGCATATCTGGCACGATGTGGATGCGTTTTGGGCGGGCAATTTTGCCGATCATAGTTTCAATGGTTGAAATCACCTTCTCTAGAATGGCCTTCTTTGGCAGAACTCCTGGCTTCAAGGAAATATAAATCTCCGGGACGCGCCCCTTTACTTCGTCTACTACCGGGACGACCGCCGCTTCGGCAATTTCCGGAATGGTCAGGCAAGCAGACTCCAATTCCTTCGTGCCCAGGCGGTGGCCGGCAACATTAATCACGTCGTCGACACGCCCGAGGATCCGGTAATAACCGTCCGGAGGAAGCACGGCACCATCGGCCGCATAGTATGGCCAGTCACGCCAATCCTTACTTTGCGGATTTTTGTTGTACTTTTTGTAGTAATTGCTGACAAACCTGTGGGGGTCTCCCCAAATCGTCTGCATGATGCCCGGCCAGGGATTGCGAATGCAGATATTCCCGGCGGCATGGTCTGCTGTGGCAACCTCTTTTCCTTCCTCGTCCCAGATGACGGGGTAAATTCCAAGGCAAGCGGGGCCCGCGCTGCCAGGCTTCATCGCATCCAGAGCCGGTTTCGTTGTACACAGGAACCCTCCCGTTTCGGTTTGCCACCACGTGTCCACAATGACGGCTTCGCCCTTGCCAACCACCTCGTGGTACCAGCGCCACACTTCTGGCTCAATTGGTTCGCCCACCGTGGTCATGTGCTTGAAACGGTATGTATGCTTCTTTGGTTCGTCCGCGCCAGCTTTGCGCAGCATACGAATCGCTGTCGGAGAAGTGTGGAAAATATTCACGTCCAGCCGTTCGGCAATTCGCCACGGCCGCCCGGCATCGGGGAACTGCGGCACACCTTCATAAAGCACGCTGGTCGCAGCGAGCGCCAGCGGGCCATACACGATATAGGAGTGCCCGGTGATCCAGCCGATGTCTGCCATGCACCAGTAAACATCTTCGGGATGAATGTCCTGATAATACTTTGCGGTGCCTGTGACGTAGGCCAAGTAGCCCCCAGTGCGATGTTGACACCCCTTCGGCTTGCCGGTAGTTCCGCTGGTATACATCAGGAAAAGAGGGTCTTCCGCGTCCATGGAAACGGGTTCGACCACGCGATTCCGGAAATCCTTAAGAATGTCATTAACGAAAAAGTCGCGCTCGAGGACCATGGGTGCATCGGAAGAATAGCGATGCGGATAGCGCTTCCACACCAGGACCTTGTCAATCTGTTGCCCTTCTTTCTTGGCTGTTTCCACAGCGAGGTCGGCGCTGGCCTTGTGATCTACCCAGCGGCCATTGCGGTGGTAGCCATCCACATAGATGAGCACGCGGCTGCCCGAGTCCGCTGCCCGCAAGCCGCACGCTTCACCAGAAAAACCGCCAAAAACTACCGAATGAATCACACCCAGACGCGCGCAGGCCAGCATGGTAATAGGCAATTCCGGGATCATCGGCATGTGGATGGTGACGCGATCGCCCTTCTGCAATCCGGCGAATTCGCGCAACATTGTCGCGACCTCGTTCACCCGTCGATACAATTCTTGATAGGTGATGACAACATGATGCTCGTCTTCGGGTTCGGGAACGAAGATGAGCGCAGCCTTGTTCTTATATTTGGTCAGGTGCCGGTCGACGCAGTTGTAAGAAGCGTTCAGCCGCCCGCCCACAAACCACTTCCAGAATGGCGGATGATCGGTGTCCAATGTCGTGTGCCAGTACTGATCCCAGTGAAGCAATTCCGCGTATTCCCGGAAGCACTCGGGGAAATTCTTCTCGTTGAATCGATCCACGATATAAGGGTCGTTCAAGTTCGCTTGGGCGATGAAGCGCGCAGGCGGGCGAATGTAGGCTTCTTCCTTCCAATGCACGGCGATCTGTGCTTCCGTCAATCCGCGCTTCTTGGTCTTGGGATTCTTCTCAGCTTGTTTCTTTTCGACGGTATTCGCCACGATGCTCACTCCCTCAATCGATGAAGAGTCGCTACTGCCATTTGCCCGGACACGCCACAGCCTGTTTACTACGCGTGGAGTGACGCGTGAGGATAGGGTGGGGAAGCGCTTAATGCTGCAAACGCCTGCATCCACCCCGAGGAAAGAATCATGCTACCAGGAGAGTTCTGCCGTCAATCGCCCGAGGCTCAAGTCTTTTTGGCCTGGCTGTACTCATCCCAGATGAGCGTGCCGTGCGTTTCCTTTAACAGCAGGCTGCCAATCACCAGCGTGACCGCAGCGACGATCATGGGATAGTACAAACCAGCATAGATGTTTCCGGTGCGTGCACAAAGCGCTAGACCAATAAGCGGCAACATGCCCCCGAAGACCCCGTTGCCTATGTGATAAGGCAGGGACAGCGAGGTGTAGCGGATTCTCGCCGGGAACGCCTCGACGAGATATGCGGCAATTGGCCCGTAGATCATGCACACGAAAATCACCTGAATGAAGACCAGAAAAACCAGCATCGGAACATTTGGATTCACTGCCTCCTTTGCCGGGACCTGCTGCCCCGAGGCGTCAGTGGTGATTGGTGTGAGGCTAATTGCGCCGGTCACCTTGTTAGTGGTCGATCGCACGGTGACAATGTTATTTCCCGCGGCGACTTGCATTTGCTTGTAAATAGGGATGTAGGACACGATCGAGAGCAGGCAAGCCGCCATCATCAGCCACTTCCTTCCCACGCGGTCAGAGAGTGCGCCGAAAAGCGTGAAGAACGGCATGCCAAAAAGCAGTGCTACCGCCACAATGATATTTGACGTTTTTGGATTCACTTTCAGAATGGCCTGAAGGTAGAACAAGGCATAGAACTGTCCCGTGTACCAAATCACGCCCTGGCCAGCGGTCGCACCGAACAGAGAGATCAGCACACGCCTCAGGTTTGTCCAAACGGTGAAAGCCTCCTTAAGCGGCGTTGCGGAAGTCAGGCCAGATGCCTTGATCTGGGAAAAGATGGGAGACTCGCGCATCTTAAGGCGGATATAAAGCGAAATGCTCACCAGGATGATGGAGAGGAGGAACGGTATGCGCCAGCCCCACTCGGGAAACTGATCCTTGGTCATCGCGGATTGCGTGCCAAGAATGACCAGCAAAGACACAAAGAGACCAAGAGTGGCCGTGATTTGGATAAAGCTGGTGTAGAAGCCGCGTTTATTGTCAGGCACATGTTCGGCAACGTAAACCGCCGCGCCTCCATACTCGCCCCCCAACGCCAGGCCTTGTAGAACACGGATTAGCAACAAAATGATGGGAGCAAACCACCCCGCTGTCTTGTAGGTCGGCAGCAAACCAATTATGGCTGTGGCTCCGCCCATGATACTAAGCGTGACCAGGAAGGCATACTTGCGCCCTACTAGGTCACCTATGCGTCCGAAAAATAGCGCCCCAAAGGGACGCACGACGAAGCCAACGGCAAACGTCGCGAGGTATGCGATGTAGGCAAACGTTTCATTTCCGGGAGGATAGAATTTTGGGGAGAGGATCGCCGCCAAGCTGCCGAAAATGTAAAAGTCGTACCACTCAATCATGGTGCCTACGGCCGACGCCATTATCACTCGCCAGATTCCGTATTCAGCGGTGCCGTGCGGTAGTACGGCTGCTTGACTCGCCATGGAGCCTCCCGTTTTTCAGTGCTGATTCAGATGAGCAATGCAGGCAGCTCATCGGCAGTGCGACATAATGCCGTTCGACGCCCTTCCCTGGTACTTGAGGGCAATCGTAATGGCCAATAATGGCTCAAGAACTCCACCGTTCATATATTCGGCCTTGTTCAAAGTCAAGTTACAGGATTGTTACAACCATGGTCAAAAAGGAGAGCGTAGACGGGAAAACGTCGATGGGCAGCTACTTTGGGCCGTCCTTGATCCACACGGTTTTGCTGTTTGTGAACTCGCGAATACCATACGGCCCCAGTTCTCTACCATGACCGGAAGCCTTGACTCCCCCGAAGGGTACCCTGGGATCCGACGCCACCATTTGATTAATGAACACCATCCCCGCTTCCAGTTCGTTGATCAGCCGTTCCCGCTCGCCCCGGTCGTTCGTCCAGGCGCTCGCACCAAGTCCGAATCGGCTGTCGTTGGCGATTTGAATGGCTTCGTCAAGATCCTTCGCGCGGAAGATACTTGCCACCGGGCCGAAGAATTCTTCCCGATACGCAGGCGATTCTTTGGGAATATTCGTTAACACCGTGGGCAAGTAAAAATTCCCAGGACCGTTCGCGGGTTTTCCGCCGGTGAGCAGTTTAGCGCCCGCCTGCAGCGACTTTTGAACATCCGCGTCCAAATCTTTTACTGCGTCGGCGGTTGCAAGTGGGCCAACGTCCGTCTGTTCATCGAATGGGTCGCCCAATTTCAGCGTTTGCATTCGGCTTACGAATTCCTTCTCGAACTTGCCCGCGATTTGCTCATGGATAATAAAGCGCTTTGCAGCAATACAAGACTGGCCATTGTTGAGTACGCGAGCCTTTACCGCAGTAGCTACCGCTTCACCCAGATTCGCGCTCGGCATCACGATGAACGGATCGCTGCCCCCAAGTTCCAGAACCACCTTCTTAATGCGCTTGGCTGCCGAGATGCCAACTTGAATGCCAGCCTGCTCGCTGCCGGTCAGTGTTGCAGCCGCCACCCGTGGATCGTTCAGGATGCGATCCACTTGCGACGCGCCGATCAGCAGCGTTTGGAAGACTCCTGGAGGGAAGCCCGCCCGCAGGACGATTTCCTCGATTTTCAAGGCGCACTGCGGAACATTCGATGCATGTTTGAGAAGGCCGACATTTCCGGCCATCAATCCCGGCGCAATGAAGCGAAACACCTGCCAAAGCGGGTAGTTCCACGGCATGACGACAAGCACGATGCCAATGGGCTGATAGTGGATGTAGCTCTTGCTGGCTGACGTTTCGATGATTTCGTCGGCCATGAATTTTGCCGCATTTTCCGCGTAATACTGGCACGCCGTGGCGCATTTGGCCGCTTCCGCCACCGCGGAGGAAAGTGTCTTTCCCATTTCCAGAGTCATCAGGTGGCCAAGCTCTTGCTTCTCCGCTTCCAGAATCTCACCAGCCTTCAACATCCATTTCGCGCGGTCCGCAAATGAAGTCTTTCGGAAGCTCTGAAAGGCTTTCGCAGCCTTTCCAATCCTTTCGTCCACCTGAGCATCCGTCAGGGCGTCGAATCTCTTCAGCACTTCGCCCGTCGCCGGATTAATCGTCGCAATCGTCATCGTGTCAACTCCCGCAGGAAAATGTCCGCGGGCTATTCTATGCTCAAACTTTACTTTTTTACAGTAGAGATTTACTCGCGGCCTTCCATTGCCACGCGGAGAGTATCTGGCCTGAGATTACTCTTGCAGAAACAAGCCCTTCAATTGTTGAAGATCCGCGAGCGCAGTGTCTGACACCGCGCAGAACGTGAAGCCATCTTTTTTCCAGGTGACCCAGTGATACCCCTGGCGTTCACCGGTGTCGGCATAGGGAATGGCGTCTTGGGATTTCCAGATAAAAACGTTCACGATGTGCTTTCGTCTGCCATATACCAATGCCGCTACGCTGCGTCCTTCAATCACGTCCAGACGGCCACCAACCAGTGGAAACTCATGATCTGCAAAATCGCGAACCAGTGGCGCGATGTCCAGCTTGCCGTCAAACCAAGGCTTCACGGTATGCTGATCGGTGGACTCCACGTCCGTGAGATGTCCGGGTTGCAGAGAACGTAGATGTGCGTCCAGAAGCGTAGTGGTCCACGCAGCCTGCTGAGAAGACTTGATGGCCGGCGAGAAAAGTTTCGTTCCCCAAATCATCGCAATGATCAGCGCGGCCGCGACTGCGAGCCAGCGCCACGCTCCGGGATGGGTGGGAGCGCGAGCAGGCGCAAGGGGAGAAGCAACACGAACTTTCTTGCGGAGGGGTTCCGGCGCACGTTCGTACACCTCGGCCTGCTGCAACGAGCGGCGGAGGTCCTCTTCTGAGGCAAGGGCCGCGACACAATCCGGGCACATCTGCAGATGTTGCTCAAATCCTGCCATTCCCGGAGCATCCAGTTCGCCATCCAGATAGGCATGCAGACGAGTTTTAGACTGATCACAGTCCATGGCGAACCTCTTTCTGCGAAGGACTGGTCAAGGTAGTTCGCAATTGTTGCCGGGCGCGGGCCAATGCAGACATTACCGTGCCCATCGGTCTCCCGGTGATCGCGGCGATCTCTTTGTACGAGCAGCCTTCCAGTTCGCGCAATACCAGAACCTCGCGGAACGACACCGGCAATTCCTCGAGCGCGTGAGACAATCGCGCGCGGTCGTGGCTTGAGATCGCCAGACTTTCCGGCGTAGTGTGTTCCTGCGGCATGGATGCTTCGCTCACTTCCGAGATGTCCTCCATGGGCCGATTCTTCTTCAGCCATGTGTAGCTGCAATTCCGAACGATCTGGAGAAGCCATGCCCGCGCGTCGCCGGCGCGATACGTACCGAAGAAACGATATGCGCGCAGCAACGCCTCCTGGGTAACGTCCTCGGCGTCCGCACGGCTTCGAAGCAGCCATCGCGCAAGATTGAAGGCTGCGTCCAGGTGCGGCAACACGCTCTCCTCAAAGCGCGCCCGGTCTTGTCCCTCCAACACGTCGGAACCTTCCTTCCGTCTATTAAACAGTTACCGCAGTGACCCTGATCTTATTCCGGTATTGCAGGCCCAGAAGAAAATCCACAAAGATCCCTTCCCGCCGGGAATAAAGCAGACGAGTCCACAGTTTATATCATTGAACACGTCGGAATACGGCGCGGGCTCGGGTTCTCTCTTCGAGTTCGCGCCGTTAATCCTTGTCTGAAATAATCAGGCCGGGGTGTAGGCAAGCAGGAGCCCGCAAGAGGCCGTCAAACCAGGATTGTGATGAGTTCGCCCGTCATGCGACCGGAGTGATTCCCGCGCCGACGATCTTGAAGGATTTCTTGTCCACGACAAAGGCAACTACTGCAAGGTTCTCTGGCTTCCAATTCTTTTCCAGCTTGACTGTGATCTGGTTGGTATAGTCCGACCCGCTCTTAATCGATCCCGCTTTTCGCAGCGATCGCACAACGGCCGCGTGCCGCAGAGTTTCCCCGCTATTCTCGCCGGCTTTCACGGCAGACTGCAGGCCTTTTTCCGTTACGGCGATCCATAATTCAAGTTCATCTCCCTTAGGTATGGCGGGTAATTGCGCCACGTTCACGTCAAAGGACGCCTTTCCGGGGACTTTTTCAGCCGACGCAGCCAGCTTCACATTTGCTTTGGGAACCAGCGCGGCCCGCTGGATTGCTTCCCCTAGCTGCTGTCCACGGTTTCCCGTGATTTCTGCGCACCCGTCGACAACTAGCTCTGGCGTATAGACACCGCTCTTAGGGAGAACATGTGAGTAGGCAACTTGCCGCGCCGTAAAATCGTTAGAGGAAAATGGATCGAGCCAACCATCGTGATTCCAATAATCCACGTGCTCTTCCAGCGCCACAATTTCGACCCCCGGCACCAATTGCTGTTCGCTTATTTTCTTGACGAGTTCGTCCACTGGGGGACAGCTGGAGCATCCCTCCGAAGTGAATAGCTCCACAATCACGATGGGAGGCTGTTGACGACCGCCTCCCTGCGTTTGTCCCCCCTGGCCATATTCGGCGGTAGGAAAGAGAAAAACCAAGGTAAGAGCAAATACAGCGCAAGTTCCACTTGGATATCTCATCTGCGTTTCACCCAGCTCCCTCAATTGGAATTTCCGTTCCTGTGATTTGACCGGCGCTTTCATCGGTCAACCATAAAACAAGTTCTGCCACACGCTTTGGATTCAACCAACTGGAGAAATCTGCCTTGGGCATCGCCTTCCGATTCGCAGGCGTATCCATAGTGCCCGGCAATATCACATTCGCGGTAAGCCCTGCATCGGCGTTTTCCAGCGCCACGGTTTTCAACAAGACACTGAGCGCCGACTTGAATATGACATAGGCTCCCAGGTTCGCCTGAGGCTCTTTCGCTGTAAGGCTGCCAATCGCAACGATTCTTCCGTTTTTCGATTTGCGCAGGTGGGGAATCGTCTCCCTCAAAACATAAAACGCAGAAGTAAGGTTGAGAACTTGCATCCGCGTCCAGGTGGCGTCATCGGTCTTAGTGATCGATTGACCTCCGGCAAAGCCGCCGAGAATATGCACTAGCACGTCCATGCGGCCATAGTTCGCAATGACCTTCTCAACTGCTTCGTTGACTTGCTGTTGATTTGTGAAATCAACGGGCAATGCGCGAAAATTCGGTTTTGGGAAGTCGTTCGACTCAATGTGCAGGGATGCCCCGATAACATTGTCGCCCTTCTGAAGGAACGACTCCGTTACAAAGGTTCCGAGGCCTCCATTTGCGCCGGTGATAAAGATGACCCTGTCGCTCATGTGCCGTCCTCGAATACTATCGCTGATTTATCAGAGTACGGGGCTTGGCAAAAGGTTTCAGTGCAATTTCAAGCGGAACAGGAACGGGGGCGCGCAAATTCAGGGGCTAATGCCTTTCTACTGCCTACCTTCCACTCCACCACACAATCGTCACGCCGACGCAGACCACCGCGATCCCCAACCAGCGATTTCGGGTGATTCGTTCACCCAGAAATGCCTTAGCTCCAAACGCCCCGGCCGCATAGCTTAACGCACTGACGGGCACAACGAAACTCACTTCCAGAAAGGAAAGGATGGCGAGAAGCGAGAAAAATCCGAGGGCCATCAGGGCAACTCCGAGCCACATCCAGGGTATCCGCAACGCTTGGCCCACAAAGCGCAACAGTGCTCTCGGGCGAAAATCGTGCACCTCACCGATCACCTTCATGGCGCGGCTCACGCAAAGTTCCCCCCCGGTGCCGGCCACCACGATGAAAAAGAACAGTAGGGTTTCGAGCATTATTCAAGAACTCCCGTCGTGCTCGGGGCTGTGCGGCCCACAATGAAAACGCCGAAACAGATCACCGCAATTCCCAGCCATCGCAACGGTGAAACGAGTTCACCCAGTAGAAAGTAGCTCAATAACGCGACCGTTGCGTAGGAAAGGGAAGTGGCGGGTTGCACATAGCTGTAGTCCGCCCAGGTGAGCAGCAGCATGTGCACGATCATGAATCCCATCAGGCTGGCGATTCCCAGCCAGATAAATGGGGAAGTAAGTACACCCCCCGCAATCGAAAAAAAATCCCCCAAATTCTTCAGGCTGACGGGACCAACTCCCTTCATGCCCTTGCCCAGCAGGACATTTCCCAGCGGCCCGAGCACAATGCTGAGCAGAATCATGGGGATGGATTTCAGGTGAAGGCGCCGAGTGTGTGTCACGCGATGAGTTGATCCACTATCCTAAACGGTTCTTGGTCTTAAAATTCGGACAATTGCCCTCAATCAATCAAGTACTTCCAGTTTACGCGAAATGGCCACCCCGGCAAAGGCGAGCGCGAACCAACCTACAGGGAGCATCTGAATGCTTAATGCAAGCTATGCTAGTATCAATACATCGCGCGCAATTTGGGATGAGGTGCTGTGCTATTGAAGCTCGTTGAGTTTGGAATCCTCTTTTTTGGCGCCATTCCCTTCATCTACTACTTTCTGGCAATCTTCAGCTCCACGCGCTATTTTCTGCAGGGCCGTAAACACTCTCTTGAGAATCTCGATTTCACCCCACCGATCAGCAATCTCAAACCAGTACGTGGCCTCGATCCGGAAGCTTACGAGAATTTCTCCAGCCTGTGTCGCCAGGATTATCCCGAGTACGAGCTGATTTTCTGCGCCACCGACCAGAGCGACCCGTCCGTCCCCGTAATTCAGAAACTGATGCGCGACTTTCCGGAGCGCAAGATTCGCCTGCTTTATAGCGCGGGGCACACCGCGATCAACGATAAAGTAGCAAAATTGGGGCTCATGGTGCGCGAAGCACGGTACGAGCACCTGGTCTTTAACGATTCCGACGTGCGCGTAGAACCGGGATATCTACGAAAGTTGATCGCGCCTTTTCGCGAGAAGCAGGTGGGAGGCGTCACTTGTTTCTATGTCTCCACGGAAGATAAGAACTTCGTCGAACGTCTTCAGACCATGGGAATGATCTCCGATTTTTATGCGGGCATCCTCGTGGCCTGGCAACTGGATGGCGTCCATTTTGCTCTCGGCCCCTCGATGGCTTCGACCAAGGAACGAGTGCGTGGCTTCGGAGGATTTCGCGTGTTGGAAGGCCGCCCGGCGGATGATTTGCTCTTCGGGAGGCTGATTGCCGAGCAAGGCGTCGAAGTGAAGTTGCTACCGTACGCGGTACAAACGGTCCCCGATTTCGAAGGCATCGGTGCGCTTTTTTCAAAGCGCGTGCGTTGGATGACAGTGATGCGCAAGATGAGGCCCTGGGGGCATTTCGGATTGCTCTTCACTTGGGGGCTTCCGTGGACCACGCTCGCAGTTGCCGTGCATCCTACTCTGGCCGTAGCCGCCGCGTATTGGGGTGGCTACCTGGCTTGCCGCATTTTCATTACCTGGATGATTGGTGTCTATGGGCTGAAGCAGACGACCCTCTGGAAAAAAATGCCGCTAATCCCCATTTGGGACGCCATGGGGTTCCTGGTTTGGCTCACCAGTTTTGCAAAAAAATCCATTCGCTGGCGCGGCGTCGATTACCAACTGGAAAGTGGAACTGGCCACTTTGTTGTGCCGGCCACGCGAACAGCGGCGAGTGCTCACGCACGCACTGACTCCTAGTAGATTAACTCCGAAGAAGTGAGTCCGTGGGAGGCAATCGGCCTCCCGCCGATATTGAAGCTCGAAGTTAGCGTTCCTCGCTGGCTGCCACGGCGCGCGGTGTTGCCGCGGCGCCGCGATTGTGCAAGCTGCGGTCGTTGTTCGGCTCGCGCCAATTGACCGTTGGCATCATCAACGAGTGGTCCACGCGATCGCGATACTTGATCGCTATATTCACCAGCGAATCCAGCAGTGATTCGGAAAGCAAGTGCGGCTGCAGCCCAAGGTCAATCAGTTTCGAGTGCTTCGCATTGTAGTAATGCTGCTCGGCTTCAACGCGCGGGTCAGGCAGATGATCGATCTTCACGTCCAGGCCCAGGTGCTTTCCGGCAACCTGAACCTTCTTCGCGAGATCCAGCACCGAAAACTGCTCGGTGAACTGGTTATACACGCGGCATTCACCGCGTCCCGCAGGGTTCAAGCACGCAATCTCGATACAACGAACCGTATCGCGGATGTCCAGGAAACCACGCGTCTGTCCGCCCTTGCCATAAACTGTGAGCGGGAGCCCAATCGCGGCCTGCACGCAGAAGCGGTTCAGTACCGTGCCGAATACGTCGTCGTAGTCAAACCGGTTGATCAGCGTTTCATCCAGGCTTGTTTCGTCCGTTACGGTTCCGTACACCACGCCTTGGTTCAGGTCTGTGGCGCGCAGTCCCCAGATCTTGCATGTGAACATCATGTTGTGGCTGTCGTGGACCTTGGAAAGGTGATAGAACGAGCCGGGCTGCTTGGGGAAGGGCAGCATATCCTTGCGGCCGTTGTGCTCGATCTGGATGTAGCCTTCTTCAATATCGATGTTCGGGGTGCCATATTCGCCCATCGTGCCCAGCTTGACCAAGTGACAATCCGGCATGGCTTCGCGAATCGCAAATAAAACGTTCAGCGTTCCCACCACATTGTTCACCTGCGTGAACACGGCATGTTTCCGGTCGATCATGGAATAGGGCGCGGAGCGTTGTTCCGCGAAGTGAACGATGGCCTCCGGCGCAAACTCTTTTAGTGTTGGAAGCAGAAATTCGTAGTCGGAAATATCTCCGACATAGCATTCGATGGTCTTGCCGGTCAGCCGCTTCCAGGTGCGCACGCGATCGCTCAGAGGCGCGATTGGTGTCAGCGTTAGTGCGCCAAGCTCGTGATCCCACTGCCGCCTCAAATAGTTATCGATGATGGCGACGGAATGGCCCTTCGCCGAAAGAAAGAGCGCTGTGGCCCAACCGCAATATCCGTCTCCGCCGAGTACGGCAATCTTCATGTTTCCCCCTAAGATGGACTACTTACTTGATGGAGCTGGTGGCCTTGGAGGACGCGAGCTGGCTCGCACCTGGATGGTCCTTCTGCCAATGAACAATCCGACCCATGCCGAACATATAGTTTAGCAGCCCCAGCGCCCCAACGAGAAGGCTCCAGATCCGAAAACAGAGCAATGCGTCAGCGCCGCCGCGCATTCCGGTAAGAGCAAAAAGGGCATTAAATGCCGTTTCACCAACCCCGATTCCTCCTGGCGTAAACGGCAGGCTATTCACCAAATGTCCGATTGGCGCAACGAGGCACAGTTTCATTGAGACCCCTGCCGGGTTCACCGTGTAAAGACCTAGCGCCGTCACGCCGATTAATGCCAGGTTTGCCAGGAAAGAGAGGGCCAGCGCGTAAATCAACAGCTTTGGGGCTTTGCCATACGCGGCGATTGCCTCCAGCATGCGTTCCGCAATGCCCTGCGGTCCTTGCCATCGGCCAAACAGTCTTGAAAAACCGCTGCGGAATGATCCAGAGAACATCACCAGGGCTATTCCCAGGAACATGCCCAATCCTAAGATACAGTCGAGCCACAAAACCCGCCGTAGTGCGGGCTGGCTTCGCAGCAGGTCGGCAAAAAATGGGGCAAAGAAGAAAGGAATCAGCACCAGTGAGAGGAGCCCGATGATTCGGTCGAACAATAGAACCGTGGCAACCTCTGTGCGCCGCCCCTCATTTTCCCTCGTCGCGTAATACAGCTTGGCCAGATCTCCCCCAGCTGCACCCGGAAGAAACGTCGAGAAGAAGAATCCGATGAGTGTTAACTGGATCGCATTCCATAAACTGAGTGACAATCGCTGCGCGTGAAGCAGCAGGGACACGCGGAACGACATGAATAGAATGTCGATCAGCAAAACCACCATACCCAACAGTGTCAGCGGCCATGCGCGATAAAGTCTTTTCAACGAATGCAGATCAATGTTTCCCGACTTTACTAGCCAAATCAGGATGCCAACGCCAATCGCCAGCCGCAGCAGCACAAATATTGCTCTTCGCACGGCCTTCGGCCTGGTTATGCCCGCCGACGGATTATGATCACTTGCGTCCATTGCTTGAGAATTGCGAGTTGCCGGTCGAGAGCGTGAACAACCCACCCCTCCACGGCTCCCGTGGCGAAGTGTTCGACGCGGCATCGACATCCTTGAAGGAGGACGTGCGATTGGTGACCAGCATCTTCCCCCCGCTTTCGAGCACAGTTTCGAATTCGCGGGTGCCCATCAGGTCCCGTAGCCTCTGCACCGCCTTTTGCGAGCCCACCAGGTAGCACCTTTCCTTGCTTGTCCACAAGTTTGCGAACTGCGCATCGGTCAGGAACACATCAGGAACGCCCGGGGCGGCCGCGCCATACTCGAGATTGTTGAATTTCCCGTTAAGCAGCAGAGGGTCCAGCCCGGTATAAAAAACCACCGAGGAATAAGTGTAGTAGTGATGATCAAGAACAAGTCTTCCGGGTGGCAAACCCCGCAATTTCTCGGCAATGGGGCGCGAAGAGAGAAACGGATCAAATACGACCAGTGCCAGCCGCGCTGCGTGAAAGAAAAGAACCATCATCACTGCGCTTAACAAAGATGCGCGCACGCCCGACCAGCGCAAATTACCTACTGCTCCGATAAGGAAGGCGATGCCAGCGACGATGAGGGGCAGGCGCAGATAGGCAAACGAATCCAACGTGAGATCCAACATGTGGCCCAACGAGAAGTGTGTACGCCGAAGGATGCCGCGAGAGCGCGGAGGAAATGTCTCCTGGTGTGGGCAGATTGCGAACTTCGAAAGCGATCCCGATCGTGGCAATCGCACAAATTGCCGCAATTACGCCCAACGTGCGAGTGCCGTATCGCACCCACTCGTCTTCTGTGGCCATCGCGCAGCCAATCAGCAGCGCAAGCGCCGGATAACACGGCATGGAGTAATATTCCTGAGTCGTTGAAAACGTGAAGAACAAGAGCATGAAACCTGTCCAGCAAAGCGCCAGAAGTCGTACCCGTCCCGCTCGATCCACCGGCTTAAACGACAGCTTGAACACGGCCGGCAAGTATACGCTCCACGGAAATAGCCACAGCAGGTGGAATAACCAGAAGTACAGGCGCGGTACGGTGTTGTAGTCGCGCGGATAGCGCAAATTCAGGAAGCGCAGAAGTTGCTCGTTGATGAAGTAGAACCAAAGGAACCCGTGATATAGGCCTGGACCGTTTTTGAGTGTCCACACAAAGTAGGGTGGATTGCGCAGCGTGGCGAGCACATGCCAGGGCACGGCAATCACCGCGGCAATCAACGCGCCACTGAATGGACGGAGCCTTTGCCATGTCCGGCGAAGGAAGAGCTGTTTCGTCAGAAAGAGGTAAATCACAGCGCCTGCAACCGGAAATACGACCCCAACCAGGCTTTTCAGCAACAAACCGGTTCCGAGACTGGCCGCCAGGATTGCCGCCCACGCTCGCGGATGAGGCTCCTCTTCATCTAGCGCGCGCAGAAACGCCCACATCGCCAGCGCGATCGTAAACGTGAGCATGACATCTGGAATCTGAATGCGCGTGAACAAAAAAAGCCCCACGCAAGTGCCAACGACGAGCCCAGCGTACATTCCCGCGCGTTTGCCGAAAGCCCACATGCCAAACGCCGTTGTCAGAAGGGCAAGAGCAATCGAAGAAAGCGCCACAGGTAGTCGCGCAGCCCAGTCGCTGATCCCGAACAGCTTGTAGAAAATCGCAATCAGCCAGTAAATTAGAGGGGCTTTTTCCAGATAGAGGACGCCGTCGAGCCGCGCCGTCACCCAATCTCCGCTAGTCAGCATGGTTTTGGCGATTTGTGCTTGCACCGCGTCTACATCGTCCATCAGCGAGGGAGGCGATATGGTACAGCCGAGATAGATGGTGCCGACAATGATCGCCACGAGTGCATAGACAAACCAACGGTGCTGCAACAGGTCCCTCATCTTGCGGCCAGCGCCGGAACCTGCACTTCCCATTTCTTCATCCACAAGAACAGGATCAGCAGCCCCCAAAGGTGATATCCCACGTTAATTTCCCGCGCCTGGTGCCGCCTTTTCAATTGCTCGATGCCCGCCCGGTTGAAGAGTTCGCCATACTCCGCTAGTCCGAAGCGCAAAGCCTCTTCCAGTAAATCCCGCAGAATGCTGCGCATCCACTCGTGTGCCGGAATATCGAATCCAGTCTTCTTGCGCTGGATGATGGTTGGCGGCAGCTTGTCTTTCATCACATCCTTCAAAATCACTTTTTGTCGCGAGCCGTTGATCTTCATTTTGGCGGGCAACTTCGCCGCGAATTCCACGATGCGATGATCCAGGAAGGCGGGCGTACCTCGACGGAATGCGCCATGCTCATGCGGTCGCTTTTAGTCAGGATGTCGTCCGCAAGATAATATTTCTGATCCAGCCAGAGGAATGGCGCCAGATCATCCCCATTTCGCGGAAGGCTTTCCATTTCGCCCAGAATGGCGTTCAATGATTCGGAAGCGGGCGATTCACTACCGTCGCGGAGATCCTCCTGTGCAAACGTACCGTTCCAATAGACGTGCGCGCCCTTCCGCGCATGCGCGAGCCTTCCAGAAGCCGTGTCGCCTTGTAATCGAAGCCCATTTTTTCATCCGAAACAGGCCAGTGACGTAAGACCGCAAGCCCCAGCGTCGCCGCTCCGGGAATCGCGCGGATCGAGCCGTGCCATGCGATTCGCCCGGTAGGTCAGATAACCGCCGAACAGTTCGTCCGCGCCCTCGCCGCTCAGTGCCACCGTGTCTTTCGTCTTGCACAGTTTCGATAGAAACCACACCGGCAATGCCCCGGCATCCGCGCTCGGCTCATCCGAGTAATAAGCAAACTCCTCGATCGCGCTCTGCAGATCCACCTCGGGGTTCAAGTCCATCTCGTCATGGTCGGTGCCATAGTGCTTCACCGCCTCGCGGACGTAGCGGGTTTCATCAAAGCTACGGCCCAGAAACGAAATCGAAAATGTTTTGAGTTGCGACGAACTCGCTCTTGCGGCATAGTGCAAAATCGTTGTGGAGTCCACGCCGCCGCTCAGCCAGACACCCAGCGGCACATCTGAGAGCAGGTGCTCGCGAATCGATTCCTGCAGACAGCCGGTCGAGCTCGCCCTGAGCATCTTCCGCGGAAATATTCTGCGCGCCGTCAACCGGCAGTTTCCAGTAACTTCCGGAGGTGATATTCCCGTCCTGCCATTCCATCCATTCGCCCGGAGGAACTTTCCTTCACGCCGTCGATCAACGTCCAGGGTGAGGGGATGTAATTCAGCGAGAGATAGCAATCCAGGCCTTCCAGGCTCAGATTGCGCTCGATTTCCGGATGAATCAGGATGGACTTGAGTTCCGAGCCGAAGAAAAGATCTTCGCCTCTTGCGCACGTAATACAAGGGCTTGATTCCCATGCGATCGCGCGCCAGCACGAAACGCTTCGCTGGCAGATCCCAGATCGCGACAGCAAACATGCCGCGGAGCCGTTTGAACGACTCTTTATCCCACTGCAAAAACGCTTTCAGAACGGTTTCTGTATCGGAGTGCGAAGTAAACCGGTGCCCCAGTCTTTCCAGCTCCGCGCGAATCTCCAGGTGATTGTAGATCTCGCCATTAAAGACAATGCCCCACTCGCCTGCATTCTCCAGAATGGGCTGGTTGCCTGTCTCCAGGTCGATGATTTTCAGTCGCGCCGCGCCAAACGAAAAAAGCTCCGACGAAAAAACGCCCTGCTGGTCCGGGCCGCGGTGCTTCAGCGTATCCACAGCCTCGCGGATTCTTCCTTCGGGTGGGCTCCAGTGTTTATGCGTGAAGCCAGCAATGCCGCACAAAGCAGCCCACCTTTCTCAAATTCAATGAATTCAAGATAACTCCGACCTCGTAACTAAGGCGACTTCCCATCCGTCTGCACAAGCACTACAAAAATTGGATGGATCACTCTGGAGTGAATGGTCGGGGCGCCGAGATTTGAACTCGGGACCTCCTGCGCCCAAGGCAGGCGCGCTACCAGGCTGCGCTACGCCCCGACATGAAGTGCACTATGATTTTAAGGCACATTCCAACTTTATTGCTAATCCGAATCCCCGGTGGGATCAACTTGGCCGCGGCCCGATTAGGAACCACTGGTTGAGAACTCACTTCCTCTGGAAATGCTTGTAGTCCTTTTGGGAGGTACTGCGATTCCGAAGGGGAGTGAAGTAGCCATGAGACATGGCATGCGGTACTCTATATTTTCTCTCGTAGGCTCTTATGCCTCCCTCTACCTTTCCGTGATTGAGGAGAACTGTCTCCCATGAAACTGTTGGACTCCCAATTCAGGTTTTCCGCTGCCCTTGCGTGGGCTCATCCAATTGTCCGGGAATGGTTTCTGACCCGCCTTGGCCAGCCCACGGAACCTCAAGAGCAGGGTTGGCCGCACATTCTGGCAGGTCGCACCACATTGATCTCGGCGCCAACGGGTTCTGGAAAGACACTGGCTGCATTCCTGGTCTGCATTGACCGCCTAGTGCGCAAGGCGTTTGCCGGCGAGTTGATGGATCGCGTGGAAGTCTTGTACGTCTCCCCACTCAAGGCGCTGGGGAACGACATCCAGAAAAATCTGGAGGCGCCTCTCCGGGAAATCCTCCAGTTGGTGGCCGACCGCGGAATGGCGATGCCAGAGATTCGCACCGCCGTGCGTACCGGCGACACTTTGATGCACGAACGCCGCGCCATGCTGAAACGTCCCCCGCACATTCTGGTCACCACGCCGGAGTCTCTTTACATTCTGCTCACGGCCGCGAAAAGCCGGGAAATCCTCACTTCGGTGGAAACGCTCATCGTCGATGAAATCCACGCGGTTGCCGACGACAAACGCGGTTCACACCTTGCGCTTTCTCTTGAGCGGCTCGAGGCTCTTACCTCTCGCCCCCCTCTTCGCATTGGTCTTTCCGCTACCCAGAGGCCCATTGATGTGATCGCTCGCTTTCTGGCGGGAACTGATCGTCCGTATCCGTCCGTGGTGCAGATTGGCCACCAGCGCACCGCCGATATTGCGGTCGAGGTGCCCTCGAGTGAACTCTCAGCCGTTACCTCGCACGAAGTGTGGGACGAAATCTATGACCGTCTTGCACGTCTGGTAAGCCAGCACCGCTCGACACTCGTCTTTGTAAATACTCGGCGTTTGGCCGAGCGACTGGCACACCATCTGGCCGAAAGACTGGGGGCGGAGGCTGTGGCCACGCATCACGGCAGCCTTTCTCGCAAACTACGCCTCACTGCCGAACGAAAATTGAAGGCGGGAGAGGTGCGCGTGCTGGTGGCAACTGCCTCTCTTGAATTAGGAATCGATATCGGCTCTGTGGAATTGGCGTGCGTGATCGGATCGCCACGGGCTATTTCGGTGGCATGGCAACGCATAGGGCGCGCTGGGCACTGGCATGGCGCCATTCCCAAAGGCCGCATCTTCGCCACTACGCGCGACGAATTGTTGGAATGCGCGGCTCTTGTTCGAGCTATGCGCCAAGGTGATCTGGACCGCATCGCGATTCCGGAAGCTCCGCTCGATATTCTTGCGCAACAGCTAGTTGCGATGTGTGCCGTCGAGGACTGGAAAGAAGACACCCTGCTCGCCCTCGTACGCCGCGCCTATCCCTATCACAATTTGCAACTGCAGGAATTCAACGAGATCCTCACCATGCTTTCCGAGGGAATCAGCGCGCGTCGAGGACGCTACGGAACGTTTCTTCACCGCGACCGCGTGAATGGACGCGTGCGCGGCAGGCGCGGCAGCCGTCTTGCCGCCATCACCAGCGGCGGGGCCATTCCGGACAATGCTCTGTACACCGTCGTGGCTGAACCCGAAGGAGTTACGGTTGGAACCGTTGATGAAGATTTCGCCGTGGAAAGCTTGCGCGGCGACATCATGCTCCTGGGTAACAGTTCCTGGCGCATCCGGCGTATCCAGGCGGGCCGAGTCATCGTTGAAGATGCCCATGGCGCCCCGCCCAATATTCCCTTCTGGCGCGGGGAAGCTCCGTCCAGAACGGCAGAACTCTCACAACATGTTTCGGAGTTGCGCGAAGAAATTGACGCAAGAACGCGAGCCATCGCGCCAGGATCGGAGCTTCGTAGCTCAGCGATTTTTCGCGAAGTGGGGGCTTGGCTGGGACAGGAATGTGGACTCGACGTGCCCGGCGCCGAACAAATCATCGAATACGTCATTACAGGACGCGCAGGTTTGGGTGCGGTTCCCACGCAGAAGACCATCATCGCGGAACGCTTCTTCGATGAAAGTGGCGGCATGCAACTTGTCATCCACGCGCCTTTCGGCGGCCGCATCAACAAAGCCTGGGGGCTGGCTCTCCGCAAACGTTTTTGCCGCTCGTTCAATCTGGAGTTGCAGGCGGCCGCGACCGATAACGGCATCAATATTTCCCTGACCGAGCAGCACAGCTTTCCACTGGCCGACGTTTTTCGGTTTCTTCACCCGGCCTCCGTCGCGCCGGTCTTGCAGCAGGCCGTGTTGACCTCACCAATCTTCACTGCGCGCTGGCGCTGGAACGCGTCGCGCGCTCTGCTGCTGCTGCGCTGGCAAGGCGGCAAGAAAGTCCCTCCGCAGATTCAAAGAATGCGCGCCGATGATTTGCTCGCCTTTGTATTTCCCGATGCGGCCGCCTGTCAGGAAAATATCGCCGGGGAAATGCGCATCCCCGAGCATCCCCTGGTTCGCGAAGTCATGAAGGACGCGTTGACGGAAGCGATGGATATCGAAGGCCTGAAGCTGGTCCTGGAAGGTATCCGGCGCGGCGAAATCCAGTGCATGGCCATCGATACTCCCGTGGCCTCGCAGTTTTCGCATGAAATCATTAACGCCAACCCTTATGCGTATCTTGATGATACGCCGCTCGAAGAACGCAGGGCTCGCGCGGTAGAGATGCGCCGCGTCTTGCCCGACGCGGTTGTCTCGGAGATAGGGCGGCTCGATCCTGCCGCGGTCTCTGAAGTGCGCGAACAAGCCTGGCCCGACGTGCGCAATGCTGACGAGCTTCACGACGCACTCCAAACTTTGGTGGCGCTGCCGGAAAATGTCTCTAATGTCTCGCAGCAAAATGGTGGCGAAGCGATACGGAGAGCTGTGCAAGATTCGTTCTCAAGCTGGCAAGAATTCTTCGAACAGTTGAGTTCGCAAGGCCGCTTGACACGAGCATGGAGTTCAAACCGCGCGTATTGGATTGCAGCGGAGAACGCAGAAACATTTACCCAACTATTCCCCACGGCTCGCTTCGAAAGAAGCCTCGCGGAAATCGCATCCACAGTGCCACTCAGGGAGGACGCCTTGCTGGGATTAGTGGCCGGATGGATGCAGCACGCTGGACCGGTGACGATTCCTGCTCTAGCGCAGTTACTTGGGCTGCCGCTGCCTGAAATCGAAGCCGCAATACTGCGTCTCGAAACTAGTGGCGCTGTCTTACGCGGCCGATTTACGGATCAATCGTCCGAGATTGTGGAATGGTGCGACCGGCGTCTCTTGGCGCGCATTCACCGACTGACGCTGGGTAAGCTCCGCAAAGAGATCGCGCCGGTCAGTGCCGCTCAATTCATGCGTTGGCTGCTTCAATGGCAGCATCTCGCTCCCGGCACCCGACTCGCTGGCGAGCGCGGCACCTTAGAAGTGCTGCAACAACTCCAGGGCTACGAAGCTCCGGCGAGCGCCTGGGAACGCGAAATTCTCGTGCGTCGCATTAAAAACTATGATGGGGCCGTGCTCGACCAGCTCTGTCTGAGTGGCACCATTGGATGGGGACGGTTGTCACCGCATCCCGCCTTTCTCCAGGACGCCGCGGATCGAAATTACCGCGTCACTCCCACCAAAGTCGCGCCGGTTACATTCTTTGTGCGCGACAATCTCGATTGGATCTTTGCGGAGCATCACGTGACTGTCACCACCGAGATGCGCGGCCTTAGCTCCGACGCAAATCAGGTTGCCCAATTCCTGAAAACCTACGGTGCCTCTTTTTTTGCGGATATTGTTCGCGGTGCGCGCAAGCTGAAATCGGAGGTGGAATCTGCGTTGTGGGAGTTGGTGGCCGCGGGTTTTGTGACCGCCGATGGATTCGATAACCTGCGCTCGTTGATTGACCCAAAACGTCGCGCAGGGCAGGGAAGCGGCCGTTCCGCGCGTCCCCGTCACAGCGGTGGACGATGGGCGTTGCTTTTTCCGCACCAGACGGACGAACTCGGCGACAAGAATCCGGCAATTGAATCTGTCTGCTGGATGCTCCTGAACCGCTATGGCGTGCTTTTTCGCGAACTGCTAGCGCGCGAGTCGATTGTGCCCCGCTGGCGCGACCTGCTGATCGCTTTGCGCCGTCTGGAAGATCGCGGAGAAATCCGAGGTGGCCGGTTTGTCAGTGGACTGATCGGTGAGCAGTTTGCTTTACCCATTGCCGTGGAGTCGCTCAGAGCGATGCGTGCCGAGCCAATGAGCGGAGAAGTCGTCACGGTATCCGCAGCTGATCCGATGAACCTGGCGGGTATCATCGTGCCCGGCGAAAAAATTCCGGCGATCTCTGGCCGATTTGTGGCTTTTCGTGATGGTGTTGCTTTCGAGCCCAGCACCTCGAATATTCACGCAAGCTACCCACCAGGCTTTCGCGGCCAGACGGACATGATTTTCACCTACGCAGATCTGCACAAAAGCTAGATTAGCTAATGCCGGCCGCTAGAAGTTTCCGCAAGAATCTTCTTCATAATTCTTTCGAGCTGCTGAACTTGCATCGTGACAGGGCGAACCTGCATTTGCCGCCCAAGTTCAAAGCACTGCTCCTTGCCCGTGGCAAAAGCGGGCCACAGTGGAAGGCCTGAGGCATTTGGATTAACGGTTCTGGCAAACTGCGTCCAGTAGGTTCGCATAGCTCTGCCAAGTCCTTCGTCGCCCCGACCCCTCCTCCCAATCGCTCGGGAATGCATTGCTCAAAAACGTCAGCTCTTCGCCATGGTAGGCGCCCAACCCCTTTCTCTTGCCAGTCTCCGCGTAAGTGAACGTTACGTTGCTCCTTGGGTCGCGCGGCGAAGTGTAAAAGCCCCGAATCCTGGAGGAGATGCCGCGCCACGGCATTGTGCACACTGCCAGTCACACGACGTTCGATCGGCGAGCGATGAATTCGGCGGTGCTCGTTCCCGCCAAGAACAATGTTGACGATCGAATTACCGGATTCGATTTGCTCGCTCCGGAGATTCGTCTGGATGGTGCGCTGGTTACTCTTAGCGTCTGCAATACCCGGAGGATTGCAGATCGATCTCGGAGAAGACCCACTGGATTTGGCAAGCGCGCTGTTGATTGCCGGGGCGCGGGCTGTGGTGGTGAGTCACTGGCCTGTGGCCGACAGAGCGACACAACTCCTGATGGCGCACTTTTATGACTATTTGGCACGCGGTGAGACGGTCGATAAATCGCTTGCACTTGCCATCAAATGGCTCAAGAAAAGGGTTCCCAGGTACAAGCATCCTTACTATTGGGCGCCTTTCGTCGTCATCGGCGACGGTCGGTGGCGTCTGTCGGAGTCGAAACACGATGGCTGAAAGGTTGCCCGGTGCAGCCTTACGCTTCTGGCGGCAGGGCTTTCTCGGCGCATTGCATTCCCTATACGATTCGCTACTATGGAAGAAAGCAGCTACGGCCCAGTGTTTTTCTACTTTCGGAAAGGAACTCTGCATGAATCGCGCATTTTCCGTTTCTCTACTCGGTGCGCTGCTGTTTTGTACGGTCGCCTGCAAAGCACAGAAGGCCGATGATAAGGAAGCCATCCGGCTAGGGGTGGTGAACCACCTCACTGCGATGAAGGGCCTCAATATTCCCAACATGGATATCGCGGTCACTCAGTATTCCGTCAACGGCAATCAGGCCCAGGCACAGGTCGAGATTCGCGCCAAGAACGGCGATGCGGCGGGTGGTTCGATGCAGCTTGCCTATAATCTTGAAAAGCGCGGCGATCAGTGGGTAGTGGTGAAGAGCCAGCCTGCGGGCGGTTCCTTGCAGCATCCCGGCCCCGGCGAAGTCCCACCCGGCGGCGCGATGCCTCCGGGCCATCCCGGTGTCAACGGCAGCGCGGGCCAGCCTGTACACTCCGACCTGAACGAAATTATGAAGTCGGCGCAACCTCCGGCGCAACAGCCTCCGGCGCAGCAGCCTGCGCCTGTCAATCCGCCTTCGAAGCCTTGATCGCCAATCGTTGGGGAAACTCTTTACAACTTGCCCTCATGTGCTGAGAAGGTTAGCTCCTTTTTGTGAGCGTCCACTTTCGCTCTCTCAGTAGCGCCTTCCAATTCAGCCGGGTAAACAAATACACGATTCCGAGTAGCGCCGATTGCGTCAAAACGAAGTAGACGCTCAGATAACCAAGCGCCTTCTCGTCGTCAAAGTCAAATCGCCGCGAGACGGCCGCCGCACTCAAGGTCCAAATGCCATAGCTGACAAATCGCCCCAGAAAAAACGGAATCGCCAGCCGTGCCAGGCGCATAGTCGTTAGCCCGTAGGCGATAAACACAAAATTCGAGGGCAATGGGGTGAACGCATAGAAGAGAAACACGCCGAAAGTCAGCTTGGGGCGCTTCTCCAGCAATTCCTTCAGCGAGTCGACATTCTCGCGCGAGGCCACGCTCATCCACCGGTTGCGCACCACTCCGTGCGCCATCTTAGCCAACACGCTGCGGCCCAACGTCGCTGCCAGCGCTCCCGATAGCGCAAACGTCCATCCCACATGGTCTGGGAATCGAAATCCAATATAAGAAAACACCATCCACGTGGGCGGCGCAAATGCCGGGATTAAATTCAGAACCAAGACTACGAAAAATAAGACTACTAACGCGATCATCTTGCCCTGCCCCCGCTGCCTGGTCGCCGATCTCTGATATCTTGTGACGGCTTTGTCCTGCACTCAGTAGTCCTGCAAATCCTCCGTAGGCAACGCCACCCGCACTGCATTCAATACCGCCAGTAGATCAATCAATTCCTGTCCCACGGCTCCCCAGATCGGTGGCAAGAAACCAAACGCCGCAGCTACCATTCCGATCATGCTTGCTGCCATTCCTCCCAGTGCGCTCTGCAGCGCGATCCGCCGCATGCGCTGCCCGATGTGCATCAATTCATCGATTTTTCCTAGAGCTGTCTCGAGCACGACCGCATCCGCTGCCTCCGTGGTGATATCATTCTGCGATCCGAATGCCACGCCTACCGTAGCGGCCATCAGCGCGGGCGCATCGTTGATCCCATCTCCCACGAACAGCGTCTCCGCCTTTGCCGTTTCTTCCTTCACGATTGCCACTTTTTCTTCCGGACTTTTCCCCGCATGCACTTCGCTGATGCCAACACTTTCCGCCAGGTACTTCACCTCCGATTCCCTGTCACCCGAAACCAGCATTACCTTTCGCACTCCGTGTTTCGGTTCCAGATGCTGGATGAACGATGCGCTATCCTTGCGTGGTGTGTCGTGGAAGCGGAATGCGGCCGCATACTTTCCGTCCACAAACATCAGGCACTCCAGGCCGCTCCCCAATTCCGGTAGCGACAGGTTCAGAGTCTGCACCTTTTTTCTCCCAGTAATTTGAACGGCACGGCCCCCCACCGTCCCTCGTAAGCCCTCACCCGGGCGTTCACTGATTTCCTCCACTTCGAGTGCTGCGATCTCTTCCTTTTTTCCCGCCGCCACCAAGGCGCTTGCCAATGGATGCTTGGAGTACTGCTCAATGCTCAGGGCGTACCGCAGCGCTTCGGTCCGATCAAAACCCTTCGCACAGATGATTTCCGTCAAGTTTGGCCTTCCATAGGTCAACGTGCCGGTCTTGTCGAAGATCAGGGTGCGGCACTTCTCGATGCGCTCCAGCACCACGGGGTTCTTAATGATGATTGCTCGTCGTGCCGCCAGCGAAATTGCGCCGATGATTGCGGTGGGAATCGCCAACAGCAAAGGGCACGGTGTTGCAATCACCACTACCGCCAGGAATCGTTCCGCCTGGCCGCTCAGTAGCGCAGCCGCGGCCGCCACGCCCAGAGCAATTGGGGTGTACCACGCACCCAATTGGTCTCCCAGCCGACGTAATTGCGGCTTCTGCTGCTCCGTTTCGTGCATTACTTTCATGATCCGCGCGTACCGTGAATCTTCCGCCAACTTCTCCGCGCGGATCACCAGTGCCTTCTCTCCGTTGATCGCGCCGGAAATCACCAGTGAACCCGGCGTCTTTGAAATTTCGTACGGCTCGCCCGTCAGGTAGGCTTCATCCATGATGCCGTGGCCATCGAGTACCACGCCGTCTACCGGGCAAATCTCGTGCGGCAAAACGGTGAGTTCATCACCGATGCGGATGTCTGCCAGTTTCACGTCGGCCAGCCCGTTCGCTTCTTTGCGGTGCGCCACATTGGGCATGCGCCGCGCCAGCGCATCCAATACCGAAGATGCCTTCGCCGTTGCGTACTCCTCCAACGCCTCGCCACCTGAGAGCATCAACACCACGATCGTTGCCACCAGGTATTCGCGCAGCGCGATGGCCGTGAGGATTGAGACTCCGGCCAGAAGGTCAGAGCCGAATTGCCCCTTGAACAATTTTTTCAGGAGTTCCCAAACCATGGGTACGCCGCCGACCAGCAGTGCGGCAAACAGAGGGATTTCGTTGGCCGGGGCAGGGAAGTGCAGGGCGTACTTCAGGAGGATGTGCAAAAGTATTGCAACTAGAGTGAACCCGGCAATGTAGGTTTCTTTGGAGGGAACAAAACCCGGCTTCGTGGAAGCCGTCATTACCTCAATTTATTGCATAACTTGTCATTCAAGTCAAAGATGCAACAACTTTGCGACTGGGGCTTCTCGGGTCCCAAATGACCGAGGGTTTCATCCCAAACCACGCCAAACATTCGGAAGAAGGTCTTCAGCGCGCCGGCAGCCTCTTAGTTTCGTAAAACAGGCCATATTTAATCCAAAGGCTGCTGTCTTGGTGCATCGGGTGCCGCCGAAGTGAAATCGACCATCGCGCCCCATGGTCTGTCCTTTTCGCCAAAATGTACATAAGAGGGTGGCCCCTGGTCAAACCACTCCTGCACCCAAACCCCAGCAGCAAGACGGGAGCCTCTACCTGATTCCATAATAAGAACGACATAGTGCAACTGGCCATTGCGGATCGCCACACCCATATTTAGCACGGTGGGCTCCACAATCATAAGGCGAGCAACGGACAGGTTTTGAACTTGAGCCTCATAGTTGTGGTCGCCTCCTATGCTGTCGCTTTCACCCCAGAATGAATTTCCAAAACGTTTTCGCATGCCTTCGATCTCACGCCGCGCATCTTCTGTCGAACGAATGCGAAGCGCTGATTCGACAAGTCCTTGGGCCTTGGCGCGCACGCGGTGAGCATAGATTTCTGCTGCCAATGCCGAGAGGAGTATGGCAGCGGTCAGACAAATCGAAATTGTTCCGAATCGAACTGAGAACGGTTTTTCCATATTAAATCGCTAGTCGGCGCGTGGACGTGGCGCCCCAAGACTGATCACACTGTTTTATCCTTCGCGTAGCACAGTTTTTCCATGTTGCATTCCGCGCACTTTGGTTTACGTGCAAAGCACACACGGCGTCCGTGCCAGATCAACTGGTGGGAGAACTGGATCCACTTCTCCTTCGGGATGATTGCCATTAAATCCTGCTCAATTTTCTTGGGGTCTTCGTGACGCGTCAGGTCCAGACGTCGGGAAAGCCGGATTACGTGCGTGTCCACTACGACGCCGCTGACGATGCCGTACGCCGTGCCAAGAACCACGTTGGCGGTTTTTCGCGCCACTCCCGGCAGCATCAGTATCTCTTCCATCGTTCGCGGCACTTCTCCACCAAACTTTCCCACGATTTCCTTGCTCGCTCCCATCACCGATTTCGTTTTGTTGCGAAAGAATCCTGTCGGCCGGATCTCCTGCTCCAACTCCGTTGGCTTTGCATACGCGAACGCTTCGGGCGTGGTGTACTTCTTGAACAGTTCCCGCGTCACCTCATTCACGCGCACGTCGGTGCACTGCGCCGAGAGAATCGTTGCGACCAGCAGTTGGAATGCGTTCTCATGCTTCAACTCACAGGTGGCTTCGGGATACGCTTGATCCAACTTCGCCAGGATCGCCGCCACCCGCTTCGGATCCGTCCCCGCCGCCTTTGCTCCCGCCCCGCTAGTTGCGCCCTTTTTCGGAGCGCTGGCCTTCCCGCCGGCCTTTTTTGCCCGCTTCTGTACTTTCTGCTTTGTCAGCTTTGCTTTTTTCTTCGCCGCCATTTCTTCCTCGTGTCCTTGTGTTCTCTGTGGTGAGAAATCCTTGCTTCTATTCCAGCACTTCCATCAATCTGCGAAACGCTTTTCCGCGGTGGCTCTGCCGGTTCTTTTCTTCGGCGCTTAATTCCGCAAACGTTTTGCCCAGCCTCGGGAAGTAGAACACCGGATCATATCCAAACCCCCCGCTCCCTCGCGGCTCCTCCAAAATCTCTCCATCGACTTTCCCGGAAACCACCACGCTGGCCCGGCCGCGAAGCGCCGCCGCAATCACGCACACAAAATAGGCAGCCCGCTCCTCGCCCTTCTTCCCGTGCAATTCGCCCAGTAATTTCGTGTTCCTTTGCTCGCTGGAGGCGCCGAGCCCGGCATAACGCGCCGAAAGCACGCCAGGCGCACCGCCCAGCGCCGGCACTACCAGTCCCGAATCATCCGCGAAAACCATCCCCTCGCAGTGCTTTGAGTAGTACAGAGCTTTCCCCGCTGCGTTTTCCGCAAACGTGGGCGCCCCTTCTTCGAACTCTGGCAGCGCTTCGTAACACGGCAGCAATTCCAGTTCCAGCGCGTGTCCACCCGCGAGGATCTGAAATTCCCGCAGCTTACCTGCGTTCCCTGAAGCCAGATACAGCTTTTTGCGCGCGGCTGATTCAGTCATTGTCTGGAGTATTTTCTCTGTGAGCTCTGTGCCCTCTCCGATGAGATTTTATTTCCCGCGCGTCAAAAACTTCGCTGGCAGCACGGTCCGCTGTTCTTCCCCTAACACCCGAATCCCCGCCGCCGCCAGCACCAGCAAATCCTGCAATTCGCCAGCGGTATATGGCCGCCCTTCTGCCGTTGCCTGTATCTCCACGTAATCGCCGCTGCCCGTCATCACCACGTTCATGTCTACGTCTGCGCGCGCATCTTCCTCGTAGCAAAGATCCAGCAGGGCCACATCGTCCACTATTCCCACGCTCGTCGCCGCCACCGTGTCTATCAGCGGCGACCTCTTCAACATTCCCGCGGCTACCATCCGCTCCATCGCCAGCGCCATCGCCACAAACGCCCCGGTAATGGATGCGGTTCGCGTCCCGCCATCCGCTTCAATCACGTCGCAATCCAGCCATACGGTCCGGTCTCCCAACGCCTCCTGATCCGTCACCGCGCGCAGGGAGCGCCCGATCAATCGTTGTATCTCCAGCGTCCGCCCGGTTTGCTTCCCTCTCGCGGCTTCCCTCGGAGTCCGTTCTTCCGTCGCGCGCGGCAGCATTCCATATTCGCTGGTCACCCAACCTTTGCCGCTGCCCTTCAAAAACGTTGGCACACCATCATTCACGGTAGCCGTGCAGATTACCCTGGTCTTTCCCAGTTCAATCAGCACGCTGCCTTCCGCCTGCGATATAAAATCTGGCGTGATCTTCAAATCACGAGTTTGGTCCGTGCTCCGTCCGTCGCTTCTCACACTTTCCCCCTTACGCGCAGCACAGTTTCCGTTTCCACGCGAATCACCCTCGTTGCGCAAGTTTGAATAGGACTTGTCCGAGTGTCAACTTCTTGAAGCAACTTCAGTGGTGTGTCGAGCTTCTTTGTTGTGGGTTGCGCCAGGCATTAGGATGGCGATGGGCTTCAAGGCTTCGCCGCAGACTTCATCTTCTCGTAGGCCTTTTGAATCGGTCGAGTGAGGATCGACGCGCCGGTGGGTGCCCCCGGAATTTCCGCGGACCTGTTGCTCACTTGAAACGTTTGCGTCAAATCCAGGTGCCCCGCCAGTGAGTCTACTTCCTGCCCGTGAATCAGGATCCTCAGCCGCTGCACTTGGGGCACGTTCGCTTCCAGTGTTCGCGTGATGGAGTCCACGGCTGTCTGTTCGCTCTGAATTCCCGACGGAATCGAAGTCCCAATCGCCTCGGAAAAGTCCGCGACTCCCGTTCCATCCGGCAAGATGTAAAACGCCAACAATGCCGCATCGGGGGGCAGTGTCCGCGCTTCCGGATCCACCGGCCCGGCCAGCAGGGTATTCAGCACCTGCTTTGCTCGTAGCGCGGGATCATCCGATAGGGGCAAGTCCACCGTCACAGCTCTCAGCGTGCCGTCTTGCGCGCGCGTGCCCCAATACATCTTTGCCTTCACCATCGGTCCACCGCTTCTGACCGGGGCTGGAGGAATCAATTCACGACGTGCCTGCTCTGCCGTTTTTTCTGTCAACTGGGCTACTTTGTCCACCTGCCGCCGCAGGGCTGGAAAATACAATGCTGCCCCGACCACGGCGACGAGCAACGCTCCAGCCAGCCATATGCGCCATCTCGGAATCATGGCTGAGTCCCCCCACCGGGGCTCGCAATCATTGGCACCACATACGACAGTTTGAACGCCGACACCCCCCGTGCGATGGCATCGGCCACCCCAGGCACCATGCGATCCAGTTCCGCGCGATCTTCCACCGACACGCTGGAAATCTCCACCGCGATGGCGGGCGCTGCCGTCGTGCGCAACTGCCGCACCGGTGCCACCATCGCCGTAGTGGGTGATCCCTTGAAGCGCTTCGCCAGTTCAGCCTGCACCAGGTCCCCCAACTTCTTGCTCAATCCCACAAATGGACCCTGCGCCCTGTCCCAGGGGATCAGCCCATTCGGGTGGTCCACTGGCGCAAGATCCGGCATAACGTAAACGCGCGCCGTACCCGCCAGGCCGGTTGAGGCCACGTGCAGCGTGATGAAGACCGCGCCGCGCTGTGCATTCGCCCGCGCCGACCGGTCGTCAAACGACGGATTGTCGTTCCCGTCACGCGTTTGAATCACCTGGAAACCCTGTGCCTCCAAGGCCTTCTTCACTTGCGCCGCGAACTGCAGCACGATATCGCTCTCTCGAATCCCTTCCGTTCCCCGCGCACCCAGGTCCGTGCCACCATGCGCCGGATCCAGCACCACAATACTTAATCCAACTCGTGGCGGAGCTGGAGAGGGAATCCCCGGCGCCGGGCTCGTTCCCGGAACCTGCCCGCTTGTCGCCGCGCTACCACGGTTGGCAGGAGCGGATTGCGATGTCTGGCCGGCGGTAGCCACGGCTAAACCGATTCCCAGAAGTGGGGCCGCTATGCCTCTTGAAATCCCTTTACTTTGTCTCACGTCGAGCAGCATACCAAATCTCTCAGCGACTTCGCTGGAACCCGGCGCACCTCGCGGCGAAAAAGGGAACTCCATTACACTCCGTGCTACTCATTTTCTCCTCCAAGGGTGGTCGCCCTAACCTCAGTTTCTTCCAGCCTTCGCAAAAGCGCCCGGCTCTTCCGAACCGGGCGCCTTCTTTCAACTATTCTTAACTATTAGCCTTAGATTGTTGGTTTTTTTGATCACGGCTGCGCCGGGGGCTTCGCCGCCTTTGCTGCTTCGATCTTGGTCTTCAGCTCGGCCTGCTGGTCCGGAGTTAGCACCTCGTTCAGTTTAGCCATCGTGCTGGCGTGAAGTTCCTTCATCTTGGCCTTCTTCTGCTCGTCCGTTAGCGAAGAATCACTCAACACGGTTTGACGCTTGGCTTTCGCGTCCGCGAAGATGTCCTTCACCTTAGCTTTCTGGTCATCCGTAAGGTTCAGGCTCTCCACGGCGGCTTGGAGTTTGTCCCTCATTCCCATTTCGGCCTTGCTGGGCAGGTGCGGCCTGGCTCTTTGCCAGAATTGCTGGAGCTGACATCGCTGCCACCATTCCTAACGACACCAAGCCTCCCAATATCCTTTCGCTCTTCATGTGCGGATCTCCTCAGTTTAGATTCTGGGCTGAGTAGAGGGCAGGTTCTCTTATTTCCTACCACATTGATTTGCGCCCTGCGACAAGAAAAATGCCCGGGTCTTCAAACCGGGCATTTGAAGTCTTCGAAAAAGTCTGTGGGTGCCACCTGACCTGGAACAGTGGCTTCGCCTTAATCAACCCCAAATGCTTCAACCGAGGCCTGAGCCTCGAACCGGGCGCGCACCTTGCGCGTGGCAAAGTAGGCCGCAATGCCTGCCAGGATAATGACAACGCCGAACACCAGCGCGTTGATCCCTAGAATGGTTTCGTGCTCGCTCTCGACCATCGAAAGCAGCAGCAACCCCAACGGGAAAATGCCGCAGCTAATCGCACCCGCCATGCCCCCAGGCACGCGGAAGTCCCTGCGCAGTTTGGGCTCGCGAATTCGCAGGGCCACCAGCGTTACAAACTCCAGCATCAGCGCCGCTCCGTACAGCATGATGTCCAGGGTGATCAGCCGCTTGAAGCCAAGAAGCAGGCAGGGTACCCAGCAGATCGCGCAAACCACGATCGCTACCCAAGGCGTCGCGTTCTTCTTCGTCACCTTGCCGAATACCTTCGGCAGCATCCCATCCCGCGCCATTGCCAGCGGCAGTCGCGAGTAGCTCAGCACCAGCGCATTGAACATTCCAAAGGCGCTCATCATCCCGCCCAGCGTCACCATAAACCGTAGCCACTGAATCCCCATCACAGTTCCGCCAAGCTGGCCGGCAATCGTCGCCCAGGATCCTTCTTCGTTAAACGCCGACGCCGGTATCCCCGTCAGGTACACCGCCACAAAAGGCAGGATATACGTCAGCGATACCAGGATCACCGCAGCAATCATCGCCTTCGGGTAGGTCTTTCGAGGTCGCTCCACTTCCTGGGCGATTGTCGACGCATTGTCCCAGCCCATGTAGTTCCACATGGCAACGAGAACAGCGCCCAGCAGTCCAACACTTGCTCCAGCCGTCGCGGCGTGCGGCTCGCCGAATGCCGCCATCTTCACAGGCGAAAGCGCAACGATGATGGCAAACGGCAGCGACAGCAGGAAGAACAGCCACAGTGAGGTGATCCCTACCACTCGAATCCCCGCCAGATTCAGCGCCGCGCAGGTCACCACCACGAACAGCCCCGCATACAGGGCGTGGTAGCCCTCGCCGAACCACGGCACCATCTGCTTCAGGTAAATCGCAAAAAGAGTTGGATAAATCGCCATATCAAAGATGCTCGCCGCCAGCGACAGCCACGCTTCCTGGAATCCCCAGAAATTGCCCAGGCCCCGGCGTACCCATGCGTAATAACCGCCCTCAGCCGGCAGAGCGCTGGATAGTTCGCCAATCATGAAAGCCGTTGGCAGGCACCACAGAACTGGCAAGAACAGAAGTACAAGAATCCCGCGTCCGTAGCCCGCCCCGGAAACAATCTCTTCCGTTCCATAGGTGCCACCCGACACCATGAAGAAGGTGGCGGCAACAAGCGGCCAAAGTGTCAGTTTTGCGACTCGCTTTTTCGCTGTGGGAATTGCTTGGGAAGGAATTTGCGCTGGGAGCGTGAATGTACTCAATTTTTTTCTCTCGTCCTCCTAATGTGACCCTCGCTCTCTAATCGCTGGAGCAACGTCACCTTCTGAAGAATACAATCTCTGCACTCGCATGCAAGAAAAAAATGCATCTCAATGAATATTCTTTTGTCTCGCCAACCGTACTTTCGTACTATTCGCCTCCCGCTTTCCGCGTTTCGCTCGCTTTGACAGCCATCGCTCTCACGCTTCCCACCCTTCTCCTCGGCGTCGCTCCGGCTTTTTCCGGAGTTTTTTCTCTGTGCTAAACTCGCGCCATCACTTTGATCTTCATTTTTTCCATGGAGTCATCCGAATGAGGATTCGCTCGGCTTTTATTTCGCTTGTTCTGGCACTATCCAGTTCTATTACCCTCGCACAGCAGTCTGCCGTTCCCCGGCCGATCGGCGTTGAGGATCTCTTTGACTTCCACGAGGCCCACGATCCCCGCATTTCTCCCGACGGCCAATTCGTCACCTACACTCTCAGCTCGACATCCCTCAAGGACGACAAGTCTGAAACTCGCATCTTCATGTTGACCGCAGCGGGTGGCGACCCTATCGCCCTTACCGCCGAGGGCTATTCTTCTGAGCATCCTCGCTGGTCTCCCGACGGCAAGTTCCTAGCCTTCCTTTCCGAGCGCGCCGAGCGCAAGACCCAGATCTACCTTCTCAACCGCCTCGGCGGCGAAGCTCAGAAGCTCACTGACACCATCCAGGACGTCGATGACTTCGCCTGGGCTCCCGACGGCAAGCGCCTCGTCCTCATCCTCCGCGATCCTTCACCCGAAGAGCTGGAAGCGGCGGCCAGCAAGGGTAAGGAAGACGCCGACGATAAGCCCGCCGCCCCGAAAAAGCCCAAGGCTAAGGCTCCTTGGGTCATCGACCGGCTGCAATTCAAGGAAGACACCATTGGCTATCTCGACCGCCGCCGCACTCACCTCTACGTCTTCGACATCGCCACCAAGACGATGAACCAAGTTACCTCCGGCGATTACGACGATGAAGACCCCGCTTGGTCTCCCGATGGCAAGTTCCTCGGCCTTCTCCAGCAATCGCTCCAAGCCCGATCCCGATGCCACCTATAACTGGGACATCTGGGTCGTCGCTGCGGATAACACCGACAAAGGCGTTCACCTTACCCAAGTCACCACCGGCCTCGGCGAAGATCGCTCGCCCCGCATGGTCTCCCGATGGCAAATGGATCGCCTACTCCACTCAGCTTGATCCGCATCTCTTCCAGTACGCCACCAAGCACATTGCCGTGGCACCCTCCTCTGGTGGAGAGGCCAAAGTGCTGACCAAGTCACTCGATCGCATGGCGACCACTCCGCGCTTCAGCCCCGACGGCAAGTCCATCTATTTCATTGCCGACGACGATGGCGAGCAGCAGCTCTGCCTCGTCAACCTCGCCGACGGCAAGATCACCTGCCCGATCTCAGGCCGCCTCATGCTCGATGGCTACTCAGTGGCGAAGGACGGAACCATCGCCGCTAGTCTCTCCACTATGGACCGCCCCTTCGAAATCTTCTCCGCGTCCGGCGGCAAACTCACCCAACTCACCCACGCCAACGATGCCTTGGCTCGCCAAATTTAAACTGTCGCACGGGCGAGTACGTCTCCTTCAAATCGAAAGACGGCACCGTAGTCCACGGCTACCTGTACAAGCCCGTCGATTACGTTCCCGGGAAAAAATATCCCACCCTTCTTCGCCCGCATGGCGGGCCTGTATGGGCGTACTACGCGGAGTTCCAGGATCTTGCGCAACTCCTCGCCGCCAACGGCTATGTCGTGCTCCTTCCAAACCCGCGCGGCTCCTCCGGCTACGGTGAGGACTACTGCAAAGCCATCTGGGCGGATTGGGGCAATAAGGACTTTCAGGACGACATGGCGTTCGTCGATTACGCCATTGCTCAAGGCATCGCCGATCCTGACAAACTCGGCGTTGGCGGTTGGTCCTACGGCGGCATCTCCACCGATTTCATCATTACCCAAACTACCCGCTTCAAAGCCGCCATCTCTGGTGCGGGCGCCGCCGATTATTCCAGCATGTGGGGCCACGATCAGTATCAGCGCGATTACACGATCGAATTGGGCTACCCGTGGGAGCACCGCGCCGCTTGGGAGCATGTCGCTTACTTCTCGAAGATCAAAACGTCACCACTCCCACCCTGTTTGTCGGCGGCAATATCGACTGGAACGTCCCGATCCTTGGCGGCGAACAGATGTACCAGTCAATGAAGGCACTGGGCCGCGAGACTCTTCTCGTCGTCTATCCCGACGAATACCACGAGTTCAAGACTCCTTCACACATCAAGGATCTGCACGAGCGCTTCCTCGCCTGGTATGCGCACTACGTTAAGGCTGATGGCACTCCCGCCCGGCCCCCGGAGAAGCAGTGGCCCAATCCAAGCCCGCAAATGAAAGCGGCGGAAGCAATGCATCGTTCACTCAGTCTTATGCGTGTGGTTGGACGCAGCTCTTCCTCACCGAACGATGGTGCTCACGAAGATTTGGCTTGACCCCCATGGAGCTGGTTTCCTAAACTCGCGCTGGCCCTGGCCCTGTAACAACCATGGCTGAACCTGTTCCTCGCGCAAACGAACAACTCAAGAGCGTCTCACCTTGCCTTCTCGTCGACGACGTCGTCAAATCCGCCGAGTACTACCGGGACGTGCTCGGGTTTCATTTTGATCGTTATTGGGGCGAGCCACCGTGTTTCGTAATCCTGCTAAGAGACTCCATTGAAATTTCCTTGAGCAACCCTGGTGGCTCCGTGCTTGTCCGCCCCAACCGTAAGGCCCATTCTGAAGCGCCCTGGGATGCTTATGTTTGGGTGAATGATCTCTCCGCGCTCCATCAGGAGCTCCAATCCAAAGGTGCCAATGTCATTCGAGGCCCAGAAGAAACCTTTTATCATACCTGCGAGATCGATATAGAAGACTGCAACGGTTACGTGCTCTGCTTCGGCCAAAACAGTTGCGAACTGAAGTTCTTATAAAAAAAGAAGTCCGGTCTCCAAGGAGACCGGCCTCTTTTTACTTCAAAATGTTTCCCGATTACTTGCTGATATTTACTCCGATCACCTGTCCGCTCACAATGATCTCCACGCGCCGGTTTTGCTTTCGTCCCGCTGCCGTGCTGTTATCCGCAATGGGATCTGCCTGGCCCAGCCCTTTTGATGTGATCGTATCTGCGACAGTCCCTGCGCAATCAGAAATTGCCGCACCGCATCCGCGCGCTGTTGAGAGAACTTCATATTGAAGTCGGGCGTCCCGGTATTGTCCGTATAGCCTTCGATTGCCAGGTTCAGCCCGGGGTGGGCCTGGATGATTCCCGAGAGTTTCGCCAACTTCAGTTGCGCGTCCATGCTTAGCGCGTACTTACCGCTTTCGAACAGCACGTCGGCCATATTTACCACCAGCCCACGCGGCGTGTCCGTTGTTTGCAGCACTTCATTCAACTGTTGCAATAGTTGTGCCCGTAATGCTGCCGTTGCGGCTTGCGCGCGCTTTGCCTCTTCGCTCGCCGCTTCTGCTTTGGCCTGTATGGCAGCTTGTTCCACCGCCGCCTTTGCTGCTGCTTCCTTTCTGCGCTGCGCTTGCGGCCTTCATCTGCGCTTCCTTCGCCGCCGTCAGTTCTGCCTGGCGATTCGCCTCGGCTGCTGCCTGTGCGTCCGCTTCAGCCTTTGCCTTGGCCGCCGCCTCCGCTGCCTCTGCTTCCTTTTCCTTCTCGATGCGTTCCGCATAGTTCTCTTTGCACCGCCAGAGCCCTGGCATCTTCGGCAAACTGAATCGTCTGGCGAGCTGCCGAGATCACCTGGTTTTTCCCGGCGTCCTGCGTTAACGTGTTTTCCGCCATCTGCAAACTGGATTGCGCCTTTGCGTAAATCTGAGGGGCATACTGTTCCGCGCCTCGAGCTTTTGCGATCTCCACCGCATTGCGCGCTTCATACATATCCAGGGGTACCTTTTTCAAGTCCAGCGTCATCCCCAGTGGGTTTCCCAGCTTGGCGTATTCGCTGCGCTTCATCAGCTTGTAGCTGTTGTCCGGGTAGATCTTGCCCTTGGTCTTCTTGCGCGTCTCGTTCACCAGCACGAGGACTTCGCTGGGTATTCGCACCGCGTAATACGGTTCCGCCGACACGATCAGCGCAAAGGTCTGCGACTGGGCTCGGACTTCCAGCTTGCCCTCTCCATTCTGGTTGATCGGAATCTGCCCCAGGTTGGTCGTCGTGCCATCCGGCGTCACCGTCCACAATACGTAGGTCAGAAACTCTGCTCCAATTGTCGTGGGTTGCGGCAGCCCTGTCACCTTTAACTCGATCGTCGTTCCGCCCGTCTTCGCTTCCACCTTTGCTTCCCCGCTGGCTTGCGACGCGGCTGCTGTTCCCACCATGTCCACCTTAATGCTGCCACCTCCCACGGGATAGCCGATCGCGGCAACCGTGCCTTTAATTACGTTTGCGGCCGGTTCCGGTTGTTGCGTCTGCGCGGCTCCTGTAGCCGCAATCATCGCGAAACACACCACCGGTGCCATGTACTTCCAGTTCCGTCTCATTTTTTTCTCCAATTTTGGATCGCCAGGAGGTCACTACGATAGCTGGCAATGCCGTAAGTTTACACCAGATATAGCCTCAGCGGGGCGTAGCGCTGGTCACCCTCGCTTAGCCACGATTTTCCGTTTCGAAGGCCGCGGCATGCCGTGCACCCGTTGCCACCAGTCGCTCAATTTTCTCCACCGTCTCAATTCCGCCCCGCGCTCCCACTCCCATACAATTCAGCCCTGCCGCCGCACATGCAAACTCGAGCTGCCGTTGCATCGGCCAACCCTGCAGCAAGCCATAGATAAATCCCGCGTGGAAAATGTCGCCAGCTCCGGTCGTGTCAACCGGCTCAATCAGGAAAGCCTGCGCATAGTGAAACTTCTCTCCATCCCACGCCAATACCCCTTCTTCGCCCATCGTTGCCCCTGCTAGCTGGCACCCAAATCGCCTGCGGACCTCTGGCAGCGACTCCCGCAAATCAGCCCTGCCTGTCAGGTTCCCCGGCACATCCCGGCTGGTGATCAGGTAATCGATGTTTTCGAGCAGCGCTTCCACTCCGGGGTAAAGTGCGTCCAGGTCGGCGATCACGGGTATTCCTGCGGCTCGTGCCCACCTGGCCGCTACCGTTGCTGCCTCCGTGTCATGCCCGTCCACATGCATCGCTCGCGCGTTCACGATCCACTCGCGCTCCACTTCCTCAGGCCGCAGCGCCAATCGCTCGTCTCTTTTCCAGAGCACAGTACGCTCGCCGAAGTCATCCACCATGATGAATGCCTGCTGGCTCGCGCATCCCGCTGTCGTGAACAGCTGCACTTCCACTCCTGCCTGCTCGAATTCCTTGCGATGGAGTTCCCCTGCTCCGTCGTCTCCAATTTTTCCCACATAGCGCGTGTGCAGTCCCCACCGCTGGCAAGCTATCATCGCCGTCGCTGTCTGACCTCCCGGCAGCACTTTCGCGGAGCGGAATTCCACCTTCGACCCTCGTGCCGGATAATGCTCCACCGGAATCAGCGTGTCCGTGGCGTTTAGGCCAACTCCGACGACGTCAACTTGAGGAACCTTCGTCATGCTGCCTTTCTTTGCGGTCTCCTGGTATCACTCAGTTGAACTTGTCGTCTTCCAAAGCGCTACCCCGCAAACCACCAACAGAATTACCATGGCCGCACCCAGCGCCAGAGCCGGCCCCCAGCGGATCGACAATTCCGGCACGCGCGCGATTCTTGCGAATCCCACAAATACTGCCGTTGCCCCTGCAATCAGAATCCAGTCCAGCGCTCGTCCGTTTTTGCCGTGCTTCTCCCGTGGCTTGCCGCCCATCCATTCGCGCTTCCACCCATTCGGCTGCGATGCCGTATCTTTCGCTCTCTTGCTGCGCCGCATCTTTCCAGCGCAACCGTTCCTTGCTGGTCGCCGAGGAGAGCGCGATCGCTCCCACGCCCAGCATCATCAGCAGCGATCCGCCAACTACCTGAACGTATGTCGCGTGTCTCCTGCCATGCAATTCGCCAAATACCAAAATCCCCCAAAGCATGCCCCACAACTGATTCATGTTCGACAACGGAATTCCCCGGCTGATCCCCACATACTTCGCCGCGTACTGCTGAAACAGGTCTCCGATCACCCAGATGAACCCGCCCAGCATCAGCCAGAACATCACGCTCCGCGCGCTTGCCAATTCCTGCCACAAGGACCGAACGCCGAGAGTACTCACTGCCAGGGCCGTCATCATCCCCAATTCGCCAAACGTAAAAAATGTTACAAACGACAGCGGATTCATCCCTGTCAGGTAAGCTTTGCGGTACGGAATATACATCGTCCCCCACAAAATTCCTGCCCCCAACGCCGCCCATACCCCGCTCAAAGAGTGCGCGGCCGGTCCCTGCGAAGAGGAGGACGCAATCGCCAGCATTGCGGCTCCTATGCACATCACCAGCGCTCCTCCGAGCACACCCGCCCAACGTCGCCAACCCGCCTGCCTCAGTTCATTGAAGAAAAGGAATCCCCACAGGATTCCCAGCAAACTGTTCGAATTCCACAGCGGAAACGCAATGCTCAGCCCAATGTCGCGGATCGCGTAAATCGTCAACGTGTTCGCCACTGCCCACAAGCATCCCGACAGCAACGCCCAAAGAATCAAATGCGGCGCGCGCCCCACATCCGCGCGAATGGAAGACGTACCCAGAATGAGTGCAGGCAGGCTCCATCGCGCCAGAAACACCCCAATCACCATGATCAGCGAAACTACGACAGGGGAAACTCCAATGTTCACAAGTTTGGTTGGCGCCTCCGCGGCCCCCAGCCAAGCTCCTGCCGCGAATCCCGAAAGGATCCCCAGCAGTTGCAGTTTCCGCGCCCGCGTTGCGCCCTTTCCTTAATTGGAGAAAGAACCGCGGCCAAATCTGCCATGCGCCCCCGAATCAGTCGCTACCGCACATATCTCAGCAACAACAATCCGCCCACCAGCACTAGCACGGGCACCCAGAAGTGCACGTCCGTCAGCACATTGCTCAGCCAGCTACGCGGTTCTCTGTTTGTTGAATTTCCACCAGTCCGAGTGACCGTCATAGTCGTCGCGATTATATCTCTACGTCACTGTTTCACGATAACTGTAGCCACCGTACGCACGTTGCAACTTCTAAGATTTGCCCTCACTCCTCGCTCGCGATATTCTCCCTAGTTCGCCGGAGGAACAGAATGAATCGCTCATCTAGTGTTCGTGTGCTTACAATGTTGGCGCTTGCTGCACTTTCTACTCGCTTTGTAATTCGGCCTGCTACCGCCCAGCAATTCGATCCTAAGCTCTACGCCGAAATGCGCTGGCGCTGCATTGGTCCCTTCCGCGGGGGCCGAACGGTCGCCATCAGCGGTGTTCGGCATCAGCCCAATGTCTTTTACATGGCGGCGGTGAACGGTGGCGTCTGGAAGACCACGGACTTCGGCAATACCTGGACTCCTATCTTCGACGATCAGTCTTCCGGCTCCGTTGGCGCTCTTGCGGTGGCTCCTTCCGATCCCAACATCCTCTATGTCGGCAGCGGTGAAGGTCTGCAACGCCCCGATCTCGCGGTTGGCGACGGTCTGTATAAATCCACGGACGCCGGAAAATCCTGGGCGCATCTCGGCCTGCGCGACGCTCAGCAAATCACGGCCATCGTCGTTGATCCGAAAAATCCTGATCGCGTTTTGGTTGCTGCGGAAGGGCATCCATATGGGCCCAACGCAGAACGCGGGGTTTTTCGCTCTCTTGATGGCGGCAAAAACTTCGAAAAAGTCCTCTATAAAGACGAAAACACGGGAGCCGCCGACCTGGTTATGGATCCCAGCAATCCGCAAATTCTTTTTGCCTCACTTTGGGCCGCACGCGTCGCCCCTTGGGAAGTTCGCAGTGGGGAATCCTTCGTCATTCCCGGCAGCGGCTTCTACAAATCCACAGATGGAGGCACCACTTGGCGCGCCATCACGAAAGGGCTCCCCACTTCCGCCGAACTCGCCCGTATCGGCATTGCCATCTCTCTCAGCAATCCACAGCGCATGTATCTCACTCTGGAATCGAAGAAGGATCCTGGCATCTATCGCTCGGAGGATGCGGGCGAATCCTGGCAATTCGTGAACGGAGACCACCGTATCGGTGGTCGTGGACCAGGCGCTATGGGAATTGCCGTCTCTCCAGACAATCCGGACTTGATTTACGTCGCGAACACCACCACCTGGAAATCCATCGACGCCGGAAAAACATTTGCCGGCTTCAAGGGCGCTCCCGGCGGCGACGACTACCAGCGCATCTGGATCAATCCGGAAAATTCCCAGATCATCGCCCTTACCGCAGACCAGGGCGCAGTGATCAGCGTCAAGGCTGGCGCCACCTGGAGCAGTTGGTACAACCAGCCAACCGCGCAGTTCTACCACGTTACCACCGACACTCGTTTTCCCTACTGGGTCTATGGCGCGCAACAGGAAAGCGGTAGCGTTGCCACCATGAGCCGCTCCGACTATGGCGAGATCACCTTCCGTGAATGGAGTCTCCCCGGTGTGTTCGAGTATGGGGACATCGCCATCGATCCCAACGATCCCAATATTGTCTATGGAGCCAAACTCACCCGCACCCGTCAGGATATCGGCGAAGTTGCAGATATCGCGCCAGAACCCGTCCGCCGCGGCGAGTTTCGCTACAACCGCACCCTCCCTGTGGTCTTCTCACACCTCGATCCCAACACTCTCTACTTCGCCGCCAACGTCCTCTTCAAAACCACAGACCAGGGCCGCAGTTGGACCATCATCAGCCCCGACCTTACTCGCGCATCCTACGACCTTCCGCCCAATCTCGGCGCCTTCGAAGCCGGCGATCCCGAAAAGGGTAAGCATCGCGGCACAATCTATGCGGTTGCGCCATCGTTTCAAGAAGTCGACACCATCTGGGCCGGCACCGACGACGGCCAGATCCAACTCACCCGCGATGGCGGCAAGAACTGGAAAAACATCACACCGCCCCAGCTCAAGCCCTGGAGCAAAGTCTCCATCATCGAAGCTTCGCGTTTCGATCCCGGCACAGCGTATGCCGCGATCAATAGTTTTCGCCTCGATGATCTCCAGCCGCACATCTACCGCACGCGCGATTTCGGCGCCACTTGGATCGAGGTCACCAGCGGCATTGCCAATAACGCTCCCTCCAACGTGGTTCGTGAAGATCCTTTGCGCAAGGGTTTGCTCTATGCTGGCACGGAAACCTCCGTATACGTTTCTTTCAACGATGGCGATTCCTGGCAGCCGCTTCAGTTGAACCTGCCCCACACTTCCATGCGCGACCTCACCATTCATGGCGACGATCTCATCGTCGGCACACATGGCCGTTCTTTCTGGATTCTCGACGACATCACCCCCTTGCGCCAGATGAGCGATGAGGTTGCCAAATCCTCCGTCTATCTTTTCGCTTCGCAGCAAGCCATTCGCTTCCGCTGGAACCGTAATCCCGATACACCACTCCCTCCCGAAGTCCCTGCGGGAAAGAATCCTCCTGACGGCGCTATCATCGACTATTATCTGGCGAGTTCGGCCACCTCGCCGGTCACATTGGAAATCCTTGACCCAACAGGGGCACTCGTTCGCCGCTATACCAGCACCGACAAGCCTCTGGCGATGGATGAGATCGCGGCGCAACATCCCATTCCCATGTACTGGGTTCGCCCAAAACAGATTCTCTCTGCCGAAGCGGGCATGCACCGATTCGTTTGGGATGTCCACTATCCCCCGCCTCACGCGCTGAACACGGAATTTCCCATATCCGCCATCGTCCACAACACTCCACTTCATCCTCTCGGTGCCTGGGCTCTTCCCGGCGACTACACGGTGAAGCTCACTGTCGATGGCAAAAGCTACTCGCGCCAGCTTGTGCTGGCCATGGATCCTCGAATCAAGAGCCTCTCGGCGACGACCTGGCCAAGCAGCATGAAATGGAGATGGGTGCGGTCGAAGGGATGGAGGAAAGCCTCGAAGAATTGCGGCAAGTGCAATCCGTCCGTGCCCAACTCAAAGACCTTGCCTCGAAATCGAAAGGGAAGCTCGCTGAGCAAGTCGCAGCTCTCGACAAGGCTTGCGCCGAACTGGAAGGCGCCACGCAGAGCGGCTTTTTCGGTTTACCGCCAAGCGGAAAGCGGCCGGAAACCCTCTCGACTCTGAATCAGCACTTCGCGGCCATTCTCGCCACTGCGGATAGCGCTGACGTCGCGCCGACAACGCAGGCCACTACGGTTTATCGCGAACTTGAAGATGCTTCAACGGCGCTCCACAAGCGCTGGAACGCCCTGCGCGAAACAGAAATAGCCGACCTCAATCAAGCTTTGAAGCAAGCTGGCCTTTCTGAAGTCGACCTGTCCAAGCCGCCTGCGAACAAACCTGCAGACGATTCCGACGGCGACGACGAGCCATAGCACTCTTGCTCCATAATCGAGGGGCTAAGCGTCATATGCAAAACAATGGCTCGAAGTCGACCATGGTCGGACCATGATTTGACTATGTTCCAGTTGTGCGATATCCTTAAATACGAGAAGGAGTTACACCATGGATGAAATCCCCATCTCCAAGTTCAAGGCTACCTGCCTTGCTGTCCTCGAGAACGTCAAACAGTCCGGAAAACCTGTCTTGGTCACTCGTTTCGGACAGCCGGTCGCTGAAATATATCCGGTGAACGCAATTCATCCCGGACGTCGGTTCGGTCTGCGCACACAGACCGGCACTATTCTGAGTGACATCGTCGGCCCTACAGGTGATGAATCGGATTGGGAGGCCGCTCAGGATCCTGGGAAAGAAAGCAAATGAATCTCTTGCTGGACACGCACATCTGGATCTGGAACGACCTGCAACCCGAAAGGCTCACTTCTCGTGTCTCTCAAGAACTTGCCGACGCGAAGAATGAGTTGTGGCTCTCTCCGGTGAGTCTCTGGGAGTTGGTCTTACTGGTGGAAAAGAAGCGGCTCCGGTTGAATCAGGAGTTTCACTTGTGGGTCACCGACTCGGTAAAGGACCTCAAATTGAAGGAGGCTCCTTTCACTTGGGATGTGGCCAACGAATTCCGTTTCGCGCTCCTCGGATATGGCGACCCAGCCGACCGTTTCCTGGTTGCAACCGCGCGGGCCTACGACATGACACTTGTCACCGCCGATGAGAGACTCCTGCGCATTCCGAATCTTAATTTGCTGCCCAACGTTTAAGCAGTGGTTTCAGCTTACTGTCGTAGGGGCCGCCTTGAGGCGATGTAAACTCAACCAAGCCACAGTTTAATGTGCCCGCTTCGGACTATGAGTTTCTGCTCATTTCAGATATTTCTGGAAAAACGCATTCGCGCGCTGCGAAGCATCCGCCGTCTCCTCGGGCCGGTACCCGGTCTTATTGTCCGGATTTTCGAACGCGTGTCCCGCGCCCGTATAGATCTTGATGTCCGTCGTCTTTCCGTCGGCCTTCATTGCAGACTCAAACGCATGCACTTTCTCCGGCGGAATCCCCTGATCATCCGCGCCGAAATTTCCCAGCACCGGTGCCTTAATCTTCGCGATATTCGCAGGATCAGTGGGCAACGGCCCGTAATTCACCACGCAAGCCGCCAGTTTCGGCTGGTCTACGGCCAGTTTGATCGACCATCCCCCGCCCATGCACCAGCCGATCGAACCGATCTTGCTCGCATCCACATCCGGCCGCGACTGCCAGATACGCATACCCTGCCTCCAGGTCGCGCAGTCCCTGATCCTCTGCTAACCCGCGCATCAGGATGTGCGCTTCGTCCGGTGTGCTTGCCGATTTCCCCCGATATAGATCCACAGCCAACGCCACGTAACCTTGCCCCGCAAATTTCTGTGCTTGCTCTTTCACCCAGTCGTTCAGTCCCCACCATTCATGAATCACCACGATTGCCGGATGTTTCCCGCCGCCTTCCGGCAGCGCCAGATATCCACTTATGGTGTCGCTGCCGCTCTTGTACGTTACCGTCTCCGTCTTCGGCACGCCTGCGCGCAGCGCCATCCCAAATCCGAGCATACACAACGCGATAACCGCCAGAATCTGTTTCCTTTTCACAGTCAATCCCCCAGAAAATGAATTGGCTCCGGAACTCTAACGCATTCCGGAGCCGGAAGTCACTCCCTTGCTGCGTTCCCCAAGCCCTATTTGGAGGCAGTCTTCTGTAACTCATCGATGGACGCCAGCACCTCGTCGCTATGCTTCTGCACATCCACGTTTGTCCACACCTTGCGTACCGTCCCGTCCGGCCCGATCAGATAGGTGTGCCGGGCGGAGAATTTCATTACTCCCAGATTCATGATCGAGTCGTACTCCTCGGAAACTTTTTTGTTCGTGTCGGCTAGAAGCTTGAACGTCAGGCTCTCTTTGGTGCAGAACTCCTGATGACTCTTCTCATCCTGCAGGCTCACCCCAAGGATCACCGCGTCCTTTGCCTGATACTTCGCCAGGTCGCGCTGAAAATTGTGCGCTTCAATCGTGCAACCGGTGGTCATGTCCTTGGGATAAAAGTAGAGTACCACCCACTTGCCCTTGAAATCATGCAAGCTTACGGGTTTTCCGTCCTGCGAGTTCAGCGTGAAATCCGGTGCGGCCGAACCGACTGCTGGAGCCTTGTCTCCCGCGCGCGATCTGGAGGCCATAGAAACGGCAATCAGAAACGCCACCGCAATCACTGCCACCACCGCAAAAATAACTGTCAGCATCCGCCCCATCCTCATACTTCACCTCTTCCCCTGTGATACATTGCGCGGCATCTGCTCTTTCCAGATGCGATCCCGGGCGAGAAGTTAGACACTACTTGCGCATCGCGCGAACAGCGCTTCGCTGGACTGGTGCCAAGGATTCTACTTCCTATTTGCCTTGTTTGACAGATTTAGGTGGTTTCCACTGGCGTCTTTGAATCGCTTCGTCTCCGGACTGCGGGAACTCCAGTCTACCGGCGGAAACGAGACGCGCCAGAACCTCGCGTAGGGGTGAGCGAATTCCACTCCAACTTCTCAAAATCCCCTATGCCCATTATTGATGTCGATCACTGTGCAAGCGATTTCTTCATTCGTCTGAGTGTGCCTCAGCGTCAACGGTTGCCCCCGGACCACCGGTTCTTGCATCAGGATCTGCGCGCCATGGGCGCTTACCACGCACAATGATCCCCACACTGAGAAGGATCCGCTGGCTTCGCCTTTGGCTTGTGGCATTTCCCGGCCGTAGGTTGGGGATGTTCATAATCCAATCTTCCATTCTTTTCAGGGAGTGTGCCTCACAGGAATGCAGCCAAATATCGCTGCAACCACACTTCCGCTCTCATGTCTTTACTATCGGCACAGATTCGTTTTTCTGCATTCTCAGACTGGACTTTCTTGTTTCCCGGTGTTTCTGGCACAGTGCACCGGCCACACAGCAGCCAGGGAGGGGAGGCGAGAGTCGTTTCGACTGAAGATTTGTACGGAATCACTACAACTGTTGCAAACTGGAAGTCTGCTGCCCGCGTTCTTGCCAGCCCTCCTACGGGGGAGGCGGGACTTTTTTCAGGCATTTTCGATCGCTGCTCTACTCGTTCGTCCCAGGTAGAAATGTATTGCGGGCGTCAGGATCAGGGACAACACAATCGAACTCAACAATCCCCCGATCACCCCGATCGCCAGAGGCTGTAGCATCTGCGATCCCGAACCGATCGCCAACGCCAGTGGCAACATCCCGGCAATGGTTGCCAACGCGGTCATCGCGATTGGCCGCAGCCGTCTCCGTCCTGCCTGAATCATCGATTCTTCCGCGCAGAATCCCAGTTGCCGGAATCGTTGCTCGGCATCCAGCAACAAGAATTCCGTTCTTCGCCACAATGCCCACCACCATGATCATGCCCATGAACGACGCCACATTGAACGTCGTCCCCGTAACAAGCAACGCCAAAAATCCGCCAAACGTCGAGAGCAACGCGGAAGCCAAAATCGCGAAGGGCGCCGAGAATGTCCGAAACTCAAAAAGGAGCACCACGAACAACAACACCAACGCCAACAAAAATACCATCAGTAGGTCGCGAAACGATTTCTGCTGCTCTTCGTACAGTCCGCCATATTCCACGCGAATCGACGACGGCAATTTGAGATCGGCGACCGCCTTCTTTACTGCTTCCATCCCTGTCCCCAGACTGACCCCCTCAAAGCGTCCCGTAACTTCCACCAGTCGCTGCAGGTTCTCCCGCCGAATTTCTGTTTGCCCAGAATCGGTCGAAATCGTCGCCAGTGATCCCAGTGTTGCCGTGCGCCCGCTCGCGCTGGTTAACAGCGTATTGCTCATGCGATCCAGCGAAGCGCGATTCTGTTCCGGGAATCGCACGCGAATGGTGTATGTCCGGTCGTTCAATACCACCGGCGTCGCGGCCGGTTCGCCTTCCAGTACCGCTGCAGCATTCGTCGCAACTTCTTCCGGCGTGAATCCCGCACGTGCCGCGATCATGGATCCACTTGATAGGTCACTGCCGGCCCGCTGATGGTGTTCTCGATTCCATCAAGCACGTCCACGACTTGCGGGACTTTTTTGATAGCTTCGGCTACCCGCGGTGCCGTTGACTCCAGCAGCTTGGCGTCCGGGGAAAATAGTTTGATTACCACGGGCTGCGGTTGGCTCGTCAGGTCTCCGATCATGTCTTGCAGCACTTGAACGAACTCCACATCCGCGCCCGGTTCGGTTTTCTTAATTTCCGCGCGAATATCGGAAATAATGTCTTCAATATCGCGCTTGCGGTTCTTTTTCAATTTAACGGTGAAATCGCCGCGATTCGCTTCCGTTACTGCGGCCAGTCCCAACTGCAATCCCGTGCGCCGCGAAGTGTTTTCCACTTCGGGCGTGGACCGCACAATCTCTTCAATGTGTTGCAGGATTCGGTCGGACTCCGCCAGCGAACTGCCCGGTGGCGTGTTGTAGTCCAGAATAAAGCTGCCTTCATCCATTTCTGGCAGCAGGTCCGCTCCCAGAAATTTGTAACAAACATAGGACAGCACCACGATGACCACGGAAGAGACGCCCAGCATCACGGGCCGATGCAGAATCTTCAGCATCACGCGCGCATAGAAATCCACAATGCGCCCAAAAAATCCGGAAAGATGCGCTTCTTCTGCCGCAAGTAACGAAGCTGCCGTCTGCTCGCCCGCGAACTTCTCCGCCTGCTGGCCCCATGTCTTTCCGGCGGACAAAATACTGGCTGAGCGTAGGTGTCCATGTCACCGCCAGGAGCAGGGAACTGAACAACGCAACCGTCATGGTGATCGCCAGCGCCCGAAAAAAACTTCCGAAAACGCCAGTCGTGGAAATCAGCGGCAGGAACACCACAATTGGAGTGATCGTCGAACCGATCAGCGGCACGGTAATTTCGCTCAGCGCGCTTTGGATCGCCTTGAATCTGGATTCTCCCGCATCGCGATGCAGCACGATGTTTTCCAGCACCACGATCGCGTCATCGATCACCAGTCCCACTGCTGCGCCAAGCCCACCCAGCGTCATCAGGTTGAAGCTCTGCCCCGTCAGCTTCAGCACGATAAACGTAAACAGCAGAGTCACCGGAATCACCATCGCCGCTACGAACGAAGACCCCCAGTCGCTCAGAAACAGAACTAGAATCGCCGAGGACAGAAGGATTCCCAGCAGCACCGCATCGCGCACGCTGGCAATCGAATCCTTCACGATCGTCGATTGGTCGTAAAACGCTTCCAAATGTACGCCTGGCGGCAGAGTTGGCCGCAGTTCAGCGATCTTCTGATGGACTTCGTTCGCCACATCCAGCGTGTTGCTCTCCGGCTGCCGGTTCACACTCAGCAGCACCGCCGGTTTTCCGTTTGCCGTCACGATCGTGTATACCGGGGCTTCCGACGGCGCCACCTTCGCAATATCTCCAATGCGAATCGGCACGCCGTCCTTTGACGTCTTGACCACGATTTGCCCGATCTGTTCCGGGTTGCGCACTTGCCCGCTGATCAGTCCCAGCACCAGTTGATGTTCGTGCTCCAGCAATCCCGGCGAATCGATCAGGTTGGTCCGCCGAATCGCCTCCAGAATGTCGGTCACCGTGATTCCGGCAGCCAGCAGTCGCGCTGGATCGGGCGTTACTTGGAATTCCGGAACCCGTCCACCCTGCACCAGCACGGATGCTACGCCATCAAGCCGGTTAATTCGCGGTTTCAGATCGTACGTCGCGATTTCCCACAATTTGCTTTGCGACACAGTGTCCGAAGTCAGGCTGTATCCGAGAATCGGAAATGATGCAAATGTCAGTCGATGCGTTTGGATCTTTGCGCTGGTCGGCAATTCCGGCTGCAATCGTGCCACCACCGCATCCACTCGTTGCAGCGTCAGGATCATGTCCGAATTCCAGTCGAAGAACAGATCGATTTCTGCCGATCCGCGGCTGGTGATCGATTGCACTTTCTTCAGCCCCGGCACGCTGTTGACCGCTTCTTCCAACGGTTTCGTGATGGTCACCAGCATCTGGTCGATCGGCATCACTCCGTTGTCCACCCCAATCACGATGCGCGGAAAGTCCGTGTTGGGGAACACCGATACGGGGATGCGGAATGCCAGGAACGCGCCCGCAAGCGCCAGGCTCACGATCAAAAATAGAATTGGCCGCGAAAATTGCCGGAACCACGGCACTATTTGCTTCGCTGCGCCTGTTGACGCCGACGTTCCCCCGAATCCTTACTCTCGGAGCTGTTTCCCGGGCCCGCGAATCCATGACGAGTCCGCTTACTCCTTTCCTTTTTCTCCGTTCTGTCGCAGGAGCTGCTTCCACCGTAATCTTCGTGCCGTCCGGCACGTGCGTATCCGCCCTGCGTAATCACTGCGTCATTTTCCTTAATCCCAGACTGAATTTCCGCCAGCTCTTTGTTCGCAGTCCCACTTTCACTTTTGCCTGATGCGCTTTTTGTCGGGTCCGCCAGTAACACGTACTCTCCCGTTTCTGGCGTCTTAAAGAAGGCCGATGCCGGCACTACTAGCGCATCCTTCACACTTTTCGCTGTTGCTTTGATTTCCACATTCATTCCCGGCTTCAGCGCCGCGTTTGGTTTAATTGCTTCCACCCACACCTCAATCGTCGTGCTCCCCGGATCAAGCGCAGGACTGATCAGCGTTACATGTCCCGCAATCGGCTCTTCGATTCCCGCCGGCACTATTTCCGCCGGGTTCCCGACGCTGAGCAGCACCGCTTCGTTCTGCGCGATATGTGCCTTGGCAATCAGTTTCGATGTATTCATCACCGTCAAAATCGGCTGATTTGCCTGTGGCCAACTCTCCTTGAAACGCGGGCCGGTCCGTCACCACTCCATTGATCGGGCTGCGTATTTCCGAATAGCTCAGTTTCGCCTTCGCGCTTAGATATTTTCCTTTCGCGGCCGACAATTGCCCGCCCGCGGACTTCAACGTTTGCTCCTTGCCGATCCGCTGCAGGTCGCTCAATTGTTTTTGTGCCTGCTCGTTCTGGCTTCGCGCCTGCGCCAGAGCCACTTCTGCCGAATCAAGATCACGCCTCGGAATCGCTCCCTGTTCAAACAACTCTTTCCGCGCGTCATAAACTTTTGTTGCGCTTCGTAGGCGGACTTTAAACGCCGCAGCGTCCAACTCCGCCTTTTGAATCTGTTCCGGCAGGCTTGCGCCCGTTGTCGTTGCAAATCCTGCTTCTGCCTGCTCGAACTCTCCTTTGCTCTGCTCAGCCGAACCAGCAAGGTCGCCGTTCTCCAATTCCGCCAACAGTTGTCCTTCCTTCACCTGGCTTCCGCGCTGCACGTAAAACTTCTTGATCGTCGAAGTAATCTTCGGCGTGATCACCGCCTGTTCCAATGGCGAAACCACTGCCTCGGCGGAAACCGTCATGGCGATCGGTCCGCGCTTCGCCGGTGTCGTCTGCACCGACACGATCGGTTCCGGTTCTGTTCCGCGCTGCCGCATCCTTGCAGCGCAACCAGGCCCAGCAGCGTCAGCATCCCGCCGTCCACTTGGTGCCTCGTTCGCATTTGTACCTTGCTCAGTCGCGCGATCATGGATTCGTCAACACTCCCGTCAAAGTCTGCAAATTTGCCAGTGCCACGCGATACCTTAGTGCTCCGTCCTGATAAGCGCTGTTCGACTGCGCAAATGTTGTTTGTGCGTCCACTACTTCCAGCACCGTGCTCTCACCGTTCTTGTATCGCAGTGTCGTTAATCGCAAACTTTCCGCCGACAATTCCGCCGATCGTTGCAGCCCGCTCAGTTCATTCAGGGCGGTCTCTGCTTCCGAATACAACGACCGCATCTCAGCGAGCAATTTCCTTTGTGCGAAGGAAAATTCCTTCTTCGCCAGATCGCGTTTCAGTTCTGCTTGCTTTACTTTGCTCTGCGTAGCGCCCCAATTCCAAACCGGCAAATTCAACGAAGCTATCGCCGACGATCCCAAATTGTTGAATTTTGCCATCCGGCGTGATCGTATTGATCGCGTAGTGTTCCGCATCGATTCCATAGAAATAATCCAGGCTGACGTTTGGCAAATATCCTGCCCGCGCTGCCTTCACATCGTGTTCCGAAGCCTTGGCGGTTTCCAGTGCCTGCCCGTATTTCTGGATTCTCCTGTCCCGCCTGCGCTTCAAACGCATCACGTGGAGGCAGCGCTACGCTGGCGTGCAGGTCATCCGCGGTTTGGTAGTTATCGTTGAAGTCCGGAAAAATCAGCACTGCAAGATCCAGCCTTGCATTCAGCAGCCCCAATTGTGCTTCTTGCAATTGACGTCGCCGGTCTTGCATCTGTAGCTCCGCCTTGATCACATCCGCGTGCGCAACTTCGCCGCCTTTTTCCAGGTTCTCTGTCAGATTCAGAAACTCCTCGCCTTCTTCTGAGTTCGCCGTGCCGCGTCCAGTTTCTGTTCCGCCGCCGCCACCGCAAAATAATTCTGCACCACGGTCACGACCAGTCCGCGCGTCGCAATTTCTTGTGCGCGCTTTCGCCGCCGCTGCCAGCGCCGCCGTGCTCTCGATACGCTGCCATCGATGCCAGGTCCAGTTGCTGGTGCACATTTCCTTGGCTGAAGTATTCGTGCGGAGCATTGTTGGCGATAAATTTCACAGTTCCCACGGCGTTTCGGCTTGCGTATAAATAGCCCGAGGTATTGAAATTCACATTCGGCAGCAATCCTGCCCGGGCAATATATCTTGTCTTCTCGCGCCACTCCGGCATCGGTCACCGCCGCCTGCAATTGCTGGGCTATTTTTCTTCGCCAGGTTCAGGGCATCTTGCAGAGTGATTCGCTGCACGGGATCATCGCCTTGCCTGGTTGTCGCCGCGCCCGCAGGCGCCACCTTCGGGACTGGTGCAGCGGGCATTTCCTGAGCCTCCGTTGGGCAGCAGAATCCCTCCCGTCATAAATCCCGTAAGCAATAGTGAGGTTATTAGTCGTTGCTAGCGAGCATCCTGCCGCTGCGCCTGCATCAGCAGACACCCGAGCCCATCACTCTCTCAGCCTATCGAACACAACATAAATGTAGGATTAACCGCTCAGGTACCTACTTTCCCGCAACCGGCAAATAGGCCGTAAATGTTGAACCACTCGCATTCGGACCGCGTCAACTCCAACCGGCCGTGATGCGCTTCCGCAATCCATCGAGCAATCGATAGACCCAGATCCCGCTCCGCCAATCTCCCTCATCCTGACGCGAGCGCGCTTTGTCTGCCCGGAAGAATCGCTCGAATATCGCGCGGCTGCAACTCCACTGGGAATTCCTTCGCCCGTATCCGTCACGCTCAGCACGTATTCTCTCCCGTCTGCCGGCAATCCAGCGAAATCGTTCCGCCTTTCGGCGTGTACTTGATGGCGTTATCCAGCAGATTCAGCAGCATCCTGCGCAGCAGAGCTTCGTCCGCCTCCATAGGCAATTCGGCTGCGATGTCGACGTCAATGTAATCTTCTTTGCCATAGCCAGCGATCGCGCCCGTCGCAGCACGTCCGTCGCAAGTTCATCCAGGTAAACGCTCTGCAGTTGCAGCGGGTATTCGCCCGGCATCCGCCCGCGTCAGTGTGAACAGATCTTCGACAATCCGCGCCAGCCGCTGCGATTCGTCTTTCAGGATTCCCAGCGTCTCGCGATACTCTTCCGGCGAACGGTCTGCGCGCGACAGCGTCACTTCCGTTTCCCCACGCAAAATCGCCACCGGCGTTCTCAGTTCATGCGAAGCATCCGCGATGAATCGTTTCTGCCGTTCGAACGATTCCTCCAGCCGCTCCAGCAATTGATTGAACGATAGCGCCAGTTGCCCCAACTCGTCGCGCTGGTTCAGCCACTGCCAGCCGTGCCTGCAGATTCGCCGCACCCATGCCGCGTGCCTGCGTAGCCATCGCTGCCACAGGCGCCAGGCTCTTTCGCGCCAGAAAATATCCGCCGACGCTTGCCAGCAAGCAATGCAACCGGGATGGCCCACAAAAACGTGTTGCGAATGTCTTCCAGCATCTCCTGTTGCGAATGCAGCGATTGCAGAACCACAAGCTTGTAACTTTGTCCCATGCCTCCAGCCTCCTCGCATACACGCGGAAAACTTCTCGCCCTGCCCGGAGTCATGCGCATCTCCCGGCTAGAAGGATCAGGATTCGCCGCAAGCTCGGAACGATTCCGAAGCAAAGATGTCTGGCGTGAGCATGCTCCCTCGAGAGTCCCGCAACAGGAAGATCCAGCGAGCTAATCAGTGGGTTTCCACCAGTATCCAGAATCACGAAGATGGTGTCGCGGAACCGGTGCTCCATCATCGCCACTCGCGTCGCCTCTTTCACTGTGTCAGGTCCGGTCTGGTCCGGTCAACTCGGCGTCGAAGGTCGTCGCAAAAGCATCCGCAAGCTCCACCAGGTTGCTGTCCGTGCGTTGTGTAATGTTGCGTGCATAGATCACGTACGTCAGCACTGCGAGCAGGATCAGCACCATGCGCAAGCGCCAGGCTGTACCACACCGTCAGCCTCACCCGCACCGAATCAAGCATGAGAGTTTTCTCGTTCCGCCCGTAGCTGGCGGCTTTCCGCTCTTTCCGTTGCCCGCTCCGCCCTCTTCCGCATCCGCATTCAACGCGTATCCGCTCCCGCGCCTGGTTTGCAACAGCGGCTTGGCAGCGCCCTCATCAATCTTCCGCCGCAGCCGGTTGATGTATACCTCGATTAAATTCGAAAACGGGTCGAAGGATTCGTCCCACACATGTTCCGCAATTTCCGCTCGCCCAATCACGCGCCCAGCGTTACTCGCCAGGAATTCCAGCAGCGCATATTCTTTTGTCGTCAGCGAAATCGCCTGCTTCCCGCGCTTCACCGTTTGTGCCGCTGTATCTAGCACCAGATCGTCCACGACTATCTGCGAGGAGCGCACTTCACTCGGCCGGCGCAGCAGCGCCCGCAGTCGCGCCAATAGCTCCCCGAATTCAAACGGCTTTGTCAGGTAATCATCCGCGCCAGAATCCAGTCCGGTAATGCGATCTTGGACTCCGTCTCTTGCCGTCAGCATTAGAATCGGTGTGCGTTTGCCCTTCGCGCGAATGGCGCGGCAGGTCGCGAATCCGTCCATGCCCGGTATCATCACGTCCAGGATCACCACATCGTAGTCGTTGATTTCCGCCTGGTAAACCGCGTCGTTCCCGTTTCCCACCACATCCACGGCATACGACTCTTCGCGCAGTCCCTTCGCCACAAATTGCGCGATCCTCGTGTCATCTTCCACCAGCAGCAATCGCATGCACGTATCATACGGCAAATGATTCAGCGCGATGGCAGGGAACTATCGTTCGCCATCCGCCCTCGCGCGATTCCCTGTTCCGTTTCCTGTGCCCCGCGCCGAATCCCCAGCGCTTGATACCCCAGGTTCAAAATTGACGCGTAAGCGATAATCTTCTGCGCCGCCACCTGGAAAATCAGTCCACGCTCCGTATCCAGATTCGGTCCATGTAATAAAATGTACAGATATGCGGCAAGCATCACGAGATAGATCCAATTGCAAATCGTGTACTTTCGGGGCCAGTCATTTTTCGCTTGAAGCATTGTGATCGAGATCAGAAATACCATCAGCAGCAGGAACGCCGCTTTCACAAAAGCATTATGCACGGCCAACGCCACGTTCCATGGCGTCACTCCCACGCCGATAAAGCACGCGCCCGCCAAAATGCTGAATACCTGCGCCGTCACGCCCCATCCTGCGGCGTGTCCCCTTCTTTGCGCGATCACTTTCCAGCAAGACGAGGATCCGATCATGCCCAGCCCTACGGCGCTCAACGCCACAACGAACAGCACCTCTGAGGGCAGATTACTTCTGCCGGAATGTGTCTGCGTCGCTCCCAAGTCACTGAAAAAGTTCTGGAAGAACAGATAATAATCTGCCCTAGGAACGTATTTCGCGCCGCCGGGATACATCCACATCGCCGCAATTGTCAGCATCACGAATTGCAGCGCGCTACAAAACAGAAGTGTTCCGCCCCATACCGCGCTCTTTTGGTTTCCGTTTTCCATCACCTGTTCCCGCTGCAGTGATCCGTCGACTACCGCGATCGCCTCTCTTCCATCTCCTCCAGCGATCTCGGCCAGTCTTCCCGCAGCAATCGGCTCAGCGCTCGATCGGCCAGTAGTTTCCCTTCCGTCTGACAATGCGGACAATAGTTCGTCTCATTCGATGCATACCGTATCCGTTGGATCTTTGTGCCGCATACCGGACAAGGCCGATTATACCGACCGTGCACCGCCATCCCCTCACGAAACGCCGTAACCTCCTCCGGGAATGTATCTCCGGCTTTCTCACGCAATCTTTGCGTCCACTCTCGAAGAACATGCCCTATGCCTTCATACAACCTTTCAATCTCATCTTCTTTCATCCGCCGTGTCAGTTTTACTGGTGAAAGCCGGGCAGCGTGCAAAATTTCATCCGAATACGCATTTCCGATCCCGCTGAACATGTGCGGATCCGTCATCGCCCGCTTCAGCGTATGATTTGAAGAAGTCAGCATCGTCCTGAACTCAGCCAGCGTTGCGCTCAGCACTTCCAGTCCACCAGGATCGAGCTTCGCCAATTCCTCATCTCCCTCCACAACGTGCAGTGATGCCCGTTTTTTCGTTCCCGCCTCCGTCATCGTGAGTGTGCCAGAATCGAAATCCAGCGCCGCTAGTGTCCGTCTTCCATCCGGTGTCACTCGCTTTTCACTCCAGTGCAGTCGCCCCGCAATCATCAAGTGGACCACCAACCACAACTCATTATCGAATTTCAGCGCGATTCGTTTCCCCACGCGCCTCAATTCCCTTACTTTTCGCCCTTGGATAAATTCAACGGGCGGTTTTGCGGTTCGCAATAGAAATGGCCCGCGGATCTGGATCCGTTCGAGCCCGTGCCCCAGAATCCGCCGTTCTAGCGCGTCGATGTACACCACTACGTCGGGAAGTTCGGGCATCTCTTTTCCGTCAAACTGAAACTGCTCGCCGTTTCAACATACCTCGGACGTTTCCGCCGGTTCGACAGAGCTGTTTATTTGCTGATCGGTAAGCGAGGGCATCGACACAGCATCTTCAGTTTGCCTTGTTCAGTTCAACCCCGAAGTCGTAGATGCCGATCGTAGGCGGTCCGCCTAAGATATACTCGCCGGGAGGCAGGACTTCGGTATTCACATTTGTCGGAATCGCGATACAGAATTTCGGGCTGGCTCCCAGCGTGATGAGTGCGGACGGATCCTTGTACATGGCAATCCGCGTGCGTCCCGCGTTTGATTCAACGGGATTCTTGAGCCCTTCCTTCATCGACACTCCGGTTTCCCTGGCTGCGGACACGACCACCGTCATTGGCTTCCAGGCAGCCCCATCCAAATAGTGCGGCACATAGTCGTCCCACTTGATGACTTCGTTGGGTTTTACACTCTGCCCGTAGCAAACAACCACCAGCGCAAGTGTGATTGCGCCTAGCCACGCAAAGGATCGCAGAAACCGAGCAGTGGCCATCATAGAGCCTTTCTTTTCAGGCGGCGAATCTCGCAATACTTCTTGGCCAAAGAGCCTAGTCTAATCCCACGCTGGAAGTAAACTCCGTGAATACTCTGCAAAAATGCTAAACCTTTCGTTTTGTCAGCCTGCTTTTCCCAGGAGCTGACAGGCGTATTCTGGCGCTTTGCCCTCGTCTTCGTGCTTGCAGTAGGCATAGACATCCACACCTTGGCTAAGCCATGAATCGAACCGCTTTTTCCAGGCATTCAGCTGTTTCGGTGTGTAGTTTTCCAGACGCAGGCGCGCGTAAGTGAACCTGGCGGTAATCACGTCAGGTGGCGTTTGCTTCTCAGTCTCGGACAGGCAGAGCGCCGTTTCGTACCGGCGAAGAACGTCGTAGGTTTCTTCCGTGTACCAAGAGGGATGACGCACCTCAAACGCGAAAGCGAAGCTAGGCGGCCGAAATGCAAGAAAATCCTCCAGCAAAGGGCGATCGAATTTGAACGTAGGCGGCATCTGGACTAGGATTGGCCCTAGATGGTCACCGTCGCTTAGCACGCTGGCCACTTCCAGAAAACGCTTCAGAGTGCTCTCGCAGCCGCGCAGTCTTTGAATATGAGTGATTTTCTGGTTGGCTTTCAAAGCGAAACGAAAGCCTTCCGGAACAGTTTTCGCCCACTGCAACAGCAGGTTCTCCGTGGGCATACGATAGAAACTGTGATTGATTTCGACCGTCGAGAACTGCTGGGCGTAATAGCTGAGCATTTCGCGATCCGGAAGCTTCTGGGGATAAAAACTCCCTTTCCACTGTTTATAAGAATATCCAGAAGTTCCAGCACGAAGCTGGCCCGAATGAGGCATTTTGCACCCCCGTGCCCTGCCATTTAATCACGGCCACCGTGCTCAGAAAAGGCAAGGCTCCCGACCGCCTTGGCAATCAAGGTACTTTCTTCGTTTTCTCCGGCATACGCGCGCTGAGTAGTTCAATGGCTTGTTCCAGTCGTTGTCTCTGCTTCCAGAATTCGCTCCATAAATCGCCTTTCTCTTTGAGCCGGGCAAAGACGGTCTTCATGTTCAGGGTTTCGGGCCGGAGGCTTTTTCGCAATTCGCGCGGCAAAATGGGCGTGGAAACGGGCGCTTTTGGAAATGCCCGCACGGAATAAGGTGCAGCCAGCGGACGGCCATGCGCATTCTGCTGCACGTCGATCAGGATGCGGCCCGCGGGCCGCCGTGCCACGGTCCTTTCGTTGGTTACCAGACTCGGGTGCTCGGCGGTCACTGTTCGTGCCACAATTTCGGCGAACGTCCGCAACTGCTCGTATGTATAGACGGGCGCAACCGGAATGTATAGGTGGATTCCTGTTGCGCCGGAAGTTTTCAGAAAGCTTACCAAGCGTAATTCCTCCAATTTCTCTTGCAACGCTGCAGCGATCGTCACCACGATTGGAAATTCCGTGCCCTCGGAGGGATCGAGGTCGAAGAAAAAATAGTCCGGGTGCTCAAGATCGGCAAAGCGGCAGGACCACGGATTGTGGTCGATGCAGCCGAGGCTGGTCAAAAACAGAAGGGAAGCTGGGTCCTCCGCAGTCGCGTAATGAATTACTTTCCCGCGTTCTTCTGACTCGAGGGGCACGGTCTTAAACCATTCCGGTATCCCCTCACGCAGATCTTTTTGAAAGAAAGCCTGTCCCTTGATGCCATCTGGATATCGGCGCAAGACCAAGGGCCGGTCGCGAAGGAAGGGCAAGAGGGAGTCCGCCATGCGGTAGTAATAGGCCAGAAGGTCTCGTTTGGTATAGCCGGATTCGGGGAAATAGACTTTGTTCAGGTTACTTAGCCGGACTCGTTTGCCGTCCAATTCGATAGTGACGGTTTCCGACTGGCCCTTAAACAACTCCGCTTCAATCTGTGCTTTTGTGTTGAGTACCCGGCCTACAACCTGGGGTACTCGAACGGTGGTTGGAGTTGTGGTGACGGGCTCGACTTCGTTCTCCCATCGACAATCTGCGGGACGCGCATCTTCGCGAAGCGCGAGGAAAACGGGGTGACGCAGGGAACATTCCTGCGTCCAACCGCTGAACTTGACGCGAGCAACCAATGCGGGAGACACCCAGGATGGTTTTTCATTCGTTTCGGGCACGACATCGAATGGACAAGTGGAAGCCGCCAGCTCTTTCAGTTTGCCGCTTATTTCTGCCAGCTTTTTCCCGTCAAACCCGCTGCCAACGTGACCGATGAAGCGTAGCTTCTTGCCTTGATATAGGCCCAGTAGCAGCGAACCAAAGGGAAGAGCAGGGGTACGAGATTCAGTCCATCCACCGATGACGGCATCGAGTGTCTTCGTTACCTTCAGCTTCATCCAATACGCGCTGCGTTCGGATACATAGGGACTGTCGGCCCGCTTCGCCACGATCCCTTCCAATCCGGTTTCCTTTGCCAACTCGAATAACTCTTTCCCGTGTTCCAACTGGTGATCGGAATAGCGAAACCGCTCGGACGCGTGCAGCAAGCGTTGCAGGAGTTGCTTGCGCTCAAGCAGAGGCGCTGCGCGAAGGTCGTATCCATCGCAATAAAGAAGATCGAAGGCGAAGTAAACGACAGGTATCTGCGAGACCATACGCTCACTCGGCGCACGCACATGCATGCGTTCCTGCAAGCGTTCGAAGTCGCTGTGGCCGTGCGCGTCGAGAGCCACGACTTCTCCATCAACAATTGCCTGTGAGGCTGCAATGGCTTGGGGAAGTGAACCCAGTTCGGAGTAACTTTTGGTGATGTCCGAGCCTGAACGGGAGCGCAACGTCAAAGCCCCATCTTCCATTCGCGCCAGCACGCGCACTCCGTCCCACTTGATTTCAAACAGCCAGTTAGGATCAGAGAAAGGATGCTCGCCAAGAGTTGCGAGCATGGGTTCGATGCGAGATGGCATTGCGCTCTTACGTGCGCCTTGCAACTCGGTCGGTTGAATTGGAATTGCCCGTCGTTTAGGTGGTAGCTCCTCTTTAATCTCTTCCAGCGTGCGTCCCGTTAGGGCCGAACCGTCGTGCTCGTCGATGTTCCAGGAGGAATCTTCGGCAGCGTCCTTGTGCTTGATCATCAACCATTCGTTGCCCTTTTCGCTCTGTTTCAGTTTTACCAGAACGAAGCTGCCCCGAAGCTTCTCGCCGTTTAGATTGAACTTGATTTCTCCCTTTTCCAATTGCTTCAGCGCGTCGAGATTGCCTTCCACATGAAATGTTCCCCGGTCCCACACCATTACGGTCCCCGCGCCATAATTTCCTTCCGGGATCTTGCCTTCAAAACCCCCATAGTCAAGCGGGTGATCCTCCGTTTGAACGGCAAGGCGTTTATCGGCGGAGTTTAGCGAAGGACCCTTGGGCACGGCCCACGACTTCAATGTCCCATCGATTGCCAGCCGAAAATCGTAGTGCAGCCGCGTGGCCCGGTGCTTCTGCACCACGAACGTGTCGCCATGCTCGGCCCCGGGACGAACTTCCAACTGTGGCAGTTTCGGCTTTGGCAGGCGTGTGCGTTTAGCGGGCGGGGAAAGCTTGTCCTGGAGCGTGCCGGTGGCGGGTTCGGGTTCGCCTGGTGGCTCTGGCGTCCGGTCGAAACTGCGTTTCCGCCGGTATTCTTCAAGCTTGCCCATGGACGGATTCTATCTCAGGCCGTCGCGTGGTTCGCATGCTTGTCTTGAAAAGCTCTCGCCCGCAAATGGCGACTCATTTTATGTATTTTATATAATGAGCAATACAGGATACGTCCATCTTGCATCCTGCCCTACGGAACGCTAACCTTAGGGGCTCGTGTGCGTCCTAGGCTGCTCACCGAAGGAGTGTTCACATGGCCACCACTGTCTGGAAAGGTCACCTTACCTTTGGCTTGATCTCTATTCCCGTGCGCATGTATGCCGCCGCGCGTGGTGAACGCATCAGTTTCAACCAGCTCCACAAAGTATGCAATTCGCGGCTTAAACAGCCCTTGTTTTGCCCCGTATGCAACCGCAACGTGGAACGTTCCGAAATCGTGAAGGGCTATGAGTACGAAAAGGATCAATACGTTCTGTTTAGCGAAGAAGAACTGGACAAGATCGAGCCGCCTTCCGCGCACGTCATGGAGATCCTGGAGTTCGTGAAGCTGGATGAGATGGATCCCCTCTACTTCGACTCTTCTTATTACATCACTCCAGAGGACGCCGGAGTGAAGGCCTATCAACTCCTTATGAAAGCCATGCAAGAGTCTGGTTACGGTGCAGTCGCAAAGCTCACCATGCATCAGCGTGAACACATCGTGATTATTCGCCCTGGCTCCAAGGGTATGACCTTGCACACGATGTTCTATTCCAATGAAATTCGCGCGGCAGAGTCTGTTCCCACCGACAAGGTCGAATTGAAGGATCAGGAGAAGAAGCTCGCGCAGCAACTCATTGAAAGTCTTGCGGCTCCGTTCGAACCGCAGAAATATCGCGACGAATATCAGGAAAACCTGCGCGCCATGATTGCCGCTAAGCTTAAAGGACAGGAAGTCACAGAGGTCGCCCAGCCGCATTTGGCTCCCGTCATCGACTTGATGGAAGCCCTCAAAAAGAGTATCGCCGAGAAGAAAGTGGCAGCGCCGGCTGCAGCAAAGCCGTCAGCGGCACCTGCAGGTCCCGTCGCCGTGCCTGCGGGCAAGAAGCCACCGGCTCGGGCGGTAGAACCGGCGCCAGCAGCGCAAAAACGAGGGAAGAAGGTAGCCAGCTAATTCTTGATGGGTGCTACGGACAGATACAGCCCTGGCGACGTCCAGCGCATTCTGGGGCTAACCGAAAAACAGCTGGATTACTGGGATCGCTTACGCCTCGTTTCACCCCAAAAGGAAAAGGGAGCCCGCTTCTACGATTTTCGCGATCTGATTGGCCTGCGCACCATCAAGCAGTTGGTGGAAAAAGGCGTGCCCCCAGGTCGCCTGCAGCGCGCGCTTGCCGCGCTTCACGAAAAGCTGGCTCATGTTCAGGTTCCACTGGCCCAGCTTCGCGTTCTTTCCGACGGAAAGGATGTCATTGTCGAACGCGAGGGAGCGCGACTGGAACCTCTTTCCGGTCAATTTGTCTTGAATTTCGAGATCCGCGAACTCGATGAACGGGTACGTGTCATCGCCGGGCGCAGCGCCGACGATTGGCTGGCCATGGCGCTGGCCTATGAGTCCGACGAACAAACGAAGGCCGAAGCGATCGAAGCCTATGACCGCGCTTTGCAGGCCGATCCGCGGAAGGTTGACGCGCTCCTGAATTGCGGAACGCTTCACTACGAGGGCGGGAATTTGGAGAGGGCTTCTGAGTACTTCCGGCGCGCCCTGGCCTTGGATAACGAAAATGCTCTGGCCCACTTCAATTTGGGCAGTGTGCTCGAGGAAGTTGGCGAGCTTGAGGCATCACGGCAGCATCTCCGTCAAGCGGTCCGCCTGCATCCGAACTATCCCGATGCGCATTACAATCTGGCTTTCGTTTGTGAGAAGCTGGGCGCGTGTGCCGAGGCACAGCAGCACTGGCAAGCGTATATCAGATTGGACCCTGTGGGTCCGTGGTGTACCTATGCTCGCCAGCGCCTCGCTTCTTCCAAGACGGTAAAGTCGGCTAGCAGTCGTTAAGGACAGCGGTACTGCGCTACACAAAGCCTGCCCTCAGTCATCGATAGAGGTGTAAAAGAAAATGTGCAGGAACATCAAACCCCTTTTCAATTTTGATCCGCCCGTCACTCCCGAGGAGATCCGGGCCGCTTCACTCCAGTTCGTGAGAAAAATCAGCGGCTTTGCAAAACCCTCGCTGGCCAATGAAGCCGCATTCCTCACCGCGGTCGAAGACATAGCCGCGGTTTCCACTCGCCTGATCCATTCGCTCGAAACTAACGCGCCCCCAAAGAATCGTGAAGAAGTGGCGGCGAAAGCCAGAACTCGCGCTGCGGCGAGGTTTGGCGGTTGAGTCTGCCGGACACGCCTGCTGAAACACTTGACCAAATATTTGCTTATTGATTTCGAGCGCCAGACGAGACAGTCGTCATTGGTGTAGAATCGCTCACACGCCCCGAGAAAGTGGATTTGACGGAGAAACCGATGATGAACCAAGCGCAAATGCCCGGGAACCGTTCGCAAATTCAAAAAGCCATAGGAGTTGTCTCTTTATTGCTATTGATGCTGGCCCCTCTTACCAGGGCGAAGAAGAACGTTGACTTTGACCCTAATCTTGATTTCACAAAGTTCAAAACATTTGCTTACATCGGTGGCACGAATATGCTGGAATTCCGTCAATTGAATCCCAATTACATCAGCGACCGCGTCCATGCAGGAGTATCCCAGGCATTGACTCAGCGCGGACTCAAGGAAGTGAAAGAAGATCAGCAGCCAGACCTCGTCGTCAGGTATTGGGCCAATAGCCAATCGCAAATTGTCTCGCCGTCCGCAGGAACCTGGGGTCAATTCGGGCCGTATGTTAGTGACTACTGGGCCTTTACCTATGACCTGATGAAGTCGGAAAGCAGTCTGGACGCTTCCCTGGTTATCGATCTCATCGATTTGAAGCGGAAAGATCTCGCCTGGCGCTTGTACCTCGAACAGAAGATCGTTGATGACGACAGCATTTGGAGTAAAGTGCTTGGGCAGATTTCCAAGGGCTTCGAGAGCTACCCTCCCTCAAAAAAGGAAATCGAAGAGAAGCAAAAGGAACGCGCCGAGCACCCGCCCAAGCCCGCGGCTCAGTAATTGAAAGGCACTGCTGACGACTCTTCGTGCTGGATCACGAATGGACCCTTTCTGGCTATCGCTGCCAGGCATCCTGCCGCTTCCGCCAATCTTCGAATTCCGCAAACTTTTTCAGAAGTGCCTTTGCCGAAAGCCGATGGCGCCGCGTGTGATAGAAGCGCGGTGGCTGGCTCTGAAAGAGATAGTCGCGGCATTGGGGCACGGAGAATGACAAGCTGGTGCTGGTCGCGGTACGGAAGCGTTCAATGCCGGGCGCGAATGTCGATACGGTTCCCCATTGCGTGCAATATTCCGCCATCATCTTCTTCTTGCACGTGGTTTCTGCTTCGTTGAGTTGCCATTCCATAACTTCCTGTGCGGCGCTTTTCATTTCACCCGCTGCCGCACCCGAATTGCTGTCGCGGAATCGCTGAAGTACGGCTTTTCCGTGCTGATCGATCCAGTAAAGGGGAAATTCAAAACGCTTCAGCCCTAAGGCCGCAGCGATGTGCATCGCAACGAAACTGCAAGCATCGTGGTCGATGTGAGCGCCTTCGTAAGTGTGGGAGAAGATCGCGTCGGGAGAGAAAGATTGCGCAATTGCCAGCAACGAAGTCGCAGCCTCCGGCAGTTCCTCAAAAACGTGCATGTCGCTGAAGTAGGAACCATCGGGCCGGGTAAGCCACTGGAGCGAAGCGTTAGGGATATGTCCCAGCGCATGGGAAGCCTCCTGAAAACGCAGCTCAGTATAGGCTTTCAAACTTCCGTACCTGCGCTCAAGGCCATAACCGTTCGGAGTTCCATCGGTGGCAAAGACGACTAACGACCCCGGGAACCTCTGCAGCAGACCGCCACAGGCAATGGACTCATCATCGGGATGAGCGACAAAGACCAAAGGACGGCTAAACGGTTCGATAGGCACCCCACAGGGATGTGAAATAGCACTAAACCCTGGTGATGGATAAGGTGGAGGCGGGGGGAGTTGAACCACCAAAAGGTACTGATACTACGTAACTTGCTGAAAAATATACCACTGCAAACGCTCTAATCGCCCTCAACGCAAGATCACGGTACAAAATCACGTACAATCCCCGTTGGGCCGCGTGTTGGAATTGAGCATGTACAGTCCTTTAAGCCCCGCACTTCAACAAATCGCGACAGCTATAATACTCCGCTTCTGCCAAATTTGAGCCATCAACACTACGGCCAGAGTAGAGGGGCGCGGGAACGCAATTCTGGAACGCATATAGGACTCCTAGGCGGTTGCCATCAGACAACAACCTATGCCCAATTGGTGCCAAGCGTTCCTCTGGTGACTCGACATCTATCATTCAATGGAATAGGCTCCAACAATGAGTCATGAGCGCCGTGGGTTGAGGTTTCCGGTCAGCGTTGGTGCCGAGGTCGCTTCTGAAAGCGCGCCTGCTGATTTTGTGCCAGCACGTGTGACAGAACTAAGCTTGAGTGGGTGTTTTCTGGAGACTTCCACATCGTTTGACATACAGTGTTCTGTACTATTGAAGATTTCTGATTCGGAAGAATATTTTGAGACCAAGGCAACAGTCCTCTACGTCAGGCCGTCAGGCATGGGTCTGGTGTTCCGCGAAATAAGACCTCAATTTCGAGAGGTTTTGCAGAAGTGGGTTCTCAAAGCGTTGGACAAACAACTTGATGCGCAACAAACTGCCAGTTAGCCGCTGTACAGGACAAGCAAAATCTTTTGAGTAAATCACCTTTTGGATTGATAGTGCGCAACGACCGTAGTCATCCGACGATTTAATTTGTTTTCGTCTTGTCGCGCGCCGTCCAGTCATCCGGAGAATAAATCTCGATTCCGATCACAAAGCGGTCGTCTGTATACGGTTGACAATGGGCAACGCGGCCAAAAGATTTGAGACTTCCACGGATGGATCGAATTGACAGCCGTTGATTGGGCTGCCAACTCTTTGTGGTCACAACTCGGGCACCATGACAGCTAATGTCGATGGTGGAAGCGATTTCGAATGAGGGATTATCTGAACTACTAAGATTCACAAACATCTTCAAAGGGACACGAACTTCCTTCCGGTGCACGAGGGGTGTGTCTGCCATCGCTATTTCCTCAGGGCCGGGAGGTCCAACATAGAAATCCTACTAGTGTGGCCTTTTATAGCAATAGTACTGACGGGCTATCCGCGTATGAAAACATCATGGGGTGGCGGCACACCCGCCAATATGACCGTTTACTTCACGAAGGACTCCTTGCTCAGCCCAAACAAGGCAGTGCAGGCGCAACCCATCGAAGAGTCCGATGAGGGTTTTTCATCGTGGAGGCGAAGGAAACTAGAGCCGTTTTTGTTCCGCACAATTCGGTGGCACTGGTCTATTTCTCGGACAAGGCCGCAGATTCAGGTTTGCTGCAAGGCATAAAGTAGGTTTTCCAGCCCGGCTCGAATCAGGTGTCCCAAGTCCGTCTACGTCACTCGGCAAAAAGGGTGATGAGTAAGGCGTTTCTCTGAAAAGAAAAAAGCGCCGACACCCGCGAAGGCATCGGCACCTGAGCCGTACGGGGAGTTGTCCAGGGAAGCGCGTTTGAACGTAGCCACTCGGCAGCGCGGCACCGCTTGCTCAACGCGCACCAAAACTGAGGGCAAGAAGTGCGAATGCTAGAACAAGTCCACACGTTCTAACGAAATGATAGATATCCCGATATCCCAGCGGTGTTCCTGCGTACTCCAGTCTTCCGGAAGCGATTTCGGTGTCCATTTGGCAATCCTGTTGTTGATGGGTACCGGAGCGACGAGCGAAAACAACACAGCTAGGATTTGAATAGCGAAGGGGGTTGCTGCTAAGCGCCAAGCGGACTGGGTCAAGTGCTCGAACGGCAGCAACAGCAAGAGATTGAGAATCGCAGAGCCTGCCATCCAGTGAACGGCATGACGCGCCCAAACAACGCCGCGAGCGACGAGCGAACCAATACGTGTGTCTCCAGCGGTTGTCGTTTCAACACGGGATGGCTTAACAGCGCCATTCCAAGACTCGCCAGAAACCAGCATAAACACTAGCTAAAAGATGGTGGAGGCGGGGGGAGTTGGAATGCTTGTACACATTGAGCCAACGTAACTTACTGATTCCAAAAAGTTATAGAACTCGACAAATTCATGCATTCAAAAATTGTGGGCACGTTTTGGGCTCACAGCTGACCCCGTTCCACTTGCCCTTCTCCACCCGCTGGTTCTTGTTTTGCTTTGCCAACCATCCCTCCACAACTCTCCCACCCGATAGCTTCATTATCCCACAGTCACCGACTTTATGCGGGTACATCATTTTTCTTCTTGATAATAACACGCCGCCGCAGCACGGGCGCCGTGGCAGCTTATGCGGCACCTGATTCAACGCAAAATGGTCAGGGAATTCAGGAAGAAAGCAACTTTCCCTGGATCGTCATTAACTCTCGCAGTGACTGAAACCATGTTGTGTCCGTCCACAACATAAATGGAAGAGACTGTTGACCCGGTAGACAGTTCCTTCGAGGTAGTCGCCATCGCGTCGGGCGCACGACGTGCTCAAGGGCTGCGACGGACGCCAGGGCTGTGCCGCGATCGCGGGCGCAATGCTGTTGCAGCGTTGTAGCTGCGAAACGTCGCCTCCAAACGCTTTCCTTTTTGTCGGTCTTTTTACCAACAGCTTGCAGACAGGTTTTTCGGATTCAGCGCATCGTGTTGCAGGGAGGGGACTTTTGCGGGTTTAAATCCCGTCCCAGAAGTACACATGTACTAATGAAAACAGGCTATTTACAGGCCATCAGTCTTTTCACTTATTGACCCGTGACGGACGCTTTACTACCGACGCAGGACTTTCTCGAACACTGAAAAACCGGATAACTGAAATGGGCATTTTCCAACGTCCATTGGACCGGGTCCCACGCGGGCTCAGGTCATGACGGTTATTGCAACTTCGCGTATTCGGACTTTGGCCGCGATGAGAATGGGAATGTCGGGGTCGGCGTATTTCCAGAGCGTAAGAAAATCCTGATATGCGGCTCGGGACTTGGGTGCGTCGCCCGCGAGGTCGTAGGAGCGAGCGAGGCCAAGGTGGGCGAGGGCGGCGATGGGCTCGTTGACTACGACGCCGGGCCAATCGAGGATTTTCTGAAACTCGGCCGCAGCGCGCGTGCCCTGACGAGAAGCAAGAAAAGCCTGGCCACGGACATAGACAGGATAGAGGTTGGTCCAGAAGGTACTGCTGCCGGGAACGCCCAGTTCGTAGGGAGTAGCGGAGGAGAGGGCGTCCACAGCCTTCGCTGCGTTGTTGGGAAGAGTAAGTGCGAGCTGTGCGCGAAGAGTTGGCAGGTAATTGAACTGCACGACGGTGTCCTGGGGAAAGCGAGTCTGCAGATCATCGGCGAGAGCCTGCGCGCGTGGAGAATCGCCGATCAGGGCAAGGGCAAAAGCGGCGACAAACTGGGAGTCGCGACCGTTTGACTGAGCGAGGGTGGCGCCAACGCGCTGGCGTGCCTCCGAATGATTCCCGTATAGCGCTTCCCAGAGGGCCGCGGCGGCTTCGCATCCCGCGGCCATTTCTTTTTCACCGGCGCGTGAGGCGGAGGTGGACGCCTGCCGCGAGAGCTCGCGAGCGGCGGTAAGTTTGCCGGAAAAGGCGGCGGTGCCCGCTTCGAGATAAAGCATGATGTTTTCTTTTCCAGGTTTGCCAACCGACCAGGAGACCTGCTGGGCCATGCCGGGCAGATCATTTTTCAAGAAAGCGAGCTGATAGAGAGAGGCGCGGAGATCGGAAGAATCAAGATTTTTCGACAAAGCATCGTTGGCGAGGGTGCGGGCATCATCGAGACGATTGAGATGGATGTAGGCCAGGACGAGATTGCCGAAATTGAGACTGTCTGCGGGGCTGAGCCGGAGAGCCTCGCGAAACTCAGTGAGGGATTTGTCGTACTGCCCGAGGGTTTGATAGACGACACCGAGATTGATCGGCGGCACCTGTTCGCGGGGATAGATCTGCGCCCAGAGCTCATAAGACTGACGAGCCTTCTCCAAGTCACCGGTGACGAAGTGATGGTAGTGCGATTCGATGTAGAACTTCTCCCATTCACTGACGTGGGTTCGGAGGTCGTAGGCTCTGCGGGTATTTTCTGAGGCGAGGATTTTTTCACCGAGATTGTGATACGCGGTGCCGAGGTTGGCGTAAGCCATAGCAAAATTCGGATCGAGCTGGATGGAACGCTCGAACAATGGCACAGCGGCGGTGTAGTCAGCTTTGCCCAGCATAGTTTTGCGCCCGAGGCTGTAGGCCTGGAGTGCTTCGAGAGAAGGCGTGGTGGCCTGCTCGATGGGCGTATCGAGTTTCTGGACAGTCTTGAGGGATTCTCCAAGTCTTTCGCGCAGCTTGGTGGAAACTTCACCCAGCGCCTTCAAAACGTTTTCCTTGCCGTTGGCGGTAAATTGCTCCTCCGCGAGGGAATCGCCAGTCCGACAATTTACGGCGCTGACGCCGATGACGTATTGAGCGCCGATACTGGAGATGGTGCCGGTCAAATATGCGGCGCTTCCGGCACGCTGGCAGAGATCGCCGGCGACCGCGGGTGAAAGTTTGCTGTCAGGCGGAAGGCCCATGAGGCGAAGAGTTTGCTGGATGCGCTGTTCGGAGACAAGGCTCAAGAAAGGGGATTGCTGAAGCTGCGCGGCAAGTCCCTGGCGGAGGGTATCGTCGAAAATGGGATCGCCGGTTTTGTTGATGAAGTCGGCGAGAACAACGGTGTCCATCTGGGTCAAGCCATGAGCGCGGTGGGAGATGTAGAACCAGCCAGCAAGAGCAAGAAGAGAAAGGAGCGCAGCTGAGGCAGTTATTGATTTCCAGCCGAAGCGACGCACGGGAGGATGCGTGACGGGCGCAGCGGTCGTGGCGGCTGCGACTGACGCGGTGGAAGACATGATCTGGCCGGATTCGGAAACGCGCTTCAATTGCTGCAGATCGGAACGGACGGCGGCGGCGGTCGGGTAGCGAAGATTTCTGTCCTTGTCGAGACACTTGTTGATGATTTCCTCGAGCTGCGGAGGAATCTGTGGGTTCAGAGTGCGAGCGGAGGGCGGAGTGCGCGTGAGAATGGCTTCAATGATCGCGCCACCTGTTTTGCCGCCGAACGCCTGGTGGCCGGTGGCCATTTCATAGAGGAGGAGACCCAAGGCGAAAATATCGGTGCGGCGGTCGAGGTCGTCGCCCCGAACGTGCTCGGGCGACATATAGGCGGGAGTGCCACTGATGATGCCGACGATGGAGAGGGAATCCTGAGTTGATGCCGATGAGGAATTCTGAGGATCGAGAGGCAGCAAATCTTTGGCAACAAGCTTGGCCAAACCGAAATCGAGGATCTTGGCCTGGCCGCGCTTCGTAACGAAGACGTTGGAAGGCTTGATGTCCCGATGAATGATGCCTTCGGTGTGAGCGGCGTCGAGAGCATCGGCAATTTGAATCCCGAGATCGAGGATCTGTTCAATCGGGAGCGGCTGACCGTGGATGTATTGGCGGAGGGTTTCGCCGTCGATGAACTCCATGGCGATGAAAGGGCGATGATCCTGCTCGCCAATGTCGTAGATGGTGCAGATGCCGGGATGGTTGAGAGCGGAAGCCGCGTGGGCTTCACGGCGAAAACGTTCGAGAGCCTGGGAGTCCTGGACCATATTATCGGGAAGAAATTTCAAGGCTACGGGACGGTCGAGGCGGGTGTCGCGGGCTTTGTAAACCACCCCCATTCCGCCGGCGCCGAGTTTCTCAATGATGCGGAAGTGAGAGATGGTCTGGTCAATCATGGATGCCCTGGTTTCAGGATGCTTCGGTACAGGTCACAGGGTTTTATCGTTCAAGGGGGAATCACCCGTTGGCCGCTGGCGCGGCGTAGTTGGTGGCTTCGGGGCGCCGAGCATGTTGAGGACGCGGGAGCCTTCCCCGTAGGCGGACAAGTCGGCTTGATGGTCAAGCTCGAACGTGACGTTCTTATTGCAGACGGGGCAGACCAGTGCACCGTAGCCAGTGCCGTCCTGTTGGAAGAACATGTTGTAGCGCATGACGCGCTCGCAACAAACGGGCACCCACAGGTTTGGAGTTTGCGCAGAAGTCAAGAGCCACCTATCCAGGAGCGAATGCCGCGGATTATACACTAAAAAACTGCTGTCCTACGCGCGAACAACCCCCCACAGAGACCGCGGATCGCAGAGTGGTTGACGCGATTGAGGGAGATGCTCGTGCAACTCCCATGACAAAGAGAAA
>CAWIUU010000031.1:0-297247 GCA_963839315.1 Candidatus Acidiferrales bacterium
TTCAAACTCTTTCTCTGGCAGGTTTCTCTATGCCGCTGCGAAATCCTCAGGCGTCAGCTTAACATCGATTGCTCTTAGGTTCTCGCGCAAGTGATCCTTGTCGCGTGTGCCTGGAATTGGAACAATCCACGGTTTCTGTGCTAGCAGCCATGCAAGTGAAGGTTGAGCAGGAGTTGAGTTCTTCTTTTTCGCTACTTGTTTCAGGAATTCAACGATCGGCATATTTGCTGCTATGTTTTCAGGAGAAAAGCGGGGGAAGCCAGATCGGCATGCCCATCTTCAGGTCGAACTTCGTTCGAGCATCTATTTTCTGAGTACCCTTGTCCAGCCTTATGAGGAGCCTGGGCCCAGCCTGTCCTCTTTCACGCCGCCAATAGGGTACCGCCAGTCATTTTTATATGTTCCTAGTTACCGGTGTTGGACAAACCAACTAAAGTAATCTTGACGGGGGCATAACTACTGGTTAGCGTCGTAGAGCCTGCCGCCCAAAGACGGAAATGTGGGGGTTCACATGAAAGTTCCGCGCTTTGACATCTTTTCCGGCACCGACAATAACGCTCAATGGATCGAAGTAGTGGAGGGGTTGGACACTGCATCCAGCCGGATGCAGTTCTACGCCGCAAAATGTCCGGGTAAATACTTCGTATTCAATTGCTCGGAGCACACTATAGCCGACACTATCGATACGTCGCCGCCAGGAAGGACGACGATAGAGAACGTGACACGCGGGTGGGGAATATCTGCTGTTGCATAGTAGCCGAGCCCCGTTGGCAGTCGTTCCTACCAAGTGCGGCTTGGGCGGACGGGTTTTAACATGCCTGGTAGGTCATGCGTTATCAGATGGACCCAGCTCTGTTGAGTCAGGTGCGAACGGTCGAATTTCAGGGACCGAGTCTCGTTCTTACTTCAGCCCAACATGGATCCCACCGGCAGGTTGGCCACAGGACAACGCGCCTTGCGTAGCACTCGCTCGGATGTGGTCCCTCGCAGGGCATCGAGAAATCCGTCAGGACCATCGGTTGTCATGATGATCAAATCCGTGCGAAGCTCCGTGGCAGTTTGCAGGATGACGTCAGCCGGTTCACCGACCTTGGCGACCCTGTTCCAGGTCCAGTCGGTGTCCTTGGGGATCGTTAGCGAGGGCATTTCAGCAGTGGGTCCGACGTGGAGCAATGTGACCATGCCAGCTGGCAATTGGAGGTTGCGGATCAGACGCGCCGCGGCTTCCACGCTCGGTTGCGGCCGGGGTTTGATCGTGACCGGGATGAGGATGTTTCGAAGCGAAATCGAGCCGTTCTGTCGCGAGACGAAGCCCTCCACGCCGTGTGGGGTGAAGAGCGTCATTTGTCCGGCTCTGCGCGCGATCGGCTCGCCCACCGATTTCCCCAACCAGCGCAGGCGCCCCTCGTGCTGGCGAACCGCCAACACGATCAGATCCGTAGGATTTTCTTCCAGAAAACCAAGACAGGCTTTCACCGGATCTTTCCCCAATCTAAGAAACTTGGCGACCCCGATGCCAAGCTGCCCAACCGCGCTCTTGGGACTGTCTTTCGGGATGAGCCCCCATCGCTCGAGCGTGTCTCGGACACCGGGGAAGTCCTGCCATTCGGCACCGGGACTCGCCTCGACATGGAGCATTGTAAGTTTGGCTCCAGCCACCAGTGCGATCTTCAGAGCGTGCACAAAGGCGACTTCGCTGGCCTCGGTAAAATCTGATGGATGAAAAATCGATTCAAGCTTGACTCCGTCACGCATCTTAGTCTGAGTCATGATTTACCTGCTTTTCGTGTCTTTGGTGGTTCGATTAAGGGTGTCTATAGTCGTGCTCGCAAGATAATACAGTGAAATACCCTCAGCGAAGAGGCCGTCAAAAGCGCTCTTCCCGCAAGAACCTTTAAGTGCGCGATAAGCTTACCGGAGAAGTTGCTGCTAGTGCCTTTTGTCGGATGACGGCGTTTACCAAGCACTCCGGCCATTCGTACAGCTGATACCTGGTGCGAAACCTCAATCAGGAGTAGAGTTTTCTGCCTCAACAGAACGTTGCCGCACGACTGTGGCTCGCCCCACGAGAGTGCTCTGCAGCCTCCATCCTTCGCTGCTGGAAAAATAGGTGACATGATGTGGCTCCAAGCTAAGCTGCAGGTCCACCCTGGCGTCTGGCAAAACCACGACTGAGTCGTCCTCAATACTCTGAGAAGGAATGAGAAGCTCCGACACGTCACCGGGCAAGCGTAGCGGCTCGACGTGTCCATCAGCCATGACGATGCAATTCCATCCCGTCTCTCCGCAGACATTCACGGTGGGAAGTTCTTCGGCGCTTGCTGGGGAGCCACCGGAAAATTGTAGGCGGACTTCGCGATAGCTTCCCACAGGAACGTTCGCACTCTCTGCCAGAGTTATGGGCATAGAGTTACCCATTAGGTCAATTTGACGGGGTTCCTTTGCGAGGTGGGGGTCGAGTTCGAGCCAATTGGGAGAACGTGCGTCTTCGCTGGCGCCAAGCCGAAGTTGAATGCCTCGCAAGGTCACAAAAATATGTTCCACGCGGGTGGCAGCCGTACAGGTCTCGCAGAGTGACGATTTGAGCGCAACCACACTCATTGCGCCGTGGACCTGAGAAAGCGAACAGCTGGGCGGCGGATTGGCCACTCTTACGATAAGACCACCGTTGCCATTATTGGAAAAGCCGACAAAACAGGAATCACCACAGCCAGTAAGCGCGAAGGCGGTGAACATCGCAGCACAACTGAATGTACTCCGGAGATGACATCGAGAGAACCGCATGGATTCGCTCCAGAGCCTGCCATTCGACCGCGTCGAATCGGCCCCTCTGCATTGTATTCTACGCCGCCTTGGTAACCTGAGGCGCGTCATTTGGAAAGAAATCATGTGTACCGTCGAGATCGTTTTCGGTTGAGAGCGGGTGTGCCACCAGAACTGTTACCGGGGCATCCTCTCCCATGAACTTCTGGTGTATCAGTGATTAGTCGTAACCGGAGAAGTCGCGGATGTACCCATCTCTTCTGATTACCGGGCGCTGGAGCCACTTGGCAGAACGCTTAGAAAACTCCCATTCGGGCGGCTTGGACTGCTTCGGCAGCCTGGGCATCCGGCGTTCCGACGTACACCATTGTCGAGCTGATCGAGCGGTGGCCTAGCGTCTGCTTCACCAGCGCGAGATTAACATCGCCTGCAATCAGATGTGACGCTAAGGAGTGCTTCAGATGTGAGCCTCGGCGAGTTGCTAGTTCGAATCTAGCCCGAGGAGCCAAATCTTTCAGCCAGTTAGCAGGCCAAGAAATCCATTGAAATCGACACTGTAGCGGGAACTGTTAGGCAACCGTGTTCATCAGAGTTGAGAAAACAAATTGTTCAGCTAGGGATTCCCCCAGTTGTTTGGGAACACGGGAACGTCTAGAAAGTTAAGCACAAGCCAAATAGGAGCGGTCGGTGCAACCCCGCCGCGCCCTAGAACAGACAACAGGACTCGGAGAGCCGCAACCTACCCCTATTGCCTCTCCGAGTCCTAAACTCCTGCGAAAACTTTCTGGACAAGGCACGGGGTTGCAGGAGTCAAATCTTCGTACTTTAGATTATCTAAGGTTTGAGTGGCCTGCCCAAAAACCACTAGGCCGCAGCGGTTGTAACTCACTCATTCTAAGAGATCGAAATTCGCGCATCAGCACGGCCCAGAATCAGATGAATCTGTTGAAAAAGTCGGCTCGCCGGAGATTTTATTTGGGTTCTTGACTAGTCCCTGTCGTGCTATAGGCACGACAGGGAGGAACAACGCCGATGATGGGTCAGCAGAACCGGGCTGAGCCGCTTTTTTGTTATTTCCGTTTGGAAGAGCAGATCCCTTCTGATCACTTGCTGCGAGTGATTGACCGACACGTCGATTTCAGCTTCGTGCGAGAACAGCTGAAAGGCTTTTATAGCCTCACGGGCCGACCCTCAATCGATCCCGAAGTTCTCCTACGACTGTTGCTGGTTGGCTATCTCTATGGGATCACCAGCGAACGCCGCCTAATGGATGAAGTGCGCATGCATCTGGCTTATCGTTGGTTCACTCGGTTGGGCTTTGACCAAGAGATTCCGGATCATTCGATGTTCTCGAAGAATCGGCATGGCCGATTCCGGCAGTCTGGTGTATTTCGGAAGATATTTGAGGAGATCGTTCAGCTTTGTTTGGAGGCGGGCTTAGTCGAAGGACGGAATCTAGCGGTAGATGGGACGCTGGTGGGTGCCAATGCCAGTCCGCAAAGTCGAGTTCCACAAAAGAGATTAGTGGAAGTGGCGCAGGTTTCGCGAACTGTTCAGGAGTATCTGCAAGAACTGGAGCAAGAAAATCCCGTAACAGATTTGAAGCGGCGGCCGATTGCTCAGGAGATGGTGTCAATGACCGATCCAGACGCCGCTTGGGCTGTTAAGAGTGGACCGGCGACGCTGGGATACTACGATAACTACCTCATCGACACTACGAGCCGGGTGATTTTGTCGGTCGATGCAACGCCGGCACGTTTCCGCCAAGAAGTATTCGGCCGCACAACGGATGATCGAGCACGCGCAGTCAGCTGGGAATACGACCGCAGAATCTGGCGGCGGACAAGGCTTACGGAAGTGGTGAGTTTCTGGCGCGGCTTCTAGCGCGGGATATTTAACCCCACATTCCGGTCATCGATCGTCAGCACCAGACACGAGGACGCTTCACCCGAGATGCGTTCCGCTACGAGCCCAAGGAAAATGCCTACTACTGTCCGGAAGAAGAACCACTGCACTATCGAGGTCAACGGCGCAGTAGTGGGGGCGATCTTTATCGCTCAACAGAAGCGCAATGTCGAGGCTGTCCACAAAAGAAGTTATGCACCGCAGGCCCCTATCGGAGATTATTTGTTCATGCAGGAACCAGCGCGACAAGTAGCTCGCGCATTGCTGAGACACTGACTATAAGCATTCGCAACGAGCGGCTACAAGATCGAAGCTCTGTTCGCCGAGCTAAAACAGCAGATCAAGCTCCGCCGAGTGCGATTGCGACGACTGTGGAATGTCGGTGAGCAGTTCTACCTGGCAGCGACGGCGCAAAACTTAAAAAGGTTAGTGCGTCACCTCGCTCAAAAACAATTGCCGGAACCTAGCACCACCTGAGTGTGGCAGGAAAGGAGCCGATCATCGACGGATTAAGGTTTTGAAAAGCACTCGAAGTGCATCAGGAACACTCCAGACGGCCCGCCACACGTTTCTGACTGCGTGTTTTTCAACAGACTCAGATGATTTTGGGCACTTCTCCGGTTACGACTTACCGGGCAGTGACCGATTGAAAGAGAATGGAGCTAGTCTCGAACCACAATATTTCTCGCATCTATTAAACTCAAGTCAATGTGGACACAATGTCGAAATTGGCGATGCCGCTACCGAATCGCCTCACTTTTCTTGTGTTTCGCGGTCGTAGTCCAATCCACTGCGTGCCGTAGACCAACCACGTTGAAACAAAAAATCGTTTGCTCTAAAAACAGTGGTACTGCCAAATGTGGAACATATGACGTTTGCCGACCAGACTGCAATATTCGTGAACGCCGTAGTTGGGTTTGTAAACGACAAGACAAATTAACTTAGCGCGGCAACTCTGAGGGATTCTCTACTCTACGAGGCGGAACTCGATGCGAACGCGGGCGGAAAAATCGACGGGCTTTCCATCGCGCATTGCGGGCGTGAACCGAATCCGCTGCGCGGCATGAATCGCTTCGTCGTCCATACCGAAGCCGAGACCGCTCACCACGCCGGTCACTTTAATCTGGCCTGAAGCGAGGAAGATCACCTCCAGCACCACGTCGCCCTGGATTTTGCGCTCACGCCCTTCGGCGGAATAGGCGGGATTTGGCTTGTACAGAATAGTTACACCAGCCGAAGCGCTTGCGGCAGCGCCACCGCCACGCCCGGAGCCATCCGAAGCCACCGTGCCGCGCAGGCCTTGCGTGCCTCCGGTGCCGTTGCCATAGCCGGGACCTCCGGGCAAACCGGGCGAGCCGGCCTGGTTGATGTTGCCGCGGCGGTTCGGATTTCCCGGTCCCGCGATTCCGTTCGGGTCTCCAAAGCCGCCGGTCTGCACTTTGCTCAATGCGGCATTCACTGTGCCCGGCGCAGGATTGCCGGGACCGGGATTGGGCTTCACTTCTTCCTTGGGAGCTTTTGGACCGCTCGACGACAGCACAATCTCGGGTTGCTTCAGATTTTGCTTCAGCTCGAGGGGCTCCACCTCCACTGTGTGCGCCTTGGGCACGAGCGGTTTGAGATTCAGAAAGACGTGCGGCTGCTTGGGACTCAGCTGCGGCACTAGCGGAGGAGGCTCGGGCACTTCCGGCTTTAGCTCCGGCGCCTTGGGCTCGACTTTGGGCTTGGGTTTTGGCTTCGGTGGCGGTCGAGGCGCGGGAGGCTTCGGCGTTTCGGGTGCCACGGGAATTTCGGTTACCGGCTGCATCAGCTCGATCACATCAAATTTGAGCGCCGTCTTCATCGTCTGCGGAAAGATCATCGGACTGAGAAGCGCGAGGCCCAAGATCAGCAATTGTCCTCCGGCGCTTAGGCCGAGCTGGTTCCAGCGCGGCTTGGCGTCAGGCAAAAGCTCGAAGTGAGCAGAAACGCCCCGCCGCACTAGCGGGCTCCTGGGCGGGGAGAGCGTGGGGATTTTCACTGGCTGCGGATTTTCGATGACCGGTTTCAGCTCCGGGCGCGGGGGAGGCGGCGGAGCAGGTTTTCTTTCGAAGATCGGCGTGTGGATGTGGATATCGACCGACCGCAGTGGGACCGAATGTGTTGAGGCAATTCCGGGCGCAGGCGCCAAGCCTCTTTGTAGCGCGGGGTTCCCGCGGCTGAGACCTGAATCGATGCCCAGGCGAAACGCAGCTGGTTTTCCTTCGACAGGTCCCGGTGCAGGGGCGAGGCCCTTGCGGCTGGGTTCCACGTTCCCGCCCTTGTGAAATGGATCTGTCGGCGGGTTCGGACGCAGCGGCGATGGCCTGGATTCAGCAGCGTGCGCTGATACAAGACTCTTGCGTTCCCACTGTGCGACGGGCGGGGCGGCGGGCCTCGATTCGGGCATGCTCGAAAGCGGGGTAGGGGTTGGACGGTTCGAGTTCGGTTCCGAAGCAGGGCGGGGCCGCAGCGATTCCGCTTCGACTAGCGAAGTGTCGATCTCGCCGGGCCGCGCATAATCGCTGCGCGGTCTATATCTTGGAGAATCCCCCATAAGCGCAGGCTAGCCCTCATGCGGCTAGGTGTCATCTGTACAGAGGGTCAGTTTCCGGACAGGACCCCTCCCTAAAAGGGACAGATCAAGCGCGAATCGTTTCACCAGCCGTTCGGCATCGACGAAATCCTTCTTTCACCCGCGTCGCCCGCGATTGGACTGCGCCTGCTCAAGATGTAACGTTCCAGACCGCCGCTTGGCTCCTTCCCGCTTCTCGCGGATCGGCTTCCAATACCTTTCTAGTGCTCTCCACACGGGTTTCCAATATTGCGCCGTTGATTCCATAACTACTTCCTCGGCCTCTTACTCGAGCAACCACGCAGCCAGCAAGCGCAATTGTTCGGGGTTGCTGCCAAACATTCTCCGCTCAAACTGGAACTCACTTTCAACTTCGACGTTGGAGACAACTACCGCCAGCATCTTCTTGTGAACATCGATTCCCGCGATCCTGTATGACATAAACTCCTCCTGGCCGGGAGTGGAGAGCGTGCTGCAGCTACTTTAACCAGGGTCACGGGCTACCGCTGGTTCCCCAAGGGAAGACAACGACGCCCAATTATTCGCTCAAACACGCACGCTCCGGATCAGACGGATGGACGGCCTCAAGCTCTCCACTGATGAACTCGGCCTCGCCGCTCCTGACCGTTGCGATCTTACCCTAAGTGATTTTCATGAGCTTTCGCGGGCCGCAGGCCCTAAAGGACAGATGGGCTGAGAACACTCGACGCCCTCGCCAATCGAAACGCCTTGCCCTTCCGGCCGGTATCCCTTCGGACACCGCTCCTGGCTCCAAACAGTGACACCACGCCCCCCAGCACCTAGATTAGGAGGCCCAGCCAGGAGTCGGACCCGTGACTACCATACGCCAACGCATCCTGTTTCTGGCTGCGGTTCTCGCTTTTTTCAGCCCCGCCCTTCGATCTGAGCAGCCGCAAAAAGCCTCGCGCGCAATCCCGGAAGACCGCCTCAAGAAGCTCGAGGAGCGCGCCGATGCCGCCGAAAAAGCCGCAAGCAGCGCAGTGATGGAAAAAGACTACATCACGCGTACGCAGAAGCAGTATGAGTCTTACTACCAAAAAGCCTTCAATACGCAAATGTTGACACTGGGAATCATGGGACTACTCCTGACAGGCGTGTATGTCCTTGTTGCCAAATTCAGCCTGAAAATGATCGACGAACAGACAAAAACCGCTACGGCCGGAGCCACGGTTCAAATGCGCAACGAATACGCGCGGGCTTTAGCCAAGGAAGTCCAGAAACTTTGGGATACCAATGCGGCCGATGTCAAGAAGCTGAAAGAAACACTGACACCACAGTTCGCGGAACTCGAGCAGAACCTCAAAAATCGATCCGATTTTCAAATGCAGCTTGTGCAGGCACTTGCCGAAAGCCTCGATGAGCACCAAGGCGATTCACTGCTCACGTTCCGCAACGCTCTCAGGACCTACAAGTCCGGTAAACCCCGAAACCTCATCGAAGCAAAGATGGGCGCAACAACCGCACGGTCCATCTTTGAGTCACTCCGAAAAAAGCATGGGGAAAACTACGTGGACAAAGCACGAGAGGAGTTGGCAGATTCGCTCTACAACGGCCTCCAAGAAGAGCTTGCCTTAGCCGCACTGCAAAGCCACTGGCTCACGCCCTTCATCAACGAAAGAAGTCCGGCTCTCCCAGAGCCCTCAGCGCCCGAGCCGACCGCGGAGGGGCACCCCATAGCAACGATTCCTCAAACCGATCCCCCAGAGCCAGATCTACCTCTCGACGAAGAGTCTGACTCTTGCCGCCTTCTAAACACCTGATTTCAGGACGCGCGGCCGCTCACAACATAATTGCGGCAACGCTTGGTGAAATCCCCAATGCCCGACACCTGCTCGTCAACGGTTCGAACTTTTCCGACAATCGGGAGTTGTGGCGCGGCGTCCGCTCTTCTGCGTTCCGGCTGCCCTGCTTTGCTTCATCTGAACCTTGGTGCCAGTGACCGGCTCCTTGCGGTTTAGCTCCGCCGCCTCTTTCAGGAGAGCCCGCACTTCCGATCGCCGTACATCCGCTGCGCTTCGCACCTTAACGTGCCGCAAGTACTTTCCCGTTCCCTCTAGCAACTTCCCCGGATCGCGGAGCATCGCTCCTCGCATAAATCCAAAAATCACATGTTCCTTCGCCACCATGTAAAAGCACAGCGGCCCGTTTAAATCGAATGTGGGAATCTTCCACGGATTCACGTACTCCTCGCATCCGGCCACGGCCTTCTTTACAAGTGCCCTCACCGTCTTGGCAACTCCAGACAACCTTCCGGCCTTCTTTACATATTCATCGATCCAAACGCGAGCTTCCCTACCTTCGACAGTTGGCATTTTACCCACCCCTCCGTACGGCTGCAAAGTATCACGGCAACCCAGCCATATGATTCAGAATCTCCTACTTACTCTCCCGATTTGCCCGGGACTTGAGGAAGGCTGCGGGCCGGTAACTTCGGATGCTCCCTTCACAATGACCGCTCACTTGGACTAAACTCCGCCTCACATAGTTCCGAATACCTTGAGTTTTTCGCTTACTTCATTGAAGACGGAGGTCCTATGTTTACCCGACGATTCGCACTGCTCGCAGGCACTCTGCTACTCCTGAACGCGACCGTAGTTGGGGACCAAAACACACCAACAGCGATATGCAATGACAATCGCACTCCTGCAGGGATACTTGCCAATGGCATCACAAGGGGGTGGTGGAGCTAAGCCGGCCACCGAGGAAGAGCTCACCCGGAGGCGGGGGCCTCTCCTTTGGAACGAGGAGGGCCGTGCTGGAAACACGGAGCGTGTTTTGTTTTTTTTTGGCCGGGTAGATCAGGGGTAGACTTGGCGCCGGGAAACGCGGTGCCGGGCAGTCCAAACCGTGGCGTGGCCGGGCGTAAAAAGTGAAGCATTGAAAAAGTGGAGTGGAGAACGTGGGACAGCCAGTTCGTGGACGCGGCGGCAGTGGCGCCGAGAACTGTACGTGGAACTTGGCGGCACGGAGAAAGTGACGCGCTCGCAAAAAAATGTTGGTGCGTGACGCTGTAAACCAGATGTCCGTTGCCCCTCACTCACTCTCTTTAAGAGTGAGGGACAAGGGACAGTACCTGGGCAGGGACGGAAAGCCCTGTCACTCTGGATATTCCCATGAAGGCGAAAAGGAAAGACACGGCACCACCGATCGGAGATCACTTGCTCACATTGCGCGAAGCGGCTGAGGTATTGCACCTCAGCACACGCACCGTGAGGAAATACATCCTGCGTGGTGAGATCAAGGGGCGAATCATCGGGGGACGCTGGAGATTCAGGCGTGCAGACCTTGACGCTTTCTTTGCGAACGCGCGTCGTAACTGGGATTTCGCTGGAAAGAATGATCACGGGGATTAGATGGTGAGCAGGGGAAGTTCATACCCCGAGTCCAGATGCGAAGGGCGCTTCTTCGGGCGTAGAGTGAACTGCGAACAGATTCCGCTGCTGCCTGCAAGGGTCGTGGCCTGGATGTTGGACGATACGCGAAAGATTCCGTACCTGCTCATCTGGAAGAGCCGCTCGGATGGCACAGTTAAAGAAGCTGCTCGCATCGCGCCATATTACGAGGCGGCCGGCCGGGGCGGCCCTGATTGGACTGGGGCCTTCGAGATCAAGCGCCACGATGGAACGCGGGATTTCATTCGCACGCTTCTGCGCACGCTCCCGCGCAATAGGGGAAGAGTCCGGCTTCTGATTTGTCCCTACTGCAGCATCCCGCGTCGAGGGCTGTACGGATGGGAGCCAGGTGGACGGTTCACCAACAGCGTCGTGCGTTCAACGTGGAGGTGCCGGAAATGCAACGAGAACAAACGAAGTTGGTCGAAGTTCTGCCTAGGCTTGCGGATACGTAGAGTGGGTAGTGCGTTAACGATTTCCATCCTAGATCGACCCTTTCACGGCTGATTTCGATCAGTCCCGGTACAATTCTTAAGATCTTCATCGTCACCCGTAGGTAAGGCCGAGTTTTATCGAATGGCGAATGCCAGGGGCTAGCCCGCATTTCTCAAACAAAAAATGGAAAAAGGCTGTCGCTTCTGGCATAACTCTTTTTGTCCGAAAGAAATCCTGCCAGAGGAGGCAACAGCCTTATGGCTACAGAGTGTACCCAGAAAGACTTCGGATTTCATCCCCTAAGACATCGAGAAATTCGGGCTCGGTTTGACGGTGGGGCCATTAGCACCGAAGGCGGCGGGCTGCTGCTGCGAGAAGTAGAGAAGCGCATCCGGATCGTGCGCCGATTTGCGGCTTGCTTCCGGGACTATCGGAATCCGGATCTCATTGAACACACCGTAGAGGAGTTGGTGGCGCAACGGGTCTACGGCCTGGCCCTCGGTTATGAAGATCTCAATGATCACGAGGAGTTGCGGAAGGACCCTTTGCTGGCGGTGTTGGTGGAGAAGTGCGACCCGGTGGGAGAGGTGCTGGCCGGAAAAAGCACGTTGAACCGTCTGGAATTGACCCCCGCCACGGCCAGTGCCAAGGCCCGCTACAAAAAGATCGTGGCGGACCACGCGGCGGTGGATCGGCTGTTCGTTGATGTATTCCTGGCTGCGCATGCGGCAAGCACCTGCAGCAGATTATTCTGGACCTGGATGCCACCGATGATCCGTTGCATGGGAACCAGGAAGGACGCTTCTTTCACGGCTACTACGGCCACTATTGCTATCTGCCGCTGTACATTTTCAGCGGGGAGTTCTTGCTCGGTGCGCGGCTTACGGCCGTCGAACATCGATGCCTCGGCGGGCAGCATAGAAGAACTCCAACGCATCGTGAAACAGATTCGAGCGGCGTGGCCGGAGGTGCGCATCCTGGTGCGAGGTGACTCGGGGTTCTGCCGCGAAGAGCTGATGGCCTGGTGTGAGGCCGAAAGCGTGGACTACGTGCTGGGACTAGCGAAAAACGAGCGTCTGAAGGGGGAGATCAAAAAAGAGATGCGGAAGGCTAAACGGCAATATCGGGAAACCGGCCGTGCCGCACGGCTTCTTTAAGGAGTTTTACTATCAGACACGGAAGAGTTGGTCGCAGCGGCGACGAGTCGTGGCCAAGGCTGAGCATCTGGAAAAGGGAGAGAACCCGCGCTTCGTGGTGACCTCTTTGACGGCCGAAGCATGGCCGGCGCTGGCGTTGTATGAAGAGCTATACTGCGCCCGCGGGGACATGGAGAATCGGATAAAAGAGCAACTGATGTTGTTCGCGGATCGCACCAGCACGGCCTACCTGCGGAGTAATCAGATGCGGCTGTACTTCTCCTCGGTGGCCTATGTGTTGCTGCAGATGCTGCGGAGGCTGGGGCTGGCAGGGAACGGAATTAGCCAAGGCGCAGTGTGCCACGATTCGGCTGAAGCTGCTAAAGATCGGTGCACTGATTCGCATCAGCGTGCGCAAGGTGTGGGTTTCGCTGGCCGGCGGATATCCTTATGTCGCGCTATTTCGGCAAGTCCACGAAAAGCTGTGCGCCGTGCCGCTAAAGTGCTGAAAAAGAACGGTCCTTAGTGACTCTTTCCTCGTTGTTGTCCAGCACGGTGAAGTGTGCGCCGAAAAAGAACATCGAGGAAGAATCGTACTCCCAAAGAGAACAGCGAGATGCGTCCCTCGCCGTTGCTTTGCACAAACGCATCACGACTCAAAGGAGTTGCCAACCTCCAGCGGTGTCTGTCACTTTTCTGCCTAGCTGTGAGATAAGCGGGCTAGGGCATGGGGGATGGGGGGCCGCGTCCTTATCCGAGTCCTAATCGCCCTGGCTCGCTCTTGCCCTATTTCTAGGTTTGTTCACGTTGCCAAACAACTAGGGAAAGCCCTAGTAGAAACGGGTAACGGAACGGTATAAATTTTCGAATTGGACGTGATTTTCTAACCGTCCGAAGTCGGGCCGCTGTCGACGTCCTGGGCGGAGAACATGGCGGCCCCTCTCCGCTTCGGTTTGAGCATCCACGAGTTTTTCGGTGCCCCTTAAATCGTGAGTTAACAGTTGAGATTGCTGTGATCTTCCTGATATCTCATGAGGGGCTATGAAGATAAGTCTTTGCACCCTCATCTGGGATTGCTTTCCCGAGCCGAAGTATTGGAGCTGCCCTAGGAGGGTTACAGGTGCAACCACGATGTGGCGTCAATCTCGTCGGCTGAGCTTATTCTTGCTTCTTTGGCTCCCTGCGGCTAGCTTTGGCCAAACCGCTAGCGGTGGTTCAAGTACGGTGTCGAATCCTCTCAACGTGTACGCCCCGCCTTGCACTTCTCAGGTTAAGCAGTACATCGCCGTGAATTGCCAAATTACTCCGACGGGAGGCGCGCAACCATACAGCTATGCGTCTACCGGAGGCTTCCCAACTGGCATGTCTATGTCCATTGGTTTGGGCGGTGGCTTGATCAATGGCACGCCCACAGGCATAACTGGCGTGCAGGCTACCGTGACAGTAACGGATGCAAGAGGGGGAATCGCAACAACTTCGTTCATGATCACGCCGGCAGGGTTAACCGGCTCAGGCCCATGCGGCAGCTCCATCTGCGTCACGGGAGCCGGTTACGCGATCAAAACGGCAGAAGGTTATACGATCACAACGTTAGCCACGGTGCAGATGGCGGCCACGACTTATTGGAGTGATGGCAGCACGCTTGATGTAACTTCCATGGCGACCTGGGCCTGCGCTCCGAGTCCGCAGTGCGGTTCGGTATCGGCAACTGGCCTTTATACGGCTGGAAGCTCCGTCGGCACCTACCATGTGACGGCAACGCTCTCCGGAGTTACGAATAATGGCGGGGCGGGAGTCGCGGTTACTGTGGCCACCATTCAGGCCCACACCAAAGAGAGCGACCGAGTCGCAAATTCTGGCATGGTGATGAGGGAAGTCCTGCAACTGCGCAGTGGCATACCCGCGGCGGTGCTACAGAAGGCAGAATGCGTCATCGTTGTGCCTTCAACCCTCAAGTTCGCTGCTGGCGTTGGTGGAAGCTACGGGCGTGGCGTAATGACTTGCCGCGGAGGGCCCGACTTTCAAGGACCGTGGGGGGCTCCGTCGATGATCGCGCTCGGCGGAGGTAGCTTTGGCTTGCAGGTCGGCGGGCAGGCCACGGATTTTGTTCTTCTCCTGATGAACGACCGTGCGGCCAGCAGCATATTGACAAGCAAAGTGAAGATCGGCGCTACTGCGTCGGCCGCCGGCGGGCCTGTTGGACGCGAAGCAACTGCCGCCACGGATGTATTCCTACGCGCAGAGATACTTTCGTATTCACGAGCTCGCGGACTCTTTGCTGGTGTCTCGCTGGAAGGTTCCACGCTCCGGCCCGACAACCGCGCCAACCGAAAGCTCTATGGAAGAGATGTTAGTGCGAAAGCAATTGTGCTCCAGGGTGAAGTTTCGCCGCCATTGTCCGCGCTGGAACTGCTATCGGTACTGAACAGCAAGTCACCCACCAACAGGTCAGCGGGCGTTGCCCCTCCTCCGCCTCCTCCCAATCGTCCGCCGGTAGCGTCTTGTTCAGCTAATCCGACCCATGTTATCGATGGAAGTGGAGAGACCGTTCTGGTCCGAGCCGATGCTAGCGATCCGGGCAATGATCGGCTTACCTATAAATGGACGACAACGGGTGGGGCCATTGAAGGTACAGGATCGCAAGTGCGGTGGAACCCCGCAGGTGTAGCACCGGGCACCCATTCTGTCACAGCCCAACTGGATGATGGTCGCGGCGGAAATGTGAGTTGCGTAGCGGAGGTCCGAGTGGACCCGCGAGCCAACCAGCCGCCAACGATCAGTTGCTCCGCGAGTCCAAGCTCGGTACAACCGGGCGGTCGCGTGCACCTCACTGCGGTGGCAAGTGACCCCGACAACGATCCGCTAGTATTTTACTGGGAATCAACGGCCGGACAAATCGTCGGCTCGGGTTCGGAAGTTGACCTCGATACCACCCACGTTGCGCCCTCGCAGTACACTGTGACGGGCCATGTCAGCGATGGACGCGGCGGCATCGCGGTTTGTCATGCCGAAATCACTTTGGAAGCTCCGGTGGAGTAAGCCAAACTGGCCATCCGAAGCATCTATTTCCCAACGGCCCTGCCTTTACGCACGGCACCACATAAGGGCTTGGCGGAGAGTCAGCAACGGACCCTCACGTCGCTAGCGAGCGACTTCAAGGAATATCTCGCAAGCAAACCCGATGCGCATCTCGAGTTGCAAGGCCATGCAGATCGCCGCGGACCGGAATACAATCAAGGTCTTTCCGAGAGCCGCGTTGGACCGACAAGATGACTCGGCTGGTAGTGTCGACCAGATAGTTGTCGTAATAGCCCAGCACCGCCGGCCCACTTTTGATCGCCCAGGTAGCATCTGGATCGGTCGTCGACACCTTCTCTTGAAGCTTCCTGCTCCCTTCTGAATCTGCCACCGGGTTTTGTCGCTCTAATTCGGTCAGATACTCCTGAACCGTTCGCGAGAGCTTTGCCACCTCCACTAATGGATAAACGCGAGACGCGCTATGGCTGTCCCCAGCACCCTGTTTTTCAGCACTTGCGGATGCTCGATGGTCGAACGGTTCCGGTGCCAGCGGAGTTCCCCAAGAGCCGCCTTCAATGGCTGAAGACGGACGGGATTTGGGCGGTGGTCTTGGCGGTAATCTTTGCGATTCTCGCTGGTATTGCGATCGCGAAATTGATGTGATTTGACGGGCGGTCATCCCTATTGACTTCGATCCAGCGGTACATGTGGATTCCGATGAAGTCGATCAGCATTCCGCTCCCATGTCTGTGGTCGCCTCCAACCGATTCCGGGCGGATGACGAGAAAACGGTTCCTTTCGCGCACACTTCCTGGACAGGCGCACGTGAACACGAGCACTACAGTGTGCTCTTATACTCTGAAAGCTGAAAACGGATAGCCGCGCGCGGCCGAACCGTTCAGTCTGGAGGCATCATCAAATAAGGGAAACGGGCGAAACTTAACGCCCGCTGCCTCTATTGTTGGTACAAAATGGATTGCCGGGAGCTCAGCGTCTTGGAGGAATGATTTGAAGCTTATACACAGCCTGGTGATCTCTGGCTTTTTGTTTTCTATCCCCTTCTGTGCGTGCGTTGCCAAGAAGGCCGGCTCGGACCTTTATGTTTCAACGAGTGGCGATGATGCGAATCCTGGGACAATCGAAAGGCCGTTTCGAACAATCCAACGCGCGGCCGACACTGCGAAGCCGGGATCCACGGTTTATGTGCGGGGTGGCACGTACTGCCAGCGGTTGACCGTCAAAGTCTCCGGCGATGCGCAGCTGGGGTTCATCACGATTCGGAGTCAGCCCGGCGAACAAGCGGTCCTTGACGGCGGGTGCCTAACGCTGCCCGTGGGTGACACAAGCATGATCGAATTGCGCGACGTGCTCTATGTGCGGATTCAGGGTTTCGAAATTTGCAATTATCGAACGAACGACTCCCGCAGCGTTCCGGGCGGGATTCGGGTATTTGGCGGGGGTTCGCACATCGAAATTCTGAAGAACAACGTGCATCACATAGAGCAGAATTCCGCAGTCCAGTTGCGGCCGGGACAAGGCGCCAACGGCTTTGGCATCGCCATTTACGGTACAGACCCTAAAACGCCGGTCAGCGATCTCGTTATCGAGGGCAATGAAATTCACCATCTCAAGACAGGTTCGAGCGAATCTCTTGTGGTCAATGGAAATGTGGCTGGTTTCCGAATTTCCAAGAATATCGTGCACGATAACAACAACATCGGAATCGACGTGATCGGTTTTGAACGCACCGCGCCCAATCCAGAAGTCGATCGAGCGCGCGATGGAGTGGTGAGCGAGAACTTGGTTTTTAACATCACGTCTAGAGGTAATCCGGCCTACGGCAACGAGGCGAATTCCGACGGCATATACGTGGATGGTGGAACGCGTATTTTGATTGAGCGTAACGTGATGCACGACGTAGATTACGGACTTGAACTGGCTAGCGAGCATTTTTCAGGGAATACCAGCCACATTGTAGCGCGCAACAATTTGATTTATTCCTGCCATACCGCTGGAATTAGCATCGGCGGCTACGATTTAAAGCGGGGCAAGACCGAGGACACAACCATCGTCAACAATACCCTGTACAACAATGACGCTTGGGAAACGGGAACAGGTGAGATCCTCATGCAATTCTATCTGCGCAACAATGTGTTTAAGAACAACATCATTTACGTGGGCAAACATGGGCGAGTCATGAGCAGCCGATCCGGTCGCATGGATGGCAGTCCGACGGTGATCTTCGATCACAATCTCTATTACTATCCTGGCGGTTCGAAGAGTGCGAAATGGAGTTACGACCGCGTGGAATTCGCGAGTTTCGAAGAATATGTCCAAGCAAGCGGCAATGACCAGCACTCTCGCTTTGCCGATCCGGAATTCGTAGACGCTGCCTCAAGCAACTTTCATCTGAGGGCAGGTTCTCCCGCACGAAATGGTGGAGAGAATCCTGGGCCACAGATCGTGGGCGATGAGGATCTCGACGGCCGACACAGGTTTGAAGGGGCGAAGATCGACATTGGCTGCTATGAAACGTCGTTCTAGTGTTTGTTTGGTTTGTGTGTTGTTTTTTTGTGGTTTGTTTTTTCGTTGCGGTTTTTGTTTTTTTTTTTTTTTTTGTGTTTTTTTTTTTTTTTTTTTTTTTTTTTTTTTTTTTTTTCTTTTTTTTTTTCTTTTTTTTTTTTTTTTTTTTTTTTTTTTTTTTTTTTTTTTTTCCTTTTTTCTTTTTTTTTTCTTTTTTTTTTTTCTTTTTTTCTTTTTTTCCTCTTTTTTTTTTTTTTTTTTTTTTTGTTTTTTTTTTTTTTTTTTTTTTTGTTCTTTTTTTTTTTTTTTTTTTTTTCTTTTTTTTTTTTTTTTTTTTTTTTTTTTTTTTTTTTTTTTTTTTTGTTTTTTCTTCTTTTTTTTTTTTTTTTTTTTTTCTTTTTTTTTTCTTTTTTTGTTTTTTTTTTTTTTTTTTTTTTTTTTTTTGTGTTTGTTTTTTTTTTTGTTTTTTTTTTTTTTTGTTTCTCTAGTTGACTGTAACAACCATTCATAGACTATAATCGCGTCCATGAGAGACGCGATCACCCTGACGAATTCGGAGCTTAAGGAATTGACACGGCGAGCCGCGAGCCGGACGGGCCGTGCCGAAGATGCCCGGCGGGCTCGGCTGATCTTGTTGCTGGCCGAGGGCCGTACTTGGGATGAAGTGTCGGAGCGCATCGACTGCAGTCGGGGTTTTGTGGCCAGTTGGAGCAGACGATTTAGCGAGCAACGTATTGCGGGACTCTACAGCCGGCATTTGGGACAAGTGGCCACCGTGCTGACCCCGAAACTGGAAGCACGGATTTTGGAGGCGACACGGCATGTACCGTCGGGTGGAGTAACGCACTGGAGCACGCGTAAACTCGGAGCGCATCTGGAGGTCAGCCACATGATGGTGGCACGGGTGTGGCGTAAGCACGGACTTCAGCCGCATCGCATAGAACGCTACATGGCCTCGAACGATCCGGATTTTGAGAAGAAGGCGGCCGATATTATTGGGTTGTATCTGAACCCGCCGGCTCATGCGGCGGTCTTCAGCGTGGATGAAAAGACCTCCATCCAGGCCCTGGATCGCAAGGATCCGGTTCTGCCGCTGTCCCCGGGACGCGCCGAACGGCACGGTTTTGAATACTTTCGTCACGGCACCTTGTCGCTGTATGCCGCCTTCAACACCAAGACCGGCGAGGTGCTCGGCAAAGCGACGGCGCGGCACACCTCGGCCGAATTCGTGGCCTTCCTTACCGACATTGTGATTGATCAACCTCGCGGCAAAGAGATCCACGTGATTGCCGACAACCAATCTGCGCACAAGAGCAGGCCGGTCACGGACTTCCTGGCGATGCATCCCAAGGTTCACTTGCACTTCACTCCGACCTACTCTTCCTGGTTGAATCAAGTCGAGCTGTGGTTCAGCAAGATCGACCGCGACGTTATCGCGCGAGGAGTGTTCACTTCCGTCTCTGATCTGAAAAGGAAGCTCTTGCGCTACATCCAGCACTACAACAAATCGCCCCGTACCGTGAAGTGGAAATACGCCGATCCATCGCGCCATCTCAGTACACAATCAGTTGGTACAGGCCACTAGGCAATCTGAACCGGCACGTAAATCTTCCGCCGGCTGGTGGCCTTAACTCTGGTAAACAGCGATCCCGTCAATTTGAAATGCCGGCGAATAGTGCCAGGGAGGTGTCGGGTTTCTGGACTGCGAGGTCGGTCACTTCTCCGAGATCCCCACATATCGGGACTTTACAGGTCCCCAGGTAGGGTGTAGCCAAAGAAAAGCATACCCCTAGCCGTATCCATTCCTTGACGGGGATTAGACACAGGAACGTGACGTGACAATGCAATAGCCATCATGTAGAAGATAGTCAGGAGTCGTTACATGAAGAGAACCGCATTGTGTTTCCTCGGCCTCGCATTCTTATCCTTCCCGCGGGTAGCTCATGGGCAGAAAGTAGACCATACAACCGGCCAAGCTCCACCTGCCGCAAAGAATGTCGTCGTCTCAGACGTCCAAGGGACTGAACTGTTGCGTTCCTGCAATATGGGATTTGGCACGAATGGATTTCAGTTCTGCGAAGCCTTCATCGAGGGTGTAAGGGATGGCGTTGTCCTTGCAACCGAACTTCGGGACGCCAAGCCAATAATTGAAACGCCAGCAGGAGCGAAACAGGAGCAACTTAAAGGTGTAGTGTTGAAATATTTGAACGAGCATCCTGAGGAGCACCACAAGCCAGCAGCAGTGCTAGTAGTAGTCGCCCTCAGTCAAGCATTTCCGCCACAGGAGAAGACTGCGAGGTAGAAAGATCGGTTAACAACCTGAACGCACAACAGAGTGGCCATCTTTCTGGCAGTCCAGCGTCCCGGTGATAGCGGCGACCGGGTAGTCTTTATAAGATTCTGATTGAGTATTTATTCGACCAACGAATTTTCCACTCCTCTTGGAGACTTGCGTCCGTCTAACTTTGAAAATCTGCTATGCATTTACGAGGAGCGACTCACCACGCCTTGCTTTCCTGAAATTCCAATTAGAAGCGCAAGGGCAATGCGTGCGGGGTGCATCGGCGTCAAGAAATGGGTAATCGTATGAAACGAATTGAACTGCTTGCAGCCGTTCTGTTGTCAGGCAATGCGCAGCTTACCCACGAAGCTTGGAGGGGCTCACAATGGGCCTCTCCCCTGCGGGACACGGTTTCCCCTCATGTCCAACGAGCAGGTGCTTAAGCACGGCATTGATGCTTTTGTGTTTCTCGCGGTTCAGTTCCGCATCTTCGTGAAATGAGACGTCTCTGGACCTGCGAATTTTCTTCACCTCGCGGAACACACGGACCGCCTCGCATTTCAAAGCGTCGAGTTCTGCGCACATACATTTCTCTCCGTAAACATAGCCTCCGCTCGCAGTCAGGAAACCGAAGAAATCAAACGAGGACGGAATTCCTGACCCAGTTATCGCATTCCATGGAATCGCCACCTCACGAGTATTACCGGATGAGGCGGATGAGGCATATACCCCATAATTCGATGTCGCGGACGTCCAACCCCCTGCCCCTTCGGAGCTGCGGTACTCGCGGTAGCCATCCTTAAAATATGCAACGAAATCAGTGCGAAAAGGGAGTGACGAGAAATCCGTGTTGTCATAGTTAAACCCGGTGAGATTGACGTTGGCATTTGTCCCACCATTGGGAGGAACAAGCGGGTTTGAAATACCCTTGGATCATGCGTTTGGCTATCTCCCGAGCTTCATCGAGCTCCGCGGGCGTGGCATCTCGGAGTTGTCCGATCTTCGCCCCTCGATCGCGTCCTTGAAAGAGTGGAGCTTCGTTTGCTAGGTTCTCCAATCGGCCCAATTGGTCTTTGGTGATACCGACGTGGGAGTATGCACGGCCTTTTCTGCCAAATTTCGTTCTAAGGGCGTCTAGGTTCTCATAGAGATGAGTGAATTCATTTTGGGGGTCGGACATCGCGGCTTTGTAACTTTTGGCGCCGCGGTGATTAGCGCAGGAAGCCTCGGACGAACGCTATACTAAACTGTAGTAGGTTGCCGATCGATGGCTAAGGCTTTAGTTTCGAGTCCCAGTTCACCAACACGCTCAGGGACACACTATCCCCCGCGACTTTGCTGGGCACTAGCGCCAGAATCCTTCGCCCATCCGGAGCCACGTCGTAAGAATAAGCAAACATTCCGACCGGTTCAGGAACCCGAAAGAGGGCGGCTGGGGTCCCAAACTCCAAACCGTGCAAGCCGATTCGGACTGACGCCACCATTAGCGATCCGTCGAGTGCTCGATAGAACAACTCTTTTCCGTCCCGGCTCCATCGTGGAAAACTCCCGCCGCCACTGGAAACTCTCCATCTGGGACCACCCGTCGGAAAGGTCGTTGAGTAGACCTCATTGAAGCCTCCGGATTCGTCCGAAGTATATGCGATCCATTTGCTGTCGGGAGAAACCTCTCCTTGAAATTCATTAAACTTAGTCTCCTGGAATGGTTGCGGTTTGCGTTCTCCATTCAAGGGAAGCAGCCATAGCTCGGATCGACCATCGGGACTCTGCTGCGTATAAACCAGGTAGTGTCCGTCCGGCGACCAGTCGTTCATGTAGACCGTATATGGGGACTGCAACACGGTCTCTTCCTGTCCCGTGCCGTTCGCATTCTTCAGCAGTAGTTTCCTACCACTCAAGATGTGATAGCCAATCCGCTGACCATCGGGCGACCAGGTTCCCGTTCCGAACATACCCGAAAAGGTAAGGCGGCTAGGAATGGCACGAGACAACTCCAAAAACCAGAGGTCCGTGCGCGCCGAAGAATCCGCGAGCCCCGCAACAAGGCTGGTGCCATCCGGGGAAATCCGCACGGACCCGTAGCGGTCGGGCTGGCCCACCGTGCCCAGAGCTTTGCCCTCCCGGTTGAGCCAAGTCATTTGATACCGGCCGGTGCCCGTACCGAAGAGAATTGTGCCGTCGTTGGAAACGGAAACGCTGGAGCGGCCGAGGGCGGCCGTCAAGGTCACCACTTCTGCACCCGGCACTGGTACACTATCGCCTAGTAGCAGTGCGTGCTTGCTGTCGAAAGGCTGCGCGACTAAGGCTTGCTGACGAAGCCAGTACAGATATTCTGGGTGCGTTCCGTGCGCGGGCGAGTACGCTGGGGCGGCTGAAGCATCTTTAACGAGTAGAGTTCTTTCCTCGGGCCGATCCAAAGAACTTAGGTATATCGTCGAGCTGACGCTTGCACTCTCGCCGCGAGACAAGTAAATAAATCGATTCCCGTCTGGCACTAACAGAGGCCAGCGGTGAGTGAATTCGCCCCGGCTCGCGTCCGTGTTAGTCAGTGGCGTGGGCGACCCTCCGGATGCCGCTATCTTCCAGAGACCGGTACTTGCGTTGGGGGCAAAAACGATGATTCCTTGGGAGCTCCAAGTCCCGCCACGCGGGTTGGATGCTGGAGCAAGAGTTACTGAGGGGCCACCTGAAGGATTCAGTCGCTGGAGCTTCCCGTTAGCGAAAAAACCGACCGACTTCGAGTCTGGAGACCAAAAAGGGTACTGCGCGTTCTCTGTGCCGGGCAATTCGCGCGCAACGGCTGAGTCCAGCGACCGGAGCCAAAGCTTTGGGCCTCCGCTGGAAAGAGCGACGAAGACTACCGTGCGGCCATCCGGCGAGATGGCGTCGCCGCCGCCACTCTCGAGGAGGAAGTCGGCACCTGGGGGAGCGTCGATCTCGAATTGCATCGGGCGTTCTTCTATTTGAGGTCGGCGCCACGGCGACCAGAATGCCACAATCGCAATCACCGCTAATATTCCAGCCGCGGTCCACGCCATCAGTTCGCGCCTTTTCTGATTGCCGCTCAGTACCCGCGTCGTTGCCAGAGTGGACGTGCTCTCTCTGATCCAGATCAGCTCCCAGTGAAGATCGCATCCGGTTTGCCAACGCTGTTCCGGATCTTTGGCTAGGCATCGGCGAATGACATGGTCCAGTGCAGGCGGCGTCATCGGTTTGATGGAACTGATGGGTGTCGGCTCTCTTTCGAGAATTGCCGATGCTACGCTGAGTTGGCTCTTTCCCTCGAATGCCCGCTGACCCGTCAACATTTCGTAGAGCACGGCACCTAGGGAAAAAATGTCACTGCGTCCATCGAGTACCTTCCCTTCTATCTGCTCCGGTGACATGTATTGAAACGTGCCGACAACGGTGCCATGCTCGGTGACCGCGGAATTCGGGGATACCCCAGTGAGCGTACTCGTGCTCGTTACCGGCGCGGCGGGCTTGGCCAGCCCAAAGTCGAGTAGCTTTGCTCCCGTCGGCGTAAGCATGATGTTGCCGGGCTTCAAGTCGCGGTGGACGATGCCGCTGCGGTGAGCCTTGTCCAGAGCATCAGCGATCTGCTGGCCATAATTCAAAACCTGTTCCGGCGGCAGCGGTCCTTTCTCTAATCGCTTTGCGAGCGTCTCTCCTTCCACACACTCCATCACCAGAAAATCGATACCATCCTGCTGGCCAACGTCAAAAAGTACGCAGATGTGTGGATGATTCAAGGCGGAGATGGTCTTGGCTTCCCGTTCGAACCGCTGCTTGCTAAGCGGATCGGAGGAAAGATGCGGGGGGAGGATCTTGACAGCGACCGTGCGTTCGAGTCGCATGTCCCGTGCGCGATACACCTCGCCCATCCCGCCCGCGCCGATCGGGTCCAGGATCTCGTAGGGTCCCAACCGAGCTCCGGGGGACAGTGGCATTTGGCCGCCATTCTACACCGAAAAAAACTACTTACATCCAATCGGCAGATTAGGGATTCGCTCTGCGACCGGATACATCCTGGGAAACACGTATCGAACTAGAGCAAAAATGAGATTACCCACTAGAAGTCGCGTGGTGTTTACTGATGGCTTTCGGTTGACCGGGGACTGACCCACTACCCGGCGTCGACTTGCAGGAAGCGTCTGCGACCGTGCCGCCGCAACAGCCGACGCTGGGCCCCTCGGAGGAATCTTGGGTCGAAAGCTGGAAATAGCTTCTGGATGATCGTCAGGCCCGCCTCAATTGTTGAAGAACGGCGCGTTCGACGGCAGGCGGGAGATTTAGCCAGATCACGGCACCGGAGGGATGAGTATAAGGAGCCGGGGCTCAGGTCTGCGGCCACTTCTTATCGATGCGCTCCAGAATAAACTCTCCCTCCTGAATTGCCTTATCGACGAAATACTGCTTTGCTGGATTCGGCTTATCCGAGCCCATCGAATCGATAATCTTCCGCGCAGATAACGGCGTGGCAGCAAACAGAATGGCGTGCTTTCGTTCTTCGGTCATTGTGGGTCCCCGCAAGGATTTGCGGCAGAGGAATGGGAACTACAGTCTACCCGAGATGGCCACCCGGCTGCCTTAATCCTTAGGTCTCCCGGTTACTCTTTCCCTGGTGCGAAAAAGTCTGCACAATCGAATCGGGTCTCACGACGCAAGCGTAGCTCTGATACCAAACGGCCTTCGGTTGACCGGCCTTTGAATCGTAGGAGTTAGCGATGAGACAGGCAGCTGTTCTTCTCAGTCTAAGTGTGTTGGTGTTTGTGATCTGCGTTGGGGGTCTAGCTGGTCAGACCGTGCAGGGTGTAGTAACAGGGAGAATCCTGGACAAGTCGGGAGCTGTGATCGCCGGTGCCAAGGTAAGTCTCACGAATGAAGGGACAAACGTGGCCCAGGAAAAAACGTCAGGGAGCAACGGAGAATACCGCTTCTCGCTTGTCCCGCCGGGAGCTTACACGCTGACAGTCAGCGCTCCGGGTTTAGTAACAACCATGTTCCATGGAATCCAAGTGGGAGCAAGCCAGACCGTTCCTCAGAATGTGACCTTGGGCGTCGCCTCTGACGTTCAAACGATTGAGGTGACCTCTGAGGGGCCGCTTGTCCAGACAGTGAGCTCGGACCTGGACACGACCGTGAATACGAAGACGATTGAAAACACACCGCTGTTGAGCAGAAACCTATTTGATCTGGCGTTTCTTGCGCCGCAAATGACGCAAGGCATGAATTTCGGCCCGGCATCAGGAGGAGCACGGGAATCCGGCACTAGCTACCTGTTGAACGGCGCGGACAACAACGACAACTTCAACGAGGGCGCCTACAACGTTACTCCGCCGCTAGAATCAGTGGCGGAATTCACCGTGCTCACGAACAGCTACAGCGCGGAGTACGGCCGAAGCTCGGGCGCGGTTGTGAGCGCAATCCAGAAGTCCGGCACGAACTCGTTTCACGGCGTACTGTATGAATTCCTTCGGAACGCAAGCTTGAGTGCCAACGACTTTTACTCCAACCACATCGCTGTGTATAACAACGACGGGACGTTGAAGTCCTCCTATACTCCCAAACCGAAGTTTACCCGCAATCAGTTTGGCGGCGAAGCGGATGGACCGTTGTGGAAGGACAAAGCCTTCCTCCAATTTTCGTTCGACCGCCTGGTTCTGAATACCGGCTCCAACCTGAACATTCAGGTGCCGACGGCTGCGGAACTCACGGCAATGTCAACGAATGCGGGGCCGCTGGCTACGTACTTCCTGCAGAAATATCCACTGCTTACTTCGGAGGCTACCTGCCTGAATGAAAGTTCCGCCGCGCTGGGACACATTGGATGCTTCGGTACCTTGGACCCCAATCAGACCTCGCAGAACACCTATGCGCTGAAGTTTGACTATGTTTTCAATAGCAAGGACCTTTTGACCTTCACGACAAACTTTCTGCGTTACACAAATACGGACAAGTATGGAGGGAATACGGCCTCCGCCACGGTTCAGCCCTTCGGCTCGACGGATCAGGAGAATTATCATCAGTTCGTCCTGACCGAGACGCACTCGTTTAGCCCGAATCTGGTGAACGAATTCACGCTGGCGCAGAACCGGCACTATTCCCGTTCGTATGAGGGCAACGGACAGGTTGTCGACCCCACGGTGTCCATTGACGGCGCCAACTACGGCTACACAGGATTCGCCATCGGGCCCAATTCGAACCTTGTCGTCGCGGATTTCACACAGGATCGGTGGCTGGTTCAAGACGGCCTCAGCTTTACGCACGGACAACATACGCTCAAGTTTGGCGGTGGATGGTCTTACGGCAATTTGTACCGGAATTGGGATGCTGGTGGGCCGGGTTATTATGATTTCTCAAATCCGATTGGCGGCCCCATCCCCACGAGTGCGGTGGGTCCAGCCGGAGCGATTACCAATGTTAACTACCCGGACAGCAATTTCCAGAACGACTTTCCTTACTTCCAGGAACTTGCGATCGACCCTTCCACGGGAACGAAGGCGAACGCCTACCGCCATTACATCAGCCAGGATGGCAACATCTACGCAAACGACAGCTGGAAGATTACACCTCGACTGACGCTGAACCTGGGGTTGCGCTGGGAGCACTTCGGGGCACCGTATGAAACAACCGGCAAGATCGCGCAGTTCACAAATCTAAACTTCAATTGCGATCCTTCCTATCGTGTTTGCATCAACCAGGCGCGCGTGAATCCCGTCAGCAATATGTGGCCATCGCGATGGAAAGATTTTGCGCCGCGGATTGGCTTTGCCTGGGACGTCTTCGGGAATGGGAAAACGTCTCTGCGAGGCGGCTACGGCATTTTCTACGACCGTATTTTTGACAACGTCTGGTCGAATGTAGCCTGGAATCCACCGTTTTATGCTTTGGTGGACCACGATGCGACCAGCGGTGACCTGATCTACTATTCGGTGCCGGCTTCCCTTGGCGCTGCGTACGATCCTACTGTTGGACCGGGCCGCGTGGACCTCCGCACCATGGATGTAAATATGAAAGATGCTTCCTCCCAAAACTTTTATCTCGGGATGGAGCGGCAAATTAAGGACAACTTCCTGCTCCGGGTGGGTTATCAGGGCTCGTTGGGGCGGCACCTGCCAGTGCTTGAATATCTAAATCGTACCGACGGCCAGGCGTACAACGCCGATTTGGATAATGAAATCTATTTTTCCAACCTTAGGCCCAATCAGTTGTACACGGGCTTCAACTATCGCGCGAATTCGGTGACTTCCAACTACAACGCACTGGTTGCGGAGATCCAGAAGCGGTTCAGCAACGGTTTACAGTTTCAATTCAGCTACATCTGTTCCAAGCTGCTGGACACCAACTCTGACCTCTTCAGCGGGGAGACCACGACGGGGAATTACAGCTCTCCTTACGGCTTCGTGAGCAACTCACGCTTGAACAATGAGTACGGGGCCGGCAGCTTCGATCACACCCAGGGGATTAAGTTCAACTTCGTGTATGAGTTGCCGTTCCTGAAAGATTCCACGGGATGGAAGCACCAAGCGTTCAGTGGCTGGCAGATTTCGGGCTTTTATCAGGGATACTCGGGCCATCCGATTGAGGTGTTCAACGGGCGGCCACGGTTTGCCGCAGCGGTCTACGATGATAATGGCAACCTCTTCAAAGGGCCGGACCTCGATCCCAACGGCATTCCCTACAACATAGGAGGAGACTACAATTTGGACGGCCTCAACAATGACCACCCGAGCATCACAGGGAATCCGAAAAGTATGTACAGTGGCGGAAGTCCGGCGGATGGCATTTTCAAGGACAACAACCCAATTGGATGCGGATTCTCGGCGCCGGGGTTGACACAGGCTTCCATTGATTATTGCAATGCCCAGAACGGTGTGACGGCGCCGAACAAGTACTTCACCAATCCGAATTGCTATGGGGTTTGCTTCGGCAGCCTGGGCCGCAATGCATTCCGTGGCCCCTGGTATAACAACACGGACTTCGCCATTTCCAAGGACTTGAGTCTGACCGAGAGGCTCACGCTGCGTTTCCGGGCCGATGCCGTCAATTTATTCAACCATCCGAATTTTGACGGAATCGTGACGGACCTGAACTCTTCACAATTTGGCAAGGCCCAATTTGTAGTTGGGGATGGCGGGATTTACGGCCCGTCGGCAGGCGGCTCCTGGGGCAACGGCATAGCTCGTAGGTGGCAGCTGAGCCTGCGCCTTAGCTTCTAAAACAGAGCCAGGTGTAACGGAACGTTGCCGGAAGGAAGGAACTTTGCGGTTCGACCATCTGCATTGACCAGCCCTGCCCACAGACAATGAAACGGAGCCGAATTACCATCACCAGATGGACGTATACCGCCTGAAATCTGCCCTACTCCCCGTTTGTGATCCACGACGTCAATCTCGCCAACCGGCCCTCCGCGCTTCCTATCTCCCCCAATGCCGTTTGTCTGAGGTCGCAGCTACCTGCCCTCTGATCTGCCATGTTGTGAGTACCGCGGCAGTCGGGGTTGGCCCTTTTGTCTGGCCACCTCCCCGATGACGAAGGCTTGCTTCCCAGCTTTGTTCCAACGGAGTTGGGCTTCAGAGATGTTCGAGAGCCAGGACGTTGCTGTTTGGGGGGATTGAACCATTGATGGCAAGGTGATGGCCATCGCGGGAGGCAATCCTCGCGATTCGCACCATGCCGAACACATCCGCAATGCCCTCTGTTCCTAAATCTGGGGATGACGCTCGGCAGATCTGAAACCAACTCTGCGTCCGAAGGGCAGGGCCGGCATGTCATTTATTGCTGTCGACGAAAAGCACAGCGTCCTTAGTCTCCCGCTTACGGACAAGACCCAGCAATTGTCCATCCGGGGACCAGTGAGCATCTGTAAGAAACTCACCATCGTAAGTGAAGTGGGTCAGTTGCCTTCTCGGACGACCGCCAAACGGTTGAACCCAGACATTGTCTACACCATGATCTTCCGCGGCGTACGCCACACCGTTGCCGTCGGGCATGAATCGAAGACATCCAACGTAGCCCTCGGTTTTAAAAGTAATGGTCTTAAGCTCTTGCAACGTGTCGATGGAAATAAAATGCACGACCAGCTGCTGGATTCCGCCGTCCGTCGGCTCTGCCGAATATAAAAACTGCTTCCCGTCCAACGAGATATCGTGAGAACCCACTGGTCCTGTTACTTCCTGAGGGTTGAGTCCATCGGACGAGATCTTCATCACTTTAGCACTTACGTTGTCGCCATAAATGATCCATTTCCCGTCGCCCGCGCATTTGGGATACACATCGAAAGGCCCCTTCGTCAACCGCGCCAGCGTGCCTGTTTCTAGATCCATCTTCCAAATACTGACCACAAATGGTTCATCATACACGTTGCTGGAAAACACGATAGATTTGTCTCCGCAAGCACTGGGCAACCAATATGACTGACGCTGATCGGGATTGATGATCTTCGTCTCCCCAGTGGCAAGATTGGCCATGCCGAGATCCAGCAGACTAGTGCTAAAGAGAAGCCTATCGTTGCCAAGCCACCAGAAAGTACCCGCTGGATTCTTGATGGTGTCCAATCTTCGAGCCGCCGCACGCGCCTTCGACCAGAGATAAAAGGACGAAAGGCTATCGGACTTGGTCGAAGAGAGCATCTTTCCATCCGCAGAGATGGAAATATCCACATAATCGCTCAAATCGTTGGTGATGCGTCGAACCGTTCCCTCAGGATAGGAAACATGAAAAAGCTGGGCATGAAATCCAGGTAGACTCGCCGCCGAGATTATGAACCCGTCACCTTTTGGCTCCCAGACGATCGAGCTAGCAAGTGTGCTCGACACTTCCAGGAGATGGGCAAGAGTCTTAATCTGTCCGCTTGAGCTGTCCAGGATGTCAACTTGTTGCTCAAATGCGATTGCCACTTTGGCTCCGTCCGCGTTGCATGCCACAGCAGACATGTTGGTCCACGGTTTTTCCCAAAGAACCCTTTCCTTGCCTGTCGCGACATCGGCCATCAAGATCTTGATTCGTTGAGTCTCCCGGTCCTGTGCGCAAAAAACAGACCTTTTTGCCCTCCGCGACGAAGCTAACCTGGCTGTCAATACCTCGAAGCACTAGTTGCGGTTGCCCCCCAAACATGGGCACCCGGTACAGATCGTACCGAGAGACATCATCTTTCGCTTGGATCCTAAGGAATAGATAACCCTCTTCAGAAAAAGCCACGGAAGATAACGCCCCCGGTAGTATTTGCCGAACCTGCGTATCGCTGTTCGTTGATAACTGCCGAATCCACAGACTCTCGCCATTGGCATTCGATTTTCGAGCATAAGCCATGTATTTTCCATCGGGCGAAATAGTCGCGGCTAGCAGGTCGCCAAACTGCGTGCTCTGTGTCACTGCATACCTCTCGAACGGCTTGCGTTGAACTGCGTGGTGACTCTCATAGATTGGGTAATTCACAGCGACGAGAACCAACAACACAATCAAAAACCCTATGAAGGCCACGACTGAGTGTTTCCTCCACTCCGCGATCGCACTGCTGACGAAGCGTGAAATCTGATGCGGGGCCTTCGGTACTTCTGCATCGCTCAACACTCCACGTTGCTGACCGAGGTTAGCGTTCTGCTTCAAACTTTTGAGGCCGGCACGAATTTCGGAAGCGTGCTGGTAGCGCAACTCGCGGTCCTTCTCCAGGCACTTGTTGATGATGTTTTCCAGTTCCGCGGGGATGTCAGGATTCAGTCGCACTGGGGAGATTGGTGTGTTGTGGAGAATGGAGTCGAAGATGGCTGCCGAGGTGGTGCCCATGAAAGCCTGGTGCCCCGTCGCCATTTCGTACAACACAACACCCAAGGAAAAGAGATCCGTCCGTGCATCCAACTTCTCGCCGCGGACTTGTTCGGGGGACATGTAGGCAACGGTGCCGATGGGAACGCCAGGGCTCGTTAGCGTCTCATCTGGTGCGGCTCCGCCGCCGCGGTCATGTCCGACGCTCCCGATGATGTTCTTAACCATGACTTTGGCTAAACCGAAATCGAGGATTTTGGCTTGGCCGCGTTCGACGACAAAGATGTTGGCGGGTTTTATGTCCCTATGGATGATGCCTTTCGCATGAGCGGCATCGAGCGCATCGGCAATCTCAATCGCGAGATCAAGAATTTGATCGGTCGTGAGAGTGTGCTCGCGGATTAGATTCTTGAGGGTCGCGCCTTCGAGGTACTCCATTGCGATGAAGGTTCTGCCCGCATCCTGGCCAATGTCATATATCGTGCAGATATTGGGATGGTTTGAGGCGGAGGCGGCTTGGGCTTCGCGCTGGAAGCGGGTCCATGTTTGAGGATCTTTGGCGACTTCCTCGGGCAGGAATTTCAGGGCAACAAAGCGTTGGAGGCGAGTGTCCGCAGCTTTGTAAACCACACCCATCCCCCCACCACCAAGTTTCTCGATGATGCGGTAGTGCGACAGCTGCTTGCCGATTAGGTTTTCAGACGTTTCTCGTGCATCGCTCGGCGCAGCTTTGGGGACAAACCCAGGCAAAATGGCCGGATTGGAAGCCATCCATTCGACAGGCGCCATCCAGCGATAGCCGCGGCGCGCCAAGGTTTCAATGTAGCGAGGGCTCTCGGCTGAATCCCCTAGTGTCTCGCGCAGTCTGCTGATGGCGGTGTTCAACCCATTGTCGAAATCCACGAAAGTTCCGGAGGGCCACAATTTTTCGCGAATCTCATCACGTGTGACTAGCTTCCCCGGACGAGCCAAGAGCATGACCAGAACTTGAAAAGGTTGGTCCTGCACCTTCAGCCGGATGCCATGCTTACGTACCTCTCCGGTCGTAAGGTTCACCTCAAACGCCTCGAAGCGTACAAGGCGCATGCCTTCGAGAGGTTCTCGCATGGGCAAACGATCCTCAGTGGGAACACCTTACTCTCTTTCAGGGCCGGAGAAAAGCATGAGCTGACCAGCTCGCCAACAGCCCTAACTCTAATCCCTTCCGTGAGCTACCCCGTAAGGTTCGTTCATTTTTCGTTCAAGGCCCCGTCTATGGAGTGCGTTCCTTACCTGGTCGACTTTCGCCTTCGCGGCGCAATCCGCGGAGGTGAGGGCAATGAAATCGAGATTAGCAAATGGTCTGGTTCTGGGATTTGTTCTAGCAGTTAGTTCAACATGGGCTGGGCCTGGGGATAGGCCAAATTCTCCTGGTGTTCCACTATCCCAAACGGTGGCCGCTGCGGCCCCCCAAAGCGATACCATCGCTCAACACTTCATTTGCACCAGTGGCTACAACATGGACAAGTGCGTCACAGAAATGGCGGTTCTGCGAAAGGTGCTCGCCAAATACCCTGTTGCGCAACTCGGAGAATGGACCTGGGTCCTCATACGATCCGAAGACTGGAAATCAGTTGTGCTGCCCAGGGGAATTAGCCCAGACTGCCCGGCCTTCACATCCATTGAAAAGCGCATAACGTTTATCGAACAAGCGTTGGTAACGGAGGTACCCGGGAGACGCGGCGAACTGATGAAGACTTGGCGGATGAATATGGAGGATCTTCTCGATTTTGCCGTTGCTCACGAGTTGGCGCACATACTCTGCAACGAGAAAGACGAAGGGGACGCAAATCATGCAGCGAGAATGCTGTTGGAAGGGAAGCCGATAGCCTGCAAATCCAAGCTGGCGTCAAAGGCTGGCTCGAAGAGAATGGGGCAACAACGGTGAGTTGGCAAATCGCCTGTCTGTGATCTCCGGATACGGTTAGCATGAATGCGCCAAGCAGCACGTTGGCTGCTTTTCAGCTGAAACTGGGACTTCGGCCGTGGTCCTAACAGGAATTGGAAAAATAGTTCGACGAGCCTATTCAACCACAGGCGCCAGGGCCGAATCAGCAGAATCAGCAATTGGATTTGGAGGGCGGCTGCAACGCCGTCAAATCGCGGGACTTAAAAATAGGGGGTCGTGTTCGATCCCCACCGCCCCTACCAAAAATTCGCAAAATTCACGTTGATTCGGCTACCCTTACTCACCAGCCTCCCTCGAATGCCTTCCCTCACGTTCCTCCGCATCAGCTTGCGCCCTTTTGATGCGTGCGCACCTGGCCACATCCCGAAGGAAGGGATTCTCCTCGGACGCAAGTTGACGCTGCTAGTAACCTGAAGTTCGGTTGGTGCGTGGGCTATCTTCAAGCTACTGAAGACCGCATCGTGAGTTGGCGGATGTATGCGGCTATTCAAATCATGGCCGCCCAGAAGGAAGGCAAGCCAGTGCCAGCGCACATGTGGGCCGATGAAAATTATGCGAGTACTTGTATCCCTGATGAAGCCTCGGTCGCTCAACTTGCTCGGGTGGTCGTCAAATGGTTGCGTGAACACCCAGAGAAACTTCACGAGCTCAAGAGTTTTGTGGTAATTGAGGCGCTTAAAAGTGCCTTTCCTTGCCCCGTCCCAGAGCAGGAAGCGACGAAACCCCTACTTTGTTGCAATATCGCTTCGACGTCGAACCCCCCCGCGTCAACCTTCGGCGCATGTAAGCCCTCAAAACCACTAGTTCCATTGCGGCGTTTAATCAGGATATTGAAAAAGAGTTGACTCTCAGGTGCTAGACGGCGCGTTCACGGCAAGGCTTTGGATCGTAGACCCCATAGGACCAACACCGAAGAGGCGATAATTGTGACTCCGACAGTAAGGAACCCAACCGTCACAAGGCTTTCCTGCCAGGACTCCCCGCTATGGCCTGCTCCTGTGATTGGAGAAAGCGCCGCCGTGCCGAAGGCCGCAGCAAGTGTGGTCACAAGCCAATTCCCGTAGGTGCCGAAAAGTGCGGTCCAATTGGCTATCGCCTTTGCTCGCGGGATTAGTCTGACCTCCGTCCAGATAGCTCCCAGCGCGACCAGAAAGATTCCGTTCATCACGCCTTCCAGGTGCGCGGCAAGCCCCATTCGAATGTTGGCGAAATGCGTTTCGGCGAAACCCGTAATCAACCCGAGTAGAAACAGGAACATGCCATTCCACATGAGACGTCGATTGGTTCCTTCCATGCCCATTTCTCCTTTTCTAATCTGAAGGTAGCGCCGGACTATTATTCTTACGGAGTGTATCCCAAAGGTGCGCACGGGATTCGGGCTGTTGGACTGGCGGAGCCAATTATCCAATTAGTGCGTTTTATCAATTCGGCCTTTACCTAACGCAGTAGCGGTCTGATTCGCTGAAGCATGATTGATTCAGAACAAAGCTGCGACGTCAAACTCCCTAAACTGCGAAAAAGCTTATACGACGGTGATTACGCTGCGAGTTTGGAGAACGCGAAACTAAAACTGGATCGGCTTGGCTAAGACATGGACTCAGAGTTAGAAGAGCGATAAAACTTGTTTTTCCTGGCGAGTAAGATTTCGAGGTTAGGTTGAGGCTGGGCCGGAGCGGGGGTGGCCCACGGTGAGGAAATACCCGCCGATGCCTACCGTCAGTCATCGGCTCCGGCCACTGGATGCGTGTTACGGGACTGTGTTGTGTTTTGCTGTGCTCCGAGTCACAGGGGTTATGTTCGCCGGACGTGCACGCAAGCTAGCTTATGTGTAACCCGCAAGACTATTCTGTGCCGTTCTCTGGCTTGCTGTCCGATGGCTATGGCTACTTCACTCCGTGCCTGGATAACGCTGATTCCGGAATGACATCCACGAATTGATTGAACGTTCCAGCTGGCCGCACAATGTCGACCTTGATGACGCGCACGCCGTATTGCGCTGCTTCCTTCGGATCGAGCGGCGGATACGATCCATGCAAGCGGAACAAGATATCGAGCGCACGGATGCGCGAATGCCAGGCGATCACTTTCACACGCTGCTTAACTTTGCCGTCTTTTTGGAAGAACTTTGTTTCAGTGGCCTCGAGTGCTGGCTTTAAATACATTTCAATGCCAACTTGCTCACTGAGTCCAGCGTTGTCGAGGAGATCGGCGACACGTCCGCGCAGTCCTTTCATCGCTTGATAAGCAGACTGGGCTGCGTTCTTAGCGGGGTAGCCTGCAACGATGCCTGACTCTTTGTAGGTCTTGCCTTCAGCACGCGCTTTCACTACTTTCTTCTGCCGCTCGCTTGGAGCTTTGGCCTTCCGGCGATCAACTCTCTTACCTGGTTTCTCTTCTGCCATGATTCGCTTAGGGTATCACTTCTTGCTAGTTTTGGGAGTGTGTTCGGGACCGCCAACGGCATCCAGCCCAATATACTTGATCGCGTATGCCCTACGAACCCAGGGCAGCAAAGTCCGCACTTCAACCCGAAATTAATCGCCAGACCGGAAAATCTAGCCGGCCGAGCGTGGCCGCCACTTCGGCGGCCACGCTCTCCGAATTCAACCTCCGGCCTAGCTTTCCAAAGAGTCCACTGCGCTGACTTTTCACCTTGTGATAGTCCATTCCCTCGAGTCGATCTTCGTACTCAGCCGCACCCTGAGTGACTCATCTATTAGGCTATCGATGCTGCTTGGGAATCCTGTCCCGTGATTCTTTTCATCAGCTAAATAGACAAGCGAGTGTTTTGGATGCTCTGGAATCCACACCTGATATTTCGATTCCCAGAGGCGCAAATGTGTTTCGAGGTTTCCAAGTTCTGTGGCAAGTTTGCCTCTAAGCGTGTTCCCCGCAGGCTGGCCTTTGAAATAGCTGTCACGTCTCAGCCATGACCTGATAGCCGAGTTAGCCGGGCGGATGGAATGAATCGTTATAGCCCGTATGATGCTGTGGAGCTCTTTTTCCTCTGCCGTGAATGTGTCGAATTCCTTCGAGAACACGCTCTCGAATCCGCCCGAGAGATCGAGATACGGATTCCTTTGTCTGAGAAGTGCCAGAAGGCGAGTCGCGTGTTCGTTCTGGATAGCAAAACTGACCCGCGTCACGTTCAGCAGCGAGCGCAGCTGAACCAATTGAGATCTTCTTTCTCGTTTTCGGTTGCGATAGTGAGTCCAACTCTCAATGATTAGCCTGGCCACGTAGCCAAGCGCCGCAAGCACGGCACCTAAAACCGCCGGACCAAACCACGGTGAGTCCTGCTGAGCTTCTAACATCTATCTTTCTCCAGTGTTTCACGCTGAATCTAGGGTTTGGCTTGGCCGGCCGGATCAAAGTCCAAGTCCAGGAGATGTGAGAATGTCTTTATATCACAGTCATTGTGCCCCGGCTGTCTAACTGTCGTTCAGTCAAACAATTGGAAACTTAGTTTGGTAGGCGAATACCATTCTTCTGCTGGCTCTCACGCGCAAACATTCGAGCCTGAAATTATCTTCCTAGTGACGTGGAGCTCGCCGAATTCTTGCACTTCGAATTGGCAGAATTCCTGGCAGACCGCGCCTAGAGTAGCGAGAAAGCCCCTGCTTGTCTGATTTCGAGCAGAAAATTCACCAGGGTCCCAGCAGGGGACTTTGACTGTTCGCCTCGATATCCGGCTTCCGGATCTGACCTGTGTTATTTTGGGGCCAGCTTCACTAAACACGTATCCGAGCGATACACCAAACTTCTGGAAGAACGGGATTTTCGTCTTGAATGGGCAGAGAAAATCGGACTCGGATTCGAGCTACCCCTCTCAATTGGGCAACTTGGGCAACTTCGCATCGTTCCGAAAGTGGCCTAAGTAATTGAAAAGATGGTGGACGAGAAGGGATTCGAACCCTCGGCCTCCTCGTTGCGAACGAGGCGCTCTCCCAGCTGAGCTACTCGCCCACGAGTAGCGACCAATAAAGTTTAGCAGACGCACCTCAGCTTTCCAACCGAGGTGCGAAGCAAGGAAGCGCAACGAAAAGGCCCGCCACCGAAGGCGGGCCTCAGAAAAGAAAGTATGAACAGCTTGAAAGGGAATTACGGTTGGTCGGAGCCAACGCCGCTGCGCTGGGCTACAACCTTGCGTGCATTCTCATACAGAGCGCGAGCTTGGGGCAGTGCCTCGACGCCTTTCTGAACTTGCGGATCCGCTTCAAGAAGCACTTTGAAGCCTTCCTGGGTGCCGAAAGCGGACATGAACACTTCTTGCTTAATCTTGCGCTTGACCCAGTCGGCATTCTCTGCAATCTCCGGCTCGGTATAGCGGATATTGTGTTTGGTCAAGTAGTCGCGGAATTCACGCATGACATTGTCGTCAACCTCAAAGCTGTGCGTGATGCTTGGCTTGGTGCCGAGGTAGAACCGCGTGAAATCGCCGACACCCTGCTCGGAAGGAACAAAGACGGTGCTACGGAACAGCGTCTCTTGGAATTTGGTCAGTTTCGGCGCGTCAACGACGATGTCCGGCGTGATGCCGCCACCACCGGTTACCTGACGGCCACTGTCGGTCTGGCGAATTTCGGACGGATGATCCGGAACTTTGCGCTCGTAGTGATATTCGTAGAGGGACATGGCCTTGTAGTCGCGTTGAATCAGGCGCCCGGAAGGCGTGTAGTAACGAGCAGTGGTGAGGGCCAGACCGGTGCTTTCTGAGAGGGGAGTGACGGTCTGGACGAGTCCTTTACCGAAAGTGGTCTCGCCGACAACCAACCCGCGGTCATGGTCCTGCACCGCGCCAGTAACGATTTCGGCGGCGGAGGCGGAGTTGTTATTTACGAGAATCACGAGCGGTACCGTCATGCCCTGATTACCGCGAATGGCGACGAAACGCCGTTCGGGAGCGTTGCGGCCGTGATAAGAGACGATTAACTGGCCCTTGTCGAGGAACATGTCGCCGACAGCGACGGCCTCATTCAGGAGCCCGCCAGGATTACCGCGCATGTCGAGAATTATGCCGTCCAGGGAATTGGCGCCTAATTGCTTCAAAGCGTCTGCGATTTCACGGTCGGTTGTTTCATTGAACTGGGAAAGGCGAATATAGCCGATGCCTGGCTTCAGCAGGAAAGCGATGTCAACGGAGTGCCGAGGAATCTCGTCGCGCGTGACGGTGAAAACAAGGGGATCATTGTAGCCCTCGCGGGTGACCGTAATCTTCACGACCGTACCCTTGGGGCCTTTAAGCATGTCGGCGACTTCGGTTGTGCTCAACCCCTCTGTCGACTTATCATCCACCTTGGTAATGACGTCTCCCGGGCGCAGCCCTGCGTTATAGGCCGGTGCTCCGACATAGGGCGAAACCACGACGGTACGATTCTCGCGCGGGGCCACCACCATGCCGACGCCATAATATTTGCCGCGCTGATCTTCGCGCAGCAGCGCGAATTGGCGCTGATCAAAGAAATTCGAGTGGGGATCGAGCATGCGAAGCATGCCGGGGATGGCACCCTGATAGACGCTCTTATCGACATCGACCGGCTCGGCGTAATTGCTTTGAACTACGTCCAGAACCTTGGTGAAATCGCGGACCGCGGCTTGCGCGTCGTCATTGGAGGAACTTGTTGCTCCCACCGATGGTCCGTAAATGCCGCCTAAGATGGCCGAAATGGCCAGGACGGCGATAACCACAAAGAGTCCGCGACGTTCTGGATTCATGGGTACCTCTCGATTTTACGTAAAACCCGATTATAACATGACCTTTGCCAAGTGTCGTTTGACACCGTTGGCTACCCTTTCTATGATGCACACAGGGCATATTTGGATCGTTTCGAACTATGTTGAGCATTCCGCACATGATTGTGGTCTTTCTCGTGGTCTTGGTGGTATTTGGACCGCAGAAATTGCCAGAACTAGCCCGCAGCCTGGGCAAGCTGATGGCTGAGTTCCGGAAAGCCTCGGGAGATTTCAGGAACGCGTTTGAGGATGAGATGCGGGACCTGGAGCGCCAGGCCAAGGTTGCCGAACTTCGAAAGCAAGCAGCCGAAGCCGCCTCGGCTTTGAATGACATTGGAAAGAACCCGCCTGCCGCCACGTTGGCATCTCCTGCGGGAACGGAGGCACTACCTGAGCCGTTCCCTGAAACGCGGATGACCGAAGCACCTGTAATCAAGCCGGAAAGCGAAGCAGTCGCCCGATTAGACGCACCAAACGGTGAAACGGCATCTGGAAATGGAGCCGGCGCCGCCGAGTCGAAACTAGCTGCATCCGGCCCTGACGATCCGACCCCTTCTCATGACCAACAGCAGCCTGCCTGACAATTCACTCGCAGCCCGTCTGGAAGAATCCGGCGGGCAGATGACGTTTTTCGAGCACTTGACGGAACTTCGGAAGCGGATCATCAACTCGCTTTATGCAATCGGCGTCGGTGCGTTTATCGGGGTGTATCTCTCCCAGCGATTCATAGACATCATCACCAAACCGATGATCAAAGCGCTGACAGACGCCCATCTCGCGCCGCGACTGGTTTTCACCCATCCTGCCGGCTATTTGAACATGATTATTACGCTGGGCGTGTACCTGGGGATTGTACTGGCCTCGCCGATCGTGCTGTATCAGGTTTGGCTATTCGTGGCACCCGCCTTGTACAAGCATGAGCGCAGCGCGGTGACCGGATTTCTATTTTCCACGGTATTTTTGTTCCTATCGGGGATCGCCTTCGGCTATTTCGTTACGCTGCCATACATTTTGCGATTTCTTGTCAGTTTCAAAGGCCCGGTCGAGCCGATGATCAGCATCAACGAGTATTTCGACCTGATCCTGATGATTTTGCTGGGGCTGGGATTGGTGTTTGAGCTTCCCATCTTGATTTTCTTTCTATCCTTGTTTGGAATCGTAACGCCAAAATTTCTCTGGAAAAATTTTCGCTATGCCATCCTAATCATCGCGGTGGTCGCGGCGATCATTACGCCAACGCCCGATGCAACAACAATGCTGATCTTCATGGCTCCAATGGTGGGACTGTACTTTGTGGGCATCGCCGTATCCGCCGCAGTCGTGCGCAAGAAGAACAAACGATTGGCGGCAGAAAGCGCTGGCACTTCCGCATGAAATCATGGCTGTGTAGTTCACGCCCTGTGCTGGGCCTTCTGATCGTGTGCACGGTGCTTGGCTTGGGTTGCAAATCTCGTGGATCGACCGCGGCAAAAACCGAGGCTACCCCTCCATTCATGAGCGCGGTGGCGGGATCAGCGCCGGTGGCCCCCGGACAGGAAGCTCCGCCAGCCGACAAGAGCGGTGGATTTGACGGGAAACTCGCCTATGAACAAGTTGTTAAGCAAGTGAGCTTTGGTCCAAGGCCCGCTGGTTCGCCCGCGCTCGCGAAGCTTCAGGACTACATGGAAGCGGAGTTGAAGTCGTACGGCTGCGCAGTGGAGACGGATTCGTTCTCGGCGGATACGCCGGCGGGGCGCCTGCCCATGAAGAATTTTCTAGTTAAAATTCCGGGAGAGAAACCAGGGGTCATTCTTCTGGGCACACATTACGACACGAAGCGTCTTGATAACTTCGTGGGTGCGGATGACGGCGCGTCATCTACAGGTATCATGCTGGAGATGGCGAGGCTTCTCTGCAAGCAACCGCCCGGAAAGTATGGTGTGTGGATCGCGTTTTTCGATGGGGAAGAAGCGGTCAACCCGGAATGGAAAGACCCTGACAATCGTTATGGCAGCCGGCAAATGGCGGCGAAACTTGCCCAAAGCGGAGATTTGCCCAAAATTAGGGCGTTTATTCTGGTTGATCTGGCGGGCGGGAAGAATCCTCACTTCCTACGGGACGGCGAGTCCACACCCTGGCTAAAGGACTTCGTGTGGGGCGTGGCTGCAAAACTGGGTTATGAGAGTATTTTTGGAAATGCCCCCACCAACTTTGGTGGTGATGATCACTATTCATTTACGGCGCGGCAAGTGCCCTCGGTGGACATCATGGATCTGGATCTCGCCAATGATGTGCCGTATTGGCATACCTCGCAGGACACGCTCGACAAGATTAGTCCCAAGACGCTGGCTATTGTTGGGCACGTAGTGCTCGAAAGTGTCAAACAATTGCAGCAAAAATAGCTGTGTACCTTCTTAGCGGCGAACCCCCGAATGCGGCCGGAGTGCTATTTCCCGAAAGTGACTTCGTGATCTTTGGAAATGAGCGAGTGTTTCTGGAAGTCGTCGTCATCGCGGTAGGGGAAGTCCGAACGGTAGTGGCTGCCTCGGCTTTCGTCGCGGGCCAACGCCGCGCGGGCGATTAGAAATCCGAGCGCGTGGAGATTCTTAAACTCGTGGTCCGCGCGACCGTTCTTGGGTGATTGCGGTACCGGCATGGCTTTTAAAGCTTCGATGGCGGTTCTCAATTCCTTACCGCCTCGCAAGATTCCGACGTGCTTCCACATCGACTCGCGAAGCATTTGCAGGGCCGCAGAGGCAACGGGTTTAGCTTTTGCAGAAGCGGATTTGACCTCGGCATTGTTCCAGGTTCTGGGCGCAAGGTTGCCGGGCAGATGGCCGGCATTTTTTTTGGAACCCGGAGCATCCTTCATCATGGCGTCTCCCGCGCGCGCACCGAACACGAGTCCTTCCAGCAAGGAATTGCTGGCGAGGCGATTCGCGCCATGGACGCCGGTGGCGGCAGTTTCACCGGCGGCATATAGGCCAGGAACGCTGGTGCGCCCCCAGAGATCAGTTTTCACACCGCCCATCATAAAGTGGGCGGCAGGGCTTACAGGTGCCAGGTCGCTGGCGAGATCAAGACCATAGCCGGCACAAGTGGCATAAATGCGAGGGAAGCGCTTCTCGAGGAATTCTTTTGGCTTTGCAGTCATGTCCAGATAGACGTGCTGGCAGTTGGTCTTGAGCATCTCGCTGGTGATGGCGCGTGCGACCACATCGCGAGGGGCTAATTCCTGAGCTTCGTGATAGCGCTTCATGAAACGTTCGAGATTGACGTTACGCAGAATCCCGCCTTCACCGCGCAAAGCTTCACTTAGCAGGAATCGCGGTGCGCCCTTAATGGCTAGAGCGGTTGGGTGGAATTGCACAAACTCCATATCGGAAAGCACTGCGCCCGCTTCGTAGGCAATGGCCATACCGTCACCCGTGGCGACTTCCGGATTGGTTGTTTCGCGAAACAGTTGACCAACACCACCGGTTGCCAGCAGTACTGCGCCGGCCCGGAGTTCGTGGAGCGAGCCGTCGTTTTCGTCGATAAAACGCACGCCAACGGTGCGACCGTTCTCCAGGATTAATTCTGTTGTAAAAGCATGGGGGCGCAGATGCAAGTGAGGGATGGTGTGTGCGCGCGCCAGCAATGCACGGCTGATTTCGCGTCCCGTGGAATCGCCATGGGCGTGGAGAATGCGAGAGCGGCTGTGCGCGGCTTCACGAGTAAAAGCAAGTTTTGTTCCCGAACGATCAAATTCCGTGCCCCATTCGATGAGTTGCGTGATGTACTTGGGGCCTTCCTCGACAAGGAGCGCGACGGCTTCGGCATTGCACAAGCCATCTCCGGCGTTGATTGTGTCCTGCTCGTGAAGTCCGATTTCATCTTCGTCGCTGAGGGCGACGGCAATTCCGCCCTGCGCGTAGGCGGTAGCAGATTCGCTGAGATCCGATTTGGCAAGGACCAGGACGCTGCCCGCCTGGCTCAATTCAATAGCTGCGCGAACGCCTGCGACACCGGAGCCAACAACGGCATAATCGACGTGATAAATCTTCTGGGAAAGCGTCATGAGGTGCCTTCAGTAAGCACCCGTATGGTAGCACGAAGGATTTCGTCTCAACATTTTCAGTTTCAGTTTTGCGGTTTGCGCTGCGCCGTGAACTAGCGTTTTGCCGAAAGCTGGCCAGCCTTGCTAGCGGCGTGAAGGAATTCCTCGTAGGTGCCACGGAAATCCTCGATCTTGCCTTCCTTGTAGTGCCAGATGCGGGTGGCCACTTCGTCGAGAACATCTTCGTCGTGAGTGACGAGAAGAAGTGTTCCCTCATATTTTTGGAGGGAAATGTTGAGCGCGTTGATAGACTCCAGGTCGAGGTTGTTCGTAGGCTCGTCGAGCACCAGGAAGTTCGGCTTCTGAATCATCAGCCGGCAAAATATCAAGCGCGCGCATTCGCCGCCGGAAAGAGCTGCCGTGGGCTTCAGGGCGTCTTCGCCACTGAAAAGCATTTGGCCGAGGTAGCCACGGATTTCTTCCTGCGTGGCTTGCGGCCAAAACTGCCAGAGCCATTCGAGAGCAGTCACGCCCTTGCTCTTGTCGATGGTGTAGCCAAAGTCCTGAGGGAAGTAGCCAACGGTAACTTCGTGGCCCCACACGACGTTTCCGGAATCGATAGGGAATTCGCGCTCCGAGCCGCCAATAAACTCGCCCGCATTGTGAAGCAACGACTTCAGCAGGGTGGATTTGCCGGCGCCGTTACGTCCGGTTAGAGCGATTTTCTCCCCGCGCGTAATGCTTGCGGAAAAGTGGTTGATCACTTTTAGACCGTCGTAGGACTTTGTAAGGCGCTTCAACTCTAATGGGAGGCGCCCGGAAGGGTGTTCCGTGGCAAAGCGAATGTAAGGGCGCTGAATGTTGGATCTCGCGAGTTCCGATGTCTGCAGCCGTTCCACTTCTTTCTTTCGGGAAGTGGCTTGGGCGGAGCGGGTACCGGCGGAAAACCGGGCAATAAATTCGTTGAGTTGGGCTATCTTCTTTTCGCGGACGGCATTGTCCGCTTCCATGCGCGCGCGAATCTGGGTTTTTGCCAGCACCATGTCGTCGTAACCGCCGGGATACATGATGATGGTTTCGTAATCGATATCCGCGGTGTGGGTGCAGACGCTATTCAGGAAATGACGATCGTGAGAGATGACTATCAAGACCCCGTGATACTCGCAAAGATATTCCTTCAGCCAGTGAACGGAATCCAGGTCGAGGTTGTTCGTGGGCTCGTCAAGCAGTAGCGCCGAAGGGTTCCCGAACAGCGCCTGTGCCAGAAGAACGCGGACTTTCTGGCCTCCTTGGAGTTCGCCCATTTGCCGTTCGTGTAGGGCGGCGTCGATGCCCAGGCCGTCAAGAAGTATGCCCGCGTCAGCTTCCGCGGTGTAGCCGCCTTCCTCACCGACAATGCCTTCGAGCTCGCCAAGGCGCATGCCATCTTCGTTGGTCAAGTCGTCGTGTGGTTTGGCATAGAGAGCGTCGCGCTCCTCCAGGGCTTTCCACAGAGTGGCATTCCCCATGATGACCGTGTCGATAACGCGGAATTTGTCGAAGGCAAACTGATCCTGGCGAAGCACGCCCATCTTCTTGGGGCGTGTGATGTTGCCCTTGGTGGGCTCAATCTCTCCGGTGAGTATTTTCATGAATGTGGATTTGCCGGCGCCATTGGGGCCGGAGATGGCATAGCGGCGCCCTGCCATGAAGGTGGTGGTCACGTCCTCAAAGAGGATACGTGAGCCAAAGCGCATAGTGATTTCGTTCACAGAGATCATAAGCTATCAATTTTACCGTAGTACCCATAGGAATTGGCAAATCTAGTGAGTTGCTGGAAACGATGATCGCGGCGTAGCCGGGTCGGAACAGAATCTGTGCTTGAGTAAGGGTCAACTGCGGCGAGCGGCCCAGCCGAGCATCAGCAGACCACTGGCGACGATCCAACTGCCCGCTACCCGCACTGCAATGCGCGCCCATGGAGGACGAAGGCGAATGACGAGGGCCGCGACCAAAGCCACTAGGATGAACACCCCGGTTACGAGCCCGAGATAGGCAACGAAGACAGATGTGGACCAGCGCATACCTGCTCCATTGAGATAGCCGTGGAGTAGACCGAGCAAGGCAGCGAGCAGAGAAGTCGTGCGGATAGAGAGTTGGGCATTCGCAGCGACCAACCCTCCGAAAACAAGGAAGGAAATCGCAGGAAGAGGAAATCTGACGGCGTGCGTTGCCATGGTTCCAAGCAAACAGCCAAGGAGCCAACACACCGGAAGCAAGAAAAGCGCGCGGCGGCCATACCCTGGGCCGCGAAGTCCAGCGAAAAGTGCCAGAGCGACAACGGGAACCATATCTTCGGGACTGAGAAGAAAATGCAGTAAGCCGTCGTAGATAGGACCCATGCCGGTGGAATTGAGGTGCGCTTGGGCGGGCGCCGGACAAATGGCAAAGGCTATGAGGATCGTCGCAAGCATTGCGAAACGCGATTTCAGCGAAACACTGGAAGCGATCATGCGATGGCCCTCCAGAAAAAGAACACACCCACGCAAGCAATAAAAGCACCGGCAAATCGCAAGAACATTTGACCCCACGTCCAACGGTGCACAAGCCCAATCGAGATGCCGACGCCGTGAAGGCAACCAGTAGCTATAACGAAACCCATGCTGTAAAGCAGACCGCTTTGCCCTGGTGGTAGTTCCGTGCCGTGGGCATGACCGTGGAAGATCGCAAAAAAACCTACGAGCACCGCGGCGAGTGCCAGAGGCGGGCGAAGTTCAAACATAACCGCCGCCCCCAGCAAAATCATAGATGCAGCGATGCCAAATTCAATACCGGGCAAGGGAATGCCGAGGAGGCCCATCATTCCGCCGAACGCCATGACCATGGGGAACGCCACGGGGAGAACCCAAATAGCCGGCGCGCCTAGCTGAGCGCCCCATAGTCCTACTGCAATCATGGCCAGCACGTGATCAAGTCCGGAAATGGGATGGCGCACGCCGCTGAGAAAGCCAATGGCTTCACCCTTGTTGATATGGGCCTCCGCGGATTGCGCCCAGAAGGCCATCGCAAACACGAGAGGTGCCCAACGGGACGTGAGGATGCGGCGGAGGCTACTCATCGCACTACCCCAAAGAGAATGGCAACACGTTGAATGGTCCAGAAGGCACCAAGCGAGCCAACGGCATAGCCAGGGAGCGCCTCGACGAATCGTGGCCAGCGAATTTCCAGGGTGCGAAAGGCGCGCTCCAGAAGAAGAATCAGAATCACAAAGCTAACTTGACCGATCTCCACACCGATGTTGAAGCTGAGCAGCGCCAGCGGGAGTTCAGCGTGAGGGAGGCCAGCACTGGTGAGCGCGCTGGCAAATCCGAATCCATGCAAAAGGCCGAAGGCGAACGCGACAACCCAGGGGTGCCGAATGGTGAAACTGGTTTCGCCGCGCCAGGAGCGGACGATCTCCGGGCCGAGAAAAAGGATGCTGAGGGCGATAGCAGCGTTCAGCGGAAGGGTAGGAGCGTTGGCGTAACCAAGCGTCGCGATTGCCAGGGTGATGCTGTGCGCTACGGTGAAGGAGGTGATGGTCTTGAGAAGCATCCAGCGGTCCTTCACGATCAGAAGCAAGCCAAGAACGAAAAGGAGGTGATCGGCGCCGAACAGGATGTGGCGAATTCCTTCGACCATGTAAGTACCAGCAACAGCAAGCTTCCCCTGAGCAGGCGTAATTTCGAGCCACGCTTGCGAAGGCCGGACAATCGTGGTCCAGTTTCTTCCGTCGAGCAGCTCGATGCGCACGAGAACATCCGTGATGGTGCCTTGCAAGCCGACAAAATCGATGCGCTTGCCACCCAAACCGCCAGGTACTTCAATGGACCGTCGCTCCAGAAGAGAATCGGTAAGTTCCTGCACGTTAGGCACAGTCACATTGCGAACATCTTTGGGAAGCTGGAGCAAAATCGGAAGCCGCATGCCAGCATTCACGGGTGTACGCCACAAAACTTCGTAGTGATTCGCAGAGGATTCCTTGATTTCCAGATATGCGGGACGTGTTTCATGAGCCGTTGCGAAGGGACCACATGTGAGCACGAACACAATCAATCCGGCGATCAAAGAAGCAATTCTGGATATGTGGCTTTTAGGGATCATGGGGCAACCTGCGGCGAAGGGGCCGTCTTTCCCATCTCCGCTTCGGGCGGCGGCTGCGGAGCTACAACCTCGTATTTGGCGCGCATTTTGGCGTAGGCTGCACGCCACTGTTCGGCTTTCTGATCGGCGAGCCATGCCGTTTTCACGTCCGGCTCGACTTCCTCGAAATTGGGGATGTGACCCGGTGCGATCGACTCGATCCAGATCAGGTGCCAGCCATAGCCGGACTCAATCGGTCCCTGCCAGGAGCCGGGCTTCAACTTAAAGATCGCCGTGGCAAAGTTTGGCCCGAACTCTTTGGCAAGCTGGTCCGGAGCACGATCGCCGTAGTAGTCCTGAAACATAAACGGATCAGCCAGCGACTTTGCGAGCCCAGAATTTTCTGGTAAGCCAGAAATCTTGGCCTGCGCTGAGAGTGCATCTGCCTGCGCCTTCTGCCCGCGTCGGTCAAAGCCGAAGAAAAGATGACGGAACGTGGCGCGATCGGGCAGGGCAAATTTCTGAGAGTTCTTCGCGAACCAGTCCTTGAGTTCCTGGGTAGAGGGTTCGTGTGCAGCGGCCATATCTTCCGAGAGGAATTCCATTTTCTGGGCCATGCGGCGCTTCACGATGGTGTCGTCCTTGTCGAGTCCCATGGTCAGGCCCTCCCGGTATAAAACCTCCTGCCGAATGAAACTTTCCACCAGCCCGCTAAACTCTTCGGGAGTTGGCTGGCGATGCCACTGGGAAACGAAGGAGACTTCGAGTTGCTTCAAGTCGTCCAGGGTGAGGACGATCTGACGATTCCCGGAGGTAGTCTGGCCTCGATTCATCCAGCCATACGCGGCAAACAAGGCGAGGCCAATCAGCAGGAAATGACTGAGCGGCTCGCGGACGCCACGATTAAGGATCGCCAAACAACGAAGGCGCAACCTGGTGCCCGCCGAAACGGAACGTGTTTCATCAACTCGCAATGGAGAAACACCGGTTTCAGACATCTGCCATTTATCCTGAGAACAGAAACCCATTCACTTCTTCTGCTGTTGCTCCTGCTCCATCTGTTTTAGTTTTTGCTCCATCAACATCTTCTGCTGCTCCTTGGTTAGCTTTGGAAACAAGAAGGCAATTTGCATGCGCATCCCCCAGGGCGAGGTTCCCGGCGGACGTGTCGGATTCGCATAGAACTGAAGGGTGAGATTTACGGGTTGGAAGCCGAGCTTCATAATGCGGCCGATGCCGCCACCATAAGGCACCGTCCAACGATAGGGACTGGAAGCCTCCCAGTTGGCTGTGATGCTTGGCTGCCAGGTGATGTAATAGCCCTTTTTCAAGTTGTAGTTGATGAAATATTGAAAGAACATCTGATTTACATTCTGGCGGTCCGAGTGCCCTGCGAACGACCAGACATTATTCACCAGCAAGCCAAGGGTCCAGTGCCCCGGCTGGCTGAGAATCACCACTGAGGGACCCATGCTCCACTTTCCCTGCCCCAGGTAAATGCTGGTGGCCGTCGGCAGCACGATGGCCGGTCCTACACCCCAGATAATCTTGCCGGGCTTTGCCGGAGACAGAAAGAAAGTAGGATTCATGTCTCCAAGTCCGTAGACCCCTTGTGGGGTGATCTGCCCTTCAGCAGGTGGAAGGGGCTGATAAACAATGGGGGTGATGACACGGGTGATGAGGTTCCAGTTCGTGCTGATACGCGCTGGAATCACGGGCTGGATATTCAGCACGTTTTGCGTCCGTTCACCAGGGAAAATGTTGAAGTTGAAATTATCCTGAACGGGAACGCTGATGAGGCTGGCCACGGGGTTCTGAGCCGCTTTACGCAACTCATCGGAATTTGTAGCTGCCGCCGGCGTTTGCTGCGTGGCAACCTGAGTTCCGGGTGTGCCGATGGGCGTGTCTTGCGCAATCAAGGGCACGGCTAACAGGAAAGAAACAGCCACTGCCACTATCGAAACACACAGGCAAAAAGTCGCATTAGGTATGCGGTGGCTATTCATTCATGTTCTCCAAGGCCGTGCCAATCAGGGAAGTACACGAGAGGTTCTCGCAATCTTTGCTTGCCGGTTAGCCAGGATACGGCTAAGCAGCCCGGAACTTGCTGGCGCCAATCAGTGATGTCGAATTCTTTTCTTAGACCTGCGCCGGATGTTCAAAAAGTCAATTCTTGTCAGCGTGCACTTCCGACTCCGTTGACGGCTTGCCCTTACCGTGCTCAACAAGATTTATGACCGGCGGGATAATTTCATAGTTCGCGTAACCGAATTCATTGCTTCGCGCTCCCAAATATTTGTCGCCCGCTTTGTAGACCGTGATTTCAAAGGGACTTTGTTGCAGCCAGGTAACGATCTTCCCGTTCTGTATCGAATATGCCGATGACAGGCCTTGATAGCCGCTCATGTAAACGTTTCCGACTTCACTTGGCTGATTGGGTTTAGAATCACTTTCTCTCCGTATCCGGGCGGACACTGAAAGAGGATTGTATGCTACCACCCCCTCCAAAAGGTATTGAATTATGGAATTTTACACCGCTATAGCCATCATCATACCGCCCCATAGTTAAGTCACAGAAAAATGCGCGATTGTTTGCGCCGGTGAGACGAAGGAGTGTTTTCCACGCTCTCAGTGCTGCTGTGCTACATTAAAGTATTCACTCATTGCAATGAAATCGATACGTCCGATCCGCGTTCGTTCTGCATCTGGGAACTATACCGTGCTTTGTGGGAGTGGACTGTTCCGCAGAGCCGCGCCAGAGATTGCGGCGCTGGGAGAATTCTCCAGCCTGCACCTGATTTCTTCTGACAAAGTGTGGCACTGCCTTGGAGCGTCCTTTCGTGGCGGCTTTCCCAAGCGCGCGAAGTTGCACATCCATTTGATGGACGACGGCGAGGCCGCAAAAACATTGCAAACGGTGGAACAGATTGCCCGCTCACTGGTGCGCGCGGGAGCCGACCGCAAATCGTTGCTCCTGGCGGTGGGCGGGGGAGTAACCGGGGACGTCGCTGGGTTTGTCGCTGCGTCGTATCTGCGTGGTGTTGCGCTCGTGCAGGTACCGACCACAGTTGTGGCGCAAGTGGATAGTTCGGTTGGTGGGAAAACCGGGGTGAATTTGCCCGAGGGTAAGAACCTGGTAGGGGCGTTCTATCCGCCCAGGCTGGTGCTCGTGGATCCAGAGACGCTAGCGACGCTGCCGGAACGTGAGTATCGCGGCGGACTCGCCGAAGTGATCAAGTATGGAGTGATCGCCGACGCGAAGTTGTTCGCGTTTCTCGAGCAAAATCTCGAGGCAATTTTGAAGCGCGATGCACAAGCGCTGCTGCACGTCATCCGTCGATCGATTGAAATCAAAGCCGAAGTGGTCAGCCGCGACGAAAAGGAATCAGGTTTGCGGGAGATTCTGAATTTTGGGCACACGTTTGGCCATGCCCTGGAATCCGCAACAAAGTACAAGCAGTTTCAGCACGGCGAGGCGGTGGCATGGGGAATGATGTGCGCGGCGCTGTTGGGGCACGAAGCGATTGACACACCCCCCGACGCGGTCTCCCGAATCGTGGCGCTGATCCGACGCCTGGGCCCGTTACCCCCATGGCCGAAGATTCGACAAAAACAGCTCCTGGAATTCATGCGCTCTGATAAGAAAGCGCGGGCAGGGAAGTTGCGATTCGTGCTGGCGCCGCGAATTGGCCGTGCACGGTCGTACCAAGGAATCCACGAAGAACTTGTGCTGTGTATTCTGCGGTGTGCGCCGCAGTGCCTGCTCGGGCCAGGCAGTGAACATGGGCAGGGTCATGATTGAGCAGGTATCCATGCCCACGGGTACAAAGCCGGAGGGAGCGACCTCCGAACAAGATGCATCGCGCAAAGTGCGCGAAATGTTCACACGCATTGCCCCGCGATATGACCTTCTCAACCATCTCTTGTCCGCGCGGATGGACAACCGTTGGCGGGCACGAACTTCTCGCGAGTTTCGGCCAATCCTGGATCGGCCGGATGCAATCGTTCTGGACCTTTGCTGCGGGACGGGAGACCTGGCATTTGCTCTGGCGCGAGATGCGAAGGCGCGCATCTTGGGAGCGGATTTTTCCCACAGCATGCTTGTGCGGGCAAACGAGAAAAACATTCTGCAAGGCAGGGCGAGGAGACACATTCCTTTTCTGGAGGCGGATGCACTGCGCCTGCCTTTTGCCGATTGTTCCTTTGATCTGGTAACTGCCGCGTTCGGCTTCCGCAATTTGGCCAATTATGAATCAGGACTAGTCGAAATCTTCCGCGTTTTGAAATCTCGGGGGACACTGGGAATTCTGGAGTTTACGGAACCAGCCCCAGGGATGGTTGGCCAGTTGTACCGGTTCTATTGCCAGAAGATCCTGCCCAGGATTGGTGGGCTCATCTCCGGTGACGCAGCCGCTTACGCTTACTTGCCAAAGTCGGTAACGCGCTTTTTTCGTCCCGAGGAACTTGCTTCCTTGATGAGGCGAGTGGGCTATTCTCCCGTCCGGTACCATCTCATGACACTTGATTCCGTGGCTCTCCACGTGGCCATTCGACCCTAAACCACTTCATTGGCTATTTTGTTAGAGTGTCGCCCCACTATGCCAGTGCGGTCAGACCTGTCCTAGAATCAATTTGTTCAGTTCCGCGGCTTTAACGGAAAGTTTGAGAAGTTCTTCCATTCGTTCCGGGGTAAGCCGCTGGGATTGTGAGGTGAGCGTTTCGGTTTCGCTGACCAGTTCAGACAGGAATCGCTGAGTGTCCGGCGATAGCGTGTGGTCTTCCTCGCCGTCGGACATTATACCAAGGAGGGCGGAGAGGCGCCGTTGCGCAACCAGGTAGAAATGGTGAGAACAAAGGGGACGGCCAACGATCTCTGCCTCTGAAAGATCTGCACACCCAACCCAAGCGCACTGTCTCCTGACCGACTCAGACATTCAAACAGTCTCCGCTGAACTCAGAATTGACTCAGATAAGAACGCGGTTGGCGGTACGCGGTCTTCGGTGGGCCCTCTTAGTATTGGTTATTTCTGGCTGAAGTCAATCGTATATGTTGCGATATACCACGGGCTGTGTATAGTTCGGGGACAAGGTGGCTTCAGAATCGGATTGCGGGATTATGCACGCGTGGAAGATTCACTTCAAATTTTCTCCGGCAGGATTTATAAGGTCGGCCTGATCCGGTACGTGGATGTTCCAGCGGAGGTTACCAGGAAACTTTCCGCCGGGGGAGCGCACGTGCCCATTCGGGGCACGGTTGAAGGAATTGAGTTGCGCACTACCATGGTTTCCAGAGGGAAGGGGTGTCACCGCATCGCAATCCACGGTGACATTCGGAAGAGGTTGCGAATCGACGCCGGAGCCGTGGTGGAAATCGTCGTCGAGCGAGACGAGGAATCACGGGAACCAGCACTGCCACCCTTCCTCGCCCTTTCCTTGCGAAATGCGCCGCGGGCACAGGCGGCTTTCCGGAACATGACCACGGCGTTGCGCAGGCAAATCGTACGATATTTGACGGCCGCGAAACAGCAAACCACCCTGGAACGCCGGGTGACAAAGTTCATTCGACGCCTTGAAAGTGGATCACGGCACAATCGGCCAAAGCGCCACAAGAATCTAAAAAGAGGGCAATAATTCCTCAGCGAAAACTTAATGAGCAGTTGAGCTGTTTCCTGCGAGAAATGAAAGAAGAGGGGACCCGGCTGACATCTACGAAGTTTTTTTGAGGCCTTTGGGTGCCTCGCTTCGGGGGTTTTGGGGGTTCGGCCGGATCCTCTCTTTGGGTTTAGTTGACGGGAGAATAAGGCGAAAGTGCTGCAAAGGGAACTGGCAAAAGTACCAGTCAACAAATATTCATAGTTGAGGCCTAAGATAGCCTCCCGCTGGCCTGGTTTACGGAAAAAGGCCTAAACAAGGGGAAAAAACAGGCCACTGTGCCTTGCGCCTTGGAGGTTGTCGTTTGGGTACTCACGCGGGTCGCGAAGGGGCCCCAAATCGCCCTGTGGATTGTGTATTGAGGTGTATTGACTGATACGACTGGCCTATTGTGGCGGGAGCCGGTGATCAGTAGGCTCTCCCTACCAGGAATCGTCCTGGGAGGGGGCCTGAAATGAAGATCGCAACGATTTCCGCTAATGCAAATGGAAGCGGCGCCGGTACGCGCGCTGCGATCGCCACACAAGAATTGAGAGTGCGTATCAGGGCCAGCCGGCTGGGCGATGTATTGGCAGGAATGGCATGCGATCTTTGTCTGGAGCAGGTCCCAGTCGAGGAAGCTCTCCAGCTCATCCAGGAACGCGCGATCGAGCGGATGGTGGCAATGTTGGATACGGGCATTCTCTACGATGAGACCGCGATGCAGAGCTGCCTTGACATGGTGACAATGGAATCCGAGCAAGTGGCACTGCAAGCATTGGAAAAGGGAACGGATGCCCTCCGCGAGGGGCTGGAAATTTATGATGGGCTGGAATTTGCTGAGTTCACCGGCCCGGTGAACTGAAAGAGAAAGTTATTGCTGTTATGTCGCTTTGACACTGAAGACTCTTCAGCTCAGCGCGCCCAGCCGGGGTCTCCGCCCGACTTACGGAGTTCATCTTCCATGTCGGTCAATTGTTTTTTGAGATCTTCGATCGCTTTCTTCTTAGCGTCAACCTTGGCGGTTTTGTCGTTGATATCTTTGCGGTCATATTGCTGCATCATGGCTTTCTGCGGGTCATTGTAATACTGGACTTGATCCTTATTGAGTTCGCGTTGCAGGACGTCGAGTTCTTTTTCAGACTGATCCAGCTTGTCACGAACGGTTCGAAAACGATTGCGCCAGTAGACTTCGCTTTTGGGATCGTTGGAAGCCGATGCGTCTTTTGCCGCTCTCGCATCCGCCGCCGCAGGAACTGTTGCGGCCCCCTGTCCCTCACTGTCCGTTTTGACCGCAGGAGGAGGCGTTGCATTCTTGGTAGAAGCGAAGTCGTCGTCTGTGTAGACCTTTTTGGGTTTGGCCGCGGCTTGTTTCTCAGCGCGGGCCTTGCGAGCAGCATCGGCCACCGGGTCAGTGGATGGCTGGTCAGGAGACTGTTGGGCTGGCGAGACGAAGGCCGCCGAAGCGGCGAAAGCGAAGAGTGCGGCCATCCGTAAGAGTGTGTCTCGACGCATGTTGAGTTACCTCCATCCGAGCAGGCCCCGGATCAGACCCTGGGGGCAGGCAGGGGCTCGCAAGACAAATTGAATGCCTAAACCATTGTACCGCTTTAGCAAGGCGCGCTGACAGAGCCGTGCGAAAGAATCAACGCCGGAAGCGTTAGGAAACGAAGCGGGGAAGAATTAACGGTACGGCATAGACCACTAGAAAGGCCGCGATCCCCAGGAATGTCCCGAGGGGCAATTGATACTGCGAGGCAATGGTCCAGCGCAAGGCATTGACCTCCCCGAGGCCGCGACGATGCGCTCGCTCCGCGGTTTTCTTCTTCCAGCCGAATAGATACAGAAGCGCGACGAGCGTAAGTCCCGCGACGCTGCCTAGAAGTGTCCCCAGGAGGATGGTGAGAAACGCTCCTCTGACTCCTAAAAAGGAGCCAACCATAGCCATCATTTTGACGTCGCCCATACCCATGCCCTCGCGTTTGCGGACCAGCTTGTATAGGTAAGCGGCACTCCAAAGTAGAAAGGCACCGAGTGCTGCACCGAGTACCGCATCCATCAGGCCCAGTACGGCCGGGGGTGGCTGGAGTAGGTCCGAGCGTTGGATTAGCGCGGCGGCGATGCCGTCAGAGGGCGGAACTCTCAAGGAGAATGCCAAGCCCACGCCAAAGCCGGGCCAAATGATCGCATCCGGCAGGAGGCGCACCCGAAGGTCGGTCACGATCAGGATGATCAGCAGGCAGCCAAAGATCAGCAACTTGAATGTGGGCAGCGTTAAGCCGAAGGTGTAATAGGTGAGGACGAAGAGCGCGCCCGTTAGAAACTCGATGATGGGATACATGGGCGAAATCGGCAGGCGGCAGTTTCGGCACTTACCACGAAGCCAGAGCCAACCAAAAATAGGAACATTGTCGTAAGGCTTGATGGACTTCATGCAACGGGGGCAGCGTGAACCGGGCGACACAATGGAGACGCCCTCCGGAATGCGGGAAATGCAAACATTCAGGAAGCTGCCAATGCAGATGCCGAAGAGGAAGAAGAAAAAGGGAATCACATGATTGAATGTGCCACAGGCGAGAGAGTGTCTCAATACGTGCGGAGTAGGGGCGTGTCGGATGGCTAACCACGTGGGGTGATCTGTCGGCTGTTACAAGAGCGTCAGACAGGCGTTTTGGAGTAATGCCACGGTTCGCTACACTATCTATATATGGCAATGAGTTGGTATGAACACGCGATCCGCCGGTACGAGCACCGTCGCTGGACTACGGACGACAACCGCATGGTGCGGCCATTCGAATGGGGTCTGGAGCACATCAACGGGAATGCGATGCATGACGATCCGCGGGCGTTTGTACGCCAATATGCGAAAACGGCAATCGAGAAGAGCAACGAGTGGTATGCCACACCAGAGGTACGCAACTATCAGTTGGATGATAAGAACGTGCTGACGTTCACCAGCACGGTGGAATCGCCATGGCCGGAAAACAATACCGTGCATGCACAGTTCTTTCCGGGAAAGAAGATTGGTCCTGCGGTACTGGTCCTGCCGAACTGGAACGCCAAGTGGCATGGGCAAGTTACACTTTGTCGCTGGTTACAGCGCATGGGCATCTCTGCGATGAAGATGAGCCTGCCGTATCACGACCGTCGTATGGCCCAGGGACACGAACGCGCCGATCAATTTGTTGGTCCGAACATCGGATTGACGCTGCATGCAAACCGGCAAGCAGTGCAGGACGCGCGGTCCTGCCTGAGCTGGCTGGAGCAGCGCGGCTACCATCGCCTGGGGATTCTTGGGCACGAGCATCGGCTCGTCGGTGGGATATATCGCCCTGGTGCACGATAAGCGCGTGCGGGCCGGCGGATTCTTCCACGTGTCCACGTATTTCGCCGATGTGGTGAGCCAAGGCATGACCACGAATCATGTGTGGGAAGCCCTTCGTCACGAAGTGAGTGTCGAAGAGTTGCGCGAGTTCTGGGCGCCGGTCAGTCCGATGCCCTACGTCGAACGCGGAATGTGGCGCGGGACGTAATACGTTCATGGTCTACGGAAAGTACGACCCCACGTTTCTGCCGGAGCTGACGCACGAAATGCTCTCGTCGCTGCGACGCCACGGAGCGGAACCGCGTACGCTGGAATTGCCTGTAGGGCACTATTCACTGGAATTGGCGCCGTTCAGCTATATTGCAGGGTATCGGATGTTCACGTATTTCCTGGAAGCGCTGGCCTAGGAAGAAACCACTGAATCCGCAGTGGACCACCGGGAAAAACGGAAACGACGTCTAATCACAGCAAGCGGGATCGTTCAGTGCAAGATTTTGGAGATAACGCCGGTGGCGATGAGGTCATGGACCGCGTTGATGTCGGGAGCGAGCGGGCGATCGGCGGTGACCTTAGGAGAGACGGCTCGGACGGCATCGTGGGCCTTTTGGGCTAGAGTGCCAGTTTGCAGCGGCGCAAGAAGGTCGATGCCCTGGCAGGCGCAGAGCAATTCGATCGCCAGAATGTGGCGAAGATTGTGAAGCATGCGTTCCAGACGCCGCGCGCCGCTCATGCCCATGGAGACGTAATCTTCCTGATTGCCGGAAGTAGAAATCGAATCGACAGAATGTGGCGTAGCCAATGCCCGATTTTCGCTCGTTAGCGCTGCGGCCGTAACCTGCGCAATCATGAAGCCGGAATTCAGACCCGGATCGGGCGTGAGAAATGCCGGAAGCAGGCTAGTAAGCGGATTGGTCATCTGTTCAATGCGTCGTTCGGAGATGCCGCCTAGCGTGGCCAGCGCAATGGCAACCTGGTCGGCGGCCATTGCCAGTGGCTGGCCATGAAAATTCCCGCCGCTGATGATGTCGCCAGTGCCGCCTTCTCTTTACGAATACCAGGGGATTGTCCGTGGCGCTGTTCAATTCGACGAGCGCCATTTCACGTGCTTGCACAAGCGAATCGCGCACAGCTCCGTGGACCTGCGGCGTGCACCGCAAGCTGTAAGCATCCTGCACTCGAGGGTCTTTCTCGGCGGCGCGATGCGATTCGCGGATCTGGCTACCTTCATTGAGGTGTGCCAGATTGCGAGCCGTGGTTCCAGCGCCGGGATACTCGCGCGCGTGCATAATGCGCGCATCGAAAGCCCCTGGACTGCCGCGAAGGGCATCGAGAGAGAGCGAAGCGGCCACATCGGCCGTATCGGCAAGGATGTCGGCCTCACGAAGTGCCAGGCTGAGAAGCGCAAGCATGCCCTGCGTGCCGTTCAACAGCGAGAGACCTTCCTTGGCTTCGAGTGCAACGGGTGTGATACTCGCGTGCTTGAGTGCCTCTCCACCTGAGAGTTTATTTCCCATGTAGACGGCCTCGCCTTCGCCGATCACCACTTGCGCAAGATGCGCGAGCGGCGCGAGATCCCCAGAAGCGCCTACGGACCCCTGCGAAGGAATCACCGGATGAACACCGGCGTTGAGCATAGCGCATAAGCGTTTCGACGACCCTGGGGCGCACACCACTATGGCCTTTCGCCAGAGCATTGGCGCGAAGCAGCATCATGGCGCGCGTTTCAGCTTCACTGAGCGGCGCGCCAACGCCACAAGCATGCGAACGAACAAGATTGATCTGCAGTTGGCGCACTTGTTCGCTGGAGATCCGCACGGAAGCGAGTTTTCCGAAACCCGTGTTGATGCCGTAGGCGGTCTTGCCGGAAGCGACAAGATGGTCGACCACCGCGCGCGAGGCAGTCATCCTGGCGATAGCTTCAGGCGACAAAGAAACCGTTTCGTTGTGGAGTGCGACGGCGTGGAGTAGTGAGAACGTGAGTTCATTTCCGGTCAGAACGATGCTCATTCCGTGCTCCGGGCGGGTAACGCAGCGGCAAGCGCGAGAAATGCGCTTTTGTATTTTTCTGGGAAGTGCTTCACGCGGCCCTCGCGGTTGCGTGGTGACATGGGTCGTGTCTCCCGTAGCCAGCAGTTTTCGATCTTCCTGGCGAAGAATCTCGTAGCCGAATTTCAGGACGCGCGTCTTCGCCTCCAGAATGCGTGTGCGGATGGTCAGGAGTTCATCGTAGCGCGCGGGATAGTGGTAGCGGCAGTGCGCATCGGCGACAACCATGTACGTATCGTCGTCCTTTTCCATGCTCTTGTAGTCGAAACCGATCGAGCGCATCAGTTCAACACGGCCGACCTCGAACCAGATCAAGTAGTTGGAGTGATAGACGACGCCCATTTGGTCGGTTTCAGCATAGCGCACGCGGACTGTGACATCGTGATGTTCGAGCATGATGGTGTTTTCCGGCCAATCACTCAAGCTGGAGTGCAGGCACTAGTATGCCGGAAAAGGGTGCAGAGAGAGAAATCCAGGCGCAGCGCAACAGACTTAATGGCTGAGCGACTTAATTCATATGTCAGTGCTCTTCAGCGTCACTGTGCCAGATAGGCTTCCGCTTTTCGAGAAAGGCGGCCAGGCCTTCTTTGAAGTCGGGAGTGCAGCGTACGCGGGCGCTTTCGAACACCGCGCGTTCCAGATCATGGTCCACGCCGGCGGCGGCAGCGGAAACCAGCAAATGTTTGGCACGCGTAATGCTGCTGGGGCTGGCGGCAAGAAGAGCCTCGGCAAGTTCCATGGCGCGGGCCATGAGATTTTCAGAGGGCACAATTTCGTTGACCAGTCCGAGTTCCTTGGCTTCAGAGGCTTCAACAAGACGGCCTGTCAGCAGAAGATCGCGGCAGCGTTTTTCGCCGATCTGGCGGGAGAGAAAAACGGAAACAATCGCGGGCAAAAAACCGATTTTGACTTCGGTGTACCCGAACTTAGCCTCCGGGACGGCCAGCGTGAAATCGCAAAGTGTGGCGATACCGCAACCGCCAGCAAGTGCGTGGCCATTCACCGCGGCGATCATCGGCCTGGAGTAGCTCCAGATTTTGCGGAACATCTTCGCGATGCGCCGGGAATCATCCTGGTTTTCTGCCGGGGTCTGCTGCGCGATGGTTTGCAATACTCCAGATCGATTCCCGCACAAAAGGCCTTTCCCGTGCCAGTAAGAATGACAACGCGCGTATTGGTCTTCTCGATTAAATCGAGTGCGGTCTGCAGATCCGCGATCATTTGCGTGGTGATGGCGTTGCGTTTTTCCGGACGGTTGAGCGTAATGGTAGAGAGATGCCCGCTTGTTTCGAGAAGCAGCGTGTCATATTGCATGGAGATTCACCTCCTTAGGTCGGGCTCAATTCGGAAGCGGAGCGTGCGCGTATTTGGCGCGAATCTCGTTGGTCAATTGCGTGACCTTTTCCAGTTTAGCGCTTTCGATGCCCGGATCAACGCCGGCTTTGCGCAGGGCGGCGACAACGTCTTCCGTGGCGATATTGCCCACAAGGTCGTCGCCGGCAAAGGGGCAGCCGCCCAGACCCGTGAGGGCGCTGTCGAAGCGGCGGCAACCGGCTTGATAAGCCGCCAGGATTTTGTATTCTGCGCTCTCGGGACGCGAATGAAGATGCACACCTAGTTCGATGCCTGCGACATGGTCCTTTGCCAAGGTATAGACTTCGCCCACGAGTTCGGGGGTTGCGGTGCCGATGGTGTCGGCAAGAGAAACCGCTGGGACTCGAATGTCTTTGAGCCACTCGAGCGTATCTTGCACCAGCTCCGGTCCCCACGGCTCGTCGTAAGGATTTCCGAAAGCCATCGAGATATAAATGACTAGGTCTTTTCCGGCGGCCTTCGTTTCGCGCTTCAGAATTTCCACCAATTGGCGCGATTCGCCGCGCGTCATGTTGGCATTGGCGCGGCGGAAATACGCGGAGATCGAATAGGGATAGCCGATCGTCGTGACGCCAGGCGTAGCCAGAGCGCGTTCCAGTCCTTTCTGGTTGACGACGATGCCGATGATTTCGGGCGGCGCGCTGCCTGGTGGCAGGGAAGCGAGGAACTTGGCCATGACTTCCTCGCTGTCGGCCATCTGCTTGACGTGCTTGGGCGAGACAAAACTGACCGCGTCAATGTGCCGGAAGCCCGCGAGCACCAACTCCTTCAAGTACTCTACCTTGGTTTCGGTTGGGATAAGATCTGGCAGTCCCTGCCAGGCATCGCGTGGGCACTCAATCAATTTGAGGGAGTCGGTCATCTAACGTGGTTTTCCTTGATTGTTCTTTGCGAGCAGGGAAAAGAGCAGCGCGAAAAAGAAAAGCATTCCCAGAATCCCAAATCCGCCGATGGTTTTGTAGTACGGAATGCTATTCCCAAGCACGCTTTCCAGCGTCCTGTGCCGCAGAAATACAACATATAAATCGTAAAGCATGCCCCCAATCAATCCAACGCCGCTGAGGCAAAAGGCTGCGGACATGGCGAGAAACATTACGCGTGAGAGTCGTGACATGCTTCTTTCAGTTTACGGGGCAATCAGAAAAAGAGAAAGGGAAGGACTTTACCACAGAGGAAGCAGACGGGCCGTAGAGGACGGGTAGCAGGCAACAGTTCTGACGCTTCCCTCTCAGGTCTGCAGTACCCCCGTCTTAAATTCGCGGATTTCGCTGTTTAGGGCGGCTGCCTGCAGAGCCCAGATGAGGGCGTCGCGGGTCTGCGCCGGGTCGATGATGGCGTCCAGCCACAGGCGCGCTGCCGCGTAGCGCGGGTCAGTCTGGTGGTCGTAGGTGGCCTTAATGGAGTCGAGCAGTTCGTTTTTTGCTTTCTCGTCGAGTTTCTTACCTTCGCGTTCAAGCTGCTTAAGCTTGATCTCAGCCAATGTATTGGCTGCAGCGTCGCCGCTCATGACGGCGAATTTCGCGGTGGGCCAGGCGAACATGAAGCGTGGGTCGTACGCTTTCCCGCACATGGCGTAATTTCCCGCGCCGAAACTGCCCCCAACGATGACGGAAATCTTGGGGACAACGCTGTTGGCGACGGCGTTCACCATTTTCGCTCCCGCCCGGATGATGCCGCTCCACTCCGCGTCTTTGCCAACCATGAATCCGTTCACGTCGTGCAAGAATACCAGTGGAATACGGTTTTGGTTGCAATCCAGGATGAAGCGCGCGGACTTCTCCGCAGACTCCGTGTAAATCACGCCCCCGAATTCGAGGCGCTTCTGGTCGGAGTGCGGCGCGTTGGTGGTGACATGCTTCTTTTGGTTGGCCACAATACCAATGGCCCAACCCCCGATGCGCGCGTAGCCGCACAACACCGTTTCGCCATACTCCGAGCGATATTCCTCAAAGGTGCTGCCGTCTACAATCCGCGCAATCACCTCGCGCGTGTCGTATTGTTTGGCAGGATCGCCTGAAAAGATGCCGTAAAGTTCGCTGGCTGGGTAGAGAGGTTCAGCGATGCGCGAGTGGCTGAAGATCGGCGGATTGGGCGCGCCCATCTTGTCGACGATGGCGCGAATTCGCTTCAGGCACGATTCATCATCTGCTTCACGGAAGTCGACGGTGCCGCTGATCTGTGAATGCATCTTGGCGCCACCCAATTCCTCGGCTGAAGTTTTCTGTCCAATTGCCGCTTGCACCAGGGCCGGACCAGCGAGGAAGAGCCCCGAGCCTTCGGTCATCAAAATGTGATCACACATGACGGGAAGATACGCGCCGCCCGCCACACACATGCCCATGATGGCAGTGATTTGCGGGATCCCCTGGGCGCTCATGACCGCGTTATTACGGAAGACGCGGCCGAAATCGTCAGTGTCCGGAAAGACGTCTTCTTGCAGTGGCAGAAAAACTCCGGCGGAATCCACCAGATAGATTGTGGGAATGTGATTATCCATCGCGATATTCTGCGCGCGAATTACTTTCTTCGCAGTCATCGGAAAGAATGCGCCGGCCTTTACGGTTGCATCGTTAGCGATAATCATGAACATCCGGCCGGAGACTCGGCCGAGACCGGTGATCGTCCCGGCAGCGGGAGCCCCGCCCCACTCTTCGTACATTTCCCAAGCGGCGTAAATGCCGAGCTCGAAGAAGTGCGTTCCGGGGTCAATGAGCCCGGCGATTCGTTCCCGAGCTGTCAGTCGATTCTTCTTGTGCTGGGAGTCGATGGCCTTTGCGCCGCCGCCCTCGCGAATCTTCTCTTCTTCATTCTTCAGAGACGTCAACAGTTCGACCATGCGCTGAGAATTCTTTTGGAACTGCGTTGATTTTGAACTGACAGAGGATTTCAGGATGGACACGCGAAGACCTCGGCGAAACGAGATGGAGACAAGGAAGTATACGAAGCAATGCGGGAGAGAAGCAAAGGTGGGAACTCTGCACAGAAGGCCCTGAGGATACGGCAAAGAAAGAAGGGCAGAAGTGGAAAGACGCGCTAGAGAGGAGGCAGAGAAACTGCCAAGCAGTCGGATAGTCCGGCATATTGATTGACCCGGGAAACCAGTCAGGCTAGGATTTGTTCTGCGACGCGGGTTTGTCGTCGCATTTGATCGCCAGGAGGCGCCTGTGTACACCGTCAAAATTGCAAGACGGAACGGGTGCGTCTCCCTCACCCATCTGCGCTAGAGCCGCAACCCTTCCGCTAGTCTGATCAAAATGAATTGTAATGAGGAATGCTTCCGCAGGCATGGTGTTCTGCGGAGGCACAACCGGGTCATGGATCGTCGCACCGACGAGTTCACCCGTGTGGCGCTGCCCGTATGCAGCAGAAAGAATTCAACAATGAGATTGCGGCGGCTGGGTTGGAATGGCTTGTTCCAAGCGAAATGGAATTCAGGCGATCGTAATAGTCGTAAGCCTGCGCGCATCATCGCGGAACATCGCGGGATGTGGTGCGCCGCAGGTGAATTTGGAGAGGCGCGAGCCGAAGCGACAGGGAAACTTCGATTGAGTGCAGAGCGAGGCGGGGAATGGCCTGCCGTCGGCGATTGGGTGAGTGTCGAGGGAACACCCACCAGGGGAGTCGCAATCTGTGAAGTAATGCCGCGACGAACGGCGATTGTGAGGAAGGCATCGGGAAAGCAAGTAGAACAACAAGTGCTGGCTGCGAACGTAGACGTTGTTTTCCTCGTTATGGCATTGGATGGCGATTACAATCCACGCAGGTTGGAGCGCTACCTGGCGCAGGTGTGGGATTCAGGAGCGCGACCGGTGATCTTGCTGAATAAGATGGACCTCTGCGAGAACGTGGAATCGTACGCCGCGGAAATCGAACGGACAGCGATTGGCGTGCCCGTAAACCCGATCAGTGCTGCGGCGGGTGAAGGCATGAACGAAGTCGAATCCCACCTGCGCGAAGGAGAGACAGCCGTTCTCCTGGGCTCCTCTGGAGTGGGAAAGTCCACTTTGGTGAATCGCCTGCTGGGATGGAACTCTCAGCACGTTCACGAGGTCCGCGACCATGACAGCCGGGGACGACACACAACCACAGCGCGGCATTTGTTCTTCTTGAACTCAGGGGCGATGATCATAGACACTCCCGGCTTGCGCGAACTGCAATTGTGGGATGCCGAAGCAGGTCTCGAGCACACGTTTGCTGAAATCGAGGAATTGGCGGAGCGTTGTCGCTTCCGGGATTGCGCGCACCAGGATGAGCCAGGCTGCGCCGTGCAAGGTGCGCTCCGCGAAGGTCGTCTGGATGCCGAGCGGTTGGAAAATCAGCGTAAACTGCAACGCGAACTCGAGCACCTGAAGCGAAAAGTCGATGCGGAAGAGCAGCAGAAAGAAAAACGGCGCATTAAGGCGCTACATCGTGCAGCGCAGAAATATTATCAGCACCGAGAGAAAAGTGAGGGCAAGTGACGAACAGTCTGGAACTCAATCTGGAATTGTCGCGGCGGCTGGAGTTTGCCGAGGCCGAAGTTGCAGTCGAGGGCGCAAACACGATGGCGGCCATCCTTGCCGATGCAGGCACCGCAGTTAAGCACATTGCTGGAGGTTACGCCGTCTATTGTGGCGCTAATTCTCCGGTGACTCAGGCGGTGGGACTAGGGCTTCACGGGTCTGTATCGGCAGCAGAGTTCGACCAATTGGAGGAGTTTTACTTTTCGAGGAACGAGCCGGTGCGCGTGGAGACATCTCCGCTAGCCGATGCTTCTCTGTTTTCCCTGTACCGGGAGCGCGGATACGGCGTGACGGAGTTTTCCAATGTGATGGTGAAGCCAATTGATTCATCCGAACGATGGCCGCAAGCGAATGGCATCGACATTAGGAAGGCAAGCCCGGAAGAAATGGATTTGTGGACGCTGACCGTGGCACAAGGATTTGCTGAAAACTATCCGGTAACAGAAGAGGTCATTCGAATTATGAAGATCTTTGGATTGTCGCGTGGCATGGAGTGCTACCTGGCGAGAATCAACGGAAAGGTGGCAGGAGGAGCGACACTGTCGTTGAGAGGGAAGATTGCGGGCCTATTTGGGGCGAGCACGCTGGTGGATTTCCGAAACCGAGGTGTGCAGACAGCGCTATTGCGAATGCGCTTGCGCAGGGCGGCGGAGGAAGGCTGCGAAATCGGCATGAGCTTGGCACATCCGGGAAGCCATTCGCAGAGGAATATCACAAGGATGGGCTTTCGGACGTTATACACGAGAGTGAAGTTCGAGAAGGACGTAGTGAAGTAAGAGAGTAGCAAGGCAAGGGCATTCCTTTTCAGACTTTTCAGCGCTGAAATCTTGTATTTCATGAAGGAGTGCGTGGGCGAGCTGTCCAGATGGTAGTAATACTCTTTAACGTCTTCGCCGTGGTTGCCTTCACTGTTCGTCAGGCCGAAGAGCCGCTCTTTGAGAATAGGATCCCTGCCGTTCCAAAGGGCCAGGCAGAAGCCGAGGCGCGCTGCTTATCGTCCGAGTAACCTGCGATGCCGTCTTCACCCCAGCGGTAGGCGCGCGATCGCGCTTGGTCGTGAGGGAAGTAATCCCACGCAGCGCCATTATCGCTGTAGTCTTCCCGCACGGTACCCCACTGGCGTTCAACGCTAGCAGCGGAGTTCAGCGAGGCTGTGCCAGGCGCTTGTGAATGAACTCAATAATGTCTTGCGTGGAGGTGCCGGGAAGAAAAATTTCGGCAATGCCGGATTGCTTCATGGCGGGAATATCGGCTTCGGGAATGATCCCGCCAACGAGAACAGTGACGTCGTCATGCCCTTTTCGTGAAGAAGCTTCATCAATTGTGGACAAATGGTTTTGTGAGCGCCGGAAAGAATGGAAATCCGATGACGTCGACATCTTCCTGGGCGGCCGCCGAAGCGATCATCTCGGGGGTTTGGCAAGGCCGGTATAGATGACCTCCATGCCGGCATCGCGCAGGGCGCGGGCAATAATTTTCGCTCCGCGGTCGTGGCCGTCCAGGCCGGGCTTGGCAATCAGCACGCGAATTTTCTTTTCGGGCATTTTGCGCAGGTGCTCACCCTCATCTTAAGTGACGGCGACTTCTTCGTAGGCGCCGAAGACGGTGCGCATGGCTTCGCAGATTTCGCCCAGGGTGGCATAGGCTTTCACCGCATCGTAGATAAACGGCATCAGGTTCTCGCTGCCTTCCGCGGCCTTGCGGAGAGCGTTCAAGCGGCGGTCCACTTCGGCGGCCGAACGCTCGGCGCGGAGTTTGCTGCAGGCGTTCGCGCCTGACGATGCGCCACAGTTTCGTCGATCTGCAGGATGTCCGAGGGTTTTTCCTGGTGACGAAATCGTTTACGCCGACGATGATCTTTTCCTTTTTGTCCACCGCCATCTGGTAGCGATAAGAGGCTTCCGCAATTTCGCGCTGCGGGTAGCTTCTCTCGATGGCCGCGACCATGCCGCCCATGGCATCGATCTCGGCGGATGTAGTCCCACGCGCCGCTGCTCGACCTCATTGGTGAGCGTTTCCACAAAGTAGGAGCCGCCCAGCGGATCGACCGTGTTGGTCACGCCGGTTTCGTGCGCAATGATCTGCTGCGTGCGCAGAGCGATGGTGGCTGCAAACTCCGTGGGTAGCGCCCAGGCTTCATCGAGGGAATTCGTGTGCAGCGACTGCGTGCCCGCCGAGAACCGCGGCGAGCGCCTGGATCGCCGTGCGCACCACGTTGTTCATAGGCTGTTGCGCGGTGAGGGAACACCCCGCCGTTTGCGAGTGGAAACGCAGCGCCCAACGTGCGCGGGTTTTTCGACTTGTAGCGCTCGGTCATGGCTTTATGCCAGATGCGGCGCGCGGCGCGGTATTTTGCGATCTCCTCAAAGAAATCGTTGTGCGCATTGAAAAAGAAAGAAAGCTGGGGCACGAACTCATCCACGTCGAGCCCGCGGCGCATACCCCATTCCACATACTCCATGCCGTCGCGCAGAGTGAAGGCGAGTTCCTGAATGGCGGTCGAGCCCGCTTCGCGGATGTGGTAGCCACTGATGGAAATCGGGTTGAACTTCGGCGTGTGCTTCACGCCGAACTCGAACGTGTCGATCACCAGGCGCATCGACGGCTCGGGCGGGTAGATGTATTCCTTCTGCGCGATGTATTCCTTCAGGATGTCGTTCTGCAGCGTGCCGGAAAGTTTCTTCCAGTCGGCGCCTTGCTTTTCCGCCACCGCCAGATACATCGCCCAGATCACCGCGGCGGGCGAGTTGATGGTCATGGAAGTGGTGACATCCGCAAGCGGAATCTGGTCGAAGAGCACTTCCATGTCGGCCAGAGAACTGATGGCCACGCCGCATTTGCCGACTTCGCCCTCGGACAGGGCATGGTCGGAGTCATAACCCATCAGCGTGGGCAGATCGAAGGCGGTGGAGAGGCCGGTCTGGCCTTGCGCGAGCAAATAGCGGAAGCGCTGATTGGTGTCTTCGGCGGTGCCAAATCCAGCGAACTGGCGCATGGTCCAGAGACGCCCGCGATGCATGGTGGCATGAATGCCGCGAGTGTAGGGAGGTTCGCCCGGAAAGCTTAGGTCACGCTGGGGATCCCATCCCTGCAAATCCGCTTCGGTGTATAGACGCCGAATCGGATAACTGGAAACGGTGGTGAACTCCATTTGGCGTTCAGGACTTTTATCCAAGGCGGGCTTTAGCGTGTTCTTCTCCCAGGCTTCTTGCTGGGGCGAATTGTTCTTCTGTTCACTCATCCGCGCAGGCTCCTGAACGTGCGATCACGACGACAGAGCGAGGATTGCCCTTATAAGAGAGAGAGATAAGCAATCCGCACAAAAAGTAATGCTATGCGAAACATCTGCCATGGGCAAGCGATGCCTCGGGAGATGTACAAACGGTATTCCTAACGGGAACGAAAGCGTTCATGGATCAACCCACGAGGCCAAATAGAAATGGGCCATGGAGATTGCTCTCCGCGGCCCAGAAATTACAAGCGAAACCGTATTATCGTTGGCCCTTTGTTGCGGCACTGTCCAGAGCTTTAAAGAGGTCCTCCGTGCCGACCACCTGCCCGTTGAGCGTGCCAGGGATTAAAGTGTCCTTCTCGACTTCCCCTTTTTTACCCTTGGCGATGGTGACGTTGTTGACATCCAGCGTGCTGCCGAGCGCGCGTTCGTAGTTGGCCTTGGCCTCGGCGAGATTGGCTAAAGCACGAAGTTCCGCACCCTGAGCGTTGATCAAGTCGCGCTGGGTCAGAATGACGTTGTACACGGTGGAAGCGCCGAGTGCATATTTTTTCTGTTCAGCGTCAAAGGTTTGCTGTTGAAGTTCGCGCGCCTTGGTGGCAGCCTCGACCTGCGCGCGGCCCTGCTCCACGGCGATCGTCGTGTTGCGCACGTCGAGCAGCGCCGTGTTCTTGATCTGTTGCACTGTGCCTCCAATCTGACGCAGCACCAATTGGGCATGGATGTTATCGGCTTGTGCCGAACGGTTGCGCAAGGGAAGGCTGAAAGTGAGTTGCGCGGCGAAATCCGGGAAGTTGTTGTGGAAAATCTGGCTCTGCGCGGAGCCAAAACCAGCTTGCGTTGTACCAAGGAAGGGCTGCGATCCCGTGGCCACAAAGATCGGTACTTGCGTGCCGCCCGCTCCTGGCACGGTGACCGGGTTCCCGTTGGCGTCGAAGATCGGAGGGAACTGGTCCGGTGTAGTTGACGGGACCGAGAAGCGATGGCATTACCGGCAAGGCCATAGCTGGCATACTGTGCGCCGAGCGTGGCGGTAGGAACAGTGCATTCTTTGTGGCGCGGACGTCCATATCGGCGTTCTTCAGGTTGTAATATTGCTCCTGGAAATCGGGACGCTTCGCGAATGCTTCCTTGACCGCATCTTCGAAGGAGAAGTCTGAACGGCTGCAGGCGCATCGGGCTTGTCCGTGGGAATGATTTCCACGTTAATCAAGTTCGAGGCCAGCGGATCCTTACTGATGACGTTCTTCAGAATCAACTGGTCTTGAAGCTCGGTGGTCTGAGCTACGATCAGATTCTGGCGGTCGGTGGCGAGTTCGGATTCTGCTCGAGTAACATCGAGAGGAGCCATGGTGCCGATTTCGAGTTGCTTCTTGTTATCGCTATAAAGCTTCTCGGAGACGGTGACGGCCTGCTGCTGCACCTTGACGTTTTCCTGAGCGTAGGAAAGTTCCCAGTAGGCGGTAATGGTGTTCGTGATGGTAGTAATGGCCTGCTGAGAAAATGCGAGATCGGCAATCTTTCGGTTGTTTTCCGCGATAATGATGTTGCGGCGATTGACGAACCGTCCAGCGCCTAGCCAGCAATTGTTGCTGGAAGCCGATCGTGAGCGCCGATTGCACATAGGGATTGAAGAAGTTCGCCGCGGTCGAAGAGGCGCGTGTATTGTTCCAGGTGACAGCAGACAGTAGTGCCGGTAGTCAAAGCTTTGCTGATATGGGTGTTGTACTGAGCAGTGTGGGAGAAGAGTGCGGAGCGGATTGCGGATTTTGCCGGTTGCCCGCCTGCGCCAGTTCCGGAGATGAAACGGGTTGTCGATAGGTGTGGTGGTCATCGTAGGAAATCAGCTTGAGTGATGAAGGGGTCGTAGAACAGTGTGGGGACAATGGCGGTAGAGCCGCAGAGATGCTGCTGCCGGCGCGCCATACCCGAATCCTCCGGCCTTTGTTTTCAAAGGCTCACATCGGCAATCCAGGGGTTGTAGCGTTGGACGACGATGTCCATGCTGTTTTCCAGTGCCAGCGCGATGGCGTCCTGAAGGCTCAAGCGGGAGCTTGCCGTCGTGGATCAGTTGCTCCAGGCGGGGAGAGTTGGTGAGCACGCCGGGACTCGATGAACTGCGTTCGATAGGGATTGATGATGTTAGGGAAAGCGCTGGGAGCCTTTGAATAGTCGTGCTTGGCTACACCCAGCGAAATTGGAGATGCCGCCTTGTTTGGCGGGCTGCAAAGCTTGAACTGGAGGTGCTGCCTGCGTCGGCGTTTGAGCCGGAGTAGCGGGGTCCTGAGCAAAAACGGGCGAGACGGGTGCGCCTGCCAGTATACCGACCAACACGGCGGCAAGCAGCTGTCTAAAGAACGGCTTCTTCATGTTTATCCTCATCTGGTTGACTTGGGCCAGAATGTGTAGAAACAACACGATTTGGGTCATCACTCTTTAAAACGATTCCCGCACGCGATTTGTTTCGTTCTTGGTGAAAATTACTTCAGGAAAGCGTGCCTGACCTGATCGTCCCACTCATTCCGGAACCAAGCAGTCTATCACAGGGCTTCTCCACCTTGACATCGTGGCACATGGCAGCTAGGCTCCTGACATTACGACGTTTAGGAGCGTTAACCGTTAGCAAGACTATGCTCACTAAAGATGAGATTGTTCGCATGTTCGAGTCGGCGGGGGCCATCCGCCATGGGCACTTTGAACTGTCCAGCGGGCTTCACAGCGCTACCTACGTGCAATGCGCGTTGGTGCTGCAATATCCGCGTTTTGCGGAGATTCTGGGAGCACGCACTGGCCTCGCTCTTTTCTGACGCGCGGATCGATGCCGTGGTGTCACCCGCGATGGGCGGCGTGATCATTGGGCAAGAAGTGGCCCGTGCGCTGCCCGCCCCCAAGGATGCCATTGGTGGAGGTGTTCCGGCATTGTTCGTGGAGCGCGACGCCAGCGGGACTATGACCCTGCGCCGAGGATTTTCGCTGAAGCCCGATCAGCATGTGCTGGTGGTTGAAGACGTGTGGACCACCGGTGGTTCCACACAAGAAGCAATTCACGTGGTGGAGGAGGCGGGCGGTCGTGTGGTGGCTGCCGGCGCGCTGATTGATCGCAGCGGCGGGAAGATCGAGTTTCCTGTGGAGTCCAATGCGTTGCTGGAACTGACGATCGAGAGCTACGAGCCGGAAGATTGCCCTCTCTGCCGGCAGGGAAGTGTCGCCATGAAACCGGGCAGCCGTTTTGTGCGCAGCGCTTCCTTAGATCCGGCGGCCAATTCCTGCATGCGTTATTTCAAACTCACGATTGCCTACGATGGAACCGACTTCCACGGCTGGCAATTCCAGAATGACAAACCGACAGTGCAGGGCGAAATTGTGTCTGTGCTCCGGCGACTGACACAAGAGAATGTGCAGCTGCATGGCGCCGGGCGCACGGATGCGGGCGTGCACGCCTTGGGGCAGGTGGGCAGCTTCCGTACGCAGTCGGCACTTTCCGCGGGGGAGTTCCAGCGTGCACTGAATGCACTGTTGCCGCAGACGATCCGCATTGTGCAGGCGGACGGAAACTGGCCCGGATTTCCATGCCCGGTGGTCGGCGAAGGGAAAGGTCTACCGCTATCGAATTTACCGAGGGAAAGTGGTGCCTCCGTTTTTGTGGCGCTATGTGCTGCACTACCCTTTCCCCTTGGACGAAGACGCCATGCGCGATGCGGCGCGCGCTTTGTTGGCATGCACGATTTCACCGCGTTCGCCGCGTCAACTGGTTCGGAAGACGACGATAAAGAACGCAATATGTGCGGGAGATTTTTGCGACGGAACTGAAGACGCACGAGGATGGGGAAGAATTGTGGTTCACCGTCCATGGCCGCTCATTTTTGCGCTACATGGTTCGCAAAATGGTGGGTACTCTTGCTCGAAGTCGGCCGAGGAAAACTCGCGCCGGCGGACATCGACAAGCTCTACGAATTGAAAGATCGCTCCAAATCCGGCCCGACCGTGCCCCCGCAAGGACTTGTTCATGGTGCGCGTGGAGCACGAGGAAGCTTTTCACGTCGAGTGACGTACGGCACCGACTTGTGCATTACGGTTCCGGCTAGAATCGTATCGAACATCGCTCCCAAGTGGGGGACCTTTGACGTGAATGACTGCGCCAGGCCGCCGCGCTTGGGTGATCATCGGTGTTGTACTTTTGGTTGACCATTTTTTGGATTCAGCTCGCACTTTCCGTGCATCAGCAATTCCTTCACTTGGGACGAAGACGATCATATTTACGCCGGCTACATGTCCTGGAAGCACGGGGATTTCGGGCTGAACCCGGAGCATCCGCCATTGGTAAAGTTGGTGGCTGCGTTGCCGCTGCTTCATCATGCCGGTAAAGATGCCTGCGCTGCAGAACCGTTTTTTCAAGCTGGAAGGGTTCCTCGGTGGGAAGGAATTCTTCTTCAAGAATGATGCAGACGGGATGCTCTTCAGGGCCCGTCTGGCGGTTTCTATGTTCAGTGTGCTGCTGGCCGTGCTGGTGTTTCTCGCGGCGAAGGAAATGTTTGGCACGGGGGCCGGGTTTATCGCTCTCGGGATTATTGGCATTCGACCCTAACTTCTTGGCACATGGCGCGGTAGTGGGAACGGACGCTGGGCTTTCTTGTTTCCTGTTCGCTTCGATTTACACGTTCTATCGCTACGTGAAAGCGCCATCGGCCGGCCGCTTGCGTTCTTGCGGCTCTGGCGGCAGGATTAGCCCTTGCCACGAAACACACCGCCATTCTCTTATTTCCAATGCTCCTGATGCTGGCGTTGTGTGAAGTTTTGCGCCGGGCAATTCCACATGGACGGCCCCCAGCAGAATACAAAAGGGAAGCGCGTCGTACGTTTGGCTGGCGCGCAATTGTGTTATTGGCATCGATTTCCTCGTTGTGCTCTGGGCCTTCTACGGATTTCGTTACGAACCCCGTGCGAGCCAACTGGCGATGAACCCGCCCTACACGGAGTTCGTGAAGTCGTTATCGCGACACACGACGTATGGCTTCTTTCCGACGGTAGGCCGATTTCATTTACTGCCGGAATCGTACCTATACGGATTGGCCGACGTGCGTAACATGTCGGATTTCTACACCAGCTATATCTTCGGAACAATCTATCCGAAAGGTGTGTGGTTTTATTTCCCGGTGGCCTTCGCCATCAAATCCAGCCTTTCGTTTCTGATTTTGTTTGTTCTGGCAATCTGGGCGATGGCGATTCGAAAATTTACTGCCTGGCGAGAGATTCTGTTTCTGACGATTCCTCCTGCCTTCTATTTGTTTGTCGCCATGGTCGCGGGAATGAACATCGGCTTGCGGCATATTTTGCCCATGTATGTGTTCCTGACGGTTCTGATTGGTGGAGCGGCATGGACATTGATTAAGGCCAACCGGCGCTGGGCCTATGTCGTAGGGGCGCTTCTGATTTTTCAGGTGGTATCCACAACGCGAGCGTTTCCTGCTTACCTGGCCTATGCAAACGAACTTTGGGGCGGACCGATCACAGACTTATAAATATCTGACCGACTCAAACGTCGATTGGGCGCAACAACTTAAAGCGACGAAACGCTACCTCGACGCGCGTGGTGTGAAGGACTGCTGGTTCGTCTATTTCGGCGAAGGAGTGATCGATTACAGCTACTACGGAATTCCGTGCAAGCCGTTACCGACCCCCGATGCCATGTGGACGGGGGAATTTGCCGACGCACCTGCGGTCGATTGACGGCCCTGTTCTGATCAGCGCGGGTTGCCTGTCCGGCTGGGAATTCGGTCCTGGCCCTTGAATCCTTACGAACAATTCAAATCGCTTCGGCCCACTGCGGTCATTGATTATGGAGTGTTCGTTTTCGACGGTCATTTTGAAATTCCCCTGGCGGCATCGATCAGCCATTCGCATAATGCAGAAAAGTTGCTGGCTGCGAAACAATTGCCCGAAGCACTGGCCGAAGCACAAAAAGCGCAAGCACTCGCCCCTGATGCTGTGAAGCCCAACGCTCTCCTCGGTGCCATCTACACCGCTCTGAATGAGGCGGCGGAAGGGCGCGCCTTTTACGAGAAGGCGTTGGAACTTGCGAGGACAATTGAGCCGGAGTTTCAGCGTGGCTGGGTCCCACGGCTGGAAGAAAAACTCGCCAAAAAATAGTTGCGACGGTCCGAAGCAACGACTAGGGGTCCGGGCCTGATGCTTCTTCGTCGTCTCCGGCATGATGTTGCCGTAGGAATGAAACGAATTCGCCGCAGGAACAAAAGGGCGTTGCGCACTGCGCAGGTCATTTTCCGCGAATCGCCCCTCGCCCTTCACTCCGGAAGAGAAGAGGAACGTCCGTTGTGCCCGGCGCTGCAACGCTGGAGCAAATGCTTACTCCGTCGCCGCGCCGCAACGAAATCGCAGGGCTTTCGGTTGAACTGGGTGACTGGCGGCCGCGGAAGGCATCGAGATTGAATCTTGTAAAGTCCTCCAATTCGATAGCGCTTGAGAAATAGTCAGGCAGGCCTTCCGCCCAATCGACCGTGAAATTCCTGAATCTGTAGGCCATCGACATGGCGGCCATAGAGCGCAGGAATATCGTGCTTGAATACTGCTTCGGAGAGACTTGGTGGCAGTCCAGCGAAAATCAAAATTGCCGCCGGCAAGGTCACTAACAGCTTTTCGTGGGGGCCGGATTTTCAGTTTTACGTCATGGAGATAGATGTTGCGGACCGGAGAAGACGCATCGCCATACATGACGATGCCGCCTTCCGCTTCGCCAATGATGGTGGAGAATACAACGTCGTGAACCTCGCCGGATCTGTGTCCGTCCCGTGGTGGGCCAATGGAAACAAAGATTGGCTCCGCCTTTCCCCACCAATGGCCGAAGAGTAAGCTGCGTTTCGATGGTGATATTGGAAAAGATGAGGTTAGAGGTGTGCCCGTAACTCTCGAAGATGCCGATGCCGCGATTGGAATGAATCGAAAGATCAGAAAACGTGCTGTAGCGCGAATCTTCCAGTCGGATGCCGGCGGAGTGTGAGACCAAGGGAGCAATTGCTAACGGAGACATTCTCCGCGGCATAGAAGGCAAAATCGTCATCCCCGGCAACAATGTCGCAATCGGAGAAGTCCATCCGAAGTCTCAAGCATGGATTTTTCAAATGCCGTGCCTTGGCGAGTGGCTCTGTGGGTCGAAGTCACGCCCGAAATGCGGTTTCTTAAAGTCGTAGAAGCTGTCAGCGTTACCGTCGATCGTGCCCTGGCCGGTGATGCCAATGTTTTCGGCGTTGCGCGCGACGATGATTCCCACCAGGTCGCCTTCTCTCGTGCTGTCGATTCCGTAATGGTGTGCGAACCCATATTTGGAAACATTGTCGTAGTCGGCCACATGGGCGCTACCTTGCACCACGGCCCCGGCCATCACGTTTAACGTGACCTTACTCAGCAACTCAAACGTGCTTGTCAGATACTGTCCCGGAGGGAAGAGCACGGTGCCGCCGCCTGAAGAATTTGCAGCGCGTATGGCTTTGGTTATCGCGGCCGTGTCCATGGTCTTGCCATTCCCATGGCACCATAATTTTTCACATCAAATATGTGCATGGATTGGATGAGTTCGGTGCCTCCCTTCGAAGATACTGGATTCGGCGTGAAGATCGCAGGAAGCAGGAAGGAACAGAGAGCGAGCATTACGGGAACTAGCAATAGGGAGATCACGAATAAACTCCTCGATCGCGGAAAACAAACTTCGTGTGCCACAGAGTGTACCGAAGTATGGCGCTCTGTCGCTAACGAATTGGTTGTACAGTTTTTGTTTTGCGAATTGTATTTCGATGTTTCTTATCGCTCAGAGGCCCGGGAGTTGGGCTCGGGGCCTCTGAGCGAGGGAGACGGGCGGGAAGTGCGGCGAGGAGATGACGCCGCAAAAACAATCTCTGTCAGTTTGCGGCCAGCTGCTCGAGAGCCGCTTTATTGCGCAGCACGAGCGTAGCCCCATTCAGTTCAATCCAACGTTGGCGTTTAAATTCACTCAGTGTTCGGCTGACCGTCTCGCGTGAAGACCCGATCAGCTGTGCCATCTCGTCGTGAGTGAGGGCCAGTTTTACGCGGATTGCGCCGTCATTCATGCGCCCATCGGAGGCCCATTCCACCAGGAAGCGCGCCAGTTTTTCGGATGCGGAGTTGTTCAAACCGATAGAGCGGATTACTTCATACGCCGAACTGCAGTCACGGCTCAGGTGCTTTGCGACATGCAGGCAGGCATCGCCATGTTCCTTGATGAACCGCACAAAATCTTCGCGCCCGACATAAGCCACCTGGCAAGGTTGCAACGTCTCCGCGGTAATCTCGTGTGGTGTGCCTGTCAGAATGGAGTTCAATCCAAACACCTCACCGGGTTGCGCGATCTTCAGGATGAACGACTTACCCTCGCTATTCGTGGTGAGAAGCTTCACGCGGCCCTGACAAAGTATGTAGACGCCGCGCGAACTCTCGCCCTCCATGAATAAAACTGCTCCCTCGGGATAGGAAGTAACGCGCTTGATTTGCTCGAGTGCTCTGGTGGAGGCTTCGGAGAATCCACAGAAATAGTTGGCGTTGCGATCGTGGCAAGTAACGCAGTTATCTTCAATGGACAAACCGTAGGGAGTCCGTGGCCTTTTTTGGATATTGGTTGACGAGCGGAACGGTGATACGAAGTTTCTTTCCGCTACCATGGTGTTCGACATATGCTTGTCCTCCCTGGCCTGACCTTGATTGCTTTCTACTCTCCCCGGGGAAAAGGCATGCGAGGGGCCTTTCTCGGATACGGCTGCGAACCATATTTCCACCAGTCCAAGTTGCAGAAAGCTAAGCTCTTAGAAAGACTCAGAAAATGACGTTGGGACAGAGTGAGCTGGCACAAATTGGACACAAGTGGGTTATTTCGCACAAAACTGAGTGACATTCATCACACTTCAAAGTGACACACGAGCGTTGGATTGCCGTTTCAAAATGGAATTCCTCCTTCTCCCCTCATTGCCAAAGGCGCGATGGCACCCCTTATCAGGTTGGATTGGCCGTACTGCGTGGTACGCCCTTGGTATGACAATCAACGCACTTCACCGAATGGATGTTGTGCTTGCTGGTTTTCTGCTTGAAGGAGGTATCCATGGTCTCCACGGCGATGCCGCAGTTGGAAAGTCTTGGATGACAGGTACTGCAGGATGGTCGAGTCTGTTGGCCATGTTTCAAATGACAGGCCAGGCAGCTCAGACCTTCATGTACACCGATGGGAGTACGATCGTCGCCCGAATAGACCTGTCGTCGTGGCTAGAGGTGCATGGCATTGATAGCAAAGCGCCTGACGCTGGTCGGGGCTTATTTTCACCGGACGTCCCCCTTCAAATACTTTTGGCAGAGGAAGCTCCTGACGGGCACATGAGCGAGTTCACGCCGGTCAAATAAACCAACCGAGGGGCGATTGGTTTCCTGTTCTGCCCTGGAATTGGCGTTCCGATATTTGCGCTTGCGTGAGGTGCGCCCAGTTGGTGTAACTGATGACAGCTAAGACAGGGAACAGCGGGTTGATCAGCTAGCTCCGGCAAGTTCAGCCGCCACGGGCCAGTTGTGTCTAGAGGGGAGACCAGATCGCGGATGCCGCCTTCGAAATGCATGCCATGGCACCGCAGGCAATCGTCCATCAACAATTGGCGATGATTGTGCTCGCCGTTCAGGAAAATATTTGCGTAGCTTGCGCTATGGCCCCCGGAGCGCCAGTCGGCGTACTCTTCCTGGTGGCATTTTTGGCAGCGCGCCACCATCCGCTGGATGTCCCGGTTCCTAAGCCTGGGTTTCTCAGGTTCGTCGCCGCTGAGGTGCGTGAACGCGCGGCGGATATTGTTAATGTGGAATCCCGCGTCGACAGTGAAAACATTTCCGTGGCAGTCCGCACAGGACACGTTTCTGTGAGCCGAATCGTGCCAGTCGGAGTATGGCTGCCAGATTTCGTGGCAACTCACGCAGCCCTTGCCCTGGGCGCCTTCAAACTGCAGAAGTGTCCCGCCAAGAACCAATACTGGCAAGGTGATGCCCGAGAACAACCAACACAAACGCAAAAATCGCCAGATGAAGCTGCTATACGCGATTCCGGCCGGGTTTGCAGGGTTCCCTGGAGATATACGCGCGACTCATGCAGGGCTTCCAGTATGCTTGAAATATATTCCGAGGAGCGGTAGGCAATTGCCATGATGGTGAGGACAGGATTGAATCCACCGTTTGTTACATGCACACTGCCATCGATTACGAATAGATTGTCAACGTCGTGTACCTGGCAATTGCGGTTGACGACCGAGGTCTTGGGATTATCACCCATGCGGCATGTACCGGCCTGGTGTTGTCCACCGCTCAGCCCCGTGCCCGGCAGTCGCTGCCATGTTTTGATCGCGCCCGCCTCGCGCAGCCATGCTTCCGCCTTGCCCGCGACATATTTTGCTGTGATCAAATCCAGGGGATGCCGTTGTCCCGAAAGCCGTGCGACCGGAATTCCCCAGGCGTCTTTGACTTCAGGATCGACTTGGACGCGCGCGTCGAACACCGGCATCTCCTGCACGGGGCCCATCACCATGATCGAGCGCTTGTAGTATTTGCGAACGTATTCTTTGTGCGCACTCCCCCAGCGTGGCACGTCTGGCGGCACCATGCCGGCAAAGTGAATGGGCAACCGGATGAACTCGTTGCAGAGGAGGGCGCCGCCTACCAGTCCCGGAATTCCGTGATTGTAATCGCAGATGGCGATGGAAGCGCCAGGGCCAATGTCGTCGTAGACCTCGGATTCCATCAGGCCCATCGCGCCCGTGTAGGCGTGGCCCTGAAGATTGCGGCCGACCCAGTCATATCGATTGCCAAGGCCATTCGGGAAAGAGCTTGCTCTTCGAGTTCAGCAAGAGTCGCGCGGACTCGGTTGCTGAAGCGGAGACGATCACAATGTCGGCTGTTTGTTCTACAAGGCGATTGTCCGCGTCAAAGTAGGTGACGCCAGTGACGCCGCCGCGGTGATTGGCCAGGATTTCTTTTACCACGCACTCAGTGCGCAAGTCGCAGCGCCCCGTGGCAAGTGCTTTGGGAATTACGGTATTGTGCGTGCCATTTTTCGCGTCAACCTCGCACGCAAATCCCACGCACCACCGGCACCGCATGCAGGCGCCACGTCCGTTATAGGGAACGCTGTTGCGCAGCATAGGAATGTGGAAAGGGTGGAGTCCCAGATCGCTTTGCGCGCGGCCTGCAGAACCTCGTGCTCGATTCCGGGGGGAAGGGGAGGCATAGGTAGGGGTTTCTTGCGCGGTGCTTTGAAAACGTTGCCGCTATCGTCGCCCGATACGCCGATCTCCCACTCCGCTCTTTCATAGTAGGGTTCCAGGTCGGCATAGGTAATTGGCCAGTCTGCTAGCGTGCTACCCTCCACGGGGCCGTAGACCGAGCGCATACGGAAATCGTTTTCCATGAATCGCCAGGCCATCGCTCCATAACTGAAGGTGCCACCACCGACGCATGCGGCATTGTTGTTGTAGGCCCAGTTGCTCGGCTTGACGATCTGCTCACGACCGTCTGGCTCCACCAGGACACGGCGGTAGCGCTCGTCGTCCGGGCCAAATCCGCAGCCGAGCGGAGTGGTGCGCTGGTTGCGCAGATCATCTTTTCGGCAATCGAACGCCGTGTACCATTTTCCGCGCTCCAGCAGTGCGACGTTGAGACCCGCGCAAGCCAGCTCTTTCGCGACGACTCCGCCTCCAGCGCCGGCTCCAATCACTACTGCGTTGACGTGTTTCAGTGCCATGTTGCTATAAGCCCTTCACGCTGTAATGTTGTCGTCCGCGCACAGGCGGGTAGGAAAGCCCCACCATTTTCCAACTGGCATGATCGCGATTGCCGCCGTGACGAGGGTCGCCGTAGTAGCCCTCCATGGTGTGGCTCAGCACCATTTCGAAGAAGGCCTGGGCACGCGGTTTCTTCCAGATTTCCTGAGGAACTTCGTCTTTTTCCAACTCAGTCAATAATTCCACCTGCTGCTCAATGGAGAGCTGGGCAAAGAGCTTGTGCCACTTCTGATCGCTCGTTTGTTCCAGGGCGGCTATTCCATTGCGGTAATCTTGCCGCAAATGCTGGTAGGGCCCGCTGAGCTGGACGTCAATGTAGTTGACGACGCGCGCCCAATCCGCACCGGGATCGCCGTCGGGTGGGATCAATTGATCGCACACTGCAGCGAGAGTGCGCGCCTCATTTACTGTCAGGAATCGCCACGGAATCCGCGCTCCCCCACAAGAAATAGCTCCGCTAGCTGCGGCCGCAGTGGCAGCCGTTTTAAGGAATTCCCGTCGGCTCAAATTTCGATACCAACTCATGCTGACTGCTTTCGTGTTTCATATGCCGCGGATTGGATGGGACTCCGCGAAGGATGGCGCGGTTTCCCGGCAATTATGTCGACACTTGACTGTTCTGAATCGGGCAGGAGCGAAGGAAAAATCCGGAGGGAGCGTCGGAGCCCGCAACTTATCGATTATAGTAGGAGCCCAATGAGTTCAAGTCAGTGACGGATGACCGTTCCATTTCCGCTTGGCGGAACCCCACAGAGAACTTCGAGGCCGAAACCGGTTCCTTCCAGACGTCAGGTCGCACCTTCCCAATGGCGAACGGCGCGTGAAGTCCGCCTTCACTTCGGCTAGAATCACGGGTATGGTTGTTACGCCACTCGCTGTGGAGACGGTTCCTTCTATTGATCCTGCCACGGGGCAAGTAACGGCGAACTTTGAGAAAACGCCGCCGCTGGCTGTACCGCAATTGATGGCTAAAGCACGCGCCGCACAGGCGAGCTGGGCCCAGCGCTCCAGCCAGGATCGTTGCGCGCTGATCGCTGTGCTAAAAAGGAAAATCCTGGAAGCACGCGACATCCTGGCCGATGTGGTGGTGCGGGAATCGGGCAAGCCGCGCGTTGAAGCCTTGTTCGCCGACGTATTCGTCTCCCTGGATACAGCTGCCTACTTCGCCAAGCGCGGCGCCGATGCGCTCCAGCCGGAAGTGGTGCCGCATCACAGCACCGCGGCGAAAGCAAAATCTGGCAAGCTCTATTACGAGCCGCTCGGTGTACTTGGCATCATCAGTTCATGGAACTATCCGCTGGCCATTCCGTTCAGCCAGATCATCGCGGCAGTGGCCGCGGGGAACACGGTGCTCTGCAAAACCAGTGATTTCACTCCAGAGTGCGGAGCGTTGATCGGGAAGCTCTTTCGCGATGCCGGCTTTCCGCCGGATCTGGTCACAATTCTCCAGGGTGGCGGAGATGTTGGCCAGGCACTGATTGAAGCGCACCCGGACAAGGTTTTCTTCACGGGAAGCGTGTTCACCGGTAGGCACGTTGCGGAAGCTTGCGCGCGCCAACTGATTCCCACCGTGCTGGAATTGGGAGGCAAAGACGCCATGCTCGTTCTGCGCGATGCAGATCTGAACGTGGCCTCGAGTGCGGCGGTCTGGGGCAGTTATACCAATTGTGGGCAAGTCTGTTTATCCGTGGAACGACTTTTTGTGGAAAAACAGGTTTGCGAAGAATTTGTGCGCCGCTGCGTGGAGAAGACTCAGAAACTTCGACTTGGGCGGGGTTGCGATAAAGACACCGACGTTGGCCCGTTGATTCGCCCTCAACATGTGCAGCGTATGAGCGAATTGATCGAAGACGCCGTGCAACGTGGCGCGAAGGTCGCCTGCGGAGGACATTCGCGACCTGAGCTGGGACCCAACTTTTTCCAGCCCACAGTGCTGACGGGCGTGGACTCGTCCATGAAGCTCTTCCAGGACGAAACGTTTGGTCCCATCCTGGCCGTTCAAGCCGTGAGCAATGTGGAAGAGGCGATTCAGGCAGCGAATGACAGTGAGTTCGCGCTCGCCGCCAGCGTTTGGACAAACGATACTGCGCGTGGTAAATCAATCGCCCGCCGGCTCCGAGCAGGGACGGTAATGGTGAACGATCTCTTGAGTGGCTTTGCCATCGCCGAAGCACCGCATGGAGGATGTGGACTCAGCGGTTGGGGGCGCACGCACGGTAAGGCTGGCTTACAGGAGATGGTTCAAGTTAAATATGTGGACGTCGATCGGCTGCCCAAATCAGAAAAGCCCTGGTGGTATCGTTATGGAGCGGACCTGGAACGTGCAGCGGACGCCTTCTTACGTTTCGAATTTAGCGACGGCTTATCTGTTCGGCTACGCAGCGCGCGTTCCGCCATGAAGACCTTTTTCCGCGATCACGGCTTTTAGCAGGATTCACAATAAGGAGACATCTCTTGCCAGAGGAAAACACACCCGCACCGGTTCCTGAGGCCGTAACGACACCCGAAGCAGTTTCCGCCCCCAAAGTGAAAACGCGCAAGCCCAAACAACGCGCCTGCGATGAGAAAGACGCAAAAGGAAAATTGTGTGCCGGACATTTGAAGCACTGGTTCGATTACCCCGCGGAAATTGAAAAGCTCGTGGGCAAAGGCGCGGAAATCTACCGCTGTGAATTCTGTCAAACGCTTTATCGCCCCGATCCCCAGCAGCAGCCCAACAGCTACACTGTGCGTTACTAGACCTCACAGGGAGGCCGCTCCGCCATGCCCGAGAACGAGTGGATCTACGATTGGAATCTGGTTGGCGGCGCCGCGATCCCTCCGGGGACTCGCGTTATGGTGAACGACGAAACGCTGCGCGATGGATTACAGAATCCCTCTGTCCACGATCCCACGTTGGAAGAAAAAATTGAAATTCTGCATTTGATGGAAGTACTCGGTATTGATTCCGTGAACCTCGGTCTACCGGGTGCCGGACCGCGCGCATTGGCGGACGTTGAAGCTCTCGCTCGAGAAATTGCTAGCAACCGCATGCGCATCAAGCCCAACTGTGCTGCGCGAACGGTGGAAGCAGACATTCGCCCGATCGCGCAGATTTCGCAGCGCATTGGCCTTGCTATCGAAGCTGCCATGTTTCTCGGTAGCAGCCCGATCCGGCGCCTGGTTGAGGACTGGACCATCGATCATCTGGAGCACACCACCGAGAAAGCCGTGAAATTCGCGGTTTCGGAAGGTTTGCCACCGATGTACGTGACGGAAGATACCGTGCGTACCGATCCGGAGACGGTCGAGCGCCTGTATAGGACGGCAATTCGCAGCGGTGCGCGAGCCATCGTCCTTTGCGATACCGTCGGGCATGCCACTCCCCACGGTGCATACAATCTGGTCAAGTTCGTGTTCGACAGAGTGGTGAATCCCTCGGGCGAAGACATTCGTGTGGACTGGCATGGCCATCGCGACCGCGGGCTTGCCATTGCGAATTCCCTGGCTGCCATTGCCGCAGGAGCACGGCAGATTCATGGAGTCGCGCTTTCGCTGGGCGAGCGCGTCGGCAACACCCCGATGGAATTGTTATTGGTGAACCTGAGGTTAATGGGTTTGCGAGCGAACGATCTTACCTATCTGCGGGCTTATTGCGATCGCGTTGCCAAAGCCACGCATACCATCATTCCTCCGAACTACCCGGTCTTTGGGCGCGATGCATTTCGCACCGCCACGGGCGTCCATGCGGCGGCTATCGTGAAGGCGTTGAAAAAACACGACCGGGGTCTTGCGGATGCGGTGTACAGCGGCGTGCCCGCCCACCTGTTCGGCTTGGAACAAATCGTGGAGATTGGCCCAATGAGCGGAAAGTCAAACGTGCTCTACTGGCTGGCGCGTCACAATATCCCTGCGACCAATGAACTGGTGAACCGCATCTTTGAGGCTGCCAAGCAATCACCGCGGGTGCTAACGGACGCTGAACTGCGAGCACTCTGCGCGCCAAACGGCGCCCCTGTGTAGTTTTGTATGCACCTGTCACTTCGTACGGTGAAACGCTTGGCCGTTTGCGTTATCCTCTTTGCCATGCCGATTCGTTCTTCGGTGGTCTCTCATGCCCTGCGGCAGACTCCTTCCGTCTCATTGACGGATAACGCGCAGGTCCGCACGGCGCTCGATTGGTTTGCACAAAACCTCAAATGGATTGATGAGCAACAGATTCGGCTGACGGAAATTCCCGCTCCCTCCTTTGAGGAGGAGAAGCGCGCGGCGGCAGTGAAGGAGTTGCTTGCTGCCGAAGGCCTGACTATTCATACCGACAAGATCGGTAACATCATCGGCGAGCTACCGGGAAGTAATGAGCGAGAGGTTGTACTGATCGCTGCGCACCTGGATACCGTGTTTCCCGCTGGAACGGCGGTGAATGTGCAGCGGGAAGGCGACCGAATGATCGCACCAGGAATTTCAGACAACGGCACGGGACTCGCCGGGCTTATTGCCATCGCACGCGCCATGCATGCTGCGAAGATTGCGCCGCAACGAACGATTCTGTTTGCCGCCAACGTGGGTGAAGAAGGTGAAGGCAATCTTCGCGGTATGCGCGCGTTGGTTGACACTTACCGCATTAAACTTCGCGCGGTAATTGTCCTGGACGGTTCCGGCACAGATCACGTCACAACGAAAGCACTGGCGTCGAGAAGGCTTGAGGCCGTCATTACCGGGCCTGGTGGCCATAGCTGGTCCGATTTCGGCATGCCTAATCCTATCAATGCGTTGGTTCGCGGCTCGCTGCGCTTTATCAATACAAAGGTCCCAGCAACTCCGCGCACCACGTTCAATCTGGGACAAGTGGAGGGCGGAACCTCCGTGAATTCCATTCCTCACGAAGCGAAATTGAAAGTCGACTTGCGCTCGGAAAGTGAAGAAGAAATTGTCCGTCTGGAATCCGCTTTTCGGGAGTGCATGGCCGCGGGCGTACGCGACGAATTGGACAACGCCCGTGATCGCAGCAAGGGCAGACTTGAATGGAAGGTAAATTTGATTGGCAGTCGCCCTGGCGGGGATTTAGCGGCCGGCTCAGCCCTGCTCGTGGCATTGCGCGCGGCTGATGATTCGATTGGAAACCAGTCGCGTCTTGAACGCTCTTCTACGGATGCCAACATTCCTCTCTCGTTAGGAATCGATGCCATTTCTATCGGCGCCGGCGGAAATGGTGGCGGAGCCCACTCAATGCAAGAATGGTATGAGCCCGCGGGGCGTGAAAATGGCTTAAAGCGGGTACTTCTCACACTGCTCGGAGTCGCCGGGATGGCGCCGGAGCATGGGCAATGAGCAGGACAATTGCCCCGCTTCGCCTTGGTTTGGCGCTTGCTTTCACAGTGTTTTGCCTGTTCATGAGCGGCCAAACCTTTGCGCAGAAAAAATATCCCGTCGACAAAACGGTCTACTATCTTCACGGACATATCTATACGAATGATCCCCAGCATCCGTGGGCCGCGGCCATGGCGGTTCGCGACGAAAAGATATTTTGTATCGGCACGCTCGCGCATGTTCTGCTCGATTGCGGCGGGGCACAGACCGGCCAGGAAGTGATCCAACTGAACGAGCAATTTATTATGCCGGGCTTCAATGATGCGCATACGCATCTTGGCGGCGCCGGCCGCGACAAGATGAACCTTTCTTTAAATGCCGCAGACTCCGTTGCGGAATTTCAGAAACTTGTAAAGAAAGCCGTCGACAGGAAAAAACCTGGAGAATGGATCGTCGGGAGCGGTTGGGACCAAACGCGCTGGCCCGACAAGAAATTTCCCACGCGGTTGCTACTTGATGAGGTAGCTCCCAACAATCCGGTCTTCCTCGTTCACGTCTCAGGGCATGTTGCCGTCGCAAACAGCGAGGCACTGAAGCACGCGGAGATTACGCCTGAAACCAAGAATCCCATGGGCGGAGAGATCGAGCGGTTCGAAGACGGCGAGCCTAGCGGCATGCTCAAGGAAGGCGCCGCGATGCAGTTGGTGGAACAGCGCATCCCCGATCCCTCCGATGAAGATCGCCGGAAGGGAATTGAACTGGTTCTAACAGAGTTGGCCCGAAACGGGGTGACTTCCGCACAGGACAACTCGGAGTGGGAAGATTTCCTTGTGTACAAGCAGCTCAAAGAAGAGAAAAAGCTTAGCGTCCGCATCTCCGAATGGCTTCCGTTCCAGTTGTCTACCGACGATCTGCAGAATCGTCGCGCGCAAGCCGGAACGACCGACCCCTGGCTGAAGGTGGGCGCCGTGAAAATGGTTACGGACGGCGCCCTCGGCTCGCGCACCGCGGCGTTGCTTGCGCCGTATTCGGATGATCCTTCGACCGCCGGGCTGATGACCATCGAAACGGAAAAACTGAAACTCATGGCCATCGAGCGCGATCGCCTTGGGTTTCAATTGGCTTTCCATGCGATCGGCGACAAGGCCAATCAAATTTGCCTGGATGTATTTGAGTCCGTGCAACGCATGAACCCTTCGCGCGACCGGCGCGACCGCATCGAGCACGCGCAGGTTGTCTCGCCAGAAGACATCGCCCGGTTTGGAAAACTGAACGTGATTGCTTCCATGCAACCGGCGCACGAAACGAATGACATGCGCTGGGCGGAACAGCGTATCGGGCCGGAGCGCGCAAAGGGCGCATACGCTTGGAATTCGCTGCAGAAAGCCGGGGCGAAGCTGGCCTTCGGTACCGATTATGATGTCGAGCCCATTAATCCGTTCCGTGGAATTTATGCTTGTCTCACGCGCGAACTGCCGGAAGGCGGGCCCCCGGGAGGCTGGGAACCCCGGGAGAAATTGCCACTCGACCAGTGTTTGCGGAATTACACCTATGGCTCGGCCTATGCTGAATTCGAGGAGGGGAAGAAAGGCGAGTTGAAGGTCGGCCAGTATGCCGACTTCATTGTTCTTTCCACCGATCTGATGAAGGCTACGCCAAAGGAAATTCTAAAAACAGAGGTGCTGCGCACGGTCGTTGGCGGACGCGTTGTCTATCAGAAGAATTGATTTCAACTGCCTCTCTGTCTTGCCCAACTATCTCCCGTCTCACTCGAAGGTTAGGCGACTAATCTCGCCTTTCGTCGCCCGGTCCGGAGTTAATCGAAACTCCACTTGGGCGCGGCGGTCTTTCCATGAAGTACATTCCAGCGGATTGGTTTCGCCGGGTCTCTGAGCTTCCAGGATTTCAATCTTCGTCACATCCTTTATGCGCAAAAGCAGCGAGTTCGAAGACGTAACCAGCGTGAGTACCACCTCCGGCGGATGAGTGCAGATGATTTCCGTAATTCTCCCCTCCGCATGCGTGGGTTCCGGCGGCGGGGGCTTGGGCAGCGCGCCGGCGGATTGTGTTCCGGCAGCCGCGGCCAGGCCGCCGGCGGTGGAAGAAGCGGCTTGGCTCGCTTTCGCTTCCACACGCTTTGTGAAGCTCGCTACGATACTTCGATCCCTGGGAGTGAAAGCGGTCTTCATTGCCTGGTCCGCCAGCTTTCCGGCTTCTGTGAAGTTTCCATCGGCCAACAACACCACGCCAATATCGATGTAGTAGGCGAGATTCCCTGGCTCCAACTTCGACGCGCGAACCGCGGCATCAAATGCTCGCTGATAATTGGGCGAGGGCTTTTGTGCATTGGCAACGGAAAGAAATGCATAGGCGGGCGCAAAATTCGAGTTCAGTGAGATGACTTTCTCCAGGTGCGCGCGTATCTTTGGCGTCGATTCCAGCGTGTAACCGAACTGCCGGTAAAGAGCCGTTGCGGTGTTCAGATGCGCAGTTAGATCGTTCGAGTCGGCTGCCAGGGACAGATCGAACTCTTTCAACGCTCTCTCAAAGTCGCCCGCCTGCAGGTAGTAATACCCAATCTCAGTGTGGTATCCCGGCACACTGGGATCTATTGCCTCCACCTCGTGCAAGACCTCCAAGGCTTCCTGCAAGTGGTTGGCGCGAAGCAGATAGCCGGCCTGTGCGAGTAGCCCTTCGGCGGGAGGCAGCTTTCTGGACGTAAAATCCTTTTCAGATACCTTCAGGGAAAGGGGCATGCGCTTGGAGCCGAACGTGGTTTGATGAGCATAGGCTTCAAGCTTGCTGGTGAGCGTACTCAGGTCGCCAAACGATTTGTACGCAGCTTCGGTCGGGTCATCTGACTCACTCAGGTTGGCCAGATATTTGTTCAGCACGTCCTTGTCGGGAACATCCGGTGAAAGCATAAAGTAGTGAACGATGGCCCAGGATTCGGTATAGAAAATCCCGGAATGGTCTTGGGTATTGAAGAGTGGCGAGGAGCCATCGATGGCTACAAGCGTGGAAACAGGAATCAGCGGGTTCTCTTTCAGAAGTCGCAATTGCGGCTCGCCTACCAACCCAACCTTCACGTCCTTCCCCTCAATCACGGTGTTTCCATAGAACTCCGCGAGGCCTTCATTGAGCCAGAGCGGCAGGCCGCGGTAATTCAATCTGATAAAGGCGTGTGTGTATTCGTGATAGAGAGTGTGGTAGGGAAAAAGGCTGGTTTTTCGAACGTCTGTTCTTACCAGCGCATAGTTCCTGTCATGAGCCAGATGATAGAGCCCAGCCAGCCTCATTGCCGTCTGGTTTGTTCCGTAGCTGGGAATGAACATTTTCAGGGAATCTTCATTCTTGAGCGCGAAGATAATCGTAGGCTTGCCGGTATCCACATGAAATTTAGGATAACGCTGTTCGAACATGGCGCGAATTTCTTCAAATTGCTGCGCCGTCAGGCGTCCTTCATGCTCTCCTGCGTTTGAAAGGACAGTAAAATGCGGAGAACGAACCTCAATCCACGTTTGGTGATGATCGGCGCGGGAAGGAGAAGCGAAGGGCAAGATAGAGAGAGCCAGAACAGAGAAGAGGCTAGCGGCTAGCGGTCGCGCCATAGTGGACTTGATGTTACGTGAGAGGCTTTCGATGTCAAGGCCCGCGGCGTATCAGAAAAACTGAATGGTGCTGAGTTCCCCGGTGTATTCCTTGTTCTTTAACTTATAGAAATACAGGCGGGCATGCTTGCCTTTCCATTCGGAGCAAGCCGGAGGATGCGCGGAGACGTCAACGTTGTTTACCAGAACCTGCAAATCGTCGAAGCTTGGGATTCGAAAAGACATCGTTGCCTTGTTGACGGTCAAAGTTACTTTCGCGGGTGAACCGGGTGCGCAATCAGCCGTGAATACCGTTCCTTCGACAGCATACTCGTTTTCGCCCGCGTGCTTGTTCACTGGCGGTCCTTCCGGCGAAGATACGGCGGCGCCTTTCTTTGATGAACTGGCGGAGGCCGCGGCGATTTCGGCGGTTATGTCTTGTGGCGCAAGCGTATGGGCCGCCATCTGTGCGTCGTAGGCTTCTCGGCTTGCCACCACTTCCAGCAACTGGCGACTCGCGAGCACATCCGCCGGAGTCTTTGCGGAGGCTTGAATCTTTGCCGCCAGAATCCTGGCATCCGCTACCTTCCCGATTCTCAGCAACACGTAACCATAGCTCACAGCGTAAGACAAAGTTCCCGGTTCCAGTTGTACCGCTTTTTTGCCGTCAATGATCGCCTTGTCGACGGTCGCGGAATCAAACGAATAGAGCGACGACAGCGCTTCATACGCCGGTGCAAATTTGGGATTCAGATTGGCCGCTTTTTCCAGGTCGGCGATCACCTGTTGCGTTGCCTCGGGCGAGTTCATCTCATATCGCATGCGCGCCCGAGCGCTGTAGTAGTAAGCCAGAAAGCTGTTTGAGTTTAATCGCACCGCTTTGGCGAACTCGGCCTCCGCCTCCTCCGTCTTTTGCTGCGAGAGTGCCAGGATGCCGAGCGCTTCATGTACCTGAGGAAGATTGGGATTCTCTTGCAGTGCCGCGGCCAGCGCGTCCGTGGCTTCTTTCGTCCGGTTTGTTCGAGAATAGAAATCGCCGCGCAGCGCATCCACTTCCGCGGGAGCAAGTGCGCGGCGGCTGTAGCTCTTTGGATCCCCGTGCACGGAAGTATCTACTCTGCTGACAAAGAATTGATCCTGCCGGGAGTACAGTTCCATCACCTGCGCAAACCTCTTCAAATCTCCAAACGAGTTTTGTGCGGCGTACACCGGGTTCCCGCTTGCCTGGTACGCGGTAAGGAAGTTTTGCAATAGGTGCTTTTGCCTCGCCTCAGGATCCATCATCAGATAATGCACCAGCGTCCAGGACTCGGCGTAAAACATGGAGGCACGATTGTCTTCGTTGTAGTAAGGAGAAGCGGTGTCCACCTGAAGAAGCACGCCGATCGGGATAAGCTTGTTTTCGTGCAATGCCGCGAGGTGATGCGGCGCAGGAACTCCGATTTCCACGAAGCTTTCATGAATCCGGGAGTTTCCCAGAAATTCCGCGACTCCTTCCGATAACCACAGCGGTAGCCCCTGAAAATTCAGATTTTCCAGTGCATGCGCGTATTCATGGTAGACAACTTCGTAGGCGTTTTCACCCTGGATGTTTGCTCGCACCACTACGCTGTGCTTTTCTTCTCCCGCAATGTACAGGCCCGCCGGATGCATGTGGCCCTTCACCTCCCAGTAAGAGGGCAGAAGTGCCTTCATGGAATCCTCATTTTTCAAGGCGAAAATTGTCACCGGCTCGTTGAGGTCCGCGCGCAGCTTTGGAAAAGCGTTCTGGAAAGCCTCGCGAATCTGTTCGAACTGGTCTGCGATTCGTCGCGCTTGCTTTTCGCCGGCATCACTCACCACGGTGAAATGGGGGGAGCGAACTTCAATCCACTCTTCTCTTGTTGCCGCCATTGCAGATATCCCCAGGAACAAGACAAACAGCGTGAAGCCAAGGCGGCGTGACGGATTCGTGAACGACAACATGAAAATGAGGATGTGGCGGATTCGCCGTTGCGTCAAGTTCGACGAACCTCACTTTTGCCGAAAAGGAGACGGAGGTCCGGACCTTTTCGGATACACTGACGGGACGAAACGACGGAGTTTCCCTGCATGGATCGCAAGCTGCGCGCCGATCTCGCTCTGATGTTCTGCTCGCTGATCTGGGGCGTCACATTTGTCATTGTGAAAAATGCGCTGGACCATACCTCGGTCTTCGTATTCCTGGCGGTCCGGTTCACGCTTGCGGCTATTCTGATGGCGGCGTTTCGACCGTCGGTGTTGGCGAAGATCGATCGCGAGGAGATTTTTGCCGGGCTTCGCCTGGCATTCTTCATGTTCGCGGGGTACGGTTTCCAGACGACCGGGCTGCAATACACCACGGCATCGAATTCGGGTTTCGTCACAGGCTCCAGCGTGGTACTGGTGCCGCTGCTGCTCGGGGTTTTCTGGGGACGCAGGCTGACACATTGGCTTTACGCTGGTGCGTTTGCGGCATTGGTCGGTCTGTACTTCCTCACAGTTCCTGTCGAGGGCTTGCGCTACTTGAATTACGGGGATGTACTGACGTTTGTTGGTGCTGGTTTGTACGCAGTGCACATCATCCTCGTGGGGGAGTTCACCGGGGAACATTCTGTTTCCGCGTTGAGCTTAATCCAGGTCGCCGCTTGCGCCGCAATGGCCTGGATCATGACGGGCACGGGCACTGCTATCCATTGGCAACCTGTTCGATTTGAGTGGCGCTGGGAGTTGCTTCTGGCGATCGGGGTGTGCGCCGTCTTTGCCACCGCCCTCGCATTTACAGTTCAATTGTGGGCCCAGCAGTACACCTCGCCGAGCCACGCCGCGATTCTCTTTGCGCTTGAGCCAGTATTCGCGGTGATTACTTCCTACTTTGTGCTGCAGGAGCGGTTAACGGCGCGAGCCATGAAAGGTGCGGGCCTGGTAATTGCCGGTATTGTCATCGCGGAATTGTTAGGCGCACCTGCCGCACCAGAGTCACCCGAGCCGATCTTCGAAGGACGTGTGTACTTCAAGCCGTGGTGGAAGGTGGGGTGAGATAGTTTTGAATTGTCAGTTCCACCTGCTAGGTAAGGCAATGCCCCTGCAATCGGCAGGCATTACGTAGAAGTAAAACTGAATCCTACTCCGAGTAGTGCTTCACGTCGACCGGCTCGAACATCGTGGCGGTGGTGCCGTGCGTTTTCTCGTGTGCGCTGATTTCGGCAGCGTGCTGCAGGGATTGCGCGATATCGTCTAGTCCCTTGAGCAACACTTCTTTGCGCGAGGGCGCGATTTCAAATTTATAGACAAGGCCGTAATTGTCGCTCACAATCTGTTTCGGCAGGTCGAGCGACAGTGTATAGCCCACTGCTGATTCCGTGCGGCGGAAGAGTTCTTCGACTTCAGCCTCCGTGAGAATCGCGGGCAGTATACCGTTCTTGAAGCAATTATTGTAGAAAATGTCGGCGTAACTCGGTGCAATGATCGCGCGGAAGCCGTAATCCTTCACGCCCCACGGAGCATGCTCGCGGCTGGAACCGCACCCAAAATTCGCACGAGCCAGGAGCACGGAAGCACCCTTGTAACGCGGAAAGTTCAGCACGAAGTCCGGATTTGGCTTTTCTCCGGGCAAATAGCGCCAATCGTAGAAAAGAATGCGCCCGAATCCTTCGCGCGTCAGCGCCTTCAAGAATTGCTTCGGCACCATCTGGTCAGTATCGACATTCACGCGATCCATTGGCATGACCAAGCCGGAGTGTGTGATGAACGGTTGCATTGTTTGGAGTCCTCGAAATCAGTGATCAGTCTTACTCAACGTGCGCTACGTCAAATTCGCGCACGTCGACGAAGTGTCCGGCAATTGCCGCTGCCGCTGCCATTACTGGACTAACAAGGTGCGTGCGGCTGTCGCGGCCCTGACGCCCTTCAAAATTGCGATTCGAAGTGCTGGCGCTGCGTTCGTGCGGCGGCAACACATCCGCGTTCATGCCGATGCACATGCTGCAGCCGGCATCACGCCATTCGAAGCCTGCTTGCGTGAACACCTTGTCCAAGCCTTCCTTTTCCGCTTGCGCTTTGATGCCGCGCGAGCCAGGCACGATCAGCGCCTGCTTGATGTTCCTCGCGACATGCTTCCCGGCAACAAGTTGGGCTGCGGCGCGCAAATCGTCCAACCGTGAGTTGGTGCACGACCCGATGAACACTCGGTCCACCGGAATATCCACAATTGGCGTGCCAGCTTTCAGTCCCATGTACTTTAGCGCACTCTCTGTAGCCTTCTGATCGTTCAAATCCTTAAAGTCGTGGGGATCTGGCACGCGCCCGTTCACGCTGGTGACCATGCCGGGATTCGTGCCCCAGGTGACTTGCGGGGCGAGTTCGTTGGCGTGCAGCTCGACGGTCATATCGAACTTCGCGTCATCATCGCTCGTCAAAAGCTTCCAGCGCTCCACCGCTTCGTGAAAGGCCTTCCCGCGCGGCACGAATGGCCGTCCTTCGAGATACGCGAAAGTGGTTTCGTCCGTCGCTATCATTCCCGCGCGCGCGCCGCCTTCGATGGTCATGTTGCACACGGTCATGCGCCCGTCCATTGAAAGCGAGCGGATCGCCTCACCGCCATACTCCGCCACGTGGCCGTTGCCACCACCAATACCAATCCTGCCGATGATGGCCAGGATGATGTCTTTCGCCGTTACACCCTTGGGCCGCTTGCCGTTTACAACAATATGCATGGTCTTCGAACGACTCTGCACCAGGCACTGCGTAGCCAGCACGTGCTCGACCTCGCTTGTGCCGATGCCGAACGCCAGTGTGCCAAACGCCCCGTGCGTCGACGTGTGGCTGTCGCCGCACACAATTGTCTGGCCCGGCTGCGTGATGCCCAGTTCCGGCCCGATGATGTGCACAATGCCCTGATTCTTGCTGTTCATGTCGAACAAGCGCACTCCCGTCTCTTTGCAATTGCGCTCCAGGGCCTCGAATTGCAGCTTGGCGTCATTGTCCAGAATGGGCAGGGTGCGGTCGGTAGTGGAAACCGAGTGGTCCATTACCGCGAAAGTCAGATCCGGCCGGCGCACTTTGCGGCCTTCCGCGCGCAACCCCGCGAACGCTTGCGGCGAGGTCCCTTCATGAATCAGGTGCCGGTCGATGTAGATGAGCGCAGGCTTGCCCGGCTCCTCATGAACGAGGTGATGATCCCAAATCTTCTGATAAAGGTTTTTTTGTGTCATGTGAGTACTCAAATAGTGTAGCACTCCGAATACTCCGGGGCATCTGATCACCGAATCGAAGGCGCCCCAGCTAAACAGTACTTGCTGGAGCCCTCGGGCGGAGTCGATAGAGCAGGAGACCGCCTGAGTTCGCGAGAGCGACTACGGCTACGGTCTTCAACGTGTAGGCAGTCTCACTCTCCACGCGGATGATTGGGAACATAGAGAGCAGGACGAACAGAAGCGTCAGGAGCAGGCCAGAAAGGGCCAGAACGCGGAGCCAGGGAGTAGAACGGAAGGCGCTGGTGCGTGTGGCAAGCAGGGGAATGGCAAACAGCGCCAGATAGGCAATGGCGTAAAATGTGAATCCCCAGATTTGCAGAAGCTCAAACGCTTCTTGTTGACCCACCCCGATGAGGACTACCATGCTGGCCGCCAACGTGATGCCCCCCAGAAAGAGAATAGAGTTCACTGGCGTGCGGTATTTGGGGTGCAGCCGCGTGAACCACTTCGGCAGCAGATGGTCCCATCCGGCGCACATTGGCAGTCGCGTGTTGGCCGCAAATCCCAGGCTGAAGCTGGAAAGATAGTTGGACATCAGCAAAACAATCGCAAAGGGAACAATCACCCCGGCAAGAGGCGAGCCGGCCACAGCCACGCGTAATGCCTGGGGAACCGGGCCAATCACATCGATCTGGTCCGGAGACACGTACGCCAGAATTGCACTCGTCCCGAAAATATACAGCAACGCAATGATGGGAGCGGCAATCAGAATTGCGCGGGATAAATGCTTCGCCGGGTTACGCGACTCTCCTGCAAAAATGGCGGCGTACTCAAATCCACACAAAGCTCCAAACGTCATTTTGCTGAACACGCTGAAACTGAACAATGTTAGTGGAGGCGCGACAATTCGCAGTGGATGGTATTCGTGCAGTGCGCTGCGTCCCACGTGCAGGAATGGTAGCGCTGACAGGAACACGATAATCAAGATCGTCAGGGCGCTGCCGGCATTCGTCACCCACTTCCCGACGCGCAACCCCAGATGCGCCAACAGCATTAACCCGCCGATCATTGCGACCGAAACGCCCAGCACCAGCCATTTGTTCGCCGCCATGGCTTCCGCATCCAATCCCAGCGCGTAAGCACCATACGTCGTCGCCACCAATCCAATCGAAGCGACGTACAGCACGATGTACAGCCACATATTCCACGCCACCAGAAACCCGATCGCATCCCCAAATGCGTGGCGTGCCCACTCGTATAAGCCACCTTCGATGGGCATGCAGCGATTCAGATGAGCGACAACCAACGCTTGCGGGATAAAAAATAGTGCAATCGCGATCAGCCACAACAGGACGTGCGCTGGCCCGGACTTTACCGCGGTACCAAAAAAATCGGGAATCACTACCAGAAGGATAGACGCAAGCACCAAATCAAAGAAGCCCAATTCCTTGCGCAATGATGCGGACGGAGATTCAAGCGCAGTAACGGCGGCAGAAAGAGCGCGAGGCTCAACAGTGGCCAAGATGTTAGGGACCGAAGTCCTTGCCTCCGAAGGGGAAAGTTCCGCTAGTCTGTCTTGCGCCCTGGCAAGATGCAAGCAGTTTCACTACAGAGGACACGGCGAGCGAAGAGGGAAAGCGAGAGTGTCTCAGTTGTGGCGCGGGAGCGTTAGCCGCCGGCGATGGAGGGCACTAGCAGGACGCGGTCGCCATCCTTCAGGCTGCAGCCTTCGCCACCGAGGAAGCGAATGTCTTCTTCGTTCAGATAGACGTTGAGGAACTGGCGAATCTGGCCCTGATCGTCGCGTACGTGCCGCGATAGGGCAGGGAATTTCGCGGTGAGTTCGTTCAGAGCTTCGGCGACCGTGGTTGCGCCGCTCTCCACCTTCGGCGCACCTTCTGTGAATCGCCGGAATGCGGTGGGGATTTCGATGGTGATGGCCATTACGGATTCTCCATTTCCAATTGCTGTATTTTCAAAGATGCGTGCGCGCGCGTCCATGCGTCCAACCCTATTCAGAAACCACCGGCGCCGTATTTCCAACTCTCTTGAGGAAACACGGCGCCTTTCCCTTGCAGGTTTCAGGTGGTTTGGACACGAGATGAAGCAGTTCTATTCGTCATGCGTTGACTTCATCCCTAAACTGCTCCTGCAGAAAGCTCTCAAACGCCTCAATGCGAGGCTCGATGGCGTCTGCCATTGGGAAATCCGCCACAAGAGCGTCGGTTGTCTTCAATCCGTTCCCCGTGACGCACACAACCGTTGTTTCCTCGGGACGGATGCGGCCTTGCTGAATCAGCTTGGCCGTCACACCTGTGGTTACGCCTCCTGCCGTTTCGGCAAAAATACCTTCGGTTTCCGCCAGCAGCTTGATGGAATCGATAATCTCCGGATCGGAAATATCTTCGGCCCAGCCGCCGCTTTCGCGGATCAATCGCAAGGCAAACGGCCCATCGGCAGGGTTGCCGATGGCCAGCGAGCGCGCGATGGTATTGGGCTTCTGCGGCTCAAACCGCCCCAGGCCGCGCTTCACACCATCAGCGATGGGTGAACAGCCGGTTGCCTGCGCGCCAAAGAATTTCACCTGCTTCGGTTCCACCCATCCCAGGTGCGCGAGTTCAGCAAAGGCCTTGGCGATCTTTCCAATCAGCGATCCTCCTGCCATCGGCACCACAACGTTGTCCGGCAATTCCCAGCCCAACTGCTCGGCAATTTCGTAGCCGTGCGTCTTGGAACCTTCCGCGTAGTACGGCCGCAGATTTACATTCACCAGGCCCCACTGGAAGCGGTCGGCAATCTGGGTGCACAAGCGATTCACATGGTCGTAATTGCCATTAATGCGGATGACGCGTGCGCCGTACACTGCCGTATTCAGTATTTTTGCGGCTTCCAGGTCTGCGGGGATGAATACGCAGGCGTCGATGCCTTGCTGTGCCGTCTGGGCGGCCACCGCATTCGCCAGATTGCCTGTGGATGAGCAGCCGATGGTCTTGAATCCAAACCGTTTCGCCGCCGCCAGTGCCGTTGCAACCACGCGATCCTTGAAAGAAAGCGTCGGAAAACATACCGCGTCATTCTTCACATATAGATTCTTTACTCCCAACTTGGCCGCCAAGTTCCGCGTCTTCACCAGGGGAGTCCCCCCAATGCTCAACGATGGCATAAAACCATGGGGAAGGGGAAGAAGTTCGGAGTAACGCCACATGTTGAAGGCACGGTTCGATAATGCCGCCCGGCTCACCGTGTCCCGCAGTCTTTGGTAGTCGTAGCTCACTTCCAGTGGAGCGAAGCACTCTTCGCAGAACGATTGTGGTTGGTTGGGGTACCGTTTTCCGCATTCACGACAGCGCAAGAAATATAGTTCCGACATAAGTCACCTCGCCGTTGGACTCCGGGCCTGTCACGTATAACGAGGCCGGGTCCATCGTGTGAAATGACGTGGAGATCGAGATCGGGCAGCGCGGAGGGGGTACTAATGAAAAAACCCTCCGTGCCAAAAAGCTTGGAGGGTCTCAGGAACTTCTCTGTGAACTCTACCAACTCTTTAGCAGTTTTTTACGTGGAGCAAGTCGCCCTAAATCGCCACGTGACGCCGCTAACACGGCTCCTCTATTTATGGAGCAAGGCGCATTGGTTGTCAAGACTTAAGTTGTCTGGCGGCTGGCTTGCAACATAATTCCTATTTCCTGCGTCCAACTAACCGGGTAAAGTTGAAACTTCGCGGCACCCGGCCAAACGGCCAGTTATCCTCTCCGGTGCATCCAACGGAGAGAGGAACTCCTTGTATGCGAGGGTGTTATACTTTCCAAAAGCGAACCGGGTGCGCCATGGTCGGATAGGAGCAGGAAGATGGATCAGGTACGAAATAACATCGAACGCACGCGACGCCGCACACTCTTTGCGGCAGTTTTGATTGCCGCCACCCTGGTGGTTGGGATTCTGATCGGCACAGTAATTAACGGAAAAGTTTCCGCAATGAAGACGTTCTCGTTTGCGGGAACGAATGCGACGCCTCTGGCTGTGCCCGATCCCATTCCTTCGTCAAACTCGTTTGCCAGCATTGTGAATCGCGTCGAACCTGCCGTCGTCAACATTGCTACTACCCAGGTGATCGACCGCAAAAACAAGCGCCGCCGGCCCGGCCAGGATGATCAGGACGATCCAAGCCAGGATTTCTTTTTCCATTTCTTTGACGGACGCCCCGACGGGCAACCTCAGGCGGAACGCAGCCTTGGCTCCGGCGTAATTATCGACAAGCGTGGCTACATCCTCACCAACAATCACGTCGTCGATCAGGCCACCAAGATTCAAGTGCAGCTCAGCGGGGACACGACCAAGTACACCGCCAAGGTTGTCGGAGTGGACGATGCTACGGACCTTGCCATCATCAAAATCGATGCAGGCAAGGAGCTGCCCTTCGCCAAGCTAGGCAATTCCGACGGAGTGCAGGTAGGCGACTGGGTTCTCGCTATTGGCAGCCCCTTTGGCCTCAACGCCACCGTCACTGCCGGTATTATCAGTGCCAAGGACCGTGGCGGTATTGGCAATGGAGGCGGCAACGGCCAATTCCAGCGCTTTCTGCAGACCGATGCGGCGATTAACCCGGGCAATTCAGGTGGCCCGCTCGTGGATATGGCTGGCCAGGTGGTTGGAATCAATACAGCAATTATCACCGGGGGCCGCGGGTACGAAGGTGTTGGGTTCGCCATGCCATCTTCGACCGCAATCAATGTATACGATCAGATCATCAAGAATGGCCGCGTGACGCGTGGTTCGATCGGTGTCAGCTTCGAGGAAGAAAACGGCACCAATCAGATTACCTTGAAGTCCCTTGGCGCGCCCTATGGCATCGTGATTGAAGGTGTTGAGCCCGGTTCTCCTGCCGAAAAGGCTGGCTTGAAGGGCGGCGATGTGATTACTGCGATTAACGGGACTCCCATCAAGAGCGGCAACGATCTCGTGAACCCCATTGCCTCTGCGCCAATCGGAAGCAAGGTAAAAATCTCCTACATCCGCGATAAACAGCAGAAGGATACCAGCGCCACGGTGGAAGATCGTACTCGCGTTTTTGCCAATACCGCGGGCCGAGTGAATTCAGCCCCCGAAGAACCGGCGCCCACCGAATTCGGTTTGCGCGTCGAGAGTCTGACGCCGGAACGCGCCCAACGCGTCGGTGTTGAAGGGCAGAAGGGCGTTCTTGTCGGCCAGGTAGAACCTGCCAGTTTTGCCGATGACATCCGATTCTCACCTGGAGATGTAATCAGCGAAGTGAATGGGCAATCCGTCACCACAATTGACGAATATCGCAAAGCGATCTCACAACTCAAGCCAGGCCAAAATGTCGTTTTCAAGGTTTTGCGCCGCAGCTACAACGATCGAGTGATGACCGTATTTCTTTCCGGCGTTGTTCCGGCGGAAGAAAAGTAACTGGCGGGGCAGGCTGACATCCAGCTATGCGTTCAACGCTCCATAGAACAACGGTAGTCGTTTCGTTTCTTGCGGCGCTCGCCGCGGGCATGTTCCCTATGCATGCGAACGCCACCCAGACCGCCACGCACAAGAAATCCACTAAGAGCAGTGCTTCTAATCACTCGTCTACCCCAATAGCTACAAGTTCAACGACATCTGCAAGCACTTCTTCTAAACCCAGTGGCAAGTCTGGCGGCAAGGCTTCCGGAAAGAGTTCCAGCAGGAAGAGCAAGAAAGTGAAAGGGCAAGCTGCCCCCACACCCGAGCGCATCAACGAGATTCAGTCCGCGCTTGCCAAGAATGGCGCTTATAACGGGGTGGCTTCTGGCAAGTGGGATGACTCCACGGTTGATGCGATGAAGAAATTTCAGTCGTCGCACGGGTTGAATCCCAGTGGCAAGCTTGACGCCCAAACTTTGCAGAAACTGGGCCTCGGCTCTGAAACTGCTGGAATGGCTGCGCCTACGCCGCCACCGAACGCCACGGCGAACCGGTTGCTTTCCTCCCGCGCTCAACAGGACCATCCGGACAATCAGCCCGATAATCCCGACAACTAACAGCGAGCATTTTCTCCTCCTCCGGCTTCTTGTAGTGGCCGATCTTTAGATCGGCGCTTCTCTCCGCAAAGCGGCCTAAAAGGGAAATGCGGAATCTGAATTTTCTTCCGCGTTTTCTTCCGCCGTTTGACGCGTCCTTTCGCTCCCGCTAGACTCAGTTGATTTTGGGAGGAGCCATGGGCATGGCGGGCACACCGCGCGTTTACAGCAACTTCATTAACGGTGAATGGGTCACCGCGAAAAGCGGCAAAACCATGGACAATCGCAATCCAGCAAACACCGACGAGATTATTGGTGTGTTCCCCCTGTCTGGGCGCGAGGATGTAGATGCGGCCGTCGACGCCGCGAAAAACGCCTGCAAGTCCTGGCGTCTCACCCCGGCCCCCAAACGCGCCGAAATTCTCTTTCGCGTGGCAGAGCTTCTCGTTAAGCGTAAGGAAGACTTCTCTCGTGATATGACGCGCGAAATGGGCAAAGTGCTTGCCGAAACGCGCGGCGACGTCCAGGAAGCCATCGACATGACCTACTACATGGCCGGCGAAGGCCGCCGCCTGTTTGGTCAGACCACGCCATCGGAGTTACCGAACAAGTTCGCCCTGAGCGTACGCCAGTCGATCGGTGTTTGCGGGATGATCACGCCATGGAATTTTCCAATGGCGATACCTTCCTGGAAGATAATGCCTGCGCTGGTTTGTGGAAATACGGTGGTACTGAAACCTGCGGAAGACACGCCCCTCTCTTCCTATCACCTTGTGGAGACTATGGCGGAGGCAGGGGTGCCCGCAGGAGTGGTCAACCTCGTCAGTGGTGACGGCCCCGGCACGGGTGCTCCACTGGCTCAGCACAAAGACGTTCCTGTGATCAGTTTTACAGGTTCCACCAGCACTGGGCGAATCATCGCGCAAGCCTGCGCGCCAGACTTCAAACACTGCTCGCTGGAGATGGGCGGCAAAAACATTATCCTTGTCATGGACGACGCGAATCTCGATTTGGCTATCGTCGGCGCCATTTGGGGCGGATTCGGCACTACCGGCCAGCGTTGTACCGCCGCCAGCCGCATTGGCGTCCACAAGACTGTTTACCAGGAATTTGTTTCACGCCTTGCCGTACGCGCCCAGAAACTCAAAGTTGGTAGTGGTCTCGATTCTTCCGTTGAGGTTGGCCCGCTCATCAACGAACAGCAACTTCAGACGGTGTTGAGCTATGTGGAGATCGGCAAGAAGGAAGGCGCGAAACTGCTGTCCGGAGGAAATCGTCTCGATTCGGGCGACTATGCCCGGGGCTGGTTCCATGCGCCGACGGTCTTTGGAGACTGCGATCCGAAGATGCGTGTGGCGCAGGAAGAGATTTTCGGCCCCGTGGTTTCCGTCATTCCCATCGATTCTCTGGAGCAGGGAATTGAGGTAGCCAATGGCGTGCCGTACGGGCTCTCCGCATCGATTTACACGCGCAACGTTAACCGCGCGTTTGCCGCGATTCAAGATCTGTATACCGGCATCGTTTACGTGAACGCCCCTACCATCGGCGCCGAAACACATCTGCCTTTTGGCGGCACCAAGCTGACCGGCAACGGTCACCGCGAAGCCGCCATTGCCGCCATCGACTTCTTCACCGAATGGAAATCCGTCTACATCGACTATTCCGATAAACTCCAGCGCGCCCAGATCGACAATAACTGAGGAACGAACACATCGAACACATTCGAACGGTTGACCGCCGCTTTACTTCAGCATAAAATGTAAAGCATGGCCGAAGCTACTCTCTCCTCTAAAAACCAGATCGTGATCCCTCGCGAAGCCCGCAAAGCCCTGGGCCTCAAGCCTGGCGACAAGCTGCTGGTCGTTCTTCAAGGCAACAGCATCATCGTGCTTCAGAAACCCAAGTCCTACCGGAAAGCGATCTCCGGACTTGGCCGTGGATTATATCCGGAGGATTATCTCAAGAAGGAACGGGAAAGTTGGGAGTAGAACGTCTTCGTTCTTTCCTTCATTCCCGTAGCTGCATTGCTCTGGATGCGAGCATTTTCATTTATCAGCTTGAGGAAAATCCCAGCTATTTCCCTCTGACAGACGCCGTGTTTGCCTGGCTCGAAAAACGAGAAAATTCAGCCGTGACGTCCACACTCTCGATGACGGAGTTGCTCGTGCCCGCCTGTCGGGCCGGCGACCGGCGGCTGATGCAAACCTACTATGGTTTGCTGAAGACCTATCCCAATCTGACATGGATCGCTCCGGAGCTCGATGTGGCAGTCGAGGCTGCTCGGTTGCGAGCGGACTACCGTCTTAAGACACCGGATGCAATTCATGCTGCGACGGCGGTCCACGCGAAGGCCTCCGGGTTCATGACCAATGATCCTGTCTTTCAGAGGGTCAGTGAACTGAACGTATTGGTTTTGGGTGAACTCCTTTGACGTGGCTTGACAGCGTTCCTACAATGAGTGGTAGCACCCCTTGGTGAGTGCTGCTATGCGCTACCCAACCCTACACGAACGCCGCAATCGCCAGATTCTGGCCGATATCGTGCGCACATACATCGAAACAGGTGAACCGGTGTCTTCGCGCGCCATCTCCAAGCGTTTTGACGAGTCGCTTAGCACCGCCACGATTCGTAACGTGATGGCCGATCTCGAAGATGGCGGATACCTCTTCCAGCCACACACCTCGGCTGGGCGCGTTCCTACTGCCGCGGCATATCGGTTTTTCGCCCAGGAAATCGCAACTCAAGCCACACTCGGCATCGATGACCAGGAATGGATTCGCAGGGAAATGTCTGCGGGTAACTCCGCCATAGAACTAACCGAGCGCGCTGGCCACGTTCTCGCTGAGGTCTCCAAAGGCATCGGAATTATTGTTGCCCCTCCGCTGCGCAAGACCGTCCTGGAACATGCGCGCATGTGGCTGCTGCCGGATGGCCGTGTCGTGGTCGTTCTAATATCCCCAGGCGGCAACACGCGCGACAAAATCTTGCGTCCCGCTCGACTTTTTACTCAACAGGAGCTCGATGCCACCGCGGAATTCTTAAACAGCCATTACGCTGGATGGACACTCGAAGCCATTCGCGCCGATCTGCTTCAGAAATTGGCTACCGAGCGTGAACGCTACGAGGGCATCGCCCGCAGCGCTCTCACATTGTGTGATCCCGCGATCCTCGGCGAAGGCCCGGCTCAACAAGTCTATGTGGAAGGCACGGCGCAAATTGTTGGTGCGCCGGAATTTGCGGATCAAACGCAGCTTCGCGATCTTCTCGCCGCTATCGAGGAGAAACATCGCCTTGTCAGCGTGCTGAACGCCTGCATCGAAACTCCTGAACCCGTTTCGGTGCAAATTGGTATCAAGGAAATATCAGAAGCTGGCGAGAACATTGCTCTCATCAGCGCGCCCTATTCGCGCCACGACATGGCGCAAGGCTCGTTGGGTGTTCTGGGTCCCACGCGGATGCACTATGAGAGAGCCATAACGGCCGTCGCCTATGTGGCCCAGCTCTTCAGCGAAGCCCTGAAAAAGATTGATTAGTGACCATGCAGAAGTGAGGAAAGGGAAATGGACGACCGAAAAATTAACGTGCCCAATAACATGGATCTGGACCAATCCGCTGAGGCCAAGGCTCTTTCTGAGGATGCTACCCGGGAAGATGCGGACGCGAAGAAGTTAGCGACCGATCTGGACGACCTGCGTCAAACGCTGCTTCGTCGCCAGGCGGATTTCGACAACTATCGCAAGCGCATTGAGAAGGAGCGCGCCGAAGACCAAAAGCGCGCAACCGCCCGGGTGATTGAGGGCCTCATCCCCATTATCGATGGGTTCGAGCACGCACTTGCCGCGCACCGCGAAGCCGAATACGAAAGCTACCGCAAAGGCTTCGAGCTGATTTATAAACAGTTGCTGGATAATCTTGGACGACTCGGCGTGGTGCGCGTCGAACCCGTCGGCAAACTTTTCGACCCGCACCTTCACCAGGCAATGGATCGCGCCGAAACTACCGACGTTGCCGACGGCACAATCTTGGACGTGTTTCAACCGGGATATGTGTTCCATGGAAGAGTCTTACGCCCCGCCATGGTTCGCGTAGCAGTTCACCCCAGCGGCGCATCAAATGCCCGGGCGAATTGAATGACGGTTTGTTGTTGTGCGACCACTGTGCGAGACTTTGCTGCAAGAGTCTGTTTTTCTTTGTATTCTGATAACTGATTACCGATAGCCTTAAGGAAAGACCGAACCCAGGAATCATGACGAGAACAAACCAGCGCGACTATTACGAAGTTCTGGGCGTCTCCAAGACGTCCACGATCGATGAGATTAAGGCCTCCTACCGGCAATCTGCCCTCAAGTGGCACCCTGACCGTAACCCGGAGAACAAGGAAGAAGCAGAGGTGCGCTTCCGCGAATGCACCGAAGCCTACAGTATCCTGAGCGATCCCAATAAACGTCAGATCTACGATACCTACGGCCACGCCGGATTGGCTGGTGCCGGCGCGCAAACAGATTTCAACGGCACCATTTTTCAGGATTTCCACGATATTTTTGGAGACTTCTTTGGCTTCGAAGATCTCTTCGGAGCTGCGAGCGGGCGCCGGGGTGGCCGAAGTGGCGGACGTAGCCGCGTCCAACGCGGCGCCGACCTTCGCTACGATATGTCGCTCACATTTGAAGAAGCAGCCGCAGGCGTCAACACTAAAGTCCGAGTGCCGCGACAGGAATATTGTGAGTCCTGCAATGGCACAGGCGCGAAAAAGGGAACGGGCGTTGCTGCTTGTCAGACCTGTAGTGGTCGAGGGCAGATTGTCTATCAACAGGGTTTTTTTACGATCAATCGCACTTGCCCTGCGTGCCAGGGTGCTGGCCAAATCATCAAGGAGCGCTGCCCCGAATGCCACGGGCAAGGCCGCATGGAGCGCGAACGCACCATTGAACTCCGTATCCCGCCCGGTGTAGACACAGGCACGCGCCTTCGCGTTCAGGGAGAAGGGGAACCTGGCCCCAACGGTGGACCCGCTGGAGATCTCTATGTCGTTCTCGAGGTGAAGGAGCACACGTATTTCGAACGTCGCGGTGCTGACCTCTATTGCACCATTCCGCTAAGCATCGCGCAGGCCTCCCTTGGCACAGAGCTCCAGGTTCCAGGCTTAACCGGCGAGGAACGTCTCAAAGTCCCAGAAGGCACGCAAAGCGGCGCGGTTTTCCGCATCAAAGGGAAGGGCCTTCCCGATCCTCACGGGGGTGGCCGTGGCGATCTCTACTATCACGTGCGCGTCCTCACACCCAGCAAACTTACGCGCGAACAGCGCAAGCTCATGGAACAGCTCGACGCCACGTTGAAGGTGGACAATAAGCCCGCCGACCGCAACTCCTCCATCTTTGACAAAGTCAAAGACATCTTCGGCTAGTTCGCCTTTCCGTTCTAGCTATGCTCGTTTGAGAATGAGTCCACATGCGCCGCCGTTTCTTCGTTGAAAAATTTGCAGACCATCGTGCCTTGATGGAGGGGGAGGCCGCCCACCATCTCGGTCGCGTTCTTCGTGCTCAGCCAGGCCAACTCTACGAACTCAGTGATGGCCGGGAGGTGTGGCTAGGCCGAATCGAAAGCGTCGGGCGTGACCTTGTCGAATTCGCATTGGTGGAGAATCTGCCTTCGTTCCAACCGAAACTCCACACCACCCTCCTCCTCTCCATTGTGAAGTTTGACGCGTTCGAATGGGCGATTGAGAAGGCTACGGAATTAGGTGTCAGCCGAATTGTGCCTCTCGGCGCCGCTCGCAGCGAAAAAACTCTTCTTGCGGCTGTCGCGAAGCGTGCGGACCGCTGGAAGAAGCTCCTCTTGGAAGCATCGCAACAGTCTCGCCGCGTTCAGCTTCCCCTGCTTGATCTACTGACTAAGCCGGAAACCGCCTTCGCTTCCTTTAACGACGGTGCGCGCATAATGCTTTCCGAATCGCCCGGCGTTGCATCTCTCCGCGCAGTTTTGCAGTGGCAAAACACTCACTCCGCTGTTCTTGCTATCGGCCCAGAGGGCGGCTGGACCGAAACTGAATTCGTCGCTGCCCACAAAGCCTCCTTCCAGCAGGCGTCTCTGGGTCACCTGATTCTGCGGACCGAGACCGCGGTTGTTGCCTCCCTGGCCGCCCTCAACTTCGCTCTATCCTCCGATTAGCCGCCATATCCGAGCTTAGGCAACAAAGCATTCGGCCATTGAATCAAACGGAGAGCGCCCCACGCGATTTACCGGCTGCAACTCGCGTCTGGTGCGAATTCATCGTGGCATGGTATAAAGTAAAGGCAGCACAAAATGCTGAAACCCGACGAGAAACCTGTCGCCCCTACCGCGGGACCTCAAACTCCCGAGAACGCAACTTCCTTTCCCCCGAGCACTTCCTCCGCTGTGGCCGCTCCCGAACCCCCTTCCCATCCTCACCAACTTCGTCACGAAATCCGCGTCTGGACCCGCGACCTTCTCATCGCCATCGGCCTAGCACTCGTCATCATTGTTTTTCTCTATCAGCCCGTGAAGGTTGAAGGCACCAGCATGGCGCCTCTCCTCACGGATCAGGAACGCATCTTCATCAACAAGTTTGTTTACCGCTTTGAGTCCATCCAGCGTGGCGATGTAGTCGTTTTTTGGTATCCGCTCGACCGTTCCAAGTCTTTCATCAAGCGCGTTGTCGCCCTCCCTGGAGAAACCATCGAAATTCGTCGCGGCGTGGTTTATGTTAATGGGCAAGTCGTTCCCGAGCCTTATGTCCCGTCGCGTTATGCTGACGTCTCTGATTACGGCCCAGCCAAGGTGCCCCAGGACAGCTATTTCGTCATGGGCGATCACCGAATCAGCTCCAACGATTCGCGTGTATTTGGTCCAGTTGCCAGCCAGTACATTTACGGTCGCGCCGTTTTTGCCTACTGGCCTGTCGATCACTTTGGCTCTCTATCGGCGACCGAAGCGAGTGAAAAATGAAGTCGTACGGAGGCTCCACTGACGGAAGTTCAGCACCGACCTGCAATTCTCGCGCTCGAAGACGGACGCGTCTTTAACGGCCGAGCTGCGGGCGCGATCACGCGCCGCGGCGGCGAAGTCGTTTTCAATACCAGCCTCACCGGTTACCAGGAAGTTTTCACCGACCCCAGCTATACCGGGCAGATCGTGTGCCTGACGTACCCGCACATCGGCAACGTCGGCGCGAATCTTGACGACGAAGAGGCGACGCGGCCCTACATCGAATCGCTCGTGGTGCGCGAGTTCTCCCAAGTCTCTTCGAACTGGCGTTCGGCGGAAACCGCGCAGCTCTATTTGAATCGGCACAAAATTCCGGTGCTCTGGGATATCGACACCCGCGCGCTGGTTCGCCACATCCGCAAAGTGGGCGCGCTGCGCGGCATCGTCGCGACCGATGGCACACCTGCCGAACAATTGATCTTCGAAGCCAAACAGCTTCCCACCATGGCCGGGCAGGAACTTGCGGGGCGCGTCAGTTGCGGCAAAGCCTACGATTGGCAAAAGGGCTCGATCGAATTGGCCACCTCTCCCTGGGCCGAACAAATGGGCGAAGCTGGTGGCAGCCCCGATACACGCAAATTTAAAGTGGTTGCCTACGACTATGGCATCAAGCAGAACATCCTACGCTTGCTGGTCGATCATCACTGCGACGTTACCGTTGTTCCCGCGGGCGCCTCGGCGGATGATGTCCTTGCGCTACGTCCGGATGGTGTGTTTCTTTCCAATGGCCCTGGCGACCCCGAACCCATCACTTATGCTATCGAAAATATACGCAAACTCGCCGGCCGCGTCCCCATTTTTGGTATTTGCCTCGGCCATCAGCTTTGTGGCCTGGCACTGGGCGGCAAAACCTTTAAATTGAAATTCGGCCATCACGGCTCCAATCATCCGGTGAAGAATCTCCTGACAAACCAGGTGGAGATCACCGCGCAGAATCATGGCTTTTGCGTCGATCCGGAATCGCTGCCTTCGAGCGACGTCGAAATTACCCACGTGAATCTGAACGACGCCACCAACGAAGGCATGCGTCACAAGAATCTGCCGCTGTTCAGCGTGCAATATCATCCGGAAGCTTCGCCGGGGCCCCACGACTCGCACTACCTGTTTACGCAGTTCACCGACTTGATGAAGGAATTCGCCCAGCCCGGGAGCTCCCGCGGATGAACCTCACGGGGATGAACAAGGTTCTCGAGACTTTGAGCCTGGCTCTAAAATTGTCATCCCGAGCGAAGCGATGGATCTGCTGTAACGGTGGGGCAAAATCGACCGAGGAGTTATGCCTAAACGCAACGACATCCATAAGATTCTGATCATCGGCTCCGGGCCTATCATTATTGGGCAGGCGTGCGAGTTTGACTATTCCGGTGCCCAGGCTTGCAAAGCGCTCCGCGCGGAAGGCTACGAGGTCGTCCTCGTCAATTCCAATCCCGCCACCATCATGACCGACCCGGAACTGGCGCAGCGCACCTACATCGAGCCGCTCACCAAGGAATACCTAGAAGAAATCATCATCAAGGAGAAGCCCGACGCGGTTCTCCCCACCGTTGGCGGCCAGACCGCACTGAACCTTGCCGTGGAACTTGCCGAGAGCGGCATCCTCGAAAAACACAAAGTGGAAATGATTGGCGCTACGTTGCGTGCCATCAAAGTGGCCGAGGATCGGCTATGGTTTAAGGACGCTTGCCGCAAGATTGGGTTGGAAGTTCCCGCGTCGGCCCTCGTCAACAATGCGCAAGACGCGCTTCGCCTCTGCGATCAACTCGGTTTCCCTCTGGTCATTCGCCCTTCCTTCACGCTTGGCGGCACCGGCGGCTCGATCGCCTACAACAAAGAAGAATTCACTGATGCTATCGCTCACGCGCTGGACATGAGCCCGGTGCATGAAGCGCTCGTCGAAGAGTCCGTCCTCGGTTGGAAAGAGTACGAACTCGAGGTCATGCGCGACTACCGTGACAATTTCGTCGTTATCTGCACGATTGAGAATTTTGATCCTATGGGCGTACACACCGGCGATTCCATCACCGTCGCACCAGCGCAGACCCTCACCGACAAGGAATTCCAGCGCATGCGCGACGCGGCCGCAGCCATCATCCGCGAAGTCGGCGTCGAAACCGGGGGCTCCAACGTGCAGTTCGCCATCAATCCGGAAAATGGCCGCATGGTCGTCATCGAGATGAACCCGCGAGTTTCCCGCAGTTCAGCGCTTGCCAGCAAAGCCACAGGTTTCCCGATTGCCAAAATTGCCGCCCGCCTCGCAGTCGGTATGTCGCTCGACGAAATTCCCAACGACATCACCAAGAAAACTCCAGCGTGCTTCGAACCCACCATCGACTACGTCGTGGTGAAGATTCCCAAATGGCAATTTGAAAAGTTCCCGGGTGCGGACAGCACTCTCGGCACGCAGATGAAGTCCGTCGGCGAAGTCATGTCCATCGGGCGTACGTTTAAAGAGGCCCTTCAGAAGGGCATCCGCTCGCTCGAGCCCAGCACGGCCTGGCGCGCCCCGTCTGAAACTCCTGATTCACTTCTGCGCGAGAAGCTCGCCACCCCGCGCCCCAATCGTATTCACTGGATTCTTACCGCCGTCGAGCGCGGCCTGCCGCTCCACGATATTTGTGAATTGACCAAAATCGACCCATGGTTTATCCACCAGATCGACGAAATCGTCGTCGCAAACCGGCGCGCCGCTTCTGTCACCGTGGAAACCGCTTCGAAAGACCTTCTCCGGGAAGTGAAGCGTATCGGCACCAGCGACGAGCACTTAGCGCAAATCTGGAAAACCACTCCCGCGGTGGTGCGGCTGCAACGTGCTCGCTACGGCGTTGCGCCGGTCTTCAAGCGCGTGGATACCTGCGCCGCCGAGTTCGAATCGTTCACTCCGTACATGTACTCGACATACGAGGAAGAGGACGAAGCCGAGACCACACAAAACCAGAAAGTCATGATCCTCGGCAGCGGCCCGAACCGTATCGGGCAGGGAATTGAATTCGATTATTGCTGCTGCCACGCCTCGTTCTCGCTCCGTGAAGACGGCATCGAGTCCATCATGGTGAACTGCAACCCCGAGACGGTTTCCACCGACTATGACACTTCAGACCGTCTGTACTTCGAACCGCTCACCCTTGAGGATGTACTCGCTATCGTCGAACGTGAAAAGCCTACCGGCGTGATCGTGCAGTTCGGCGGGCAAACTCCGCTTAACCTGGCCCTCGAACTCAAGCGCAACGGTGTGCCCATCATCGGCACTGCTCCAGAATCGATCGACCTTGCGGAAGACCGGCGCCGCTTCGGCCGCCTTTTGGATGAGCTGAAAATTCCTCAGCCGCGTAATGGCACCGCACTTGTCCCGGAAGAAGCCGCCCGTGTTGCAGGTGAAATCGGATTACCCGTGCTTGTTCGCCCGAGCTACGTTCTGGGTGGCCGCGCCATGGTCATCGCCTACGACGTCAACACCGTGCAGGAATACGTCGCGCAAGCTGCGCTGATGGGCCCCGCGCGCCCAGTGCTGATTGATCAGTTCCTGGAAGAGGCTACCGAAATCGATGTCGATGCGCTGGCTGACGGCACCGACGTGATCATCGGCGGCATCATGGAGCACATCGAAGAAGCCGGTGTGCACTCCGGCGATTCCTCATGCGTTCTTCCGCCGGTCAGCCTGTCGCCCACAATTCTCAACACCATTCGCGATTACACCAAGCGCCTGGCGCTGGCCCTGAAGGTGGTTGGTCTGATGAACGTGCAATACGCCATCCAGCGCGATACGGTCTACGTCCTGGAAGTGAATCCGCGCGCCTCGCGCACTGTTCCATACGTCAGCAAAGCCACGGGTGTGCCACTGGCGAAGGTTGCCGCGCGCCTGATGGTGGGCCGCAAACTGGCGGAAATGAAGCTTCCGCTGGTTCATCACAACGGCGTTGCTGAAATCGCCTTCCACGACTACTACTCGGTAAAATCTCCCGTGTTTCCGTTCAACAAGTTCCGCGGTGTCGACACCATTCTCGGCCCGGAAATGCGTTCCACGGGCGAAGTCATGGGCATCTCCACCTCCTTCGGTCTGGCGTTCGCAAAAGCGCAACTCGCCGCCGGACAGAAGTTGCCTCAGGCGGGGACTGTCTTTATCAGCGTGAACGATCGTGACAAACGCCATATCGGACCGCTCGGCAAGGAACTCGTTGCGCTGGGCTTCAAGCTGGTTGCCACCCGCGGCACCGCTTCGGCCTTTCACGCCTCCGGCGTGGCTTGCGAGGAGGTTTTCAAGGTAAACGAAGGCCGGCCAAACATCGTCGACCTGATCAAGACCGGTAAGATCAATTTGGTCTTTAACACCCCACTTGGCCGCGAGTCGTTCTATGACGAAAAGTCCATTCGCCGCGCCGCCATCCGCTATAACATTCCCTGTATTACGACGCTCTCTGCCGCGCAAGCAGCTGTCCGCGGAATACATGCGGTCATCGAACTGAAAAGGGAAGTATCCTGTTTGCAGGACTTGCACCAGAACCGGGCGGCTGCCTCCACCAATCCTGCCGCCACGGGAGACTGATCCATGGTCATTAGCGGAATTTTTCCTGCGCTCACCACCCCGTTTGATTCGGACGGTGGCGTTTCTCTTGCCGGAGTGCGACAAAATATTGCGCGCTACAACCAAACCGCCATCGCTGGCTACGTCGTCTTAGGTTCTACCGGCGAATCGGTCATGCTTGGCAGTGCGGAGGCAGATTCCGTTCTTGTTGCCGCTAAGGAAGTGGCGATCCCTGAAAAGGTATTGATCGCAGGGACCGGCGCCGAATCCACTGCCGAAACGATCGCGCGCACCAAGCGCGCTGCCGCTCTGGGTTATCAGGTCGCCCTCGTCAAAACGCCCTACTATTACAAGCCTGCCTATCGCCCCGAAACCTACATTCATCACTACCGTGCCGTTGCAGATGCTTCTCCCATTCCGATTCTTCTCTATTCTGTGCCGATTTTCACGGGCATTACACTGGAGACTCCAGAGATCCTCGAACTCAGTCAGCATCCGAATATCCTCGGCATTAAGGACAGTTCTGGCGCCATTCAACGCGTGGCGGAAGTTGTGGGCGGCGCTCCCCCCGGATTCCATGTGCTTACGGGTGGGGCTTCCGTTATCTATCCGGCGCTTTGCGTAGGCGCCCGGGGTGCAATCCTGGCCCTCGCGGACGCCCTTCCAGAAAAATGTGCCGAACTCTACCACCTGGTCCAGTCTGGCCAACACGACCGAGCGAAGGCTCTGCAATTGCTCATCGCTCAGGCCTCAAAACGCATTCTCTCCGAGGGGAGCATCGCGGGTTTGAAGTATGCCATGGACCTCCGTGGCTACCACGGTGGTCTGCCTCGCCTCCCGCTGTTGCCTCTCAAGGAAGAGAAAAAGCGGGCTATTGCCGACGTTATTTCCCATCTCCATCCGGCCGCCGCCCGAGTCTAATTATTCTGGATTTGCCGTCACTTTTTTTCATCGGTATCATCTAAACGCTCATGGATTGTCGCGCCCTCTTGCCTCACGAACTGCCGCACACGTCGAAGCTGTTCCGCGACTATGTCGAGGATTTCTCCAAACTCAAATTCTTCTATGCCCATTCCCCGGAGCTCAAGTCGGTTGTGTCTGTCGCGAAGAAACTTAAATTTCCCGCCGAACGCCGAAGCAAGGTTGCGACAATTCTCCGCCAGCAGAATGTCATCTTCGGCTCTGGCCGCGAAACCGAAAAGAATCTCAATCGTTTGGAGCAGGGCGCCGTTGCCGTTGTCAGCGGCCAGCAGGTAGGTCTGTTTGGTGGTCCCGCCTATTCTTTCTATAAAGCGCTTTCCGCCATCCGCACGGCGCAGGATCTTTCTCGCGCCGGGGTAGAAGCCGTCCCGGTATTCTGGATGGCCAGCGAGGACCACGACGTCGACGAAGTCCGCCACACTACTTGGTTTCACGACGGGAAGCTCCGCCTGCTCGAACTACCCAAACGTGCGGATGATGCACAACCTGTCGGGCGAATTCAGTTGGGCGACGAAATCTCGCAATTAGTCAGTGACGCCGAGCCAGCGCTTGGGCAGACCTTTAGCGAAATCCTTCGTGAGAGCTACACTCCCGTTGCTACCTATGGCAGCGCGTTCGCTCATTTGTTTGCCCGTATCTTCGAGGACTTCGGTCTGATCCTGCTCGACCCGCTCGACGAACGGCTGCACCTCGTCGCTGCTCCGCTCCTGCGCCAGGCCTTTGCCGACCGTGACGAGTTGAATGATCTCCTCTTGAAGCGGGGCAAGGAACTCCAACATGCGGGCTATGCGGTACAGGTAAACGTCACGACTCGTAGCACGCTTCTCTTTTCGCTGTGTGGCGGCCAGCGCCAGGTGATTACTTCCGCGAATGGTCAGTTTGTCACCGGCCAGAAGTCGGCGCCGCGCGAGTCCTGGCTTCGCGAAGTTGAAACCGAGCCGCAATGTTTCAGCCCCAACGCTATCTTTCGTCCCGTAGTGCAGGACTACCTGTTGCCTACCGTCGCGTACTTTGGCGGACCTGCCGAAACCGCCTACTACGCTCAATCCCACGTCCTCTATGAAAAGTTGCTTGGACGCATGCCCGTGATTCTTCCGCGAGCCGATTTTACGCTTGTCGATCCGAAAGCCGTGCGCATTCTCAAGAAATATGGGCTCCAGGTGGAAGACGCTTGGCAAGGCAAACAGCAACTTCTGAAGCGTATGCATTCCACCAACGTGCCGAAGAAACTCGCGCGCGAATTTGACGATAATCTTCGCCAGCTTGAGAAAAGTGCTCGTCGCCTGCACAAGGCGATTGCCCGGGTTGACCCTACAATCCAGGGCACGATTGCACGCGCGGAAAATCGTATTCGCTACCAGATCGAGAAATTGCGCCAGAAAGCCGGCGCCTCGCTGGACCGGCACGATACGCTCGTTCAGCAGCACGCCGAATTTTTGGAGAATCTGCTTTATCCTCAGAAGGGTTTGCAGTCGCGCGACCTTTGTTTCCTACCCTTCCTGGCCAGATGGGGTGCAGGTGGACTTCATGAACTCGCAAAACTTGCCAGCCCCAAGAAGCTTGGCCGTCACTTAGTCGTTCCCATTCCTTGAAATTCGCCAGCCTTTGTTGGCAGTTCTTTCCGTGGGGCCCGCTGACAATAATGCTCGGCGACGCCTCCTGTGTTCCTCCTATAGCGATCACGCGCATTTTGCCTTACAGTCTTGCCCATGCAATCCATCCGCGTAAAAACCAACCGCCGCACCCAAATGGTGGACATCACCAACGAGATCCAGCGCGCCGTCACGGCCCTCGGCATCAAAGCCGGCACATGTTTCCTCTATGTGCCGCACACTACCGCCGGCGTTCTCATCAACGAACATGCGGATCCCGACGTCGCCTCCGATGCCGAAGGCGCACTCGATCGCCTCATTCCCTCGGCCGGACCCTACCGCCACGCTGAAGGTAATTCTGACTCGCACGTGAAAACCATGCTTGTTGGCATGAACTGTTTCATCTTCGTTGAAGAAGGGAAACTCGCGCTTGGCCGTTGGCAGGGTATATTCCTGGCCGAATTCGATGGCCCGCGTGACCGCCACGTCTATCTCAAGGTCCTCCCCGACCGCGTCTAATCAATCCAATGTGGCGCGGCAGATGTCTCATCTCTGTGCTAAAGTTTTCATCGATGGGAAATCTCGGCGTCTATATCCAGGTACCGTTTTGCCAGACCAAATGTACCTATTGCAACTTTCACACCGGCGTAGTGTCTTCCGATCGGTTTGCTCCTTACATAGAAGCTATCTGTCAGGAAATCCAGAATCATCGTCAACTTCTGCGCGCGGCGGGCGTGCATTGGACGAAGGGGTTTCGACTGGGCAGCTCTCCAGCAGAAATGGGTCGCGCACGATTCCGTTAACACCGTTTATATCGGCGGTGGCACTCCAAGCCTTCTCTTGCCCGATCTCCTGGCCACTATGATGGACGTCCTGCGAGAGACGTTCACCTGCGCCCTTGAGGAAGTTACTCTGGAGGCGGATCCCGAGACGATCGATGTAGAAAAAGCCGTCCACTGGCTGGCCACAGGGATCAATCGCATCAGCTTCGGCACGCAATCCTTTGTCGATGAGGAACTCAAAGCCGCCGGCCGCATGCACCGCCGTTCGGACATTTATCGTTCCGTCGATGTCCTCCGGGACGTCGGCATTCGCAATATCAGCTTCGATCTGATCGCCGGCCTTCCCAAGCAGACGCGCGAGTCCTGGCGTCGATCGCTGGACGAACTCATCGAACTCTCCCCGGAGCACGTTTCCATCTACATGATGGAAATCGACGAAGGCAGCCGCCTTGGCCTCGAAGTCTTGCAGGGCGGCCCACGCTATAGCGCACGGGATCTGCCCAGCGAGGATTCCATGGTGGAGTTTTACCAGACTGCTCAGGCAGTTCTGAATTCCGCCGGTTACGGCCAGTACGAAATCTCCAACTGGGCCAAACCAGGCTTTGAGTCGCGCCATAACCTGAAATACTGGCGCCGCGAACCCTACCTGGGTTTCGGCGCGGGCGCCCATTCCTTTTCCGGCACCCAGCGTTGGGCCAATGTCCATGATGCAGCCAGCTATGTAGATGCCATCACCAGCGGTAAAACAGCCGAAGAGTCCGTCGAGCGCGTCACGCGTGAAGCGGCCCTTGAAGAGGAGATGTTTCTCGGCCTGCGTCAACTGGCGGGCGTCGACCTCCGCAGAATTGAACGCGAATACGGAGTTGACCTGCAACGATAAAGTCGACTCGGCTCGCCTCCAGCGGAATGCTCGAACGCGTAGGTGACTGGTTCGCATCCCGGCGGGGAAAATGAGCGTTTCCAACGAAATGTTTGTCGAGCTGCTGCGTGGTCTGATTCCGCTGCAGAGAAGACCTGCAAGGAACAGAAAGAAGAGGGGACAATGACTTACACCGTAGCAAAGGGCAATCAGCTGGTGGATCCTGATAAGGTCATGCCGGTCGAAGGAGCGGTTGACCTTCGCAGCGACACGGTAACTCGCCCCAGCGACGAAATGCGCCAGGCCATGGCTGCCGCGGCGGTTGGCGACGACGTTTATGGCGAGGATCCTACCGTCAATCAACTCCAGAAGCGCGCCGCGGAAATCTTTGGCAAGGAAGCCGCACTTTTCGTGCCGACTGGCTGCATGGGCAATCTGACTTGTATCAAGACCTGGACGCACCACGGCAACGAGGTCATCTGTGAAGAACGTGCGCACGTTAATCTTTACGAGCTCGCCTCCATGTCGGCCATCGCCGGATGCATGCCGCGCACAGTTCGCAGCGGCGACGACGGAATCATGACCTGGAAGCAGATCGAAGCCGTTATTCGGCCCGAAGATTTACTATGACTCTCAAACCGCGCTCATCTGCCTGGAAAATACCAGCAATATGGCTGGCGGCACCGTGTATCCCACGGAACGCGTCAACGAAATCTGCGATCGCGCCCATGCCCTTGGCCTGAAGGTTCACCTTGACGGCGCGCGCATCTTCAACGCGGCCGCTGCTCTCCGCGACAACGTCGCCAATATGACCGCAAAAGCGGACTCTGTGATGTTTTGCCTCTCGAAGGGTCTGGGCGCTCCGGTCGGTTCCATGATTGTTGGGTCAAAGGAATTCATCGAACGCGCTCGCATCTACCGAAAAATGTTTGGCGGCGGAATGCGCCAGGTCGGAGTTATTGCGGCGGCGGGTCTGCATAGCTCTGGAAAAATCACCCGCGCGCTTACACGAAGATCACGCGAACGCCAAGCGCCTCGCAGAGGGCATCGCACAAATCCACGGACTGCGAATTGATCCCTCCGCCGTCAAGAGCAACATCGTCATCTTCGATTGCGCTGCGAGCGGTATGAACGCAGTCGAACTTTGCGATGCGCTCCACGCTCGCGGCGTCTGGGCGCAGGACACGGCCATCCATTCCGTGCGCATGGTCACTCACTGGAATGTGTCTCGAGACGGGATTGAAAGAGCCTTGGTGGAATTGAAAGCTGTTGCAGAAAAGAAGGCCGGCCGCAGCGCATGAACCGGCCATCAAAGTAGAAACTCATCGCAGCCATCGCTCTCGCGCAAGCAATTATGGTTCAGAAAGAGAGGGTTGGATGAAGCCTGCCTGGAAGCAAGTCTTAGTGGCGATAGTTTTGCGCCGCGATTGCCTGTCACTCCCCGGGGGCAATGTTAGCGCCCAAACAAACACCACTGCGCCCACCGCCGAGGAGGCCACCAAATTCATCGAAGGTGCGGAGCAACAAATTTACGAACTTGGCCTGAAGGCCTCGCGTGCTTCCTGGGTGCAGGAAAACTTTCATTACCGACGACACGGAACAGATTGCGGCCGATGCCAACGAAGCATTGAACACCGCCAGCGCTAAATTTGCCAAGCAGGCTCATCGCTTCGACCAGGTGCAGTTGTCGCCAGAGCTTGCACGCAAGCGCCTGCTGTTGGAACTTGCCGCAGGCTTTCCCGCTCCCGATGATCCCAAAGCGCAAAAGGAGCTGGCGCAAATCCTGGCCTCCCTGGATGGCGACTATGGAAAAGGGAAGTGGTGCCCCGACGGCGAAAAGAAACCGTGCCTGGACGTCACCGCGGTCGGCAAGCTGATGGCCACCAGCCGCGATCCCGAGGAATTAAAGCGCGCATGGCTTGGCTGGCACGCCGTAGGCGCTCCCATGCGGCAGCGGTATGCCCGAATGGTCGAACTTGGCGATCAGGGCTCGCGACAACTCGGCTACTCTGATGTCGGCGCGCTTTGGCGTTCGAATTACGACTATGCCTCCCGACGCCTTCCAGAAGGAACTCGATCGCCTTTGGACGCAATTGCAGCCGCTCTATGTGTCGCTGCATGCGTATGTGCGCGGCCAACTCGCCAAGAAATATGGTGCGGAGGTTGTTCCACCGAAAGGCCCGATTCCCGCGTATTTACTCGGCAATATCTGGGCGCAGGAGTGGAACAACATTTATGACCTCATGGACTCCCCAAAGCCCTCGCAGAGTTACGACCTCACCAAAATTCTCGAGCAGCGCAAAACCGAAGCGGGGGTATGGTCAAGTACGGCGAGAATTTCTTCTCCTCCCTGGGCTTTGCCCCACTTCCGCCCACATTCTGGCAGCGCTCTCTTTTCACTAAGCCTGCCGACCGCGACGTGGTCTGCCACGCCAGCGCCTGGGACGTCGACTTCATGAACGATCTCCGCATAAAAATGTGCATCCAGATCACCGAGGAGGATTTTCGCACCATCCATCACGAACTCGGCCACAACTACTACCAGCGCGCCTACAACAATCAGCCCTTCCTGTTTCGCGATAGCGCCAACGATGGTTTCCACGAAGCTGTCGGCGACACCATCGCTCTTTCCGTCACTCCCGATTACCTGAAGCAGCTCGGACTGATCGATACCGTCCCGCCTGCCTCCGGCGACATCGATTACCTTCTGCAACAAGCTCTCGAAAAAGTCGCTTTCTCCCCTTCGGCCTGGTCATCGACAAGTGGCGCTGGGAGGTTTTCTCCGGAGAGGTGAAACCCGAGCAGTACAACAAAGCATGGTGGGAACTCCGACTGAAGTATCAAGGCGTGGCACCGCCGCGCTGGCCGCTCTGAGGCCGATTTTGACCCCGGCGCGAAATACCACGTCCCCGGCAATGTTCCTTACTATGCGATATTTCCTTGCGCGCATCTATCAGTTCCAGTTTCAGCGCGCTCTCTGCAAGGAAATTGGTTATCAAGGTCCTCTCCACCGCTGCTCCATCTACGGCAGCAAGAAAGCCGGCGAAAAACTGAATGCCATGCTGGCAATGGGCAGGAGCAAGCCATGGCCCGACGCCCTGGAAACTCTGACCGGCGAAAAACAAATGGATGCCACAGCCTTGGCCGACTATTTCGCGCCGCTGAAAGCCTGGCTCGACGAACAAAACAAAAAGAACAACTATCCCGTCGGCTGGTAACTGTTCGACGTGCACCTGTACGCGAACCCAGTTGCCTGCGATTTTTGCTTGCGCACTTTACCAGCCACTACGCGGGATGCACGTCCAATACCGCCACATAAGCTAAACTTTTAGACTGATATTCAAAATCACTTTCAGGCGAGGCCCCCGTGGATTTCACCTTTACCGACGAACAGAATCACCTGCGCAAAAGTGTGCGCGAATTTGCCGAAGGCGAAATCGCTCCCCACGTCATGGAGTGGGACGAAGCCTCTCATTTCCCGCTTGAGCTTCTTCCCAAGCTGGCCGAAATGGGTTTACTGGGCGTGATCTTTCCCGAGGAGTACGGCGGCGCTGGCCTCGGCTACATCGAATACGCCACCGTGATCGAAGAACTTTCTCGCGTCGACGGCTCCATCGGCCTCACCGTTGCCGCTCACAATTCGCTCTGCAGCAACCACATCTACAAATTCGCCAACGAAGAGCAGAAGCGCAAATACCTTGTCCCGCTCGCACAGGGCAAAAAACTGGGCGCATGGTCGCTTACGGAGCCCGAAGCTGGCTCCGACGCCGGTGGCACTCGTACCACCGCGGTCCGCGATGGCAAGCAGTGGGTTCTGAACGGCTCGAAAACCTTCACCACCAACGGCCACTATGCCGACATCTGCGTCGCCATGGCCGTCACCGACAAATCCAAGGACTCCCACGGCATCAGCGCCTTTATCCTGGAAAAGGGCATGCCCGGATTCAAGCCCGGCAAAAAGGAAAACAAGCTCGGCATGCGCGCCAGCGATACCTCCGAAGTGATCTTCTCCGATTGCCGCGTCCCTGCTGAAAATCTTCTCGGCCCGGAAGGCGAGGGATTCACTGGCAGCCTGAAAATTCTGGACGGTGGGCGCATTTCAATTGCCGCTCTCGCGCTTGGCATGGCCCAGGGCGCGCTGGAGGCGGCCACTCGCTACGCCAAGCAGCGTAAGCAGTTTGGCAAGGCCATCAGCGAGTTCCAGGCCATCCAGTTCAAACTCGCGGACATGGCCACGCAGGTCGAAGCCGCCCGCCTGCTGGTTTATCAGGCGGCTTGGCTGGCCGATCGCAAGGAAGGTGCGCTTCACTCGCGAATCCAGCATGGCCAAGCTCTTTGCCAGCGAAGTCGCAGTCCGCGTTGCCAACGAATGCGTGCAAATCCACGGCGGCTACGGCTTCATCAAGGACTATCCCGCGGAAAAGTTTTATCGCGACGTGAAGCTCTGCACCATCGGCGAAGGCACCAGCGAAATCCAAAAACTGGTGATTGCCCGCCAGTTCCTTGGCAGGAAATAATAGACGAATGCCGATGCGCACTTCGTTTTGTTCACAAGGAATTCTCCCACAATGAGCTCCGGCATCGGCGAATGGGCCGAGAAAGTGCGCAGCGGCGACGTTCGCGCTATCTCTCGCGCCATTTCCGCCATCGAAAACCACGCGCCTGAAGCGCGAAGAGTTGCTGCGCATCCTGTTCCCTCATACCGGGCAGGCCTATCTCACCGGCATTACCGGCGCCCCGGGCACGGGCAAGAGCACGCTGGTCGATCGCCTGGCCGCGTATCACCGCAAGCGCGAGGAAACCGTTGGCGTCATCGCCGTTGATCCCACCAGCCCTTATTCCGGAGGCGCGATTCTGGGCGATCGCATTCGCATGCAGAGCCACGCCACGGACGCAGGCATTTTCATCCGCTCCATGGCCACGCGCGGGTTTCTCGGCGGGCTGGCCCGCGCTACCGCCGAAGTGGCTCTGCTCCTCGATGCGGCAGGGAAGCGTCAGGTGCTGATCGAAACCGTTGGCGTCGGCCAGGATGAAATCGATATCGTCCGTCTCGCCGATTGCGTCCTCGTCGTTCTTGTTCCAGGCCTTGGCGACGATATTCAAAACATGAAAGCCGGACTGATGGAGATCGGCGACATCTTCGTCTTGAACAAAGCCGATCGCGAAGGAGCCGATCGCCTGGAGGAGCAACTCCACGCCATGCTCTCGCTGGTGATGCCCCGCGATGGCTGGCACCCTCCAGTGATTCGCACCGTGGCCACGGAAAACAAAGGCATCGATGGAACTGGCGCAACGCGTCGAGAAATTCAGCCAACATTTCCAATCCAGCGGCGAACGCCGCAAGAAGCATATCGAGCATTGGCAGAACCGCCTCATCGAACTACTGGAATCGCGCCTGCTTGAACGCGTGCTTGGCGGCAAGGACTGGCGAAGCAAAGTTGCGTGAAATCGCCGCCGATGTTGCCGATCGCAAGATCGATCCGTTTTCGGCCGTCTCCGAAATCCTGAAGGGCTCGGGTTTGATAGGGAATCCATGCATCTTGGCGACATCGAAATCCGATTCCTCGACGGTGGAGCTTTCGGCCTCGATGGCGGCGCGATGTTCGGCGTGGTCCCGAAAGTCCTCTGGGAGAAGAAATCCCCTCCCGATGAAAGAAATCGCATTCGCATGCGCGCCAATTCCTTGCTCGTCCGTGCTGCACGGAAAGACCATCCTCATCGAAACCGGCAATGGCACCAAGTGGGATCCCAAGCAACGCGCCATCTATGGCATCCAGGATGGCGATCCCCTGCCTCGATTCTCTTCACAACGCCGGAGTCCAGGCCAGCGAGATCGATCTCGTCATCAACACCCATCTGCATTTCGATCATGCTGGCGGCAACACGCGCATTGAGCAGCGACCGCGCTGTCCCCACTTTTCCAAATGCCCGTTATGTCGTCCAGAAATCAGAGCTGGACCATGCCCTAAATCCTACCGAGCGCGATCGTGCCAGCTATTTCCCGGACAATTTTCAGCCGATCACCAAGGCGGGGCTCTGGGATCTCGTCGATGGCGATGCGGAAATCCTGCCCGGCATCTCCGTTGCGCGCATTCCCGGCCACAACGCGGATATTCAGGCCGTCACTGCTGACTGGCGGTGGGAAGACGCTCGCCTTTGTTGCGGATTTGCTGCCAACACGTCACCATATTCCTTTGCCTTGGATCATGGCTTACGACTTGTATCCCATGCAGACGCTGGAGACTAAGCGCAAGTGGCTTCCGCGGTTCGTGAACGAAGGGTGGATCGTTGTTTTTGCGCATGACTCCGATGTTGCTGCGGCTAGGCTCCACGACCGCGACGGGAAAATCGAAATCGAGCCGGTGGACCTGAACCGGTAACTCCCAGGAGAAATGCGAATGGCGAAAGCAAAAAAGTCGGCAAAGGGAAGAGTGCGCGGGCGAAAGCCCCCGTCGCCGAAATCGGCGTGATCGGCGGCAGCGGCCTCTATTCCATGAGCGGCCTGACCGGCACTCGCGAAATTCGCGTGAAAACCCCGTTCGGCGAGCCCTCGGACGCCATTGTCGTTGGCACACTCGAAGGCAAGCGTGTGGCCTTCCTTGCGCGCCATGGCCGTGGCCACCGCTTCATGCCCAGCGAATTGAATTTCCGCGCCAATATTTACGCTATGAAACTGCTTGGTGTGCAACGCATCATTTCCGTCAGCGCCGTCGGCTCCCTCCAGGAAGATCTTGCGCCCTGGGGAATTCCTTGTCGTGGACCAGTTTTCGATCGCACCAAGGGCCGCCATTCACTTTTTTCGGAAATGGCATCGTCGCTCACGTCACCTTTGACAAGCCCACCTGCCCTCAACTCTCCTCCACGTTGGCCGATGCTTGCGTGTCCGCCGGAGTTCCCGTCCATCGCAAAGGCACCTACGTTTGCATGGAGGGCCCGCAATTCTCGACGCTCGCCGAAGCGAATTTTCACCGCGCCAATAAGTGGGAAGTCATCGGCATGACCAACGTTACGGAAGCCAAGCTGGCTCGGGAAGCGGAAATCTGCTACTCCACGATCGCCATGATCACCGATTACGACTGCTGGCACCCGCAGCACGATTCGGTCACCGTCGCGCAGATCATTGCCACGCTCAATCAGAACGCCACCAACGCCCAGAATGTTCTTCGTGAAGCAGTGAAAACTCTTCCTGCCAACGCTGCCTGTAAGTGCGGCTCGGCTCTGAAGCACGCCATCATCACCGATCCAAAAGTTGTGCCTGCGAAAACAAAGAAAAATCTTTCCGCCATACTCGCCAAATATCTGGCCTAGGAGAAGACACGTGTCCTTACTCGTCGTCGGTTCGGTTGCGTTTGATTGCCTGGAAAGCCCTTACGGCAAAGTGGAGCGCGCCCTTGGCGGTGCCGCCACTTATTTCGCTGTCGCGGCCAGTTTTTTGCGCCGTGTACATTTGGTTGCCATCGTTGGCGATGATTTCACCAAGGAAGATGCCGCAGTATTCCGCGGACGTCCCATCGACATTGAAGGCCTCGAACGCACCGCTGGCAAAATGCTTTTTCTGGTCGGGACGCTACTCGCAGAACCTGAACGAACGCGTCACGCTGGCCACTGAGCTAAACGTCTTCGCTGAATTCAAGCCACGCCTGCCGGAAAAATACCGCAACTCCAAATACGTGTTCCTCGCGAACATTGCTCCGGACCTCCAACGCGACGTCCTCCATCAGGTGAAGCACAAGCCCAAGATCGCCGCCATGGACACCATGAATTATTGGATTGAACGTACCAATGCCGAACTCCGCGAAACCCTTAAGCACGTCGATATCCTGATGATCAACGACACGGAGACCCGCGAACTTTCCAGCGAACACAACCTCCTCCGGGCGGCCAGGCACATCTTCAAAATGGGTCCGTCCACTCTGGTCGTGAAGCGCGGTGAATATGGCGCCATGCTGGTCGACAAACATGGCATCTTCTGTGTTCCCGCGTTCCCCCTCGAGGAGCCACACGATCCTACCGGAGCGGGGGACTCGTTTCGCCGGCGGCTTCATGGGCTATTTGGCCAGTGCGGGGAACACGAGCGACGCTTCGCTCCGCCGCGCCATGGTCTATGGTTCCGTGCTGGGCAGCTTTGCCGTCGAGCAATTCGGCCTGGACCGGCTGCGCAAGCTCAAGAAGCCCGAGATACACGCCAGGGCACGCCACTTCTCAAAACTCACGCAATTCAAACTCTAAAACTCGTAAACTTTCCTTGTACGGCTTCTTTCTTCGGTTGTAGGGGCCGATCTTTAGATCGGTTCTTGGTCTAGTTGTCATACGCTGTTGGTTGCCATCGACTCTTTGTCGTCATACGGTCGTTTGTTGTTGTCATCTCGTTTTATTTGTTGTCATCCCGAGCGAAGCGAGGGATCTGCTTTTTATCTAGTACGAGAAGGCTTCAAATCCGGGCCCTGCGCACCGGTTCTAAATGAGTCCGTCTACACCAATCCCGCGTAAACCAAAAGCTCTCACCAAAGGCTCGAAGGTCGCTCTTTTCGCTCCGGCATCCCCGGCCGACCATCAGGAAATACTCACCGGCATTGCCGAACTTCGCCGCTTGGGCTTCGACTTTTCTCCAGCACCTATGTCCACGCCCGAAGGATATTTCGCGGGCTCGCTCGAATCTCGCCTTCAAGGATTCCTCAGCGCTCTCAGAGACAGCGCAATCCGCGGTCTTGTCGCCACCCGTGGAGGTTATGGCGCAAGCTATCTTCTCGGGTCTGATTTTTCTTCCGAACTGAATGATCCAAAATGCATCATCGGTTTCAGCGACCTTACCTCTTTGCAGGTTTATCTTTGGCAAAAGGCTTCCTGGGTTACCTTCCACGGTCCCATGGCAGCCGCAGGATTTAATCACGGCGCCGATGACGCCAACGGCTACGACGAACACTCATTTCTTCAGGCCGTATCCAATACTTCCACGGGCTGGAATGTACCTCTACGCGCGGAGTCACTGGTCAACGGCGAAGCCGAAGGGCTTTTGCTCGGGGGCTGCCTCACAATCATTCAGACTTCTCTCGGCACACACTGGGAACTGGACACCGCTGGCGCAATCCTCGTTTTGGAGGATCGCGGTATGCAACCCTACCAGGTGGACCGAGCGCTGCTTCACTTGATGCAAGCCGGAAAATTCAGTGGCGTGAAAGGCTTCATTCTGGGAGAGTTCCCCAATGGGGATGTGCCGAACCCCGGCAGCCCCACGACTCGCGATGTCTGCGCGCGCATTCTTTCTCCTCTGGGCGTGCCAGTTATCTACGGCGCGCCGGTGGGCCACAGCAAGCGCGCCATGCTTACCTTGCCTCTAGGCATCCGGGCTCGGCTTCATGCTCGTGGCCAGGGCACCCTCGAATTTCTCGAACCAGCGGTTGTCCCTTAAACTAGGAGAGGCTCAGGGAGAACGATGAAGCATATCCACATGATTGGCATTGGGGGCTCGGCGATGTCTCCGCTCGCTGGAATGCTCCGCGAACGCGGCTACCGTGTAACCGGTTCCGATGCCGGCGTCTATCCGCCTGCTTCCACCCTTCTCGAATCGCTCGGCATTCCGTATCGCCACCAAATTCGACGCCGCTCATCTCACTCCTGCCCCCGACCTCATCGTTGTGGGCAACGCCATCTCTCGCGGCAACGTGGAAGTCGAGGAGATGCTCGACCGCAAGCTCCCTCATAGGTCGCTCCCCGAAATCCTTGAAGAAGAATTTCTTCCTGGCAAACATTCCATCGTTGTCAGCGGCACGCATGGGAAGACCACCACTACCGCCATGCTCGCCTGGATTTTTCAGGTCGCGAAGCGTCACCCGAACTTCCTGGTCGGCGGTGTTGCCGAAAATTTTGGCAAAAGTTACGGCCTCGGTGGTGGCGAAGACTTCATCCTTGAAGGCGATGAATACGACTCCGCCTATTGGGACAAGGCCGCCAAATTCTTCCATTATCAGCCCGACGATCTCATCATCACTTCCCTCGAATTCGATCATGCCGACATTTATTCCGATTTTGAGACTTACCAACTCGCCTTCCGCCGCCTGGTGAATCTCGTTCCTCGTCGCGGCCGCGTAGTTGTCTGGGGCGATGCTGAGGCCGGTGACGCTCTGCACAAAGCCAGCGAAAAAGCCTTCTGCCCCGTCATTCGGTACGGTTTCGACGCCGCGAACGATTGGTTCGCCACGAACGTCCTGACTGACGAGGATCGGCATGAAATTTCGAATGAACTACAAAGGCGAACTCTTTGGCGAATTCCGCCTGGCTGCCACGGGCCGTCACAATGTCCTGAATGCTATGGCCGCCCTCATCGTTGCGCAGGGGCGGGGCATTACCGCTTCCCGCGCTTCAGAATGCGCTGGCAACCTTCCGCAGCGTCAAGCGTCGCATGGATGTGAAGGGAGAGGTCGACGGCATTCTGGTTGTCGATGATTTTGCGCATCATCCTACCGCCATTCGCGCCACCATTCAAGCCGCTCGCCTGCGATGGCCGGGGCGCCGGCTTGTGGGCCGTACTTGAGCCGCGTTCCAATTCGATGCGTCGCAGAGTCTTTCAGGACGCCCTTCCCGAAGCGCTTGCCCTTGGCGGATCGCGTTGTCCTCGACGCCGTACATCGCGCCGCCCTGCTCGATGATGCTCATCGCCTCGACCCGGAAGCCGTTGCCGCAGGCGTACGCACTCTCGGCAAAGTCGCGCATGTTCTTCCCAGTGCCGACGCCATCGCGGACCTTCTTGCCGCCGAAGCCAGGTCCGGCGATTTGCTCCTGATCATGTCCAACGGAAGCTTTGATGGCTTGTGCGAGAAACTCTTGAAAAAACTTTCGGCAAGACAAATCCCTTCCGAGGCCAACGCGCGTTGATTAGCCGATCTTCTCGAAGCTCAGTCCACAGTCTGTGACTGCCGCAATTCTGTGCCTGCTCTTCTTTACGCGCCGCTTCCGCCAAGGCGGACATCCACTACACAGTTTCTCTCGACCATCCGGAGCAGCATCTCTTCCACGTCACCGTGGAAGTCCCCGAAGTGAAGGATGACCTCATTCTTCAAATGGCCGCCTGGAACGCGCTGTACGAAATTCGCGATTTCAGCAGTCACGTCCAGGAAGTCGTGGCCTTCGCCGACGGCCAATCCGTCGCCATCAAAAAACTAGACAAGCTTACCTGGCAGGTGAAGGGGTCGGGCACCATCACCGTACGCTACACCACTTTTTGGGACGACGTCGGTCCATTCAGCACCCAACTCAATTCCGAGCATGCCTTCATCAATCCAGCGCTTATTCTTCTCTACGTGCCCGATCGCCGCGCGGAAAAGAGCTCCATCTCGCTTCGTGACGTGCCCACGGGATGGAATGTCGCTTCCGCCGACCTGAAACTCCTGGAGTCAATGGGCGGTGCCCGCTTGTTCACGCTGACAGCGCCCAGCTACGACGCACTTGCCGACGCCCCCATCGAAGCCTCTCACTTTGAGGAATTCACCATCCACGATCTCACTCCTCCGGTTCATGTCGTCATTCACGGAGACAATTGGCACAAACGCGAAGTTGAGAACGCACTCCGCAAAATCTGCACTTACGAACTGAAGCTTATGGACGGCGCACCCTACGATCAGTACACGTTTCTCTTCCACGTCGGTAATGCTTCTGCCGGAGGTGGCGGCGGCATGGAACACGCCAACTCCACCGCCATCTTTGCACCCTCTGACGCCTATCTCAACAATGTTTCCGCTCACGAGTTCTTCCATCTCTGGAATGTCAAGCGCATTCGTCCCGCTTCTCTTGAACCTGTCGATTACACCAAGAGAGATGTATACCCGCGCCCTCTGGTTCGCCGAAGGTGTCACGAATACCTACGGTTCTTACTCACTCGTTCGCACCGGGCTCTGGAATAAACAGGAGTTCTATCAGGACCTCAGCCGGCAGATCAGCGATCTCGAAGCGCGTCCCGCCGAACAATGGCAAAGCGCCGAACAGTCCAGCCTCGACGCCTGGCTTGAAAAATACGCACTCTATAATCAACCCGCTCGTAGCGTCTCGTACTACCAAAAGGGCCAGGTCCTCGGCGTACTCCTCGACATCCTGATTCGCGAGCGCACCGACAACCAGAAGAGCCTCGACGATGTCATGCGCACTATGAACGCGGATTTCGCCAAGGAAGGGAAGTTTTATCGCGATTCTCTCGACGTCCGGTTGTCGGCTGAAAAAGTCACCAGCACCTCACTGGAGGAGTTCTTCAACAAATATGTCGGAGGTGCCGAACCTCTTCCATACGCTTCCATTCTCTCCCTTAGCGGTCTCGAACTTCACAGTTATGAGAGCACTCGCCCGGTCCTGGGATTCTTCCTGGAACGCGAAGCCAATGGCCCAGTGGTCGTTCGGGGCCTTGAGGCGGACGGCGATGCCGCTAAGGCTGGATTGCGCGTAGGAGACGAAATTCTCCATTGGAATAACGCCGATCCCCCGCGCCGGCCTGAGCGTTGGGTCGGTTCGCAGAAACCCGGCGACGAACTCCGCCTCCACGTCAAACGCGACAACAAGGAACTGGACATCGTCCTCCACATTAGTGAAGTCCGCGAGAAAATCTACCAGGTTGTGGAATCCACTCGCGCAACCGACCGCGCCAAGCGCATTCGCGAAGGAATCCTTCGCGGAACCAGCGAGCCGGTTACCGCCAAGAATCACTGAAATCCGAGTATCATTGCTGCCAGTTACGGGAGCGCTAGTGAATCTCTCTCTGCTTTGGCGAGTCTTGATTTGGGGCTGGCTGGCGTCGGAAATAGTGATCGGTGTTGCCACGCGAACCAGGAGGAGCACCGGCACGGTGCGCGACCGCGGCACGCTTGCGATCCTGTGGGTTGTAATCGTCGCTTCCATCACAGTCTGCGAATGGATTGGCGCTCGTTCAACGCCGACCATGTTTGACGGTGCCCACTGGCTGAAAGCACTCAGCGACGCCCTGATGATCGTCGGCCTGGCAGTGCGCTGGACCGCCATCCTCACCCTGGGCAAAGCGTTCAGCTCCAACGTGGCCATTCGGGAATCGCAGGCCATTCAGCGCTCCGGCCTATATGGTATCGTCCGCCACCCTTCCTACTTGGGCATGCTCATTATCCTCGTTGCCGTCGGCGTTCATTCTCGTAACTGGCTTGCCCTTGCTGTTGTCACCGTTCCCACGGCTATGGCTTTGCTCTATCGCATTCACGTTGAAGAGATTGCGTTGCGTGACGCGTTCGGTGAGGAATACGCGGCCTATAGCAAGTCTACGAAATGCCTGATCCCTGGAATCTATTGAGCCGCTAGTTTTTGCTCCGCGCGGAGCCCTGAAAACGAAAACTGCACTTGACCATCCGCCCTGGATTCGAGAAAGTCTCTCTGCCCATGCTGCGCGCTGCGTTCATCTGTCTTTTTTTGAGCTTCTACATTCTCATCGTGGGACCGCCTCTCCTCATATACACCCTCATCACACGTCACGTGGATCCGCTTTACTGGGCCGGCGTGAATGGCGTCATGTTTTTCGTCCGATGCGTGGGCGTCCGCGTCCATGTGAAAGGCATCGAACGTATTCCCCCCGGCACTGTCATCTTTGCCGCGAACCACACCAGTTCCGCCGATGCCCCCGCAGTCGTCTGGTCGATTCCGCGACGTATCGCCATTCTCCTGAAGCGGTCGCTCTTCGAATGGCCTATAGTGGGGCAGGCTTTTCAGCTGGCACATTTCATTCCTGTCGATCGCGACAATCGCGATTCCGCAATCATCAGCCTGGAAAAGGCAACGCAGGCGCTTCGCGACGGCCAATCCTACTTGATTTATCCGGAGGGTACCCGAAGCCCCGATGGGCGCCTGCAGGAATTTAAGAAGGGAACTGCGGTGATGGCTATCAAGGCCGGTGTGCCGATCGTTCCCGTGGCCTGCTCCGGCGCACACCGCATCATGGAAAAGCGCAAACTCAAAATTACCCCGGGCGACATCCTCGTGGAGTTTCTCGACCCCATCGATTCCACCCAATACACTTTCGAGCAGCGCGAGTCTCTCAATCAGCGCCTTCACGACGAACTCGCTGCCGGTCTCCCGCCCGACCAGCGCCCGATTGGTTTCCCCGGCGCTGCCTGACTCCCTCAATCAATTCTCATTACTTTCGGATCTCTTCCAATTCCGACTCTAACTGCGCCACTCTCTTCTGCAGCTCCGGCAGACGGTTCAACGCTGCCATCATCTTCAACCATTCTCGGTTCGCCACAGCCGGGTATCCCGAATACAACGATTTCGCGGGAACATCGTTCGGCACTCCGCTTTGCGCTGTGATTACGGTTCCTTCCCCGATTGCTAAATGTCCAGCTGTCCCCACCTGCCCTGCCAGAATGCAGTTATCTCCAACGTGCGTTGATCCCGCCAGGCCCACTTGCCCGCACAACATCGCATTCGACCCCACCTGCGACGCGTGCCCGATCAGCACCAGGTCGTCGATCTTCGTTCCGCGCCCAATCCGCGTCTCACCCACTGTCGCTCGGTCAATGCACGCGTTTGCCTGTACCTCCACGTCATCCTCCAAAATCGTTGCTCCAGACTGTGCCATCTTGTACCATGTGCCATCGCCGCGTTTGGCAAAGCCTAGTCCGTCGCCGCCGATCACCACCCCATTCTGCAGAATCACGCGATTTCCGATTTGACAGAATTCCCGGACCACGGCGTGGGCGTGCGCAAAAAATTGCGCGCCAATCTTCGCCCGGCGATAAATTGTTACGAAGCTGTGCAGCACCGCCTCTTCACCGATTTCGACATGCTCATCGACGAAGCAATACGGCCCGATGTGCGCTCCTTTGCCGATCTTCGCTGTCTTTGCGATCACTGCTGTGGGATGAATCCCCGGCGCATACTTTAGACTTTGGTAAAACAATTCAATCGCTTGGGCAAACGCCAGATAGGGATTCGCCGTTCGCAGTGTCGCCAAGGGCTTCCGCGTCGTATCGCGCTCTACTGTGACTCCATCCTCGACCAGCACCGCGCTCGCGCACGTCGTCTTCAACATCGGCGAGTACCGACGGTTCGCCAGAAATGTCACCTGCCCTGGCGAGGCATGGTCAATCCCTGCCACCCCGGTGATTTCCACGCTGCCATCGCCTTCCAGCCGGCATCCTAGTCTTTGCGCTACTTCCTGCAGCTTCATGGATTCATTCCCTCCCACACACCAAGCCCGACCAGTGAGTCTCCCATACCCTAATCCGCGAAGTACAGAACCGCCACCTGCGCTGGATTTCGCGACCGGATACCTGCAAAGAGAAACTGGGAGTCGTAACCTTGCCGGACGGATTAGCTTCGCCTATTCGTTGAACAGCCGTGGTTGCGCAGCCCCTGCGGCCGCAGCAGGTTTTCGGCGAGCAATCCCCACTACCCCCAACACTGTTAGTTCCGTAAGGGCGCTGCGAGGGACGTAGATTCGGTCGGCGTTGGAGTTGAAATCCGGCGGCGTCAGCTGCAGCCCATGTTGCATGAGCGACAGTAAGTCGTTGGGAACGACTCCTTCCAATGTTTCCCCATCACGAAACCTCAACCTCACCCACAAGCCATCCAATTTAGGCCGGCTTAGAAATGCCGTTCGCTCCGGCTCAAAATCTATTGCCAAGTCACGCACGAAATAGATTGCACGCACCTCTTCAAACGCGATTTCCTCGTGCTCGCCTTCGGGAGTCAGGAGGTCCAGAGAAGGGGACTCCCCGATCCTTGAAGGGTTCAGAAATCCCCGCACGGACTTCCGATCCAGGAATTCCACTACCACTTTCTTGTGCGTCGAGGCTGGGGCCCGGGGTTTCAAGCGGTCTTCATCCGTTTTTTCGATCGAGAATGAGCAAAGTATTGCGATTCATTGTTGATGTATGTTATGTTAATTAGGTTTTGCCTGTCAACTCATTGTTATTGCTGGGGTTAGGTCCCAGAGAGCCTTTCCTTTGACAGAAAAAAAAGAGATCCTCAAATCGGCCTCGATCATCTCCCTGGTCACCGTCGTAAGCCGCGTTCTCGGCTACGTCCGCGACCAACGCATTACGTTGCTGCTGGGCACCACGCTTTCGGCCGATTCCTTCGTTCTTGCGTACCGTATCCCCAATCTTTTCAGACGCTTAGTCGGTGAAGGAACGGTTGCAGCAGCCTTCATCCCTATGTTTACCACCTACATGCGCGACCGCTCCTCCGAAGAGCTTTGGGCCTTCGCTAATCGACTTTTTTGGACCGTAGCACTGGTCCTTGCCGTCGTCATCGTTCTTGGCATGATTTTCTCTCCTGCACTCATTCAGACGTTCTCTTTTACTGGCGACAATGCCACTAGCTGGGATGAAGCTATTACCCTCAATCGCATCATTTTCCCCTATCTCTTCTTCCTGGGCCTCACCGCCTTGGGCATGGGCATCCTCAACAGCTTTCATCATTTCGCTATCCCCGCCTCCACCACAGTCGTCCTCAATTTCACCATCATTGTTTTTTCCACAGCCCTGGTCTGGCACTATTTCAAGAGCCCTGCCGTTTCGCTTGCAGTGGGTGTATTGGTTGGGGGAGCGCTGCAGTTTCTGGTCCTTGTGCCACAATTGGTCAAGCGCGGTATGCGCTTCGACTTCGGCATCTCGTTCGCTCATTCTGGTATTCGAAGTGTCGCGCGCGTGATGTTTCCGCGCTTCTTCGGACTGGGCATCGCGCAGATCAATTTCTTCGTTGACACCTTCTTTGCCAACACGTCCAAGATGCCCCGGGGCAGCTTGACCGCTCTTTACGTCGCGGACCGCGTCATGGAACTGGTTCTCGGAGGGTATGCCATTGCCGTTGCTACCGCCATTTTGCCGATGATGTCCCATCAGGCCGCGGCCAACGACTACGAAGGCCTGAAGCGCACCTTCACCTTCGCTCTCCGCATCGTCGCCTACATCACCATTCCGGCTGCCGTTGGTCTTATGATTTTGCGCGAGCCTATCATTCGCATGCTCTTCCAGCACGGCCAGTTCGTAGCGGAATCCACGCGCTTGACCGCTCGCCCGTTGCTTTACTATGCCATTGGGCTGCCGGCGCTCGCCTGCGTCAAACTGATTGTTCCCGCATTCTATTCCGCGCGCGACACCAAAACGCCCGTCATCGTTGCCTGCATATCCTTTGCTATAAACATCGTTCTCAATGTCGTGTTTCTCGAATTCTTCTTCAAGCGCTTCCAGAATGGCGGTCCCGCACTTGCCACCGTACTCGCCACTCTGTTTGATTTCTTTACCCTCTTTGCGATTTTCCGCCTGCGCTATGGCGCGCTCGGCTCGTCCGAAATTTTTCGCTCCACCTGGAAGATCACCGTGTGTTCTGCAATCATGGGCGCGGCATGCATGGTTGCCAACTATTACGCCAACTACACCATTCATTCCGCCTTTTTCACCCAACTTATCGTTTTCATCGGCTTGATCCTCGGCGCAACCCTGCTCTACATCGGCTTGACCTGGATATTCCGTTGCCCCGAAATTGAGGAAGTTTACGGTATCGCCACCCGGCGCGAGCCTGCGGAAGGATTCTCGAGGACCTGATGGACATCTCCTCCACCATCGCCGCTTTTCTCACTCACGTTCGCGTGGAGCGCGGCCTCTCTGCCAACACTGTGGCCGCCTACCGTCGCGATCTTCTGAAATTCGAGGAGTTTGCCAAGAAACGTAAACTCGCACTGCAATCGGTCGCCCGCGATAATCTTGTCGAATTTCTTGCCAGCCTCTATCGCCAGAAGCTCGAAAGCCGCACGGTTGCCCGCCATCTGGTCACCCTGCGCAATTTCTTCCGCTTTGCTCAGATACAGGAACTGATCCCCGCCGATCCTTCCTTGAATCTGGAATCGCCGAAAATTCGGCGCTCCCTGCCCGGCTATTTACGTCTCGAAGAAATCGAGCGCCTTCTCATACAGCCGGATGAGAAGACGCCACTTGGACTGCGTGATCGCGCCATGCTCGACGTTCTTTATTCCACGGGTCTCCGCGTCTCCGAACTCATCAGTCTCCGCGTTATGGATCTCGACACGGCCGTCGGATGCGTTCGCTGTATCGGCAAAGGCGACAAGGAACGGATCGTCCCCATCGGCAAGAAAGCTCTTGCACTGGTCGAGCGCTATCTTCGTGATGCGCGCCCCAAATTGATTGGAAAGGGCAAGCAGGCTCTGGCCACCACGCTTTTCATTAACCGTCGCGGCGCGCCGCTCAGCCGTGTGGGTGTTTGGAAGATTCTTTCTGCCTATGGACGCAAGGCTGGACTTGCGCTCTTCGCTTACGCCGCACATGCTGCGGCACAGTTTTGCCACGCATCTCCTGGAACGAGGCGCGGATTTACGCTCCGTCCAATTGATGTTAGGGCATTCCGATATTTCCACGACGCAAATTTATACCCACGTCGTGGAGGAGCGGTTGAAGCAGATTTACAAGGCTCATCACCCGCGCGCTTAGCGTGTGGGTAGGTACTTATCGCGGGTGCGACATCCCAAGGGATGACCACCCTGAATCGGAAGGAGCGCAATGCCCGATTATATCTTTTTGCTTGAAAGCAGGCTCACGCCAGAACAACGCGCCGCCATGTTACGCGTGCAGGAACTTGCCGCCGCTATGGGTCTTAACGTCTATCTTACCGGTGGCACTGTGCGCGATTTGATCACGGGCGCCACGCTTCGTGATTTGGACTTCACCGTCGAAGGGAATCCCTCCAAGATGGCCCGCGAACTGGAAAAAGGCGGTGCCAAAGTCCTCTCGGAGGACGAAAAGCAGCGTCACGTCGAATTCCTGTTCGCCGGAGAGTGCGAAGGAAGCATATCCGCCGCGCGCGATGACCACTATGTGCGCCCGGGCACTCGCCCAGAAATTCGCTGGTCTTCCATCATGGAGGATCTCCGCCGCCGCGACTTCTCTCTCAACGCGATCGCCATTTCCCTGAATCCCGCCTCTCGTGGTTTGCTACTCGACCCTACCAATGGACTTTCTGACATCGAGCACGGTGAAGTCCGTGCCCTCACCATTCACGCTTTTACCAATCAACCTGTTCGGCTATTGCGCGCGCTGCGATTCGCCGCTCGCATGGGCTACCAGCTCGAATCTCGCACCCAGGAATGGGTCAACCTCGCCATCGAAAGGGAATTACAGACAACCATCACCCCCGAGGATGCCGGCGATGAACTCCGCGCGCTTGCCAAGGAAGAGCGGCCTCATCTCATCCTGAAGGAATGGGAACAGCACGATCTTTTGGAACGCGTCCATCCGCTGCTGGCGAAAAAACATCCTGGATACGAAGCGATTTCCAGGCTCATCAAGGTCCGCGACGACCTTTTCATGGCCGGTTTTCGGCCTCGTCTGGCTAGCCCCATGATGCTCGCAATTCTTAGCCGGCTGAAGGACCGAGAGTTGGGGCACATGCTCTCCAAGCTGGGCTTCCGTGCCGCCGAAATTGACGCTATAGAGAACTTCCCGGGAAAAGTCGCCGCTGCCGAAAAAGAACTCACAGGGAAGAAAACAAATACTGCGGTCGAAGCCTATCATTTCATCGAAAAGTTACCTGTGGAGTACGTCGCGTACATCCTCGCCGAATCGAATAAGTCTGCGGCTGTCTCCAAACTGAAAGCCTTCCTCCACAAGTGGCGCCCCATCCGCATCGCGCTTCCCGCGGTCACTAATGAATTGGAAGCCCTGGGCATGCCGCGTGGTCCCAAATTTGATCAGGTCCTCGAAGACGTGTTCGCGGCTCAACTCAATGGGCGGGGCAAGACTCCGGAAGAGCGTGAAAAAATGCTTCGCAAGCTCTCCGGTATAAAAGAAGCGCCCAAGAAAAAAGAAAAAGAGAAGAAGCCGGCCAAGGGTGGAGAGAAGCACGCCCTGGCGGAAGTCCCTCAACCAAAAGCAAAAACGGCCGCGGAAAAACACGCCGCAAAGGAAAAAGTCAAAGCCGGCATGAAAGCCGCCGCTGCAAGGAAGAAGGCCAAGAAGTAATCGCGGCTTTCCAGGCAAACAGGTTTGGGAAGATTACAGTGGTGATAGGGCCGTGCTCGCCAAAGAGCCCCTGCTATCCTGAGCGCGCTCCTTTGACGTCGGAACGCGGCGTCAAATGTTTTGCATCAACCGGTGGTGTCCTTTTCGCTCACCGGACTTATCCACAATCCCTGTAATCCCGTTCGCATTTCTCTTCCCGCCGATTTACAATCAAATTCCATGGGCCAGCCGCAGTTTGTTCACTTGCATGTCCACACGGACTTCAGTCTTCTCGATGGCGCCTGCGAAACCACCGAGTTGCTCGATGAAGCGTCCCGCCAGAAAATGCCTGCGGTCGCCATCACTGACCACGGCAACCTTTTTGCCGCTGCTAATTTCTTCCATGAAGCCAGCAAACGCGACGTCAAGCCCATCATCGGCTGCGAAGTGTACGTCGCCAAGGGGAGCCGCCACGATCGCGGCGAAAAATCCGCTCCGGTGCGTTCGCTTCCCAATGGCGATCAGAGCGAAGTCGAGCCCGGCGCCCGTGGTAGCAACCACCTGGTGCTGCTTTGCGAAAGTCTCGAGGGCTATCACAATCTCATCAAGCTGGTATCCGCTGGTTTCCTCGAGGGCTTCTACTACAAGCCGCGCATCGATTACGATCTCCTGTCTAAACACAGCAAGGGGTTGATCGCTCTCTCTGCTTGCCTGCGTGGACCTGTCACGGAATCCGTGGTCGAAGAAAGGTTTGATCAGGCCCGCGAAAACGCTTACCGCCTCCGTGACGTCTTCGGGAAAGGGAATTTCTTCCTGGAGGTTCAGGACCAGGGATTGGAAATTGAAAAGGGTGTAAATCGCGATCTTGTCCGCCTTTCGAAAGAGACGGGCATTCCGCTGGTCGCCACCAATGATTGTCATTATCTCCATCACGAAGATGCGCACGCGCAAGAAGTGTTGCTCTGCATCCAGACTGGCAAGACCATGAGCGATGCGCATCGCATGAAGTTCGCCACCGACCAGTTCTATTTCAAGACCGCCGCAGAAATGGCCAAAGTCTTTGGCGAGCTACCCGATGCCCTTAGCCGCACCGTCGATATCGCCGCTCGCTGCAACGTCAAGATCGATCGCATCCCAAACGCTTTGCCGGAGTTCAAAGTTCCCGAAGGCCATACGCCGGGCAGCTATTTTGAGCAAGTCGCCCACGCAGGATTCGCGCAACGCGTGCCGTATCTCGAAAAGCTCGCAAAGCAGGGCACCCTGCGCCATCCACTCTCGGAGTACGAACGACGGCTTTCCTTCGAAATCGAAATGATCAAGAAGATGCACTATGAGGGTTACTTCTTGATCGTTTGGGATTTCATTCATTATGCCCGCTCCCAGGAAGTCCCCGTGGGCCCGGGCCGCGGTTCGGCCGCTGGCAGTCTTGTCAGCTACGCCCTGCGAATTACAGACGTCGATCCGCTCCAATACAATCTCCTCTTCGAGCGCTTCCTCAATCCCGAGCGCGTCTCCATGCCCGATATCGATATCGACTTCTGCATGCGCCGGCGCGGCGAACTGATCGATTACGTCACGCACAAGTATGGGCGGGAAAACGTTTCGCAGATCATCACGTTTGGCACCATGGCTGCGAAAGCAGCCGTAAAAGACGTAGGCCGCGCCATGGACATTCCGTACGGAGAAGTGGACCGCTTGGCGAAACTAATCCCCGCCACGCTCGGCATTGAGTTGCAGACGGCGCTTGAGGAGTCGCCTCAACTGAAGGCCGCCATCGATTCTGACGAGAGATTCAAGGACTTGATGAAGGTGGCGCTGCGGCTGGAAGGACTCTCCCGCCACGCCTCCACACACGCCGCCGGTGTCGTCATCTCTCCGCAACCCCTCACCGAGCTCGTTCCTGTCTACAAGACCAACCGCGACGAAATCACCACTCAGTACGATATGACCGCCCTTGAGCGCATCGGCCTTCTCAAGATGGATTTCCTCGGTCTCACCACCCTCACCGTGCTCCACGACACGGTGAAAATGATCGAGAAGAATCGTGGCGTCAAAATCGATATCGACAATCTTGTTCTCGATGATGAAGCCACCTACAAACTCTTCTCTCGCGGCGACACCACTGCCATCTTCCAGTTTGAATCCCACGGCATGCGCGACATTCTTCGCCGCTACCACCCATCTCGCATCGAAGATTTAACTGCCCTCAACGCGCTCTATCGCCCCGGCCCCATTCAGGGCGGCATGATCGACGATTTCATCAATCGCAAGCATGGCAAAACCAAAGTCAGCTACGAACTTCCTCAGCTGAAAGACATCCTGGAAGAAACCTATGGCGTGATCCTCTACCAGGAACAGGTCATGCAAATCGCCAACTGTCTGGCCAGCTTCTCTCTCGGCGAAGCGGATATCCTTCGCCGTGCCATGGGCAAAAAGAAAAAGGAAGAAATGGCCGCGCAACGCGCGAAATTCCTCGCCGGCTGCGCCAAGAACAGGATCCCCGAAAAAAAGGCCGAGCGCATCTTCGATCTCATGGAAGAATTCGCGGGTTACGGCTTCAATAAATCGCACTCTTGCGCTTATGCTTTGCTCGCCTATCAGACTGCTTTCCTTAAGACTCACTATCCCGTCGAATTCATGGCTGCGCTCCTGACTTCAGAAACCGGCAACGCCGAAAAGGCCGTCAAATACATCAACGAAGCGCGCGGCATGGCCATCTCCATCCTTCCGCCCGACGTCAATGAGAGCGATCTTTACTTCACCCCCGTCGGCGATTCCATTCGCTTCGGCCTGGCAGCCATCAAAAACGTCGGCGAGAATACCGCGAAGGCCATTCGCGAATCACGCCTCAGCGCCGGCGAATTTAAGTCGCTCTACGATTTCTGCGAGCGCATTGAAACTCGTTTCCTCAATAAGCGCGTTTTTGAAAGCCTGATCAAGTCTGGTGCCGTCGATTCTCTTGGCGGCCGTGAACAAATGCTCGCATCGGTCGATGATGCTATCAACGCTCTCCAGCGCGCCGCGCGCTCCAAGGAATCCGGCCAGCATGGTCTGTTCTTCGGCGGCGGCAGTTCTGACCCCAAGGTACATTTCGAGTTGCGCGATGCTCCCTCCTGGACCGAAGAAGAACGCCTCGCCAGCGAATATGCCATGCTCGGCTTTTACGTCTCCGGCCATCCGCTTGAAAAATATGGCTCGCTCTTGAAAGAAATAATGTCCTCTCTCTCGAACAGGTGGAAGGGCAGCGCAATGGGAAGGAACTGATGGTTGCCGGCCTGATCGTCGGCACACGCCCGATGCGCTCGCGGAAGGGTGCTCGTTGGGCCATCTTCACACTTCAGGACATGACTGGTGTCCAGGAACTTCTCACTTTTCCGGAAAGTTTTGCGCGACTTGGAAAATGTTCTGAAGCCCGGCACGCCGTCTGCTTCTGAAAGTGAAAGTTCAAATCGAGGAAGCGGGCACTCGCCTCTCCCTGCAGGAGGCCCGGCGGCTTCAGGATGTCGCTCAACGCTCCGCGGCCTCCGAATTCCGGGTACGCCTGGACCTGCAGAATCTGAGTGAAGACGTCATGGCGCGTTTGGAGAGCCTCTTCGCCAAGGCGCCCGGCCCCAGTGTTGTCATCTTTGAACTGCGCTCAGCCCGATGGCACCGTGGCCATGCTACAGTCTCAGCAGACGGGTCCGTGTTCAGCCTGAGCTTGTCGAGGCCGTCCGCCAGATTTGCGGCCAACAGGCCATCCAGATGGTGGCGTAATGTGTCGCTGCTAGAGAAAAGAAAGCCGCGACCACGGTAGAGCGCCAGAAGGAAATCGATCGGCTCGAGAAAGATGTCGAGGAATTGCGTCGCCTCGCCAGCACCAATGGCGGCGAAGCGGAGCTCGAGCGCCTGAAGCTGCAGGTCATCGAACTCCGCCGCGAGTTTTACGCGCATATGGGCCCGTGGCAGCGCGCTCAGATCGCCAGGCATCCGCAGCGGCCCTATACGATGGACTGGATTAATCTGCTCATTACCGACTTCGTCGAGCTCCACGGCGACCGCGGCTATGGCGACGATAAAGCCCTCATCGCTGGCATGGGCAAGTTCCGCGGACATCCCGTTGCCGTCATCGGCCACCAGAAAGGCCGCGACACGAAGCAACGCGTCATTCGCAATTTCGGCCAGCCTAAGCCCGAGGGCTATCGCAAAGCTCTCCGCGTGATGAAGCTCGCTGCCAAATACAATCGGCCGGTGCTCACCTTCATCGACACTCCCGGCGCGTATCCCGGCATCGACGCCGAAGAGCGCGGCCAGGGCGAAGCCATCGCCCGCAATCTTCTCGAAATGGCGCGCCTCCCCGTTCCCATCATCGTCACCGTTACTGGCGAAGGGGGCTCCGGCGGCGCTCTGGCCATCGCCATCGGCGATCGCGTCAATATTCTCGAAAATGGCTTTTACTCGGTGATCTCTCCGGAGGGCTGCGCCTCCATCATTTGGCGCGACTCCACCAAAGCGGAAACTGCCGCCATCGCCATGAAGATCATGGCCAACGACTGAAAGAGCTCGGCATCATCGATGAGATTATTCCTGAGCCCGACGGCGGTGCTCACGCCGATCACGAGGCGCTGCAAAGCTCTTCGGCGAAGTCCTCGAGCGCCAACTTCTGGTCCTCACCAACCACACCGCCAAAGAGCTCCTCGACTCCCGCTACCAGAAGTTCCGCCATATGTGCCAGTTTTTGACATGATCAAGTAGCTCAGCTCTGTCTTTTTTGCCCCCCGTACCACATTCGCAACTCTTCACACATCCAATGATTGTTCCTATCCGCGTCCCCGGCCTACTCTGAAGAGGCACCAGCACCGCCCAAAGGACACGCCATACCATGTCGGAACCGTTCCGTCCGTACGAAAAGCTCGTGGAAATCACTATTCTCGGCAAGAAATTCCAGGTGCCGGAGCGCAATTCGCTCCTTCGGTGCTTCCAATTCATCAGTCCGGAAACCATTCCCTATGGCCGTTTCTGCTGGAATCAGGATTGCCAGTATTGTCGCGTGACGTGCCAACTCCCCGACGACGATGAGCCCCGCGAAATGCTCTCTTGCAAGTTCATTGTCATGCCTGGCATGGAGGTCACCGAAATGAGCCTGGAGCTGAAGTGGTGTCTCCGCTCTAAACTCCCCGCCGGCGCCACTGTCTCCAAATAAAATGCATCTCAACGCGCAACTTTCTGTCCTCGCTCGGGTTTTAGTTCAGTTGACCGGGCGATAGCGCATTACCCCTCCTCTCATTAGCCGATCCTTCCGGCCGTTGCCTGATCTAACCTATTCAATTGTCTAGATCTTATAGCTGCATCAGCACTGTCCTTGTTTTGTACCTCAGCCCATTTGCCTCCCGCCCGACTTCCTTTACGATTTTGTAAGCGCATGACCACCATGACTCCCCTTGCCTTGCGATGGCTGTGGCCAGTCTGCCTCTCCGGAACATTTCGCTCGCGGCTACAGCGCCTGGAATGGTCCACACGGTATCGCCCGGTTCACATCCAAACTCTGCTTCTCAGTGCGGTTGCCCCCGCACCTACTTCCTCCTTCCTTTATTACGAGGCCTTGCCTCCCGATGGCGAGGCCGCACTGCTCCTCAATGCCCTGCAAATTCCTTTGGAAGGGAAGGCGTCAGAGAGCTATCTTGTAGAATTCCAAAAACGCGGCTTCTTCCTTATGCACGTACTTGAGTGCCCTCTCGAGCCGCCAAATGTCTCCCCATCCGCTACGCAAGCGCTCCTAGAGAAGCATCTTCCGCTAGCCATAGCGCGCATTCGGCGCTCATTAAAACCGAAGAGTGTGGTACCCATCTCATCTGAGTTGCTCCCCTTTGCCGCGAACCTGGCAGATTCGGCTCTTGGCTGCCCTGTCTTGTTGTATATGGATAAGCCCTTCGAGATCAGGGAGAAGGAAAGAAGTTCCGAAATCAAAGCGTTTCGCTCTGCGATGGAGAGTGCGAAATCCGGCTCCTTGTGACGGACGTCACTGAGAAAAGTGACGCCCTAACTCATTCTTCCATCCGCGGGCACATGTTCTTCGGTATGATAGTATTTCAGCCCAGATGCGCTGCGGCAGAGGTGATTTGTGCAGAATCGCGCTAAATTTGGAGTGGGTATCGGAGTCATTGTCGTTGCCCTGGCTTTTCTGGCCTGGCTTGGCTATGGCGAGAGCAAGACCTACTACCATACAATTGCCGAATACCAGACCCTTCAGGGGTCGGCCCGTTCCCATCGCATGCGCTTGGCGGGCACCGTCGCGCCGGGAGCATTCGCCACTCCTCCGGCCGCGTGGAATTCGTTCTGGAAGAGCAGGGCAAGACGCTGCCGGTAAGCTACGTCGGCACGGACCCTTTACCGGATACTTTCGTCGATAAATCACAAGCTCTTGTGGAAGGTCGTCCAGGTTCCGATGGCCGATTCGTTGCCGAACACGTACAGGCGAAATGCGCATCCAAGTATGAAGCGGCGCCAGGTGGGGATAAGCCTGCTTCCGCGGCTGATACGCAAAAAAGCAGCATGTAGCGTGCCTAGCGGGAAAACTTAACTGGGGAGAGGCGGAAGGTATGGATGTATTTGGGTCATTTTCTCTTCTGCTCGCGTTCGTTTGTGCCGTTTACGCCTTCGTGGGCGGAATTGCCGCGATCAAGACGCGCCATCCTCTCCTGATCAAAAGCACACGTCAGGCCGGTATCGCCACTTGCGTGTTGATCTTTATCGGAACCCTCAGCCTGGAATATCTTCTCTTCACGGATAACTTTTCCGTTGCCTACGTCGTTTCCCACAGCAATAAAGATCTCTCCACTTTTTATAAAGTGGCCTCGCTCTGGGCGGGTCAGGAAGGTTCGCTCCTGTTCTGGAGTTGCCTCCTCTCCGTCTACGTAATCTCGGTCTTAATCGCTTACCGCAATAAGAACGGCGAACTGATGCCGTATGTCGGCGTCGTTCTTGCCGGGGTCCAGATTTTCTTCCTCACCCTGAACAACTTCGTCGAAAGCCCCTTCAAAACGCTTGCCGCCGTCAATGCCAGCGGTGTGATGGCTCCGTTTGTCCGCATGGATGGCAACGGCCTCAATCCGCTGCTGCAATATCCGGAAATGGTGATTCACCCTCCCAATCTTTATTCCGGCTACACCGGCTTCACTATTCCGTTTGCGTTTGCTCTTGCCGCCTTGCTGGCTCGCTACCCCGGTGAAAAGTGGATTCACCTTACGCGCAAATGGACCATGATTGCCTGGTGCTTCCAGTCGCTCGGCATTCTTCTCGGTGCCCATTGGGCCTACGCCGTTCTCGGTTGGGGCGGTTACTGGGGTTGGGATCCCGTCGAAAACGCTTCGCTCTTGCCTTGGCTCACCGGCACGGCTTTTCTTCACTCCGTCATGATGCAAGAGAAGCGCGGCATGATGAAAGTCTGGAACGTCTGGCTGGTTTTCTCCACTTTCCTGCTGTGCATTCTCGGCACATTCCTCACACGCAGCGGCGTCGTCAGTTCCGTGCATGCCTTTGCGAACTCACAGATTGGCCCATGGTTTGTTGGCTTCATGGCCATCATCCTGGTTGTGTGCTTCGCGGCCTATATCAAGAATCGGGATTACCTCGCCAGTGAAAATCATCTCGATTCTCTGATTTCTCGGGAATCGAGTTTTCTGTTCAACAATTTACTCTTTCTTGTTGCCTGCCTGGCCGTTCTCTCCGGCACGCTGTTTCCCGTCTTCTCGGAGTGGTTTTCTGGTTCCCGCATTAGTGTCGGCGCGGCTTTCTTCAACAAGATCATGATTCCAATCGGCCTGGCGATTCTTTTTCTTACTGGCGTTGGTCCACTTCTGGCCTGGCGGAAGACTTCACCCGACAGTCTGAAGCGTAACTTTGGATGGCCACTAATGGTCGCCGTTGTCGGCACCGTCGTCTTTTATCTCCTCGGATACCGTGCTGCCTGGTCACTGATCTGCCTTTACCTCTGCACTTTCGTCGCATGGACAATCTTCATGGAGTTCTACCGCGGCGGCAAAGTCATCTCTGCCCGCAGCGGCATGAACATCATCATGGGGATGCATGAATTGGCCATGCGCAATACGCGGCGTTACGGCGGCTACGTCATCCACTTTGGCATGGTTCTCATTTTCATCGGGCTCGCCGGCGCCGCTTTCAACAAAGACGTTTTGAAATCCATGAATATGGGCGATTCCATGCAAATCGGCCCCTACACCCTGGTCCTGCAGAGCGCCGACGCCACAGCCGAAAAGAACTACACCGCGCAACGCATGATCATCGAAGTCCTCAAAAACAATAGACAGATGATGTTGCTCTATCCGGAAAAGCGCCGGTTCCAGGGAGACAATCAAGAATCCGGCACCATGGTCTCGATCTATTCTTCTCTTCGCGAGGATCTTTACGTCGTCTATTCCGGTCAGGATCCGGACACCAACACGCCTGTTGTTCACGCCTACTTGAATCCTCTCGTGAAGTGGATCTGGCTCGGCGGGTGCATTGTGGTTTTCGGCACCTTGCTCGCCCTGGCGCCCAATCGCCGCGTCGCCCTCGCGCTCTCTGCCGCACCTGAGTCCGCGCCATCTTCCGTTGTTCCTGCTTTGAATCCGTCCGTCACCCTTCGAGAAGGCCATGACTAAGCCACGCAGACTCGGCTTCCTCGCCTTCGTTCTGAGCCTTGCCCTTGTGCCGCTCGTGGCGGTCAATCTCCATGCCTATTCCGATCATGCCAAGCAAATTGGCATGCACCTCAAGTGCATGTGCCGCGGTTGCGATATGACGGCCGGCGGTTGCTCACATCCCGGCGGTGCTTTTTCTGGCCCCTGCGAAACCGCCAAGGGCATGCTGAATGAAGTGGATGTGCGTCTCGGCAAAGGTGAAACCGACGAGCAGATTGTCCAGGACTTCGTAAATCAATACGGCGCCATCGTCTATGTCGAACCGCCCAAGCACGGATTCGGCCTGGTCGCCTGGGTCATGCCTTTCTTCTATGCAATCCTCGGCATCGCCCTGGTCACGTTTGTCATCAAGAAGTGGCTCAAGCCGCGGCCTGCCGCAGCTTCCGGTTCTGCACAACCAGCACTTTCGAATGAAGCTCTGGAGCGTCTCCGGGCACAAGCTGCCCGAGAGACGGAGGAATAACGCCATGTTTGCCGCGCTGCTAGTGTTGCTCGAAGCCTCTTCGGCGGACTACGCCGTTATCGGCGCTTGCCTTGGTCTTGCCGCCGCCGTTTTCCTTTTTGTCTTCTATATTCATCCGGACGCTTCCGACCTGGCGCCCCACCGCACTAAACTTGATCAACTTCTCGAACGCCGCGATTCCATCTACGACAATCTTCGCGACCTTAAATTTGAATATCGCGCTGGTAAGTATTCTGACGGCGACTACGAATCCATGAAAAATATTTTGGAGAATGAAGCCGCAATGGCACTCACTGAAATCGAACAGGTCACTGAATCACAGGTGCGCCGCCCGCGCCCTGCGCGTCCGGCCGTCGTCGAGCGGGGCGCTCGATGAAGGCTATCTGGCCTCTCCTCGTCCTACTTTTACTCTCAGTACTTCTCGCCGTCACTGCTCAGGCTGGCACGCTAAGCGGAACGGTCATTAATCGCACCACGGGCAAGCCCACGCCGAACATCGATCTGACGCTTCTTAGCCCGACTCAGGGAATGCGCGAACTCGGTTCCGCCAAAAGTGATGCGGAAGGACATTTCACCGTCACCAACGAATCTATCGGAATGGCTCCGATTCTGGTTCGCGCCACCTATCACGATGTCAGCTACAATACCTTTGCTCCTCCAGGCCGTCCCAATGTGGATGTCGAAATTTACGAGCTTTCCAAGGACATCAAAACCGTCGCCATCGCCTCTCACATCATCATCTTTCAGCCCGGCACCGATAAACTGATTGGCGCGGAAGAATACGTCGTTCAGAATGCTTCCCAGCCTCCGCAGGCCTACTTTCGCACGGAAGGGAACTTCGAGTTTGCGATTCCAGATAAGGCCACGCTGCAGCAGGTTTCCACTGTCAACGCCAGCGGCATGTCCGTTCAGCAAGCCTCCATTGATAAGGGCAAAGGGCTGTTCGCTATCGCCTACCCGTTTCGCCCCGGTGAAACTTCGATCCGTCTCTCTTACGAACTCCCTTATCCCGGCAATGCTGCCAGCCTGAAACTCACTGCAATTTATCCGGGTATAAAGACGTTGGTCGTCGTTCCACCAGGAATTACGGCAACAGGTGAGGGACTTACCGCCGCTGGGCAGGAGCAGGGCATGTTCCTGTTTGCTCATGAGCCGCTTGCAGCGAAGGCCAGTTTCACGGTGAAACTCTCTGGAGTTGCTGCCCAACAAGCCGCTGATGCGAGCGGGGGCGATTCCCAACCTGCGGGCCAGGGTGGCATGCCACAGGAAGGGAATTCGCGCACCCAGTCGCAGGATGTGCAAGCTGTTCCAGGCCGGCTAAGTGAATTCAAGTGGCCTCTGCTGATGCTCCTGCTCGCTGGGTTCGGCGGTCTGGCGATACTTCTCAGCCGCAAGAAAGTTGTGGTCGTGCAAGGTACACCGGAGGATCACGAGATCCCTTCTTCTCCCGCGCCTTCGAAAAAGGCGGCCAAAACCAAAGTCGCACCTGCCTCCGCCCCCGCTCCTCTTACGGAAGCAGCTGCCCAGGCTTCCTTGGCTGCCTCCGTCGCATCGGTCAATGCGCAGGTGAACTCCAGCCTTGACACGCTTAAAGATGAAGTGTTTCGCCTGGAGCTGCGCAAGCAGGCCGGCACAATTTCCGATGAGGATTACGCCCGCGAAAAGGCGCGCGTCGAAAAGCTGCTGCGCGATCTGGTGCGCGGGTAGCATTTTTGTCATTTCTCCCGTGACCGCCACAACTCTACCTCCAACCGGCCTCCGCTTTGACAACATCGACAAGCGCTATGGCGGTCTCTACGCTCTTCGCCGCGTCTCCCTTGAAATTGCTCCCGGCGAGTGCGTTGTTCTTGCCGGGCGCAACGGTTCCGGCAAGACCACGCTCCTCCGCATCGCCGCGCAAATCGTCCTTCCCACGGCAGGGAAGTTGTCCTTCCCTGGGGCCGCGCCAAATGCGCACAACGCTCGTCCCGGCTATGTGGCGCACGCCACCATGGTCTACGACGAACTCTCCGCCGAAGAAAATCTCGTCCTCTTCGCTAAACTCCAAAGTGTTGAGAGTCCCGGCGCGCGCGCTGAAGACCTCCTACGTGAGGTCGGCCTCTACGAACGCCGCGATTCTCTCGTTCGCACTTTCTCCCGTGGGATGCGCCAGCGTATCGCTATTGCCCGCGCACTCATCCATCGTCCCTCGGTACTTCTCTTCGACGAGCCCGCTACCGGTCTTGACCCCCTTGGCATCTCCTGGCTCGCCAATGCCCTCCGCGAAATGCATCGTGCCGGCGGCACCATCGTTATGAGCCTCCACGGCGAATCCGAAATCTCCGAGCTTGCTACACGCGCTGTTCAAATTGATGCCGGCAAAATTGTTGCCGACACCAGCGCCGGCGCCTCCCTCCATTCCATCCTCACCTTCGGGGCCGCCTGAACCGCCATGAGCCTCCTGTCCAACACCTCCGTGCTCCTTGGCAAGGAACTCCGCACCGAGTTCCGTTCTCGCGAACTCCTCACCACCACGGGCGTTTTTATTGTCATCGTTCTCGTCCTCTTCAGTTTCACAGTCAATCCTGGCACCGAAGAGGCGCGTCAATTTGCCCCGGGCCTTCTGTGGCTGGCCATCCTGTTTGCCGCTTCTCTCATGTTTCAGTCCTGTTTTCTTCGTGAACAGGTTAACGATACTCTCAGCTCCCTTCGTCTTGCTGTCGGCGATCCCTTCTCCATCTTCCTCGCCAAACTTGTCGCCAACACTCTCTTCCTTCTACTCACTGAACTCGTCATGCTTCCCATCTTCGCCGTTTTCTACAATATTTCCGTTCTTCCCAATCTTCCCGTTCTGGTCCTTGTTCTCTTTGTTGGCAGTCTCGGCATCGCCATCACCGGCACCGCCATCTCGGCTATTTCAGCTCAGGCCCGCATGCGCGAACTCTTGCTTCCACTTTTGCTTTTACCCCTGCTCACGCCGGTTCTCGTGGTGAGCTCCATCGTCACGGCTGGCCTGCTCGAACGCGAACCGGTCATACAATGGAAGGGAATTGCTTTCTTGGGAATTTTTGATGTGATCTTTTTGACGGCCTTATGGCTTTTCGGCCAATATTTCCTGGAGGAATGATTCACGATGGCAAAACGCATTCTCTTCGGCGCGGTGGCCACGTTGCTCGTGATCGCGGCAGCCTACGCCAATTTCTTCGTGGCTCCCACGGAGCGCACCATGGGCCTCATCCAGCGCATCTTTTATTTCCACGCCGCCACCGCCTGGGCTGGCGAGATGGTTTTCTTCGTTTGTTTTGTGGCCAATCTCCTCTACATCTGGAAGCGTCGTGAACAATATGACTGGCTTGGCGTCACTTGTGCCGAAGTCGGCCTGGCCTGCATCACGATTGTTCTTATCACCGGACCCATTTGGGCGCATCCCGTTTGGGGCATCTGGTGGACCTGGGATGCCCGGCTCACTTCCACCTTCGTTCTCTGGCTGCTCTACGTTTCCTACTTGCTCTTGCGTAGCCTCATCGAGGAACCTGGCCGTCGCGCACTCCTTAGCGCCCTCTTCGGTGTTTTTGCCTTTCTCGATGTTCCTCTCGTCTTCTTCTCTATTCGCTGGTGGCGCACCCAGCACCCGGCCCCGGTCATTATGGGTGGTTCGGGCTCCGGTCTGGACCCCACCATGAGCAAAGTGTTTTTCTTTAATGTTTTCGTCATGCACCTCTTTGCGGCGTTCCTGATTGTTGAACGCTACATCCTTGAGAAATTGCGGCACGACGTCGATCTTCTTCAGCGGGAAGCGGAGACACAATGAAAAACCTGAACAGCGTTTTTGCGGCGTATGTCATCGGCTGGGGCGTCTTCTTTCTTTTCTTTCTCTCGATCGTCAAGCGCACCTCCGATCTTCGTGCCGAAATCGAGCGGCTGAAAAACTCTCTCCCGCGCAGCAAGTGAAGGTAGACGGCGTGTTCCTTTTGTCCGGGATGGAGTTACAGCGCTTGTTGGTAACTGACTCAGAATTTGTACAAAGCTGTTTTTGCCTGAGAAGAAGGAAGAGTCCTTGAGCACTAACCAGAAGAAACGTGTTGGCATCGTTCTCTTTCAACTCGGGGGACCGGACTCCCTCGACACCGTCGAACCCTTCCTGCGCAATCTCTTCCTCGATCCGGACATCATCCCTCTCGGCCCCATCAATTTCATCCGAGGCCCTCTCGCACGTTACATCGCCAGGAAACGCTGTGTTCCGGTAGCCCAGCGTTACGCCGCGATCGGTCGTCGCTCCCCCATCGGCATCCTCACCGAGCGACAGCGCGTGAAGCTTGTTGCCGCGTTGCAGCCTTATATCGATCCTGTGGCCGTCACCGCCATGCGCTATTGGAAGCCGCTCACCGAAGATGCCGTCGCCTCTTTGAAAAAAGCCGGCCACCTCGATGAACTCGTCCTCCTCCCGCTTTATCCGCACTATTCCTACGCCACAACGCTGAGCAGCCTGAAAGAATGGCGCCGCGTCTATGGCGAACCAGACGACAACCTGCCCGAACGCAGCGTTGAGCACTTTTACGATCATCCACTCTACATCCAGGCACTCGTCACCAACATCGGTAAAATTCTTCGCCATTTTCCCGATAGCTCGCGCATCCAGCTCCTCTTCAGCGCTCACGGTCTGCCCATGAGTCTCGTTGAAAATGGAGACCCCTATCCTCGCCATGTATCCGAAACGGTCCGCCTCGTTTGCGAGCAGGGTGCCGCTCGCTTTCCCAACTGGCCCCGAACCCACATTCTTTGTTTCCAGAGCAAAGTAGGGCCCGCCAAATGGTTGGAACCGTCCTTCGTTGACACGCTCGAGCGTCTCGGCCACGAGGGCGTGAAGGAAACTCTTGTTGTACCCATTTCCTTCGTTACGGAGCACATCGAGACGCTGCACGAAATCAATATCGAAGGGCGCCTCGACGCCAAAAAATCTGGCATCGACCGTTTTCGCATGATGCCCGCCGTCGGCGACTCGCCCCTTTTCATCGGCGCTCTCAAAGACCTGGTCCTCCGCGCCGTCGAGGTCCGCACCGAAGAGTCCTCCCGTTCCTCTGTCGCTTGATTCCGGTGCGAGAAGAGCTGTTTTGCGTCTATTTTTTGCAGAGCAATCCTCCCCGAAGTATCTCCTGTTGAGCTTTGTCGCAAGCGTCCTTCCCCCGTTTGCAGGCGATGGCGAGAAAGTATTCTTGCTGTCTTTGAGCCCTGGCCTCTCTCTTAGCGTCAGTCTCGCTTCCGTGACGTTGGGCCTCGACACAAACGTTACGATGTGCTCGAATCGAGCCAGGCAGTAAGGTATAAGACGTTCGTTGATAGAGGGGCTCTTATCCGCAAAGGATAGGAGCCTCTTCTGCTTGTGCGCCGTTCGTCACAGAGCAGGACGGCGCTGTACCGCGAGGCGGGACAGCAGAAGGTTCGCTGGATCGCTCGCGAAAGGTAGCTACAGAATTTACTACACCAGGTTTTGGGGATGGTGCAAGTATTTGGTAGGATACGAGTTAACTTCACGTATTTCGAGAAATTGGGGCCTGAAATCATGAAAGCGACGTATCATCCCGGAATTCACAAATTCGCGATCTTCGTAGTGTGTTGGGCCGTGCTGCTCCTCACCGCCGGAGCTCTGGTTACCTCGAATGACGCCGCTTTGTCCGTCTCGGACTGGCCCACATCTTTCGGCACTTGGTTTCCTCCTCTTCGTCTTCTCACTGGCGGCGCTTTGTATGAACATTCTCATCGCGTCATTGCTTTCATCCTCGGCGTATTCATTACCGTTCTTGCCGGCCTTCTCTGGAAAAAAGAAGAGCGCCCCTGGCTCCGCGCTCTCGGTTTCATCGCCTTGGGCGGCGTGATCGTCCAGGGTATCCTTGGGGGACTCACCGTCCTCAAACTACTGCATTATTGGCTGCCGGTCATGCACGCCTGCACTGCGGAAATTATGTTCGCCATCCTCGTGAGCATCGCTTTCTTCACCAGCCACTGGTGGATGGAAAATCTTCCGCAATACGAAGACCAGGGCGTGCCACCCGTGCACTCCATCGTCACACTGAATGCCGCGATCATTTTTTTACAAGTGCTCGCCGGCGCCGCCTTTCGCCACCAGTACATCTCCGTAAAGCCGCACGTAATTGGTTCCGTCGTTGTTCTGGGAATGGTCGTATGGACCGCAGCCATCCTGCGCCGCCGATTCCCCCAGGTTCGCGAAATGTCTCGTGTGCGCATGATGCTCCACGGCCTGGTAGGTATCCAGATTCTCCTCGGCCTCGGCTCGCTTTGGTCCCGCATTGCTACTGCCGATGCCCCCCAGCCTATGCCTGTCATGGTTGCGTTTACAGTCGTCCACACGGTTGTCGGCGCTATCTTGTTCGCCACCTCCATCGTTGCCGTTCTTTTGTGCTATCGTCTTGTTCCACGTAAGCGCGAAATGATCTTTGCCACAACCCGAGGAGAGGTGCCCGCTCAATGAGCACAGCCCGGCCCACCGAGCTCACTCAATCCAACAAGCTTGGCGCTTACGTTTCGCTCACCAAGCCTGACGTCTCGTTCCTCGTTCTGATGACCACTGGCGCCGGCTTTTACATGGGTGCCCGCGGCCCGATCGATTGGTTGCACATGCTTCATGTCGTGTTCGGCACCATGATGATCGCCGCCGGCACAGCCGCATTGAATCATTACATTGAGCGAGAGTCTGATCGCTACATGCGCCGCACCGCCTCGCGCCCGCTTCCCACGGGCCAGCTTACTCCCGCGGAGGCCCTCACATTCGGTATCGCTCTTAGCATCGCCGGTGCCATCGACCTCTACTTCACGGCGGGCTACCTCGCGTGCCTTCTCGGCGTCGTCACCTGCCTCAGCTACCTGCTGGCTTACACTCCGCTCAAAAAACGCACCGTGTGGGCCACCTTCATCGGTGCCATCCCCGGCGCCATACCACCCATGATTGGTTGGACCGCCGCTACGGGTAAACTGGACGCCGGCGCCTGGCTGCTCTTCGCCATCCTCTTTTTCTGGCAGTTTCCGCACTTCCACGCCATTTCCTGGATGTACCGCGAAGATTACGCGCGCGCCGGCATTCTGATGCTTCCGGTTGTCGATAAGGATGGCACGCGCACCTTTCGCCAGATCATTCTCTATGCCGCCACGCTTGTTGCCGTCAGCTTGTTGCCCGCGATCATGGGGTTGGCTGGGGTGCTCTATTTCTTCGGCGCGCTGGTTACCTGCACCGCGCTTGTGCAGGTTTGTCTGTGGGCCGCGCACGCCAAAACAAATTCCCGCGCGAAGTGGCTCATGCACGCCACGGTCATGCACATCCCGATTCTGTTGGGCTTAATGATGTACGACAAGCTACCCCGCTGACTTTGGAGTGCGGCGCGAGCCGCCGCTTTTGCAGCGCGCGACGAATTCGACTTACTCAAAACTGATAACTGGTAACTAAAAACAATTCATGTTCTCCCACGCCGCACTCAACGCCACGCTCAACGGAACCAGCGCTGTTCTCCTCGCCGCCGGCTACGCGGCCATCCGCTCCGGCAAAATTGCTTTGCACAAGAAGTTCATGATCACGGCCTTCTTCGTCTCGTGCGCTTTCCTCGTTTCCTATCTTGTCTATCACTATCGTGTCGGCCACGTCGCTTTCCAGGGACAAGGCTGGATTCGCCCCGTCTATTTCATCCTGCTCACCTCACACACCATCCTCGCCATCGTCATCGTTCCTATGATCATCGTCACGCTGCGCCGCGCTTGGCTCGAGCGTTTCGACAAGCACCGCGTCATCGCCCGCTGGACCCTACCCCTCTGGTTCTACGTCTCCGTCACCGGCGTCATCGTCTATCTCATGGTCTACCAGATTTATGTGCCCCGATAGGATTTGACACGTTTTTACCCCTTACGACATGCCTTGACGAGTTCTGCGCGCCGCATGCCGGTGCCGTAGAGAGTGATCAGTAGTGTCCGCCGAAAGAGTGTCCCTGCCGCATTGATCAAGCGCGAGACTTCCTCCGGGCTCAGCACTGTCGGCAACCGGCGTCGGTCCTTGGGATAGGGCAAGAACTCGCGAAACTGATATCGCTTCAGCGTCTTGACGAAAAAGAATCGCAGCGCCGCTACGCAATTCACTGCGCTGCCGGGTGTCAGCTTGCGCTCTTTGAGCAGATAGGCCTGGTAGGTACGAAGTTCGTTTGGTCCTAGCTTATCCGGGGACTTGCCGAAATGCTTGGCGAAGTCGGTCACAGCCCGAAGGTACTTGCGTGTGGTAATCTCTGAATAGTTGCGACGCTGGAGCTCATCCAGCATCATTCGACGTAAACGGGCCACAGGGACACCTCCTTATGACCCGTAACTTATCTCAACCGATAGGCAACCTCACCGCTCCGTTCACCTCACGCGTAGCGTCCGCCGCGCCAGCGGCTTAGGCCTGGTCGGCAACCCTTACCTAATCGCGTTACTTCAGAGTTGCTCGTCATCCGCCCTGAATGGTCGGAGAGTCTGATTTTCGCGTTGCCCCCCGCTGAGAATTTTACTCCTTGGCATGAGTTTTTTGCGAGAAATTCCTTCGCAACGGCGACTTCAGGACGATCCGAGTCAGCATCCTTCCACAGGGTGAGAAATTCCTGGTAACGTTTCCGGGCCGTCGCGTTGTCACCCAGAACTTGGGCGGCGCGCGCCAACCCAAAGATGGCCTTTGGACGGTTGGGCGTTCGCTGCAAGGTTTTCCGAAAGTAGGGCGCCGCCTCCGCAGGCCGGTTGAGGTCGAGCAAAAGATTCCCGGAGAGCTCCGTTGCAGGAATGATGGGATAGGGCGGCTGAGACAGGTCGTCTATCGAGTCCTCAATGGCGACCGCTTCTTTCAACCTCATCACCGCGTTGTCGGCATCGCCTGCAGCCTGAGCGGCAAATGCTTGAGCTTCCTTTGCCTGTAACGTAATGATCAATTTGGCGAAAGGGTGCTGACCCGGCTCCTGAGACAAAGTGACGAGCTTTGCGGCAGCGGCTTTCGCAGTTGTTGCGTCCCTTCGGACCGAAGCGGCTTTCGCCTCCCATTGCAGCTTCACAGCTATGAAATCGCGGGACGAAACCAGGAGTGGAATTTTGGCTGCTTCATCCCAGCGGCCAGCTTCGACCAAAAGACGTGTCAGCATGTCAAAGTAACCGTAAACCACGCGGTCCGGGACTGCGTAAATGGTGCGTCCGCGAACGTGCCGCGACTGCAATTCGGGTGTATCGGGGGCGGTCTTTTTGTCGGGCAGTGCCTGGTATTGAGCCGAGGCGATGTCCACGGTGTGCTGGGCGTCACGAAAACGCCCCAGTTGGATGTAGGCATATTCGAGATAATTCAGATTGTGATAGTCCCGGTAAGCGCCGGACTCGCCGGCTCGTTTTACATCAGCCTCCGAAACTTCCCATCCTTTCAAATTTGTTGCGGCGGACTCATCCCAATAGCCGAGCCGCGTGAAGATGTGCGAAGGCATATGCAGGGCGTGAGGCACAGCGGCTGCAGCTTGAGCGTATGCGCGCGCAGCTTTTAGGCCCTGCTGCGCGTGCTCTGGGTCGTCATACGCATGAATTAGGTAATGAAGCGCGCCAGGATGGTCGGAATGACGCGCATACACACCCTCAAAGAGCCTTGCGGCTTTCTCCTGTTGCTCAAACCCCTGGGAACCTTCTGGGATCGCACCGAGGATCGACAATCCATAGAACAAAGTGGTTTCGTCGTCTGGGTACTGAGCGTAGGCAGCCGCCATCGCGTCACGGTAATTCTGGTCGCGGGCTGATTTGGTTCCTGCGCCGGCATCTTTGTAGAGAGCGGCCACCGCTGCTAGATAGAGTTTCTCGCGGGGAGAAGCTTCTGATGCCAACAACCCTTTCTGCACGAGTGCCCACGCCGCCGTTTCGTCGGCCGGCGACGGAGGATCCCAGAAAGGATGGTTGGAAGTCATGGCCGCGCCCCAATAGGCCATTGCGCATCCAGGATCATTCTTTAGGATCTGATTGAATCGCTCCAGGGCGCGCACGTACCAAAAGTTGTGCAACAAAGCGAGCGCCCGGTCGAAATCCGCGGCGACGGCCGAGGAGCAAGAAATATCCATGTGAACCCGGCCAAAGTCCTCATCCGGTCCCGAATCTGAATGCTGAAGATGATTATTCTGCGCAAGGATGGTAGCTGCCAGCAGGCTAGCGGCGAGCAATAGAAAACGGGGAGACTTCATGGCAAGGCCACCCGCTATTTTAGCTTATCAGACTGCGAATAAGCGTCCCAAGCCTTCAGCTCCCGGCTTGCCGACATAACCGGAAGTTATCGAGGTCGGGCCGATCAGTAACGAAGTCGGCAAGTCGTCAGGAAATCAAGCACTGAAGAGATGCGTTTCTCGTTACCGATCCGGTGAAACGGTGAACCTCCCACATCCGGACTTCTCGCTCACTTCGCCGAATTCACACATTGACGAGATACGGCGTTTACCAAGTACTTGGGGGCTTGAAGCGCCCGACGAAGGCTTCTGGGGGTTATAATCACTGCCAATTATGCCTCTTGTTCCAGGCACGCATCTAGGCCCTTATGAAATCCTCGCTCCGCTCGGCGCCGGCGGGATGGGAGAGGTGTACCGTGCGAAGGATACACGGCTGGGGCGCGAGGTTGCGCTGAAGGTGCTGCCGGAGTTGTTTGCGAATGACGCGCAGCGGATGCTGCGGTTTGAAAGAGAAGCGCAGGTTCTGGCTTCGCTGAACCATCCGAATATTTCGCACATTCATGGACTGGAAGAAGCGGCGGGGATCCGGGCTCTGGTGATGGAACTGGTGGAGGGCCAGACGCTGGGAGGGCGGATTACGCGAGGACCGATCGGGCTGGAAGAAGCGGTTCCGCTGGCCAAACAGATCGCAGAAGGGTTGGAATACGCGCACGAGAGAGGATTCATCCACCGGGATTTGAAACCGGCGAATATCAAGGTGACTCCGGAGGGCCAGGCAAAAATTCTGGATTTCGGATTGGCGAAAGCGCTGGAGAGGGATGCGAGCGAGGCGGAGATGGGGACTTCGCCAACGATCAGCAGAGCGGCAACGAATGTGGGAATGCTGCTGGGTACGGCAGGGTATATGTCACCGGAACAGGCGAAGGGAAAACCGGTGGACCGGCGTGCGGATATTTGGGCGTTCGGGTGCGTGCTGTATGAAATGTTGACGGGCAAGCGCGCGTTCGAAGGGGAGACTATCACAGACACCTTGGCCGCGGTGGTGAGGGCGGAACCGGAGCTGGAGCAATTGCCGGAGAAGACGCCGGTGGGAATTCGAGAGCTGCTACGGCGATGCCTGACGAAGGACCCAAAGCAGAGGCTGCAGTCGATCGGAGAAGCGCGGATTGCGCTGGAGAACTATACAAAGGCGCCGGTCCCAGAGACGAGCGGGGTGGCGCCAGCGTTGAAGAGCAGGGGAGGATGGTGGTTTGCGGCGGTGGGCGTTGCGCTCCTAGGTATCGCGTCGGCGTTTTTCTTAAGACCGCGTACTCTCGATACCGCGTCCCAGCTTAATGCGGCGATTCTTCCCCCGCCAGGAGATGGTTTTTGGGCGAATATCACGCAGCCAGCCGCTATTTCGCCGGACGGAAAATTCCTTGCCCTCATCGCGATGCGAGATGGCCACGCTCAACTTTGGCTGAGGCGTCTTGACATCACCGACGCGCAACCCGTCGCCGGGAGCGAAGATGCCAGCAATCCGTTTTGGTCACCTGATAGCCTCCACATCGCTTTTTTTGTGCCGGGTCAGTTAAAGAAGGTAGATATATCCGGTGGGTCGGTAACTGACATTTGTCCTGCGGGCTTATTCGGTATGGGCGGCGCTTGGTCCCCCCGTGGAGTGATTGTATTCGGAACTTTTGGAGAAGGGTTGAAACGGGTATCGGACAGCGGCGGCACTGCTGAGCCGATTAAAGGTAGCGAACTTTCGAGTGAAGCAATCACTCAGTTATGGCCTGCCTTTCTACCGGATGGGAAGCACTTCTTATATCTGGATTGGAGATACTCGACTCACGATGGTCACGATAACGGTGTCTGGGTTGGCTCTCTAGACGGTGAAGAGGCACGGCGGTTACCTCTAAGTTCTACGAACGTAGTCTATTCGGCAGGCTATCTGCTTTTCAGTAAGGACGGAGACTTGGTGGCTCAGAAGTTCGATCTTTCTAGGCTCGAACTTAGCGGGGCCGTACTCCCGGTTGCGAGAAACATCCAATACGACACGTTTGTTAATAATGGCATTTTCACTGTCTCGAGAAATGGCACACTGGTATACGGAGCTGCCGGTCTGGGTGTTAACACCGAATTGACCTGGCTGGACCGTAGCGGAAGAATCACCGGGACCCTTGGTGAGCCAGGAACTTTTGACAGTCAATCGATCTCGCCCGATGGGAAGCTGGTGGCCGTTGGTGTCAAGTTCCCGAATGCGCGCGAAAAAATCTGGATCTACGACGTCGATCACGGCACTCGGATCCCTTTGACGGGAAGTGAAGCCGGTCCGACTCTGTACAGCCCGGTCTGGTCGCCTGACGGGAAACAGGTGGCATATCGTGACACGCTTGGCAAGAGTTCGACACTGCTCGTGCACAATTCGGATGGCTCAGGAGAGGATCAGAAACCCGGTCCTGTGCAAGCCGAACTGGTCAGACCGACAGACTGGTCGCCGGATGGTGGCTATTTTGCACTCGAACTCACGGAGTTTCAGGGCCGACAGAACTGGACGGATCGCCTTCGAGTAATGCGGGCTGATGGCACTGGAAAGCCGTTGCTGGAGATTGAAAATGCGGGCAGTGGGAAATTCTCCCCTGACGGGCATTGGATCGCGTACGACGACGAAAGTAGCGGACAACTCGTTGTCACCCCGTTTCTTGGACCAGGCTCACGAATTGCTATATCTTCAGCAGGCGGGAGCGGTGCGAGATGGCGAGGAGATGGGCAGCAGCTCTTTTATATTTCCGATAATCTGACAATCGTTTCGGTCGACGTCCATGAGTCGGCAAAGGAATTTCGAGTGCTTTCCTCAAAGCCATTGTTCCGTCTCCAGCTTCCCTGGAATGTTGGGTTTTATGACGTCACACGTGACGGCACGCGATTCCTTGTCAATACCAGAACATTGAAAGAGCAGAGCACACCGCTGACGGTCCTCACAAACTGGTCTCTCCAGCTTCAAAACAATCAATAGCCAGTTCAGTTCTTGTCGCGTACACGGACATCAAGTGCCCGTCACTGGCCAGAACGGCGTTCGAGGAAGTTGGCCGGATTAGTAACGTTCAAGTCTTAGTGTTTAGTAATCTCTCCAACAATCCAATTCTACTTGGCCGGTTAGTCGCATTACAGTACAAATGCCCTTTGTCTTTACGACTGCAGTGCAACCTGCGAATAGGGAAGGTTCTAATTAATTGTTGGAGAGGTAGGTGGTCCTGGGCTAGTTGTTGCTACTTCTGTTTTTCGAAGCTCGTCTAGTTTCCGAATCGCATCCCGTCGATACTCATCGATGGCTTTGGCGTAGCTCGGAAGAATGCTCGTTGTCGAATGACCAAGCATTTGCGCAACAAAGGTGTCTGGAACTCCAACTGCAGAGAGTCGGCTTGCGAAGGTCGCACGAAGATAGTAAATGGGGAAGTGCTGTAGCAGGCCGGCTTTCGCGGTGGTCAATTGAGCAAGCACCTCTCCAAACTGGCGGAGCTTGATCAAGCATGTATTTGGATCTTCCTTAAAATAGCGTTCGGCCAATGCACCGAGCCGCACAAGTTGTTCGTCGTGTTTTTCTAAGAAATCAAAATTTGCTGAAATGCGGTTCATGATTGAACGTGAGTTTCAGATTCCGTTTAATTCTATTCAAAGAATTCTTCATCAATCTTTTTGATGTGGAGCGTGTCTTCGATCCGACATCCTACATTGTGCCTGATCATGAGGCGCGCGAGCTGATCACCATCTATCAACACGATTCGTTTGCTCAAAAGGTCAGCTGTTTCCTTCGCCGAGGCAGAAAAAGCCGAGGTCGTTACGAATAGCCTCGCCAAAGTATGCTTCATAGGCTCTAGGTTTTAACCTAAGCGCCGTAAGGGCTCCATCCTACCGCCAGGCTCCTCTGGACTTCCGCCTCGGCATCATCAAGAGCGGGTTGCAGATTCGAGTGAAAGTGGACCTCAGCATCTAGGCTGTCGGCGAAGAATTGCGGGTCTTCCTGAACGACATCGCCGCCGAAAATGAAAACCTGGAATTGTTCCATTTCCACCACGACGACTTGTCGGTAGCGATGCCCTGGCAAGGGCTGCTCTCTGTAAAGAACGTGATTCGCATGTATCTCGCCGCGCATGCGCCGATTCTAGCACCCTCCTCTCCGGATTTATGCACCAACGCAAATGTGACCTTTGCAACACCACAGTTTATGGGTTCGACTGCACTGGATGTGTAGTTAGGTTGACGCTGACTGGTACGACCCCGAATGGCTAAAGCCCTACGAAACCAAGGGTGAGTCCATCCATTTCGAAGAAGCCGACCAGAAATCCATCAACCTGACGCTCATTGAAACGCGCCCCGACTTCCCCGCATCGAAATAATCCTATGAAGATTCTTCTCTTTGGCGCGTCAGGTTCAGCTGGAGGTGGAGTGCTGTCTGCCTGTCTCTCCACGCCCGTTGTCGAAGAAGCCCGCGCCATCGTTCGCCGGCCCCCTGTCGGTACCAATCCAAAACTCCGCACCTTCCTTCACAGTAATTTTCTCGACTACTCGCCCGTCACAGAAGCCTTCGACTCCGTCGATGCCTGTCTATTCTGTCTAGGTGTCTCCGTCACACAAGTCTCCAAAGATGACTACCAGAAGATCACCCACGACTTCGCGCTTGCCGCCGCGCGTACCTTGCAGTCGCATTCACCGCATGCCGCGTTTCATTACATCAGCGGGCAGGGAACTAGTCCTAAAAGCCGCATGTTCTGGTCGCGCGTCAAAGCGCAAACCGAACTCGATCTCATGAATCTCTTCGGTGCCGACTGCTGGCGTCCAGCCTTCATCGACGCTCCTCCCTCTCCCACCCTTCCGAAACTCTATGCCGCTTTTTATCCCCTCCTGCGGCTGCTGAAGCCTTTTCGCCGTCTCTACGTTTCCGCCGACGATCTCGGCCTCGCCATGCTTCAAGCCACAAAAGACAACCTTCGCTCCCACATCATCGAGAACCCGGAAATCCGCGATCTCGCCGCTCGCTTCCGCGGTTAGCGTCGGCACAATATGTCATGTTGAGCGCGCCTTTTGTGCGAAGGATCTCAACCGATTCAATATAAAGGATTCTTGCGTGGAGGGTATTCGCGAATTTACTCGGACTCCCTATTCAGGGATGGAAAAATCGTAGATTCTCCCACCAGCGTTCCCACCAGAACGGGAGGATCCCATGTTGCCGCCAGACATGTTGGCTTGCGCGCCCGTACCCAGGAAGAAGGCGTACTCCCCTCCGGGTTTGAGATCGTAATCCAGGCTGATCTTGTAAACGCGAATGCCCACGTGCTCGGCATGAAACTCCACTTGCTTGTCTTTCTTGACCCCTGATTTTCCGCCTGTTATTCCGCCGAAACTCCCGACCTGAAACTCACGATGGTCGCTCTTCTTCTCCAATTTGATCAAAACGTAATCGGCCGCGGTGTCGCCGTCCGGCACATAAAAATAAAACACTGGACGGCGGTCCTTGATGCGATTTTTTGAGCTGGGACCGGCGACGGTTGCGTCCCAGTGTTCGGATCTCATTCCATTCGTGAAGAAGGCGCCTGCCTTCCCGCCAACTTTCTCCTGAGTGACGGTCATCCCCTGGATCAGGATAAACGTTGGGCCGTCTTTCCAATACACGCCCACCTCCGGCGGCGGAAGATTGGGATCGTTCGTAATCGCTGTGGCCGCAACAATTACCGGAGCAGGCGGCGGTGTCGGGTTCATCATCACCTTGATCACCGCATCGGAAACTTTCGCCGCCTTCAATGTCTTCAATCCCTCCACCGACGTATCGAACTTCAGTGCTTCGGCCCCTGACACGCTCCGAATCTTTGCGATAATCACGTCATCCGACAATCCGATTGCAGTCATGTCGATAATGTCCTGGTTGGTAAGCCGTTTGGACAACTCCTGGCCCGAGACGCAATAACCGGATACGGAAATTAGCAAAACTAGCGTGGACAGGAACCTGGTAATACCTCGGTACGGAATGGAGTGGATCAGCCCCCGCCACATATGCGGCATGGAGGAACTTCCTTTCGCCGTTCTTGGGGAGTGAATTAGCCTGCATTCGCTTCGCATAGTGCTGAACTCTTTCTGGGAGTTGGACTGGTAATCTATCACACTGGGCTCAAGGGTGCCTTAGACCGTGTATGCTTGCTTGCCACCCAGCCAGGATTATTCATTTAGGAGTTTCGCGTCGAGAACTGCGATGCCAACCCATGACAGAAGTGATGCAGAGAAGCCATCTACTTGGAGAACTGCGAACTGGTGTGCACATTCTAATGCTTGGCGGCTAAATCCACCCGCGCTCTCGGTAGGACTCTGTCCCCATTTCCAAAGCTGTTTGGATGTCCTTGCGAAGGCCGTCATCGAGCGACTTCACTTGAAAGCAAGTTTTGCCCTTTAGCAGTTTCAAGAGCGAAGGGGAAAGCTTCTTCTTCGCCGCATCGTTCATATAAATGCACATTAAATAGAATCCCACATACCCCTTTTGCAGGATGGCCGCCGCCATCTGCAGATCAACCGGTTTCCCGCCATACGCTCCGGGAATGGACACGGGCTTCGGCACGGTCAATTGAAACGCTTTCTTATTCGTGACAACCAGAGGCAAATCGCTGCGAAACGGAGGCGCGTGGCGCTTCAGGATCGTCACCAACTCGTGGTACGCGCCCTCCAGCGCATCCTCTGCTGCTTTTGGTTTTGCTGCTTTAGCTTTCGCCACGGTGGCCATGGTGCGAAATTCTACTCTGCGCTGCTTCACGCCGCAACTCAACCGCGGATTCTCCATCGCCCTGTGCGGCGTCCTACACGTGCGGCAATGCCGCAATTACCGCATCCGTGAACTCCTGCGTCCCAGCGGTCCCGCCCACGTCCTTCGTAACGTGCTTACCCTCTTTGTAGACCTTAATCAGCGCCAGTTCAATCCTGTCCGCCGTCGACCTTTCTCCCAGATGGTTCAGCATCAATATCGCGCTCATCAGTAGCGCCGTGGGATTCGCCAAGCCCATTCCTGCGATGTCCGGCGCCGTTCCGTGAACCGCTTCAAAAATCGCGCCCTCATCCCCAATATTGCCGCTCGGCACCACGCCCAGTCCGCCCACCAATCCCGCCGCAAGATCGCTCATCACATCGCCGTACAGATTTGGCAGCAGCAGCACATCAAACTGCTCCGGATTGATCACAATCTGCATGCAAGCGTTATCGACGATCAATTCCTTGTACTCGATGTCCTTAAACTGTTCCGCTACTCCGCGGCATGAACGCAAAAATAAGCCATCCCCCAGCTTCATGATGTTCGCTTTATGAATCGCGTGGATCTTTTTTCGCCCGTTTTTCCGTGCATATTCGAACGCGAACCTCGCAATCCGCGTCGACGCCTTCTCCGTGATGATTTTCAAGCTCTCTACCACACCGGGCACTACTTCGTGTTCCAGCCCGGAGTACAAATCTTCCGTGTTCTCTCGCACGATCACCACATCCACGCCATCGAAGTGGGATTTGACCCCCGGCAAGTTCTTCACCGGGCGTAAATTCGCATACAAATCCAGACTCTTGCGCAGCGCCACGTTCACACTCCGTGCGCCCCCGGCTATTGCGGTCGCCATTGGCCCCTTCAACGCCACGCGGTTCCGCCGCACAGACTCGATGGCCGCGTTATTCAACACTTCCGCGCCCGTCGTGCCCTTGTCTGTATTCTCGGCCCGTGCGTCCAGTTCTTCCCAATCGATCAGCACACCAGAGGCTTCCAATATCCGCTTCGTGGCTGCGGCTACCTCCGGTCCAATTCCTTCGCCAGGCAACAATGTGACTTTGTGTCTCATATGGGCATCTATTCTATGAGAACTAGGCTCGCGTGTCGAAAGCCACGCGGCAGGGCAGTAATGACCGGGAAACGCCTCAATTTTCCATGTTGCTCAGCTATGTTATACTGCCTAGGTAAAGATTCTCGCGGCCCGTTCCGCGATGGAGGCCACTAGATTTATGATTAACCTGACGCCAGTTGCGGCTACGAAGGTCAAAGAAATTATGAGCATGCAAAACCCTGCTCCCACGGCGCTTCGCGTCGCCGTTGTAGGCGGCGGCTGCTCGGGTTTTCAGTACCACATGGCATTTGAAAACCAGACCAACGAAACCGATGAAGTTGCTGATTTCGACGGACTCAAGGTTGCCGTCGACCAGATGAGTTCCATGTATCTCGATGGTGTTGAAATCGACTATGTCGAAACTCTGGAGGGTGCCGGATTTAAGTTCAACAATCCTAACGTTAAGAGCACCTGCGGCTGCGGCAGCTCCTTCAGCGTCTAATCGGGTTGTTATTGCAGAGGCCGCTTTCTGAAGCGGGCGCCTCTTAAGGCTCAAATTCGAGAAAAGGCTCCTGGTAATCCCAGGAGCCTTTTCTTTTCCCTGGATAGTCATCTTCCGTCGTATTCAACCGCTTTACTCTGGGCATCAAACGGTCCAATATACCTAACCGTCTGGGAGGCATCATGCATTCGAAACAAGTAGTTCTCATCACTGGATCAAGTACCGGCTTCGGCAGGCTTTTTGCCGAGACTCTCGCGCGCCATGGTCATACCGTCTTTGCAACCATGCGCGATCCCGGCGGACGTAACGCTAAGAATGCCTCCGAAATCCGAGAACTTGCCAAGAAAGAATCGCTCCCCCTGCACATCCTGGAGCTGGATGTTACTGACGACGCTTCTGTGGAGCAGGCCGTCCGCACCGCCGTGGAGCAAGCCGGTCGCATCGACGTGGTAATCAACAACGCCGGGTATGTTATTAGCGGCTTGCAGGAAGCTGTCACCACCGGACAAGCCCAGAAAATTATGGATACGAATTTCTTTGGCTGTATTCGCGTGAACCGTGCTGCTCTTCCTTACATGCGCCGCCAGCGGAGCGGCCTGTTGCTACACATCAGCAGTGGCGCCGGCCGTCTGGTCATCCCAGGCTTTGGCTTCTACTGTGCCTCTAAATTCGCGATGGAAGCCTTTGCGGAAGCCTATCGCTATGAACTTGCTTCCCAAGGGATCGAGTCATCGATCGTTCAGCCAGGGGCCTATCAGACGCCAGTTTTCGGAAACATAGTGGAGGCCGCCGACCAAGCTCGCACGGATACCTACGGCGTCGCCAACCAAATTCCCGTTAAGATTGGCGCCATCCTTACCACTACGGCTGGCGATGCCCAGGAAGTTGCAGATGCCGTCCTGCGCATCGTCGAAACTCCTGCCGGCCAGCGGCAGTTGCGTTATCGAGTTAGTCCCGCAAGCCTTGGCGTCGACGAAATCAACGCGCTCTCGGCAAGCGTTCAGGCCCGCATGCTCGAAGGCTTCGGCGTGTCTGCCGAAACCACTTTCGTTCAACGCACAGCGGCAGGCACCGCGTAGCTCCATCTTCCCTCTAACCCGGAACAGAATCGCCCTTCGGCGGATTGCCGCAATTTTCTCCACCGGGGGAGCTTTCTTTTTGCTCATGGCTGCTATGTGCAATAGAATAGCGCCCCATGTCGACTCGCAAAAAATCGCTCATCCCTAACCCCCCCGCCGCACCGAAGTCTCGTTTTGCCAACGTAAACGGTACCCGCTTGCACTATCTAGCCGCGGGAACGGGTGACCCAGTTGTCCTCCTCCATGGCTACGCGCAAACCAGCCACATGTGGCGCCCTCTAATTGCCAAGCTCTCTTCCACCCACTACGTCATCGCTCCTGATCTGCGCGGTGCCGGCCAGTCTGCTACCCCACCTGCCGGTTATACCAAGGCAGAACTAGCCCAGGATATTCACGCTCTGGCAGGAAAGCTGGGTTTTGAGAAAATTCGAATTGTGGGTCACGACATCGGGCTGATGGTTGCCTACGCATACGCCGCGCAATATCCAACGGAGGTCGATCGCATTGCCTTGATGGATGCCTTTTTGCCCGGAGTAGGGGACTGGCGCAACGTTTGGCTCATGCGCGATATGTGGCATTTTCATTTCTATGGTAAGACGCCTCTCGCCCTCGTCCATGGACGCGAACGCATCTATTTCGAGCACTTCTGGAACGATTTCGCAGCCAATCCTGCCCACTCCATTCCAGAGCGCGATCGCCGCTTCTACTCCAAAGCCTATGCCCGTCCCGGCGGCATGCGCGCAGGCTTCGAGTACTTCCACACATTCGAGCAGGATGCCGATGATTTTGCCCGCTTCGCTCAAACTCCCCTGCAGATGCCCATGCTCGTTCTGACCGGCGAAAAAGCCTCCGGAGAGTTTCTTATTCAGCAGGGTCGTCGGGTCGCTAAGAATGTGGAGGGAATGGTTGTCCGCAATTCCGGTCACTGGCTTATGGAGGAAGCGACCGATCAAGTCATTCCCAAGTTGCTCGAATTCCTTAATCGCTAGACCGCGGCGAATTGCAGGCCGCTCGCACCAAGGCCTCAGGAATGCTTTTCTCCTGAGCAGCACGAAGAGTCGGATTTCTCCGGTGGAGTGTAAGGCGCGGCCGGGTCGACGAAATAGCCGTCTGTGTACCGGTCATGGTGGCGAACCCAGGCCATCGTGTGGGCCAGGCCCTCTTCATCGCGCCCCTTCGGAACGATGTCAAGGAAATGGTACGCGCCAAGCAGCATGTCTAACCCGCGTCCATAGGTAGAATAAGTGTGAAAGATGCTCCCCGCCTCGTCCTTGTAAAATACGCTGGCACCGGGCGCTTCCTCGGCAGGGAACTGCTGCATGTCATAGTTGTACTCAACTTTACCCTTTGCCATTTCTTCTTTCGTGAAGGAGACGTGAAAGTCGCGGTTGAATTCGTTCCCGAACGACGAAACCCACTTGAACCGCCAGCCCATGCGCTTCTTGAACGCCTCGATCTCGGCCAGCGACGCCCGCGAAATCACCGCAAGCGTGGTGTCGCGATTTGCCAGGTGCACCGTGACGCCGTCAAAATGGTCGGCCAACAGGGAGCAACTGGGGCAACCCTCTTTCCAACCTGGCCCAAACATAAAGTGATACACGATCAACTGGCTGCGCTTGTCAAAAAGATCGCTTAGCGACACTTTCCCATTCGGTCCATCGAATACGTATGGCTTATCGACCTTCTCCCAAGGCAGTTCGCGGCGTTGCCGGCTTAGCTCATCGCGCAGTCGCGTGAACTCCTTTTCTCTCTTCAAGTGCTCCTTACGCGCCGCGAGCCATTCGGCCGGCGACACAACCTTCGCGCTTTGTAGTCCTACTTTGCTACTGGCCATTGGCATTCTCCTTTGCTTTGCTAGGCGCTGGGATTTCGTTCGCTGCCTTCTTCTTTCGGATCGTTTTGGCTATAAACACGGCCAGCCCGCCTGTCGAGGTCGTGCTTCCGGCAATTAACGCGGCCGTTGCAATGCACACGGGGCACATAGTTTGCTCCTCCTCCCGCGGCTTCGCTCAGTGTGAGCGTTGACCCGTGGCGCCTCCCGCTGAGCCAGACTCCGCTTGTTTGCGGACGCGTTCGAGCAGCCACGCCCATCCTTCTCCCACATTCTTTTTCTGCTCTTCCAGGAGGAATCCAAGCGCCGTATGCCGAAAAGTAATCAACGTCCCGCCATTTGATTCGCTCAACCGATATTGCAAGTTCGAAAGCAACGGATACGACGCGAACAAGGGGCCGGTGATTTCCAATAGTGTCGGCCGTTTGATGGCCTGCACATGTCCCCATAAATGCCCATTGTTCTCGCCCAGGTCGCGGTACCATCTTCCGCCGGGCCAGGCTTCAATCTTCATTGGCAGCGGCTTGCCGTCGTGTGTTTCATTGTGAGGGCCCATCTGCTCCAGCAACGCGGTAAACGTCGCATCCAGTGCGGCGCGCACGTGGATCTCCTTGGTGATGTTCAATGTCAGATTTTCGGTTGACGGTGCTGTCGCGGTCATAGTTTCCCCCTCTTTGAGATACCCATCACAAGCTGCTCAAGAATCGTGCTTTCTTTCAGCGCGTTCCTTGACGCGCATTAGCTGGTGCTCCCAGAACTGTTCGAATTTGCTTGTCCAGTCATGTACAGGCCTGATCGCCTGTGCATTCGTCTGGTAAAGCATTTGGCGCCCGTCCCGGCGCACACGCACCAGGCCGACCTCTCTTAGTACCCGCAAATGCTTCGAAACCGAAGGCTGTTCCAGCCCCAGGGTCGCCACAATATCCCCAACGGCCCGTTCCTGCTGCAATAGAAAGAAGAGTATTTCTCGCCGCCGGGGTTCGGCGACGGCGTTGAATGCATCCGAAGTTGTCGCTGCTCTGGGCATGCCCCAACATTACATGCCTATATGGGAATATGTCAAGCCCTTTTTTTCCCTTTCCCCATCCCCCCTTGGCCACCCCTGAGTTTGCATTCTCTCTGCCCACTTCGTATCCTAAGCTTCTACCCGAATGAAAATAGCCCTCGCTCAATTCAATCCAACTGTTGGCGATTTTGAAGGGAATTCGGCGCGCATCCTGAGTCTGGCGTCCCAAGCCAAACATCTCGGCGCCGACCTTGCCGTTTTTTCCGAACTCTGCATTTGCGGCTATCTACCCCTGGATCTTCTCGAGCGCCCTGCCTTTATCCAGCGCAATCACGACGCTTTGAAGTGCATCGCCATGCAGATGCCTCTCCCCGCCATCGTCGGCTATGCCGGCCGCGTCACACATGACCGGGCAGGGAAGTCCATCGCCAACAAGGCGGCCCTGATCAACGAAGGCCGCGTCGTCTTCGAGCAAAGCAAGATGCTCCTCCCCACCTACGATGTCTTCGACGAATCCCGCTACTTCCAGCCTGGCGATCGTCAATATGTCTATGCCCTCGGTCGCGAGCAGCTTGGCATCACCGTGTGCGAAGATGTCTGGAACGACAAGACTTTTTGGGCCAATCCCCTCTATGCTCGCGATCCCGTTACGGAACTCATCACTCAGGGGACTACCGTTCTCCTGAACATCTCCGCCTCGCCCTACACCATTGATAAGCGCTCTCTCCGTCTCCAGATGCTTCGTTCCATTGCCCGCCACCACCGCCGCCCCATCGTGTATGTCAACCAGGTTGGCGGCGACGATTCCCTGATCTTCGATGGCGCCAGCATTGCTATCACTCAGGACGGCAAAATCGCAGCACAAGCAAAAGCCTTTGAGGAGGACCTCGTCCTTTTCGACACCATTACGGGCGAAGGGGACATTCACGAACAGCCCGACGATGAAATCGCATACGCTTATCAAGCCTTGGTCACCGGTACCCGCGACTATGTTCGAAAGTGCCGTTTCTCAAAGACCATCGTTGGCCTCAGTGGCGGGGTCGATTCCTCCGTCGTTGCCTCCATTGCTGTCGTCGCTCTCGGGGCATCCAATGTCCTCGGTGTTTCCATGCCCGGCCCTTATTCCTCGGAGGGCAGCAAAACGGACGCAAAAGCCCTCGCGCACAATCTGGGCATCGAGTTCCTCTCCATCCCCATTTCCCAGGTATTCGACTCTTACACCCAGGTCCTCGCACCGATCTTCGGCGATCGCAAACCCGATGCCACCGAGGAAAACATCCAGGCACGCATTCGCGGCAATTACCTCATGGCCCTTTCGAATAAATTCGGCTCCATGGTTCTCAGCACCGGAAATAAATCAGAAAACGCCGTGGGTTACTGCACTCTCTATGGCGACATGGCGGGTGGCCTTGCGGTCATTTCCGATGTGCCTAAAATGATGGTTTACGCCTTCGCCGAATACATTAATCGCGAAAGGGAACTGATCCCCCACTCGACGATCGCCAAGCCTCCCTCCGCCGAATTGCGTCCCGATCAGAAGGACACGGATTCCCTCCCGCCCTACGAAGTTCTTGATCGCATCCTGAAGGCTTATATCGAAGAAGTGAAAGCGCCTGAGCAGATCGCTGCCGAACTCGGGTTCGACCTTAAACTCGTGCGCAACATTGCTGCACTGGTCGATCGCAACGAATACAAGCGCAAACAGGCCGCTCCTGGTTTGAAAATCACTTCACGCGCCTTTGGTTTTGGCAGGCCATTTCCGATTGCGCAAAGATTTATTCCATGAACTCAACGAGGTTAAGCGTGAATCAAACACTCAAAATCGTATCGTCTGTAGGGATCCTCTTCATGATCGCGGCATTCGCCTCAGCGCAGCAGCCCGCAACGGCTCCCGCCTCCGCCGCTCCATCGCAGACCCAGAAGAGCATCGAGACCTTTTTGCGTAACTACTACGCTCTCGGTCCCGAGATTAAAATTTCCGTCGGCGCGCCCACGGAATTCGGCAACTCCGGCATCCTCGAATCGTCCATCGAAGTGAAAACTCCAGACAACACCGAAAAGGTCAAGATGTACTTAACTAAGGATGGCCGCTATCTCATCCGCGGGGAAATCAACGATCTCACCGCCGACCCTCTTGCTGACACCATCAAAAAAATTCAGACCGCCAACTCCCCCATCCTCGGCGATCCAAACGCTCCCATCACCCTCGTCGAGTATTCAGACTTCGAATGCCCCGTTTGCCGTAATCTCCATGATTCTCTTCGTGGCATCCTGCCGAACTATCCCCAGGTCAAGGTAGTCTTTAAGGACTACCCCATCGACGCGATCCACCCCTGGGCCCGCACCGCCGCCCTCGCTGGCCGCTGCGCCTTCCAGCAGGATCCCAAGGCCTTCTGGAAGATGTATGACTCTATCTACGACGCCCAGGACCTTATCTCCGCTTCGAACGTCTACGACAAAGTGATGGACTTTGCTGCCAAGGCCGGCCTCAATCCGGAAGTTTTCAAGGCTTGCATGAGCTCGCCCGAAGCCACCCGGGCCGTTGATGCCAGCCTCGCCAACGGGAATCTCCTTGAAGTCCATAGCACGCCAACCGTCTTCGTTAATGGCCGCCGCATCGTCGGCGCCGACCCCCGCGTGATCCAGCAATATCTCGATTACGAACTGGCCCAGCTCAAGTCCGGCGGCAGCCCCGCTAAGAAGTAGTCGCGACTTTGGCATTGTCTCTTGGTCATCCCGAAGTATTGTCGGGTCAACCGGTTAGAAGGTGTTGCATCGACCGGTTGAGCTGGCAGCGTTGGCTTTCTTTTATCCTAAGTCCAATAGTGTGGAGTGCGGTGGCTCGCCCGCCGCTTTCGTTTGGGCCATCTGCTGGTCTGTTTTTTGGATCGGGACAGAGGTGGATAGGGGAGAAGCGGAAGTCAATTTCAGGTCGGAGACTGTCGGCAAGCAGATTCTTAATCAGCCTTATTTCGTAGTTAACATAATATAACTTATAGGACTCAGTGTCAAGCCCTTTCTTTGCCTTTTTCCTTCTTTTCTGTGCTTTTACGCCTCTTCTCCGATAGTTTCCCGACTGGGCGGGGTGCGCCAGTCGGGCCTAATTTCGTCCCGGTCAGCGCGGCCACTGCGGCACCCTCCGGCAAATAACTCGCGTCCAGGTCGGTATCTGCTGTCTGCAACTGGAAACTGAACGCGCCTGGAGCCGCGGCAAACGTCACTTCTGCGGACAATCTCTGTGCATTAATTCGTAGTCCAGTCGTCAACGCCACCTGCGCGCTCTTATATGGCAGCGCTGGCTGAGGATTTTCATTGTTCACCACTGTCGCTGTGTCGCCCTGCGCTATGCTGATAGTCGGCGTCACACTCTTATAAGTCAGTAGATGTATCGGAAGCGCGAGTGAGCAAGCTGCACACACGAGCACGGTGTGTTTGCGCGCTTTCGATACAACGGGAGACGCTTGCATTTATCGCGAAATTAGACCATTAGACCTGCTTTCGACTTCCCTGAAACAAAAAGCCCCGGCTCTTTGCCGAGGCTTGAATACACGTTTCTATACCTTCCTGTATACCACTTTATGATTTTCTTTCTTTCTTTTTCTGACGCCTCTCCCCTTCCAGTTCATCATTCTTTCACTCTCGGTTGTTCCCTCTCTTACTAAAGGAGTTCCTTATGTCCTTCTTCTGTCATCAAGTCAGTTACACCAAAGAAGCCTGGGCACACCTCATGCAACATCCTCAAGATCGCCTGGAGGCCGTTCGCGCTCCCATTGAGAAACTCGGCGGCAAGCTCCATACATCCTTCTTCGCCTTTGGCCCGTTCGACGTCCTCGCCATTACTGATTTCCCGGATAGCATTTCCGCGGCCGCCATCTCCATCGCCTTCGCCGCCGGTGGCGCCGTCTCTAATATCCAGACCACCCCGCTCTTGACCGCCGCTCAAGCCATTGAAGCTCTCCGCAGGGCGGGCACCTGCGGTTACAAATCGGTCACATCCGAGGCTGCCACGGGCACTTCGGCCGGCCATTAATCGGTTACTTAATACCGCGTTTATCTCGACCGCACTGAGCAGCTAGCTCTGTCCACTGCTGTTCTTTTTGTAATATATATACCTTTTCTCTTGACTCCCTCTCTACTACGCGCATATTAACCAAACGCCACGCTGTACCCCCTACCAGGTGTGGAGGCGACGATGCCTTACTTTGCCATCAAATCAGCTATACCACTGACGCTTGGAACCAACTGGTTCGCAATCCGCAGAATCGCTTTGACCCATCCGTATTCCCATTGAGAATCTCGGCGGCACCATTCACGCCACTTTTTTCACCGCGGGCAACTACGATCTTCGTCATCTCCGAATTTCCCGAAAGCGTGCCCTCCTCCGCTATTGCTGTCGCATTTTCAGCGGTGGTGCCGTTGCACGTATTCAAACCACGCCGCTGCTCAGCACCACCAAGCTATCGAATCCTGGCGCAAGTCCCACGATTCGCCCGGCTCAGCCGGATCAGGAAGTCCCGCATGGCTGCGTCCGCCGGTCGCTGACCCATTTCACCAGGCACAGCCCAGTCCCATTCGCGCCGATTTTACGCCGGCACTTCCTGCATTGTCGCATTCTTCCACTCGATCCCCTCGCCGTCCTCAACTTCCGCCCACTCTGCTAAACTTTCTCCATGCCAGATCCAGGTCCTTCTCCGCTTTCTGCCAATATCTGCCTTCACCCCATCAAAGCCCTCGACCCCATTCCGTCCCCGAATGCCGCATCGGCCCTTCCGGTGGACTCGCCCTCGATCGCGCCTGGGCTCTCTATTCCGTCGACGGTCGCTGGGTCAATGGCAAGCGCCTCGCCATCCACACATCCGCGCCAACTATTTCCCATCTCCAGCAGCGTCACTCTTTCCGCCCCTGGCGACAGCCGCCACATCCCCGCGCGCACCTTCGACTTCCCCGCCGCCACGAAGATGCCGTCGAATGGTTTAGCGTTTTCTTCGAGCAGCAAATCATCGTCCGCTACTCCCCCTGCGGCTTCCCCGACGACACCATCGCCAGTGGCCCCACCGTCGTCTCCACCGCTTCGCTCCAATCCGTCTCGCGAATGGTTCCCCGGTCTCACCCTTGACGATGTCCGCCTCCGCTTCCCGAACCTCTCTTGAAATGAAAGGAGTGCCCGGCTTTCTGGGAAGATCGTCTCTTCGGCGAAAACGAGCGCAGCGTCATCCGCTTCCGCATCGGTGAAGTTGCCTTCGAGGGCAGCAATCCCTGCGCCCGTTGCCCCGTCCCTCCCCGTCGATCCCTTCACCGGCATCGATCTCGAAGGCTTCCAGAAGCATTTCACCCGCCAACGCGAAGCCACGTTGCCATCCTGGTTCCCCGCGACCGCTTCGATCATTTCTACCGACTTTCGCCACCAACACCCGCGTCGCCTTCCATCCGACAAACTCCTCCGCGTAGGCGACGTCTTAGCAATGTAGGGACGGCTTTATGCCGGCATCCTGGGTTCCATCTTTGCCAATGTCATCCCGCCTGCTCGCTCAATGGCTGATTCGTCAGCACGAACTCTCCGTTCTTGGCCCAGACAGGCTCCCTCGCCGGAGCCTGCCACCGCCAACATGGATTCTGTCCATAATCTTTTGGGGGATCGCTTCACCCCCAACAACGGTTCCCGTAGGCGTACGTAGTTTTTCAACAGCTTCGGCTTGGTTTTCTTTTTGATTCTGGTTCCTTTCGGCCCATGCATTCTTTATTAGCCGTTTGGGTGGAGGTGTGTTTTGCTCGATGTCCTTCTCCGGCGGCGCGACTCTCTCTTCCCTTTCCTCTCTGGCCGCGTCGTTTCCCTATGCTCGGTCGCCCTTCGTCTGAGCTCCCCGCTTCTTCTCACAGGCCACCTCGCCAACTTATCGTCTTGGCAGCACTGTATTTTTTATAGGACTCAGGAAATGGCGGAAAAACACTACTCAATCGGCATAGGGGGAGTGGTCGCCCACTCTTCCCTGCCACACCACCCGGCATGCGGGTGCGCACCGGGCGGTTCCGTAACATTGAGACCGGGCGGGTCGGAGGGTCGATTCGTCTTTCGCCACAAGGGCTTCGCCGCTCGACAGGTTTCCGTTTCGGCTTCACCGTCTTCTGAAGCTGTAAAGCTCAGCCGAAGCTGATGGGCTGGCGCAGTGCCGCCCGGGAGTCCGACGTTCTACGGCTCGCGCTTACGGTTGGGGCCTTCCTCACTCGCGTGAGTACTTCGCCCGCTGCTGACTTCTGTTGCAAGGTCAGAGTGCATTGCTTCACCCTCAGGAATCCGAGACGTGCAACAGATCTCCCGAGATAAGTTCGACCGCTTCTGCCCGCCGCCACCGAATTTACGCTTGGCGTCCTTGATCGATAGGGGCTTCGCGATCCCTGGCCCGCTCGCCCGACGCTCCCGCCTCCGATTCGGTTCTTGTCCATTGCCTCGCGCATTTGCTCCACGCTTCCTTCCGACCCCGCCTCACGGCGACGCCCTTGCGCTTCGCGATCACTTCTCCTCTATCAGCATGGGAAGAGGACTCACACCTCCAAGCTGTCGATCATGCTCGGCGTACCAAAAAAAAGCGCCCCGACCTCGTCGGAGCGCCTGCTCAACGCCTTTTTCTGGGCTTCTTCTATTCGTGACTTACTTGCGACAATGCCCCCGCGGGCGGCTTTCCTCCCGTACTCTCCAGCATCTGTTCTTTCCGGTACACCAGAGAATTGATGTCATACGTCGCCAGCTCAAACCCGTGTCCATGCGTAATCGCATCCGTCGGGCACGCCTCCACGCAATATCCGCAAAAAATGCATCGCGAATAATCAATGTTGTAGACCTTCGCGTACCGTTCTCCCGCCGAAATTCGGCTCGCTTCCGTATTCTCCGCCGCTTCAATGTAAATGCAATTTGATGGGCACGCCGCTGCGCACAGGAAGCATCCCACACACTTCTCCAGCCCTCCCTCGTCGCGATGCAGCACGTGGATCCCGCGGTATCTCGGCTGGAAATTCACCGGCTGGTGCGGATAATTCTCCGTCACCGTCTTCCGCAGCATGTTCTTGAACGTCACGCCGAATCCCTTCACCAGCGCGATCGTCGTCTCTCCCACTTCCCGTATCAGCGATGCCATAGGTCTCCAAGTCTAACAAACCGTCTTGCGCCCCCGCAAACCTCGTGTCATCCCGACCGGAGCACCAGGCCATTTGCAGGCGCGGAGTGAAGGGATCGTGGCAACACTTATCGCCTGCACGCACCTTTCACTGTGCCGCTTTCCCCTTTTTCAAGTCCTCCACAATCTGCTTCCCATGAAATCTCCCGTTCTCAATGAATATCTCCCCCGTATGCCGGCCCCCGATCACCACTCCCGCCAGGTAAACGCCCTTCACATTGCTCTCCAGCGTTTCCGGGTTCAGTTCCGGCCGCCGGCTCTCCTTGTCCAATCGCACTCCCAGGCTCTCAATGAATTCAAAATCGGGATGATAGCCCGTCAGCGCAAATACTTGTTTTGCCTCCACTAACTTCGCCCCGCGCCCTTCTTCGATCAACACCCCTTCGTTGGTAAACTCCTTCACCTCGCAATTAAAAATCGCCTTGATCTGCCCCGCTTTTATCCGGTTTTCCAGGTCCGGTTTCACCCAATACTTCAGTGAACTTCCTAGATGTGCCCCGCGCACCAGCAGCGTCACTCGAGCCCCATTCCGGTACAAATCCAACGCCGCTTCTGCCGCTGAATTCTTCCCTCCAATCACCACCACATCCCGCTCCCAATATGCGTGCGGCTCCGTGTAATAGTGACTCACATTCGGCAGATGTTCCCCCGGCACTCCCATCTCATTCGGCAAATCGTAATAACCCGTCGCCACCACCAGTTTCCTGCACTCGTACCGCCCTTCTTGCCGCTCCTCCGTCTCGGTCACCACCACAAACGCCCCATCTTGCCCCTCCACCCCCACTACTCCCTCAAACAGCCGCAACTCCAATCCATAATGTTCAGTCGCTTTCCGGTAGTACTTCAGCGCCTCCGTTCGCGTCGGTTTCTCCCCGCTGCACACCATGGGCAAATCGCCAATCTCCAGCAATTCCGGCGTCGTGAAAAACACCATGTTCACCGGGTAGTTGTAAATCGAATTGCATAAGCACCCTTTATCGATCACCAGTGCTCGCATCCCCGCCTTCTTCGCTTCCATCGCGCATGCCAGCCCTGTCGGCCCTGCTCCCACGCAAATTATGTCGTAGTTTTTCATATGCTCATTTAGCCGACGTGGATAATATCCCGAACACCATGCGGCCACACTCCAACGCGGAATAACGAAGCCATTTGAGTCTGCCCATAACACTTCCCTTACTGCTCCCCCGCCATCTCCAAGATTCCCGCCAACGCCCCGCGAAATTCTTCCAATTGCTTCAATCGCTCTTCCGTTGCGGGAATCTCTTTCTTCTTCCACACGAACACATCACCAGCCGGCTTCTTCAGCCGTACGCTCAAATTTCCTTCCACCAGGAATGTAGCCGGAGCCAGCAACCGCAATCCTCCATTTTCCACGGGAGCCAGCACGGCCGCGCACTCGCCGCGGTGCACGCACAGTGCATTTTCGTAGGGTGGAATGGCAATCGACCGGAACCCCGCCATAAACAATCGTTCCAGCACCTGCATTTGTCGCTGTGTCAGCTCGAGCATTGGTCAAAAGTACTCACGCACTAAACCACCGGGCGTCGGCGCGCGGTCTAACAAGGGTCTGCTCCTCTAATCGCGGTACAAAAAGAGAAGGCGCGACTTCAGCCGCGCCCCGTCTCTAAACCTATAACTCAAAGCTGACAACCGAGGACTCGGCTCACGCCGCCGTCGAATCGGCCTCCGACGTCCCTTCCAGCTGCGCGAGTATATCCCTCAGCGTCCGGATCAACTCATCCCTCGAAACATGACTCTTCTTGAATTGCATCCGGAACCGAAACGACTTGTTCTCTGGCTCATACTGGAAAATAAACGGCTGCGGCCTGGGCGACGCATCCTTCTCTTCCCGCCGTTCTCGCCGCGCTTCATCCCGCGTCATTCCCCCCTGCAGGAACTTCGCCAGCATCTCCATCATCTTTCGCTCGGTAGGTTGCCGCGCTATCTGCAACAGCACCGATTTTGAAATGACGCCACTCTCCACGCACCGTTTCCTCACCGCCTCGGTAATATTCCTCAGCATCAACGTCTCCGACACCGAAGACCGCGCCTTCCCGATCTTTTTCGCCATATCCTCGTGCGTGTACTCAAATTGCGTCATCAACCGTTCCAGTCCGTCTGCTTCTTCGAACGGCGTCAAATCTTTCCTCTGGATGTTTTCGATCAGCGCGATTTCCAGCGTCTCCGCGTCGTCCGCCATCTTCTCGATGCACGGCACTTCCCGCAATCCCGCCGCCCTCGACGCGTGATACCGCCGTTCACCCGAAATGATGTGGTAAAAATCCTCGCGTGGTATGTACCGCACCAGAAGCGGTTCCAGCACGCCTTTTTCTTGGATCGACGCCGTCAGTTCGCGCAAATCTCCCAGCGCTTTTCGCGGCTGCTCCGGATTCGGCCGGATTTGATCCACCGGGATCATCCGTCCCACCGCTGCTCCGCTATAACTTGTCAGCGACTCTACATAATGTGCGTCATGCCGCATCTTCAGCGTGACGGGCAACCCGGCTTTCTTCAACACGTTGTACGACCTCCGCTGCCAGTTTTTTGTACTCTACCGCCCCAGGTGACTTGGGCGCAAATGTCAATATCGTCTCTTTGTACGCCGGGCTCTCTTCCAGCCGCACATTTTTGCTGATCTTCGTCTTAAACAACACTTCTCCAAACACGCTCCGAATTTGCCCATGCGTATCCCGCGAAATATTCGTCCGCTTGTCGAACAGCGTGATCACCACTCCCAGCATCTTCAGTTGGGGATTCGGCCGCGCACGGATTCGCTCGTACGTCTCCAGCAAATCGTCCGTTCCTTCGATCGCAAAATACGCCGCCTGAATCGGTACCAGCAGATGCGTCGACGCCACCAGTGCATTCACGGTCAGAATTCCCAATGATGGCGGCGTGTCCAGCACAATGTAATCGTATTCCTTCAAAATCGGTGCCAGCGCGTCCTTCAACCGGTACGGCGCATCAAACTGTCCTGCCAGCACCGTCTCCAGTTTTGCCAATGCCAGGCGGCCTCCGCCTACAAACAAGTTCGCGTCCTTCGTTGGCTTTACCACGTTCACCATCGGCGTCCGGGCGTCACCCAACACGTCAAACATCGAGGTCGCCACTTCCCCCATATCAAAAAACGCAATCGTTGTATTCGCTTGCGGATCCAGATCGATCAGCAGCGTCTTCCTTCCTTTATTCGCGATGGCAGCGGACAGATTGATTGCCGTGGTCGTTTTCCCGACGCCACCCTTCTGGTTCGCTATCGTGATAATGGCAGTCATTTACTCTCTGCCTCCACTCGTTACTTCTCCCACAAACAATTGTCCCTGTATCACTAATGGCGCGCAAACTGCCCCATTCGACACTTCAATCCCAATCCAACTCTTATCTGGCACAACATTCCTCACGTGAGGCACTTCGGCTCTAACATTTCTAATGGTGGTCATGCCGGCAGACGAGCCCTTAGGCATATCCTGCACTTTACGTTCCACACCTCTCTAACGCAAGCCTAAAGTGCCATTTTCCTGCCCGCCCGGTGGAAATCTCCTCTCCCACTTCGGCACTCCCCCCTTCCTTGCCCCTATTCCCGTTCTGCTCCCTATCTGCCTTCTCCCGGCCCGAGCATCGTCGCCTTTTCCGCTATGCAGTGGGCCATCGGCGCATCTGCACCCCACCTCTCGATATTCAAGTCTCCCCCAAAACAAATACGGCGCGAACACAGCCGCGCCGTCCCACTCGTTTCCAAATTTCTGATCTCTCGTCCTAAAACTCCACTCCCCAAAACTCCTCTGGCGCATTCATCAATTCCAATCCCAATTCCCACCCCGTTCTTCCTTCATGCCCCCGCCAGATCAATGTCGCCTCCGACGTCCTTCCATTCACTGAATTCATCAATTTCATCTTTTGCCCCACGGCAAATCCTTGTGGTACAACCGCCATACATCCCTTCGGGCTGATATCCACCGTAAATCCCTCGGCGCGGTGTGTTTCTCCCTTTTCATTCCACTCTACTGTCACTTTCACTCGTGAGTTCACACGCTTCGCCGCGCGCATATAGTCCAACATTTTCAGGGCGTAATTTACATCGCTTGGAGTTCCCACAATTCCCCCCGCTTTCCGCTCCACATTGCCCGCGATTGTTTCCCGCGGCTCGTCATGAACGCAAGGCGACTCGTCCTATCTCACCCTAGGTCTCCTTTCCTTCATCGTCAATGGAACTCCATTCCACTATCGCTCCAAAGGTAAACGTTCTTCCACCTTCTTTTAACTCAGGGCCACGCCCTTCAACCGAGGCCTCACTCACAACGTAATCTGTCATCCAGACCGGAGCGCCGGGGCCCTTTGCTGGCGCGGAGTGGAGGGATCGTGGCTTGCTCCCCACGCGCAATCTCCTCCCATTGCTCTTGCCTCACTGCATTAGGGCCGTCATTTCGAGTGCAGGGCGCGCCTTTTTGCGCCGCAACGAGGGATCTGCTTTTGCTTTCCCAACGTCCATTTTCGATTTTCTACTTTTTCCTCCTCTCCCATCATAAACTTCCTTATTCCTCATGCTCTCCTTCTCTACGTTCCGCTCCGAGCTTCAACCTACTCTCCACCTCGCTCTCCCTCTCGTTCTCGCCGAACTCGGCTGGATGAGCATGACCATCGTCGACACCATGATGGTCGGTCGCCTTCCCTACAGCGCGGAAGCCATTGGTGCCATCAGTATCAGTTCCAGCATCTTCATTGTCTTTGCTTTCTTTGCCGAAGGACTCATGGTTGGCCTTGATACTCTCGTCTCCCAGGCCTTCGGCGCTGGCCATCGCGAAGACTGCCATCGCTCTCTCGTCAACGGTATCTATCTCAGCTTTTCTGTTGCTCCCTTCCTGATTCTTCCCGTCTGGTACATCTCTCTTTATTTCGAACACTTCGGTGTCACCCACAGCGTAGCCGTTCTCGCCGCTCCTTACATGCGTACGCTCGCCGTCGGTCTTTTGCCTCTCATCCTTTATTTCGCCGTTCGCCGGGCCCTGCAGGGCATGAATATGGTTCGCCCCATCGCCTTCGCCCTCATCACCGCCAACCTCGTCAATCTTCTCGGCAACTATCTCCTCATTTTCGGCCACCTGGGCTTCCCTGCTCTCGGTGTTACCGGCTCTGGCTGGGCCACCGCTATCTCACGCACCTACCTCGCAGTCGTTCTTGTGGGCTATCTCCTCTGGTACGACGCCAATCACAAAACTGAACTCCTCAAAACTCCCGTCCAGCCCGACCTCCAACGCATTCGTCAACTCATCGCCCTCGGATTTCCCGCCGCTCTCCAACTCACCGCCGAAGTCGCGCGTATTCGCCTTCGTCGCCGCGCTTATCGCACGCCTCGGCCCGGTCGCCCAGGCTTGCCATCAAATCGCTCTCAACACCGTCGCTTTCACTTACATGGTTCCTCTCGGCATCTCTTCCGCCGCCGCCGTTCGCGTTGGCCAGGCCATCGGACGCCGTGACCCGGTCGCCGCGCGCCTCGCCGGAAATACCGCCATTATCCTCGGTGCCTCTTTCATGTGCTGCATGAGCGTCGCCCTGCTCGTCTTTCCTCGCTACATCGCCCGCTTCTACACTGCCAACGAAACCGTCATCCACAACGCCATCACTCTCCTCGCCGCCGGCGCCGCTTTCCAACTCTTCGATGGCATCCAGACCGTAGCCACCGGCGCCCTTCGCGGCACAGGAGACACCCGCACTCCCATGCTCTGCCACTTCTCCGCCTACTGGCTAATGGGCCTCCCGCTCGGCACTTGGCTCTGCTTCCGCCGCCACTGGGGCGCCCTGGGCTCTGGGTCGGTCTCAGCTTCTCCCTCATCCTCATCGGCATCCTCCTCCTCATCTTCTGGCGCCGCCGCATCCATCGCCTCGTCTCCCCGTAACTATGGCCGGTCTCCGCAGCGTGCTGTCCCAGTTCTTTTTCTTCCTTTGTTTGTCATCTCGACCGGAGAGCCGCGCCTTTTGCGGCTCGCCGTGGAGCGATCGCGGCTTGTTCTCTACCTTACCGCCATCATTGAGACTCTCTCGGTCCACTCCCGAAAAGCAAAAGCGGCACGACCGAAGCCGCGCCGCCAAACTATCTTTCTCAAATTTTTGGCTTGAAACTTAAAACTGAAAACTGCTCTCTCACATCTTGTATCGTCCCAAATCCTCGTCGCTCAACCCCTCCAGGTAATTCCTCAACTGTTCATTCGTACTCCGTTCCGCCAGCGCCGAAGACACCTTCGAGTTCTTCAATACCTGCTCATCCACAAAGATCGGACAATCCATCCGCAACGCCAGCGCCAGCGCATCGCTCGGCCGCGAATCGATGCTCATCAATTCCCCGCCGTGCTCCACCCAGATCAGCGCATAAAACGTGTCGTCGCGCAGATCATTCACCACAATCTTCTGCACCGCCACGTCCAATCCCAGAAACACGTTCTTCAACAGATCATGCGTCATCGGTCGCGGCGTTTGTACTTTCTCAATTTCCAGCGCAATCGCGTTCGCCTCGTACGCTCCTACCCAGATCGGAAGCACCGCTTGCCCTTGCACATCCTTCAGAACCACAATCGGCATCTGTGTCACCGGGTCCATCATCAGGCCGCGTATCTTCATTTCCACTTCCATCGCGCCCTCCCTCCACTGCCGATCAACCTCCGTCTTCCTCTGCACTCTCTGTCTGCGTCTACTCTTCACTTTCCCTGTGTTCGCCGCCGCTCTTATCACAGTTCCTCTGTCTCTGTACCTCGATCTCTCTTGTCTAAATCGTTTTCCTATTCTTTTCCTCTCTCCACCTGGCCGACTGTCCCCTCCCACCAAGCTGTTCGGCCTCGCCCCGTCACCCTCACCTGCACGTAGTGTCCCAGAATTTCTTCTCTCGTGAAGTGAAATTCATCACTCTTATTTGTCGACGTATGTCCCGACCACTGATTCTCTCTCTTCGACTTCCCTTCCACCAGCACCTCCAACGTCTCGCCCACCAGCCGCTCATTCCTCGCTCGCTGAATTTCCCGCTGTCTCTCCATCAGTATCGCCAGCCGCCGCGACTTTTCCTCTTCCGGAATCGCATCTTCCATCTTCAGCGACGGCGTATTCGGTCTTGGCGAATACTTGAACGAAAACGCTCCGTCATACTGCACCACATCCAGCAAGCTCAGCGTCTCCTCAAAATCCTTTTCCGTCTCTCCTGGAAATCCCACGATCAAATCCGTAGTAATGCTGATGGGCCGTTTCGCCCCACGCAGCAACGCGATCTTCTCCAGATACTCTTCCCGGGTATATGTCCGCGCCATCGCCTCGCAGCACGCTCGTTGACCCGCTCTGCACCGGCAAGTGCACGTGATCGCAAATCTCCGGCACCGCCTCGATCGCTTCCACTATATCTTTCCCGAAATCCCGCGGGTGCGATGTCATAAACCGCACTCGCCGGATTCCCGCCACTTCCGCCACCGCCACCAGCAACTCCGAAAACCGCATTTGCCGCGCGCTCGGGTCCGCGTACGAATTCACCGTCTGCCCCAGCAACTGTACTTCCGTGTATCCCAAGTCCGCCAACTGCCTCACCTCTTCCAAGATCGACGCGCTTGCCCGGCTACGCTCCGGCCCTCTCGTGAACGGCACCACGCAATACGAACAAGCCTTGTCGCATCCCTCGATAATCGTCAGGTACGCCCGCCACGGATTGTCCCGTCGCGTCATCTCCGTCTCAAACGTTTCGTCCGTGTCCTGTCCAGCCCGGTGATTCGCTTGTTCGCCCGCCTCCAGTTGCGCCATCAACTCCGGCAATTTCCGGTAACTCGCCGCTTCCGCACACCAGGCTCACCCACGGCGCGCGCACAAAAATATCTTCCCCTTCCTGTTGCGCCACGCACCCCAGCACGCCAATCACTTGTCCTTCTTTTCGCGTGGTCCGGTACTCCCCCAATCGCGAAAAAACCTTCTGCGCTGCTTTCTCCCGGATGGAGCACGTGTTATACAAAATCACGCTCGCCTCGTCCGTCCTGTTTCCACCTGCCGATACCCCCGCGCCAGCAGCACCCCTGCCACCTTCTCCGAGTCGTGCTCATTCATCTGGCACCCAAACGTCTCCAGATAAAACGTCCCCACCGTTGGAATCTTGTAGTGGCCGATCTTCAGATCGGTGCCTTGCTCTTGGGTTGGCATTTTGGAGGGACTGCCTTCGGAGGTGGTCTGTTCCCGCATCCAGGCACACCCCTTCCCCATCAATCGTTCCACGCCAAAATCAAACCCATTTCCCATATTCCCCTACTCTACCACACGCCCTTTTTAGAGTGTTTAACCCGCGCTTCCCGAGTTTCTCCTCTCCCTCCCTCGTCTTATCCGTTATTTCCTTACTTCATCACTTCGGGTTTCTAAGTAGGCAATCACAAACAACACTCCCAGCGTCAAATCCGTCCCCGCAAACACCAAATCCGACCCATGCATCCTCCCTTCCATCACCAACATCACCACCGCAATCCCATACTGAATTTCTCCACCATGCTCGGAATCATCATCGGCCGCAGCCTCACCGGCTCCCTCGCAATAAACAAGAACGCGATCTGCCACGCCAGCCCTACTCCCACAAATCCGTAATAAAATCCCGGATGCGTAATCGCCGGTGGGTCTTTCCTCCCAATCAAATCAAATATGAAGTACAGCGGCGTGATCACCAGCATCCCCAGATCCCCGCAATCCAAAAAACTACCTTCGCGAATTTCATTCCCACCCTCCCTTCGCCCCACTCAATCGGCAGCTTAATCAAATCTCTCTGTTTACGTTACCTTCTTCCCCTTCTTCCGGTTACAATCATACTTTCCCGCCAGCCCACTCCCGCTTCGTTTACGGAGTGAACCATGCATTCGACTGCCGCACAACGCTCCACCTACGCTCTCGGCCACTCTCAGCAAGAGCTCCATCGCCTCAGCCGTCAAGCGCTGGCCTTCGAGCCCTTCACTCGCCAACTCTTCCTCCAAGCGGGCATCTCCCCTGGCATGCGTGTTCTTGATGTTGGTTGTGGTGCAGGCGATGTCGCTTTCCTCGTTGCCGATCTTGTCGGCCCCGGTGGTGAAGTCGTCGGCACCGACCAAGTCTCTTCCGCCATTCAATGGGCCATCTCCCGCGCCCAATTCCGCAGTGTCAGCAATACTCGATTCCTCGAAGGTGATCCTGCGGAACTGTCTTCGACGAACCATTCGATGCCGTCGTTGGCCGCCTCGTGCTCATGTACTATCCCGACCCTGTCGACGCCCTTCGCAAACTACAGCACCACCTCTGTCCAGGCGGCCTCGCCATTTTTCAGGAATTCGATATGTCGAATTGCCGCTCTCATTCCTCCCGCACCCACCTTCGATCGCGCTGTAGGACTCATCCGCCAAGCCTTCCTCGCCTCTGGCGCCCGCGTTCAACTCGGCCTCGAACTCCATCAGATTTATCTCGATGCTGGTCTTCCCTCCCCCACTATGCGCATGGACGCCCTCATCGGTGGCGGTCCTGATTTCGTCGGCTACACACTCGTCGCCGACGTCGCGCAAAGCCTTTTGCCCGCCATGGAAAAACTCAATCTCGCCACCGCCGCTGACCTCGACCTCCCCACCCTCGAGCAACGCCTCCGCCACGAAGTCACCTCCTCCAAAGGTGTCATCCTGTTCCCCGGCCTCCTCGGCGCCTTCTCCCGCAAACCCTCCTAGCTCCTCTCCGCATCTTCATTGTAGTGGCCGACTTTGGGTCGGTCTCTTGGGTTCCTCTCAGCTTCCGCCTACGCAGCGCCGGAGGCGCGACGCAGTTCCCGCCATGCAATTGTCATCCCGCCTGCCTGCCGTGTTCGGCCCGGGACCCTTTTCCCCTTAGGGTGTCGGAGCTTTATCTCCTACGCTTGATTTCCCTCACGCTGTCAATAATCGACCTGCGCTCCATTTTCCAATTTCTCATTTCTATTTTCCAACTCCCCCCGGCCAAACTCTTCCGCTACTCTCGCATCTCATTCCTTTTGACCATGTTCCATGCGTGTGCTACGTTGCTTAGGTCACCAAATTTCTCTTTTTCCTGAGGGGTTGACATCATTTCTCTGCTCTCTGCCATCTTCATCGGCAACATCTTCGAAATTCTCGCGCAAACTGGCTGGGTTGCCCGCTTCGTCCTTCTCCTTCTTCTCATCTTTTCACTCATTTCCTGGGCGCTCATTTTTCAGAAGTCGGGCCTTTTCGGCCGCGTCCGCCGCGAAAGCGACCAATTCCTGAAAATTTTCCACGCCACAAAGGGCGTCGCCAATCCCCAGAGCCTTGTCTCGGCGGGCTCTCCTTTCTCCTCCGTTTATGCCGCCGGATATCGTGAACTCCAAAGTCAACTCACCGGCACTGGAAATCCCTCTCCGCAACGGCTCAAATCCATGCAAGCCGTCACCGTTTCCATGCAACTCGCTTCTGCCGAGGAAGTTCGTCGCGTGGAAAAGGGTATGTCCTGGCTCGCCACCACCGCTGGCGTCACTCCTTTCATCGGTCTATTCGGCACCGTCTGGGGCATCATCGACGCCTTTTCCGGTCTCGGCACCTCTGGCTCTGCCAGCCTTCGCGTCGTTGCTCCTGGCATTGCCGAAGCCCTCGTTACCACCGCCGCAGGACTCTTCGCGGCCATCCCTGCGCTCATTGCCTACAACTATTTCCTCCAGGACATTCGCGATCTTGCCCAGCGCCTCGACACTTTTGCCCTTGAATTCGCTGCCCAAATCGAAAAAACTTTTACTTGATATGCCCCACCACCGCACCATCACCCAACACGCAAGCCTGTCATCCCGACCGGAGCCGCAGGGCCTTGTGCTGCGCCGGAGCGGAGGGATCGTGGCACAATCTAATCCCCTCGCACTGCCCACTGGTCGCTGGTCGCCGGCCACTGGTTCCCCATGCCTCAACTAGCCAAATCCACGCAAACCAGCCTCTCCGACATCAACATGGTGCCGTTCATCGATGTCGTCCTCGTTCTCCTCATCATCTTTATGATCACCGCCCCCATCCTTCAGTCCGGCATCGAAGTCGATGTCCCCAAAACTCACACCGTCAAGGAAATCACCCAACAACGCCTCGTCGTCACCATGGACAAGAACCAGCTCATTTACCTTGGCAACGAACCCGTCAACATCCACCAACTCGCCGACAAAATCAAAAAACAATCCAAGCGCAACGACGTCGTCTACCTCCGCGCGGACGAAACCGTTCCCTTCGGCGCCTTTTGCACGGTCATCGATTCCCTTCGCCAGTCCGGCATCTCCAACATTTCCATCGTCACTCAGCCCATCAACGATCGCACTCGCACCAATTAACGCCCCATGTACCGCCACGCTCCATACACCGACGAACTCGACCTCAAGCCTTTCCTCGGCTACTCGGTCTTCATGCATTTCGCTCTTACCGTTCTTCTTCTGATTGGTATCTGGATTCAACGCAACGCTGTGCCCTGGGGCGGCGTCGGTGGCTCCGGCGATTCCGGCGTCAAAGTGAATCTCGTCGCCAGCGCCGGCTTGCCCATGCCTCAGCCCAATACCTTCGCTGATAGTCACGTCATTGATCCCACCAAGGGTCTCGCCAAGGAAGAACCTCCCAAGCCTCCTGAACTTCCAACGGACGCCGTTAAGCTCCCGAAGTTCAATAAACTCAAACCGCCTCCTCCCCCCAGCAAAGCCTCAAAAGTTCTCGAGAACAAAACGACTCCTCCCCCCAATGCCATCCCTTACGGCAAAGGAGGCCAGATGAACGTTCCTACCGGTTACGGTTCCGAACCTGGTCCCATGTCCTCCGCCACCGGACTCTCCTTCGGTGGACAAGGCGGCGCCGAGTTTGCCGCGCGCTATCCTTGGTATGTGGCTAGCGTTACCAAGCGTGTCCAGGACAACTGGATGCAAAACACGATCGATTCTCCAGTCCGCGCCGCACGCACCGCTCACGCCATCGTTACCTTCACCATTCTCCGCGATGGCACCGTCAAAGATATTCGCCTCGCGCAATCCAGCGGCAATCGCTCCATGGACGATTCCGGCATGCGCGCCCTTTTCGGCATCGACAAAATGCCTTCTCTCCCCTCCGATTGGCGCGGCCAATCCGTCGAAGTCACCTTCGATTTCGATCTTTCCCAGCACCACTAACTCGTGGCACAGACACTCCTGTCTGTGCTCTTGCGATTTTCCCTTGCCACCTCCGCATCTTCATCGACGAAATCATCTCCCTGCTTTTATCTTCCTTGGGGCTTCAGTCACTCTTAACCTGTCTACTTTTTCGCGGCTCATCTCTCCGGCACTCTCCTTTTCCCCCTGAACATTTCCTCTTTTCGTCGTATCCTATACTTCTCGATCATCCTCCGCCTATTTGCGGACAAAACTCGGAGGCTTCGTTGCCGTTGAAAAAATCGGTTCGCGTTTTCGTCCTGCTTCTACTCTCCCCAGTCCTCTCCTTCGCCCAGCAAGAACAAGGTTGGTTCCGCACCGGCACCGGTCTCGGCGTCGAAAAACCCCGCATCGCCGTTGCCGATTTCGTTTCCCGTTCCGATGCCGCCAAGTCCCATGCTCCTCTCTTCACTCAAGTCGTGCGCGACGATCTCGCCTTCTCCGGTATTCTCGACCTCGTCTCTCCCAGCTTTTATCCCACCCAATCTCCGTCTGAGCCTTCCGAACTCCGCAATCTCACCTGGACCGACATGCCCATCAACGCCAATTTCGTCGCCTTCGGCAATCTTTCGGAAACCTCCTCCGAAGTTTCCATTTCCGCGTGGATGTTCGACGTTCGCAACCCTTCCTCCCAGCCCGTCATCGGCAAAATCTATCGAGGCAATCCCACAGACGCTCAGGTCCGCAAATTCGCCCACCAGTTCGCCGACGAAATCGTCAACAAACTTTCCGGCGGTCTCCCCAGCATCGCTTCCACGCAAATCGCTTTCATCAGCTCCCGTTCCGGCAACAAGGAGCTTTGGGTCATGGACTACGACGGTTCCAACCAGCACAAACTTACTTCCCTCGGCAGCGTTGCCCTCACTCCCCACTGGTCTCCCGACGCATCCCGCATCGCCTTCACTTGTTTCGCTCCTGCAAACGGCGTCGTCAGCGCCCAAATCTGCATGTACTCGCTCGATTCCAACAAGATCGTCTCCTTCGCTCGCTACAAAGGCACCAACTCTTCTCCCACCTGGTCGCCTGACGGCTCGCAAGTCATGTTCTCTTCCTCCATGCAAGGTAATCCCGCACTCTACCTTTCCGACGCCAGCGGCAATCGCCCCAAACGCATCACCCTCAACTCCAACGGTGCCGATACTTCCCCCGCTTGGAATCCCAAAACCGGACAGACCGTAGCTTTTGTCAGCGATCGTGGCGGCGTTCCCCAGCTCTATTTCATGAACTCCGACGGCACCAACACTCGCAAACTTGAGCTCCCCGACATGGGCTACGTCATCGATCCCGCGTGGTCACCCAATGGACAACTCCTCGCCTTCTCCTGGCGTCGCCCCTCCGGCAACTACGACCTCTACATCATGGATGTAGCCTCCGGCAGTCTTCGAGAAATCACTCGTGATTCTGGCCGCAACGAAAGGCCCAGTTGGGCTCCTGACGGCCGTCACATTGTCTTCGAATCCACTCGCCGCGGCTCTCGCCAAATCTGGGTTATGCTCGCCGATGGCTCCGAACCCCGCCAACTTACCACCAGCGGCCACAACGAATCCCCCAACTGGTCCACCAAATGACCAGTCCCGTATCTGATAGCGCCGTAATCTTTTTCCATTGCGCCTCACGACACATCCCATTTTCTTCGCAACCCCCGCTCCTGCTTCGTTATACAATATATCGTGATACGACATATCGCCCGCTTGCCCCAGTCGGTGCTACTCTTATAGTTTCCGGTGGGCCCAGCACGGATACCCCAGTGTCTAGGAGGACACGAATGATTCAGCCGTACCGCCCGATCTTTCGCGCGCTCGCTATCTCCGCTTGTACCCTCTCGCTCATCGTTGCCGGCTGCAACAAGAAACCCCCAAAGAGCCAGCCCAGCACTTACACTCCTCCGGCCTCCACGGTTAAGCCCACCGTCACTCTTTCCGCGGACAAGACTTCTCTGAACCCCGGTGAATCCGCCAAGCTTTCCTGGACTTCCACCGATGCCACCAACGTTTCCATCGCTCCGGAAGTCGGCGCCGTCACTATTCAAGGCTCTACCACTGTCACTCCCTCTGCTTCCACCACCTATACCATTACGGCCACCGGCCCCGGCGGCAATGCCGATGCCTCTGTCCGCATCGCTGTCAATACTCCTCCCCCTGTCGCAGAGGCTCCTAAGTCCTCTTCCCTCGACCAGCTCTTCCTTGAGGAAGTTTCCGACGCCTACTTCGATTACGACTCGGCTGAACTTCGCTCCGATGCCAAGGAAGCTCTTCGCAAAGACGCTGACTTCTTCAAGAAATATCCCACCATGCGCATCACCATCGAGGGCCATTGCGATGAACGCGGCTCCACCGAGTACAACCTCGCGCTCGGTCAGCGTCGCGCCAATGCCGTGATGCAATATATCGTCAGCCTCGGCATCCCGGAAAGCCGTCTCAACGCCACCAGTTGGGGCAAAGAAAAGCCCTTCTGCATGGAAGCCACCGAAGCTTGCTACGCAAAGAACCGTCGCGGCCATTTCGTACAAGCCAAGTAACTATTGAACTTAAGGGTGCCTACTCTTTGCGTCCTTATCAAAGAGTGGGCTACCGCTTTTCGGTTTCGTGGCAGCGTCGTAGGTGCGCCACCCAACAATCAATCTCCGACCCTTGTTTCCTTCAAAAGAATTGCTGTTTCTATACGCTTTTCCCACACACCCCCATACAACCACTTGCTCCCCCGCTCATCTCCCAGTAAATTGGAAGGTTGGGAGCTTTATATTCTTTTTGCTTTGCTTTTCTTGATTCCGTGGAGGATTCATCATGCGCACGCGTAACATTCTGATCTTCTCTGGCGCCATGTTCGCCAGCGCCCTTGCCGGTAGCCTGGTTGGCCCTCGTCCCGCCCTCGCCGTGGCCCGCGAAATCATCGAGTTGCAGCGCGACGTTTCCGCTCTCCTCCAGGGTCAAAAAGACATCCAAACGCAGATGACCCAGGACCACACCATCCAGAAGACTCTCATTGAACAGTCTTCTGACCATGTCTCCAAGCTCAACGCCACCATGAGCTCGCTGGAAAAATCCGTCCAGGACGTTCAAGCCAATTCCGGCGCGCGCCTCGACACCATGTCCACTCAGGTCCAAGGCCTCTCCGACAATCTCGAAGAAATCAAATCGCGCCTCGGCAAGGTCAATCAGCAACTCGTCGATCTCCAAAACTCCGTCCAAAGCATCGACGCCCGCATTTCCGGCGGCGCCCCCGCTACCGCCCCATCAACCAACTCTCCCTCTCCTAACGGCCCCGCCGCTTCCTCCTACGGTTCCGGCTCTTCCTCGCAGCCTGCCTCCTCTTCCGGCCCTCCGCCTTCTGCTGACACTCTCTATTCCAACGGCCTTCGCGATATTACCAGTGGCAAATACGATCTCGCTCGTAACGAATTCCAGGACTACCTCCGCTACTACGGCGAAACCGATCTTGCTTCCAATGCGCAGTTCTACCTTGGCGAGATTGCTTACTCGCAGCATCAGTACGACGTCGCCGTTCAGGAATACGACAAGGTCCTCAGCAGCTATCCCAAAAGTTTTAAACTTGCTCCCGCTCGTCTCAAGAAGGGTTTGGCTCTCCTCGATCTCGGCCAGAAAAATCCAGGCGTGAAGGAACTCCGCGAAGTCGTCAAGCGCTATCCCGGCACCGAAGAAGAGCGTCGCGCCCGTGCCAAGCTCAAGGAATTAGGCGTCGCGGTCACCGCCTCCGCCGCCCACTAACTCGCGTCTGCTCTACCGTGGCACAGACACTCTTGTCTGTTCTCTTGGGGATCTTTCCCCTTTCCCGATTGTCATCCCGACCGGCGCGCCAGCGTCTTTTCCTGGCGCGGAGTGCTGTGGGATCAAGGCTGATCCATATCCCATCTCGATCGATGAGATCAAATCTGGCTTCTCGCTACTTCTTTTTGGGGTCGAGCCCTCAGGTCCGGCATTAAAAACCTGACAAAAACAAGGCTTCAGCCCTTCGGCTCTCTTCACCCCACACTCTCCCGCAACTCCGCCCAAAACACTTCCGCGCTCTCTGGCCTTAACTCTTCCTTCTGTGCAAACGCACGCAGGAAAAACTCCTGCCATTTCCCCGGCGCTTCCGGTACTAGCGTTCCCACCTCCGGAAATTTCAAACCCAAAATCGCGCTCTGCAGCGTCGCAAAGTCCGTCCCCGCAAACGGCGGGCTTCCGCACAGTGCTTCGTACGCCATCACCGAAAGCGCCCAGATATCCCAGCGCGCCGACATTGTCCCGCCTCGCAACTGTTCCGGCGACATATACCGCATTGTCCCCACCAACACTCCCGTCGCCGTATTACTGGTTTCGTTTGTGAATTCCGGCATTATCTTGGCGATCCCAAAGTCCGTGATTTTTACTATTTCCCGCATGTTCGTTCGCGACAGGAAAATATTCTCCGGCTTCAAGTCCCGGTGCACCAGCCCACGAGCGTGCGCCGCTCCGATCCCTGCGCACACATCTGCAAACAGTTCCAGCGTTCGCTCCGCTGTCAGGCGTTTCTTCCCGCGAATTTCTTCGCGCAGCGTAATCCCTTCCAGCAACTCCATCACCAGGAACACGCGCTGGTTGGTATCCACCCCAAAATCATGCACCGTCACTACGTTCGGGTGCGCTAGGCTCCCGGTCACCTGAGACTCCTGCCGGAATTTGTCCACTGCCTGCTGGTTCGCAAAATACTCGTCGCGGATCATCTTTACCGCTACTCCCCGGTTTAACGATAGGTCCGTCGCCTTGTATACTTTCCCCATTCCACCCTGCCCCAATCGCTTCTCCAATCGGTACCTCTCCCCCAGCATGCGCGCCGACGCTACCAGGGTCAGCAACGATTTGTCTTTTTCGCACCGCGTTGTCCCGGTGTCATAACAAGTCCCGCACGCAGGACATTCCTCAAAAGCGCGCCCCGGCAGCATCGCCGCGCCTCGCATCAACAGCAGCCCCAGCGCGCTCGCCACATTTTCCAGTAGCACCATGTCTTCACTGCTGTAAGGTTCCTCCGACCGCTTTGCCCCCATCACCAGCAGTACTTCGGTCTGGCCTTCCTCCAGCGCCACCGGCACCAGCAGTTCAATCCGCGCGTTGTGCAGAAAATCTTTATCCACTTGCGGCAACTGCTGCCCCAGCCATCCACTCTCCGCCAGCGTGATCGGCACTGACCGGTCCAGCATGCGAACCAGTGGAATCAATTTGTTCGTTGCCGGCAAATCCGCAGTCAACGCTCCAGCCGGCGCGGCCGCTACCACGCGATAGAGCGGCTCTCCCGGCTTCCTCTGCAGCAGCGCGCAAAACTCCGCATGCAACGCATCCGCCACCCTCGTGGCCACGTTCGGCGCCACCTGTTCCACGCTTCTCCCGTGCCGGATCTCTTCCACAATTTCCCGGAACAGCCGGTGCGCGTCATATTTATCGCGAAAAAATCTCCGGTCCAGCCCCGATAGCCAGGTCTGCCGTTGCGCGTACGCCAGCCCTGCCAGCGCCGCAATCGCCACATATACCGCGCCGCGCGATTTCAGTATCCCAAACAGCGGCTGGTCTCCGTGAAACACAACGTCCAGCACCAATACTCCCCCTACCGCCACCGGTATCGCCCGCAGAAAATTCCGCGCCAGCGCGTACTGCAGCCCGCGCCGGATCATCACCCGCACATCGAACAACTTGTGCTTCAGAATCGCGTATGCAAACGACAGCGGAAACACCAGCATCCCTGCACTGCACACCAGGTCCGTCGTCGGCGATTCCAGGAACGCCCGCAACGTTGGATTAACATCTACCAGCGCTGTCCCGATTACTCGCGGCAGGTAAAACACCATCCCCAGCAGCGCCCCGTACGACACCACGCGAAATCGCCGCCGGTCCGTCACCGATTCCAGTCGCCAGTAATTCAGCACCACGACCACCACCGCCAGCACCAGGTACACCAGGCTCTGTAATCCCAGAAACGCCAGCACCCACGGACGTGTCAGGCCGCTCAGATGTTCCGGGTGGTACACCGTCCGCGCCAGTAAATACAGCGAATAGCTCGCGCCCAGCAGCGGTCCCGCCACAAACGCCCCCCACGCCAACCGCCTGGTGAACAGTTTTTTCGGGAACAAACAGAAAAATCCTGCCAGCAGCGGTGTGCGGATCGCTGCGCTCACATACACCATCATCACTGCAATCGCTACCAGCACCGGCAGCGCTCGTATCGATGCCGCCATTCCCCATTGGAACGCTTCGTACACCGTCGCCATCGACACCAGCACCCACCCGCCCAGCCGCGACACAAAATCCTTTGGCCGGCTGAACACCACAAACAATCCAATCACCAGCGTTATGAACTTGTTCACTAGAAAAATGATCTGTGAACTCTTCTGCGACCCGCTGTAGTCATCCCAGATTTTTCCCTGCACCATCATCTTCAGATCGATTGGCTGTCCCGCACGCTCCACCCGGATCGCGATCGGCTTGTCTGCCTCGAAATTCATTCGTTCCGACAGCCAGTCCACCACGTTCCCGATTCGCTGCCCATTCACTTCCACAAGCCGGTCGCCCGTCTTCATTCCTGACCGCGCCGCCGGTGAATCCTCCCACACCTCAGTCACGATCGCTCGCCCAGACGCGTCTCTCACATCCACGCCATCCGTCGCCAGCCCAAACAACAAATAAAATGCGAGATAGAAATTCCCAACGACGGCGATGGCCGCGAACGCCACGATTCGCCAGGGATATCGTCTGCCAGTCATTCGCCCATCGCTTTGCCTTCGTGGATGCCCACGAATTCCCCTGAAGAAGTGCGGGAGTGGCGCGATTATAGGTGCATTCCACGCGCCTTTCCACATTTCCCCAATTTGCCGGCTTTTATACGGATCGCTTGCCCGACGCGGTTGTCCACGGGTTCTGTAGCAGCCGCCTTCGGAAGCGTGCTCAGTTGGTTTGTGTAGGGACCGCCTTCCCAGGCGGTCCGCCCGCAACAATGCTTGGCACAGGTGTAGCGGCGGACATTCTGATGGCATCCGACGAGGATGCCCGAAGAACCTCGATTTCACGCGCTCCCACAACGTCCGCTCGCGCCCACTTCTTACCCGCTACCCGCCCTCTTCAATCTCATCTCATTTGTAGCTTCAAATCCCAGGCTCTCATATAACGCCCTTCCGTCCGGGCTTGAGTGCAAGATCACCGCCTCCACTCCTTCTCTCGTGCACCATTCCATCGCCTGCTGCATCAGCCTACGTGCCAGGCCCCGTCTCCGGTATGCCGCTTCTGTGTACACGTTCAAAATATTCCCCCGCCACTTCCCTCCCGCAATCATGTGCGGTGGCCAGTCCATCAGCCACAATCCCGCTCCCGCCGCCACCGCTCCTTCCGGAGCGATTGCAAACCACGCCCGGTACTCACCCGCCTCCATCTTCCGCCTTACCCAAGGCTCGAACTTCTTGCTCATCAATCCCAGCGCGCGCTCGTCTTGATGCCCCATATCAAAAAACATCGCCCGCCTGTGATGCACAATCGTCTCTACATCCCTTGCGTCCAACGTTGCTTCCCGTATCTTGAAATCCAGAATATTCATCACCGTGTAGGGACCGCGTTCTGCGGCGGTCCGCTCTTTTCCTCGTGTAGCGGCGGCTTTACGCCGCCATCTGATCGCTTCTGTCGGACCTTGAAGGTCGGTCCTTCTTGCTGTCATCCCGACCGCAGCACCAGCGCCTTTTGCTAACGCGGAGTGGAGGGATCCTGGCACGATCTTGGCCCCATTTCCATCCCTTGAATCCCTCGCCGCTCGGAGCAAAAATTTTGTCTTTCCGTTATCATACTGAGGGTATCCGGCGAGGATACCCGAAGAACCTCAACTTCAGATGCTCTACAATCTCCGCCAGCGGTTCCTTTCCTGTTTCCCCGCTCGCCCTCTTCAATCTCATCTCATTTGTAACCTTGAATCCCAACCCCTCATACAACTCATTCCCCTGGCACCAGCACATAACTCACGAACGCAAATCTCTTCCCATCCGGCGACCACGACGGCACATTGATTGTCCCTTGCCCTCCAAACAATTTCGCCGCCACGATCACTTTTCCGTCCTTCATCGACATGATCCTCAGCATCACATCCTTGTTCTCAGGGTGCCCCTCCACGCTGCGGTCAAATGTAATCATTACCATCTGCGTTCCATCCGGTGAAAAATGAGGAAACCAGTTGTTGTACTCATCGAAAGTCACTTGCGTCTGCTCGCCTCCATCCGGCCGCATCTTCCAGATCTGCATGTGACCGGTCCTCACCGAATTGAAGTAAATCCATTTCCCATCCGGCGTGTATTCCGGCCCGTCGTCCAATCCCTTCGCCGTCGTCAATCTTGTCTCTTCTCCGCCTGTCACCGGCATAGAGTAAATATCGAATTCACCGTTACGCTGGCCCACAAACGCCAGAGTCTTCCCGTCCGGCGACCATCCATGCCAGTACGATGGCGCATTCTTTGTCATCAATTGCGGCGTCCCTCCACCAATCGGCAGCAGGTACACGCGCGACTCGTGATCGCCCTGCGAATTGTCGCTCACCACCAACTTCTTCGCGTCCGGCGAAATCCCGTGATCGTTGTTGCACTGCACTGCGAATCCCGTATCCAATATTTGCGTTGCGCCGCCTTCCACCGGAATCGTCTCGATCCTTCCCTTCCGGTTGAACAGCAACCTTTTCCCATCCGGCATCCAGTTCGGCGCTTCAAACCGTTCCGGCGCCACGTAAATCGCTTTCCGGTCCAGCGAACTCGCATCAATAATTTCCATCACGCTGTACAACGTCGGCTTTCCCGCGCTCGCCGCTGTTCCTTCCTTCAGCTCCACACCCCAAAACACTGCCTTCTCCACCACGTCCTTATCGTGGCTGCACACGCCAATTCCGACGTAATACGGTTCCGTTAACACCATCTTCCCTGTAGCGCCCGCCAGCGCAAATCGTCCATCCGTTCCCGCCACCCACATCGTGAAGTAATCCCCGTGCTTTTCGATTCGCACCCTTTTCGGCGCATTCACGTTTGCTTGCACTTCGCGCGTCATCGCTCCCCGCTCGTCGCGATACTGCAGCGACGTCAGCCCGCTCCCGTGCACCGCCACATCCGCGTACACCGAATCCCCTTCCAGGTTTTGCCGAACCATCAGCACCGCTTTACGGTGTTCGTTCTTCCCCACGCCCACAAACGTGATATCAGCCGTCAGCGTCACATCTCCTTTCACCTTTTCCCACGCAAACTGAAATTCATCCGACGCGAACCACATGTTCTCGCCGCTTCCCGCAATCGTGTACGTCCCCTTCGCCGCGTCAAACTCCACGCTTCCCTTGTGCAGCACATTCCCCACATCCCCAGTTCCCTCAAAAATTCCCACCGCGTCAATTTCGGCAGCGTTCACAGAAACTTTAAACGCCCACCGTCCACATGCCGCCGCCAATATCAATCCCACCACGCACACCACCACACCCATCTTCCTTCTCGCGCTTTCCATGCAGTTCCTCCTCGACGTAAGCGCCAACTTAGGTCGCGACCGCGTTTCTTGTCAATTCCCAACGCGCCGTACGACTTTTCTTTTCTTCGTCTCTTGCCTTTCTCAAAACTTAAAACTTACAAACTGGCCACCGATCTTAAATCTGGCAATCTCACTGCGGCCCAGCGCGACTACGCCACCGTTCAACAGGATCTTCAGAAATTCTCCGATGCTTCTGCCCACCGTCACCATCATCATTCCGTGGTTCGGCCAGTTTCTCCAGCTCTCAGAATTCCCTTCAACAACTCTTCGCCCAACTCGGTCGGGCTCTCCAATCCGGCAATCTTTCCAACGCGCAATCTGCCTACGCCTCTCTCCAAAAAGACTTCGTCCAGATGGGCACCGCACTTCCTTCCTCTGTTTCCTCTTCCTCCTCAAACACTCCCTTGAACGTGACCGTCTAGCTCACTCTGCGGTCTCCCACTGGCCGGCAAGGCAGGTCCTCCCTGCCTTGTTTTACATTGCCTGCTAGCGTCGGAGTCGTAGCACTACGGCAATGCTCCCCACAGAACAGGATCAATTGCATTCTCCTACGCTGTCATTCCCATTTCATTTTTCTTCGCCAACGTGCTATCTTCCTCTTTTCAGGGGAGTCACCCAATGTCCGTGAATAAAGTAATCCTCGTCGGCCGTCTCGGCCGCGATCCGGAAACTCGCTACACCTCCGGAGGCCAGGCCGTTGCCAATTTCTCCGTCGCGACCGATGAATCCTACAAGGATCGCAATGGCGAGCGTCAAAAACGCACTGAATGGCACAAGATTGTTGTGTGGGGCAAGCAGGCCGAAATCGCTCAGCAGTACCTAAAGAAAGGTTCTCTAGTTTTCATCGAAGGCCGTATTCAGTCCCGCGAGTGGCAGGACAAGGAAGGCCAGAAACGCACCAGTTTTGAGATTGTCGCCACGAATTTCCGCATGCTTGGCGGACGCGGCGACGGCGGCACTATGTCTGCTGGTGCAGGCGCAGGTGCCGCTCGCGCGGAAGACCACGATCAATCCGCTCCCGCCGATGATGCCTTCCCCGGCGCCGCTGGCCCCGAAATCTCGGACGAAGACATCCCCTTCTAACGTCGCAACGAGGCTGCGTTTGCGGCTCGTCTTTGTAACTTGTCTTCGTGTTTTCCATAAGGTTTGTCTTGTGGTTTGCCTTTGTAGGGACGGCCTTCTGAGGCCGACCGCCACCACAAATGCCTGGCTGGATTGCCGCGATCCCCTCGCGTGTAGGGGCACGATACATTGTGCCCTCTTGGGTTCACGTTTCTTCAACTGCTGACATTTGTCGTCCTTCCCTCGCTTGTCATCCCGAGCAAATCGAGGGATCAATCTTCTCCCTCTCTCCTCTTCCCACAAGAACAGACCGGAGAGCACGAAGCTCCCCGGTTTTGTCTTACTTAATACCTGTAACTGAAGACTTAAACTTCCTCCTTCTCACACTGTCAACACCACCCGAAACTCCGCCTTTCCGCTTTGCATTCGATCGTACGCATCCTTCACTTTCTCCAAAGGATACTTCTCCACCATCGTCTTCACTCCCGTCATCTCTGCAAACCGTAATGTATCTTCCGAATCCACCGCCGTCCCCGACGCCCACCCGCGCAACTGTTTCCGTCCCCTGATCAACTGCACCGGCGTTACCTCGATCGGCGCCATTTCCGCTCCCACAACGATCAACTTTCCGTCCACGCCTAGCCCATCGATCACCGCCGTCATCGCCTTCGAACTCGGCGCCGTCGCCAGGATCACTCTCGCTCCTCCCATCTTCTTCAATTCCTCCGCGGGATTGGTCGCCTTGCTGTCGATATACGCTACCGCACCCAACTTCTTCGCCAGTGCCGCATTTTCCGTCCCTCGTCCAATCCCCACTGTTTTGTATCCGGCCTTTGCCGCAAACTGAATGCCCAGATGCCCTAATCCTCCAATTCCCTGTACCGCCACCAGGTCGCCCGGCCGCGCTCCCGTATTCCTCAGCGCGTTAAACGTCGTCACCCCTGCGCACAGCAATGGTCCTGCTTCTGCTGCATCCAACGACTCCGGCATCAGCGCCACTCCTTCCCGCCTCGCGACCATGTATTGCTGATACCCTCCGTCGCGTGTGAATCCAGTAATCTCTCCTTTTTCGCAGCTTCCGAAATCTCCGCGCCGGCATGCCGCGCAAACGAAACAATGTCCTCCGTGCCACCCCACTCCCACATGGTCGCCCTTCTTCCATTCCGTCACGCCCGCTCCCACTTCATCGATCACCCCCGCCACTTCATGACCCGGTACACGAGGGTACGTCAACCCCGGCCAGAGCCCATCCTTCACAAAGTGGTCGCTGAAACAAATTCCGCACGCCCGAACTTTGATCCTCACCTCTCCCGCGCCAGGCCCCACCATTTCCCTCTCCACCAGTTCAAATTCCCCGCCCGCTTTCCCCACTTGTGCCACTTTGTTCTTCGCCATCTTTCTTTCTCCATTCCCTATGGATTCACTCAAACTCTTTCAACTTCATATCGCATATCTTGCCCTCTTGGGTTCTCTTCCTAATGCCACCCGGCCAATAAACTTTTCGATGAGTTTGTCTCACCGGCATCTCTCAACCTTGCCGCGCCCCTTCGATGCTCCAACCTCCCTGCCCGGTAACATCCACCGAAACATTTCGCCCACACAAACACCACTCCGCGTTACTAAACACTCCATCGCATCCTCGTCTGTTCGGTATATTTTCCCGGCTGGTCTTCTCTTTGGCCTGTTGCCCCCGAAGTAGCTCTCCGGGGGCAACTTGGCCGTGCATTTCAAACCCTACTGCTTCATGATCACCACATCCACTTCGCCCGTTTTCTCGTTCACCACCGCTGCGCCACACGCCGTGTACTTCCCAGCCGCATCGAACTTGCACCCAAACGTTCCTGCTTTGGCCATCCCGCACTGCCCCGCGTTCAGTCCCACTACGTACCATCCAGACCCCGCAGGCACTCCTTTTGTATTCCCCTTTGTATAGATTCCCATCAAAATATTTCCGCTTTCCGGATTCCCATTCGCGCACGTGAAATTATCTTGCCGGTAGGTATACAAGATCCCGCGCTGCTTATCCCACAGAAACTGGTTGTCTTCCACCTGGCCGTCATCGTCGATGTCCACCATGTCCGTCCAATACATCGCCGGCCCCGACGCCTTCGCTGTCGTTGCTCCATCACCGATGCTCGTCTTCTGCCCCTGATTTTTTGCTGTCGGGCTCGGCGCCGGTGCGGCTGCCTTCGCCGCCACCGTCGGCCCCACGTTCACTTTCGGAGCCGTATTTGCCGGCGCTTGTGTCTGCGCAGCAGTTAGTGCCGCCAAACCCACTCCCACCAGCAATCCTCCCATCATGATCGACTTCTTCATATCCTTCCTCCTCAGTTCATTTCAGACTCTCTGGGCGGTCGAAATCTCTTACCTGCGTTTCACTCTGATTTTCGCGATGACGGCGGGAGCCCCCCACATTCTGTCAGACGATTCTTCCGCGCCTTTTTTGGCGCGCAATCTCCGTGGTGTAAGCTGGGCTTTTTCTCGCCTTGGTATAGTTCACAGCCCCACCCCTGTCAAGCCAACAATGAGACACCAGCAACGCGCCTCTCCTATTCCTTCGTTCTCGTCCCGAGCCACGCGAGGGATCTGCTTTTCCCTCTTATTGAAGTGCGTGCCCCAAATCCCATTTTTCGAGTCCTTGCCCCTCTTCTGTCCCTCCGTCCAGTTGTCCTCCTTTTCTTCTCCCCCGAAAATGGGACTACCTATGCGCACACCATTTTCTGTTCTCTTTATCGCGCCATTCTTCCTTTCGTGCGCTTTAGCTGGCTGCGGCTCTACTTCCTCCTCGGCGGGCACCCAACAGCCGCCTCTCGCGCCCGCCATCACCATTGCGGTTTCACCTTCTTCCGCGAATGTCCGCATCGGCGATTCCGCTTCTTTCTCCGCCACCATTTCCGGCACCTCCAACACCTCCGTCACCTGGTCTGTCAACAACATTCCCGGCGGCTCCTCATCTCTCGGCACCATCGACGCCTCCGGCAAGTACACCGCCCCGCCTCCCTCCCTCTCGCCAACACCATCACCATCAAGGCCATCAGTTCCGCCGACTCCACCAAGAACGGCACAAGCGCCGTCACACTCATGGAATCCCACTCCCGACACTTACCGGAATCAATCCCGCCTCCACCAATCTGGGCAACTTACTCCATCACTGCCACGGGCACGAATTTCATTTCCGGCGCTCACATCTCTGCTGAACGGCAGCCCGCTCACCACTACCTTCGTTTCTCAGTACGCAGCTCACCGCCACAGGCAACGCCGCTACTCCCGGCAACTTCTCAGTAACGGTGCAAAATCCCGATCCCGGCAGCAGCACTTCCTCTGGAATCAATTTCCAGGTGAATGGTTCCGGTGCAGACATCCAGTTGCAGCACGGCATGTCCACTGGCCAGGGCGCGAGCCTCAACGGATTTCTTCCATTTCCCGCCGACAATCTCTGGAACAAAGACATTTTCCGCTCGCCGTAGACGCCAACTCTTCCGCGATTGTCACTTTCATCGGCGGGTCCATCGGACTTCATGCCGATTTCGGCGCGGGCCAGTACAACAATTCCACATCGGCATACCCTACAGCGTGGTTGGTTCTCGCAGGCGCTTATCCCCGTCAACTTCACCGCCTATGGAGACGAAAGCGATGCGGGGCCCATGCCCATCCCCCTCACCGCTCCCATCGAGGGTTATCCCAATCCCGGCAAGGGCGATCGCCACGTTCTTGTTCTCGATAACACCAACTGTTTCCTCTACGAACTCTATAGTTCCTATCCGCAATCCACTTCCTGGAATGCCGATTCCGGCGCCGTGTGGGATCTTCTCTCCGACGAGCAGCGCCCCTACAGTTGGACCAGCGCCGATGCTGCGGGACTCCCCATCTTTCCTGGTTTAATTCGCTACGACGAAGTGGCCGCGGGCTATATCAATCACGCCATTCGTTTCACCGTGCAGAACTCAGCCCAGGATTTATCCCACCCGCCTCTCACTTGGCTTCGAACTCTTCCAACCATACGCGCCTCCCATGGGCATGCGGCTTCGCCTTAAATCCAGTTTCAACGTTTCCTCGCTTCTCGGCTGCCAATCAGGTCATCCTGAACGCGCTGAAAAAGTACGGCCTCATGTTGCCGACAATGGATCATCCATGTACATCAGTGGCGCTCCGGACAATCGCTGGGACAACAACGACCTCCACAATCTTGGTTACGTCAACGCTTCCAATTTCGAAGTCGTCCAGATGTCCCCGCTCTACACCAGCGCCAACATCCCTGCTGGCAATCGCCCCAGCCATCACTCAGTTCACCCCAGCGCCACTTCCGTCATTCCGGCACCAGCGTCACTCTCTCCTGGCAAGTCTCCGGCGCCTCTTACATCATCGTTTCTCCCGAAATCGGCGCCATTCGCGGAACTTCTGTCACTGTTCATCCCACCGCCAACACTACTTACACCCTCTACGCCAACAACGCCTTCGGCCAAACCATTTCCTCCGTCTCCATCACCGTCCACTAGTTGCATTGCTGCTACAGCTCGCAACGCCGCATTTAGTAGCACGCGCCTCAGCCTCGGTTCTGCCGCCGATCCAGCGGTGGGACGGTGAACTCAATCGAAAAGACTAGCGTCATCTTTTGCGCTTCCCACTCTGTCCCCTTCCCCTCCCACATTTCCTTGACTCTAATTGAACCCGGTTATAACCTCTCCCCAGTCGAACGCGCCTATTGCATCCCATGACTTTCTCGTCCAAGTCTGCGCGCTCCGTTGTGCGCCCCGCCCGCGCTCGTTTTTTCTTACACTCTTTTCAATTGAAAGGTGAAGGAACATGCTCCCAAAAAGAATCACGCTTCCGAAATCTTATAAGTTGACTACCGGTGGTCTGATGCTTGTTGCTCTTCTCTCTGTCGGCTCTCTTCCCTTCTTCTCTCGCGACCATGTGAAAAATGAAACCATCGAAGCCAGCGCCATGGGCACCAGCACGCAACTTGGCGAAGTCGTTGGTGTCAGCGTTGAGATTTACGAGTTCTCTACTCCCGAGGACCGCCAGGTTCTTGTCCAGGCCTTCGAAAAGGGCCAGAACACTGGCTTGGTCAACGCCCTCTCCAAGATGAAAGCAGTCGGCCACTGCTCCATAACCGGCACTCTCGGCTACGACGTCAGCTTCATCCGCATGATTCCCACACCTACTGGTCGCAAAATCCGGTGGATCACCAATCGCCTCCTCCGTTTTGGCGAAGTCTATGCGGACACTCAGTCTCAATCCTTCAACCTGACCGGCGGCGAATTCGATATCAACGATACCGACAAAAGCAAGAGCAGCGGCGTTCTTTATCCAGCTTGCCAGCTCGCCATGGACAAAGAAGGCCAGATTCAATTCCAACTCAATCAGAATCCTTGGAAGCTGGTCGACATCATCGATTGGAAGGGCACTGCCGGCGTCAATTAATTCTTTGACCTTACGGTTTGCCGTTGTATCCATTTTTCTTGGAGGCTGGGGCTTCGGCCCGGGCGTTGGGCCACCGAACGGAATGGGCCTTGGCACCTGAAAAGAGTTTTCTATGGCGTCCGCGGGCCTGCTCATTCGCGCCGGGACAATTTGTGGGAAGTGAGCTTTGGCTATGAGGTTGGTGATCCTTTTTCCGCCCTGCTTTTGGAGGGGTTGTTTTTCCGCTTTACTGGCTATCGTTTTCCTAATTCTACGGCGTGAGGTGCCTGATGAAGATCTATCGCTATCTTGCAGTTCTCTGCTGTCTCTTTGTTCTTCCACTTCTCTTGACTAGTTTCGTCATCGGTAAGGACACCAAAAAGAAAATTAAGGGTGATGTCTGCTCCGCTTCCAATCCCGCCAGTATTTGCGCCGCGGCGAATACCTGTGGCTCTGCTTCCACTCCCTGCTCCATTGACATCAAGCGCAGCCAGGGCACCTACGCCACCGCAAAGCCTAGCATTCCCGACGCCAAGGAGAACAAAGCCTTTTGTATTAAAGTCGGCACCTCAGTCACCTTTATGAGCAGTTCTAAGAACACCGGCTTTGTCATCGACTTCGGCAGTACCGATCCCTTCGATCACGAAGGTGCCATCATGGGCGGCGCTGATCGTCCCATCACCGTCGTCGCCAAGCATCCCGGCTGCTACACCTACTCCATTGGTGCTTGCACCGCTGGCACCATCTACGGCATGTGTGGCAATGCCGACACCCAGCTCATCGTTTCCGCCAACTAATTCCGCGCTCCCGCGGACCTTGGACGGTTCGCTTCCGGGTCCGCTTTTTCTTGGGGTCGGGCCTTTAGACTCTGCTCTTGTATTTGCCTTGGCAGGGACGGCTTTACGCTGCTTGCTTTTCCTTACGCAGGGCTATTGTCGTTTGTGGTCGTATCTTTTAGGCCCGCTACCGGCTGCGCCGATTTAGTCTCCCATCGATGCCTGTTCCGTTCTGTTCTCTTTCCTCGCGCCCCAATTCTACTGCGTTCCAAGCGCCGGCGACGGAAACACAAATGCCACCGCGATATGCGACTCCACCGCTTTCCCATTTCTCGTCGCGGGACTGAATCCCCACGTGTTCACCGCCGTAATCGCCGTCCCCGTCAGCGCCGCCACTCCACGCACCACCCTCACCTTCTTGACGTCGCCTCCGCTCCCGATCTTTAAGTCCAGCACTACCGTCCCGAACGCCACGCTGTTTGGTGGATATGTCGCATACGTCGTCGCCGTCACTTGGGCCGGAATGTACGGCGCGCTTCCTCCAGTTCCCGCCGCTCCCAATCCCGGACTTGGCAGCGCCACTCCCGCCGGGTTGAACGGGTTGAACACCACCGTCACTCGGATGCTCGATGCCACGCCAATTCCTCCCTGCATCACCGTCGTGAACGTCCATCCCTGTACTGCCGTCTGCGCAGCATTCGTCAATGGCGGTACGTCCCTCACCACCTGCACATTCTCTATGTTCGCGTTCCCATCCAGATTCACTTGCAGCGTCACGATCCCAGGCGAATTGCTGTTGGTTGGATACGAAATGTCGCTTGCGCTCACCAATTTCGGCGCCACGAACTTCCCCACGTTCTGCGCCATCGCCACCGTGGGGATCATCGCCAGTAACGCCGCGCCCATCCCACTGAACAGTCTTTTCATCGCTTTCCTCGACTACTTCCCTTCGGCGACAATACCACCCCAACCGTTTCCCCCAAAGCGTTTTGCTCCTCCCCGACCTTTTCCCCAGCCGCTCGTCTGTTTTTCCCTTCCTTGCTCCTCAACGCCCATACTTCCCGATCAATTCTCCTTGCCCAAGAATGTGTCCTTTCATCGCCCGCTCTACATCCTTCTTGCTCATTCCCGCCTTCAAATTCAATTTCGTGTCCAGCGCATACACTTTGAAAAAATACCGGTGCACCTTTCCGCCAGGCGGGCATGGCCCTCCATAGCCGATGTTTCCAAAATCATTGCGCCCTTGCCTCGCGCCGTTATCTAGCTGTTCTTGCTTCGCAACTCCCTCCGGCAATCCTTTCCTATCGCCCGGAACATCGTAAAGCACCCAGTGCACCCACGTGCCTACCGGTGCGTCCGGATCATCCATGATCAGCGCGAAACTCTGTGTTCCCGTCGGTGCTTCCTTCCAGCTTAGCTCCGGAGATCCATCTGCTCCGTCGCATGTATGCTGCTTCGGAATCGTTCCTCCAGCAGAAAACGCCGTCGATTCAATCGCAAACAGCATGGGCCCTCCTTTCTCTTCACTGGCCCTGGGCGCGACCGCTAGCCCAAGCGCAAAAATGCTTATGCCCACTGCCCACAGCAGTTTGTTCCGCATCGCTGCTCTCTCTGCTTGGCTACCTCTTCTTGACAGCCGTGGCCTTCTTAATCAGTCCCACTGCTGTCTTCCTGTCTCCCTCATTCTCGAACCCAATCACACTCGAATATTTTCTTCCAATCACCAGCGCTATTAGAAACGCCATGTTGATTCCCGCGCCCGCAATCGCCTGCGTGATCATGTACCCCAGCCCCGGCTTGTTGTCTCCTTCCACCAGCAGCGCCGGGATGCCGGATGCCTCCAGGCCCGCCTCTTGTGCGCTTGCAACCGATTTCTTCCCGGCAATCGGGTAAATCTCAACCGTCGCCCTTGGGCCTCCCTCTGGATGTCTGTAGCCCATCACCACGTGTAAGTCTGTGCCTGCCTCCGCCAACGGCTCCAGTGTCTCCGCCAGGGTCCCAGTTTGATTCTCCAATTCTTTCCGCCATAGGGTAATCTGCTTCACTGTAACTGGCATGGTTGCTCCTCCATTTACATCTCTTATCCCCCAGCCAATTCGCATCCTACGCCCTGCTCCTCATTCCCGGCAACACCCGCTTCCGCCTTTTACCTTTCATTTGCCTGGCTTTTTCTGGCGTTTCATCCTGACCGAGAACCTCCACCTCTCTCCTTCCTTCTCCCGCCCTGTCCTTTACTTCTTCCCTGCTCCTCACTACTCTTCCTTCGGAGACACTCATGCCCAACACAAATCGCCAGTGGAGACTCGCCGCTCACCCAAGGGGTCTCGTCGCTCCTTCCGATCTTCAGCTTTCCGAGTCGCCCCTCTCGCCCTTGCAGGACGGCCAGGCCCTTGCTCGCATAAAGTTTCTCTCCATCGACCCCACCATGCGCATTTGGATGGCAGACATTCCGCAATACATGCCTCCCGTCGCTATTGGCGAGGTCATGCGCGCTTTCGGTTTTGCCGAAGTGGTCGAATCGCGCCATCCCGAATTCAAAAAGGGTGACAAAGTCGTCGGTCTAACCGGACTTCAGGAGTTCGCTCTCATTGGCTCTGGTGAACTCCGCGCTTTTCAAAAAGTTCCTTCGATCCCTTTCCTCTCCGACACCAGCTTTCCTCGGTACTCTCGGCATCAATGGACTCACGGCCTATTTCGGCCTGCTCGAAATCGGCAAGCCGCAATCCGGCGAGACTCTCGTCGTGTCAGCTGCTGCCGGCGCCACCGGGAGCGTCGTCGGCCAGCTCGGCAAGATTCATGGCTGTTATGTCGTGGGGATCGCCGGCAGTGACGAAAAGTGTCGATGGATAAAAGATGAACTCGGCTTCGACGCCGCCATCAATTACAAACAATCGGGCGTGGAAGGAGAATCTTGAAAGCCGCCACTCCCAAAGGCGTCGATATTAACTTTGAAAATGTCGGTGGCGAAATGATGGAAGCAGTGCTCACCCGCATGAACATTCATGGCCGCGTCGTCCTTTGCGGTCTCATCTCTGGCTACACCAGTGAAGACCCCGCGCTCTCCAGCTTCGGCCGCGTCCTGATGAAGGGCCTTACAGTTCAGGGCTTCATTATTACCAATTACACTTCACGTTTCATGGAAGCTGGCAAGCAACTCGGCATGTGGAAGGTCATGGGAAAACTCAAAGACAGGCAGACTATCGTTAAAGGCCTCGAAAAAGCTCCTGAAGCCATCAACATGCTCTTTCGCGGCGAAAATATCGGCAAACTCATCGTCCAACTCGACTAGTCACTAATCCTCGGATTCGCAGCAAGGGTACGCTGATCTTTTTGTTCGCGGTTGGAGGGCCCAGCGGCCTGTGAAGGCGGATGACGCGCAGTTGGCATCCAAGAGAGTGCATCTTATCGCTCGCTTATGGAAAGCAGATTCTTCTGGCTCTTGTTATGGTACGGAATGGTTGAAAAGCGGGAGCGCTTCCCGGCATTTTCGATTGCCAATTCTGGTTTAGATTTCGGCTTCCTTACCTCGGCGCCTGCTGCTTCCTCCGCTCTTCGTCCACCTTCTTTATCAGCGCTTCAAATTTCGGCAACTGCTCCGGCGTCAGGAATTCCCGCATCTCCGACCGGGCCTTTTGCCTCACTGCGTCTACATCCTTGTCGGAGTTCTCGTGAATTGCTCTCATCTGGTCATGCGCTTGATGAAGCACAGCATCCAGTTTTTGGCTCTGCTCCGCCGTGAGCCCCAGTTCCTTCGTCATATCTGCGACTCGTGCCGCTCGGCGTTCTGGTTCGCTGAGCGTTGTGGTGGCCTGCCCGCCGCATAGCTCTTGTGCGCGAAGTTGTACCCAAACACTCCGCCTATGGCGAGCCCCAATATAAAAACCGCGGCCAGCCATACTCCGGCTTTTCGCCTTGTATCTGGATTCATCGATGGCCCTCTGTCGCGCTGACCAATACATCATCGTTCAGCGGCGCGGGTTGCCCTGGCTCCAAAACCGTGTCACTCGACCCACTTGCGGGGTCCTGCAATCTCAATGCGTCTCAGTTGGTACGTCCACGTACTCGCCAGCACTAACAACAAGGCGCAGACCGCAACTAGTCGGGGCGCCAGTTTCCTGATATTCACCCACACCGCATCCCGCAAATCCATCTCGGATTCCCGGCCCGCGATGGCCGCCATCACTCGCGCCGCAAACCATGGGCCAGGCTCCGGCGGACACTTCTCCTAGCGGTCGCAATGCAGTCCTCGTCAACGCCACATCCTCGGCTACTTCGCTGCACTCGACGCACCCTCCGCCATGCTCTCGTGACGCGGCCGACATCTCTCCAACACCGTGCGCAATTCACTTCCCCCATTTTCCTTCAATGGCAGCGCCTCAAGTTCCTCCCGGAACTCCTGGCATCCGCTTGATTCTCGTTTGGGCCCAGTTAGCATCCGCTTCACCTCCTGTTTCCTCATTCTACTGTCCCTATTTGCATTTCGTCCTTCAATTTTCCCGTGATCCGCCGCCGCGCCCGAAACAACCTTACCTTCACCGTATTCCCATTGATCTCCATGATTTCGGCAATCTCTTCGACGGAAAAACCCTGCACTTCTTTCAGTACCAGCATCATCCGGTCCCGTTCGTCCAGATCTACCAGCAGGCTCTCCACTCTCTCTCGTGCTTCCAACCGGTCGCTCACATCCGGCCCCGTGTGCTTCTCTCCGAATCCCTTATACTCTTGCGCTTGCTCTTCACTCAAATCCGACTCATACAATAGCGGCCGCACTTTCCTTTTCCGCAATAGGTCCCAGCATTCATTCACGGTTATCTTGTACAGCCAGGTACTGAATGCCGCTCGCTGGTCAAACCGTTTTAGTGAAAAATACGCCTTCACGAAAACCTGCTGCGCGATGTCTTCCACGTCCTCCTTGTTTCTCAGAATTCCTCCAGCCACCGCAAACACCCGGCTTTGGTGTCTCCTCACAAGAATTCGAAGGCTTCCTTATCATCTCTCTGCGCCAGCCGCACCAATTCCCGGTCGTCATCACGCCGGAGCGCCTCCGCCGCGGGCGTCAGTACAGGAGCTAGTGCCTGTGCTGCCATCTCACCTGTTTTTGGGACGTGTGCCATCTCTATTTGGTTACGCTAATTCTCCTTGCGTGTCCAGCGCTGCGCCCCCTCCCGTCCTTCGGATCAATCGTCGCTACCATCTCTGCGGCCCGTGGCTTTTTGCCGGGCTAAAAGTTACCCACTGCGGATCCCCTCCCGCGGCCATCGTATAGCGTTCCTTCCCTCCTTTTCCGCTACCCTCCGCGCCATTTTCAGCGCCCTTCCTTTCCTGCCTGTTTCTCTAACCAAACATTCATTTTTACTTAGAGTAAATAGCTTGAAATCCCGTTGCAGAGTAAATGCGTTACAATTGTTTCAACAACCCTTGTAAGTTTAGTCTTGCTACCTATAACTACATATGGAATACTCAAGCATGATTATCGGTGACCGACTTCGTGCTCTGCGCGAAGAAAAGAAACTCTCCCAGGGTGATATCGAGAAGCGTACAGGTCTCCTCCGTTGCTACATTTCTCGCGTAGAAAATGGCCATACTGTCCCGGCTATTGAAACGTTGGAAAAACTCGCACGTGCTCTCGAATGCCCACTTTATCAACTCTTTTACGACGGCGAAGAGCCGCCACAACTGCCTAACCTACCTAAGCGCAAGTCGTCTGACGATATCGCTTGGGGCAGCGCAGGCAAAGAAGCGCGATACCTCAACAAGCTTCGCCGCTTGCTGAGTAAAGCCGATGATGAGGATCGTAAACTCTTACTGTATATGGCTCAGAAAATGGCCAATCGGTAAGATTTGACCTTCTTACTTTGTTGCTTTGTGGGATTGAGATCTGGACGAAAAGGCCGCTCTTTTCCAGCCAGAGCGGCCTTTTTACTTCAGTTAATTCCTAATTGTGAATTAGAGATTCTAATTAATCTCCTTCCCTCTCTCTACTCCCACTCAATCGTGCTCGGCGGTTTGCTACTGATGTCATACACCACTCTTGTCACCCCAGGTACTTCGTTCACAATTCGCGTTGATATCCGTTCTAGTACTTCCCCGGGCAGCCTAACCCAATCCGCCGTCATCGCATCGTCGGACTGCACCACTCTTACCGCCACCGTCAGTCCATAGGTCCTTCCATCCCCCATTACCCCAACGCTTCGTACCGGCAGCAATACCGCAAACGCCTGCCAGACCTTTTCATAAAGTCCTGCCCGGCGGATCTCCTCCACTACCATGGCATCCGCTTCTCTCAGTGTTATCAAGTCTTTACTAGATATCTCGCCTAGTAACCGTACTGCCAGACCTGGGCCAGGAAACGGATGTTTCACCAATATCTCTTCTGGTAAACCCAATTCTCTTCCAATCCGCCGCACCTCATCCTTAAACAAGTCCCTCAACGGCTCAATCAGCCCAAATGGCATATCTTTCGGCAGTCCGCCGACATTGTGATGCGTCTTAATCGTGGCAGATGGCCCCTTAACCGACACGGATTCAATTACATCCGGATAAAGCGTCCCCTGTACCAGAAACTTGATGTCCCCGTGTGCCTCATTCTTTTGCAGCTTCTGGGCTTCCGCGGCGAACACGGAAATGAACTCCCCGCCAATAATCTTCCGTTTCTTCTCCGGGTCACTCACCCCCCTCAACTTGCTCAGGAAGCGCTCCGAAGCATCTACTCCCACTACACGCAGCCCCAGTCGCTCTCGGTACATCCCTAGCGTATGTTCGAACTCGTTCTTCCTCAGCATCCCCGTGTTTACGAAGATATTCGTTAGCCGCTCTCCCATAGCGCGGTGTACCAGTACCGCCGCAACCGTCGAGTCCACTCCCCCACTCAGCCCGCAAATCGCGCGGTGCGTCCCCACCTTCTTGCGGATCGCCTCTACCGTCTCCTCAATGAACGCTGTTCCATTCCACTTCGGCTCCGCCTTGCACACCCGAAATAAGAAGTTCCTCAAAATTTCCGTTCCCCGGTCCGTGTGATTCACCTCCGGGTGAAATTGCACGGTGTAGATCTTCCGCTTAGGATCTTCCGCCGCCGCGTAGGCGTTCGCCGTTTTCCCCGTCAGATGAAATCCGGGCGGCAACTCCAGCACGTTATCCCCGTGGCTATTCCATATCTTCATCGGGCTGGGAAAGTCGAGCAGGATGTCGCTTTCCGTTTTCTCCAGCGTCAATTGCGCTGGTCCGTATTCCCGTCTCTCCGCTGGTTCCACTTTCCCGCCCAGGTTCTTCGCCACCCACTGCATTCCATAGCAGATTCCCAGCACTGGAATCCCCATCGCCAGCACGGCCGGATCGCACTTCGGTGCGTCCTTGTCGTACACCGAGCTCGGTCCTCCGGACAGGATGATTCCCGCCGGCTCAAGCTTACGTATCTCTTCCACCGGCGTTGTGCACGGCAATATCGCGCTGAACACCTGCTGCTCTCGCACTCGACGCGCGATCAGTTGCGTGTACTGGCCCCCAAAGTCCAGCACCACCACTCCGCCCTTTTCCGTACTTACTTTCGCTTGCTCCGTCGATTTTTTCACTTGCGCCGCACCTTCCATCTTCTCTCCTACGTGGCACAGACACTCTTGTCTGTGCCCTTGGGTCTCGTGCTCTCAGCTCATTCTTTGGTGAGTTCTCTACTTCTCCGTCTGCGTCCCCATCATAATTCGCGGCTTACCCCGCCACCACGATATTCAACAACTTATCCGGCACATAGATCACCTTCACTATCCTCTTGCCATCCAGATGCGCTATCACGCTCGCTTCCACTTCCCCCAGTTTCAGCACCTCTTCCTGCGCCGCGCCCGCCGCCACTTTCACTTTCCCCCTCACACGTCCACTCACTTGCACAACAATTTCAACCTCTTCATCCTTTGCCAGCTCGGCATTGAACGCAGGCCAACCTGCCGTCCACAATCCTTCTTTATGCCCCAGCATCTCCCACAACTCTTCGGCCAGGTGGGGAGTCATCGGCGCCAGCATCAGCGTCACTAATTCCAGCACTTCTTTCCGTACTTCCGGCCGCACATTCTCCTGCAGAGGTTCGGCCGCATAAATCGCGTTTGTCAATTCCATGATCTGCGCAATCGCCGAATTGAAGTGCCACCTCGTCTCGAAATCCTGCGTCACCCTTCGTAGCGTCTGGTGCGCCTTCCGCAACAGCCCTTTCTCTTTCTCGGTCGTCGCGCCATCCGCTCTTTCACTGGTCGCCGGTCGCTGGACACTGGCCACCGCCTCACCATGCTTCTCCACCATCCTATAAACCCGGTTCAAAAATCTCCACGCCCCCTCAATGCTCTCCTCGCTCCACTCCAGATCCTTCTCTGGCGGCGCCGCAAACAGCGTATACAGTCTCCCCGTATCCGCTCCGTACTTCTCCGCCATATCGATTGCGCCCACTACGTTTCCCTTCGACTTCGACATCGCCTCTCCACCCTTCAGCACCATCCCTTGGGTAAAGAGTCTCGCTGCCGGCTCGCTATGTTCGATCAATCCCAGGTCCCGCATAACTTTGCACCAGAACCTCGAATACAGCAGGTGCAGAATCGCGTGCGTAATACCCCCGATATACTGGTCAATCGGGAACCAGTAGCCCACTTTCGCCGAATCGTACGGCGCCTTCTCATTCTTTGGATCGCAATACCGGTAGAAATACCACGAAGAATCCACGAACGTGTCCATCGTGTCCGTCTCTCGCCTCGCCGCCCCACCGCACTTCGGGCACTTCACGTTTACAAATTCCGCGTCAGTCGCCAGCGGCGATTCGCCTTCTCCTGTCAACTTCGGGTTCGCCGGCAGCACCACCGGCAGATCCTTGTCCGGCACCGGCACCAGCCCATCCTTTTCGCAGTAAATCACCGGGATCGGTGTGCCCCAATACCGCTGCCGCGAAATTCCCCAATCCCTCAGCCGGAAGATCGTTTCTTTCTTCCCAAACCCGCGGGCTTCCGCATCTCCCGCCATCTTCTCAATCGCATCCTCGGTCTTAAGCCCCGTGTACGGCCCCGAGTCCACGCTCACCCCATACTCCGTGTACGCCTCCTGTGGCACAGGCACTCCAGCCTGCGCTCTTGGGTTGTTCTCCTCTGCGCTGCGCGCCCCACCCTTGGTTCGTAAGCGTGGGCCTTGGGTCTTCTGCTCTTTCTTTTCAACGGGTGCCACTACAGTTGGTATCTTCAGCCCAAACTTTTTCGCAAACTCAAAATCCCTTTCATCATGCGCCGGCACCGCCATAATCGCTCCGGTCCCATACTCCAGCAGCACGAAGTTCCCCACCCAAATCGGGATCTGCTCCCCATTAAACGGGTTTACCGCATATCTTCCCGTAAAAAATCCATCCTTCTCCGCTGTCGCAATGTCTTCCGTCTTCAAAGATGACTGCTTCATCCACGTAAGCTTCGCTTCCAGCGCTTCCTGATTTTCCGTGCCCGCAATCAGCTTCCCCACCAGCGGATGCGTAGGCGCCAGAATAATCGCGCTAGCCCCGTAAATCGTGTCGATCCGCGTCGTGAAGATCTCGATCTTTCCTGCACCGGCCACATCACCTACGTCGAAAAGGACCTTCGCCCCAACCGACTTCCCAATCCAATTCCTCTGCATCGCGATCACGCGATCTGGCCAGCCACCTTCCAACTGCTTCAGATCATCCAGCAATTGTTCCGCATACGCCGTCGTCTTCAAGAACCATTGCTCGATGTCGCGCGCTTCCACCAATGTATCTTCGTGCCGCCAGCAATATCCCCCATTCACCACCTGTTCGTTCGCCAGCACCGTGCAGCATTTCGGACACCAGTTCACCCGGCTCTTTTTCTTGTACGCAATTCCCCGCTCCAGCATTCGCAGGAAAAACCACTGGTTCCACCGGTAATACTCCGGCTCACACGTCGATATCTCGCGCCGCCAATCATAGGAAAACCCAAAGCGCCGCAGTACTCTCTGAAACTCTGCAATGTTGTTATTCGTCCACGTCCGCGGGTGCGTATTGTTCTTGATTGCTGCGTTTTCCGCCGGCAATCCAAACGCGTCCCACCCCATCGGGTGTAGCACGTTGAACCCGCGCATCCTCTTTACGCGCGCCACCACGTCCCCAATCGTGTAGTTGCGCATGTGTCCCATGTGCAGCGTCCCGCTCGGGTACGGCAGCATCTCCAGCGCGTAATATTTAGGTTTTGGGGGATTTGCTTCCGATTCGAAGACGTGATTCTCTTTCCAACGTTTCTGCCACTTCGTTTCTATCGCCTGCGGGTTGTAGTCCCCCACGAGTGGGTCTCTCCTGGTATCCTCAACTGCTTCTTGTCACTTCAATCTCTTCCTCGCACCAATCTCATTGTCATCCCGACCGCAGCGAAGGATCCCTCTTCGATCTCAGCGTGCTGGCAACTATCCCACCCGGCTGTCATCCCGACCGAAGGGCCGCGCTTCTTGCGGACCGAAGTTGGAGGGATCGTGGCAAACACTCAGGCTACGCCCTGCCCATTGCGTCCCGCCCTATCTCTTCTTCTTTCCCACCTTCTTTGCACTCTTCTTCTGCGCCGGCAAGTGCCTCGAACTCGCGAACTTTTTCCCCTTCTTCTCCATCTCCTTCTTCATCTTCTTCATCGCGCTCGTTAGCATGGAAAAACCTTTCTCTGCTTCCGGTCCTTCCACCCCAGCCAACTCCCACAGCTTCGCCACGTTCCGCCGGTCATCTCCCGGGTCATCAATCGGCGTCTCTAGCAAAAACGCCCTCCCGGTTACTCCTTCCGGTGGCACTGCTCCGAATCGCGTATGCCTCAATATCCGCGCGAACGCCGCTTCGCCGATTTTTCCCTGCCCCACATGCTCGTGTCGATCCACTTTTCCGCCTAGCGGCACCTTCGAATCGTTCACATGGATCACCGGCACGTTGTCCAACCCGATCGTCCGGTCGATATGCGCAATCGTATTCGCCAGTCCCGCCTCGCTTCGAATGTCATACCCCGCCGCGAACAGGTGCGCCGTATCCAGGCACGCTGCTACATTTAACTCTCGCAACCCTTTCAGGATTTGCGCTACTTCTTCCAGTCGCGAGCCCACTGCCGTACCCATCCCCGCCGTATTCTCAATTAATATCCGCATTCCGCGCATCGGCACCCGTCGTGCCGCCTGTTTCACGCTTTCTACTACCGTCGCAATCGCAAATTCCGTCGACGACTCGCCCCGCGCGCCCGGATGCACCACCAGAAAATCCGCCCCCAGCATCACTCCACGCACCAACTCTTCGTGGAATCCTTGTATCGATCGCGTGCGCAGCATCGGCTGTGCTGCCGCCAGATTGATCAGGTAATTCGCATGGATCACCAGCGGCCCCAGCCCCAACTCCGACCGTCGCGCCCGAAACGCTTTCGCATCCGACTCCGGAATCCGCACGTTCGACGCGTGCCACATCCGTGGGCTTGCCGAAAATATCTGTAGTGCGTTGGCCCCTAGCTTCTTTGCAGACTCCAGCGCGTTCAGATGGTTCCCCGAGATCGAAGTATGGATCCCGATTCGCAGGCTTCCATCCATCCACGATGGCGGCTGTGGCTCCGGTTCCGGCTCTGGCCGGTATTCGTCCTCCGGGTCAAATTGTGTGTTATCAATGAGGGGAAATTCAGACATGCCGCTACTTTCCTATAGGTTTAATCGTCCATTGTAACACACGGGCCTCGTTCAGCTTTTCTTGCCTTTGTTCTCGCTGAGCTTTGCGCGTATCTCATTGCTTTTCTTGCAGTTTTGTCACCCTTGTGGCGCATTTCAGCCCGCGTGCCGAAGCCAGGTCGTGGCACGTCTCACGCACCGCCCCGCTTATTAGCTCCCCATCACCTCGCGCTCAATTTCTCTTGCATCTTCCTTCCCACCCGTGGTGCCATATCCCCGTTCAATCCTTGTTCGTCTCTTGCCCTGGAGGCTCTCATGCCCGGCCGCACCGCACTCCTCTCATCTGATCTGTTTTCGCGTCGCAACATTATCCTCGGCTCTGTCGGCGCTCTCGTCTCTCTGGCTGGCAGTTCCGCCTTTTTCGCCCAAGCCGATCAATCTACCCCGCCCCCTCCTTCCTCCAACAACACCCGCACATCCTTGCACCAGGAAATCGTTCTCAAATCTTCCCTTACGCGCATCTACAGCGTCCTTCTCGATTCCAAGCAATTCGCCGCTTTCTCTCACGAGCCCGCCGATATTCACTCTGAAGCTGGCGGTGCCTTTTCCATGTTTGGCGCAAGAATCCTCGGTCGCAATGTCGAGCTCGTCCCAAATCAACGCATCGTCCAGGCCTGGCGTTCTGCCGGATGGGCTCCTGGCGTCTACTCCATTGTTCGCTTTGAATTCAAAGAGCAGGGTGCACAAACACTCGTTGTTCTCGATCACTCCGGTTTTCCTGAGGGACAGTACGACAATCTCTACTCGGGATGGAAATCCCACTATTGGGATCCCCTCCAACTCTTTTTTCCCTAACCTCCGCCACCTTTAGACAGGTTGCCTGGTCAACCTTCCTCCAGCCGTCATCTCCCCTATTTTTTATCGGGAAACTCTCGCCCAAACATCGAGAACGGCATTTCGTGTACTTTTCCGTTCGCTCGCGTTCCCCCTCTCTCTTCGATCCGCCGCTCAATCTCCGCAATGATCATTTCCTTATTGGGTGGCGCTGCTCTCTCCAGGGCATCGGCAATCCGCCCGAGGTAAATCATCACTTCGTCCGTTAGCATTGACCTCTGCACCGTTACATTCCTCGTCCTCCGCAAGCCCAGCAGTAATGCCGCGGCAATCAGCAATGCGCCGGCTCCCGCCATTAATTGAAAACTCGACATCGGAATGTCTGGAAGATAACCCGGGGTTTGTATGAACAGAAACACGGTGATCTCCTCTCTGCTGCTTGCAATTCAGTTTTTCGGGCTTCCTGAGAACTTACCCGCTTCTAACCACACTTGCTCATCTCGATCCTTACTCGTTCATCTAGAATGTCAAAAACGGTCCGAACGCCACCCGCAGGTTATGATGCGTCCCTGAGTTGAAATACATTTCATCGCCCATATCCAGCCTCAGCCCCACAGGACCAGGGCAAAGCGTCGCGCACAATACAATCACTCCGAGAAAACAGATCAATTGCTTCATGCTCCGCTCCTCTTCGCAAAATTCTCGGTTTGTTGTACTACCGTGGCTGGATTGGATTAAGAGCTGGGGACTGAGGGCCGGGCAAACTCAAGGCTTCACACCGTTTGATGCTTCGAATCACTCTTAGGTTGCCAAGTCCCATTTGCCCCGCTTCTTCCCATGCAGTAAACTGATTTTCCCGCTTCACACATCGATACAAAGGACACCACATGCTGGTCGTCATGCAATCTCACGCCACTGAAGAACAAGTTCGCGCCGTCTGCGACCGCATCGAATCCCTCGGCCTCAAAGCTCATCCCATCCCTGGCTCCGGACGCACCGCTATCGGCATCACCGGCAACAACGGCGCCATCGACCTTGGTGTCCTCGAGTCCATGTCCGGTGTCATCGAATGTATTCCTGTCACCAAGCCCTACAAACTCGTTTCGCCGCGACGTTAAGGAAGAAGACACCGTCGTTCGCATCCCCACTCCCTCTGGAGACGTCCTCGTCGGAGGCTCGCATATCGCCATGGTCGCCGGTCCCTGCGCCGTCGAAACCGAAGAACAATGCTTCGCCATCGCCCAACAACTCAAATCTACCGGTGTGCGCCTGTTCCGCGGCGGTGCCTATAAGCCGCGCACCTCGCCCTACAGCTTCCAGGGACTTGGCCTCTCCGGCCTCAAGATCCTCTCCCGAGTCCGCAAAGACTACGGCTTCGGCATCGTCACCGAAGCCATCGACAATGAATCTCTCGATCTCGTCGAGGAGTACGCCGATGTCATCCAGATCGGCGCCCGCAATATGCAGAATTTCTCTCTCCTCAAACGCGCCGGCCGCGCCAAACTTCCCGTTCTCCTCAAACGCGGCATGGCCGCCACTCTCGATGAATTCCTCATGGCCGCCGAATACGTCCTCTCCGAGGGCAACTACAACGTCATGCTCTGCGAGCGTGGCGTCCGCACCTTCTCCGATTTTTCCCGCAACACGCTCGACCTCGCCGTCATCCCCGCCGTCAAAAAGCGCAGTCATCTTCCCATCCTCGTCGATCCCAGCCATGGCACCGGCAAACGCCACAAAGTTCTTCCGCTTTCCCGCGCTGCCATCGCCGTTGGCGCCGATGGACTCCTCGTCGAAGTCCACCACCAACCCGAAAAAGCCCTCTCCGATGGCATGCAATCCATCCTTCCCGACGAATACGCCGCCCTAGCCAACGAAATCCACCAACTGGCCACCGCTCTTCCACCGCACCCTCAGCTGATCCGCTCGTGTAGTGGCCGGTCTTCAGACCGGTGCTCTCTCTTGGGTTTGTCTCTAGCGGCGGCTTCACGCCGACATCCCCGCGCCGTTCCTCTCTTCATGCTTCCCTGTAGCGCTGACTCTTATGCCAGCCCCCGATGAATCGTCTCCCTGATTGTGTCTTTTGTGGCATTCCTGGCTCGATGGAACGTCCATAAGCAATTGGAACGAATCCACCCCTGATACAACAGTGTTCCGACCGTTGTCATCCTGAAGCCCCGCTTTTTGGGGCTGAAGGATCTCAACCCCAGCGCCTTGCCTCCACCTCGCCGCCACCTCCGTCTCTGATCTCTGATCCCTGATATCCGTCAACCTCTCCTCAATTTCCGTTCCGCCTCCCCCCTCATGTAAAATTCCTTCATCCAATGTCCCACTTCAAAAGCTTCCGCTTCTACTTCCTCCTCCCATCCTCTTCATCTCCCTCATCATCGTCCTTCTCCGCGAGCATCGCCCATCCTTCCTCCGCCCCGGTCTCCACATCCATGCCTATGTCTCCAGCTTCCGACGGTTCCGTCACCGTCATCGATCTCGTCTCTCTCCAGCCCACGCAAAAATCTTCGTCGGCCCCGGCATCGCCGACATGCGCGAACATGCCAAGCGCGCGGAAATTTGGGGCGTCAGCAGCAACTGGTGGCTACGTCTGGATCCTCGACACCCGCACCACTCAGGTCACCGCGAGAATCCCTGTCGGCCCTTCCCCTCTCTCGTCGATTTCTCTCCCGACAACGATCGCGTCTTCACCACCTCTTCCGCCTCCGACCAACTCTTCGCCATCGATTGCGCCTCCCGCTCCATCATTGGCCGCGCCAAAACCGGCTCGGAGCCCGTCCAGGCCCGCGTCACTCCAGACAACAAAGCCATCCTCGTCGTCAATCACCGCTCCTCCACCCTCACCATCCACGATGCCGCCAATCTGCAACTCCGCTCCTCCGTCAATGTCATTCCCAACCAGACGAAGTACGTCGCCACTCCCGACGCCTCCGTCGCCTTCGTCATGAGCCGCTCCCACAAACACCTCTCCGTCGTCGACATCCACCGCGGTCGTACTCCTCACCAATCTCGAACTCGCCGGCAAGCCCACTCAAATGCTTCTCAAGCCCGATGGCGGCGAACTCTACGTCATCTCTCCTGAAGCCCACGGCCTTCAAGTCGTCAACACCTGGACCCACGAACTGGGCGACTACATGATGCTCGGCTCTGCTCCCGCCACCGCCATCCTTACCGATGACGCCTCCGAAATGTACGTTTCCGATCGCGAAGCCGGCCGCGTCCTCCCCCTCGACATCTACAATCGCCGCATCATCGGCCGTCCCATCAACGTCGGCGCATCTCCCTCCGCCATGCGTTTCGATCCCACAGAACCCGGCGCATCCCCCACCATGCTCCTCGTCGTCAACGAATCCTCCGGCGACCTCGCCGTCATCCGCACTCGCACCGACTCCCTCCTCACCATGATCACAGTCGGCTCGCAACCCCAGCGCCTCGCCGTAAAACTCTTCGACTCCAAAAAATGATCCAGGACCTTCTTTGGATTTTCTCCTGGGTGCCCCCACGCCGTCCTTGGTTGGCAGATAATGGGTTTCTTTTTTCTTACGTTTGTCATCCCGATCGGAAAGCCGTCCTTTTTGCGGCTTGGAGTGGAGGCATCGCGGCACGATTCCAGCCCCGCCTCTACCGATGGGATCACCTCTCCGATATTTCTTGCCTCCAACCGCTGCGCGGGTACAATACCAGCACCACCTATGACTACCGCGCGGCCCATCTCCGACTATCTCTTTTCCAAAAAACACAATCCAACAACAAGCAAAGAATCATCGAACACTACGATCTCATCAGCCCTTACTATCGCTCTCTTTGGGGCGAGCATCTGCACCATGGCTACTGGATTCGGGCGACGAATCAAAGGAGCAAGCCCAGCTTCAACTCATCGACCATCTCGCGCATCTCGCCGGCATAAACCAGGGCTTTGAAATCCTCGATATTGGTTGCGGTTTCGGCGCCACCAGCCTTTTCCTCGCAAAGAACTTCAATGCCTCCGTCACTGGCATCAACACTTCCCCAGTTCAAATCCAGCTGGCTACTGAGTCCGCCTCAAAGGCTCATCTGGATGTGAACTTTCTGCTAATGGATGCCGAATCCATGAACTTCCAGAAACAATTCGACCTCCTCTGGTCTGTGGAATCCATTTCCCACTACCAGCACCACGAACACTTCTTCGCGTCCGCCGCAAAACTTCTCAAACCCGGTGGCGTTTTCGCCATCACCGACTGGTTCAAAAAAGAAAATCTCACACCCGAAGAGACTGCGAAGTTCATCGATCCCATCGACGAAGGCATGATGGTAAAACTGCGCGTCATGGACGATTACGCTCAACTCCTTTCGGCCAATAACCTGCAAGTCACCCATCGCGAGATTCTGAACGACCGCTGCGCCAAAACTTGGGACCTCTCTCTCGACATCATCAAAGACAAATCCTTCTGGGTCCTCGCCACAAAACTCGGCCCCCAATTCATCTCCTATCTCAAATCCTTCCAGGTCGTGCGCACCGGCTTCGCCACCGGTAATTTTGTCTACGGCCTCCTCATCGCCCGCGCCCCCTCCGCTATGGCCACAGTACATTGCGACATCGTCGCCCTGTTGGTCGTTGCTTTCTTTTTTGCCGACCGGGGTACGCACGCGCACTTTGCGGCGCGTTCTTGATTTGCTTTTGTGGGGGAGCGATACATCGGGCCCTCCTGGGTTTCGCTTTTTTCATCGGTTGTGATCTCGGCCGGAGAGCCGCGCCTCAATGGCTCGCAGAGGAGGGGTCGTAGGAAATCACCCTATCTAAGTCAGAACGACTTTAGGCCCACTTTCCGATCTGCCAGTCGCACTTTTCATCTCACAATTCCATTCTGCTAATCTTTCCCGGCATGGCTTCCACAATCACCGAATCCCCTGCCTCGCGTCCGCGCGCCTGGTACGCAAATCTGAAACTCCTTAACTGGTCCGAGCATCCTGTTCGCTTTTCTTCAGAGCGTCTGCAGTGCCTTCATAGCTCTCAGCAGCATTCGTTTGTTCATTGGTGCCGCGGCGTTCGCCTCCGCCGCGGGTGTCCTTAGGTTCGCAGACAAGATGCACATCGACTGCCATTCGCATTCCTATGATGTTATTCGCCTTGATTGGTTCTGTCGTGAACTTGATTGTCTTATGGCAGGTGTGGCGACTTGCGCCGTCGCTCCGCTTCGGCCTGGCGGCAGAAGCCGGTCTCTCCACAAAAACGTCGTTCTGAACTCTTCCAGTTGACCCTTTCCTTGCTCACCCTTTCTTGCTGGCCGCGGAATATTGGGCCCACTGGAAGCTTTTCGGCTGCTCGCTAGCATTCTTTGCTTCCTTAACCTCTTTACTTCATTCCTTCTTTCTTTTCAGTCTCTTCTGTCCAGCCTCTCATGCAGCCTTCACTGTATCCCACAGGCAACTCAAATGTCCGGTTATCCGCCGTCAATACCAGGATATTTCTCGTCGAATCCAATATCGCGGAACAAATCTCGCAATGCTCCAGGTGCTTCTCGATATCCTCGCGCATTTGCGGATCCACCGTCTGATCGATGTATTCGGAGAGATGTTCCCACACGTGTTTGCACTCTAGTTTCATAACGCTCTCCCGAACCAGCGGTTGCGCGACGGAGCCGTTGTCTTCAGGAAAGGTACCAGGCGTTTTTGCAGCATCATCCGCGCTCGATGCAACCGCACCTTCACCGCTCCCGGCTGGATCCCCAGCGCCTGCGCCGTTTCTTCCACGTTTAGTTCTTCGATATCTCTCAACGTAAATACTTCCCTGTAAATATCCGGCAATTCCGCCACCGATGTCCTCAGCGCCTCGCGTAGTTCTTTCCGTTCCAGTGCTTCCAGCGGTATCTCTCGCCAATCAGTTAACGGTGCCGGCGTGTACGCACCTTCCTCGCCCTCCGTCGGCTCATCAATCGATTCTTCCGCCGCACTCTTCACCTTTCTCAGTCTCTTTCGCCCTTCGTTGATCGCAATTGTCACTAGCCAGGTACTGAACTTCGCGTCCCCCCGGAACGACGCCAAATGCCGGTAGGCACTGATGATCGCCTCTTGCGCTCCATCCTCGGCCTCCGCCTCATTCTTCACCACCGAAAATACCGTCATGTACACCATGCGCTCATACGGCCGGATCAATTCATGAAACAGTTCCGTCTCCCCGGCCAGTATCCGCGCGATCAATTCCGCTTCCGTTTTGCCTCGTGTCTCCATCGTTCCTTGCGTTCGTCGCCTCTTCGATTTTTTTTCTGGGGACACCCCACACTCGAACTTGGTGGCCCATCCTTCGCCTCTTCCGCGAAAGGCGGGTCTTACGATCTGCCATCACGCTTCTCTTCTCTCCCACACTTCTCTTATTCCCTTTCTCGTTTTGTCATCCCGCCTGATATTGCTGCAAGTCTGCTGTCGCGGGCAAGTCATAGTTCTGGTCGCCGCCCCTTTAACTTACCCAGTTCCACGTGATGCAGCTCTCCTTAATCTCGCTTTTTCTCTTTGACCGTCCGGCGAACCGTGTCCGGCTCGTCCTCCATTCATACGAGCGCCATCAGCCGCAAAAGTTACAGCTGAATTCGCTATTCTCCCGGCATAATCCCCGATTTGCCACCGCTCCACCATTTTCCGTAAAACAATTCATTTGACACGCTTTCCCGCCCGGCGTACTGTTCGGTCAAGCCATTTACCTGAGCGTCGTTTCCACGGTCACAGAACTAAAACTCTTAACTTTTCACGATAGGACCTGAGGAGGGAAATCCTATGAAGAACATCTTGAAACTCGTCGCGCTTGCCGTTTTTGCTGCTTTTGTCAGCACCTCGTTATTGGCGCAAAGCGATCCACTTCTCGGCACTTGGAACCTCGATACCGCAAAATCCAAATACACTCCAGGGTCGGCTCCGAAGAGCATGACACGCACGGTTGAAGAGACCGCCGATGGCGTGAAATACACCATGAAAGGTGTCAGCGCCGACGGAAGCCCCATTTCCTACGGCTTCACGGTTAAGTTCGACGGCAAAGACTATCCCGTCACCGGCTCCATGCCTGGTGGCGCGGATGCCATCACCATCCAGAAAATTGACTCCAACCACTACGAAGCAGCCTTGAAAAAGGCTGGCAAGGAAATCGTGAAATCTAAGCTCGCGATTTCCAAAGACGGCAAGGTGGCGACCCTTACCTCCAACGGAAAGACCGCAGACGGTAAGCCTATGCACTCTGTCTCGGTCTACGATAAGCAATAAATACGCTCGTTTACTTACGGCTCACGGGTTTGTTTTAAACACGGCTGGCTCGCTCTTCTTCTTCCCGTTTCTCATTGCCCGCCGGGGCACGAACATATATTCGTGTCCCCTGCGACGGCGCAGATTCCACCACTAGATGCCCGTCGATCAGCCGCAGTCTCTCCCGCATGCTGATTAAACCCAGCCCGCCCTTTGCCTGCGCGGACTCGGGACTGAATCCAGCACCGTTATCCGATATACAAAGGTTAATTTCTTTCCCGTTGCCCGAAAGTTCCACCTTGGCTGTTTCTGTCCTGCCATGCTTCACTATGTTTCGCAGAGCCTCCTGAACGATCCGAAACAGGCACAGCGCTACATCATTTGGTATTGGCGCGCCTAGGTCATGTTCCACAAATTCGATTTGCAAATCGTGTTGCTGGGATATTTCCCGGCAGTGTCCTCTCACTGCCGCCACCAGCCCCAGTAAATCCAGTTTTGCCGGATGCAGCTGGTGAGACATGCTGTGCAGATCGCTCGAAACTTCTGACGCTACCGTCGATATACTTTGTAGTTGTTGTTGCCCGTCGCTCGAGAGTCCCGGCATGCTCTTTTCAAATTGCTTCAGGCCTATTTCTAGAAGCACCATCCTCTGACTGACATCATCGTGCAGTTCGCGCGCAATCCGTGCACGCTCCTGCTCTTGCGCTTCAATCAGCCTCAGGCTGACGTTTGAAAGCGCCTCTTCTCCCAACTTTCGTTCTGTAATATCAGCCACGATCCCGATCTTTCGTTGCACTCTACCTTGTCCGTCGAACAAAGCGCGGCCATTCTCCTCCAACCACACCATGCCATTTCCGGGTCGCGAGACTCTATAGACGGTTTTGTACGTCGGTTGTTCTGGACTCAACCCCTTGTCCGTATCCCAATACGTCTTCAGGTCGTCAGGGAAAATGTTCTCGGTGAATTCCCGCCCCGTATCGTGCGTCGGATCACTTTTCCAATGAAGAACCGCTGCACACTCTCCTGACCGCACAATTGCATCAGTTCGGGTGTCCCACTCAAAGGCGTACATCCTTCCCGCCTCAACCGCCAGGCGCAGCCGCTCTTCCCCTTCTCGCAATTCCTTCTCTGCTTGCCTCCGCTCTTCCACCAACGCCGCTAGAACCATAAAGGGGATGACAGCAAATGATAAATATAGTTGTAGAGACAACACCCTGTCGATCGGATCCTCCTCTATGAAAGGACCGCGCCCGTGCAGCGCGCCCCAAATGGATAACAATGCAACAATCGTTGTTGCCGTCCCTACCCCGGTGGTCCCGAATCGCAGTGCGGCCCACAACAGAAATGGCACCAGCGAATAAAGTAACGCTGGCGGATAGCTTCCTCCGCGCGCCACAAACATTAAATAGCTCAAGTAACTCAATGCCACTATCACCAGACTGGCTTCCAGGTAATATCTGAATGAAGCTCGCACCCATCTTCGGGCCTCGCCCACCCAGCCCAGAATGGCTGGTGTCACCGTCAGGAATGCCAACCCCTCTGATAGAAAGCTGATCCTCCAACTGATCCACCGGTCCCCATTTAATCCGTAGATGCCAATCGTTGATACGATCACCGAAGCGAGAATCACCGTAAAGAAAGAATACTTCGCAAGCGCTTTCAGGCTGTTCAATCGCGGCACGCTGCCCAGCGCATAGCTGACGCCCCAGGCAGCCACAAGAATTTCAAGGGTATCCGCCAGGATTAACCATGCAACGGAACCAATCGACACGCCTGCTTGCAGATCATACAGAACGAAGCCCGCTAGGCCTGCCGCCATTACCAGTGGCCAGGTGTTCCGTGGTTGTACCAGCAGAATGGCGACTAAAACCGCGCAGCCCGGCCAGAGTGGCCAGAGCGTTTGAGGCTCCCTAATAATTAAGAACCCTCCCAGCTTTGCGGCCATGTAGCACACTGTCGCCGTTAGCAACAAAAGGAGGGCTTTTCTCAGTGGCGAAGTCTCATTCGCGATGTCCCTTGATGCGTCAACTTGGGCGGTTTCCATCACTGCCTCCGGCACCATGAGCACCTTCAGGAGTCTCTAAATGTAGCGCCAAACCGCACTCGCAACTCGCAACTTTGCAGCTTTCCAGTTACCGGAATTTAACATCTTCCTTGCCTCAAAATGCAACATTTCCCGCGGGACACTTGGCGGACTTGCCCTTCACTCCTCGTACCGTAAAGCGTCGACGCACACCCAAACAAACAGGTCCAGACGCCCCATTTTATGACCTATAACCACCTCCCTTACTTACCTTATCCTTAACGCCCTCTGTTCTCCGTTGGCAGGCAAACCTCTACTTCCGCCACCTTCTCGTTGACCATTACTTTCCTGCATGATATTTCTTTCTCCATCAGGGCCGGGGTTCCGTACCTCATGCTGCGATCGCGACGCAGCCGATTTGTTTCCCCGGGAACGCAGAGCGCTCGTCATTCTAGGTGGCACTTTTATGGTTCTTTGGTTCTCTTGCGCCGAATCAGCCGTCAGTTTCCGCACCAGATTGGCGCATCACATCCGATTCTTTGAAAGGACAATATGATGGCACACACCAGGGATTCAAAATCCAAAGCTCGCAAACTTGGCTACGGCAGTCTCCTGCTCGTCGCTCTTCTTCTTACAGCGGTCACCCTTGCCATTTCCGCGGACGACAGAAAAATAGAAACGATTGATGCCACCGCAACTGGCACCAGTACGCAGTTGGGTAAAATCGTTAACATCAAGGTCACCATCTACGAATATTCCACCGAGGAAGAGCGGCAGGTCCTCGTCGATGCCTTCAAAAAGGGGCAGAATCAGGGTTTGGTCAACGCGCTAACCAAAATGAGGGCTGTCGGCCGCATCGCCATCACTGGCACTCTCGGTTACGACTTGAGCTACATCCGCGTAGTTCCTACCGATACGGGCCGCAAGATCCGTTTTGCTACCAATCGCCAGCTCCGCTTTGGTGAAGTCTACGCCAACTCCCAGACCACCGCCTATAATCTGACCGCCGGCGAATTTGATATCAACGACAAGGACAAAAGCAAAACCACCGGCGTTCTCTATCCCGCTGCCCAGCTCGTCATCAACAAAGAGGGCCAGCTCGAATTCCAACTCAACAAGAATCCCTGGAAGCTCACCAATATCATCGACTGGAACCAGGCTGGCGTCCCCAAGTAAACCCATTCACATTTGTAGCTTTGACTTCCATGGCGTCCGTCATTCCTTCTCGGGCGCCTTTCTTTTTCTTCTTAGATTATCTTCACTTTTGTAGTGGCCGACCTTCAAGTCCGTTCTTGGGTTCGTTTTTTCCTTGCGCTTCCATTCCGACCGTAGCTCCGGCGTTCTCTGCCGAAGCGCGGTGGAGGGATCATGGCAAGCTTGCTACTCCAAGAGCTCTCCTTCCCTCTACTCTCTTCCTGATCTCTGTTTTCTGATCCCTGATATCCTCTTCCCACTTCTGTTATCCTTTTTCCGCCATGCGTTTTACTCTTCTTTTGGCCATCCTCGCCTTCTCCATCCCGGGTGCCTCACAAACACTCCCTCCCCCCGTCCACCTCACCGCCGACCAGGATCATCAGCGCACTCTCGACCTCCTCCACATCTCTTCCCTTCGCCGCGGCCCCGACGGCGACCCTAAATCTCCCAACGCCGCCAACTTTGACGAATCCAAGGTTCGCTCCTACTCCATCCCCGATCCTCTCATCCTCAAAAATGGCCAGCGCGTCACAACCGCCCAGGTCTGGTGGACCCAGCGCCGCCCGCAAATCGTCGAAGCCTTCGACCTGGAGATCTTCGGCCGGGTGCCCGCCAACACTCCTAAGGTCCGCTGGGAAGTCGCCAGCACCACGCGTGAACTGAATGCCGATATCCCCATCGTCACCAAAAAACTTGTCGGCCACGTCGACAATTCCTCTTACCCGCTCATCTCTGTCGACATTCAACTCTCCCTCTCCACTCCTGCCAACGCCGCCGGCCCTGTTCCCGTCATCATGGAATTTGGGCTCAGCGCGGAAACCCTCGCCGCCATTAAAAAACGTTTCACCCCTGAGCAGTGGGCCGCTTTCACCGGAACGGGCCCCTCCTGGAAGCAACAAGTCCTGGCCAAGGGTTGGGGTTACGCCACCATCATTCCCACCAGTGTTCAGGCCGATAACGGCGCAGGCCTCACCGAAGGCATCATTGGTCTTGTCAATAAAGGTCAGCCTCGCGGTCTCGACGATTGGGGAGCACTTCGCGCTTGGGCTTGGGGTGCCAGCCGTGCGCTCGATTATTTCGAAACTGACAAATCCGTCGACGCCAAACAAATCGCCATCGAAGGCCTCTCGCGCTACGGAAAAGCCGCCCTTGTCACCATGGCTTATGACCAGCGTTTCGCCATCGGCTTCATTGGCTCCTCCGGCGCGGGGGGAGCTAAAATCCTTCGTCGCAGTTTTGGGGAGCAAGTCGAAAACATTGCCTCCACCTCCGAATATCATTGGATGGCCGGCAATTTCCTCAAATATGCTGGCCCCATCACTCCTGGCGACCTGCCCGTCGACGCCCACGAACTCATCGCTCTTTGTGCACCTCGTCCCGTCTTCATCAGCTCCGGCTCTCAACAAGTCGAAGGCGGCTGGGTCGATGCCAAAGGCATGTTTCTCGCTGCTGTCGCTGCCGGCCCTGTTTACAAACTTCTCGGCAAAAAAGATCTAGGCACCAGCGATTTTCCTCCTATGGAAACCGCTCTCATCGACGGCGATATCTCCTTCCGCCAGCACAGCGGCGGTCACACCACCGGCCCTAACTGGCCCACCTTCCTCACCTTTGCCTCCCGCTACCTCCACGCCACTTCCTCCACCCTCCAATCCGCTCAATAACTTTTTTTTTTTTTTTTTTTTTTTTTTTTTTAAAAAAATGACCACCCTGACTCCCCCTCCTACTTCTCCTTGACAGCCTAGGAGTCTCGCGCTATCTTCCTAGTTCATCTAGGAGAGAACCTTCGTGGACAAACAACTCGAACTTCTGCAAGGCACCCTCGACATGCTTATCCTCAAAGCCGTTTCTCTAGGCCCTCTTCACGGCTATGGCATCCTCCTCCGCATCCAGCAGATCTCCAAGGATCGTCTCGAGATTCAGCAGGGTTCGCTCTATCCCGCCCTCTATCGACTCGAACATCAAGGCTGGATCACCAGCGAAAGGGGTGAATCCGAAAATAATCGCAAGGCCAAATACTACCGCCTCACCGCCGCTGGCAAGCGCCGCCTGCTAACCGAAGCCGAAAAGTGGAACCGCATGGCCGACGTCATCGCCGGCATTCTCGACACCACTGCGGAGGAAGTATGACCTTGTGGAGCCGCCTCCGTTCCTGGGTGGATGCAACACTTCGACGCTCACGTCTCGAATCTGACATGGACGCCGAACTTCGTTTCCACACGGAAGTCTACGCCGAAGACCTCGTCAGCTCCGGCGTTCCGCGCGAAGAAGCCCTCCGCCGCGCCCACCGCGAATTTGGCGGCATCCAACTCACCAAGGAAGAATGTCGCGACGCTCGCGGCATCACTTTCCTCGAATCCCTCCTGCACGACATTCGTTATGCCCTGCGTACCCTTCGCAAATCCCCCGCCTTCGCCGCCATCGCGATCCTTACTCTCGCCCTCGGCATCGGAGTTTCTACCGCCGTATTTAGTCTTGTCGACCGGTTACTCTTCCGCAGTCTCCCGTATCCCCAAGACAGCCGTCTTGTCTCCTTCGGCGTTATGGCGCCTTTTGATTCCCGCGAATTCGTCCTCGGTTCCGATTTCGTTGATTGGAGCCATCGCAACACACCCTTTGAGTCCATGACCGCCGTCTACCCGGGAACGTCGATTGCGACCTCACCGAGCAAAATCCGATTCGCCTGAATTGTGGCCAGGTCGACGCCAATCTCCTTCTTACCCTTGGCCTTCAGCCCGTCCTCGGCCGCAATTTCTTACCCGAAGAAACGCGCCCGAACTCCTCGCGCGTCGTCATTCTCTCCTACGGATTCTGGCACTCGCGCTTCGCTTCCGATCCCGCCATTATCGGCAGAACCATCCCTATCGATGGCCGTCCCTCCACCGTCATTGGCGTTCTTCCCCCGCAATTCGAAATGCCCACTCTATCTGCCGCCGATCTCCTCATCCCTCTCCAATTGCCCGACCTGCCCGATCGCAGCCCCAATGGTTCGCAGGTCATCGTCAGAGCCTTCGCCCGCTTGAAGCCGGGTCTTTCTTTGCCTCAAGCCACTTCGGCCATGCAGCCTCTTTTCCAGGACTCCCTCAATTATGTTCCACCTCAATTTCGTAATGAGGTTTCCTTCCGCTTGCGATCCCTTCGCGATCGTCAGGTGAGCGACGCTCGCGCCTCCTCCTGGATGCTGTTCGCTGCGGTCCTCGCTGTCCTCCTCGTCGCTTGCACAAACGTTGCGAATCTTCTCCTCGCCCGCGCCTCCGGCCGCCACCGCGAACTCGCTGTCCGCGCTACTCTCGGAGCCTCTCGACTTCGCTTGGTTCGTCACGCCCTCACCGAGTCTCTCCTCCTCTCTATTCTCGGCGCAGGCATTGGCTGTTTCCTCGCAGGATTTCTCCTTCGCCTTTTCGTTTCCATCGCTCCCGAAGGAATTCCCCGTGTTAATCAGGCATCCGTCGATCTTCGCGTTCTCCTCTTTGCCCTTGGCGCCGCGCTCCTCTCCGGAACTCTCTTTGGACTCGCACCCGCCGTGCACACTCCCACGCCTGCGCTTCTTCTCGGAAAGGAAGTTCGCGCTACTGCGCGCTCCTTCTTGCGCCACTCCCTCATCACTGCCCAGATTGCCGTTTCCCTCATTCTTCTCGCTGCTGCCGGGCTTCTCCTTCGCAGCCTTTGGAATTTACAATCCGTTTCCCTGGGCCTCGACGCCCAGCACGTTAGCTCCGCTCAAATCACCCTTGCCGACTATCGCTATCCCGACTCTCTCCGCCAGCTTGCCTTTTTCCGCGATCTTCAATTGCGCCTCCAGCGTGCGCCCGGGCTCACCTCTATCGCCCTCAGCGACACGCTGCCTCCTTCCGGTGGTATGCAAGCTACCTTCCTCTCCTCGATCGAAATTCCCGGCCAGCCCAGCCAGGCGCAGGGCACTGGCGGTATGATCGTCTATCGCTTCGTCAGCGCTGACTACTTTTCCGCTCTCGCTGTTCCCATCATCCATGGCCGCGCTTTCGACCAGGCCGATTTCTCTTCATCTGAAAAACCCGTCATCCTCAGCGCCTCGCTCGCCAGGATTCTTTTTCCATCGGGCGATCCTCTCCGCACGCAGTTTCGTTTTGGCCGGGAGAATGGCCCTTGGCACACCATCGTGGGCATTGCCTTCGACGTCAAAAACAACGGCCTCGCCGTCCCCGCTGGACCGGAGTTTTATCTCCCTTGGAAGGATGACCGTGATGGCTACTTCCGCACTGCTCACCTGATTGTCCGTTCGCCCCTGGCTCCCGATGCCGTTGCAAAATGGATTCACAAGGAAACCTCGTCCCTCGACCCGACGGTCCCTGTCACCATCGAACCCTTGATCCAGCGCGTCGATAAGCTCGCCGGTCGTTCCAAATTTAACGCCATCCTCCTTACATTTTTTGCTGTCCTCACCGTTTTGCTTGCCGCCATCGGCATTTACGGCGTTGTTGGTTTCCTCGTCGCCCAGCGTACCCAGGAAATCGGTATTCGCATCGCTCTCGGCGCAACTCCGCGCTCCGTTCTGAATCTTATTCTTTCTTATGTTGCCCGCTGGCTCTTCGTCGGTACACTGCTCGGCTTTTTAGGCGCATGGTTCTCCGCTCGACTTATCCAGTCCCTGCTCTTTGGCGTGCGGGCCCACGATCCTGCTCTCTTCGTCCAGGCGGCGGCACTGCTCCTCGTCGTCGCTCTTCTCGCCGCCTATTTCCCTGCCCGCCGCGCCATACGCGTCGACCCCATGGTGGCCCTGAGGTACGAATGACCCATCGCCTCCCAACTCGCAGCGACATCTTCTAATCCCATGCCCTCCCTTGGGGGAATCATGACTATCTGGCGTCGCTTCCGTGCCTGGCTTCGTGCCACTCTTCACCGCGCGCGCCTCGAAAACGAAATCGACGTCGAGCTTCGCTTTCACCTCGACTCCTATGCCAGCGATTTGATCTCCACAGGTGTTTCCCGCCAGGAAGCCTTTCGCCGCGCGCGCCTCGAATTCGGCGGCCTCGAACACGCCAAAGAAGAGTGTCGTGAAGCACGCCACGTCACCTTCCTCGCGTACCTCCTCCAGGACCTCCGCTACACCTTCCGAAGGTTGCGAAAGTCTCCCGCCTTCACCGTCATCTGCGTCCTCGCCCTGGCCTTGGGCATTGGTTTCTCCGCCACCATCTTCAGCGTCTTCTATAACGGCTTCCTCTATCCCTTCCCCTATCGCGACGCTCCACGTCTCACCGTCATCGGCATCGTTGACACCCAGCACGGTTCGCAACGCTTCGTGAGATTACCATTTGCAAGAGGTCGCCACATTCCGCAAGAACACCAAGTCCTTCGAGGACGTCGTCGCCTACTCCGGCTGGGACATCCCCTATCTCCATCAAGGCACCTCCGAACAAGTCCACGGCTGCGTTCTCACCCCCAATGCTATGGACTTCTGGGGCGTTCCTCCTCTTCTTGGCCGCGGCATCACCGAACAAGACGCGCAACCCAGCGCCCCTCCCGTTGTCCTCCTTAGTTACGCTTTTTGGAAAAAAACATTTGCGTCCGACAAATCCGTCCTCGGCGCCTCCATGGTCCTCAATAAAAAACCTCGCACCGTCATCGGTGTGATGCCCCCGCGTTTTGGCCTCTTCGGTGCCGACATCTACATCCCCATTTCCTGGGACCGTCCCGAGCCTTCTTCTTACAATCAGGCGCTCGACGAAACCGAGCCCATGTATTTCTTTGCCACCGGCCTTGTCCAACGCAACGTCAGCCGCCAAACCGCCGCTGCCAATTTGCAGGTCGTCGCCAATCAACTCGCCCCACTCTTTCCCAAAGACTATCCCGAGCATTTCCGGATGTCCGCTAAACCCTTGAACGAAGTCATCGTCGATGATTTCAAGCAGACCCTCTTTCTCCTCATTGCCGCCGTCGCTCTTTTGCTCCTCATCTCCTCCAGCAACGTTGCCAGTCTCCTCCTCACACACCATACCGCTCGTGCTCGTGAGATTGCCTTGCATGCAGCACTGGGCGCTAGTCGCAGCCGCTTGGTTCGCCAGCTTTTTGTGGAGAGCCTCGTTCTCGGTTTGGCCGTTGCCTTGCCGGCTGTTTCCTGGCCTACCTGGGTTTGCTGGTGATTCGTTTGGTTCCCGGTGTAAGTGTTCCAGGCGAAGCTGACATGTCCCTCAACTTACCCGTGCTCGTTTTTGCCGTTCTCCTCTCCCTCCTGACCACTCTGCTCTTTGGCCTTTCTCCCGCTCTCCTGGCCGTGAAAAAAGATCTTCGCACCAACCTGCAATCCTCCGGCCTCGGCGTCAATGCTCCCCCAGGTGGCGCTCGCATTCGCGCTGGGCTGGTCGTTGGACAGGTGGCTCTCTCCATGCTCCTGCTCGTCTATGCAGGACTCATGGTCCGAAGCTTCTTGGCCGTCACCAAGTTCGATCCCGGCATCCGCACTCAGGGCATCATCCGCGCCCAAGTCCATTTCCCAGGTCACCAGTACAATTCTGTCGAAGCTAAGCGCGCCTTCTTCGACCAGGCCCTTTCGCGCGTTTCCTCTCTCCCCGGTGTTACCCATGCCGCCGTCTCCATAGGATTCCCTGTGTTCGGTGGCCCGCGCACCCGCGATGTCACCATTCCCGGCAAGCCTCATGGAAAAAATTCGGATCACTGCCTTTGACGCCGTGAACGAAAACTTCTTCTCAACTCTCGGTCTCCGGTTGCTTCGTGGCAGATTGCTTTCTGCCTCCGACGTTGCCAATTCCCGCCGCGTCGCCGTCGTCAATTCCTCTCTCGTCAAATCCTTCTTCGGCGATGAAAATCCCATCGGCCAACAAATCAAATTCAATGTCCTCGATGAAATTCCGGAAACGCCCCACGACGCCTATTTCGAAATCATTGGCGTCGTCAGCGACTTGAAGGGCTTCCACAACGCGAACAGTTCCAAAGACGAGGAGGTTCTTGCTCAGGCCTACATCCCCTACACCTTTTCCCCCTTTGACGATCGCGCTCTCCTGGTTCGTACCGTCACCAATCCATCTCTCCTCATCAATCCCATGCGCCAGGTCATCTCTGGCATCGATCCCAATATCGTTTTGATCGAACCCCAAACCCTCGATGAAATGTTGGATAAATTCATGTACATGAAGCCCAAGTTCCGCCTCATTTCTTTCGGTACCTGCGCTGCCATCGGCCTCAGCCTCGCTCTGATCGGTCTCTTCGGCATCATGGCCTACTCCGTCACTCTGCAAACTCACGAACTTGGCGTCCGCATGGCCCTCGGCGCACAAACCGGCAACATCTTGAAACTCGTTCTCCGCCGCGGACTCGTCCTCGTCGCTTCCGGCATTCTCTTTGGGCTCCTTTCCTCCATCCTGTCTGTGCGTACCTTGCAATCCGAACTCTGGGGCGTCTCTGCTTTCGACCCTTGGACCCTCATCCTTGCTCCTGTAGCCTTCCTCTGCGTAGCCCTTCTGGCCTGCTATCTACCTGCCCGCCGCGCCACCTGCGTCGATCCCCTCGTCGCCTTGAGGTACGAATGATGACTCATCTCATTTCTCCAACGCTCGCCTGTACATCGGAGGATTTATGACTCTCTGGAACCGTCTTCGGTCCTGGCTCCACGCCACTTTCCGCCGCTCCCGCACCGAGTTCGAAATGGACTCCGAGCTCCGCTTCCACATGGAGTCTTTCGCCGACGACCTCATCCGCTCCGGCGTCCCCCGCGACGAAGCTTTCCGTCGTGCTCGCGTCGAATTCGGCGGCGTCGAGTTCACCAAGGATCAATGCCGCGATGCCCGCAGCGCCATGCTCCTCGAATCCTTTCTCCAGGATCTCCGCTTCGGTGTCCGCACCCTCCGCAAGTCACCCGCCTTCACAGTTGTCGCCATTCTGACGCTCGCGCTCGGCATCGGCGCAAACTCAGCCATCTTCAGCGTCGTCGACGCCATTCTTCTTCGCCCTCTTCCCTATCCGCAACCAGATCGCCTCGTCCGCATCTGGGAATCCTCCCTCAAGTACGACAGTTCACGTAATGTCGTGAACCCCTTTAATTTCCTCGATTGGCGCGATCGTTCGCAGTCCTTCGAATCCATGGCTGCTATCTCCGGTGCAGTCACCAATCTCAGCTCTCACGGACAGCCCATCGCCGTTCCCGGCATGCAGGTCTCCCCGGAATTCTTTTCTATTCTTCGCGTTCCACCCTTTCTTGGACGCACCTTCACACCGGCTGACGGTATTCCCGGCCAGGACCACAGCATCATTCTTAGCTACGACCTCTGGCACCGCCAGTTCGGTGAGGACCGCTCCCTGGTCGGGCAAAAGATCGATGTCGATGGCTTGCCCTGCGAAGTCATCGGAGTTATGCCCAAAGGCTTTTCCTTCCCCAAAATGAAAACCGAAGTTTGGACTCCGCTGGCTCTCGAGCGCACCGATGATTACAAAAGCGGACGCTACCTCACGGTCGTTGCCCGCCTTAAACCCGGCGTCTCCATCCCCCAGGCTCAGCAGGATATGCTTCGCGTCATCGACTTCACTCAGCAAGCCCGCCCCGACTTCAACAAAAACTGGAGCGCCAACGTTGTTCCCATGCTCGAAGATGCCACCGAAATCGTTCGGCGTCCTCTTTGGGTGCTGCTCGCCGCCGTCGGCTTTCTTCTCCTCATCGCCTGCGCCAATGTCGGCAATCTTTTGCTCATGCGCGGCACCGGACGCCTCCGCGAACTCGCCGTCCGTTCCGCTCTCGGCGCCGCTCGCTCCCGCATCATTCGTCAACTATTCGCGGAAAGCTTGCTCCTGTCTCTTGCTGGTATGCTTGTCGGACTTCTCTTTGCCTCCTTTGGTCTCTCCGCTCTTCTTGCTCTCATTCCTCAGAGTGCTCCTCTTCCTCGCAGTGAACCCATTTCCATCGATGTTCGTGTGCTTCTCTTCACTTTCTTCGCTTCTCTTCTCACCGCCGTGCTCTTTGGTCTTATCCCTGCTTTCCGCCTATCTTTCGTCGACCTCCAGAACGCTCTCAAGCAGGGTTCGCTCCGCACCGGCGTTGGCGGCCATCAGACTCTCCGCCGCATCTTTGTCGTTGCCGAAGTCGCCCTCGCTCTTCTTCTCTCCGTCGGCGCCGGCCTCATGCTCCGCAGTTTCGCTCGCCTCACTTCCACCGATCCCGGTTTCAGTACTGATCATCTCCTCACCATGCATATCTGGACTTCGCCCTCCCGCTACACCGACAATCTCAAACGCTCCCAGTACTTCGACCGTATCCTCACTGAAATCCGCAACACTACCGGAGTTCAGGCCGCCGGCTCCACTCATTTCCTTCCCCTCATGGACCAAATCTCCGGCTCCTGCTTCTCTCCCGCCAACCAGCCTGCCCCCACGCCCGCCGAATCTCCCACCGCGCAATTTCTTATCGTCAGTTCCGGCTACTTCAAGGCAATGAGCACCGCTGTTCTCGCTGGCCGCGACTTCGAACCTGGTGATAGTTTCAACGCTTCTCCCGTCGCCATCGTCAACCACGCCTTCGTTGACCACTTCTTTCCCGGCCAGAACGTTTTGGGAGAACAGCTGAACGTCTGCTGGACCCTCAAGAAACCTGTCGAAATCGTCGGTGTCGTTGCCGACGCTCGCCAGGCCGATCTCCATAACTCCCCGGAGCCCACCATCTTCCTCTCCAATTCCCAGGCGCCCATGTACTTCGCCACCATCGTCGTTCGTGCCACTGGCGATCCCCTCCAGATTGCTCGCGACGCCGAAGCCGCCGTCCACCGCGTCGATCCCGATCAGGCAGTCTCCAGCATTCAGAGCATGGAAACCGTTTTCTCCGATTCCGTTTCCAGGCCCCGTTTCCAAGCTGTTTTGTTGTTGGTATTTGCTGCACTGGCGATTGTGCTCGCGATGATTGGTGTCTACGGCGTGGTTTCCTTCTCCGTCAGTCAGCGCATCAACGAAATTGGCATCCGTGTGGCTCTCGGCGCTCGTTCATCTGATGTCTTTCGTCTGGTCCTGCGCGAAGCCTTGACGCTTTCCGCCATCGCCCTGGCTCTTGGGCTTCTCGGCTCACTGTCCCTCGGCCGCCTCCTGCAATCGCTTCTCTTCGAAGTCACCCCAACAGATCCCGCCACTCTCGCCTCTGTCTGCTGCCTGGTTTTGGCCGTTTCCGTGCTCGCTGCGGCCGTGCCCGCTCGCCGCGCCACTCGTGTCGATCCCCTGACAGCCCTCCGCTACGAATGATCGCGGCCCATATCCTGTGTCCCTAATCTGTGTCTCTAAGGCTGCGGTTTTTTTCTCTTAGCTCCGACCTGTGTGGGGATCTCCACAACGAGCAATCCCCGTCCGTCCCACACTCCGGCTACTTGGGGGTTGGAGCTTCAAACTGCTGCATCAACCGCTAGCCCATCCCGGTCCGCAGTATATGTTCAGGGAACGCACCGACATCGACTGATCGGCCCACCTCGGGGAACTTCATCTCTGCCCATTCGGCGCGCTCGGCCCCTTCAACTCCTCCAACCGCTGCACTCCCGACCGCCTCAACGCATACGCAATCGCCCATCCGATCGCTCCCACCACACAAGCAAGCACAAATAGCAGCACGAAAGACGGCAACACGGTGAAGTCCGCCGACTGAATCGGCCCAACCTCCTGGTGTGAAGCAGGCACCGACATCTGAATCGCTCTCGCCTTTTCGATCGCCATCACCACTGCTGCCAAAATCAAGGTCATCAGCACGGGCGTGGCCTTTGGAAATCGGAATTCAGTTCGCATATGAATCCTCCTGATCGGAAACTCGCCCCACAGATACGGACCCGTTACCGCTCGTACATGTTCGCGCGCCGCTCCACTCAACAGCCCTCCAGCCTCGCGCGCATACAGCACCCACCTCGATACTGCACTTTCCTTTCGTCGCTCCGTCCATCTCTGGCGCAGCACCTCGCCCATCTCCTCGCCAAACTCAAGTCGATGCGCGGCCGGATATAAATAGAGCAGGTAACGGCTCAACGCGCTCATTTCTCACATCTCCTTCGGCGCCATCCGCAGGTTCGCCACTTTGGTCAGATGCTTTAGCCGTCCGACTTCTGCTCCTAAAATCTTCCGCCCTCGGGCACTCAGCCGGTATGCCTGCCTCCCGCGCGAGCTCTCTTCCTCCTTAAAGCGCTCAATCCAGCGATCCTCCAGCAATCTTCGCAGCGCTCCATACAACGTTCCGGTACTGAGCGTCACCCGTCCGTCGCTTATCTCCTCCACATTTTTCAGGATGGAGTATCCGTGGCGTGGCTGTTCTGCCAGGCTCAGCAAAATCAGTAAAACCGGTTCGCTCAATGGCAGCGGTTCCATAGTCCCCCGAACGACATGTCGTCACGCGCCATATTGCGCCATCGCTTCGCCCTTGTCAAGAACAGTTTCAGTTAAATAGTGGCCGATCTTAGACCGGTGCCCCTCTCACCGGGCTCCCCGCCGCCTTCCTGAGTTCGCTTTCCACTTCGCTCTACTGAAAACCTAAAACTGATAACTGCAAACTTTTTCACTTTAAAACTTACAACTTCTGTTGCCTTCGACCCCATTCTTCGCTAGCCTTCTCTTCACGGCGCGTGCCTCCTCCAGCCCTCGGTCGGGTAGCTCAACTAGGAGACCACTATGGCCACTCGCACTTCTCGCAAGAAATCCTCTCCCTCCGCTGGAACCAAGCATCCCATTCGCGTTGTTCCTCTTCACCCGCATGTCCGCGACGCTGCCGCCCCCACCCCAAAGCTCACTTACCGTAATGGACCGCTCCTCACCAACGTCGAAGTCTCTTGTATCTTCTGGGGCGCCGCCTGGCAATCCACCGCCAACACCGCTCATTCCCAACAACTGGTCTCTTTTTTCGATTTCATACTCACCAGCTCCCTCATCGATCAGCTCTCCGAGTACAGCGTCCCCGGCAAATCCATTGGCCACGGCAAGCGCATCGGTTCACTGAACCTCACCTCTTCCGAACCTGGTAAATCCATCGACGACTCTGCCATCCAGCAAATGCTTCAGGCCCAGATTGACGCCGGCGTCCTTTCTGCTCCCAACCCCAACACCCTTTATTTCCTGTATCTCCCTCCTGGTACCACGGTCACTCAGGGCGGCGCCGCGTCATGCACGGATTTCTGCGGCTATCACGATGTCACTCCCAATAATGTCTTCTACGCTGTCATGCCTTATCCCGGCTGCACCGGCTGCCAAGGTGGTCTTGATACTTTTCCCGTCCTCACCTCCACCTCTTCTCACGAACTTTGCGAAGCCATCACCGACCCCATTCCGGGCCAGGGTTGGTACGACGATTCCAACGGCGAAATCGGCGATATCTGCGCCTGGAAAACCAAACAAGTAGGCAATTTCACCGTTCAGCTCGAATGGTCCAACTCCCTCTCTTCCTGCGTGTGACAACAGTTACACCGCACCCCGACTGGCCTTGTGGGTGGCCGTCTTTCTTCAACTTGCGAAGGGTGCGTTCTTACGCTCGAATGGCGCAATCCTCCCTCCATTCCCTTGTTCTGCCCTTGGGTTTCTCTGTTGCAGTTGGGTGCCGTACTCTTGGGGTTTAGGAGTGCAGGTTTAGACTCAAGTCAATGCAAATGTGAACCCGCCCAGGTCCGAGTCTCGATCGATTTCGAATCTATTTCCCTACGGGTCAAACCAAAACTTGATCGTCACCGTCACCTGCGACGCCACCGCTTTCCCGCTTTTCGTCGCTGGCTCATACTCATACTGTTTCATCGCTTCCACCGCGGCATCGCGCAACGCCTTCGGCCCGGAAATCACCGTCACTTTTCCCACGCGCCCGTTCGCTTCCACTTCCGCGCTGATCCTCACGTCCCCGGTGATGAAACTCCTCATGGCACTTGGTGGATACACCGGCATTGCCGCTCTCACCAATTTTGCTGGCTCCAATGGAGCGTCTGCCGGCGGCTCCGGTTCTACCGCCACAGGCGCTGCGTTTTCTTTCGTCGTTCCCCGTTTTTTCGCTGGACCAGCCGCCGCGCTCTTCCCTATGCTCGCTGTTTTCTTCATTGCTACAGGCTCTTCCGATGCGCTCTCATTTCGTGAACTGTCCCCAGCTCCGCTCGCGCTTGCCGTTCCTCCACGATTGTCATCCCCAGCGGAGGCCGCGTCTTTCGCGGTCGCAGCGAGTGATCCGTTTTTCTCTTCCGCCCCGTTTGTCGGTTGACTGGCCGCTCCGGCTCCGGCCGTCGCCGCTACTGCCGTCGCTGCATTCTCCCTGGCGTTCTTAGCCATCGGCGCACTCGCTCCTGCCGGCGATTTCACTGGCGATCCACTTTTCGTGCTTGCCGCCAGGTTCGGCGTCTTTCTCCTCGCCATTGGCAGTAAATCCTTGTACCAGGCTGCGCCTATCCCACCCACCAGTAAAACCGTCACCACCCCCGCTACGGCCACATCTTTCAGCCCCGCTTTTCTTCGCAGCGGCTTGTAGATCGAATTCGGATCATCCTCTTCCGGCCGTTTCATCGGAATTGGTGTGTGCGAAAAATCCAGCTCCGGCTGTGGCAATAAATCTTCGAACGCCTCTCTTCCCTCCGGATGCCTCGCTTTTTCCGCCGTCGTCGGAGTCTGATCCATTCCCGCTGCCATTCCCTTCGTCGGCATCGTTGCGGGCGTCTCCGCCGCCACAGGAAGATTCATCCGCACCACTGGGTTCGCCGCTGCTGCCCTCTTCGCCGCCAGTGCCGCTATCGCTGCGTCAGCTTCTTCTTGCGCTTTCCTTGTCGCCTCCTCGGCTGCCTTCTTCGCCTCTTCCTCCTCTTTCTTTCTTGCTTCCGTAAGCGCCTTCAACTGTTCCCGCAGCACATCCACTTCTTGTCTCAGTGCTTCTACTTCTTCCGAATTTGGCTCCTCAACCGGCATCGCCGCGGGCTCTTCCGTTACTTCTGCGGACGCCACGCTCTCTTCCACTCGTGTCATCTGCTGGACTGTTGCCCCATCCGGCCTCTCTGGAAACACCACATCCCAGAAATCTTTTTGCGGCTCCGTGAATTGCAATTCCACGTAGCAACTCGTCGGCCGGTTATTTTTCTTCCGCACCACTTGACAGACGACTTCTCGGTTGTTTTCTTTATTCGTCAGGAAAACCAGTTGTCCTGGCACCACCGCCGCGCTCAACGCAATCACCGCCCCATCCGGAAACACCAGCGCCGTCTGCGTGTCTTCCGAAAACAGCTCGCGCTTCTCCGTTCCTGTGTTCGGCCGCGCTCCCGTTGCGTTCACGCGTACTTCCAGCGCGATCGGGTTCGCTCGTTCGCTTCCCGGCGCTCCGGCTCCGCTCAATTCTGTCTTCAAATTCCCTGCATCGGCTGCGGCTTCCACAGACTCTATCCCTCACGCCCGGCCCAGCCCAGCGTTCGTCCCGCGATTTCGTTAGACGAACTTCGCCCTCTGCGCTGCGGTCCACGCCTCCCCAGTTTTTCAGAACCCTCTAATCCCGGCCATAGTACCCGCGTACTTCATTCCTCTATTTTGCCCAAAGAGTAGCGTCCACCTCTCCCCTGTCGTTGACTACCTCCACGATGTCTCGTTCCTTCTGAGGCCTTTCGCCCGTCTGAGTATCGTCCAGCATGTCGAAGATGCCGTGAAGGACGGCTCGTGATCCCAAACTGCAAAACCCGCCAGTTCCTGTCTAGTCCCTCGCGCCTCTCTCTTTTATTCCGCTTCTCTACCCTGGCACCTGTTCTCGCCGCGCTTCCAGCGTCTCTCCAGCCCGCAATTCGATCTCGAATCGCGCATTGTCCGAACGAATCCCCACCGGTCCGTCGAACGAGACCGCCTCGGCACCTACCGATCCTTCCCAAAGCAGCTTGTCATCTGCGAATACTCTCAGCTCTTCCCCGTTCAACGCCCACACTCCTTGAGGGCCTCCTCAGCTCTCCGCTAATGTCTCAAAAGTTGTCGCAAACCCAGCGAATCATACCCTTGCCCTTCCTTGTGCATCCAACCATGTCCTGAACCCGGCCATCCCCAACCCCATTTCCACAATCTAGCCTCACCAACGATGCTATCCTTCCCTTCTCCAGCCCGGCCGGTTGCTATCAACCTCCAAAGGACGACCACATGCCCCCTGAAGATTCCAGTCGCGACCCTCGCATTTACCTGGCTGCCGAACGCACCTTCCTGGCCTGGATTCGCACCAGCCTCGCTCTTATGGCCTTCGGTTTCGTCGTTTCTCGCTTCGGCCTGTTTCTTCGAGTTCTCGAATCTTCCACCGGTCAGTCAATCTCCGCGCCCTCCGTACTTTCACTTCCTCTCGGCATTTTCTTGGTTCTTCTCGGAGTTCTCGCCGACGTTTTCGCAGCATGGCGCCACATCCGCTACATCCGTGCGCTCAACCAAGGCTTGCCCACTTCCGCAAGCCCCACCACTCTTGCCATCGTCCTTGCCGTCATCCTTGCGGTTCTCGGCTTGCTCCTCGCTTTTTATCTTGGCAACACCACGAAATCCCGCCAACCTCCACCCAATTCCCTAAGCAAGGACCATATCTCCATGAAATTTACACACGAGCCCATCCCTCACTTCCGGACTGCCCATGCCAAACCGTCCGGTTGCTTCCCTGCCATGATTTTCCCCGTCATTTCCAATGTCTTCAGGTCGATCACTACGACATAATCATCCGGCGTGCACGCCACGTACGCTCGCGATCCGTCCGGCTGCATCAATATCCCCGCCGCACCCTTTCCGATCTTCACGCGCTTCGCTTCCTTGCGGCCGGCAGCGTCAAACACTGCCAATTCCGGTCCACCCAATGTCGACACAAACACCAATTTCCCGTCCGGAGTGAATTTCAACCGGTTTGCGCCCTTTACATTCGCATCCAGTGTCTGCACCACTTTCTTGCTTGCCACGTCGATGATCGATATCGTTCCATCTTGTGCGTTCGCTACCCAAATCTCTTTTCTGTCTCTGGAAACATCAAAACCCTCTGCTCCGCGTCCCACAGGAATCACCGTTTCGTTCCAATTCGTCTGCAATCCTCCCGGCCCGCGCCCCGTCATCGTTCCTTTTTCAATAAACGTCACTGTCGCCGAACTCACGTTCGTCGTCACCACCCGGTTCAGGTCTGGAAAAACGTAAATCATGTGTGTCCTGTCCTGCCCCGTTCCCACCACCCAATCGATCTTCTTTGTCGTGGGATCATAACTGCCCACCACCTTCGCCCCCTCCGCCGTAAACCACACTTTCCCTCCTGCAAATTCCACTCCATGCGGGCCGCTCAACGCCCCCAGATCGATCGCCGGCATCGTCTTCTGATTCACCAGGTCCACCACCGTAATCGTGTTGTACGCTCCCCCTCCGTAATTCGTGATATACGCGGTCTTGCCATCCGCTGAAGGGATCACTTCATGCGGATCCGGTCCCGCAGGCGCTTGCCCCACCACTTTTAATGTCGCTGGATCAACAATGTACAAAGCCTGTTCAGCCTTCGAAAGCACCAGCAACGCCGTCTGCGGTGTTTCCGCTGCCTTCAGCACCAACGCCCCGCCGCATGCAAGAAAAATCAGCGCCCACTCGAACATTCGTTTGAATCTCATCAATCTCCTCCGCTTCTCTGCCACTAGCGATCCACCAGCCATCTTCTTCCCTTTGTAATCGGATTCCACGAAACAATACAACGCCCATACCTCCGCCGCAATTGAAGACGCCTCACCTCGCTCGGTATGCACTTTGTTGAACCGATCCCCTCATTTCCTGCGTCCAATACACCGATGGTAACCCCCGCGCAAAACTAGGAGCGTATGTTGTGTCCACGCCGAGGCCCCTGCCTGCCACGCTCTTTCTCCTGACTTTAACGGCTCTCCTATCTTCTCCAACCATAGTCTTCCCCTTGCCTCAGCACCCAGACTCCTCTTCTCCATCTCACACTCCATCCGCCGTTGCCAAAAATGCCTCAGCCTCCCGCGGCGACTTCGTCGGGGATTCTGCCTGCCGTCAATGTCACGCGCCAATCGCCGATTCCTACCTCCGAACCAATCACCACCTCACTTCGCAGCTCCCCACCAAAGATTCCATCGCCGGTAAATTTACGGCTGGCGACAATATCCTCAGGACTGGCGATCCGGATCTCCACTTCCGCATGGATGCAAGGCCGGACGGCTTTTACGAGACCGCTGTATTCTGGCAGCCGCCAAATCAAAAAACCCGCTCAGAGCGAATCGACTTCGTTACCGGTTCCGGTGAAAAGGGTCAAACCTATCTGAACTGGCGAGGCAATCAACTCTTCCAATTGCCCGTTTCCTTTTGGACGGAACTCAACCAGTGGGTCAACAGCCCCGGATACATCGATGCCACCGCCGATTTCGTTCGCCCCATCGTCCCTCGGTGCCTGGAATGCCACGCCACCTATTTTGCTTCTCTACCTTCCGCAACAGTCGAAAACGCCTACAAAAAAACCGGCTATGTCCTGGGCATTTCCTGTGAGCGGTGCCATGGCCCTGGTGGACCTCACTCCCAAAGCCGGCATGCGAATTCTTCTGCGCTCTCTCCCGCTACCCTTGCGATCGTAAACCCCGCCTCTTTGTCCCGCGACCGCCAGGTGGACATTTGCGCTCAATGTCATGGTGGCATTGGCGAATCAGTCGCCCCTGCCTTTTCCTTTCTCCCGGGCCAGCCACTGGAAAACTACATTCAGCTTCAGCGCCCCGATCCAGCAGCCCCGGTCGACGTCCATGGCAATCAGGTAGCCCTCACTCAAAAGAGCCGCTGCTATCTCAACTCCCAAATGACCTGCACCACTTGCCATGCCGTTCATGCTCCCGAGCGCGCTCCCGCCTCTTACTCGGAAAAATGTTTGCAATGTCACAAGGATACTGACTGTGGCGAATTTTCCAATCTAGGCGCCAAGCTCCGGGATAATTGCATCGATTGCCACATGCCCGTGCAGGATTCCAACCTCATCATCTCCAACCTGCGCGGCAAGCAAATCAAGGCGCGCATGCGCAATCACTGGATCAAGGTTTATCCCTCGCCGCAAAATCCTTGATCCCTTTATGTTTCGAAATGTCCAAATAAATTGTTCAGTGACTCCGCCAGCGTTGGGTGCGCAAACACGCCATCGCGCAATTGGCTGTACTTCAGCCTCCCCATCATTGCCAATTGCATCATCGACATCACTTCTCCGCCCTCTATCCCCAGCACCGTCGCTCCCAAAATCTCCTCGCTCTTGGCATCTACGATGGCCTTCATGAATCCCCGCGTTTCATCCACCTCCAGTGCCCGAGCCACATTATTCATCGGCATCTTCGCCACACGGATATCTTCCTTTTTCGCGCGCGCCTCGCCCTCCGTCATTCCCACTCGTCCCAATTGCGGGTCGATAAACACCGTGTACGGCACCATCCGCCCCTTCGTGCTGGCATTTCCCTTCTCAATCAAGTTGGTCCGCAGGATCCGAAAATCATCGTAAGAAATATGCGTGAACGCGGGTCCGCCTTTGATATCACCCAGTGCAAAGATTCCTTCTGCGCTGGTCTCCAATCTTTCATTCACTCCAATGAATCCATGGCTATCGGTCTCAATTCCCGCGGCTCCAACGTTCAACGAATCCGTGTTGGGTGTCCTTCCCGTGGCCACCAGCAGGTGCGATCCCTCCACCTCGCGCGTTTCCGCGCCCGTTCGAACGCCCACGCGAATCTGCGTTCCTTCCTTCTTCACCCGTTCGGCTTTCGCGCTTAGCAGTACCTCAATCCCATCCTCCTTCAGGATCCCCGCCACTGCTTCAGCCACGTCCGCATCTTCCCGGCTCAGTAATTGTTTTCCTGATTGAATGATTGTCACCCGGCTGCCAAACCGCCGGAACATCTGCCCAAACTCCAGTCCCACGTATCCGCCCCCCAGCACCACCAGATGCTCTGGAACTTCGTCCAATTCCATGATCGATCTGCTGTTCAGATATGGCGCCTCCTTCAGTCCTTCAATCCCCGGCACGGATGGTCGCGCACCCGCATTAATAAAAATCCTTTTCCCGGTAACTTCACGTTCTCCGCCCTCTCGTATCTGCACGGCCACCGACTTCTTCCCCGTAAACCGCGCTTCTCCGAAAATTAGCTCCAGATTTGCCGCCTTCTCAATCCGCCTCTGACTGCCATTCCTGAAACTGTTTACGATCTCCCTCTTCCGCTGCCGCACGCGCTCCATCTCGATCCGAATATTTCCCGCCTGAACTCCATAGTCCGCTCCACGCCGTGCCAGGTACGCCACGCGCCCGCTCGCTACCATCGTTTTCGTCGGCGTGCATCCCTCGTTGATGCACGTCCCCCCCACGTGCTCCCGTTCAATCAGCGCCGTGCGAAGCCCCGCCCCCGCCAGCGCCATGCACAACGGGTTCCCGCCCTGCCCCGATCCAATCACGATCGCTTCGTACTCATCCCGTGTGTTCATCAGCAACTCCTTCCCGTCACGGAGGCCGGTTCCGCCGATTCTCTACTTCTTCGAATTCGCAGGCTGCTCGAGTTTAGGGATCGTCGCAATCGCCGCAGGATCAGGCGCCCTCAACTTCAGTTCCGAAACCAGGAACGCGATCCGGTCCCTCAGCGCCTCTGCGTTCAGGGCATGCGGCCCTTCATAAAACTTCAGCGATTTCGGTTCGCTCACCAGCGCGTAATACTGCTTCACCCGCTCCGCCGTCAAAAAATCTTCTTTCGTTGCATATTGCAGGAACACATTCGCAGGCGCCGCGTGCGCTACATATCTTCCTTGATCCAACCAGGAATACTTTGCAATGAACGCGTCATATTTCTCAGCGCCAATCTGTTGGCGAAATTCCTGCGCTTCCTTGGACTTCATATCCACCTGGTCCGACAGGCTCCCCGCCATCAGCACAAACGCGCGAAACCGCGGGTCGATTCCCGCCAGGAACGCGCCGGTCGTCGCGTTATAGCTGTGGCCTACATACGCAAGCCGCTTTGGGTCCACGTCCTTGCGAGTCACCAGCACATCAGCGCCGCGTCGCATGTCCAAAATTGTTTGCACTCGATATTTGATCTGACGTTCTCCCAGTGGATCACTGTCCACCACGTAACCCGGCCGCGCAATGGGCCCGTCAATCAGCAATGACACAACTCCCGACCCCGCAAGCACCACCGCCTCATCCAAAAATTCCTTTCGATTTAGAAACGGTGAGCCATCCTGATACCAGTGCCCCCAAATTACCCCGGCAAACGGGCCGGACCCGGCGGGAACCACCAGGTACGCCGGCACGCGGCCGCCCACGGGGCTTGCATAAGAGATATCGTGAATCGTCACGCTTCCGCGGTGTTCGACGCCAGACTCCTGAATATCCAACAAAGCCTTTTGGTCATACTCAAAATGTCGCAGCAACTCACGATCCGGCACGATCAACGTGGCCAGAATCACAAATAGTGCGCCAAGTATTTGTGACATGAACCCTCCCACTCAGAAACCCGATTCTTCGAACCCCTCTCATCGGCTTCCCTGCGCAATAACTCGATGCCGGTCAAACCACCACGCCCAGGCAATCGCCACTCCTTCAAACGGAATGCCACTCCATACTATCTCCCCTAATCCGCTGGGTGGCGCACCGAAATAATCTCCAACGTACAACACCAACAGTAGTCCCACGTAAATCCCAAACGCGTACCGCCCTATCCGATCCTTCGCGCGGGTCGTTCGCGTGTACAGCCATACTCCTATCGCGAACATCGCAATCTCCACCACCATCGTTCCAGCAACGGAGTTCCATAGCCCTAGTCCAAATCGCACCCCGCCCGGATAAATCGGCATGTCCGGCCGGTGCGTAATCCAGTCCAGTACCCAGTGGCTCATAACTCCAATCCAGACGGCCACACTTCCCCGCCAATAGTGCGCTATCATTTGATAAAACAACGCAAATCCGCAAGCCCATACCAGGCACATCACCAGGCTGTGCGACCACGAGAAATATTCCAGGTCCAACGGCACGAACCGGGTGTTCCCGGGATCAGTCCGCACCCGCTCCCAGCCAAACAGCAAAAACCATGGCCAAAGCAAGTCGGAAAACAGCGGCGCAGCCAACAACACGCCCAGCGTCGCGCGTGGCGCATATTTCTTCGCGCCAAATCCCACCGCGAAGTGTCCGATAAACATGGTGAAAGATTCTACTTCTGCTCTCCCTCCTCCACTATCCCTCTTCCACCGACGCCTCAAATGACTCGAAGCTGGTTGACATATGGAAAGGTAAGAACAGCGTCGCCGGCAGCCGATGCTTCTGACTTTATGCCGCAACTGTCCGGCCTTCCAGTTTCCGGCTCTTGACTTTTTTTTGCTAACCATTCAACACTGCCATAGTCTAACTATGTCAAGGAGCTTCCACGTGCATCGCGACGAAATCCCTCCCGGCACCCTCTACCTCCTCATCCTCAAAACTCTGGCTCGCTCCGGGGAACTCCACGGTTACGAAATCGCCAATTCCATCCAGCTTCTCTCCAACGACGTTCTTCAGGTGGAAGAAGGCTCTCTCTATCCAGCTCTTCAGCGCATGCTCATCAAGGGCTGGGTTACCGCCCAATGGGGCGTGACCGCAGGCAATCGCCGCGCTCGCTACTATCAACTTACCGCCGCTGGCCGAAAGCAAGTGGCCGTCGAGCTTTCCCAGTTCGAACGTGTCATCGGAGCCGTCGCTCGCGTGATTGAAGCGGTCTGAAAGGATTCATTCGAATGAATTGGCTGCGCGAACTCGCAACACGCCTCAACATGCTCTTCCATCGCCGGCAATTTGACGCCGACCTCCAGGAGGAAATGCGCCTGCACCTGGAGCTTCGCCAGCAGCAACAACTCTCTTCCGGCATGGCCGCCACAGACGCCGAAGCCAGCGCCGCCGCACGTCGCCGCTTTGGCAATCCAACCATCTTGCGCGAGCAAAGTCACTCCGCATGGGGGTGGGAGTGGTTCGAACACTTCCTTCGTGACGTCAACTACGGCGTGCGCTCCATGCTTCGCAGTCCCGGAATCACCCTCGTTGCCCTGCTTTCTCTTGCTCTCGGCATCGGCGCCAACACCGCCATCTTCAGCCTGATGGACACGGTGATGCTCAAATCGCTTCCTGTCAACGATCCTTCTCAGCTCGTTCTCTTCGGCAACGGCCTCGATGAAGGCATCAGCGATGGTTTTCCGAATCGCCTCCTGTATTCCTATCCGTTCTATCGCGAAATGCAAAACGCAATCACGTATTCTCTGAAGTTGCCGCACCTTCAGCATGATCGACCGTGTCCACGGTTTTGTTCAGGGCCGCAACGAATCCGAGCCCATGAACGTTCAGCTCGTTTCCGGAACCTATTTCCCCATGTTAGGCGTGCAACCCGCCCTCGGCCGCTGCCATTTCCGAGGATGATGATCGTACCCAGGGTGGACATCCCGTCGCCGTGGTCAGCTACTCCTGGTGGACACACAATCTCGCTCGCGATCCCTCCGTTCTCGGCAAAAAACTCACCATCGGGTCCACTTCCTTTTCCATCGTCGGTGTTGCTCCCCCGGAATTCTTCGGTACCAAAGTCGGTGAAGCCCCCGAAATCTGGATTCCCCTCTCCATGCAAAAAGAAATTCCTCCCGGTTTCGATGGCTATACAAGCAACCTATACGAGTCCCTCCACCTCATGGCCCGTCTTAAACCCGGCGTCTCCATCGCCGAGGCCACTGCCAACGCCAACTTGCTCTACCAACAAATCCTCCGTGGTTTTTCCGGCTTCCGCTTACCCGGGAAAACCAGCAAAAACTCGACAAAACTCACGTCGAATTGAATTCCATGGCCACCGGTTTCTCTCGCCTGCGTTACATGCTTCTCCGAACCTTCAGAATTCTCATGACCGTTGTCGCCTGGTTCTGGTTATCGCCTGCGCCAATATTGCCAATCTTCTCCTGGCCCGCTCCATTGCTCGTGCGCGTGAACTCGCCGTTCGCCAGGCCCTCGGTGCCGGACGTTCCCGTCTTGATTCGCCAACTGCTCACAGAGAGCTTCGTACTTGCTCTCGCTAGGTGGTACACTCGGCGTTGCCTTTGCTTCCGCTGCCAGCCACCTGCTTCTCCGTATGGTCTCCGATGGACGCATGCCTTTGCAACTCACAAGTCTCTCTCGACATGCGCATGCTTGCTGTTCACACTTGGGTCACACTCGCAACCGCTCTGCTCTTCGGTACCATTCCCGCCTTTCGCGCCACCCGCGTGAATCTCAATCGATTCCTTGAAAGAAGGCCGCATCCAATCCACTTCCACGTCAGGAAGCTCTTTAGCCAAACTTCTGGTGATCTCCCAAGTCGCGCTTTCCCTTGTATTGCTCGTGGGCGCAGGACTCTTTGTCCGCACTCTTGTGAATCTCACCAACGTCGACACCGGCTTCAACAAGGAAAATGTCATTCACCTCCGCATCGATGCCAGTTCCGCTGGCTACCACGAAGACACTCGCCTCGCCAATCTCTATCAACTCATCGAACAGCGTGTCTCCGCCCTTCCTGGCGTGCACGCTGCCAGTTTTTCCATCTTTACCTTCAATGAGGGCACTTGGAATAATCCCATCTGGGTGCAGGGTTATCCGGAAGGTCATCGCGAAACAGACGTCCAACACAACGCCGTGGGCAACGGCTATTTCACTACCATGGGCATTCCTCTATTGGCAGGACGCACCTTTGGTCCTCAGGATTCCGCCACCTCTCCCAAAGTCGGCGTCATTGGCGAAACCATGGCCCGCACTTTATTTCCCGCTGGCTCGCCGATCGGCATGCACTACGGCCGCGGTGCCGACCACGCCGGCGACATCGAAGTCATTGGCGTCGTCAAAGACGTTAAGTACGAGAGCCTCGATGAACAACCGCAGCCAGGCGACTATCTCCCCTACTCGCAGAATATTCGTTACCTCAATGGTTTCGAAGTTCGCTACTCCGGCGATCCTGCTGCCTTGGTTACCGCCATCCGCCAATCCATCCACGATGCCGATCCCACTCTTCCCGTTTCCGACGTCACCACCCTCGACGAACAGGTCGCTCGCTCCATCACCAACCAACGCCTCGTCGCTCAACTCTCTTCTTTCTTTGGTCTGCTCGCCGTTTTCCTCTCTTGCATTGGCATCTACGGACTCATGTCCTACGTCGTCTCTCGCCGAACAAACGAAATTGGCGTTCGCTTGGCTCTCGGTGCCAAACGTTCTCAAGTTCTCTGGATGGTCATGCGGGAAAGTCTTTGGCTGGTTGGCTTTGGTATGCTAATCGGCGTGCCCGTCGCTCTCGCTTCTCAGCGCTTCGTTTCTGCCCTGCTCTTCGGTCTTCGCCCCAGCGATCCACTCACTTTGCTCGCGGCGTCCTTGATTCTCTCATCCGTCGCCGTCCTCGCTGGCTATTTGCCCGCTCGCCGCGCTTCCCAAGTCGATCCCATGCTGTCTCTCCGCTACGAGTGAATTTCCCCCCTAGCGAGTGCACTTCAATTGGCTCTGCGGGTTTTCGCGGCACAGACACCTCTGCCTGGCTTTTACTTTTTCTTATCCTAGATTTGTCATCCAGACAGGAAAAGCGTTGGTTTGTGTCGCTTCGTAGTGAAGAGACGGCGACGCAATTTCTACGTAAAAATGCAGGTCGTGTTTCCCCGCTCTGCTCACGCCGTCTTTTCCACCGCTTCACCGCCCAGCCGCGTTCTCTTCCCCCAGCAGCACTTCCAGCGATCCTTCCGCTGGCAGCACATCAATCGGCAACCCCATGTGCCACAGCGCCACACCCAGCGTGAACTTGTTCATACCTCGCAAATCCAATTGCTCCCGGTCGATCGCCACTTCCAGAATCCTCTGATACGCCGCCGTAGCAATCTTCGATGGATTCAGCAAGCACACTTGGCTCTTCTCCACCGCATATTCTTTCATCCGGCCACGTTCCAGGTTCACCACGATCGTCGTTTCTTCCGCCGCTCCTATCACAATCCGGAACTCCGGATCTTCCATCTCTCCCAAAATGTCCGGAAAGCAATCCACTCTTACCACGAACCGCCCTTCTTCAAACCCGTACCGCAACTCCTTCAAACAATACACTCGCCCGTGCATCGCCCCGCCTCGCCGCTCCGGCGAATACACCCCGCCCCAAGCCATTCGAAGTACGACGACTCCACTCCATCTACCTTCACTTTCAGTATCGACGATGGCACTTGCTGGTACGCCCTCTCCGGCCTTTTCTTGATCGGCTTCCCCAGTTCTTCCGGCGCCACCTTCCCCAATGCAAGATAGATTCCCGTCAGATGCTTGCGATAAAGTGCGTCAAACTCCGCGTCGTTCGCTGTGCTATGTTCCGGCCCGTACCACCAGGTCCAGTCGCTTCCTTCCGCCACCAGTAACGACTCTTGCGCCTCCGCCAATGCTTCCTTCTTTGGCGCCTCGCTCCGGCCTTTCGCCGCTGCCTCCACTCCGTTCCCATAAGCTTCTCTTGCGTCCCAAAGCAACTCCCACGCCGCCACGTCCTCTTGATGCCCGATCCATACGTCGAAATTCGCGTTAATCCACGACGCCGGAAAGATTCCTCCCGTTGTCGGCACCTCGCCCGCAGCTTCGATCGTCTCGCTGGCCGTTAACGCTCGAAAATCCGGGTCGTCGCTGATTCGCCGGTAGAATTCCCTCAAAAACTCTCTTCCATTCCCCGGATAGTATTCCCACGCATTTTCTCCATCCAGAAACAGGCTTATGGTCATTGGTTGCTTTGTCCCGACATTCGCCCCCAGGTGCTTCAACTTCCCATGCAAATCCGCTGCCGCCGCTTTGCTGTCCATCCGGCTGTACACAAATCCCACCAGGTCCGACAAGTGATGGTCGCGGAACAACCCAGTGATTCCCGTTTGTCCCACCTGGATTCGCCACGGCTGGTACATTTTGTCGGCGTTTGCCGGCACACCATTCGCATCTCGGAAAAATCCCACGTTCAACGTTCGTCCCAGCACTCCCTCATCCGTTCCGAACCACTGGAATCCCTCTTCCGCCGCAATCGTCAGCGTTTGATCGGATACCGATCCTTCCGACGGCCACAATCCTACCGGCTTCGACCCAAATACCCTCTCGTGATATTCCTTCGCCCTTCGCAACTGCTCCCTCGCATCTTCCGGATGCCGGAATGCTCGCCGCGGCAGCGGTGTCGCGGCGTTCGCTACTCGCGCAATATCCGAGTCACAAATCAGCGGTAGTATGGGGTGATAAAACGGCGTCGTGCTGATCTCGATCTGTCCCCGCGACGCTGCTTCCCGATAAGCCGGCAGCACCATCCCCATCAACTCTATCTGTTTCTCTTTCAGGGCCAGTTTGTCTTTTTCCGTGAAATCCTTCCCGCGATTTGCCAGTCGGCTCACTACCGCGTCCTTCGTGAACCACTCTTCATCCATCCACGCCAACTGCGACAGTACCTGCAGGTCTCGCCAGTCTCGTCCCGTAAACGTCACCAGCGCCTGCGCCCCTCCTGCCGGCCTCGACCATTCATACAGCTCCACGAATCTCGCCCATCGGCTCATCAGCCTCTCATGGTTCACCTGGAACGCCCGCCCCAATATCTCGTTCTTGTCCTCTCGCGTCAGCGCTTCTGTATTCTTGAACGCTAATTCAAACCACGGCTCCTTGAAATTCCCGCTCGCGTATTCTTCCAACTGCATGCACAGCGATGGCACCATGTTGAACGTCGCATGAAACTTCGGAAACTCCTCGAACAGCTTCACCATTCCCCAATAATCTTTTGTTGCATGCAATCTCGTCCACGGCAGCACGTATCTTCCCGTCTCCGGATCCTTGTACTGCGGCTGGTGCATGTGCCACAACACCGCCAAGTTGATTCGACTCATTCCCCTAGCCTTTGCCTTTGTAGTGGCCGACCTTCAGATCGGCTTGCGGCCGTGACCTCTTCGCCCTGCGTTATACGTGCTCTTGAGGGGTCCCCACCCTTGGTTTGTATGGGTGCGTTCTTACCATCTAACGTCGCAACTCTCCCCCCCAATTCCTGAATATTCTCTTCGTTCCCTTATCTTTGGTCACTCCCTCTTCCAATCACCCTATTCCCCCGCTCCCCCATGTTACACTCCCACTTCGCCCCATGCGCATCCTTGATCGCTACATTGTTCGTGAAGTTGTTCGCCACGCTCTCCTCGGCCTCCTCATCTTCACTTTCGTCCTCTTTGTCCCCAAACTCGTCCATATTATGGAGTTAATCGTTCGTCACTCAGGCTCCAGCTCTCAAATCCTTCGCCTCTTCCTCTGTCTCATTCCCAGCCTTCTCGTCTTCACTATTCCCATGTCTGTCCTTGTCGGCGTTCTCCTCGGTCTGGGCCGCATGTCCATGGATAGCGAAATCATCGCCATCACTGCTCTCGGTATCAGCCGCAAACGCATCCTCTTCCCCGTTGGCGTACTCGCCGTCTTTGGCGCCGCTCTTACCCTCCTCATGACCCTCTGGCTCGCTCCTCTCTCGCTCCGCACCTTTCGCGACATTGAGGGCAGTCTCATCACTTCCCAAATCTCTTTCTTCGTCCAGCCCCGCGTCTTCGATGAGCGCTTCCCTCACATGATTCTCTATATCAACGATGTCTCCGCCAGTGGCACTCGCTGGAACGGTGTCTTCCTCGCCGAAGCCGGCGCTCAAAGTGGTAACCAAATTACTCTTGCGGAATCTGCGATTGTAATTGCCGAGCCCAGGCAGGGCAAGTTGGAGCTCCATCTCAACGGTGGCTCCACTCACGAATTCAATCGCGATGATCCCGACCGTTACTCCGTCACCGCCTTCGGTCGCAGCGATTGGCCCATCGAAGTTACCGGCCTGAATCCTGCAAAAGAACGCGAAATCAGCAATCCAGAACGTTCCCTCTCTCAGCTCTTGCACGACCGCGGCAAAAACTGGCGCGACGCTCGCGTCGAACTCCACCAGCGCTTCGCCTTCCCCGTCGCCTGCCTCGTCTTCGCTCTCATAGCCGTTCCTCTCGGCACCCAGCCTCGCCGCGGTGGCCGTGCTGCTGGTACGCTTCTGGCCATCCTCGTTATCGGCGCCTATTATTCCCTGTTCATCATGGGCGCGGGTCTCGCCCGCCAGGGTGCCATCCCTCCCTTCGCCGGCATGTGGATCGCTAACCTCGTTCTCGCACTGTTCGGTTTCAGCCTTCTCCCTCGCATGGAAACCTATCGCGGTGAATCCTCCGCCCGCTCCCTTGCTACCCGCCTCGGCGTTTTTTGGCGACTCCTACGCCGCCGCAAAATTCTTCCTCGCACCAGAATCGTTGCCCCGCGCGTGAGCACTTCCTCCATCCCCACCGCACCTCGCCTTCAAAATGGCCCCGCGCGTCGCGAGTCCGTTCCTCCCTCCTACTCTACCTTTCCCACTATCGTCGACATCTATCTACTCCGCCGATTCTTCTACTACTTCGCCGTCATCATGGGCGCCTTCATCCTCCTCTTCGAAACCTTTACCTTCTTCGAACTTCTCGACGATATCACCCGCCACCGCATCGCCTTCACCGTCGTCATCAACTACTTCCGTTTCCTCATTCCCTATCTTCTCTACCAGCTCACTCCCCTCGGCGCTCTCGTCGCTGTCCTTGTTACTCTCGGTATCTTAAGCAAGAACAATGAGATCGTCGCCTTCAAAGCCAGTGGCATCAGCCTCTATCGCCTCGCTCTTCCGCTTCTCCTCGCTGGAGCTTTTCTTTCCGCCGCCCTATTCTTACTCGACTTCACCTATCTTCCTTATGCCAACCAGCGCCAGGACGCACTCCGCAACCAGATCAAGGGTAAGCCCGCCCAAACTTACACCCGTCCGCAGCGTTGGATTTTTGGGGAAAACGACAAGGTCTACAATTACGATCTGTTTGATCCCAAGCAGAATCTCTTCGGTGGGCTCAGCGTCATCGAACTCGACCCCGTCACTTTCCAGATGCGCCGCCGTGTCTTTGCCAACCGCGCTCAATGGCTCGATAACGAAAAAACTTGGGCTCTGGAATCCGGCTGGGTCCGCGAATTCGCCGATGGCGTTGTCACCAGCTACTCCCCATTCAAGCTCACCTCTCTCCCCGAACTCGTCGAGCCTCCCACCTATTTCAATCGTGAGGTCATCCAGGCCACTCAGATGAATCTCGCCGATCTCGGCCACTACATCGACGGACTCCGTAGCGCCGGCTTCGACGTCTCTTCCCTGCTCGTCCAGTGGCAGAAAAAACTCGCCTATCCCCTCATTGCCCCCATTAGCATGATGCTCGCTATTCCCTTCGCCATTCTTGTTGGCAGCCGCGGTGCTATCGGTGGCATCGCCACAGGCATCGGCATCGGCATCTTCTATTGGGCCGTCGCCGCGCTCTTTGAGGCCATGGGCGGCATCGGACAACTTCCCCCGCAACTCGCCGCCTGGTCGCCCGACCTCATCTTCCTCTTCCTCGGCCTCTACTTCCTCTTCAAAATGCCCACCTGACCTTCTCTTGACATTTATAGTGGCCGACGACCTTTGGATCGGTTGGGTTTGAGCCTATTGTTTGTTTTGATTCTGTAACGGCACGATACATCGAGCTCTTGGGTTCCACTTCCCCCAGCTTAAAACTCCAAAACTAACCAGTTTAAACTTCCTAAATATCCAGCATGCTCCGGAATAACGGCAAGTCCTTACACATCGCTGATTTCCTTCTGCTGTTTTGCTGTCAACTCCACAAACTCAAATCCATACATGATCCCAGTTCTCCGTCTTACCACTGCCCCCACTCGGTACCCGGCCACTGTTGACACTTCCACCCTCTCCCCAACACGCAAAGAACAAGTCCATACGTCAAGATGGCCGTCGCGCTTGTCCCTACTCGATCGTCCTCCGCACTAAACAATCGCCCGTATAATGGCCGCACTCCCAGCATCGGAAAAAGATTGTACGAGCATTGCCGCGTGCCGATGGACTCCGGCAGCGCTCCCCCATCTCCCGAAAGATTTGCCGTGCTTTCCTCGATCAATGCCATCTGTTGGAAGCTCGTGGCCTGCCCCTGCCAGTCCAGGAAAGTTCCGCCAGACACGACATTGTCGGCCGTCTCCCCAATTACGTTCCGCTCCCACAGGCTCACGAGTTCTTCTGGTTGCGGAAATGGCAACGGGCTCAGTACCACCCCATGCACAATCGCGAATAACGCCGTGTTCACTCCAATGCCTAGCGCCAGCGTCAGCACCACCACCGCTGTGAATCCAGCTGACTTTTTCATCGTTCGCAGGCCATACCGCAAATCCTGCGCTACACTCTCCACCCACTGCACCCCGCGCGCCTCCCGGCACTCCTCTTTAATTTCCTCCGTTCCGCCAAACATCAGCCGCGACCTCCTCCTCGCTTCCCCCTCCTCCATTCCCAACTGAACAAATTTCCTTACCTGCTCCTCATAATGAAACCTCAATTCCTCATCCAGCTCCTTCTCAACCGTCTTTCGACGCAACACCGCCCTGGCCCGTATCAGGAAGTCACTCACCATCTCTACCGCTTCGTTCATCTCACTCGTGCCCTCTTGCGTTTGACTCAATAGAGGACTTGCGCAACAGGAAATCCGCCCGCTCCGCTCTTCCCGATCTACGATTTTCTATTTTCGAATTTCCGTTCCTCTACACTCCCTCCAACACCTGCGCCACCGCCGCCGCCAGCTTTCTCCATTCGCTCTTCTCGGCTTCCAGTTGTTTCTTCCCGCCCTTCGTCAATTCGTAATATTTCGCTCGCCGGTTGTTCTCCGATATACCCCACCGCGAGGCAATCCACCCGCGCCGCTCCAACCGGTGCAGCGCCGGATATAACGATCCCTGCTGCACCTGCAGCACTCTGCTTGATATTTGATGGATTCTTTCCGATATGGCCCAGCCGTGGTTCGGCCCCAGCGCCAGTGTTCGCAGGATCAACAGGTCCAGCGTCCCTTGCGGTAGATCCACTCCCTGCTCTGTCATCTGCTCCCCTTTCACTTCTACAAGGACACTACCACTCCTCCTGTCGAAGTACAAGGGGGGACACGGAACCTCACTACCGTTTGTAAAAGACATCGGGAGCAACTTCTCAAAAGCGCCCCGGATGCCGTCATGGCACTTCGGTCTTGGGTTCTATTACTCCCGCATTGTCATTCTGAGCGGAGCGAAGAATCTGGCTTTACTTCCTCACCTCTTTCAATCTCCTCTCCAGATATCTCCTCTCGCTCTCATTTGTCGCCAACTCCAGCGCGCGCTCGTAACTCTTCGTCGCTTCTTCAAACGCTCTCAGCCGCCGCAACAAATCCGCCCGTGCCGCGTGCAACAAATGATAATTCTCCAGCCCGCTGCTCACCGCCAATCCCGCGATCAACTCCAATCCCTTCTGCGGCCCTTCCGCCATCGCCACCGCCACCGCCCGGTTCAACTCCACGATCGGCGAAGGTTGCAACAGCTTCAGTGCATCGTACAAACTCACGATCTGTGCCCAGTCCGTATCCTCCGCCCTCCCCGCTCGGCAATGCACCGCCGCAATTGCTGCCTGTATTGCAAACACTCCCGGTCGCCCGCGTACCCCTGCCTCGGCCAACGGCAACGCCTCCGAGATCTGCTCTCGATTCCATCGGCTTCGGTCCTGCTCCTCCAGCACAACCAGGTCCCCCGCTTCATCCACGCGCGCATCCCGCCGCGCGTCATGCAACAGCATCAGCGCCACCAGCGCCGTCGCCTCGGATGGAGGTTGCGGCCCCATCAACGACCTCACCAACCGCCCTAACCGAATCGCTTCCGCGCACAAATCCGCTCTCACCAGTGGCCTGCCTCGCGTCGCCGCATATCCTTCGTTGAACACCAGGTAGATCACCGTAAGAACCGCGTCAAGCCGCGCCGGCATGTCCTTCGTCTCCGGCATGATGTACGGAATCCCCGCATTGCGAATCTTATTCTTCGCGCGTACCAGTCGTTGCGCCATCGTCGGCACTGGCACCAGAAACGCTCGCGCAATTTCCTCCGTCTCCAACCCGCACAATGTCCTCAGCGTCAATGCCACTTGCGACTCCGCCGCCAACGCCGGGTGGCAGCACGTAAAAATCAGTCGTAACCGGTCGTCAGGAATCACGCTGCTGTCGTAATCGGGCTCTTCTACCGTCCGGATCGATCCATCTTTTGCATACAATTCCACCTTTTCTTCGAATCTCTTCTTCCTTCGGATCCGGTCAATCGCCTTGTGCTTGGCCGTCTGGATAATCCACGCTCTCGGGAACTCTGGCACTCCCATATCCCGCCATTGCTCCACCGCCGCCGAAAACGCTTCTTGCGCAGACTCCTCTGCCAACTCAAAGTCGCCCACCAGCCCGATCAAAGCGGCCACAATCCGCCCCCAATCGGCCCGGTAGACGCCTTCCACCGCCTCTGTCGCGTTCATCGTCATACCCCGATTGTAACTTTTTTCCTTCCCTCCCTGTCGATTTCGCCCCTTCCCATTCGTCCTATAAATGGAAGTGCTGCTCAGGTTGCTCGCCCTCGGCACACTTACCCGCTAAAAGTTCATGGCGACAGATCTCCCTGAACTTCTTTGGAGCTTGTCATGTCACACCTTACTCCCTTACTCTGCAACCTCGGCCTTAGGCTGCTTCCGCTTATCATTAAAACTGGCCTCGCAATTCTCGGTATCGCCTCCCGTCAGAATTCCTCCGCGCCCGCTCTTCAGACTCTCTGCCCGTCTCTGATGGCCTTTTGCCCGCAAGCTCAGGCCCTTAGCGGAGTGATCGCCTTCTTCTCGATGGCCCTGCAAACCGCGCTGCGTTCCTTAGACGTTTCCGCCCTGATCGCTTGGCCAATTCGCATCGTTCTTTTTGCCGCTTCAGCCCTTGGCCAGATTGGCTTTTCCTCCCTCACCTCCTGCCACTCTGACCAGATCTGCTCCTGCGCCCTCTCCTTCTTGCTTAACACCCTTCATTCCGCCCTTTTGCACCACCTCCTCGCCACTTTCTTACTCCCGTAAGGGCACGATACTTTGTGCCCTTTGTGTTTGTGGCACAGACACTCTTGTCTGTGCTCTTGGGTTCTCGACCGGATGCCGCACCTTCGCTGTGATGGCGCGGGTTTTCTCCTGCCTCGACCTTCCAAGGCGGTCCGCCTGCAACAATGCCTCTGTGTTCGCGTCCTCTCACCCGCCTTTGAACTACATGATTTCACCGATACCCATGTTCTCCCTCTTCGTGTCCCCTGATATCCGTTATCTGATATCTTCCTTTGCTGTCGATTTCGTCCGTCGCCATTCGATCTACCCGTGGATGCATCTTCATAACTTAGGAGGAATCAATCCATTGCGATTCATGCTCATCCGCAAAGCAGACAAATCCACCGAAGCTGGTGTCATGCCCAGCCAGCAACTCCTCGCCGATATGGGCAAGTACATGGAGGAAATGGCCAATGCCGGCATTCTCCTTTCAGGCGACGGCCTGCAGCCCAGCTCCAAGGGTTGCCGCGTAAAATTTTCCGGTGGCAAGCCTACCGTCACCGATGGTCCCTTCATTGAGACCAAGGAGCTTATTGCTGGCTTTTCCATGATCCGCGTCAATTCCAGGCAGGAAGCCATTGACTGGGTCAAGCGCTGGCCCACTTCCGATGCCAATGGCAACGTCGAAATCGAAATCCGCCAACTCTTCGAAGCCGAAGACTTTGGCCCGGAACTCACTCCCGAGCTGCGCGAAGCCGAAGAAAAGATGCGCGCACAGTTGGAAAAGAAAAAGTAGCCTGCTATCAGTTACTTGGAATTTTCTCCCTGGCCCGTCGATTTTGGCTTGGCCCGTTCGATATACCTCAGGAGTCCCAAGAATGAAGTACATGTTGATGATCTATGCCGACGAGAATGCCTGGACCGAACCCGAACGCCAGCAGTGTTATCGGGAGTCCACCCAGCTCGCCCATGATCTCAAGTCCAGCGGCCACTTCCTCACCACCTCCCCCCTCCAATCCGTCTCCACCGCCACCTCGGTCCAGGTGCGCGACGGCAAACGCCTCATCACAGACGGCCCTTTTGCCGAAACCCGCGAACAACTCGGCGGCTTCTTCATGATCGAAGCTAAAAACTTGGACGAAGCCATCGACATCGCCGGCCGTATTCCCGGTGCTCGCAAGGGCACCGTCGAAATCCGTCCCGTCGTCGAAATCCCGAACCTGCCTACCTAGGGGCAGTTTCGCAAACGGTCTTCGTCAGGGCGGTTTAGCCGTGCCGCACTTCACGGTTTTGTAGTGGCCGACACTTAGGTGGTTTCTTGAGTCAGTCTTTCTCTTTGTTCTGTCGTCCCGAGCGCCGCAACGTCAGCGCTTCTTGCTGGCGTTCAGGGGAGAGTTCGTGGCAACATTTCAAAACCTTCGGCATCTGCCGTTTCTAGTTTCTTGGTTTCGTCCAGCTCGTTACGAACTTTATCTCACCACGAAGGAGCGAGAATCATGAGCAATGTTCGAGTCTTAGTCGGCACAAGAAAAGGCGCTTTCATCCTCACTTCCGATGGCAAACGCGAACGCTGGGACATATCTGGCCCGCACTTTACCGGCTGGGAAATGTATCACCTTAAAGGTTCCCTGGCCGATCCCAACCGTATCTATGCCTCGCAGACCAGCGGCTGGTTCGGCCAGATCATCCAGCGCTCCGACGACGGCGGCAAAACTTGGTTCCAGCCAGGTACGCCCCCCGGCGAAACCACCGGCCCCGGCGGCACTCCCAAGGGCGAGAGCAATAAATTCACCTATGACACTTCTGCCGAGACGGGCGCGCCGCTAACCACTCACCAGTGGTACGACGGCACCCAGCATCCTTGGGAATTCAAGCGCGTCTGGCACCTCGAGCCTTCCCTCACCGATCCCGACACTGTCTACGCCGGCGTCGAAGATGCCGCCATCTTCCGCACCACCGACGGCGGCAAATCCTGGCACGAACTGTCCGGCCTTCGCGGTCACGGCACTGGCCCCAAGTGGCAGCCCGGCGCCGGCGGCATGTGTGTCCACACCATCATTCTCGACACTAAAAATCCCGGACGCATCTACATCGCAATTTCTGCTGCTGGCGCTTTCCGCACCGACGACGGCGGCAAATCCTGGAAACCCATCAACAAGGGTCTCCGATCCCAGTACATTCCCGATCCCAATGCCGAAGTCGGCCACTGCGTCCACCACATCGCCATGAATCCCTCTCGCCCCGGCATCCTCTTCATGCAAAAACATTGGGACGTCATGCGCTCCGACGATGCTGGCGATACCTGGTACGAAGTCAGCGGCAATCTCCCCACTGATTTTGGCTTTGCCATCGATATCCACGCGCACGAACCGGAAACCATCTATGTTGTCCCCATCAAGAGCGACGGCGAGCATTTTCCTCTCGATGGCAAACTCCGTGTCTATCGCAGCCGCTCCGGCGGCAACGAGTGGCAAGAACTCTCCAAGGGCCTCCCGGAGAAGAATTGCTACGTCAACGTCCTCCGTGACGCCATGGCTGTCGACAATCTCGACAAATGTGGCATCTACTTCGGCACCACCGGCGGCCAGGTCTACTGCTCGCCTGATGCCGGCGATTCCTGGTCTCCCATTGTCCGCGATCTCCCGGCCGTCTATTCCGTAGAGGTCCAGACTCTTCCATGATCCCTTGGCGGACGGTGCTTTCGTTCCACCGTTCCCACTGCGCCTTTGGCGGGGCACGATTCATCGTGCCCCCTTGACCTCTTCTTTCTCTTGCTTTGTCATCCCGACCGGAGCGCCAGCGCTCATTTCTGGCGCTCAGCGTAGGGATCGTGGCTAGACGTCCACTGTCTACAGGATCCAATGGCACGAAGGCCGCCTGCTTTTCGAATTTCGCGTTTCACTCCTTTAGTAGGTCGGAGCTTTAGCTCCGACATTCAGAAGTTAGCTATCATAGGGCTTCAGCCCCTGAGGATTTCTGCTCCGTGGAGGTTAAGCTAACCATGATTCGTGTCGAACTCCCACCGCATCTCCGCGCTCTCGCCCACATTCGCGGCGAAGTTCAACTTAACGTCGACGGCCGGGCCACCCTGCGCTCCGTCCTCGATGCCCTCGAATCTCAATATCCTATGCTACGCGGCACCATTCGCGACCACGTCACCCAACAGCGCCGTCCCTTCCTCCGCTTCTTCGCTTGCGCCGAAGATCTTTCCCACGAGTCCCCAGACTCTCCACTCCCCGATGCTGTCCTCTCCGGTAACGAACCTCTGCTAATCGTCGGCGCCATCGCCGGCGGCTGACTTCCCGGGACCGCCAATCTCCCAATTGCCACCCTATTGAACACCCACTGCCTCCTAGCTCGAAGCCGGCCAGATGAAAACCTGGCTCGCCGACCCTGGCTCGTTTCTCTCTTGCCTCGGTCACTCCATCCCGTTCAAATAGACTTGCAGTTCATCCCGTTGAACTCTATGGCGCACCGGTGTATTGTATCCGCACTTTCAACGGCTAATTCTGCTAGGACCCAACTCCACTCCGGAAGATTTGAAACTATGGGAGCAATGGATGATTGAGCGCGTCGGCTTTCGTGCACACTCGCCCGTCTTCTCATTAGACCGCTCTGCTCTCCTCAAGGCTCCCATCCGTGCCTCCTGGCCCGGATGAGGAATTTCGGGCAGCAACGGCAGCTGGGACGATTGAATCGAGTAATCGCTCCGGCGGTCTGCCGGAGTCCTGAGCGATCCACATTGAGGCTCGAACTGTATGGCGCGAAAACAATTCGCCAGCTTTACTTTGGCGGACGACTTTCATGCCCTGGTCATTCAGAAGGCGCTCCAGGACAGATTTGACGTTTCCTGCTGCATTGTTGAGGTCGACCACCTCTGCGGCACCGACGGGCTCACTTGGTCCAATTTCAACGGTTTTGCGCCCACCTTCTCCACTTCTAGCGGCCATCTCATCGACATCAGAAATCTCGATCTTATCTGGTGGCGACGTTCTCACTTCCTTCAACATATTCCAGACGACGTCACCGATCCTTCCTCCATCGACGTCATCAGTAATGATTGCAGGTTCGCTCTCTTCGGCATGCTTTTCAATGAATTCCAAGGCGTCTGGATCAGCGATCCTCAAGCTACCCGCCGCGCTCAAAACAAGCTGCTTCAAATTCGCAATGCCCAAAGGATTGGATTTCGCATCCCGCGCACCTTGGTCAGCCAAAACCAGTCGGCGGTTCAGGAGTTGTGCTCCCTCCTCCATAACCGCGTTGTCGTCAAAGTCGTCCGTGGTGCCAAGAGTGCCCCTCTTCTTACCACCATGATCGACCCGGCCGCATTGCAGCAGGCCGACTCGATTCATCTCTGTCCGGCGATGTATCAGGAGTTTATCCCAGGCACTCGGCACATCCGCGCTTGTTGTTTCGGCGAATCTGTCTACGCCGCCCAGTTGGAATCTGAAGATTTGGACTGGCGCGATAACTTGAATGTTCCCGTCACCATCCTGGATTTGCCGAAACAGGTTAAGGCCCGCCTGCGTGCGGTATTGAAGGCCTTTGGTATAAAGATGGGAATTTTCGACTTGAAGTTCGATGAGACTGGTGAACCGGTTTGGTTGGAGGTGAATCCACAGGGCCAGTTTCTGTTTCTTGAAGGACTTTGTGGATTGCCTTTAACCTCGGCCTTCACGGATTTTCTGTATCAGGAAGCCGCTAGCTGGTGCTGACTCTGTATCGCCAAGGAGATCGCTCGTATGAAAAATGAACCGCGTGTACCTCACTACTCCTCCTCCAAGCTCACGCCCTTTCCCAAATCCCCAGGGAAGCGGCCGCTTGCATTCATGTTCCAGCCCACTCATTACAAAGTTGTCTCAACTCCCTCCCAGCTCAAACTCTGGGAGAAAACCATGAGCAAGATGTGGGCGCAGACCCGAACTCTTCACTGGTCAAGACCTCCAAACGAAAAGACAGTAGCCTCACCTTAAGCTACTCCTTGTGGCGCGACAGTTCCGATCAACCGATTGTGACGAATTCTAACCTCGGCCAGCCGCCTCCTCTTCGCCTTTGTAGGGACTGCCGTCTGCGTTTACCGTGAGCGCCTTTGGCGAAGGGTGGCCCGCAGCGTAAGGATCACTGCAACACCCACGTCCTACTACCCTGTTATTCCTTCTCCATCTTCCCCAGAATTTTCTTCATCATCCCCAGCACCACTTCCGCGTCCGCCTCTTCCATCGAAAATCTTCGCAACATCCTCCGCAATTTATCTTCCGCCGTCGCGCTCGCCCGGGCCCCCACATATCCACTCCTCTGTAGCGCCTCCCGCCACGCCTCCGTCAATCGCTCCACCGTCTCCATTTTTGCCGGCTGCAACCCAGCAATGCATTCCGTATCTCGATTTTCGTTTTTCGAATCCCCATTTTCTATTTTCGCCAGCTCGTACATGCACACCGCCGCTGCCTGTCCCAGATTCATCGACCGGTGCTCCTCCCTCGTCGGTATCCTTAGCAGCCAGTGGCAATAGCTCATATCCTCGTTCGACAATCCCCGCTTCTCCGATCCAAACAGCAGCGCCACTCGGCCTATTTCCATCTTCTCCCGCATCCGCTGCCCCGCTTCCCGTAATCCCAGCAGCGACTGCCGTACATCCCGATTCCCCACTGCCGTCGTTCCCACCACCAGCGTGCAATCCGCTATCGCCTCCGGCACCGTCGCAAACTCTTCCGCCTCTTTCATCACCTTTGACGCGCCCACTGCCGATACCGCCTCGCGATACGCCTTCTCGTACGGCTTCACCACGCGCAGATGCAATGCCCCAAAATTACTCATCGCCCGCGCCACCGCTCCCATATTCAGTGGATTCCGCGTCGCCACCAGCACCACCCGCAAATTCTCCATCCCCCGGCCCTCACTCCAGTCTTCCCTGCAAGCCACTTTCATGTCCCGGATTTACATCTTGCTTGTGTACGAACCGTTTCCGGGAGCGGTCCGCCAATTCAGCCCTGCGCTCCTCAACTCCAAAACCCTCCCTGACTTCCTTCATTGATACCTGCTATCTTCTTCAACCAACTATGTCCGTCCTCACCAGTGATGCCGACCTCTCCCTCCGCCTCTTGCGCGACGATCTCGCCGACTACCAACTCATGTGCCGCTGGCTCTCCGATCCCCGTATCCTCGAATTCTACGAGGGTCGCGACCATTCCTTCTCCCTCGAGCAAATCCAACAAGACTATGCTCCGCGCATCCGCGGTGAAGAAGACGCCACTCCTGGCCTCATCATCTTCCAATCCGCCCCCATTGGCTACCTCCAGTTCTATCTTCTCACCGATAAAACCAAACTGACCTACGGCCTCACGCCAGACTCCTCCATCGACGCCGTCTACGGCATCGACCAATTCATCGGCGAAGTCTCCCTCTGGAATCGTGGCCTCGACACGCATTCCGTCTCTCTCCTGCTCCGCTATCTCTTCGAAACCAAACAAGCCCGCAAAGTCCTCCTCGATCCACACACCACCAATCTCCGCGCCATCCGCTGCTACGAAAAATGCGGTTTCCGCAAAGTCAAACTCCTCTCGAGTTTGGCAACGGCGATGGCACCTTCCAGTCTTCTGTCACCTATTCCACCTCTCACCCCGCCGTCACCGTAGCTTCTGCTGACCTCAACCTCGATGGCGTCTCCGATCTGGTTCTCACCAATGGCTACGTGGTCACCATCGTTCATGGTTCGCATAACCGCACTTTCGATGCCGGTCGTGATTTCCTCGCCAGCGATGGGCCGTATGCCCCAGTCATCGCGGACATCAACGGCGATAGCGCGCCTGACTTGATTTATCCCAACGACGGCGTCTCCACCGTCACTGTCCTCCGCAACCTCGGCGTTACCTCGCTCAACGTCTTTCACACTCTCTCTTCAACGATGACGCAGCCGCCCGTTTTTCTCTTTATCTCGGCCGGGCTTGTGTGCCTTTGGTGGCCTTGCGCTGGCCGATCTATAGGTAGGTCCTCGTTTCTTCTTGCTTTTTCAAATGGGGCGGCAGCGCATGTCAGCCTGCCCGCTGCGCGTTTTGTGCGCCCCGCGCGCTTCGCCGGCGCGAAGCCCTCCCCTTGTACCCACACCCGCCCCCATCTTCTTATGCTTGCCTTCTCTTTAGCGGGTCGGAGCTTTCAGTTCCGTGATTAGACCTCGGCAAGAAATTTGGGCTTCAGCCCGTGAAAACTACGAAGCAGCCTGACCATCACGCTGCGACAGCTACCGCCCCTTCCGGAAACCGGGTAGCGAGCGATTGTAGTTGAAGGAGGCCGCGGGGTTCTTCACGTCTTTGACCTTACTTCTCACCCCTACAGCGATCTCAGAAAATCCAGGATCGCCTGCTTATCCCCCGCCGGCAACATGTTGAACTTCTGTATCACCGTGTTCGCTTCCGACGGTCCGTAGCAGTTCGCGCTATGTTCCCGCCCTTCCCCACCTTCGCAATCTCCTCTTCCAGACATGTGCGCTTCAATCGCCTGCAACAAATCCGCCGTTCTCCCGTCGTGCAGGAAAAACATCCTTTGCCCCACTCCCCACAGCGGTGTTGTCCGGAACATATCTCCTGTTGCTTTTCCCTGCGTGATGTCATCCGCCAGCTTTTTTCCCATGTGGTGAATCAGCAGGTCCGAAAACGGATGCACGGTCAAATTCTGCAGCGCCTCCGTCTCACTCTGTGCTGGAGTCACCATCGTTGGCGTGTGGCATCCCATGCATCCCACTCCCGGATTGTGTACGTCCGTGCCAAACAACTGCCTCCCTCGCTCCGCGCTTGCGCTCAAAGCGGCGGGCTGCGGCGCATCCAGGAATCTCATGAAAATCGCGAACATCTGCCAATCCGGCAGCAGGTGCAGAGGATTATGGAACGCCTGGTTGCGCTCATCCGTAGGATCATTACGAAAAATGTCGTTCGGCTCGCTCTTGTTCGCGGTGCAATTCGGCGCTTCATCCGTCGCTTGCGGAAACAGATCGTTCGTCACCCCCATCTCCACGTTGTACGCTTCTCCCGCAAAAATCATGATCGACTTGTTCTGCGCCTTCCACCCAAATCGCGTTATCGTCCCGTCATTCCCGCTGCGGTTCGGCTCCCCTGTGATTCCCAGCTCCGCGCGAATTGATGCCGTCTCCTCGTGCCGCCCAAGTATTTCCCGGTCCTGGATTCCATCCAGAATCCCCAGTCCATATAGTTGCAATGGAATCCGGAACCGTGCATTCCCTTTCCTGTATTCCGTCTCAAAATCGACTGGCGGCAAATCACTAGTGGTGCACGAACCCGGCTGCCCTGCCGGAAAAATGTCATTGCGCCCCACCACCGTGAACAGTTGGTGCACCCCTCCATCCGGCGTACCATCCGGTTTCCTCGCGAATCGCACTTCACGGACCGGTCCATATTGTTGAATGAACGACGGCACCTGGTTCACCGCTCCCTTCCTATGTGCTATCAGATCAAACATCGGATTTTCCGGCTGTCGATGTTGACTCGGAGGATCCTGCGGGTTCGGCACCATAAAACCTCCCGACCCGCCCAGCGCTGGCTGGTTATGGCATGCCGTACACTGGTCCCCGTTGAACCGCACTCCCAGCCCTGATGAATTCGTCTGCGTAACCAGGTTTCCTTTCGCAGGATCCGTAAACGATCCCAGCGTCAAGTCGCTGCATCCATCGCATACTCCTTCCAATTGCAGCGCTCGATTCATTCCTTCGTTGAACATCGATAGCTCAATCGGCGTCAACCCTTTCAATGGAGTTCCCGCTCCCGGCGCTCCTGGCCGCACTCCCGGATCCTTCTGCGCCAAGCACAGCGCCGGCATTGTGAGCAATAACGCCACACCTCGACACACTCGTAGCCACTTCGCTTGAACTGATGTCATGTTTCTTCCTTTATGTTCCGTCTTTTTGTTCTTTTGACCAGTCGCATCCATCTTGAAATGCACGGCCCGCCTTTCCCGCGCATCCCTTCCTACCCATATATGCGAATTTCCACCGCAAACGGGCTCACGTCTCTTTCAGAACCGCTGCCTCTTGAGAACCTCGGTTTTTCAGGAGGGCACGACTTTACTCCCGCCGTAACTGCCACCAAATCAACGCGGCTTTAGCCGCCGTCGTTCATTTTTCGCAATCGTCATATAGCACCATTTGCACCTCACAACCCGTCTTTTCGCCACCAACTCTTTCGTTTCATTGACTTTCCACCAATCGGCGGGGTAAGTTACTCCAACCAGTTCTCGCGATCCTCGTGCCCCAGGTCGGTTTCATGGCAGCCCAACCCGTTACGGAACTCCTGCTTCGCTGGAGGCAGGGGGATTCGCAAGCTCTCCAAGCTCTCGTTCCTCTGGTCTATAACGAGCTACACGACCTCGCTCACCGCTACCTCCTGCGCGAGCGCTCCGATCACACCCTTCGCAGCACCGCCCTTGTCCATGAGGCGTACCTTCGCCTCGTTCACCATGGGCCCATCGACACCCAGAACCGTGCTCACTTCGTCGCCATTGCTGCTCGCCTCATGCGCCAGATTCTTGTCGATTACTCCCGCCTTCACCGCGCGGCCAAGCGCGGCGCCGACTGCAAAGTCGTCCTCGAGGAAGCCCTCATCATTCCCAAGTCCAAAGGCGCCGATGTTGTCGCTCTTGATGATGCCCTTACGGAGCTCGCTCGTCTCGATGAACAACAAAGTCGTATCGTTGAACTTCGCTTCTTTGGCGGTCTTACCACCGAAGAGACCGCTCAGGTTCTCGGTATCTCCCCTGCAACCGTTAAGCGTGATTGGAGTGTCGCCAAGGCCTGGCTCTCCAGACAGATGAAGCGAGGGTAGCTGTGGAGCGTCCAAGTCGCTGGGAGAAAATCAAGGAGATTGTCGGTACGGCCCTCGAGCGCGACCCCGCCCTCCGCGCCGCTTATCTCGAGGAAGCCTGTGGCCAGAGTCCTTCATTGCGCACGGAAATCGAGTCGCTCATCTCTGCCTACGATCAAGCAGGAGATGACCTCTCTCAATCTCCCATCTCCGCTTCGCTACTAGCCGGACCCCAGGCCCTCCAATCCATCGGCCCTTACCGCTTGCTCAAAATTCTTGGCGAAGGGGGCATGGGCCAGGTTTGGCTGGCAGAACAGACCTCTCCCGTTCGTCGCCAGGTGGCCTTGAAACTCATTCGTTCCGGCATGATTCACTCCGTCGCTCTGCAGCGCTTCCAATCCGAACGCCAGTCGCTCGCCACCATGGATCATCCCTGCATTGCCAAGGTTTTCGATGCCGGCGCCGCTCCCGGCGGACAGCCTTACTTCGTCATGGAATATGTTGAGGGCCTTCCTATCACCCAATATTGCGATCAGAATAAATTGCCTCTTCCCGATCGTCTGCGCCTCTTCATCCAGGTCTGTGAAGCCGTCCAGCACGCTCACCAGAAAGCCATCATTCACCGCGATCTCAAACCCGCCAACATCCTCGTCGTCGAAATCGATGGCAAGCCACGCCCCCGCATCATCGACTTCGGCATCGCCAAGGCCGCCGCTCCTTCCGAGCAAGACGCCACCCTCTTCACTCAGGCTGGTGCTTTGCTCGGCACTCCCGGCTACATGAGCCCCGAGCAAATCGATCCCTCCATTCAAGACGTCGACACGCGCACCGACGTTTACTCTCTTGGCGTCATTCTCTACGAGTTGCTTACCGGCTCACTCCCCTTCGACACCCGGCAGCTCAAGAAACAGCCGCTGGATAAACTCCTCCGCATCCTTCGCGAACAGGACCCTCCCAGCCCCAGCACCAAAGTCAGCTCCGATCGCGAGAAAACCATCGACAGCGCTGATCTTCGCTGTCTCCTGCCCGCCCAGCTAGTCTCTCTTCTCCGCGGTGATCTCGATTGGGTCACCATGAGAGCTCTCGAGCGCGATCGCGATCGCCGCTACGGCTCTCCCTCGGAACTCGCCGCCGACATCGAACGTTATCTCCAGAATCGCCCTGTCCTCGCGCGTCCTGCCAGCGCTTCCTATCGTCTCCGCAAATACGTTCGTCGTCATCGCTTTGCCGTCGCCGTGGCTTCCGGCGCGTTCGCTCTTCTCATCGCTTTCGCCGTCATGCAGGCGGTCCAGTTGCGCCGCATCACCCGTGAGCGCGACCGTGCCAATCGCATCACTGAATTCATGACCAGCATGTTTAAGGTCGCCGATCCCAACGAAGCCCGCGGCAACTCCATCACCGCCCGCGAAATTCTCGATAAATCTTCCAGGGAAATTGAAACCGGCCTCGCCAAAGATCCGCAGCTCCAGGCTCAACTCATGGGCACCATGGGCCAGGTTTACGTCAGCATGGGTCTCTTTCCTCAAGGCCAAGCCATGCTCGAACGCGCCGTGCAGACCGGACGTCGCGTCGGTGGCCCAGACGACCCAGACGCCCTCCGCGCCATGTCCTACCTTTCTTTTCTCTTATTGCGCCAGGGCCGCTATGCCGACGCTGAAAAACTCTTTAAAGATGCTATCCCCGGCCAGCAGCGCGTCTTCGGCCCCAACGACACCATAACCTTGAACACTCGTCGCTATCTCGCTTCCGTCCTCGAGTTCGAAGGCAAATATTCAGAAGCTGACTCCGTCATCACCAAAGTGCTTGCCGACGATCGCCGTGCCCTGGGCCCCGAAAACGCCGAAACCCTTCGCGCCATGAACGTCATGGCCAATATCCTCGACGACGAAAAACGCATTCCCGAAGCGGAAATACTTTATCGCCAGACTCTCGAAATTCAGAAACGCACGCTCGGGCCTGACGCCCCGGAAACCCTCACTTCTGCTTCCAACCTCGCTGGCGCCCTCCAGGAACTTGGCCGCCTCCAGGAAGCCGAAAAACTTCAACGCGAAACTCTCGATGCGCGCACTCATGTCCTCGGCCCCGATCACCCCGACACGCTTGCCGTCAAAGCTAATCTCGCTAATACCCTAGACTCCGCCTCGCGGTTCGCTGAAGCCGAAGAAATCTATCACCAGGTTCTCGAAACTCAAGCTCGCGTTCTGGGCGCCGATAATCCCGATACCCTGGTTACCGCCGGCAATCTCGGTAGCACTCTCCAACGGGATGGCAAACTTGCAGAAGCCGAAAAACTTCAGCGCTCCATCCTCGACTCCAAGCGCCGTGTCCTTGGTCCCGATCACCCCGAGACCACCAAAACCCATATAAGCCTCGCTGCCACTCTCTTCATAGAAGGCCATGACGCGGAAGCTCGCAAAATCTATTCCGACCGCATTGAGTCCATTCGCAAACAACCTGGCCAACCGGGTCTTGGCGGCGCCTATTACGACTTCGCTTGTGGCGCTGCTCTCGCCGGACATCGCGACGAAGCCTTCGAACTTCTTCGCCAAGCCATCGACTCCGGCTATCTCGACTTCGAAAATACTCAGTCCGACCGCGACCTCCAATCCCTTCACTCCGATCCCCGCTTCGCTCAACTCCTCGCCGAAATGAAAACGAAAGCCCCGGTCGAAAACAAGTAGCGCTGTCTGTCTGCCGGCTTTCCACTCCCCATTTGAATCTTTCTCCCATTTGTCACATATTCTTCTGCACTTGGAGGTTTTTCTCTATGGCCATCCCCCAATCTGCCGTCGCCGAATCCTTCTCCATCACGCGCGGCGGTCCGTTTCGTCGACTCCTCGTCTTCATTACCCGCGTCGAACCTGAGCGCGAGCGTGTCATTCATCGCGCCGTCTTTGCCGCTGCCCTGGCTTGGCTTCCTCTTCTTCTCCTTTCCCTCGCTCAGGGGCTTGCCTTCGGCCACTACGTCAAAATCACCTTCCTCCGCGACTTCGCCGTCAATGTCCGTTTCCTTCTCGCACTTCCCATTTTCATCCTCGCCGAATCTCGAATCGACCAGCGCCGGCGCGCCCTCGTCCTCGAATTTCTTCGCTCCGGCCTTGTCCACGAGGACTAACTCCCCTTCTTCGACTCCATCCTCACTAAAATCACTCGCCTTCGCGATCGCTTCCTTCCTGAACTCATCCTCCTCCTTCTCGCCTACCAGCCTTCTCTCCTCATTCGTGGAAGTGAATTTCTAATGACTGGCGCGTCCAACTGGCATTTCCTCGGTGCTGCAACCACCACTCTCAGCCTCGCTGGTTGGTAGTTCAAGATCATCAGTTCTCCCCTTTTCCGATTCCTCATGCTCCGATGGGTTTGGCGTGGCATTCTTTGGACGATCTTTCTCTTGCGCGTCTCTCGCATCAATCTTCATCTTGTCGCCACCCACACCGATCTCGCCGCTGGCCTCGGAATCCTTTCCGAAGGCCAGATTGCCTTCAGCCCCATCGTCTTTGCCGGTAGCGCGGTCATCGCCGCTGAGGTCTGCCTATGAAGGGGCTACTCTTTCCTCCCTGAAATTCCTGATGATTGGTTACGGTGCCCTCGCTGTCTCTCTTCTCGTTCTTCCCCTTCTCGCCCTCGTCTCCGTCCTCATCAAAGTCAAAAAGAAGGCCCTGTTCGAATTTGGCGGCCTCGTCACTCATCACAATCAGCTCTTTGAAGACAAGTGGATTCGCGGCCATCGCCAGCCCGGCGAAGAGATCCTCGGCAGCCCTGATGCTTCCTCCCTCGCCGATCTCGGCGCCAGTTTCGCCGTCGTCCGCAACATGTCTTTCGTTCCAATCGACAAACCCACTCTCATCGGTCTCGCCGTCGCCGCTCTTCTCCCCATGATTCCCGTCGTTGTCTTCGCCACCCCTGTTAACGAACTCATCCGCCTGGTCACCAAAACTCTCCTCTAAGCCACAACATTCCGCTTGCCCTTGCGTTGCCCTACTCCTCTCCTGCCCATCCAGGGGACCGCTTGGACGCACTCTCTTCCTTGGCATTTTCTAATCTGAGCAATGCTTTCCTTACCCTCTTACGACTGGTAGTTCTGACAGGTGACATTCCTCCTATCCCCTTTCATACTCCTTCCGTTCCAAGTTGTCTCAGAGTCATGTTTGTCTTGCTAGGTGGCTCTGTTTGAGAGTGTTCTCGCACACTTTCGAGCAATCCTGTGAAGACGCAAATCGATTCGTTGCTTGCAACGGGGCGGGGTGCTTCTGAAATCTCTTGGGCGGAGATTTTTTGGACTTCACGGGATTGCCCGGCAGTGTGATTCTTTTTCCTAATCGTTCCCTCTTACATCTGCTGTTATCCGCGTGGCACAGACACTCTTGCCTGTGCTCTTAAGTTCTCTCTCCACATTTCTCCTGGCCCACCATTCTCCCTTTGCCTTTCTCCTCCATCCGGTCTACATTGTTTCTACTAGACGGATAGAAGGATTCGCCGCATGCCTCTCCTCCTCGACGCCTGGACCGATTTCACTTGCCCCTACTGTTTCCTCGCCACGCTTGCCGTCGAAAGACTCAGCGATCACTATGAACTCGACATCCGCTGGCGTTCCTTCCAGCTTCGCCCTCCGGGCTGTTCGCCTGTGCCAGCTTCCAATTACTCTTCCCTTTCTGGTGAACACTCACACATCGCCAGCCGTGCCCTTTCCGAATTTGGACTCAATCTTCGCCCCGGCCCCATTGGCATCAACACTCGCCTTGCCCACATCGCCACCGCCTACGCTTCTTCCATCGGTCGTGGTGATTCCTTCCATCTCCTGGTCATGAATCACTACTGGCTCGATGGTCAGTCCATCGAATCTCCTCGCGATATTCATCGACTCGCCGAGCTTGCCGGTCTCGATCCTCTCGGCGTCACCTCCGCTCTCGAAAATCCCAGGTTCGCCGTTCTCGTCGACGACGACCGCCACGAAGCAGATCGCCTCGGCCTTCAAAGCGTCCCCGCTCTTCTCTTCGCCCACAAATATCTCATCTCCGGCGCACACCCCTACGACTTCCTCCTCGAAGCCGTCAAAAAACTTCATCCCGAATCCAACGCCTCCGCCGCCGCTCACAACTAATCTCACTTTTTTGTTTTGTAATGGCCAACCTTCATGCCGGCCTCTTTGGTTGCCGTCTCTTGGGAGGGTGCCCATCCTTCGCGCATTCTGCGAAGCGTGGGCTCTTCCGATCTAACGCTACATGTTCTCTTCTCTTGGGTTTGTTCTTCTTGCGGTCGCGGTTCGGGGTTCACTCTTCGTGGTCCAGGGCACTCCCGTCCGGCCCCACCTGCACCTCACTCTTTTTCCCGTTCGTCGTCACCTTCGCTTCCTACGCTACCTGCTTGTTCTTTTTCGTGATCGACGCCACCTTCACGATTTTCCCTCCACCCGCCTTCGCTTGTAGCCCCGCTTTCACTGCGGCCGGCAATCCAACTCTCACTCAAAATCACGGGGAATCCCTCTTTGTACTTCTCTCATATCAAGAGGAATTCCCCGGCTTGGGCGGAAACTCTTTCTCGAATTTTAAAAAGTTCCACTACTCACACGCCAGCAGTGGGCTACCCGTGGTTTGTGGGCGTGGGTCTTGGTGCTCCTATTTTTCTATCACTTTCCGTACTCCAGCAACACAAACGTGTCCGGCAAAATCGCCGGCCGTGGCCTTGGATTCTCCGCCGTCGCTGCCGGTGCGGGACCAAAGTCTGCCGACACCAGGTACACGTTGTGATTCGACTTATCCAGCGCCATCGTCCGCGCGCCACGCTGCGTGTTGATCATCTCTACCAGCGAAAACTTTCCCGGCGAATCTTCATGCGCAATCGTCAGCGTTCCATCCCCGCACGACGCGAATGCATATCCCGTCCCCGGATCGAACCGGTTCGCATCCACGCCCTGCCCGATCGGCACCGTTCCCAGCACCTTCCCCGAATTCCCATCCACAAACGCCATCAGCTTGTTATGGCATCCCACGATCAGCACTTCATGCTCCGCATCAATCGCCAGCCCGCTTGGCGATTCACACGGTGCCAGCGGCCACGTGTTTTCCACCTTCAGCGTCTTCGCATCAAACTTCACTAACTGGCTTTTGTCTTCCAGGTTCACATATATCTTGCCTTTCCCATCTGTCGCCGCAAATTCCGGTCCCCCTCCTAGCTCCACCGTTCCCGCCAACTTCCCGTCCGCGGCTTCAATCACCGTCGATGTCCCCGCATCCCCATTAAATGTAAACACCCTCTTCGAATACGCATCGTAAATCACCGCATCCGCATCCTTGTCCGTCTTCGCTTGCCCCAGCGTCTTGTAGTTCGTCATGTCAAACATCGTCGCCGTCGCCGCCTGCCCGTCCGTGATATATCCTTTGTTGAACTCCGCCGCCAGCGCGATTCCGTGCACCCGTTTCATATCCAGGATTTCTCCCAGGACTTTTTCCGTCGTTGGGTCCACTACAATCACCTTCGTCCCTCGCGAAATGAACACTCGGTGTGTTGCCTGATCCACCGTCAGATAATCCCAGCCACCTGTTCCTCCCAATTTCACTTTCTTGATCAGGTGATATCCCGACGCTCCCGACGCTTGCGGAGCTGCCGCCGTATGCTTCGACCCCATAAATCCGGCCATAACCACTGCAATCACTGCCAGTCCCACCAGACTCTTTTTCATCTTTCCCACTGCGCACCTCCCCAAGTTTGTTCGTCCACTCTTCCACTCACACCCGGACGCCGCCTCACTCTCTCACTCCCAACCTAAACGCACCATAAACGCGAAACTGCTTTCCAACCCGCAGGTTCCGTGGAACTACCTTGCTCTCCGTTTCCCGACCACTGATCTTCGATCTCTGCTCTCTCTCAAAGACAAGGCCGCCCCGTCACCGAAGCGGCCTCATCCTGTTTTACTCAATCGTTGGCTAACGATTCTTGCCGAGCACTGCCTTCACTTCTCCCAGCACGTCGCGCTCCCTGATTCCCGTAAAATGCACCGGCTCCATCACTTCCGGTCGAATCCGCCGGATTAACAGTCTGTCCGCCGCAATTCTTTCCGCAAGCTTCAGTTCCGGGTACACTTCATCAATCGCCGAAATTACCACCGCGTCCTCAATCCCGATGGCATATCCCGGATCAAACCAGTGCGCTGGTTCTGTCACTTCAGGACGCACTACAATCCCGCCTACGCCCTGTCGTCCCACCAGTGAATTCAGTACCCCCTGCAGCACGTGTGCCGGCTCCATCCAGTCCCGGCGCAGTTTTAACCGCAGTGCGTCGTACCAGATCAAATAGAATCGGAACGTTCCCACAGGCACGCCCTTAAACTTCCTGTCCTTCAAACTCCCCACAAAGGGAGCTAACTCCTTCTCGAACAGCGTCCCGCGCAGCGCCTCGCCGTCCAACGCCGCGCTCTTCACCGTCCCGTTTGCATCCACCTCAATGCGCACGGGCAACGTCGTCGTCACCACAAATCCAATCTGTGATGCCACCTGGCTAGCTTCTATATTGCCTGGGAACGCAACAAGCAGTGATGCTTGTCACTTTTAACCGTTCAATGCAACCCAGATTCGCCCACACTGCGGCGCACCCTGCGCACCAATCCTTCCAATCCTCGCGCTCTCGACGTAACTACCTTCGCCTTCGCTTCCTGGTTTCTGATCCCCGATCTCTGATATCCGCCCCTTACGCCCACCAGTACCCATGCTTCGCTAGTGGCAACGACCTCACTCTCTCCCCCGTCGCCGCAAATATCGCGTTGCACACTGCAGGCAACAACGGCGGTACTGCCGGCTCACCCAATCCCGTCGGCGGATTCTCCGTCTTCAGAAAACTCACTTCAATCTCCGCGTGCAGTTCATTCATCCTCACTGGCGGATACTCATTGAAATTACTCTGCACCGCGTGCCCGTTCTCGATCGTGATCGCATACGCCATCACGCTGCTCAATCCTTCAATCACCGCGCCTTTCACCTGCTGCTCCGCTCCGCTCGGGTTCACGATCTGGCTTCCCACGTCCCCCGCCACCCATACCTTGTTTATCTTGACTTTCTTTTCCTCACTTACGCTCAGCTCCACCACCTCCGCAAAATATCCCCGGTGCGAAAACTGAAACGCCACGCCCATCCCCGTTCCCTTCGCCAATTGCTTCTTTCTCCATCCCGATTTCTCCGCTACCAGCTTCACCACCCCCTGCATCCGCCCGGCGTCCATGTCCGACGAAAACGGGTCCGCCTTCACATTCGCATTGCTCACCCGCGCTGCGCTCAGCAATCCCAGACGGAACTCCACCGGATCCTTCCCCGCCGCGTGTGCCAGCTCATCCGTAAAGGATTGAAACACCCACGAAAATGCATTGCTCCTTGGCGCCCTCATCGCATACGTTGGCACTCCCAGCGGCATCAGCGACGCCCCAAAATAAAAGTTCTGCAAAAACGTTCCCGGAAACTCGTTCGGCGGAATATTCGCCGACGGTGCAAACTGCTCTCCTTCCCCAAAACTCACAAAATGATTTCTCCACGCCACCACGTTCCCGAACTGTCCACCCCGCCCTTCAAAAAATGAAATCCCGCTGGCCGGTAATGGTCGTGATGGAAATCATCTTCGCGTGTCCATAGCAGCTTTACCGGCACTCCCACCTGCTTCGCAATCGCTCCCGCTTCCAGCATGTAGTCGTTCGTCAGCCGCCGCCCGAATCCGCCGCCCGCCCTCTTCATGTGCACAATAATGTCGTCCGCGGGAATCCCCAGCACTTTCGACACCGACTGTCTCCCCGACTCCGGTGTCTGGCTCGGCGACCAGAACTCCATCTTCCCGTCGTGATAGTGCGCCGTGCAGTTTTCCGGTTCCATCGGCGCGTGCGACAAAAACGGGTAGTCGTACGCCCCTTCCACCACTTTTGCCGCGTTCTTCAGCGCCGCGTCCACGTCGCCATCTTTCCGCAGTACAATCGTCGGCGTCTTCGCTGATAATTCCTGCGCCCCCCGCAAAAATCCCTCGCTGTTCTGTTGCGCCGTCGCTCCCTCGTCCCACTTCACCTGCAGTTTCTCCCGCGCCGTTTTCGCCTGCCACCAGCTCTCCGCCACCACCGCCACGCCGCTGTGCAGCCCCAGCAACTCTTTCGTTCCTTCCACCACAAACACTTGCTTCACTCCCGGCATCGCTTTCACTTCGTCCAGATTCGCGCTCACCACTTTTCCCGCGTACACCGGGCACTTCTCATACACTGCCCACAACATTCCCGGCAGCCTCGTATCGATGCTGTACAAATGTTTCCCCGTAACGATCAGCGGGTTATCCACGCCCGGCGTGCTCTTCCCGATAATCTTGTAGTCCTTCGAATCCTTCAGCTTGACAATCTTTAGATCCGGCGCCGTCAGCGTCGCCGCTTTTGCCGCCAACGCCCCGTACGTCAATGCCCGCTTCGTCCCCCCGTGTGTCACCTTCCCTGCGCTCGTTTCGCACTCACTCTCCGGCACAGACCATGTCTGTGCCGCCGCCGTCACAAATAGCTGCCGGCACGCCGCCCCGACTCTGCGCAGCGGCTCCCAATTTGTTGGCGTTGCCGTGCTTCCTCCCGCCACTTGCCTTCCATATTTCGTTTCATCCAGGTCCGCTTGCTCGATCCGCACCGCGTTCCAGTCCACGTCCAACTCTTCCGCAATTAGCATGGGCATCGAAGTCTTCACTCCCTGCCCAACCTCTGGATTCTTCGCCATGATCGAAACCACGCCATCCGCGTCCACTTTCACGAATGCCATCGCCACATACGCCTGCGCCGGTACCGCCCCCTGCCCTCCCGCAGCCAACACCTTCGTCATGACGCCATCCCCATACAGCGCCACCATCATTCCCCCGCCCGCCATCGCGCTCACTCTCAGGAATCCTCTGCGATCCATCCGTTCCTCCCTCATCTCTCCTCCTCGTCTTCCGCTCCCCTGGCACAGCCACTCCTGCCAGTGTTCTTGGGTTTCCCGCGCCCCGTGGCACAGGCACTCCTGCCTGCGCACTTGGGTTCCTCGTTCCCTCTGGCAACCCAGCACATGAACTTGAGGGTGCCCCATCCCTCGCTTCTTATCTTTGTAGCGACCACTACAACGCCTCGTCTAGCAACCAACTTTGTCATCCCGACCGGAGCGGCGCCGGCCATAAACCGACGCTGCGTGGAGGGATCGTGGCAACATCTCAGCGAAACATAGCTCTCCATTGCAACCCTCTCCCATCGGCCTTTTCCCTTCCCCCCTGACCCACTCTCTCTTCTCCTTAACTTATAACTTACAACTGACGGCTTCTCATTTCTTTATCTCCACCTCAAACTCCGCTGCCCCCACAATCCTCCCCGTCCACTCATTCTCATCCTTCTTCTTCAGCTTCTCGTTATCAAACACCATCACCATCCGATATATCCCCGGCTTCCGCAACTCCTCCAATCCCTGTAGATTAATCTGCCTCCGGTAGGGCTTCCCCACTTCCACCACATGCGCGCGCCCCAGCGCCGGATTGTTCAATCGCGTGATCACCGGGATCACTTCATGCTTCCCTCCCTCTGGATCGACGTATCGCAGCCCCCAACAAATCTCCGTTTCTTCCAGATCCAGCAGTGCCATCACGCTCGTTCCCTGCACTCCCGGCAGCAAATTCACTGTCACATCCACCAATTTCGCACCATTCCCGTCGCCAAACTCGTACCGCCTCTTCTCCGTCTCCAGCGTCAACCCAACTCTCTGCAACACACCCTCAAACCCCAGCACATAGTAATTCTCCAGCGTCGCTCTCTGCATATAGCAACACCGCGACGTTCCCGAACTTATCCCTCCGCCTGTCAAAAATTCTCCCGCCGTCACTTCCTTCGGGTCAACCGCAAACGACGGCTCAAACGTCCACTTCTTTTCCTCCGGCGCATACTCCATGTTGTACCCACGCACGCCCATCCCGCCCGCGCACACATGCGCCGGAATTTTCTTGCAGGTAAAGAAATTCGTCACCGCGGGAATCGGCACCGCTCCCGTCGTGTCCACCCACGTCTTTCCGCCATCCACCGACACCAGCGGGCTCCCACCGTAAATCTCCAGTTCCGCCACTACATTCGCCTTATCCGAAGGCAGCCGCGCCGACGCGTACAGCACTCCATCCTTCCTCGCCAGCACGCTTCTGAAGAAATGCGTCCCCTCAAGCTTCTTCCACGTCTTTCCCATATCCGCCGACACCCATAATCCCAATCCAATCGCGCAGCGATCGCTCCGGTCCGTCACTGCGCTCGACGGCGGCGAATAATAAATCTTCGTCACTCCCGCATCACTTACACTCAAGCATCCGCCGCCGAGCACCCCCTTCGGCAGTTTCACCGCATTCCATTTTTGTTGGGAAACACTGCTCTGAAACAATCCCGTCCTCGTCGATGCAAATACCACGTCATTGATCCGCAGCACCGACAGGATCGTGTCTGCCTTGAATTGCCCTCTCGATGGCAGCACCACCATCGCCGCCACCAACGTCGCAACCATGATTACCGCACGCGTCTTCGCGTGACTCATTCTCGCTTCTTCCCTTACGCCTTTCCACGCATCACGCAACCACTGCCCCACCTTGCTTGGCCCCATTCCTGCCCCGGTCTCCCCGTCACCAACACTCTTTCGCGCCGCCAACTCTCTTCAACCTCCGACCTGTTCTTCCACCCGCGCCCACCTCATGGATTCTTCTTTTGCCCCTGTTGTGATTGTTGTTGCTGCAGTTGCTTCTTCTGCGCCGCCGCTTTCTCTGCCTCCTCCACCGCCTTTCGAAATTCCGCCACTGCCGTCACATCTGGTGGTTTTAATCCATTCTTCCCCATGTACTTCCACACCGGCGCGTTGCTCACAGAGTATTGTTCCCGACCCTGAAATACTTCGAACCTATCTTCTGCTATCGACCCCGCTTTCATCCCCGGACTCGCTTTCCCGGTCGGCCCGCTCGCATCTCCCGTCTGCGTTCCGTCGGGGAGACGCCCTTGCTGCACCCCTACTCGTATCTGGTTGTCCGTCGTCTCGATCGTACCGGGACGCGAATCCACCGGCCCGCCGCCAATCGTCGGGCTCGCCACTTTCCCCGTTCCTTTGCTTACACCCATCACCAGGTCTGCCGTGAAGGCCTCCTGCGTCAGCCGGAACCGCCCCCATTTCATCAATGCCTTTTCCACTTCCTTCTGAGCCCTTCGGTTTGCCATCGGGTCATCCATCGACTCCTTTACGTCTTGCAGAATCACCACACCGTCTCCGCCTTCAACACGAAATCCGGCAGCAGTGCTTTCTCTTTGTTCTTCGCGCTCGCCGTCCCCGCCGCAAGCGCCAATCCCGCCGCCGCTACCACAACCGCCGCGGTCGCCATGCCCATCTTCCTCGTCCTTCGCTTTGGCTTTTTCATCGCCACCCATCCCTCGCACGGCCATTATATTCCCCATCTCCCGTGCCATCTCCCCAAATATCACCCCACCTTTGTGCTTGAGGGTGGCCCATCCTTCACGCCTTTTGCGAAGGCTCAGTCGCTCTACCGCCATCATCCCTCCTCATCTCTCTCCAAAACTTCCTTCGGCCAATACCACCTGCACGCCCATGTTGGCACCGGACAATTAGCCCTTCGTTAAAAACGGCAGCGCCCTTCGTCCCGGCTTTCTCGTCAAAAATTATCATTCTGCTAATCCAGAGATTCGGTGTAGACTGCCTCCCATTCACGGTCGTACAGCATCCAGGTCGGGCTAAAAATTTGCGCCTTCTCGAAACGGTCTTACTCTCTTGCACGCAAATTTGGTCATCCTTGGAATCCTCCAGCGAGGTGCGCTTCATGCAATATTCTTCTGTTTTATTCTTCCAGCCCCTCTGGGCTCCGCTTCAAGAAAAACTTTCGCTGGCGCTTCTCCTTCTCGGAGCTTTCGTCCTTGGCGGCTGCTGCCGTGGTGGAGCCGCGTTCGTTCAGCCCACCAATGGCGCCGTCCTCTCCTCCCCGGTCACCGCCGAGGTGACCGTCAACCAGCCTACCTCCAACCTCAACATCGTCCTTGACGGCGCCAATATCACTTCTCAGTTCACTACCGGCTCCAACGGCAATCTCACCGTCCCTCTCACTCTCCTTCCCGGTTCGCACACTCTCACTCTCAGTTGTAGTGGCATGGTTTTCGGTCAGAACTGCTCGATCAGTGACGGTCGCACCTTCACCGTCAAACCTCCTCCCGCTGGTTCCATTTCTCTGAGTACCTTGCCTTCGCCTCTCGCTATCGAGCGCGGCAAAACTGCCTCTATCCCCATCACCATCACCCGCACCGCTCCGTTTTCCGGAAATGTATCCATTACTGCCTCAGGACTCCCAAGCGGCGTTACGCAAACTGCTCTCACCATCCCCGCTGGATCAACCACTGGCACCCTCACCTTCAATGCCGTTGGCACCACAGCTATTTCTTTCGGCTCGAACAATCTCACCGTCACTGCCACCGATGCCACTTCCTCCGGCGCCGGTCCCGATTCCAAGCCTTTGAAACTCATCGTCTCGCGCGACACGGGCTCCTTCGCGGAAGCCAATCCCACTCCCTACACAAACGGATCGGCGAATTCCACTGTCGCTAGCCTGTCGAGTACGTTTTCTGCGGTGATAAGCGCGGGGCCACCGGCCGTTTCACAATCGCGAAAGGCAGTATTCCTCAAAGGGACACAAACTCTTTCCCAACCCGTCGGCTTTGATTTTGGTCCGAAGTCAACTATGGGCGGCGCCGGCTTCTGTGCCGATTCCGGCACTCCAACTCCTTTGACTCAAGGCGTAGTGATGACCGGAAATACCGGCGGCTTTTCTGCCGACAATGAATTTATCGTCATAGATTTATTCAATCATCCGAACATCCAACGCGCTATCCCGGTCGAAGCCACAAAAACCAATGCGGCTGGCTATTTCTTCGAGCCCAGAATCTTCTTCAGCCACGACTGCACTCTTGCCATCGTCGCTGGCTCCAATAAGATTGGTCCATCCAACAACCAACTCCTGTTCTACGACCTTTTAACCGGCAATCCCTTCCATGCGGAGATCCCCATGACCGCCAACACCTTTACCGCCACCGTCACCATTATCGGCAATCAGCCTACCGTCCAGGTTACCGTCGACGGTACCACCACCTCCATCAACATCCCCTAGCAAGCTACATTGCGGCGCCCGCGCCAGGCCCGGCTCCCAAGCAGCTCACGTCAGTGTCATTCTGAGAATCATTTACCTACCTCAGGCTTAGTACCCTCGTACCATTGACCCTACCCTACTCCGCTGATATTGAACCTCTCTATCTCGTTGTATTCCTTCCCAACCCGCCCGGGAATGCGCCACGTCCAGCAACTATTGGTGTCAACAATCGATGACTGTCCGGCCATGCCACCCTGTGCCGTCGCCCCGCTTGTTATCTGTGAGCGTTGTCCGAACTCTGCCTCGGACGATGGCTGCTTGAAGCGCCTGGCCACGCGCCACATTCGACAAAAGGAGATTTGTTCCTATGATGACCTCGGAACGCCGCCTCTCTCCTCGCATCGCTCTCAAGAACCTCGCCTACGTCAATCTTGAGCCAGACAACGGCGGGATCCTGATCGATATCTCGGAGGGAGGAATCTGCATTCGCTCCGCCGTTCCTATTCAACCTTCCTCGATGATTCGTTTCTGGTTTTCTCTGGACAATCATCGCATCGAGGCCAGCGGTCGTTTGACCTGGACCGACTCCGCGCGTAGGAGAGGCGGCTTACGTTTCACCCATCTCTCTACAACTGCGCGCAAGGAAATTAGCGATTGGATTAGCCAACACTCCTTACCAGCCACTGTGAATGACCAACACGCTCCCTCTCCCCCATCTCCTACCCTTATCGCCGGCCAGCGCAGCACTCTTGCCGCTCTCCAAAACTCCGCCATGCTCGCGGCGCAGGCCTCAGTCGCTCATTCACCTAGGTCGTACGCAAGTTTCTCGGGCGGTCTTGTCTCCGGCATCCTCATTTCCACCCTCGTTGCAGCCCTATTCTTACTCCAGACTCACCGCCGCGAACTCGGCCAATCGCTTGTCCATCTGGGTGAAAGATTGGGTGGAGGTTCTGTCCCGCAGCCCGCGGCCCCCGGTCCACCTGCAACACTCCCGGAGTCGCAACCGGCTACCTCAGAGCCTCAGCCCCTGCCCATAGAACCTCAGACAGCTTCTCTCAGACATCCAACTTCTTCAGAATCGTTGTCGCCTTCTCCCTCTCTAATTGCGGTCTCCCAAAAAGAAAAACTCCTTTCGGCTCCATCAGCATCCACACCTCAATCAAACGAAATTAAGCCTGACCCCGACCCCGTCCACGTAACCACCGCTCCTGCTCAGCTTTCCACTTTTGCCCGCCCTAATCCTGCAATAGCCAGCAGTTCATCCTTCAGCCCGCCTCTCGTGCCTTCGGTTCCCGGTACGCTTGCCTTGGAGCTCAGCGTTGCCTCTCTCCGCCCTACGATTCCGCAATTGATTTCCGTCGAGTCCTCCAAAGCACTGGGCACCGCATCTCCTTCTGAAAAGTTTCTTGAGGTCGGTAGATTCAACGACAAGCTATGGGCAGACAAAACCACCGACAAATTGTCTCAATTCGGCTTTCCAGTCAGGGTCGTTCCCAGGAATCATTTTTGGAAGAAATCTTACCAGGTGCTCGTAGGACCTTACGCCACCGATCAAGAGGCGCAAGTTGTTCACAATAACCTTTCCTCCCACGGCTTCTCTCCCCGCTCTTTCGAACGCGGTTCCCGTGACTTCAGATTGCCACGCCCATTTCGCATCGGTAACGCTAGCATGCCTGTAGGAGATTGCATCGTCTCGTGGGAATCTTACATCCCCGACGCTATTGTGAGATTTCAGGTCACTGGCGCTATCGGTGCCGTCGCGGAAGCAACCTGGGTTGACCGCAGGGTTAAATATGGAGAAGACGCTGTTGTGTATACAACCAATCGAGACGGCTCACGCAACCTCATTGAACTTCGCTTCGCCGGTATGGGCCGTGCCCTTGTCTTTGCCAAGGGAGCCAGTTGACCTGGCCGGCGCTCCCTTTCAGCGCCAGCCTTCGTCTCAGACCTTATTCCAGTTATGCTTACTCTCCCTTGGTCACCGCAGCCGTGCTGCCATGGTCTTCACAATCGTCCCATTAGCGTCGTCGTCTTTCGGTGCCCAGACAAACGCGCCACCTAACCCGCCTTCTACACGCGTGCGCACGCCCCCGTCTTCAGCCACACGGTAACGGGATCGTCGTACGACCAAAATGTTCTCGTGTTGTGGTCGTACAGCCACACCGCGATCCGCCGGTAGTCAAAATGTCTAGTGAATCCGGTCAGCCCCGTCGCTGTCAGATAGGTGATCGCTCCGGGAGTCTGCAGGTAGTCCGCAGGCGGAAACGGCGCAGGTCCACTCGAAGTCTGATATAAGCCATTTTCCGCGCTGGGCACTCCGGTCCAACCGCGCGCGTACGTCGGAATCCCCAGCACTAGCTTCTCCGCAGGCGCACCCGCATGCAAGTACGCGCTCATTTTGTATTCAACGAAAAGAATGTTGAATTGCTCTTCGACGTTGCCGACGAAGTTCCCCCGCCTCGCCGACGCACCGCCTCCACCAAGTCTTCATGAACCTGGTCAGCAATTGCCGTCAAGTTTACAGACCGCGGCCAAATCTCCGTACAGGTCGCCATGGACCCATCCGACTCCCCCGGTCTCTTTCTCCATTTTCAGGTTCGAGATACCCGCGAGGGCATTCCCATCGACAAGCAGTCCCTCATCTTCTCTCCCTTCACTCAGGCGGACAGCTCCACCACTCGCAAGCACGGTGGCACTGGTCTCGGTCTTGCCATCTCCTCTCGCATTGTCAACATGATGCACGGTCACATTTGGCTCCAGAGCTCCCCGGGCCTCGGCAGCACCTTCCATTTCACTGCTCGCTTCGCCGCCACTTCCGCTCCTCCCCCATCAACGGAATCTGTCATTTCCTCCCTCAACGGGTTATCGGTCCTCATCGTCGATGACAACGCCACCAATCGCAAAATCCTCGATCACTCGCTCCGTCGATGGGGGATGCACCCATTCGCCGTAGCCAGTGGCGCACACGCGTTTCAGGAAATTGACTCGGCTTGCCGGCTCAACCTTCCCTTTTCCCTGATTCTCATCGATGGAAAACATGCCGCGGATGAATGGATTCGATCTCGCCGCAAACGTCTATGACTCGGCTTGCTATCCGTCTTCTCGAAAAAGCCGGACACCACGTTTCCGTCGCCGAAAATGGCGCCAGCGCCTTGCTCCAGTTCCAGACACGCCCTTTCGACCTCGTCTTCATGGATGTCCAGAAGCCCGAAAGGGACGGCTTCGAAGCCACCGCCGCCATCCGCGAGTTCGAACGCGCTCCCATTCCCACATTCCCATCGTCGCCATGACTGCGCACACTATAAAGGTGATCGAGAACGCTGCCTCCAGGGCGGCAAGGATGGCTACCTCACCAAGCCCGTCAACCGTGAAGAACTGCTCTCCCTCCTCGCTGAATACTCCGCGTGCCCCAGGTGACCTTGTCTCACCTGGGCTCTTGGCGGCTCTGTCTCTTGGGGTGGGTGCGCTGCCCTTGCGCTTTTCAGGGGTAGGGGTTTTGATCTCGCTTCATCCAGGTCCGAGTTGTATCCACGCGGTCATCCCGAGCGATGCGACCTGGCTTTTTCTTCGTTCCGCTCTCTACCGCGTCAAGTCGCGCAGCGGAGCGATCGCCGCAAAATCCTTCCTCAAAGAAATCCTCAATACGTCACACTCTTCGAATAGTCTCGAACTTTACTGGCCGCCACTCTTCACGGGCCCGGTCTGTCCCGTCCTTGTCTGCCAGTATTCGTTGAACCCAATGTAATCCGACCGCAGGTTCGCCAGTATCGTCCGCCGCAATTCCAGCATATCCACGCTTCCCAGCTTCTTATAGAGAACCTTGCCGTTCTCATCGAGCAGAACTGTATACGGCACCGCCGAATCCCAATTCGGATCAAACGCCGCCTGCAACGCAGCCGTGTCATCCGAAGCAAACAACAGGTTCCGGCTGGTCGCTCTCATTTTCTCCAGCATTTTCATCACGCTGGCCTTCTCGTCCGGCATGTTCGCCGCCACCGTTACTAATTCTAGGTCTCGTACCTTATACATCTGGTATGTGTCTTCGAAATCAGAAAACTCCTCGATGCATGACCCACACCACGTTGCCCAGAAGCTCACCAGCAGCATGTGCTTCGTTGGATTCGTCCGAAGTCTCTTCAAGTCCTCTGCGGTCGCCATCTCCAATCCCACCGGCTGCTCCTTAATCTTTCGCAGCACTTCTTTCCGCGACGCCTCTTTCTCTTGCCACTTCGTCGAGCAGCCAAACACCCCGGTATGCTTTACCCGCACATCTTTATTCTCCAGCAAGGAGTCAATCGCATTTCGCGCGTCCTGCGTTTTCACCTGCTCGATGCGGTAGCTGTTGTCCACCCGGCCCTCGTACCGTAGCTTCCTCTCCTTATCGAAAATGAACACGTGCGGCGTCGCCTGTGGACCGTATGCCCGTGTCACCGATTGGGTTTCCCCATCGTACAAATACGTATAGCGCAGGTGCTTGTACTCCACCCGGATCTTCATTTCCTCCAGGCTATCGCTGGTGTCCGACGAATCCAGTTCGTCGATTCGAATCGCCTTCGGGTCATTCCCCTGAATCGCCACCACCGCCACGCCGCGTCCGCGATAGTCGTCATCCAATTTCTGTATCCGTTGTTCATACATCTGCGCGATCGGGCAATGATTGCATGTGAACACCACCGCCATAATCGGACTGCTCGCATAATCGCTCAGCCGGTGCGTTTTTCCATCCACTCCTGGCAGCGCAAAATCCGGCGCGGCCGATCCCAGCGTCAGAATCGGGTGCGTCTCCTGCCCCCACACTGCAAAGCTCACCAGCAAAAACAAAGCCGCGCGCCACATTGCTTCCAACCTCCATTCCTGCTTATCAACAATCTCCTCGGCCTTCTCGAGCTGGACTGATGTCTCCGGACGCAATTGCGGGACGGTCCACCAACGACTGTGCTTGGCGTCGCACTCGAAATTACACTCATCGCGCCGCGCCTTCCTTATTCGTCGTTGCCTCCTTATCCAACGGCCGCGGCGTCACGTCCGCATCCACGAGCCCCAGGGCCCACCGAATCGCTTCCGTATACATCTTCTGCACCCGTGGATCATCCCAGTTCTGCTCCACATGCCCCAGCGTCGAGTAGTACACTCTCCCTTTTCCATACATCTTCGCCCACGTCACGGCAAAATCCAGATCCTTCCTGTGCACGCGTGGATTATTCAAGTCCAGCTTCGACGCATCCAGCCGCATCAGCACCCGCACCTTGTCCCGCGAATAATTCCTCGCTTGGTAAATCTCGTCTCGTAGTACAAATGACTTCGGCCATTGCTCCATTCCCGGAAACTTCGGATCCTCCACCACAATCGGTGCCTCAAACGTGCCCCAGGGATGCTCGTCGAAATATCCCCCGATCATTTCTCCGTATTCCGGCCACTCCGTGAACGTAATCGTCGCGCTATGCACTCCAATAAATCCCTTCCCATCGTCATGCACAAACGAAATCAGCGCGCCCTTCTGCTCCGCGTTCATCTCCAGTTCCCCGCCCGTGTAAAACAATATCGCATCAAAATCGTTCAAATTCTTCGCGTTGAACTCCAGTTTCTTTTTCGTTAGCGCTTCGGTATCGGTCCGGATCGTGGTATCCCATACGCCGCTCTCTCGTCCCAACCGTTCAATTGTTGCCATGGCGTGCGACACCGCTTCATGCCGGTATCCTTTTTCTTCCCCAATCACCAGCAGATGTCTCTTCACGTGCACATCCGCCTGACCCTGCGTCATGCGCAGGCCGCCCAGTTCCACGCAAAGGATCAGTATCACCCTCCATGGCATCCTCATCTCCCGCCATCCCTTCGTATTCTTTATCTCCCCGCTGCCCAGAATATGGCGTTCTTGAAAATCTGCGCGAACGCGGCATTCTCGAACAACTCCGGATGGTGCCCCATGAAAATGTAAATGTTCCTCGCTTTCATATGCTCGTTTGTCCAGATCACCGGATGATCGCCCATCTTGATCTCCGTCGTTGGCGTGTAAGTCTTCTCATCCACGCTTGCCAGCACATGCACATTCGGCCTCGGCGATTTGTCGTACGTGTACCACTCTTCATTCTCAACCACGAATGGCGAATTCACATCTTTCATTGCCGGATGCTTCGTATCCTCCACCGTCACTGTCCCCGTCACAAATGTCGCAATATAACTCTTAAAACGCACTTCGCCCATAAATTCGTGGAACCACGGCCACATCGCATATCCGTCGAACTCTCCCAACAGCGTTGCGTGATGGAATCCAATCCACCCGCCCTTCCCTTCTTCAATATATTTGATGAATGCGCCTTTCGCCGTGTCGGTCCACATATAAGGCGGGTAATTCAGTTGAACGAATAGGTTATAATTCGCAAGAAATGCGTCATTGACCTTTTCGGTATCCTCAATATAGTCCACGGCGAAATTGTTTTCCCTCGCCAGCTTTCCCAGCCATATTTTCGCCGAATCTACGAACGGCTTATGAATCCCGCCTTTCTCCGCCAACGCCACCGCCCGAAATACCGGCGCCTTTCCTTGTCCCGTCGCCACTCCTCCCAGCGCCAGCATCATCGCTGCAACCAACCACAATCGTAGCGCCATTATCCTCAGCAAAGTTCGCTCCCTCCAACTCATTCCGCAAACCTCCATCTCTCCTTTGGCACGCAACACCTCACTAAATCCTGCACTCCCCATTCTTGGTAGCCGTCAATTTTTCCACATCAAACGTGTCAGAGGACTTGCCCGTCACCGTCCCCCCGCCCACCTGCATCATTGTCGTTGCATCAATTAAATTGAAATTGACTCGTATCTCTTCTCCCGACCGCTGTAAGCTCATCTCCAGCCCCAGGTTTGCTCCGAACTCCTTGCGTACCTGCTCCACCGTCCCGATTCCTTTCGCCTGCATCGCCGATGTCGGAATCACCTGAATGGCGTGATCTATACAAAACGATCAATCCCGTATAGTTCGGGGCCAACACTCCTGACAACATTAACTTTACGATCATGACATGTTTTCCTTTACAGTTCTCTCGACTCGCTCGGACTTCCATCGGTCGATCTGCCGCGCCAGTTCGATCAGGTCCGCCACTCGAAACAGCGATCGCCCCGCCGCGAGAGCGACGAAAGGATCGGCAGCCCCAGCGTCAGTCCAGCTTGTCGGTAATGAATGCAGGCGACCAAGCTTGTCCTGAAACCAGACCCTGTCCTCACCCCAGTCCTGGCGATAGGAAACCAGCTCGAACTCTTGCAGGAAAAGCGGATGGTACGGATGTGTTACTCGGAAGCGTCGAATTTCAACATCGCCATGCGGCGCAGTTGAACACTCATGCCAAAGGGCGAATCGAGAGGCTGTTTGAAACTCTTCAGGATCGTCTGGTGAAGGAGATGCGGTTGGCGGGAATCGACAGCATCCAGGGAGCGAATCATTTCCTGGAGATGCGCTTTCTTCCCGAGTGGGAGCAGCGTTTTACGGTGGCAGCGCGAAATCCACGCAATGCCCATCGACGACTGGGGCGCGAACAGCACCTGGAAGAAATCTTGAGTGTGCGCGTGGCCCGCAAGGTGGCTCAGGACCACACGGTAAGCTGGGACGGAAATCGTTGGGGGATGCTGCGGGAAGAAGTTTGTGCGGGGCTTCGTGGAGCTGCGGTAGAGATCGAACGGCGGTTGGACGGAAGCCACTGGTTGCGCTACCGCGGCCGCTATGTGCACCTGCGCCCCTGTCAAGAACCCGTGCGGCCGTCCGCAAGTCCTTCCGGCCTACGGCCTCCAGGACTTGCGGAACAAACGCCGAAACCCCAAAACAAAATCAAACCCAAATACCATGTGCCTGCAAATCACCCCTGGAGAAAACCATGGAAGCGGACATTTCTATCTGGCGAAAAACCGGACATTTCTACTTTGCGTTGACAAGAACCCTCTCTTCTCCCCTCTTTCAACCTTAAAGCGCCCTACCTTTATATAGGCACCAAATCCCACTCTCACTCCTGTTTGACCATGCACCCCTTATTTTGTGACACGCATCACAATTTCATATATGATCTCCACTATCACCTTGCTTCCCACATCTCCCAACCCCAATCCAAGCCTCTCTCCTCGCGAAATTCTTTCCGCCTGGGGTCGTATCCTCACCGGTCGCGTACCACTGCTCTCCATCGAGATCACTCGCGAGTGCCCTCTCAGTTGTCCCGGCTGTTACGCCTATGGTGACTCGCACCTCGGCGGCGATGTCACCCTGCGCCAACTCAGCGATCTCCGCGGTGACGCGCTCGTCAATGGTGTGCTGCAACTCGTCCGCAAGCACAAGCCCATTCACGTCTCTCTCGTCGGCGGCGAGCCGCTCGTTCGTCACCGTGAACTCAGCCGCATTCTCCCCGCGCTCAGTGCACTCGATATCTTCGCGCTCGTCGTTACCAGTGCCGTCATCCCCATCCCCGCCGAATGGATGAAACTCCCTCGCGTCCGAGTTGCCGTCTCCATCGACGGCCTACCCGAACATCACGACATTCGCCGCAAGCCCGCCACTTATGAACGCATCCTCAAAAATATCGAAGGCCGCGAAGTCAACATTCATTGGACCATCACTCGCCAGATGCTTTCCCGCCCCGGTTACCTCGAGGAATACGTCGCCTTTTGGAGCGCGCGCCCCGAAGTCAATCGTATTTGGGTCAGCCTGTACACTCCCCAACTCGGCGAGCAAAGCCCCGAGATGCTTACCCCCGAAGATCGTGACCTCATTGCGCGTCAATTGCCTTCCCTCTCCAATAAATATCCTAAGCTCCTCACGAACGAGGGCATTGCTCGCGCTATCATTCAACCTCCCGCCAACCCCGACGATTGCCTTTTCTCCAAAATGTCCGCCAATTATTCTGCCGACCTGCAAAGCCGCGTTGAACCTTGCGTTTTCGGCGGTTCGCCCGACTGCTCCCAATGCGGTTGCGCCATCAGCAGCGGCCTTCACTGGGTCAAGTCCATCAAGTTCGCCGGCCCTCTGAAGATCGATCACTTCGTACAAAGCTCCATCAACATCGGCCTCTTGTTCAACCGTCTCCGTGACCACTCCACGCAAATCTCTCGCTGGACTCATGGCGCCCCGAAACTCGATCCCAAGCCTCCCGCCGACCTCATCCAAATCCAGTCCTGATCCCTCGCCCCGAACATCGCCTTCCCGTTCGTCCTTCTCCGCTTGACGCCGGTGCCTTGCCCGACCTATGTTTCCTATAGCGACAATCTTGAAATCCATCACTCGGACCTCCGATCATCGATTTCAAGGTAGTCGTTGAAGTGGAGGTGACCCTCCCGTTCGTCCTTGAGCTTCCAACCCAGCTATGGTCGACAATTGAAATTTCCCGGGCGTGTGCATGAATTCCCCCATAGGCCAGACCGAATGCAAAAGGAGATTTTCCATGAGCAGACAGGCGGCTAGACTGGTATTTGTTCTTACCCTTCTCGCGGCAGCACTCATCGTCTCGTGCGCCAAGCCCTACCACAATGTAAGCGAACGCTATGTCTTTGTGGCCACCAATATCAGCCTGCCCTATTGGCAGGAGGCCAAGGCGGGGTTTTTGGACTCGGCCAAAATCCTCGGTGTTAAAGCGGAACTCGTTGGTCCTCCTGCCTATGCCCCGAATGCGGAGCTCGTCACCTTCCGTAAGGTCGTTGAAGAGCAACCCACTGGGATCTGCCTCTCTGCCGCTCGCCCGGAGATATTCCAGGCCGATATTGACAAGGCGATCGCTCAGGGCATCCCCGTCATCTGCGTCGATGCCGATGTCCCGAATTCCAGGCGCCTCATGTACATCGGTACCGACAATTTCAAAGCCGGTAAAGAAAGCCTCAAGCAGATGGCCGCGCACCTCGGCAATAATGGCAACATTGTAGTCATCACCATTCCGGGGCAGCGTAACCTCGATGATCGCGTGGCCGGCGTAGCCGATGCCCTGAACAATTTCCCTGCGATCAAGCTCACGCAAATTCTCGACGACAAGGGCGATGCCCACACTGCCACCGATCTGGTCACCGGCCTGATTCAGAAGCATGAAAAAGTGGATGGAATCATTTGCCTGGAGGCGGTGGGTGGCTCCGGTGCTGCCGCGGCTCTGCAGACCGCCAGCATGGAAGGTAAGCTACCCATCCTGGCCTTCGACGGCGATCCGGACACTCTGGATTGGATCGATCGCGGGGCCATCGCCGCCACCATCACCCAAAAGCCTTATGTCATGAGCTACTACGGCTTGAAATTCCTTGACGACCTTCACCACAACGCCATTCACCGCTTCAAAGACTGGCGCACTTCCGTCACTCCCCCTATGCCCACATTCGTCGATACCGGCACGGTTGTCGTTGATAAGTCCAATCTAAAGGTCTATCGCGACGCACTCGCCGCGCGCCCCTGATCAAACACACTCCAGCAACTGTGCACTCAAACACCACGGAGAAATCCCCGTCAGCAGTGCGGCCCACCGCGCCTTAACGCGCTAACAATCATTCCCACACCAGTCCGCGCCACCATCACGGGATGAAATACCCGATAATAAAATTCCAGCACTTCTCTCAATCATCGCCTGATTTCTTCCACATTTTTCCACAGTCTTGGCACTTACTTGCAGCACTTCCCCGTCTGTACAATAAGTCTGACTTTATTTCTTTGGGGGATCTTCATGCTGTTCGCTACCGTCACTCGCGGAAAAAATCTTAGCACTCGTTTGCTTCCTCATCGCTTCAAAGACAACCGCTATCACGTCCATCTCGGTAAGAAAGGCCCTTACATCCCGGTTACCGACTATCGCGATATCCCTTCTTACCTTGCCAATGGCTATTCTCTGCAGATGAGCGAAAGCGCGGACAGCAACGCTCCCTCGCTCATCAAGCCAAATGCGGTCCGTGGCTGGAGCTCCGACTCGAAAGATCTTTTCTTCTTCTCTAGATAATTCGCCGGCGCGGGACTTGCTCATCATCCCGTCACCCGCAATAATCCATTCGCTGCTGTGCACTGCTGCAAGCCGTGGCAAATTAATCCATCGTGAGGCTCCTCCCAAAACTCCTGTGGCTCCTGCTCGCCCTCTCGCTCTTGTGAACGCATTGGGAGCTCCCCTTTACCTTTTGTCTCGCGTCCCGTTTCCCGTGGAAATGGGGAATTTCACCGAACGCCCTTGCTGTTGAGGTCTATTTGCGTTTCGTGCCAACTCCTTCGACCATTACTCTCGCTCCCGGCTTTGCAGGCAGGAGTCTCCCGAACTGAACCCCCTGCCGCTACTGCTCAATCTCCATGAATCGCTTTAACCCTTCCTCATCTACTGGACCTGTTGCGTCGCTTCCCATCCGCAACCGGTGACCGTCGGGATCTTCCACATTCATTTCCCTCACACCCCAGGGCATATTCGTCGGTGCCTGCCGAATGATTGCGCCGTTGCTCTTATATTCCTCGTGTAGCGCGTCCACATCCTCCACAAATATGGACATCCACATTCCCGATTTTCCTTGCGCTCCTTCACAAAAAAATATCTCCACCTTCCCACGCACTACGCACCCGAATGTCGGCGGATTGCCCCAATCCCATTTCTTTCGAAACCCAAGCTTCTTGACGTAGTAATCCATCGCCACGCCGAAGTCTTTTACATTCAATATAGGGATCACACCTTCAAATTCATTCATCGATCCACCCCTGCAGGAATCAGCTGCCTATCAAAAACCGCTATATTAATTGACCGGCCGCGCGCGATTGTAGACTATAATCCCTCCAGCTCTCCACGAGGTTCGTCGAAATAAAAGGTGATTTCACGATGAAAGTTCGGCCCGTGGCCCTCTTCTGCCTGGCCTGTTTCCTTCTTATATCCTGTCAAGACAGACCAACGGCTGTCACAGAAAACAAAGTGGCGGTCTCCCCTTCCGCAGCTCCCCGGCCCCCCGCCAATCCTTTGAAGAATGCTTACTTCGGCGATCTTCACCTGCACACCAGTTATTCGATGGACGCTTTCGTGTTTACCACTCGGACGACCCCCGAAGACTCCTTCCGTTACGCCATGGGAGAGACCGTCGAATATATGGGCAAGCAAGAGAAGCGTCTCGTTCCCCTCGACTTTCTCGCCGTGACCGATCACGCTGAATACCTGGGCGCGGTCCGCGAAGCCATCAACCCCAACGGCCCCTTCGCCAACACAGAATGGCAGAAGACCTTGTCCAGTACCGACCCCAAAGTCGCCGCCCAGGCCTTCGTAAAACTCATCGCCTCCACCACAGCCAATAAGCCTCTTCCCGAGTTCAACGATCCAAAGGTGCTCCGTTCGACTTGGGAAACCTACGCCGCGATGGCGGACAAATATTACAAGCCCGGAAAGTTCACCACCTTCGTCGGTTACGAATGGACATCCATGCCTGGCGGCCAGAATCTCCATCGCTGCGTCATCTTCGCCGACAAAGGCCCCGCCATGCCCTTCACTTCCTTCGACTCCCAGGATCCCGAAGAGCTTTGGAAGAACCTGGAGGCGCAACGAAAGCTGGGCTTGGACGTCATTGCCGTCCCTCATAACGGAAACATCAGCAACGGACTGATGTTCGATAAGAAGGACATGTCCGGCAAGCCGCTCTCCACAGACTACGCCCAGCGCCGCATGGCCAATGAACCGCTTGCCGAAATCGCTCAAGCGAAAGGCCAGAGCGAAACCAGCCCCGCCCTTTCACCCAGCGACGAATTCGCAAATTTTGAAATCTTCACGTCGCTTCTCAACGGTTCCGGCGACGCCAAATCTGCCACCGGAAGTTATCTTCGCCAGGCTTATGGCGTGGGCCAGGAGCTTCAGGAGAAACTCGGCGTCAATCCATTTAAATACGGAATCGAAGGAGGCACCGACTTCCATTCAGGGATTACCTCCACAGAGGCGAGCAACTATCCAGGCTCGCATGGCAACCAGGACAACGATCCTCGCACTGTCATCACCGCAACGAAGTCGGTCGTGGGAGAGCCCCCATCGTTCTCAGTTCTGGTAGTTTGACAGGGGTCTGGGCGGAGGAGAACACGCGCGAATCCATTTTTGCCGCCTTCAAACGCAAAGAAACTTTTGGCACTTCTGGCATCCGTCTCAAGGTTCGTATGTTTGCTGGTTGGGACTATCCCAAGGATCTGACGAATCAAGCCGACTGGATAAAGTCCGCCTACGATAAAGGTGTTCCGATGGGCGGCGATCTTCCCGTTCACGCTGCCGGAAGTAAGCCTACGTTTCTCGTGCAGGCCATCAAGGATCCCAGCAGCGGCAACCTCGACCGCGTTCAAATCATCAAGGTGTGGACCAAAGACGGTAAGACTCACGAGAAAGAGTTCAACGTCGTGTGGGGTGGCGATCGAAAGTTAGACACAAAAACTGGAAAGCTCCCCCCTGTTGGCGACACCGTCGACGTCAAATCCGCCACCTTCACCAACACCATCGGCGCAACAGAACTCCTCGGAGAGTGGACCGATTCCGAATTCGATCCCACTGCCAGTGCTACTTACTACGCGCGCGTCCTGGAAATCCCCACGCCACGCTGGTCCACCTATTGGGCAGCCAAGCTCGGCTTACCTCCCAACTCCAAGGTTCCAGCCTCCATTCAACAAAGAGCCTGGACCTCGCCTATCTGGTACACGCCTCCCACCAGAGGCCACTAGACTGGCACACCCAGCCACAATCGTCGCTTGGGACGTTACCGCCCTTTCAACAGCAACAGCACATCCAGTAGGCACAGAATCGTAATTGCTGCTTCCAGAAAAAACAGCCGCGCCTCATTGAATTGCGACACCATGAACCCGTATAACTCGCCTGCCGTTTCCAGTTTCTTTTCTACCAGGTTGCGGTATTCGGGTACCCCCACTCGCGAAGCAGCCAGCCGGTACGCCCGCGCGTAATAGGTGTCGCTTACAAATTTGATGGCATTATCGATTCTCTCCGTCAGCTCCATCACGTCCAGCCGTATGGTGTTCAATCGGTTCGCTTCGCGTGGCAGCGTCCATCGCGATAGCAGCAAGTTCTGCTTTCGATCCAGCGTGTTGTATACATCCGAAAGCACCCGGGTCATGAAATTGTCGTAGTAGCGAAATTCCAGCAGTTGCATCTTCGCGTATTCCAGGATTTGAATCGTCCAGTCCGCTTCGTCTGGCCTGTCGTATACAAACGCCGCCGTTGATCCCATCACCAGCAAGTCCGTCGGATAATACGAAAGGCTGCCCTCCAGCAGCCGGTCGGTCGTGCCACGCGCCAGCCGCGTCTGCTCGCCCCGTATTATTTGAACGATTTCTTCTCCATGCGAAGCCAGCAGTTGCTCGGCCGTCAAAGCCGTCCCCGCGTCGTCAAGGATTTCGTGCACATCCACCGCCAGGAAAGTTTCTTGCAGCCAATCTTCTCTGGGTTTGATCACCGCCGCGCCGATCTTTTGCAAATGTCTGCCAGCCACAGTTCGCCCTTCCGGTTCAATATCCGGCGCGTCCATCCAGCGCGCCGCCTGCGCCAGCAGCGCCTCCCAATCCCCTTCGAACCCCGCTTCGAGTTGTACTTCAACGATCGCGTATTCGTAATACTTGACCGAGCACACTACTTTTTCTCCCCCGCGCAGTGTCAGCGGCTCGCTTGGCTCCGCCATCGGGGGCTTCTCAAATCTCACATAGTCCGGAGTTCGCCGCGGAAAGTCTGGTTTGATCGTGCCGCCTCGCGCCCCCAGCAACCCGCGCAGTCTATCGAGATCAAACGCCTCTCCCACGTCGTAAAACAGGAAGATTCGAATGCATCCTCGCAGCCACATCTCCCTCTTTTATCACTGAACACATCACCCACAACAGTCGGAAACTGTCGCCTTTCGAATCTCCAAGCAACAGAACGACCTGGACGTCACCAATACCTCCCGGCCATTTCTGTCTCTTACCCCAAAATAAACTACTAGCCTCCGACCATACGAAACTCCAACGGAAAGCCAAAAAGTGACCCGTAAAGCAGTATTTCCCCAATACCGAAATGCGACTCCACCACATCGCTGGCTCCGCACTGTCCAAGCCGTTTCCCACTCCCTCCTCACCCAAGTTACAGATAATTAATGCCTTAGCGTCGCTTTGCCCGCCCGAGTGCTGGACCATAGGTACTATGGCTACTGGTTCATTTCGGTACTAGAACGCTATTTCCTCCTGCAGCCCCCGCTCTATCCTCGTTTCAATGTGGAATTGTACCGTTTTGGTTTTGTCGCTCAGTTCGCTGCTCTTATTTGCTCAGGCTTTTCATTCGCCTCGATTTCGAATCTGCTTAAGTCCTATCGGAATTATTGTAGGTCCGGGCCCTATCATCTGACTCGAGAGGTTTGCTCCGTTATGGGTACACTTCATTTCCGCAGAATTGAACGCCGCCGCACTGCTCGCGTTGCGCTTTGCGTCGACCTCATCGTCCACGGCGATTCCGAGTGCCGGTAAGTTCAGAGTTGAGGCCCGTACCCTCTCCGTTAGCCTGCACGGCGGCATGATGGTCCTCGAGCAGGAAGTCACCATTGGACAAAAGCTAATCTTGATCAATACCAACAGTGCACAGAAAGCCGAATGCAGGGTTGTGGGCGCCAAGCCCAGCCGCGATGGCAAAAAGCACGTCGCCTTTGAATTTTCCTCCTTTG
>CAWIUU010000032.1:0-40538 GCA_963839315.1 Candidatus Acidiferrales bacterium
CGACCGACCCAGAATCGTCGCATCCTCTCCAACGCGCTTGCTGCAGGCTATAATGGCGGGCACCAATGGCCGTTACCTTCGGCAATCAAAGAACTCTTGCGTTAGCTTTCTTCCATCGTGCAACCGGACGGGCTCCGCGCATTGGCCTCTTCGTTTTCGTGGCGCTGGCAGGTATCGCGACCCTGCGGCCCGTGGTCGGGCGTATTTCCTTAGCGCGCGCAGAAGACATCTACCAGGCTCCCAGCACAAAAAGAATGGCGGCGCTGCTCGCAAAGATTTTTCGCGAACAAGACTGGAAGACCGATTCCTACAAGGAAGACGAGCGGGCGGAGTATTATCGCTCGTTGCTCGACCGCCATCCCGATTTGCCGGCAGAGATTAAAATCCGGCAGACCCTGGGAGAAAGCTTGTTGCGCGCTGGCGATAGCGGCCGCGCCATCGAGCAGTTTGAAACCATCCGGAAGGTGTGCACCCAGCACAACCTGAAACTCGACCGAGATGCTGAGCGCAGCTTGCGGGACGCGCTTGCGATTTCATATCTGCGGCTCGGAGAGCAGCAGAACTGTCTGTTGATTCACGGGCGTGAAGCCTGCATTTTCCCAATTCATGGCTCAGGCATCCATGCGCGCCAGGAAGGCGCGGAGGGCGCATTTCGCGAGCTGAGCGCCGCGCTCGAAGACAATCCCAAGGACCTGAAATCACGCTGGCTGCTCAATATCGCGGCCATGACCCTTGGACGTTATCCTTCTGGTGTCCCGCAGAAGTTTCTGGTTCCTTTGGATCGCTTCAAGTCAGACTATGAAATCGGGCCCTTTCCTGATCGCGCCCAGGATGCCGGAGTTGCAGCACTCGGTCACTCCGGAGGAGTCGCGATGGAAGACTTTGACGGCGACGGCTTGCTGGATTTGATGATTTCCTCCTCCGGCCCGGAGGACCAATTATTGTTTTTTCATAATAATGGGGATGGGACATTCAGCGATCATACGCGCGAGGCTGGCCTGACTGGCGAAACCGGCGGCCTGAACATCGTTGCCGCGGACTACGATAACGACGGCCGTCCAGACCTGCTGATCTTACGGGGCGGCTGGTGGGGAGAACACGGCAAGTATCCCATGTCGTTGCTGCACAACCTCGGCAACGGCAGGTTTGAGGACGTGACCGAACGCGCAGGGCTGCTGTCGTTCCATCCCAGGCAGACTGCGGCATGGGCGGATTTCGACAACGATGGCTGGCTTGACCTCTATGTGGGAAACGAGTCGGACGCGAAAAACCCTAATCCTTCCGAGCTCTTTCACAATAACCACGATGGCACCTTCACCGAGGTGGCAGCTCCGAATCATCTAGCGAACATGGGATTCGTGAAGGGAGTCGCGTGGGGAGATTTCAATAATGACGGGCGTCCGGACTTGTACGTCTCGGTAAAAGGAGGGCCAAATCATCTCTTCCGCAATGATGGTCCGCGCGATTCCAAGCATCCCTCTGCCGATCGCTGGCAGTTTACCGACGTAACCGCGCAAGCCGGGGTGGCGGAACCGCTTGAGAGTTTCGCGACCTGGTTTTTCGATTACGACAACGATGGCTGGCCCGACATCTTTGCGGCGGGTTACGGAACGCAGACGCCGGATGATGTGGCAGCCTTCGAAATGGGGAAAGTGCATCACGCGGAGACTTCCCGTCTCTACCACAACAACCACGACGGCACTTTCACAGATATGACCAAGTTGGTTGGACTGGATCGCGCAATTCTGATCATGGGAGCGGGGTTCGGCGACCTCGACAATGACGGCTGGCTCGACATTTACCTGGGAACAGGAGATTCGCTCTATGAGTCGTTGCTACCGAACAAGATGTTTCGCAACAATGCCGGAAAGTCTTTCCAGGATGTGACCACTTCGGGAGGCTTTGGCATCCTGCAAAAGGGACACGGCATTGCGTTCGGAGACCTCAGGAACAACGGCAGTGAGGATGTTTTTGCAAAGATCGGCGGCGCCTACCCTGGGGACACTTACAAGAGCGTGCTTTTCGAGAATCCGGGACATGGTAACCACTGGGTGACTCTCGAACTGGAAGGCGTTCAAACGAACCGTTCCGCCACCGGGGCTCGAATTGAAGTAACGGTGATGACGGCGAAGGGAAAGCGCCACATCTTCCGTACGGTAGGATACGGTTCAAGCTTTGGAGCCAATCCACTTCGTCAGCACATCGGGGTTGGAGACGCAACGAAGATTTTGCAGGTTGACGTCACTTGGCCAGTGCCTAAGCAAGTGCAGCAGTTTCGAGACGTCCCGGTGGATCGGGCGTTCCACATCCGTCAAGGGAGCGATGTTCTTTCCCCGTTGGTTTACGGGAACGGCTCTCATGTGGAGCAAACAACCCGCTAATGCTGCCCTTCTTCCGCTATGGGCCCTATCTCCCTGCTCATATGGCACTCTGCGGCCTTGGGCCGATTTATCCACGACAGCACTTTGTGATTTGCGGAGTCGCAAGCTCCGTCAGCGCATTGCCGCTGATTGGCGGGAGAATGACGGGGTAACTGGAAGTTGAGACGGATGGACATAGTGGAGCTACAATGATCTTGCCGGGCGAAACGGAAGCTGCGGGGACGCAACCATGCTGAGGGATAGCCTGGTGGTCGTATCGATGCCTTGAATATTCCGCCCTGAAAGGGCGGAATACTCACTAACGGAGAGCGCCCTCTTTCCATTTCAGTCTGAACCAATACAACTCCATTGTCTCAAGATCTCTTCAAAGGATCTTGCGTTGGTGTGCTTTCACTGGGAAAGACTGCGGAAGCAAAAGCCGAGGGAGCGAACTACAAGTATATTGTGCTCTCTATAAATAATCCTCCCGCAACCTCGCTTTAGAATCAACACTTGTAATCTGTATGAAACAAATGACTTTATCCCCCTTTAGAATCATCACTTACAAGAAATAGGGGGAGGGGGGCTGGCTTTGTCATGGCCACGAACTTGGCATCGACGGCTCAGGACCCTTGGGGCAGTGGCTTTCCAATCTCCCAGTGATGCCCAAACGGATCTACGATTCGTCCCACTCGCCAACCATACGGCTGGTTTTCCACTGGGCGAACCACCTTGGCTCCTGCCCTCACCGCACGGTTAAATGCATCGTCCGGGTCTCCCACCACCATTACCAATCGCACGGAACCACCGCCCAGAGTCTCAGGACTGTAGTTCAAGTGCTCCGGCGATTCGTCGGAAACCCAGAATTCCGCTCCGCTCACAGACAGTTGGGCCACTACCCCTCCGTCCTCTCCATCCAGTCGAAACAGCTCGCTGGCTCCAAACGCTTCCTTGTAGAACTCGACCGCCTGCGCCCCTCGTCGCACAGAAAGCATGGGAGCTATCGAGGCCTTCGGATCCGGAGCGCTCTTCGCGGAATGGGCCATGGAAGTTCTCCTCTCTTGCCATCCTTCAGAAAATCAAGCAAAAGTCCTGGGTTTCAAATCCTTCCTAACACTGAATTGATCATTCCGGGCGAAGCGAGCAATCTCCTTCTTGCTTCTCCTGTGACTCCACAGCTAAATCCTCGTCACCCACGCAATCAGCGCCCACCGGAATAGCGGAAACCACTCCGTGAACGTTCTCGGATTATTCTTAACCCGGTGCCTAGCTCAGGGCTTTCTGCAATCTCTTCGTCGTTTTTGCCAGCTGTTTCTTCAGTTCATCCACCTGCTTGGAGATGGCCTTCAATTCTTTCTTGGCCACATCTCCCACGGAAGCGATCTTCCGCGCTTTACGCTCCGCCTTGCCCAGGGCCGCCCCCAGCTTGACGCTGACTTCCGTGATCTTGTCTTTCTTTGCCATGGTTCCTCCTCTGTCGAGTTTTACTGCAACGCAAACCCGTTAATCTAAAACACTGGCGAATCGGCGCGCCATCCCCAGAGTCCTGTATTGACCGAACTCCACTACAGATTGCTTCCGCTGCTACTCCGGCTTTGGTTTTTCGTTCGCGCGCTCTTTCTTCTTCTCTTCGATCAGTTTGGCCGAAGGCGCATAGCTTTCAAATCCCTTGGTAAAGTCCGCGTCCGCCTTCTTCCAATCTTTTTCCACATTCACGATTTTCCGCACCAGGTACAGCCGCCACGCCAGATCCCTGTGATTCGCATCGATCAGGTCCAGCACCAGCATCCCTTCTCGTGTGCTCGACGCGCTCATGGTGTCATACATAACCCAGGTCAGGATTGAAATCTACCTCGGCTTTTGCCATCGCGGGAAACGCAATCACCAGCAACAGAAGCAACAACGTCCAGGTGCGCAACCCACCATCATGCTTTTCCGTCATTCGCTTCACTCGACTCATGATTCTCCCTGCCTGGACTCCGTCCTAACTGCTGTTGGCGAATAGTGTAGGCCATCCGACCTGCTTTAGCGAGATTCCTGTTCCGCCTCCACCACCGAAGTCCGCCGCGCTCTGGAGGAGCTCATGTCAAAGAAAACATTCTCAAACCAAAAAGAAACATCCCCTCGGCCATCACTCCGAGGGGAATCACTTAACGGGCGATTTGTTCTGCTTCTCGACCTCAGACGCGCATTTTGCTCATCACGCCTAATGCCGAAATCTTGGGGATACTTCGCAAATCCCTTGCAATTTTGCACTATTACTTGCGGCTAGGAACGTCCAGGACTTTCGTCCTACTGGTTTTCTGCTTCTTTTGGCTCGCTTCCAAAAAGCCGCGCGAGTTCTGCATGTTCCATCACGACCGCGGGGTCCTTCTGGATCGCGTCAAAATATCGCTTCTGAAAATTGTCGCCGCTTTCCGTCGGTGTGAACATTTTCCGCGCCAGCAACATCGAGCCTCTGCTGTCATCTTCAGTCACCCCTTTATCGCTCGCCAGGTTTTCGTCGATCCGCACCACGAATTCCGAAATATTGTGAAGCCATGCGAACTGCACATCGTCCACTACCAGCCGGAATAACTCGCCGGCACTCACCTTGCCGTGCCGTTTTTCGTATTCACGTCGCTCCATTTCCAGCAACGACTTGTGAAGATGTAACAACGCTTCTCGGAGCGCCACCAGCCTTTGCCGCGCCGGCGTATCCCGCGAATCTCCATGATTCGAGTACGGATCTTTTAGTTGCCCCGCCATTTGTCTGTTCCCCTGAACTTCGCTCGCAGCATGGCCACCTTTCTATTTTGCCGTAATTTCCTTCTCGCGGACTACCAGATGGTTCGCAAGGTTGTGCATCCCTGGAATACTGGCGGCTTTCTTCTCTGCAAGCTCGCTGTCGCTTTTACTGTGGACCGCGCCTTCCAGCGCCACCGCTCCATTCTTCACGATGATGTGAATCGACGGAACCGCTTGCGCCCCATACTGCTTAAGCTCCTCATCCTCATAAATCACGCGGTAAAGTTGCCGGCGCAACGCATCATCCGCGGTTGATTTTGGCAGCACTTCGATCGCATTCGTGACGATTGCCACTCCCTCGATATTCTTCACCGCGACTTCCGCATTCTCCTTCAGCGTGGGCCTAACCACTTGCCCGTTCAATGTCACCTTGGAACCATCAATTGCGAACGTGACATAATCGAACACGGAGTAGTAAGGAAGCATCAGAACTTGATGACGCACGCTGCGCGACAGCTCCTCTTCCGCCTTCGTCTGTGTGGCGATCGCTGAATTCTGTGAGGCAACTTGCCCGCCAAGGAGGCACAGCACCAGCGCCATCCTCGGCCCAGCCACTGTTCTCATTATTCTCATTTCCACCCGCCGTGCTCCGTATTTAGCTTCACGCCACTTGGTCATCGCTTCTGTTCTGCACCAGTCCCCCATAGTGTTAGCATACGACAGGGAATCGCGCGCGCTGTCTGAAAATTCCTTTCGAGTGATCCCTTGTGGAGGCCTATCCAGCCGTGCTTGCCATTGCTCACCGTGGTGCTTCCGGGTATGCCCCGGAGAATACTTTGGCTGCATTCCGCCGTGCGACCGCGCTGGGTGTAACGTTTATTGAGACCGACCTTCACCTGACGCGCGATGCTTACTTCGTTGCCCTGCATGACGAGACGGTTGATCGCACCACCACCGGCCAAGGCCCCATTCAGACGATGACCCTCGCGGAAGTCCGTCGACTCGATGCCGGCTCCTGGTTTGGCAGTGAATACATGGGAGAGCGCGTACCGACCCTGCCCGAAATTCTGGAATTCGCTCGTAAGCACGATGTCGTCTTCTACCTCGAGATGAAACCCAATGGTTTCTGGGGAGGAGAGCATGCACTGATCAGCGCGCTTCGCGAAGCAAGCCAAATCGCGCGTGTCGTCGTCATTTCGTTCGATCCCGGTATTCTCGAAGGGCTTCGCCGCCTCGAGCCCACGCTCATGACCGGGCTCCTTTTTGATCATCAGGTCGATGACGCCCTTGCGAAAACCACCGATATTGGTGCGCGGCAGATTGCCATGCGTGGAGATCTCGTCACACCCAATTTCCTGCGCGAAGCCCACAAGCGCGACCTTCAGGTGGTCTGCTGGACCATCAATAACCCTGCCCACATGCGCATGCTGGCCAGCGCTGGGGTGGATGGCATTATGTCTGACTATCCCGATCGCCTGCTCTCCGCCGTCAAAAAATAGAAACTACTTTGCCGCCCGAAACACGGCCGCCAACTCCTCCACACTCAGTCGTTCCGCCCGCGCATCTTCCCGCAGTTTCAATTCCTTCAGAAGTTCATGGGTACGTTTCGGTTCGACTATCCCACGTAGATTGTTTGCGAGGGTCTTTCTCTTCTGCGCAAAGCAGGTCTTCACGAATTCCAGAAACGCGGTTCCATCCTCCAGCTTCAATTTAGCCCCGTCTCCCGGCAACTTCATGCTTACCAGTGCGGAATCCACCTCTGGTGGAGGACGAAACGCTCCTCGTGGAATTCGCAGCGCCAAATCGGGCCTCGCGTAGTATTGCGTTAATACCGACAGGTAGCCATACGATTTGCTGCCGGGCTCTGCCGTCAGCCGCTGGGCTACCTCCAACTGGATCACGACGTGTATCTCGTCAATCAGCGTGGCGTACTCGAAAAAGTGATGCAGGATTGGCGAGGTAATGTAATAAGGAAGGTTGCCGTAGATCCGCAGCCGCTTTCCACCTGAGACTGTCGCTAAATCGGTCTCTAATATGTCAGCGTGCAACACCGTAAGATTCCGGTTGAATTCCGCCAAGCTGTCCAGCCGCTTGACCAGCGGTGGGTCCAACTCGACGGCCGTAACAGGCGCACCACTTTTCAGCAGATGTTCCGTCATTTCCCCATGCCCCGCGCCAATTTCGATCCAACGGAAATTCTCCGCGGCCGCTGTCGTGGTCGCATGCATTGCATGCGGAGATACGCGGATTGCCCTGGCAATCTGCTCTCGCCAATCTTCATCGCCCAAAAAATGCTGCCCCAGCCTTTGCCGCGCCATAGGTCCTCGAGAACCCAGTCTATCAGCACTTTTCCTGCACATTCCCAGCCTGGCCGCTTGACGCCATCCCCAGCCTCCGATAGCGTAGAAATTCACTCGTACACACATGCGCATCCTTTTCGCTGCTTCTGAAGCGCTACCCTATGCCAAGACAGGCGGCCTTGCCGATGTGATTGAGGCGCTGCCTCGAGCATTGGTTAAGTTGGGGCACGAAGTCGCCGTGTTCCTGCCCCGGTATCGCGGCGTAAAAGCCAGTAAAAACGTTGTCCCCAGCCTCACGATTCCGCAGGGCACGCGCTTGCGCTTTCCGGCCATTTCCAACGGTGGATTCCATCAAGGTGTGCGCTACTATTTTCTCGATGATCCATTTTATTTCGATCGTGAGGGCATCTACGGCGACAAGAATCACGAGTATCCCGACAACGCCGAACGCTTCACAGAGTTCAGTCGAGCTGCGATTGAGCTTGCCAAGCAGGTGTGGATGCCAGACATCCTGCACAGCCACGACTGGCAGACCGCCATGATTCCGGTGCTTTTGCGTTCCTCCTATGCCGATGATCTCGCGGTCAAGAATCTCCCTACCGTCTTCACCATCCACAATATCGGGTATCACGGGATTTTCCCCAAGGAAGCATTGGAGCGCGCAGGCATTCCTCCAGGAGTGTTTCATCCCGGCGGCATCGAGTTCTTCGGCAATGTCAATTTTCTGAAAGGTGGTTTGATCTATTCCGACTACCTGACAACCGTGAGTCGGAAGTACGCGCAGGAAATTCAGACTTCCGAGTTTGGCTTCGGGCTGGAAGGTGTCATTCGTACCCGTGCTGACCGGCTGGTGGGAATTCTGAATGGAGTGGACTACGCCGCGTGGAGTCCCGATAGAGACAGCCTGATTCCGTCAAAATATTCGGCAAAGGATCTGGCAGGGAAGCGCGTGTGCAAGCTTGCCCTGCTGGAACAACTCCATCTTTTGAACGACAATCCCAACCGTCCGGTGCTCGGGATCGTTTCGCGGTTCGCCGATCAAAAGGGCTTCGACCTGATTGCAGAGATTGCTCACAATTTGATGCAGGAAGAGGTCTTGCTCGCTGTTCTGGGCACTGGCGAACGCAAATATGAGGACCTGTTTCGCGCACTGGCCCAGGACTTCCCTGGCCGCGTGGGCTTGAAAGTGGCTTACGACAATCCCACGGCGCATTTGATCGAAGCCGGTTCGGATCTGTTCCTGATGCCATCGCGCTACGAACCTTGCGGATTGAATCAGATCTACAGCCTGCGCTACGGCACTGTGCCCATCGTGCGGGCAACCGGCGGGCTCGACGACACCATCGAAGCATTCGATCTCCAGACCGGTACTGGAACCGGCTTCAAATTCATCGAATACACCGGCGCGGCGCTGCTTTATACCATTCGCCAAGCATTGCATCATTACTCTAATGAAGGCGTCTGGAAGCGTATTCAATTGAATGGGATGACCAAAGATTATTCGTGGAACACGTCCGCCGCGGAATATGCGAAACTATATGAAGCTGCCCGTGCAGCACGAAACCTAAACGCAGTTCCAACATCTAATTGAAACTAGAAAGCGGCTGCCAAGATGCAGACCGTAAAAGGTGCAGAAAAAGCTATGGCTGAGAATATACTTGCGGTAAACGACGGAAATTTCGACGCGGAAGTGCTGGAAGCGAGCAAGGCACAGCCCGTCATGGTGGATTTTTGGGCAGAGTGGTGCCGCCCTTGCCACATGCTGGCGCCGACAGTTGCGGAGATCGCACAAGATTACGCCGGCAAACTGAAGGTGACGAAGCTGAATGTGGACGAAGCGGTTAGTTCTCCCAGCCGTTATCGTGTGCAGGGCATTCCAACTCTCCTGGTTTTCAAAGATGGCCAGGTCGTGGAGCAAATTGTCGGTGCGGTCCCCAAGGATCAGATCACCAAGGCGCTGGCACGGCACATCGGATAACGGTTCTCCGGCGGGTAGGAACTTGCCGGGCTTGCTAGTCCAAGCGAGTTTGCTTTAGCTGTACTCATTTGTCGGGCCCGCCTTTTTATCCTGTGTTCGTCAAGGATCAAGGCGGGCCGCTTTTCGTTTGTGAGTTGATCACCCGTACTGATCCACTATGAAGAAATCGAGTGCTAAACTCGTGCGCTGTTCCTGGGCAGTGAGCGAGATCAACATTCGCTACCATGACGAAGAGTGGGGCGTCCCCGTGCGAGACGACTGGCGTTGGTTCGAGTTCCTGATTCTGGAGGGCGCCCAGGCCGGCCTGAGCTGGGAAACCATCCTCAACAAACGCGAGCGTTATCGAGAAGTGTTTGCGCAATTCGAGCCCACGGAAGTGGCAAAATTCGATGTGCGCAAAAAAAGAGAGTTGTTGCGTGATCCTGGCATCATTCGCAATCGCCTGAAGATTGACGCGACCATTGGGAACGCTCAGGCCTTCCTTCGGATGCAGCATGAATTCGGCAGCTTCGATAAATACGTCTGGAATTTCGTGGGCGGCTCCCCGATTCAGAACGCCCGGAAGACACACCGCTCGGTGCCCGCGCAAACCCCACTGTCCGTAGCTTTAAGCAAGGATTTACAGAAACGGGGCTTTCGATTCGTGGGACCCACGATTTGTTATGCGTTGATGCAGGCCACGGGGTTGGTGAACGATCACCTGGTGAGTTGCTTCCGGTACAAACAAGTTTCGCTGCCGCTGCGCGATCGCTGATGGAATACGGGGCACGGGTCTAGTTGTGGGGTGGCACAAGTTTCACTTGATGCCGTTCCAGCAGTTTTCCGGTGGCATGATCGATGCCTGCGACAGCGGTCTGATAACCCGTTTCCGCCTGTGCTAGCGCGAATTCAGCCTGCGCGAGCTGTGTTTGCGCGTCGAGGACAAAGAAAACTGTGCTACTACCGAGTTGATATTTGCGCTCCTCTGCCTGCAGGCTTTTCTGCGCCAGGTCCCGGGCAACCTTGGCTGCTTCCAGTGTCAGCTTGGACTGCTCCAGCAGGTGAACGGCGTTCGTCACGTCCAAATTGATTGTTTGCGTGGTCCGTGCCTGGCGGTATTGATCGCCCCGCTGCGTAACCAAGGCATCCGCTAGATCGGCCTCCGCGCCATGATTTTTGATCGGCAGGCGAAGTGTGAGTGCCGCGCCATAAGTCGGATACTTCAGGCCAAACATCTGGTTGAGGCTGTCTCCGATGCCACCGGTGGAGAGCAGTACAGGTGGGGTTGCCGAGGAATACTGGTTTCCCGCAAGCCCCGTTGGAGTATAGAAGCCACCGATCTCAAGATCGGGGCGAAGGTTGTTGTGCGCCAGGCGCACGCTTAATGCGTCACTGGCCAGTTGCTGGCCGGCCGCTTCGAGTTCGGGGCGATTGGCGAGCGCCAGGGACATGGCGATGGCAATATCCATTTGCAGGAGAGTGTCCGCGGGCTCGGGCTTTTCCGTAAGCTCAAGGTCAAGGCCATTGATGGCGGAATCGCGGTTGGCAGCCAGCAACTGGCGGAGTTGATCTTCGGCTTGTTTCAACGCGTATTCGACTTGAATCACATTCACACGCCGCGCAGCGACTTCGGATTCGGAACGGTAAATATCCAGCGGGGGCAAAGCGCCAAGGCTGAGGGCCTTCTTATCGTGGTCGTAACTTCGTTGGGCTTCTTCGAAGGATTTCTTTTGCACATCGAATGCCTGGCGGTTCAGCACCACATTCCAGTATTGCGTGATTACAAGAAAAAGGATGTCGCTCACTTCGCCCTGGAACGTAGCTTGGGTCTGGAGGAGATTGCGCTGTGCAATGTAAATGGGGGCTTTATTCGGAAATACCCCGAAATTCTTGAGCAATGGCTGCGTGATCTGGAATTGCCAGGAAGTGGCGAAGGAAGGATTGAGGGTGAAAAAACCGCTGTTGGTGGAAAATTTGTTGGCGATGAAATTGGTCTGGAAATTCGTACCCGTAGGAAGTGTCTGCGTGTAGCCAAATTGCGTAGTCTGCGAGAGGTTATTCAGAATGCTGGCGCCCTGCAACTCGCTGCTTGTTTGCGATATTTGGCGCTGATCATTGAAGCTGGCGTTGAAAATCGGATCGAATAGCTGGTATTGGCGGTGTACATTGTTCTGTGCAGTGTTGATGGCGGTCTGATCGATGCGGATATCCGTGTTGTTGGCAAGCGCCAAGCGAATGGCATCATCGAGGGAGAGCACCAACTTCCCGTCCACTATATGATCCTGAAACCCCTCCGGCGGAGGTAGTGGCGCCAGAGGTTTTTGTGTCGAAGGGATCCCGAGTAGTCTTTCCAGTTTGTAGTTCTCCTGCGGGAAGGCGGGACGGTTCCAAAAAAGGAGCAGAACGGCGCAGCACGCCAGAAGGCGAATCAGTTTCACTCGACACCCCCAGAATAAGTGATTGAAAAACTCCCGAAAACCTATTCGTAGCGGATCGCTTCCACGGGATCGAGGCGCGCCGCTTTTAATGCCGGATAAATGCCGAATACCAGCCCAACGGAAATAGATACGAAGAAAGCAAGCAGGATAGAGGTGGCCGTGACGACAGTGGACCATCCCGCGAACCATCCGATCAGTTCGGACATGCCAAAGCCTACGGCGATGCCGAGCAGCCCTCCTGCGAAGGAAATCAGCACCGCCTCTACAATAAATTGGCGAACGATGTCTCGCTGACGAGCACCAACAGCCCGGCGCACGCCAATTTCGCGGGTACGCTCCCGGATGGCGGCGAGCATGATGTTCATGATGCCGATACCGCCCACAAGCAGTGAAATGGAGGCAATGGCGACCATGACGGTGTTGAACAACTGCTCGGTGCGTTTCTGTTGGGCTAGAAGTTCGGCAGGCACGACGATGGAAAAATCACCGGCATCATGATGCGTGGTGTCCAGAATGCCGCGAGCAATTTCCGCATCGGCGGGACTGTCGCCGGCCGAAGCGAGGTGAAGATAAATTCCATCGATTTCATCCTTGAGCCAGGCTTGAGATTCTTCCAGGCGAGAGATCACGGAATGCAGCGGAGCGTAAATCAAGTTGTTCTGATCTTCATTGCGCACGCCGGAAATGTCGGTTTGCGAAGTGGCTTGTGGCGCCACGACTCCAACCACGTGGAACCACTGGTCGTTCAGTTTGACGTATTCACCTACGGCGTTCGCAGCACCGAAAATACTGTCTTTCGCGGCGGCTCCAAGGACGCAAACCGGCGCGGCGGCAGAATCTTCCTCGGATGTGAAAAAGCGTCCATCCACAACGCGAAGATTGCTGATCGTTAGATATCCTGCATTCACGCCATAAACAACCGGGGAATCCAGTTGTGGCTTAGGAAGTATTTTGGAAGGTTGGACGCGTTTTCGCGGCGTGCTCTCTTCGATGCCGGGCACGCCAGTACGTAGAGTCTCATAGTCTTTCAGCGTGAGACCAGGGGAAGTGCGGCGTACTTTTTGCAACGCCTGCCAGTTCACCGATTCCTTGGCTTCGATGATCAGATTGCGCACACCGAGTTGTTCGATGAAGGCCATAACCTTCTGCTGCGCCCCGGCTCCGATGGAGAGCATAGCGACAACCGCGGCGACGCCGAAAATCATTCCCAGCATGGTCAACAGTGAACGCAACTTGTGGGTGGAGAGATTCTCGACGCCCAGGGTCAGATCCGGCAGCCACTTCTGAACGTTCTTTGCGACTTGGGTGGATGGGAGATTCATGAGGAATGCGTCAATTGCCGCCGGTACCCAGCGAAGGGCCAGTGGCTTCCTGCGATTTGGATTTGGAAACGGCGCGCTTTTCCGGATCCACAAGAGCCACCTGGGCTCCGGGCGCGAGACCACTATCCACGACTGCGCGCCCTTCGCTATACGCGGAAACCTTGATTTCTTGCGGCTGCCAGGAGCCAATTTTCCGGATGTACGCGACGGTTTTTCCGGAATGGTCGAAGACGGCTTCGCTAGGAATCGTCAGGACTTGGGAAAGTTGATCGCCAAGGATCACGACGCGGGAAGTAAAACCGGGCCGCAAACGAGGATCGGAATGATCCAGTCGAATCGTGACGCCAAACTTGCGCTGCATCTCCTCGAACCAGTCGCCATTTCCGGAGGATCCTGCCACATTGGTGACTTTTCCGGGAAACTTCTCATTGGGAAAGGCGTCCATATACACTTCGACGGACTGGCCTGCTTTGATGTAAGGTCTGTCTCGCTCACCCACCTCGGCAGAAATTTCCATCTGCGAAATATCGATGACCTCCGCGACCACCTCGCCAGGATTCGCTTGATCGCCAACGTGATACTCCGGCAGCGTCATGCCGCCCCAAAACATCCCGCCGGTGGAATTCCGATTTCCGTGAATGACCACCATGCCGTCAATCGCTGCTTTCACCTTCATGTTCTGAATATTCTCCTCAGCCTGTTGCATGGCCAGGCGGGCTTTGTTGTGTTTTTCCTGGCTGAGAGCCATGGAGGCCTGGCTGGAAGTGGAATGCGATTGGACGTCGGCTTGAAGTTGAGCCAGGGCGCGCCGCGCCGCTTCCAGAGCCAGATCATTTTTCTTGCCATCGATCTCACTAAGGAGCTCGTTTTTGCTGATGTCCAACTCGGCGCGGCGTACGGCGTATTTGGCTTTCAGAAGCGCGGTCGCGTCTTCGGCGGCTTGAACCTCGCCATCGGCCTTGTCTTTCAGAATTTCCTGCTCCGCTTGCGCCAAGTCGCTGCGGTTCTGAGCCATGGTGTATTCCTGCTGGCTGGGATCGAATTCCAGCACGATATCGCCTTTATGAACGGTAGTGCCGGTGTGAGCGATGCGAATGATGCGCAGGGCTCCGCCAGCTACGGCCGGCGCTGTGATAGCGCGAGACTGCGTGGCTTTCAGCAGGCCGTCGGTCAGAAAACGCATTTGCACATCACCTTTGTTGACTGCCCCGGAGGGAATGTCACCATCAGTGGCAGCCACAGTAGTGACGCGGCAAGATGCGCAGGAGAACGCGAGAGCCAGGAGAAGGGCTAAAGCCCATGGCTTTCCTTGCTTTTCTGGCACGGCTGGAGCCGTGCCCTCACAAACGTCATTTATCGTAAGATTCCGCTTCATTTGGGCACCGTCGGATCTTTCAGCGCAACCTGATCGCCCGCCTTCACACCTTGGGCGATCAAAGCGTCATTGCCGCTGCGCCGGGCGACTTCCACAACGGTTTCCTCGAATCTGGAGCCGCGCCGGACGTACATCAACGTGCGGCCTTCCTTGCGGAAAATTGATGCCGATGGAACCACCAAGCCGTTGGCCACGTGGTCGATGGCAACGCGCACGACCGCACCCATGCCGGGAGTGAGCCGTGGATCCTGGTCGTCCAGGGCCAGGCCTAGCGTAAAATTTTTCGGGAACGGCCAGCCACCGTTGAAGTCCATGCTGGCGGTGGCACTAATCTCGTCGACGACGCTGTTGTAACTGCGATCGGGAACAGCGTCTACTCGAATAGTAGCGGGCTGCTTAAGTTGCAATCTTCCGCGTTGCGCTTCTTCAACGCGCGCGGAAATCCGTAGCGCGGAGGTGTCGGGTAGCTGCGCCAGAGCTGCGCCCGGGTAGGTGTGGTCTCCGGCTTTGTAGGGAGTAGGAGGCTGCATCGGGCCGGAGGCCTGTTCATTGTTCTCGATGATGATGATGCCGTCGTTGGGAGCACGAAGAGTCAACGCGGCGAGTTGCATTTCATCGCGATGAACCTGGAAGAGTGCGGCTTCGCGCTTCTTCTGTTTACCAGCAAGGCTGGAGGAAGAGGAAGCACGATCGGATTTCAACTTGGACTGAACTTCGATGAGTTTTTGTTCGGCATCGTTGAGGGCAAGCTTGGCTTTTTGACCTTCGATGGCCGAGAGAATCTCCTGTTTTTGCGTTTCCATGCGAGCCGATTCCACATCGAAGTTCGCTTTCATAATGTCGGTCTTGTCTTGTTCTTCTTTCAAACTGGCGGCAACTTTGGCCTGCTGAATTTCGGCACCCGCGGATTTCAGGGCAGATTGGTTCTGAGCGAGGGTCTGCTTGAGAGTGGTAGCGTCGAACTCAACGATGACATCACCCTTCTTTACCTTGGTGCCGCTCGCAAGGATATTCACGATTTGCAGATCCCCGGCGCTAGCCGGAGCCGAAATGGTGATCGAACGTAGTGCCTGCACGCTACCGCGGAGTTCGGCGTACTCCACAAATTCCTTGTGCTGCACTTCGGTTGTGGGGATCTTGGGAGCCGAGCGGGCAAAGTGAATGACACCGAAAATGAGGAGAGCAGCCACGAAAGGAGTGACGGCGAGAAGGGAACGATTACCGCGAAACTTCGAGGGCAAGGAAACTTTCATGGCGTAGGCGCTCGGCCTGTGTTTTCAGAGGAAACGGCGCGAACAGATCGTAGGTTTTCTTGATCTGGGAGAGCGTGACTTGCGCTTCCTCCAGAGCCTCCAGATTTTTTTCGGCGTTGATGCGCGACACGATTTCGTTGCGCTGTACTTCCAGTTGCGCTCTTTTCAGCGCATTCTCCGCTTGAGTGAGAGCGGTATCATCCTTCGCTTTTGCAATTTCGCCCTCGGCCTTTTTTTGTTCCACCTGGCTGAATAGCTCGGTATAGGTCTTTTGCTTTTCGAGATAGTCCTTGAGCTGTGCTTGCGGATCGAACTGTGCGAGGATGTCGCCCTGTTTGACGCCGGCGCCGGCAGGAACGATGGACGTGATGTTCAGATTGCCGAGTTGGGCTCCTTCCAATTGCGGCGCGCTGACAATGAAGGAGCGGGTGGCCTGGGTGGTGCCGCTGAGGCGCAGCACTTGCGAGAAGTCCTTCTGTTCCACCGCAGCGGTTTGCAGTGATTCCGTTGCGGTGGATGCACCGCTACGGAAGTGCCCATAGATTCGGGGAAGCAGGAGCAGGAAGAAGAGGATGGTGGCGCCAGCGATCAGAAGCACCATCGATCTGTGCCGGGGTTTGGCGTATGCAGAGCTATTGGTCAAAGCGTCCATTGCGTTTACCCTGACTCGCTCGGGCCGCCAATTCTCTCATTTTGTGCGTGCGCCGTTAGTATATCGTATCGTTACTAGCGTTCGACAAAATCCATACACAGAAGTAAGCGCGTCGAAATAGTGAGCGCACCGGTCACAGCCTGTTGCTGTTCTTGTTTTTGTTAGACGCATAATCGGTATAAGTGTTGCCTGGAGGCATGGGCGAATTTCCGGTCTTCGAGTATTGCCAAATCAACCTTCTTAGTCGCGAATTGGTGGCCGGGACAGATGGAGAAGAAAAGAAATCGGGAAGAGCTCCAATTGAAAGCAAAGCAGAGGTGACGGATATCACATGGAATTGCACCAAAATGAGACAAAATAGCAAAAGTTTCTATTTGCGACATTTTCGTTTTGCTCTTTGCATTTCTCTCAATATTTTTCTTGAAATTCCTGCCGGAGTTGCTTCTGCAGGATGTTAGAATTGGAGTTGAGAGAACCAGCGGTAAACCTGCTCAGCTCCAGCAAGGTCACCCTCCAAACGGACCACAGCTATGCCTAAAACGATTGAAGTAACGGAACTAATCCTGCGCGACGGACACCAGAGCTTGTTGGCAACGCGCATGGCATTGGAAGACATGGTGCCAGCGTGCGAAGACATCGACAAAGCTGGATTCTGGAGCGTGGAATGCTGGGGTGGAGCAACATTTGATGCTTGCATCCGCTTCTTGAACGAGGATCCCTGGGAACGGCTGAGGACCTTCCGCAAGTTGATGCCGAATTCCCGGCTGCAAATGCTGTTGCGCGGGCAAAACCTGCTGGGCTATCGCCACTACGAAGATAGCGTGGTAGAGCGCTTCGTGGCGAAGTCGGCAGACAACGGCATGGACGTGTTCCGGGTGTTTGATGCGCTGAACGACGTGCGAAATGTAAAGTGCGCGATTGCGGCGGTGAAAAAGGCCGGCAAACACGCACAAGGAACAATCTGCTATACGATCAGCCCTCTACATACGGTCGAAGGCTACGTGCAAATGGCGAAAGAGTTGATGGACCTGGGCTGCGACTCGCTATGTATTAAGGATATGGCGGCACTGCTGAAGCCTCAGCCTGCTTATGACATCGTGAAGGCGATTAAGGAATCCCTGGGCGAACAGGTGCGCGTTCACGTGCACGTGCATGCGACAACCGGCGTGACGCTGGTGTCGTTGATGAAGGCGATTGAAGCGGGTGCGGATGTAGTCGACACATCGATCAGCTCTCTGAGCTTGGGGCCCGGGCATAACCCGACCGAGAGCCTGGTAGAAATGCTGGAAGGCACGGGGTACGACACGAATCTGGAAATGGAACGATTGCTGAGGCTCAAAGATTATTTTGCGACAATCCGGCCGAAGTATTCGGAATTCCTTTCCAACATCACGGGCGTGGAAACGGGAATTTTTCAAAGCCAGATTCCTGGCGGCATGATTTCCAACATGGAGAGCCAGTTGAAGCAGCAGGGCGCAGGCGATCGCACGAAGGAAGTGCTGCTGGAAGTGCCGCGCGTGAGGAAAGACGCGGGATACCCGCCGCTGGTGACGCCATCGAGCCAGATCGTTGGGACCCAGGCGGTATTCAATGTGTTGATGGGGCGATACAAAGTGATTACAGCCGAGTTCGCGGACCTGATGCTGGGCTATTACGGGAAAACGTTGGGAGAACGCGATCTCCATGTTACGGAACAGTGCGAGAAGCAGGCGAAGAAGGCTCCGATCACGCGGCGGCCCGCCGATTTTTTGAAGCCGGAATGGGAACAGTTGCGTGCCGCGGCGAATGCCCTCGATGGTTGCAACGGCACGGACGAAGATGTGCTGACGTGTGCCATGTTCCCGAAAGTGGCGCCAAAGTTCTTTGCGGAGCGGGCGAATGGACCGAAGAGCGTTGCCAAGGAGCCCAACGCAGCATCAGCGGCGGGAACTTCACCGGGAGGGGCGGAATCCGTGCGCGAAACGATCAAGTACGAAGTGAAGCTGGACGGAAAGAAGCATCAGGTCACGGTTTCGCCGGCCTAGAGGATCAAACCCTATGAATGCCATGGAGAAGCACATCGAAGAGCTGCGACGCCGTCGCACGGAAGTGGAAGCGGGCGGCGGCGCGGATAGGCTGGAGAAGCAGCGCAAGTCAGGAAAACTTACCGCCCGCGAACGCATTACCGAGTTGTGCGATCCCCACAGTTTTCAGGAAGCAGGAGTGTTTGCGGAACACCGGTCGACTTTATTCGGCATGGCAGGGAAGAGTTTTCCCGCCGACGGAGTGATTACCGGTGCGGCCACGGTGCTGGGGCGTCGCGTGCACCTGGCAAGCCAGGACTTTTCCGTCGCCGGCGGCTCCGCGGGCGAAGTGCATTCGTTGAAAGTGGCGGAAGCAATGCAACAAGCGATGAAAACAGGAACGCCGTTTGTGTTCATCAATGATTCGGGTGGAGCACGCGTGCAGGAAGGCATCGACTCGCTCTCCGGCTACGGGCAGGTGTTCTTTCACAACGTAATGCTGAGCGGCGTGGTGCCGCAAGTATCTTTGATCTGCGGACCCTGTGCCGGTGGAGCGGCATATTCGCCCGCACTGACGGACTTTATCATTCAGACTCGCAAGGCGCAGATGTTCATCACCGGACCTAGCGTGATCAAACAGGTGACCGGCGAAGACGTCACTTCGGAGCAACTGGGTGGACCCGATACCCATATGGCGCGCTCCGGGGTGATTCATTTTATTGCTGAGGACGACAAGCACGCACTACTTCTGTGCAAGAAACTGTTGAGTTTCCTGCCTTCGAATAACGCGGAAGATCCACCCGAATTGCCCAGCGACGGTAATGTAGATGAAAATCCCCGGTTGAACGAACTGGTGCCGGTGGATGCGCGGCAGGCTTACGACGTGAGAGAAGTAATCGTCAATATCATTGATGCAGGTGATTTTCTGGAGATTCAGGCGGGTTACGCACCGAATATTGTGATTGGATTTGCGCGCTTGATTGGGCGGACGATTGGCGTTGTGGCCAACCAGCCGTCGCAGGCATCGGGCGTGTTGGACATCAATGCATCCGACAAGTCCTCGCGGTTCATCCGATTCTGCAACGCGTTCAACATTCCACTGGTGACATTTGTGGACGTGCCGGGATTTTTGCCAGGCGTGGATCAGGAATACGGCGGAATCATCCGTCACGGGGCAAAAATGCTGTTTGCGTACTCCGCAGCGACCGTGCCGAAAGTGACCGTCATTTTGCGCAAGGCATTTGGCGGCGCGTATCTGGCGATGTGCGGGCGCGACATGGGGGCCGATCGTGTATATGCGTGGCCGACCGCGGAAGTAGCGGTGATGGGGGCGGAAGGCGCGGCGGAAATCGTGTTCAAGAAAGAAATCGATGCCAGCACAGATAAGGCAGCGAAGCGCAAGGAAATGATCGAAAAATACCGCAAGGCGTTTGCGACGCCGTATGTGGCGGCAGGCCGTCGGCTGGTGGACGACATTATCGAACCGGCGTTAACGCGGCGCGTGTTGGCGCAGGCGCTGGAATTCCTGCACACCAAGCGCGAACTGCGCCCGCCCAAGAAACACGGGTTGATTCCTCTCTGATCGCTGAGGATGCCTTCATGGACAAGAAACCAAAAACCTCGCTCGAAGCGGAAGTGAAAGAGCTTCGTGCGCGCGTGGAGAAACTGGAAGCGCTGCTGGCGGAATCGTTAGTTCGACCAAAAGAAGCGCCCGCGCCCGTGGTTGAGAAAAAGCCGGAGATTGCGCCGGAAATTATTCTGGCAATTTCCGCGGCTGTGGCGGCGTTTCTGGGCAAACGCGCAAAGATTCATCAGATTCATTTGACGGGCTCGACGGCGTGGGCCGCCCAAGGACGCGCGACGGTGCAGGCCTCGCATGGAATCGTGCGCGGACTGCGATAAGAGCAAGGGTGACCGATGAAACTCAAGGTAACAGTCGATGGCAAGGTCTACGAAGTAGAGGTGGAAGTGGCGCCGGAACCGCCACCGACGCTGCCCACATTCCTGGTGCAATCGGCGTCGGCCAGCATGCCCGCGGGCGCGGTGCCGGGCGGTGGCACGGCTCCGGCGAACGGCGACGAAGCGGTTGACGAAGAGAAAGTGTGCCGCAGCCCGGTTTCGGGGATTATGGTGAAGTCCAATGTGCGTCCGGGGCAGGTGATTCAGCCGGGGGACCTGCTGTTTGTGCTGGAAGCGATGAAGATGGAAACGGAAATAACGGCGCCGATCGCGGGGAAAGTGGTGGAAGTAAAGGTGAACGTGGGCGAAAGCGTGAAAAGCGGTCAGGTGGTGTTGACATGGGCATAGCGGCCGAGGAGATTCCGGGGTTTTTATTTTTCGACCACGCGGCGGTTTCGGTAAAGCGGGGCGATCTGGAAAAACAGGTTGCCGCCTACAAAGCCATGGGATTTAGCGAAATCCACCGTGAAGCTGTTCTGGGAAAAGATCAGGTGCGTGAAGTATTGTTGCGCGTCGGCGAAGGGCCGAAGTTGGTTCAGTTGCTGGAGCCGCTCACGCCAGAGTCGCCGGTGGCAGGGCAGATCGAGAAGAATGGCGGGCGTGGCGGACTGACGCATGTGGCGCTGCAGGCAGCGGACATCCCAAAAGCCTTCGCGGCGCTGAAAGCAAAAGGATTTCAGATTATTGATGCGGCGCCGCGACCGGGATCGCGCGGCACCACGGTATTTTTTGTGCACCCAAAGACGACGGAAGCGGCCGCGCTCGGTTATTTGGTGGAAGTGGTGCAGGAGGCGTAAAGATCATGTGGGAGGAATTCCCGCCAATCTCGACGGCAGAGTGGGAAGCCGCCATCCGCGCGGATCTAAAGGGCGCGGACTACGAGAAAAAGCTGGTTTGGCAAACGGAAGATGGGATTGCGGTGCGTCCGTACTATCGGCGGGAAGATTTGCCGGGTACGACGGGGCAGGCACGATTCACCGGCGAGTGGCGGGCAGCAAGCGCCGCGGAGATTCCGAAGGATGCCGTGCGCGGGGATTTGCTGCACGAGCAGGGCGCGACGGCGGTACAGGAAATCGGCTATGCTCTCGCCGAATCCGCGGGAAAACGAAACACATTCGTCTTCGCCACGGGCAGCAACTACTTTTTTGAAATTGCGAAGTTACGGGCGGCGCGACAGGCGTGGGCGCGAATTTCGCCGGAGCCGATGGCGATCTGGTCGCGAACGGCGATGGCGAACAAAAGCTTGTATGACCCCTCCGCGAATCTGATCCGATGCACAACCGAGGCAATGAGCGCGGTTTTGGGTGGCTGCAATGTGCTGGTTGTGGATGCAGCACGATTTCCCGCGCATCTGGCGGACAGTCTGGTGCGGATTCTGCGCGAGGAATCACATTTTGAGGAAGTTTCCGATCCCGGCGGTGGATCGTATTATATCGAAGCGCTGACGGCATCGATCGCCAAGGAATCCTGGACGGTTTATGAATTGGGGCTCGGTTCACGGGATGCTGCGATTGCGGCAGCGCGCGCTGCCAAAGAGAAGAACGTAGCGCAAAGGAAGCGGACGCTAGTCGGCGTGAACAATTATCCGGATTTGAGCGAAATTCTTCCAGTGGATGCGGCGTTGCCGGCCACTCCCTGGAGGATGGCGGAACCTTTTGAGGCTATCCGCAAGAAAGTGGAAAAATCCGGAAAGCGTCCGCGCGTTCTGCTGCTGCAGCGCGGAGACGTTAAAATGCGCATGGCGCGAGCGAATTTCTGCCAAAACCTGTTTGGTTGCGCGGGATTCGATGTGCACGCGTCGGAAAAGCTTGAACCGGCGGACCTGGTAGTGCTTTGCAGTTCTGATGCAGAGTATCTCGCGCTGGCGAAAGAAATTTGCGCGCGGACGAAGGCGCCGGTGGTGGTGGCGGGCAATCCCAAAGAACAGATTGAAACGCTGAGGAATCCGGGCGTGAAGGATTTTGTCTACGTCGGCGTGAATGCGGTTGAAGTGCTTTCGAAATGGCAAGAGGCACTGGCATGAGCCGGCAATACTGGATGACGCTGGAAGGAATCGAAGTTAAGCCGTTATACACGGCTGCCGACCTGGAAGGCCTGGAGCATCTGGATTATGCGGCGGGGCTGCCGCCATACTTCCGCGGTCCTTACAGCTCCATGTACGCCATGCATCCGTGGACGATTCGCCAGTACGCCGGGTTTTCTACGGCGGAAGATTCCAACGCGTTTTATCGGCGCAATCTGGCGGCAGGGCAAAAGGGATTGAGCGTGGCGTTTGATCTGGCGACGCACCGCGGATACGACTCCGATCATCCTCGAGTGAAAGGCGACGTTGGCAAGGCGGGAGTGGCGATCGACAGCGTCGAGGATATGAAGATTCTCTTCGACCGCATTCCTCTTGATCAGATGTCCGTCTCCATGACCATGAATGGAGCGGTGCTTCCGGTGTTGGCGTTCTACATCGTGGCTGCGGAAGAACAGGGAGTGCCCGCAGCAAAACTTACAGGAACGATTCAGAACGACATCCTGAAGGAATTCATGGTCCGGAATACGTACATTTACCCGCCAGCTCATTCGATGCGGATTGTTGGCGATATTTTCCGGTATAGCTCCGTAAACATGCCGAAATTCAATTGCATTTCGATTTCCGGGTACCACATGCAGGAAGCGGGAGCGACCGCGGACATCGAACTGGCGTACACGCTGGCGGACGGGCTGGAGTATTTGCGTACCGGACTGCACGCGGGACTGGACATCGACAATTTTGCACCGCGACTGAGTTTTTTCTGGGCCATTGGCATGAACCACTTCATGGAGATCGCCAAAATGCGTGCCGCGCGACTGCTGTGGGCGAAGATCGTAAAGCAGTTCAATCCGAAGAATCCCAAATCGATGGCGCTGCGCACGCATTCGCAAACATCAGGCTGGAGCTTGAGTGCGCAAGACGTATATAACAACGTGATCCGCACGACCATTGAGGCCATGGCCGCAGCAATGGGGGGAACGCAATCGCTGCACACTAACGCGCTGGATGAGGCACTGGCATTTCCCACGGATTATTCCGCGCGCATTGCGCGCAACACGCAGATATACCTTCAAGAAGAGACGGGAATTTGCCGAGTGGTGGATCCGTGGGGAGGCAGCTATTACGTAGAGTCGCTGACGGCCGAGCTGGCGCGAAGGCCTGGACGTTGATTCAGGAAGTTGAGAAGCTCGGAGGCATGACCCGGGCCATCGAAACCGGATTGCCAAAAATGCGCATCGAAGAAGCCGCGGCGAGGCGGCAAGCACGTATCGACTCTGGCAGGGAGACGATTGTCGGCGTGAACAAATATGCGTTGAGGATGAGAAGCCAATCGAAGTGCGCGTCGTGGACAACGACGCGGTGCGCGAAAAACAATTGGCGCGATTGGCGGAAGTACGCGCACGTCGGAACGCCAAGGAAGTGGAAGCAGCGCTGGACGCGCTGACACAATGCGCGGAAACTGGGGAAGGGAATCTGCTGGAACTGGCGGTGAACGCGGCGCGCAAACGCGCTACACTGGGCGAAATCTCTTTTGCCCTGGAAAAAATATTTGGAAGGTATCAGGCGGTGAACCACACCATTTCCGGCGTCTACTCGTCCGAAAGCCGGCAAGACCGGAATTTGAGAAGGCGCGCGCGCTGACGGAGATTTCGCGAAAGCGGAAGGGCGCCGCCCGCGGATACTTGTCGCAAAAATGGGGCAAGACGGACACGACCGCGGAGCGAAAGTGATTGCCACAGCGTTCGCCGATCTGGGATTCGATGTGGACCTGGGGCCGCTGTTCCAAACTCCGGAAGAAGTGGCGCGCATGGCGGTGGAAAACGACGTTCACATCCTGGGCGTTTCGACTCTGGCAGGCGGGCACATGACGCTGGTGCCCGAGGTCATTCAGGAATTGAAGAGACTGGGCCGTCAGGATATCCTCGTTGTCGTGGGCGGCGTGATTCCTCCCCAGGATTTTGCGGCGCTTCGCAAAGCAGGAGCTGCGGGAGTCTTTGGGCCGGGAACGCGCATTCCGCTCTCCGCACAGGAGATATTGCACACGTTGCTGGAGTAGCGATTGCGGACGCGCCGACTGGCCGCTGAACAATATGTTTCGGGAGTGCTTGCGGGCGACCTTGCCACCCTGGCGAGAACCATCACCGTCATTGAAAGCGACCTGCCTTCGGATAGCGAACTCGCGGCACAAATACTCGATTCACTTCTTCCCCACACTGGAAAATCGCGACGCATCGGGATCACAGGTGTGCCCGGCGTAGGAAAGAGCACGTTCCTGGACAAGCATGGGTTTGCACATGATCCGGGAACGCGGCGAAAAACTTGCCGTACTCAGCGTGGATCCGTCGAGCCCTGTCACTGGCGGAAGCATTCTGGGCGACAAGACGCGGATGGAGAAGCTTTCCGTGGAGCCGAACGCGTTCATTCGGCCGTCGCCTTCACGCGGATCGATGGGCGGAGTGGCGGACGAACGCGCGAAACTATGTTGATCTGCGAAGCTGCAGGTTTCAACAACATCTGGATCGAAACTGGTTGGCGTAGGGCAGTCGGAAATTACCGTTCGCACGATGACGGATTTTGTTTTGTTGCTGCTGTTGCCAGGGGCGGGCGACGAATTGCAGGGAATCAAGCGCGGCATTCTGGAGTTGGTGGATGCCATCGCGATCAACAAGGCGGATGGGACCAGCTGCTGGAACGAGCGCGCATGGCAAAGCGGATTATGAGAGCGCGCTTGCACCTTTTTGCGCCGGGAGCGGGAGGGTGGACGCCGCCAGTGATGCTGTGCAGCGCGAGCACCGGCGAAGGAATTGCGGAGATTCTGGGAATGCGTTCTGCGACACGAGCAATTTCAAATGGAGAATGGAATGCGCGCGGAGTTGCGGCGGGAGCAGTCGCTCGCGGCCATGCGGCAGATGATTTCGGCGGAACTGGAAACGGCTTTTCGGCACGATCCCGATATTGCGCGCAGGCTTCCAGAAATCGAAGCGCGTGTGAGAAATGGACGCATGACTTCCTACCAAGCGGCGCGTGAACTGCTTGGCGAGTTTCGCTACCCGCCCAGGATCAAGGATCAAAAGCGAAACTAAGCGATCCTGAAAGACTCACTCACAATCAAGGGTCGGAGGGGAGTGCGCGTTATTTCGGGTTACCTGCTGGCACAGATTTCTTGATCAGCAAAGTAGGAGCGAATCCTCGCTCTGGAGCGCAAGTTCGGCAAACGGCGGGAATTCTTCGGCGTTGCCCGGTACATGAACTATTTGGCAAACTGTGCAGCACCTGGATCGGAGGGAGATGAATGAGCAAGGCCAAACCGGCACCTTCGTCCACTATTCCGGAAGCCTTCAAGCCGGATGCCGGCATTTCGCTCGGGCTCGGGCTCACTAACGAGTGCAACCTCAAGTGCGCCTTCTGCTACCGCGACCCCACTCGCGCCGACCGTCTCTCGTTCGAACAGGTCCAATCGGTGATCGAATGCCTTCCGGTTCGCTCCGTGAATCTGGGAACGGGCGAGAACGGAATGCACCCTGACTACAAGAGTATCTTGGCTTACCTGCGAACTCGACCGGTGAAGCTCACCATCACCTCCAACGGTCACAGTGTTGCCGTTCTGGAAGACCATGATTTGAGTGCCTTCCATGACATCGAGTTTTCTCTCGATTACCCAACCCAAGCGGAACAGGATGCCCAACGCGGCCCGGGCAACTGGGAACTGATTCTTCAACAGGCCGAACGTTGTGTGCGTCTGGGTGTACCCGTGACGATTATCGCGGTCATGATGAAGTCAAACTACTTGCGGCTTGCGGATGTCGCACGAGTCGCGAAACGGTTTGGCGCTCCCTTGCGTGTAAATGTCTATCAGGCAGTGCGGTCCGATCTCTACGCACTCACGTACGAAGAATACTGGCAAGGGTTCCATAAGCTTTTCGAGAGCACCGATGCAATCGCCATCGGCGAGCCCCTGGTGCGGGCGATGGCCGGCCTACCGCCACTAGAAGGAGGATGTGGCGTCAGCACGGTGCGAGTTACGCCCCGCGCCACAACGCAGCCTTGCGTTTATTGGCCCGGCGCCGGAGAGCCGCTGTCCGAGTTGATTTCGTCGGGGTCCGAGATTCTGAACTCTGGGCCTTTTGTGCAGGCCCGTACACTTCCAGAAGCGTGCCGGTCTTGTGAGTTTCGGGAACCATGTCATGGAGGATGCGCGGGACGACGGCGCCTGCAAGGGGCGCTACAGCAGCCGGATTTTTATTGTCCGATCATTCGGGGCGAGCGCCAAAAGCTCGAAATTCGCATGGCCGCAAATCGCGATTTGCCGAAACTCGGCAGCTCCTGCACCATCGTCGTGATTGCCCGAGAGTCTGATTCGTGAAAATGGACATCGATTGACGGAACGTGCCCACGCGTTTCCTATTTCGCGTCCATCCAAGCATCCGACCCAACTACACAGCTAAATGAATCTTCCTTATGCCAACCAAATTTCCCGCAACGAGACTTGGCCTGGACTTCCGTGTAGCCCGTCCAGGAGTCCGCCTACTAAGGTTGGGCCACTTCCGCGCGCGCATCCAAAAATAGCGGCCAGATTCATTGCGACAGCTTACCAGCATTTTGGGCGGCGGCAACGACTGCCCACCGTAGGGGGGAATTGGGGAACCTAGGTCATAGAACAGCCGACTTCGCTGAGTCAGATTGCAAATCCCAGGACAGCGTTCTAGGAAGCGTCAGATTGGGATTCTCTTCCGGTCGGCCACCCGGAAGCTATCCAGACGGCGTTCGGGGAGACCAAGGACAAACGCAAGGTAGCCACACCAAGTTTCCCTCGGCGGGACTCTTGGACCGGAGTTGTTTCCGAGCAGGGGACAGCGGTGCGCTATCAATGGTGCCAGGAGACAAACGACTTACGCGTTGGTTTTCTGGAGAGTGGTCCGTAATCCTTGCCACGAGGTAATGGCCTCGAAGAAGTCCTGGCGCAGGGTATCCATTACGTGTGCCCGGCTATAAGAGGCTGGCGCTCCCCAATGCTAAAGTCTTCAGATATCATGGCCTGTCGTGACCATGACGAGCGAATCCGACCCGGGCTCGCGCCGCCGCGCGGTGCGCGATATCCTGCTCTACGGCGTGTGCGGCGGCCTGCTCATCGTAGTGCTGAAACTTACGGAGTACCGCTTCCTGATCGTGGAGCATTCGGTGGAGATCTACGGCGCGCTGGTCGCGGCGCTGTTTGCGGGACTGGGCATCTGGCTGGGGCAGACGCTCACGAGAAAGAAGCCGGCAGTGATCATGAAGGAAGTCCCGGTGCCGACCGCAGGTCCCTTCGCCGCCGACGAGAGGCGCGTGAGGCAGCTCGGCATCACCCCGCGCGAACTGGAGATTCTCGGGCTGATATCCACCGGGTTGAGCAACCGGGAGATTGCCGGGCGGCTATTCGTCAGCGAAAACACGGTGAAGACGCATTCGAGCCGGCTGTTTGATAAGCTGGGCGCAAAGCGGCGCACCCAGGCGGTGCAGATCGGCAAGACCGCCCGGCTGATCCCTTGAATCGTTTGCCTGCCCGGAGGCGCCCCACCCGAAAGCGTGATTTTCCGTCCGGGAATGCAGAATCACCCAAAAGGGTGACGACAACGTTTACGTCCCCCGCTACACTTCTGGCCCGTGAGATCTGGTGAAGGAGGCTTATGAAGCGCGTAACCGGCATTGGCGGAATTTTCTTCAAATCAGAGAACCCGCCGCAGCTCTATGACTGGTATGAGAAGCATCTCGGCATCCAGCGCGAACCGCACGGCCAGGGAGCATCGTTTCACTGGCGCGAACCGCAGGCGGCAGACGGTACCGAGCCCGGTCCCAAAGCCTTGACTGCGTGGTGCATCTTCCCCCAGACGACGAAATATTTCGGCGCGAGCAAAGCCAGCTTCATGGTCAACTACCGCGTGGACAATCTCGACGCGCTGCTCGAAGACCTAAAGAAATCGGGAATCGAAATCGATCCCCACCGCGAAGACTACGACTACGGCCGCTTCGCCTGGATCACGGTCCCAGACGGCAACCGCATTGAGTTATGGGAACCGCCAAAGCCAAAGGAAGACTGACCGCAGCGCCGGCGGCCCCCGCTAAATTTCGGGCACGTTAAACCAAGTTTCACGGAATTGAGGCAAAAGGAGACTTAAATCTATGAAAAAGACGGTGCTGACTTTCGGGCTGATTTCTGGCGCTCTTTCCTCGCTGATGATGGTGGCCACTGTGCCGTTCTTGCACAAGATAGGCTTTACCAAGGGCTTGGTCATCGGCTACACGGCCATCGTGCTCTCGTTCTTGCTGGTATTCTTCGGCATCCGCTCGTACCGCGACAACGTCGGCAACGGCCAGATCACCTTCACGAAAGCTTTTGCCGTGGGGATCTCCATTACCCTGATCTCGTGCATTTTTTATGTCGTGACCTGGGAAATTCTCTACTTCAACTTCCTGCCCCGCGATTTCATGGACAAATATGGCGCCCAAACGATCGAGAAGCTCAAGGCCTCGGGTGCGAGTCCTGCAGCCGTCCAGGTGCAAGTTCAGCAACTGAAGAAATTCAAGGAGCAGTACGAAAACCCGCTCTTCAACTCACTGATGACTTTCATCGAGCCCTTCCCGATTGGCCTCGCCATCACACTGCTTTCCGCGGCGGTCCTGAGAAAAAGCCGCAATCGCAACCGGCACAATCGCCCTTGCCGGCATCCCATTGAATCTGTTCCAGCGAATCCGCTCCTTCTTCTCCTAGCGTAGGCGTTCACGAACAAGCCGCGGATACGGCGATTCTGTCCGGTTTAAACTGGGTTCGAGGAGATGAAAGCGCAGGCGATGCTCACTGAGACCTCGCTTCCCACATCGAGAGTTCTGACCCGGAATAGCTTCCGGCCAATCGGACGCAATCAGCCGCCCGCTTCCTACTGGGCTTCGATCCACTTGTCCGACCCCGCTAGCTTGACGGCCACATTCGTAAAGAAAATCCGCGCCGGCTTGCCGTCCGCCGTTCCGCGATGGTCGGTCGAGAACAGCAGACCACCGGCCTTCTTGTAGCCCGCCCAGGTGGTTGTGACGTTGCTCGGTTTTTTGGGTCCGCCCCGATGATAGATGAATTCCTGGACTCGCCCATCCGACCCGACGTAAAGATCCCAAGTGTCTCCCGGAGTGTAGCCACCAACCTCCGCAGGATATTTCACAGAAACGAGCTTCGCTGTACCCTTTCCCAGCGGCAGTTTTTGGTTATCCTTCTCTTGCACATTAGCACTGGTGTCCCAGTAAACATGGAAAGGGAAGATCACCCAATAATTGTCGTTGACGAAGGCCGGCTCAATATCATCTTTCAGGTTGGCAGGTGCGCTGTTGATCTGAGACCGGAGATAGGTAACCTTGACCGGCTTGCCATCCTTATCTTTTCCTTCATAAGAGACCTTTCCGGTCTTGGGCTCCCATTCCCAGGAACGAGAGAGGTTCACATTCAAAGCCGGGAGCTGCAGGTTGAAGGTGTAGCGGATCGCTTCAATCTGCCCATACGAAGCAAGGCCATAGGTCTTGGCAAGCTGTTCGACAATGGGTGGGCGCGTCTGTGCCCGGGAAGTGGCCGCGAGGAGCAGCACCTCCAAAAACAGGCAACAGATCGTCAGGGAACGGCGCAACTTGGTCATGGATTCTCCTCCTCAGTGAATGAATCGAACCCCGTTTGGATGACGTACAAAGGTCTCCGGGTACGAAAATTGCATGCGGTGCAATTGCCTTTGCTCTACCCGGCCCGAGGAGCATTATAGTGGGGCAAATCGTCATCGAGTCAAGCAAGACGGCGCCGAGTCCGTACAGCCTGTGCGATGCTGTGAGTTTCACAGGCTTCCCGGATAAGGATCAAGTTGCGCGACTACTTCGTGCCATTCGCCGAGCCAGCCTGCAGTCCTCGGGGCCTTCGCGGGAGCGAGCCGCAATTCCCGAGCCAGCAGAACCAAGTCGTTTGCGACGTCGATGTCATAGAAAAGTTCCGTGAAGCCGGTTGAGAGTTCAAGGGCCTTCGTGCGCGTCAGCAATCGGTCGAGGGCACTCCTTGTTCCCATAGGATCGCTTTCGAAGAGCGCCGCGTGAGCGGCCTTGGCGCCAACCAGATAGTAGCCTCCATCGTGGGTCGGCCCGACAACCACGTCATGCGTGGCAAGTATTTCGAACGCGCTGTCCAGAACCGACGGCGCGAGGTGTGGACTGTCGCTATTGAATGCGATGACGCGCTGCCGGCCGGCGGCAATGAAATGTCGAAAAACAGAGGTGAGCCCTGCCGCGAGACCTTCGCCTTTTTGCGGCACGACCTGCACCGTGTTACCTAGTAGCTGCGCCAATTCGTCTTGATCCGGCTCAGGGCACATCACCGCGACCTCCACGTTCGTCAACGACGTTGCCAACGCAAGGGTGTCCTCTAAAAGGCAGCGATACAGCGCTGTCACTGCGGGAGACGGAAGGCTCTCAGTGAGACGGGTCTTGACCATGCCAGGCTTTGGGGCTTTCGCCATAATGACTAAGATGCTGTTTTGGTGAGAAGAACTCGCAGTGGCATGACTTGCGGATTGCATGAGAGATTGGTCCATCGGGACTTACACCGGTCGCGGCATTCCCGCCCTTCTACGTCGAAAAGAATTGCCCACGATCCGGCTCAGGATGAACCACGCCGCTCCTGCCGTGCCCTTCACCGTACCGCTAATTTTGGACTTTCCAATGCGAGGGTGGTAACTCACAGAGACTTCCACGATGCGAAATCCCGCGATGGCGCCTTTCACGATCATTTCCACCGCCCAGCCGTAGCTAGTCTCTTCAAGGGCGAGGGCGCGCAGCACATCTGCGCGGCCGGCACGAAACGGACCGAGGTCACTGATTTTCACGCCGTACAAAAACCTGATCAGGCCAGCGGCGAGGTGATTGCCGAATGCTTGGTGCCACGGTAAAGCTCCGGGGTTGCTCTTGCCGCCGAAACGCGAACCGAGTGTAATGTCAGCGCGCCCCTCGATGATCGGAGCCAATATGATCGATAGCTCCGAAGGGCGGTCGCTGTAGTCTCCGTCGAGGAAAACAACCACATCGGGATTTTGCGTATTCGCAAGCCCTGTCAAACATGCGCGCCCGTAACCTCGGCGAGGCTCCTGGATGACCTGTGCCCCCATCTTTCGGGCGAGATCGGGCGTTCCGTCAGTCGAATTGCTGTCGACTACGATGACCTCCGTGACGAGATTGGAGGGCAGATCGGCAAGCACACGACCAATGGCTTGCGCTTCGTTATGGGTAGGAATGATGACCGATACTCGCACGCAGATTCCCTCATCACCACCACGGGGACGCCGGGCGCCGCCGTGCCAGCAACGCGTCGATGCCCCAGGCACGACCTGCGCGTCCCACCGCGAGTCCGAGCGAGGCGAGCACCGGAACCAGTAGTTCCCAAATCCACGACGTGCCCAATTCCGAAATCCAAAGGCTGCCCAGGTATAGGAATGCGAGAAAGGCCACAGGACGCGTGAACAGGCCGATGACCAGCAGGATCCCCAGCGAAATCTCTCCCACTGCTTGCATGGGAGCCGCCATCGCGGCGTGGTTTGCCGCCAGGCCCATCACCGCTTTCCAGACTGCCGCTGAGTGGCTGTTCTTAATGTAGTAATTGATCAGCCCTGCATAACCGGCCGGCGTGTAGAGGCCCTTCCCCAGATTCTCAAAGAAGACCCACACGAGCATCGCGCCGATTGTTATGCGAACCAGTGCCAGGCCATTTGCCGCATCGAGTCGACCGGCGGAGCTGACTGCCGCATTTTGTGTTTGAGTTGCGTTTGTCGTCATTCTAAACCTCTGGCCAATAGATTCCGCCCGCGACTAAGGGCGCAATCTTAAACTATCGGACCCGTCTGTGCCAGACGGATGCGCACGAGATAACCAAGTTGCAGGCGAGCTCAGCCGGACAACGGTTATAGAAACGCCACACGTCTCGTGTGCGCACTTGTCGACAGATCGGGTCATTGTACTTCCTTGTCTTTCATGGCGTATGCCATAAGTCTTGATGGGCGGGCCTTGCGCTTCGCGCGAAACCACCGCCGCCACAGTTCTTCGCTCAACGGGCGGCGTAAGTAAAAGGTTAGAGAGAAGAGATCGAGTCGACGACTTCATTTGTAGTCACAATGGCACTGGCGTAGTTTGGGATATTGATGTGGAGAGCGGCATGCATCTGCTCATCCGTGAAACTGGCGGTCGCGTCTTTCACCATGGTGACGTCGTAGCCAAGATCAGCGGCAAAGCGCACGGAACACAATTATTTGCTTCTCCCACAGGCTTCGAGCGATCCCATATTTTACCCCCTTCGGGAATGAAGTCGTTGTACGGATCGATAACGAGAAATGCAGTAATCTCTTTGTCAAACTTCAGATTTGCCATGTTCTTTCCTCCTGGGTTCACCTTAACCGAAGTTAGATTTGTTGAATGCGACCGTCAACCAACAGAATCTCTTGTTCCTTAGGGCATGACGTTCGATACTTTTTTGCAAAGAGAGGCGTCTGTTGCAGGTTATGAGCCCGGGCAGCACTGCGGGGAGCGACGATGTGCTGTTCGCCCTCGGCAGTATAGAAGCTTCCCAAGCTTCCTCTAGCAAACCCTATCACGCTGAACTGGCGGCACTTAACAAAGACAAGATTGGTGGTAATTGGAAAATGATGGAAAACGGGACCCGCTCTGGTCTATTTGTTTGAGTGTCTGGCACGGTTTTCAGGCGGAGCCATACCTGATGCAGTGAATCCTTGTTTAGGATGGTGTAGGTGTGCACACACCAGTCATTTCCCACATCGCCGTTCTGGACCGTGACGGGCACTTGTACGATTAGCCGACTTGGCCGTCTCGCTGCTAGGCCCTCGAAACCTGAGCTCACCTTCAGTGCCCTCGTCGTCCTTGCTCTGCGACCAGACCAATACGACACTAGACGTGGAGAGGATTACTGCCGACAGAATTACTCCCACTGTGAAGGCAACCGCTGTATTCATACTGCTCCGAGTGTGCAGCAGACCCGTCGTCCACATGGATGTAAAGAGGAACGGCAGGAGCAACCACGGTTCCAGCAGATCACGAGGTTGCCTGATCCAAGGACACACCCAGACACTCCTCCACCAACCTCTGATCCTATTTCCAGGCCAGCCCATCAGTGGCAAGTTTTTTTCTGGCAACATCCCGTCTTTGGCCTGCAGGCCCAGGAACAGGAGATATCCTCGAGCCTGGTAGCTTTGGTAGAGCATTACGAATGCCGATAGCGAGACAAGAATCCCCACCACACTAAGCATAGAATTCGTGGACGCACCCTCATTTTTCACCATGACATATGCGTTGGCGAGAAACCCCTGACCGACCAACAACCACATGATGCGGTGATTGGTAACATCGTTTTCATGCCGGATCATTTCACGAATGACCGTCGGATATTGGTCCTGTCGGACGTCGTAAATGGCATTGCTCACAATGCACACACCTGGAAAAGGTGGCATTGCCACGGCCCCAATTCGACGTACAGACCAGCATCCCGCATCTCGCTCCCGCTTCGGTCGTAGGTTTCACCTGACAGAACATCGTTGAGGCGCCATTCCTTTCCTCTTAGCTCATCCCACGGCACATGGACACGGGCTTGGACGGCTTCTTGCCGGAAGTTTATGACAATGAGGTAGCGCTCACCGTCCTTGACCCAGCACCAAGAGAGTAGATTCTGGCAGCTCTGGTTATCGGGCCAGCCGCTCCGTTCACAGAGGCGCCATGCACCGTTCCGAAAGACATCGCGATGGGTCGCTTTCAGCAGGCGTCCGTAGAAGTCCACCAGTTCATTTTCAATCTGCTCTACCGGGCGACGCGCTAGAAATACAGGCAACCTAACTTTTCTACCTTCGAATTGCCCTTCGTGCAGCAGCTTTGCGCCCATGAGTGTGAGGATCGCCACTGCTGCAGCGCGTCCTTTTCCGGACGAAAAAGTGGCAGCAGCTCTCGGCTCGTCATGGTTTTCGATGAAGCGGACCATCTTTTCCTGGTAAGAAAAATCCGCCAGAAGGTGCTGACGCACGCTCTCGGGGGCACCGTGTTCCATGCGGTCATAGAGTTTCTTGTCGTAACAAAAGTCAAAACCCTGTTGTTGCAATTCCCACTCAAGGTCCCAGTAGGCTTCGGCGATGAACTTGAACTCCCGATGCTTTCCTTTAATCGCGGGTATTACCGTCGTCCAGTAATCGTTGACTGGTTTTTCTCCTGCACGGGGGCCCCAGGTTCGCTCGAAGATATTGTTCAGAAGGAGCATCGCCATGTCGCACCGGATGCCGTCACACTGTTGGGCGATCCCCGAGACTGTCTCGATCACTGCTTCCCGGAGTCCCGGCCGGAAGGCGTTGAGTTGGAGCACATCAGGCCAGGCAGGGAAGTACGGATCGCGCCCGCAGGCGAAAACGTCCCCGCCGGTCTCAAAGAAGGATGCCGGATCTCTCTCAAGGTCTCTTCTGTCTCCCCGGATGAAATATTCAGGGTGCTCGAAGGCCCAGGGGTGGTCCGGGGCGACATGGTTCGGCACAAAATCGAGCAAGAGACGAATGCCGCGTTTTGCGAGAGCTTTACGAGCTGCTGCAAGCCCTTCCGGCCCACCGAGATGTTTGTCGACGACGTAGCGGCGCACACAATAGGGCGACCCGACATTGTCCTCAGCCGAAAAATCGGGTAGGGCTCGCCGGAAATCCTCAAGGAGCCCCTTGTTTCGCATGGAGACTTCAATTCCGGCCGGGCTCCGTTCCCACACTCCCATGAACCAAACGGCGTCAAAGCCATAGGAGGCAATGGCATCCCATTCCTCCTCCAGAACCGTGGCGAGATTCACCGACCTCTGATATTTCCGGCTCAACTCACACAACCACACCCATGTGCTGATCTCATAAATGACAGGATGCTTCGGCCATGTTTTCATCTCTTCTCCCTTCTGCCGTTGCGCCTGTCCTGCGGAAGCACAGCATTCCTTATGTCTTCGCCATCGCCCGCGTCACGCGTGTCGTGAGCGCTCTGGACACCGCGTAGGGGAAACAAATCAGAATCGGTCCAATCACCACGGCTGCGCCTGGATGCACCGAGCGGTAGAGGACCAGTTGAAACACGATGTCCATGATGATCCCCATGGCGACCAGGTTGCGGATGGCCGCCACGCCGCTTCGCAGCAATTCTCTTCGACGTCCAGCACCGGAGAGCAGCCCGAACAGGTAGGGCGGATTTCCCGCCTTTGCATCGGCGAGCCCTCCGCGAATCCCCAGCACGATGGCAATCATCGGTTGCAGGATGAAGCGTAAACGTCCCGGCCCGGTGAACCGCTGCGGTAATTCCTCGAGGAACTGCCTCGAGAACACGTACACGCGACCCGTTTCGATGGTGTCTAGAATCGCGAACGGTAACGCAATGACGATCACAAGAAACGCCAGCACTGTCACGATCGTGTCGCGTCGTAGCGCCAAGGTCTCGACCTCAGGGAACGCGCCGCCCTGCCCCAATTTGGCTGCTGCCTTCCGTCCCTATTTGCCAGCGCTTCGGACTTTCTCAGTGAACGCTGCCTGTCTGCCTGTTTCCAGGATCCGCTTGGCATCGAGGAAGCCGTAAAGCTCGATGAGTTTGGCAACGAGTCCAGTCCAGCCAGTCTGGTGACTGGCGCCTAACCCGGCGCCATTGTCGCCATGGAAGTATTCAAAGAAGTAGATGTTGTCGCGCCAGAACGGATCGTTCTGGAACTTTTCCGTGCCGCCATAGACGGGTCGCCTCCCATGCTCGTCGCGCAAGAAGATCCGGACGAGTCGGCTCGAGATCTCCTTACTCACCTCGAAGAGGTTCATGAGCTTTCCGGATCCCGTGGGGCATTCGATTTTGAAGTTGTCGCCGTAGTACAAGTAGAAGTTCAGCAGTGCCCGGATAATGAGCACATTCACGGGCATCCAGACCGGCGCATCATCTAACCGTTGCTGTTCCGTCGTAAGCATGAGTTTTCTCCACACCGAATCTCTACCCCGTGGCGTAATTCCTTAGGTATTCACTGGGTTCCATAGCCGATCCGATATCTGTGCGTACGGTTTCCATCGGCGAAAGACGCCGCAAGAGATCAACGAACGTTCTTACTTCCACCGCCCAGTCTAGGTTGCCGGGAAATTAGCCGCAAGGTCGCAAATCACGACGGGCCCAGGGGTAGCAAGAGTAACTGTAGATTCAATCTCCCTATATCCCCATGCGGGAATCGTGTCTGTCCAAAACTGTACAGTTCGCAGCCCGTGGCTTGTGGAAGAATTAAAGGTTCCAAACGCCAAAGGAGTTGCGGAGGTGAGTAGGGGCGGACTCAACAAAGTGACACTCGTTTTTCTTCTCCCGAGCCTGATCGCCCTTTCCGGCTGTCAGGACCTAGCTCCAATTGACAGACAGAGTTTACTCTTCCCCAGTCTTCACCGGTCAGAGGTCTTTGGCCTTTTGGCCGGATTTGGAACGACCTTTGCATCTACGCCGGACTTGATCGCGATGCTCAGGCGTCGATCAAGCGCAGGTATGAACCCGAGGATGGCGGCAATCATGGGCGCTTTTCAGATCCTCTGGGTCTACTACGGCTTATTAATTGCTTCGCGACCGGTGATCCTATGGAACGTGATTGCGGTGTTGGTCAATTCCCTAAGCGTGGGCGCATACCTTTACTTCGTTCGCAAAGAAAAAGGCCAAGCAAAAGAGTGAGTGCGTGTATCCACCGTTGTTGCAGAAGTGGAAAAACCTAAGCTTCGCGCGCCCTGTGTGCCTAAGACGCGAACTTTGACATGTGAAATGTTACAGACTCCCCCGAAGTCTTAGGGTTGTATCGGAAGCGCGAATGAGGCAAGGCACATACACGAGCACGGTGTGTTCGCGCGCTTTCGATACAACGACTTGCACTAAACCGCTAGCGCGGTAGTGGTGGCGCTGTAGTTGTGTCGGCTTATCCGGTCATACTCGTCGCTGTTCCAGTTGAACATATCTCCCCTACGGAAGTCCTCTTTGCTAAAGCATGGAGCGGCTGCTCACAGCAGCACATTCCATCTTGCAAAGGAGCTTTCCATGACGTCGCTTCGACAACGGTTTATCGAGGATATGCAGGTCCGGAACTTTTCGCCTGTAACACAAGCCTCCTACACCCGAGAAGTCTCGGGATTTGCCCGCTACTTCAACAAGTCACCAGAGTTGTTGGGTCCGGAACAGATTCGTGCCTATCAGATCTACCTGACCAACGAAAGGAAGCTGGGGGTAGTTTCGATCAGCGTTGCCACCTCCGCGCTTCGCTTCCTCTATCGGGTGACCCTCAAAAAGAACTGGTGTATGGCCGACATGATCCCGGCTCCCAAGGTGCCTAAAAAACTGCCTATCATCCTCAGCCCAGAGGAAGTCGTTCGATTTCTTGACTGTGTCGCAATGAGGAAGCACCGCGCCGTCTTAACCACCTGCTACGCCGCCGGCTTGCGCATCTCCGAAGCCGTTGCTCTCACACTCCCGGCGATCGACAGCCAGCGCATGGTCTTGCGTGTCGAGCAAGGCAAAGGACTGAAAGATCGTTACGTAATGCTCTCACCGAAACTGTTAGAGATCCTGCGAGCCTGGTGGCGAATCGAAAGGCCTGGGCACTGGCTCTTTCCGGGGGGCACCCCGGACCAACACATAACCACGACTTCGGTTGCGGCGATGTGTCGGAAAGCCCGCCGCATTTCCGAAATTCCTAAACCGATCACACCGCATTCCATGCGGCATGCCTTTGCATGTCACTTGCTTGAATGCGGGCACCGACATTCGCCAGATTCAACTCTTGCTCGGCCATCGCAGCCTGGAGACAACCGCAAAATATCTGCACATCGCGACCAGCAAAGTGTGCTCGACATCGAGCCCACTGGATTTGCTGCCTCGCCCTGTTTCGATGGAGGTCCAGCCTACTCCGCAGCAACACCTCTAACCGCCGGGTCCCTTGGATCGCCCGAAGCTGGAAGTGGCGGACATCTTCCGCCGCTACGGTGAAGCCTATCGTCAGCAGCATGCTGCGTCGCTATTCCCCGCTCAACGGCGCGTCATGACCGCGATCGAGGTGTGTCGAACCGCAGCTCTCGGCGGTCATCTCGAGCGCTGCGACTGCTGCAATCACGAGCGGCCCTGCTACGACAGCTGCGGGGATCGTCATTGCCCAAAATGTCAGTCACTCGCACGTGCCGAGTGGGTTGAAAAACGAACGTCCGAAGTTCTCGACACGCACTATTTTCATGTCGTCTTCACCATTCCCGAACAGGTTGCTTCCATCGCTTACCAGAACAAAGATCTCGTCTACGGCATACTCTTCCGAGCCACTGCCGAGACCTTGTCGACCATCGCTGCCGATCCCCAACATCTGGGCGCCGAGATCGGTTTTTTCGCCATACTTCACAGTTGGGGACAGAACCTGTTTTTCCATCCTCATCTGCATTGTGTCGTTCCAGGCGGCGGGATTTCACTTGATGGTGCCAGGTGGATCTCCTGCCGCCCCAACTTTTTCTTACCAGTAAAGGTGCTCTCTCGGCTGTTCCGCCGATTGTTCCTGCAGTATCTGCAGGAGGCCTTCGACGCCGGCAAGTTGCGGTTCTTCACTTCGCTTCAGGCGCTCCAAGATCCGCAGGCTTTCAACCGTCATCTCGATTTGGTGCGAGACGTGGAATGGGTCGTCTACGCCAAGCCACCTTTCGCCGGGCCACAGCAAGTGGTGGACTATGTCGGCCGCTACACCCACCGCGTGGCCATTTCCAATCATCGGATCGTCGACATCGAAGATGGCCAAGTGAAATTTAAATGGAGAGACTACCGCGACAACAATCAGCAGAAAACCATGCCCCTCACGGCAGACGAGTTCATCCGGCGATTTTTGCTCCACGTGCTACCGAGTGGGTTCCACCGCATTCGCTACTACGGGTTCCTCGGCAATCGACACCGCAAGGAGAAGTTGGAGCATTGCCGCCAACTTCTCGGCATGGCTTCTCCAAAGGAAGGCTCTGCCGAGCCCACGATTCAAGAGGATTATCGTGATCGATACGAGAGGCTCACGGGCCGCTCTCTTCGGGAATGTCCCGTTTGTCATCGAGGTCGCATGATCGCGGTCAAGGCGCTGCCTCAAGTTCGCTCTTCACCGACCATCCGAGACACTTCATGAGCGACCGTAAACGAATCCAAATTGCTCTCGCCACGAGCTCTACACTTTCGAGTCAACGGAGTGCTGTTGCTTCTTGCCGTTCAGATCACCCCGCAGACAGCCAAGCATCCCGCATTTTGCCCCACAAGTTCCCGCAGAAGACACCGAACTGCAACCCAGCATGCTCGTCTCCGCACTTACCTACCGCCTATGCCCCCTACGTCGCGTCCCACTTACCAAACAAAACCCATAGCGCACACACCTTGCAGCGGTTTAGTCCAAAACATTTTTAGCTCACCGGCCCGCCTCAGTTACGTTTCCACTCTGCTTACGCCTACTGTCGGCATGCCGCCAAGCTAAAAATGCTCTGCCTTGAAGGAAGCCGCCCGGGGTTGCGGCGGACGCGGGCCTTATGCAAATTCAATGGGTGAAGGAGCGGCGCGGATTGTGCCGAGGTTGTGCTGCAGAGCGCGACACGTGACTGTATGAGCCGGAAGTTGGCCGTTGCGAAAAAAGAATCAGACCACCCAGTCCTTTCGGAACAGTGGTCTCAGCCGAGGCAGCAAAGGTTTTCGGCTGAGCGAGGAGCTTCAAGTCTCCATGAAAGTTGAGCTTGCCGTCATGAAAGGCACGCTTGATCGCTTCGTGGAATTTGCCGCGAAAGACAGCGCCGAGCACCTCGGACGGGGAGAAAGAAATCGTAGCGTGGTTTGATCCAGTGCGTGTGATCGGCAGACAGCCCACCGGCCGGCACCACGCAATGTACATGCGGGTGAAGTTCGAGTTTTTGAGTCCAACTGTGCAGCACGCTGAAGAAGCCGATTTCCGCACCGAGATGCTGGGGATCTCGCGCGATTTCCAGAAGGGTTTCCGCACTGGTGCGAAACAGGAGATCGTCTCTTTGGGAGCACGATTCTTCCTCGATGTTCTATTTCGGCGCACACTTCACCGTGCTGGACAACAACGAGGAAAGAGTCACTGAGGACCGTTCTA
>CAWIUU010000033.1:0-131352 GCA_963839315.1 Candidatus Acidiferrales bacterium
GCCTGCAGGTTGGCGCGGCGAACGATCTGCGATCCGTCCAAATTCACTTGTGGCAACAAGCCCGACCTTGCGATATTCTGATTTTCCAGACTCTCGGCTATATTTAGATTCGCGATCTGCACCTGAGGATTCTGCTTTAGAGCCATCTCGACCGCATCGTGCAGAGTCAGCTTCAATGGCTCTGGGTCGGCGGCCCTGGCAACCCAGCCGGCCGCCAGCAGCAGCAATACGGATTGAACCAGAACTCCGCGCCAAGGGCGCTGCGCGTTTGCCGGTGATTTCAGCGACGATGGAGCAGGTAAGCGGTCCGGCCGTCCGGAAGAATGCGCCTTCGCGAAACAACTTAGTAAGTACGCGCTTGCCTTCTTCGTCGATGAATAGCGTGGCCGTCAAGTCGACCACGCGAGCCTTGCGTTCTAGCGGGACAAGCATTCCAGGCCTGCTCCAACTCCTTGGCCCACGCTGCGACCAGCTTGCCCTCAACCTGGAACGTTACGGCTGCGGCGCTATCGTGGGTAGTGATTTTCAACATCCCGGAATCTCCGTCCAACCTAAAGTGCAATGGGCAGTCCGGCGTTTATTCCATAGTTTCCAGCTTCTTAGGCGACTACAGGCGGGTCGGCTGACGAAATATCGGCGTGCTGCCGAGTCTTCGGCAGGGCTGCCGAGGCGAACAGGGTATTGGCAAGCCGACGGTGTCTACTTAGACGTGTTTGAACAATCGGTACTCACTGGGGAACGAAGAAACCGGCCGCTGAGCTTTTTGGCGTCGATAAGTGCGGAGCTAATCATAGTAAGTGCGTTGATTATTATTCCACTCACTTACAACGAGCACTTCCCGCGATTTTCATTGGAAGAGCGTCGGTGTGGGAACGCCGCTGAAGCCAGTTCCGCCCAAGCCCATTCCGGAGCGCGTGGTGCGGCGTGCATCGAACAGCGTGTCTCTTCCTCGCCTTTTTGTCGACTCGTCACTGTTGCGCCCTCACGCCAGCCACCACCGGGATTGTCGCGCCGGAATCCTGGGATTCGCCTGCGATCGACATTAGCTCTCGATGCGGGGGGTCCAGGATCGAGACCTGTGATCGACCTCTCCGCGCACATCAGTGCCGTGGCGCCGCCGCCCCCGATGCACGAATCGCAGCCCCAGGCGCAGCCCTCTGGCGCCGATGCGCGTCAGCGCGGGCGTGCAAATGGCGAAGCTGGTGAAAAAGGTGATTCCCGAATATCCGCCACTGGCGAAATCAGCACGCATTTCAGGCGTGGTCCATTTGATCGGTATCATTGGCCGCGATGGAACCATTCGGAATCTGCAGTTAGTCAGCGGCCATCCTCTGCTGGCGCGGGCCGCGCTCGAAGCGGTTCAGCAGTGGATTTACCAGCCAACCTTGCTCAGCGGCGAGCCAGTGGAGGTGATTGCGCCCATCGATGTGTATTTCACGCTAGGTCAGTGAACAGATGCCGCTTGTGCCGGTGCAGAAGCCGGGTGGCAAAGTAAAGCGCCGCAAAGAGCAGAACCGCAAACAGACCAAATTGCCAGGCGTGATGCTCCAAGTAAGGGATGGTATTTTTGTCCGAGCCGTGTCCCGAGCCAGGCCAAAAAAAAATAGCGCGGGAGGCGCGCGATCAAAAGAACGATGGAAAAGCGCATTGGCTTCACGCCCAAGGCTCCCGCGGAAAGGACAAAAACTTTAAGAGGCAACGGCACGATTACAAGCCCGGGCACTAGAATCGTTAGCAGCCCGTACTCGAGGAACCAAGCGCGCAAACGCCGGCCGCGCGCGTGAAGCGTATGCCGTTCGAGATAGGCCTCGCCGCCCTTTCGCCCGATGTAGAAAAGAAGCAGATTGCCGGCGAACGATCCCGCCGTGGCCATAGCCGCCGCAAAATAGGCCTGCGAAGGGTGCACGGCAGAGATCAGAATCACCAACGCGTCTACGCCTCCCGGTATCGGAAGACCAGCCGAATCGATGATGGAGATAAGAACAACGCCGAGCGGCCCCCACGAAATCAAGAGTGCGACGAATTTAGACAGTGGCGCTCCGATTTCCTAGCAGCGCGAGCAATTGGTCTTCGTCGATCACCGGCACGCCGAGTTCATTGGCTTTGTCGAGCTTCGAGCCGGGATCGGCGCCGGCCACGACGTAATCGGTCTTCTTGCTCACCGAGCCGGTCACTTTGCCGCCCGCGGATTCGATGCGCGCCTTGGCTTCTTCGCGCGCCAGGCTGGGCAGCGTGCCGGTGAGCACAAAGATCTTGCCCGTGAGCGCGCCGCCGGTCTTTCTTGCGGATCGCATGCGTGAAGGTCAAGCCGGCTTCGCGCAGTTCCTCTACCAGTTTCTTGTTGCGCTGTTCATGAAAAAACTGGTGAATGCTCTCCGCCACCTTCGGGCCCACTTCTTCGGCTTCCTGCAATGCTTCTTCGTCGGCGTGCATGATCGCGTCCAGGCTGCCGAACGTGTCGGCCAGAATCTGCGCGGTGCGCTCGCCGACGAACGGAATTCCCAGGCCATTTAGAACACGCGGCAGCGGTTGCGCGCGCGAGGCGTCGATGTTCCGCAGGATTTTCTCGGCCGATTTCTCTCCCATGCGCTCCAGCGACAGCAGCTGCTCTTTGGTCAGTTTGTAAATATCGGCCACGCTCTTCACCATGCCGCGCGTCACCAGTTGATCCACCAGCACGTCGCCCATGCCGTCGATATCCATGACGCCGCGCGCGGCGAAGTGCAGGATGGACTCTTCAGCCGGGCCGGGCAGTTGGTGTTGATGCAGCGGCTGGCCGCCTCGCCTTCTTCCCGCACCACCTCGCCGCCGCAGACCGGGCAATGCTTGGGCATGCGGAACGGCCGGCGCTCGCGGCCCTGGCTCACGACGCGCACGCACTTTCGGGATCACGTCGCCGCTGCGCTCGACCAGCACACGATCGCCGATCTCGACGCCCAGCCGCTCGATTTCGTCCTCGTTGTGCAGCGTGGCGCGCGACACGGTGACGCCGCCGATATTCGACGGGCTTCAGATGCGCCACCGGCGTCAGCGCGCCGGTGCGGCCGACCTGAACCTCGAATGTCTTCGACCACGGTCTCGGCCTGACGCGCGGCGAATTTGAAGGCGATGGCCCAGCGCGGCGCTTTGGCGGTCCAACCCAGAGCTGCCTGCTGCTGCGACGGAATCCACCTTGAGCACGATGCCATCGATCTCGTAGGGCAGCGTCTCGCGCTTGGCTTCCCACTCGCCGGCAGAACTCCAGCAGTTCGTCCAGATCGCGCGCACAGCTTGCGGTGCGGGTTCACCTTGAATCCCATGCTTCTTCGAGGCTTCGAGCGACTCCCAGTGGCTGTGGCGGAATAAAACTGGCCGTCCACCAGCAGGAAGTAGGCGAAGTAGTCCAGCCGGCGCGACGCCGTGACTGCCGGCTCCAGGACGCGCAGCGAGCCCGCCGCGGCGTTGCGCGGATTGGCGAAGCGCGACAAGCTGCTGCTGTCTCGCGTTCGGCGTTCAGACGTCTCGAAAGACGCGCGCGGTTCATGATCACTTCGCCGCGCACTTCAAACGCGTGCCAGCTCGGACTTGACTCGCAGCGGCAGAGAGCGAATGGTGCGCGCGTTCTCGGTCACATCTTCGCCCACCACGCCGTCGCCGCGCGTGATGGCCTGCTGCGAAGCGCGCCGTCGCGGTAGTGCGCGGCCATCGACAAGGCCATCCAGCTTCAGCTCGGCCACGTAGCGATATGCGCGCGCCGCCCAGCAGTCGCGCACGCGGCGGTCGAAGTCGCGCAGCTCGTCTTCGTTCAGGGCGTTGTCCAGGCTCAGCATGGGCGAGCTGTGCCGCACCTTGACGAAGCCTTCGCGCGGCTTGCCGCCGACGCGCTGGCGTGGGCGAATCGGGCGTGATCAAGCTCGGGATGCTGCGCTTCCAGTTCCTGCAGCCGCCGCATCAGGCGCGTCGTACTCGGCGTCGGTGACTTCGACCGCCTGATGCACCAGTTGCGGGGCTGGAGGCGCAGCATCCCGAGTTGATCCACGCCCGATTCCCGCCCAGCCAGCGCGTGGGAGGAAAGCGCGCGAAGGCTTCGTCGAGTACGGCGCGGCTCACCATGTTGAGTCTCGACAACGTGGAAATAACGACACAAGGAGTTTCAACCGGCGCGTGCGCACACTGCTCAGTGGCGAGCGCTACGAGCGGAACTGAAGCTGGATGGATTATCAATGGCCGTGCGCTACCGCGATGGCGGGATCGAGCAGGCCGTCGCGCGCGGCGACGGTGGTGGGCGAAGAGCGTGACGGAAAACGCGCGCACCATCCGTTCTTTGCCGCTGCGAGTTAAATCCGAGCTGCGATGCGTTTGAGGGTTTTTCCGTCACGTCTTCGCCCACCACACCGTCGCCGCGCGTGACGGCCTGCTCGCTCTCCACGATCTTTTTCGCCCCGGAGCAGGTGACGAATTACGCCGAGGCCAAGCGTTCCGACACAAAAATGTACGCGCACTTCTTCCGTGAAATGCTGCAACGTGGAATCTTTCTGGCGCCGTCCCAGTTTGAAGCCGCATTTGTCTCTGCTGCGCACACTCCTGCCGACATTGAGCGCACCATCACGGCCGCCCGTGATGCCTTTAAAACGATTGCAAGCCAACGATCCACGTAAAACTCAAAAAAAGGGAGAACTCTGGATGCACGAGGTGCTGGAAGGCCACGGAGGACATGGGGCGCATGGAGAGCATGATGATAGCCCTCTTACCATGCCGGTCACGGTAACTCTTTCTATCCTTGCCGTTTTCGTTGCCATGGTTACGCTTCTCGGCCACCGGGCTCATACCGAGGAATTGCTTTTGCAGGCGAAGGCCAGTGATCAATGGGCCTTCTATCAGGCGAAGAACATCCGTTTTCGAGAGATGCAGAGCGTGGCGGATATTTTGGGTGCACTGGCTCCCGCCGATAAGGAAAAGACCGACGCCCTCCACGAAAAATATGTGAAAGAGGTCGAGCGCTACGAAAAGGAGAAGGATGAAATCAGCGAGCAAGCCAAAGATTTTGAGAAGGAACGCGATGTGGTGCAGCGCCGCGCCGACCGCTATGATGCCGGTGAGGTTTTCCTGGAAATTGGTCTCATCATTTGTTCCTTTACCCTTCTGACCAAAAAGAAGGGGTTCTGGCTTGCTGGAATTGTCCTTGGATTGCTAGGCCTGATGACCGCGGCCAGTGGTTTTTTGCTTCATTAACACCCGAAACCGTGGAGAATCAATGTTCAAGCGACGCTTGGCGGGCGTGTGTTCCGCAGTAATGCAACTTCCTCACTCAATTGATCGATCTTCTGCAACAACTCACGATGACGCTTATCCTCTACATCCGGCTTCTTGCCGATGAACGACAGCGTTCCGCCTGGTTCCAGAATGCATTGATCCACTTCGGCCAGCGAGCCGAATCCTTGCTTGCGAGCTGCGGCCTCCAACTGCTCGGTCGTAATCAATTCACGCTTCAGATTCTGCTTGCGAATTGTCCCGCCCTGAATTAACACATCCGGGCTACCCTCCACAAATTGGTCAAGCTTCCGGTGGTCGTACAGGAAGCGCACAACCAGATAATTGGTAATTACCAGCGAGGTGGCTCCGATCATTCCGCCCGCCAGTGAATTGTCCTCCCCAATGATGGCGTTCTGCACCGTGTTCGAAATGGTCAGCAATACCACCAAATCAAAAGGGTTCAATTGCACCAGTTCGCGCTTTCCCGACAGTCGAAACACCAGTACCAAGAAAAAATAAATGATGATTGGCCGAATGATCTTTTCCATGATGGGCAAGGACGGGACAAACAAGTGAATCCAGATATCGTGCATGGAGCATTTCCTCCGCTAAGCAGGACGGAAGCCTGCGAGTAATTCGATGATGAACCAAGCGAGACTGCTAACACTACCACGCGGCCTCTCCTTGTAAGGTACGGGACTGTAAAGTACCTGTCCTTTAGGACAGTCATAGATTGGAACAGGCTGTGATTCCTGGCATTTACGCCAACATTTGTTTTATCTAATGTGGATAGAAGTCGTTGTGTCATGCTCGCAAGACGTCTCGTGATCCAAAACGCTCTTTGGAGGCATTCGAAGTTCTCGCCGGCGGGTTGCTCTCTGACTGCCCGGCATACGAAGCGACAAGCTCATGGCCCAGAGAATAGTGACTGAGCCCGGAATTCAGCTGGGCACTCAGCAGTTGACAACCTTGCTCGATTCCACCCGCGAATTAATTGCGATTCTCGGGCAGGATGGCACGCTCCAATTTGCTAATTCCACGTTCCAGAACATGCTTGGTTATCGCGCGGAACAGCTCCTGGGGCGAAGTTTGTTTGCGATTGTCCATGCTCTGGATGTTGAGCGGCTCCGGGAACGGTTGAAGCAGCTGGTGGCTCGGGAGGGTTCTTCCTTCACGGAGCGGTGCCGGTTCCGCTCGAAGGATGGCTCCTGGCGGTGGTTCGAGGTCACCTTCCGGAATCGGCTGTGCGAACCCGGCATAGAAGGCATCCTACTAAACGCTCTGGAAGTGACGCACCTGCATCGCATGGAATCCGAGCGTCAGGTAATTGCGGATATCGTCCATGCACTGAATGAGACCTCGAACCTGGACCAACTGCTTCTGCGGATCCATGCCGCTCTGAAACGCATCGTTCCCGCCGAGAATTGTTTTGTGGCCCTCCATGACCCGGAGGACGACACTTTCGAATTCCCATTCTTCGTCGATGAGTACGATACTGCGCCGCTGCCGCAAAAGGTTGGCAGAAGCTGTACGGCTTACGTGTTCCGTACGGGCCGGGCAAGATTGATTCCGCAAGCCGAATTTGATCGTTTGGTAGAGGCTGGTGAAGTGGAACTGGTTGGTTCGCCATCTCCGGCGTGGCTGGGAGTTCCGCTGAAAACGCCCACCGCGACGATCGGTGTGCTGGTTGTTCAGCACTATCGCAATGAGAACGCCTATGACTCACGTGACCTGGAATTTCTTGATTCCGTGGGCGGGCATATTGCACTGGCGATTGAGCGGCGCAGGGATGAGACGGAACTCCGCAGGAACGAATCGATGCTGCGCCTGCTGTTCGAGCACAACCCATTGCCAACCTGGCTTTACGAGATCGACAGCCTCAGATTCCTCCGCGTCAACGAAGCGGCGGTTCAGTCTGTATGGTTATTCCCATGAAGAATTTGAATCGATGACCATCCTGCGGATCCGGCCTGCGACTCAGAGCGAGAAAAGGCGCTGAAATTTCGTACGAGGAATTGAATCCGGACGCGCGAAGAACACGGCATCTGGCTGCACCAAGGCCGCGACGGCAGAGGAGTTTGAAGCCGAAATCATCTCTCACGAATTGCTCTATGCAGGTAAACGCGTACGACTGGTCGTGGCGCAGGACATCAGCGAACGAAAGCAACTGGAAAGCCAGTTGCGCCAGGCGACCAAAGATGGAAGCGGTCGGGCGCCTGGCAGGCGGCGTTGCGCACGACTTCAATAACATGCTGATGGTGATCAAGGGGCATACCGAGCTGCTTGTTGAATGTCTTCCTCCCACTGAAAACATCGCGCGAAAAATTCAGCAGATCGACCGCTCCGCGGACCGCGCCGCGGCGCTGACCCGGCAATTGCTGGCATTCAGCCGCATGCAAGTGCTTGCAACCACAAGTGATCAACCTGAACTCCGTGGTGGAGGAGATGGGTAAACTCCTGCCGCGCTTGATTGGAGAGGACATTGAACTGGTGGTTACGCGCGCAAGGATTTGGGCGCAATCCGCGCAGATGCCAGCCAGATGGAACAGGTGATTATGAATCTGGCGGTAAATGCTCGCGACGCCATGCCCAACGGCGGAAAGCTGCTGATCGAGACCAGCAATGCCGACCTGGACCACTCCTACGCATCCAGCCATCCCTTGATGAAGCCCGGCCCGTATGTCCAACTCTCCGTATCTGACAGCGGCACGGGAATGGATGCGGAGACGCAAGCGCACATCTTCGAACCCTTTTTCACCACCAAGGAAAAAGGGAAGGGCACCGGGCTTGGGCTTCGCGACGGTCTACGGGATTGTGAAGCAGAGCGGTGGTTTCATCTGGGTCTATAGCGAAATGGGGAAGGGCACCTCCTTCAAGATTTATCTGCCCCGCGTGGATCAGGCCGAAGAGCACGCTGCGGTTCCGAAGCACGTCAGCGGAAGTGCCTACACGGCACGGAGACCATCTCGCTGACCGAAGACGAAGCAGGATGTTCGCGAAATCGCCCGACAATTTCTGGAGTCTGGCGGATATCAGGTGATCGAAGCGAAGGATGGCATCCGAGGCCTCCAGATTGGCTCGCGAGAACGTGGCAAAATCGATTTCTGGTCACGGACATGGTTATGCCCGGAATGACCGGGCAAGAATTGGCCGTGCGCCTGCAGGAGGAACATCCGGGAATTTGCGTAGTGTTCATGTCGGGATACAGCGAACACGCGGCCACGGAAATGGCGGATGCCGACCCCTCCGTGCGATTGTTGACCAAGCCCTTCAGTCGGGCTGCACTGCTGCGAACGGTGCGTGAAATGCTCGGAAGCAAATCGAAGTCTTCGACCGCGACTCACGGCCGACTTCATCAAACGGAAGCTCAGTTCACTCTCTAGGCAAGCTTCGGATGTTTGCGGTGCCAATCGGTGGACTGTTGAAATGCCCGCCCGGCTTGCAGTACGGCGGCGTCATCTCCCGCCCGGCCGACAAATTGAAGTCCCACCGGAAGCTTCTTTTCCGTGAATCCGCAGGGAACGGAGAGGGCTGGCAATCCACAAAGATTGCCAATTCCGCCCAGCGGATCGGCAAATGACAATCCCGTGAACAGGTTGAGCGGAAAGAGGTGTGGCCGGGACCGGCTGCGAAGCAGCCACCAGCACATCGTAAGAGTCGAACAGCGTCCTCATGTTCTGCTGCAGGATTTCGCGAACGCGAAGCGCGGTTGTGTAGTCCGCACCAGAAATTGTCTGGTTGACATAACCGCCGACGCGGCCCAAGCGGATCCTGCAATTCGCTTGACGCGTCCGGAATCGAATCAAGGGAGAAAATGCGGATGCTACTTCGGCCTGCAGGATCACGTTTGCCGCGTCTTCCCACGGTCCCTGTGGGAAGAGCGGCATCCCTCATCCCAGGAAAGCGTTTTTGCAGGACTTTGTGCGCCGCATCGATCGCCTTTGCCACCGAGGGCTCATAGTCTTTCTGATTCCACGCGTTGGTAAGCCAGCCCAGCTTCAAGACGCGGCCTTTGAGTTCAGCGGCAGGAGAATAAGTAAACGCAGCCTTGTCCACGCCGAGTGTGTCGCGGTCCAGAGGATCGTGACCGGCAATCGCCGCAAAAATGCGCGTGCAATCTTCGGCAGACCGGGCCATCGGCCCAATTTTGTCCATGGAATATGCCAACGCCATGGCTCCGTAACGGCTGACGCGGCCAAACGTGGGTCGCAAGCCGCTGATTCCGCAAAACGCGGACGGGACAAATGATGGATCCCCATGTTTCCGTGCCAATGGCAAATCCGGCAAGCCCTGCAGCCACAATTGCGCCTGAGCCTGATGAGGAACCACACGTCCAGCAGTTCGTATCCCACGGATTTTTGCCTTCTCCCTGAAGGAAGCGGATGCGAACATGTAGCCCATACCGCCCGCCAGCTCGACCATGGAGGCTTTGCCGATCAGAACAGCGCCAGCGTGATTCAAGTGCTCGATAACCGTGGCGTTGTAGTCGAAAACTTGATCGGCAAATGGTTTTGCGCCCCAGGTGGTGGGAATTCCCTTTACAGATAAGAGGTCTTTTGCAGCATACGGAATTCCGTGCAGCGGTCCGCGGTAATGGCCACGATGAATTTCTTTTTCGGCGGCGCGTGCCTGGTCCAGAGCAAGTTCGGGAGTCAGCCGTGCATAGGCGTTTAACTTGGGCCCCAGTTTCTCGCTTCGATCCAGGTAACTTTCCGTGAGTTCGACGGGAGAAATTTGTTTGGTTTCGATTTTCTTCGCCAGCTCCCCAACAGATTCGATAAAGAACAGAAGGTCCGAGCATGCATGCTCCTTCAGGAATGTTTTGGGACGCCGGCGGCGAAGTCGCCGGTCGATTGGCCTGAGGAGCTTTGTCTCGTTCGACGAGTGGTTTCAAATAGAGAGCCGGAACATCCCCGTTCTTGAGGGTAAAAGTGCGCAATCGCTCCAGTCCGGGCTGAGAAAAATAGCAAAGCGTTCTTGATGTTGCGTTTGTCTTCGTCCGTAAATCGTGAGCCATAGCCGGCTAAGCACGAGTTGAAGCGTGCTTCTGCTTCTGCCTGCCCTTGGGACGAAGCTTTGGAAGGTTGTCGGGTAATTGCGCGGCAATGGCAGCATCTGCATGCCGAGGGACGAAGCATGCCTTCAGTGAAGGAACGCTGCAGAAGCGGAGAAGAGCGCCGCGCGCTGGCGAATGCACGACGAGACAGGAGCTTCTCTTGGTCATTCGTCCATGCAACCTCCTGTACTCGGAGAACGAATTCGAGCGCAAAGTGAGGCTAACCAATTTGAAGAAGCTCGTCAACTGGACACATGGCCAAGCCAATATCTTGAGCGACCTTTGTGAGCGATTATTAGTCGATTTGAAGCAGGCTGCGGACATGAAGTTCCAGCGCCTGATTGTATTGCCGCTCGATTTGCAGCTCTGTCTGCAGTTTCTTGATGAGCAGGTCGAGCCGGGCGATTTCGGCGCGCAGTTTTTGTGCTTCGGCATTGGTGTGACGCAGGACGCTGACCAGGCTGGGTGTTTGCTTGCGGAACTGGTTGGTGACGCAGCCTGATTCTGCTGCAAAAAGGCTTCCGCCAAAGCTCGAGGCCAAACGGATTCGGTTGACTTCGGCTCCAGCATTGGTGCCGACGGCAATTGCTGCGGAGGAGGAACAATTTTGGGCTGAACCTGAGGAGGAGGTGGCGGTGCAAACAGACTGCTCAGCGATGGGACTGCCTGCGGGACGTTCCTGCGCCAGGAGATGCTTGCGGTGATGGATTTGCGTGGCCCAGGAGATTTTTCACTCTGCCTAATTAATTCTTGAGGCTGAAACGGTTTGCGCACCAGTTCATCGGCTTGGACAGCAACAGCCCGGTCGGCAACGCTTTTGTTCACGACGCCTGACATCAAAATAACCGGTGTTTTTCCGTATTGCGGGTTCTGTTTGATATGGCTGCAAACGGAATAGCCATCCTGATCGGGCATGATGACGTCAGTGATGACCACGTCCGGGGGATATTCTTCGAATTGAGAGAGTGCGGAGGCCGCATCGGCGCAAGTAATCACGTGAATGCTCTCGCGCCGAAAAGCGATCTTGATGACTTCGCGCATGGTGGCGCTGTCGTCGATGAAATAGACCGTCGGCACATGCCGCGTTTCAATGTCGCCGAGCGGTGGCATAGCGATGGTTTCGCTCATTGAGCCTCCTTATCCGCCAATTCTTCGGTTGTGTCGCGAACTGTTTCGTCGTATTCGCGCATTGCGTCCAACATCAGGTCGGTGGCAGAACGCAAGACAGTTCGCTGAGCGGAAGTTGCGCCATACACAAATTTGTAAACGCCATTGCCGCACTTCACGCAGTTTTTCAGGATGTGCAGCACCGCTTCGTCTCCGAATAGAGCGCCACATTCCGCATGGGTCACCTGGCCAGCATCAAAATAGAGCACAGCATCGGTTTCACCCGCGTTAATGGTTAACGCGCCGGTTTGGTGGGCTTGCCCCAGCATCTGCATCACGCCGGTCAGGTCGTGGTGCGTCAGATTGCCGCTGAGACTGGTATCAGCCTGGCCCAGCATTTGCGTGGGCTGGAAACCATCAACTTTGCTGATGATGATGTTTTTGATGTGATTGGCGATGGTCGCGGGAGACAGATGCCGATCAATGTAATCTTCGCAACCGGCTTGGAACGCTTCCATCAAGGCGCGTTGACTGCCATCGCCCATGGCAATGATTGGCAAACTGGCGTTCTTGGCGTCCGCATGAACGATTTTCGCCAACTCCAGTGCGCCCATCTCTCGCATGTTGCTGGCGCAGACAATGGCGGATGGAGTGTCGTATTCAAGGGTCGTAAGCGCAAAAGTGGCTTGTGTCGTGGAGATGACTTCGAAGCCCTCGCGCTTCAATGCATCGCCAAGTCGCTTGGCGAACAGGACATTGCTGTCGATCAGCAGAATCTTCGCGGGTTTGCCTGGAAGCATCATGCGGGCACATCCAGGCTGGATTCCGATGCAAGGCCGGTTGCGGCAAGAATGATTTCAGGTGTCAGCGCATTGAGATTAAGCACCTCGACGACTTCGCCACTGTGAGACAGCCACGCGGCGACGTGTGGAGAATCGGAGGGGCCCGCGGGAGTGAGATCAGCTTTAATCAATTCACACTCGCCACTTACGGGGAGTGCCACTGTCTCTCGTGAACCTGCTTGCTGCCGCCAGGCGATCAAATAGAACCGGCGCGATTGCAGGCGCTTTCCTGTAAGTTTTTCCGCCAGATCGCAAACCGGCACAACGCGCCCACGCCGGAGCATAACGCCATCCAGTTCCGTTGTGTGATGCGGGAACCTGAAGATACGGCTGGGAGAGACGAGTTCCGCGACCTGATCCGCAGGCAGAGCAAAGGTGCGTTCCCCGATACGGAGAAGCACGCAAGAGTGCGAATCGATTTGGTCGGTCCAGGTCATGGGGCCAATCCAATTTCTGGCGTTGCTGCCAGTGAAATTGGTTCGCGATGCATTTTTTCCGCGGCGATATCCAACAGAAAAAGTTCGTCAGAAGTCAGGAAACCTTCGGGGCTCACGACCGGCAAAACGTTCTGATCCAGGACGGTCAATCCGCGATACCAGCGCCGTTCCTCATGGCAGAAAGCGGCCGGTAATGCCTGCAGCCGCGTCATCGTGGTCATCTTTTCAATTCCGTCCAGCAACAACGCCACGCGAGATTTACGGAGCAGAAAGATTAGAGAGGCAGGGGATGGTTTCAATCCAAAATGGAGGGCGACATTTACGACAAAAATGCAGCGCTCGCCCTTTCGCAACACGTGTCGCACCGTCCTCACATCCGTTTGATTGAAATCGGTGGCCACTCCTGCAAGGCTGTCGACGCTTCGAACTTCCTGAACCGAAGAAGAAGAGATCGCGAACAGTTGATTGCTGCTGCGAAACAAGATGATCTGCTCGCTTCGCACAGCCGGGTGCTTGTGCGTGGATTCAAAACGCATCAGCGGACACCTGCGGGCGACATCTTGCTGAGTGCCAGGACTCTCTTCTCGATCGCCGGATAGACGGCGTCAATTCCAAGAACCTGTTCCACTGCTCCGGTCTTGATAGCTTCCGCAGGCATACCGAAAATCACGGAAGTGGCTTCATCCTGCGCGAACACCACGCCACCGGCGGCTTTTATTTGCTTCGCGCCGCGCGCCCCATCCGCCCCCATACCTGTCAGGATGACGCCGATACTCATTGGCCCGGCGAAGGCAGCCACGGATTCCAGGGTCACATCGATATTCGGGAGATATCCTTCGATACGCCCTGACGTTCCGTCCAATTGGATGCGGCCCGTCTGCGCAACTCGCAAATGCTGTCCACCCGGACAAATGTAGAGTGTTCCCGGTTGCACGGATTCGCCTTGTTCGGCTTCCTTCACTCGGATATTGGTGAACTCTGCCAATTGAAGTGCGTACTGCGTGGTGAATGACGCAGGCATGTGCTGGACAAGGAAAACAGCCGCAGGAAAGTCCCTTGTGAAACCAGGTGCCATGCGCATGATTGTTGCCGGCCCGCCCGTGGACGCTGCCAGGACAACAACAGGGAACCGATAGTCGTGGCCGACCGTTGGCGCGGACTGCGTTACCGGACTGGGATGAGAATGTTGTTTGGCCGCTGTGAGGTTCGATGCTTGAACGGCCATGGCTTGCCGTGAAGCGGTTCGCACAACACGAACTTTGGCCGCCATGCGAACCTTGCGCACAAGGTCTTCGCGAACGCTTTGCATGTCAAGGTCAATGCCACTCGAAGGCTTTGTGACGAATTCGATGGCGCCGAGTTCAAGGGCTTTCAGTGTACTCGTCGCGCCTTCCTTCGTTTCCGAACTGACTACCACGATCGGACGAGGATTGCTGGTCATGATATGCGCTGTGGCCTGCAGACCATCCACATGAGGCATATTGATGTCCATGGTGATGACGTCGGGCTTCAGTGACTCAGAGAGTGCGATTGCTTCACGTCCATCTTTGGCCTGACCGATAACCTGCAGCTGCTCGTCAGCATTGAAGATTGACTCAAGGACTTTGCGCATGAAGGCAGAATCATCCACGACCAGCACACGAAACTTTTTTTGTGCAGTGCTTACCATGGTCGTCTACGCAACCGGCACGACGGGCCGTGCCGCCTCCGTTCCAATCAATTGTTCAACCGCGAAAAGTAGCTGGTCTTCCTGCACGGGTTTGGTCAGGAACGAAGTGGCGCCCTCTTTCATTGCTCGCTCGCGATGCTTTGCTCCGGCTCGTGAGGTAACCACCATCACAGGAATGCGGCGAGTCGTGGGGTTCTGACGCAATTGCGCCATCAGTTCATAGCCAGTCATCCGGGGCATTTCAAGGTCAGTGATCACCAGATGGCAGCCATGCTGCGCAACCATCTCAGCGGCTTCCAATCCATCCGCGGCAAGTTTCACGCGATAACCATTCTTTTCCAGCATGCGGCCGACAAATTTCGAACGCTGATGGAGTCGTCCGCAATGACGATGACGCGTTCCTGTTCGACGCGATCGATGGCGTCGGTGGGAATTGTGCCCATGGCGATCGCGGCAGACCCAGGAGCAAACACCCGCGCCGCGCTGGCACTGGCCTGGACCGCTCGCCGCTCATTTGGTTCTGTCGCTACCATACGATTGAGGTCGAGCAAAAGAATCAAACTCCCATCTGGAGCGATGGTGGTACCCGGAAAGAGTTTTACACGGCGCAAATATTCGCCCAGGTTCTTGATAACGATTTCGTCTTTGCCCAGCACTTCCTCGACGACGACGCCCACCTGGCGCGTACCCGCGTTGGCAACAACCATGCGGAAGTAACCATTGATCGGCTCTAGCGGTGGCAGGCCGAGATAGGAATCCAGGCGCACGACTTCGGTGACCACATCGCGAACCTTTGTAAGAAGTTTCCCGCCAACATCCTCAATTTCATCCGCACGCAACCGTCGAATTTCTTCGACGACGGCAAGGGGAATAGCAAAATGGCTGGAGCCGCACCGGACAAACAACGCGGGAGAGATGATCAGCGTAAGAGGAACCTTCAAGGTGAACTTGGTTCCTTGATTGGCGATGCTCTGCACCTCGATTTCGCCGTTCAGAGCATTCAGGTTGGAGCGCACTACGTCAAGGCCTACACCGCGTCCGGCCAACTCTGTTTTCGTCGAAGCTGTCGAGAAACCCGGGTGGAACAGCATTTCCCGCAGATCGCGCTCGGTCAAGCGCCCTGCGGTTTCCTGGGACACCAGTCCCGACTCAATGGCGCTCTGCTTCACGCGTTCGTAATCGATTCCGCGCCCGTCGTCTTCCACTTCAATATAGATGTGATTTCCCCGGTGATATGCCCGCAAGATGATTTTGCCCTGTTCGGCCTTGCCAGAATTCACGCGATCTTCGCTGCGTTCGATTCCGTGTGCCACGGAATTTCGCACAAGGTGAACCAGCGGATCGGATATCTGCTGAATAATGTTGTTGTCGAGTTCGGTCTCGCTGCCCGAGAGATCCAGTCCCACGAGCTTGCGCGCGGACTTGGCGGCATCGCGAACGGTTCGAGAGAGCAGGGAATAGAGAGTCCCGATAGGCACCATGCGCGCCGCGGTTATCTCGTCTTGCAGGTGGTGAGCGAGTTTTGTGAATTCGTCGATATCGCCTTCGACTCGTCCGATGAAACCCTCAAGCTGCGAGAGAACCTCGTTCACGTCAGCGGAAATCTCGGTCATGGACCGGGAGAGAATGTTGAAATCGTCGTAACGGTCCATCTCCAGTTCGCCAAAATCGCTGAAGATAGATCCATCTCCGGCTGCCGCGCTGTTCAACATCTGTTTCGTTTGCCGGTTGGCCCAGGGAGTACCCTGCTGAATCGGGCTGATCCGGTTAAACTCATACTTATCCTGGAATTCGCTGACTTTTCCTTGCAGACGCTCTTTCGAAAAACTGAGCGTGTCGATTAATTTCTCAAGTTCCGCTACGCGGCCAACCATCTTCGTACGATTGATGACCAGTTCACCGACCGTATTCATCATGCGGTCAAGTCGACCCAACGCAATGCGAACGGATTTTGTGGCTACCGCCTGCTTCTGCGTCTGTGCCACAACCGTTTTAGAGGCGGGGCGCTCGGGAGCTGACAAAGCTGGTTGATTTGAGGCGGTTTCTTCTGCGACAGGAGCGGCTTCTTCCTCTTCCGCTTCTTGCGGAGCGAAGGTGGCAATACGCCCAAGCAGGGAATCCACGCCGGAACGCATCTCTGCTTCATCTACCCATTCCCGATGCAGAGTCTTTTTCAAAACATCGACGGAAGCCAGGCAGAGATCCACTACAGCTGGCGAAGGTTGAATCGCCCCATCGCGCAGCCTCCCAATCAGGTCCTCGACACGATGTGCAATGGCGCCCAACCGCCGCAGGCCAACCTGTGCGGCAGAGCCCTTTACCGTGTGTATAGCCCGAAACAACCGGTTGATATCGTCCGGATTGTTATTGCCTTCAAGCGAAAGCAGGCAATCGCCCGACGACTTGCAGGTGTTCTTCGGCTTCGGGTTGGAAGAATTCGTAGGATTTCATCCGGGACTTCATCGTCAACCGGCAGCGCATCGAAATAAGATCCCGTTGCCCCGGTGTGTGCAGCCTCCGCAGGTTGAGACGTCTCGCTGAAAAATGTTGGTTCTTCCTGCCGAAGTTCAGGATCCGGTTGAGAGTAACTGGCTTCAGCGGCGGTGGATCGGCCGGAAAGGCAAACCGATATCGTTCCTTGAATGCTGCCACGTCCTCAACATTTTCTTCGCCAGTATCGCTGATTTCGATCAGGCTGGTTTCCAGCAAGGAAATGCCATCGGAAAGGAATTCGGTCAGAGGGCCGTGAAGATCATCGCCCAGCGGCGCATTCAGGGCATATTGAAAGACGTGGGCAAGTTTGCCCGGCCACTTCGGAGAACCGCGGGAAACCGTAACTTGCGGAAGTTCCTTTCAGGGTGTGCGCGGCGATGAAGAGGCGCTCCATGTCTTCGCGACGCGGGAGACTTCCTGCAACACGCTTACGTATTCCCGCAAATACTGCAGGTGCTCCGATGCTTCCTGGAGGAAAAGCTCGACGGCTTCGCGGTCAGGAGTGCTCACGCGCGGCCCTCCGCTACCAGTTCCGCCTTCTGCAATTCTTCCGCCGTTGGCTTGCGGTAGAGAATGCAGTCACCCAGCACGATAGCCTGAAATTTCACCGGCATTTTCGAAATGGATTCGGAGTGGCCGAGGAAGAGATAGCCGCCGGGCTCCAGCGCTTCATAAAAGCGTCTGCACCAGGGCGCGCCGGCGTTCTTCCGTAAAGTAGATCAGCACGTTCATGCAGAAGATCAGGTCCATTCGTCCCAGATAGACGGGCGAAGCGAGATTCATCTGCGCAAAACTGACCATTCTTGCGGAACCGCGGCTTTACCTGGTATCCGTCTTTGACCGGCGGAGAAATGCGTGGCAAGCTGTTTTTCGTTGACGCTGCCGATACTGCGGCCGCGTATAAGTGCCGCGTTCAGCTTGCTTCAGCGCCAGCCGGCCAACATCCGTGGCCAGGATTTCTACATTCCAGGCATCGGCGAAGGAAAGCGTGTCCACGATCGTAATGGCGATGGAGTACGGTTCTTCCCCCGTTGAACATCCCGCACTCCACACCCGCAGGGTGCGCGGATCTTTCCAGAACTTTTTTGCGTGAAGTTCTGGCAAAACGCGTTTTTCAAACGCGTCGTAACACGGCCGGGTAGCGGAAGAACGAAGTCTCTTGTGTCAGTAACCGTTCCAGAAGCGCTTCATACTCGACGTTCGATTTGCGAATCGTCCGTAGCAGTTCGCTTCCACGCTGAAAGCTCTTGGCATGCAAATGTTCACGGACTCGCGTGGAGAAGAATCTCTCGCGCGATTCGTCGAAATGGATGCCCGTCCGCTCTTCGATCAGCATGCGGATCTCGCTCAATTCGTGTTCGCTCAAACCGTGTCCCGCCCCGTGGCGTTCGCTCATGGCCGTCCCGCTCTAGCCCGCAAATCTCTCCGGGATGATTCCTGGTGTTACCGTATTGCTCCCGCTGGGACGGGCTGGTGCGTATCTTCAACGGCTGAGCGCCATTTGCCTTTGATTGCGCGCGGAACTGCGCCAGTGCTTCGTTCAGTTGGTCTGACAGTTTCACAAGCTGGCTGACCGTTGCCACCGTTCCGCGGGTGCCTTGGGAAGTCTGCCGGGTAATGTTGGAAATAATCTGCATGGCGTGCGCAACACCTTCCGTTCCTCGCACCTGCTGTTTGGAAGCGAGCGAAATTTCCTGTACCAATTCGGCGGACTGGCGAACGACGCTGGAGATGGCGTCCAGCGCGCGTCCCGCCTGATCAGCGAGGGTTGCACCGGACTCCACTTCCTTGGTGCCTTCTTCCATGACCACCACGGCTTCGTTCGTCTCTGCCTGAATGGCCTTGATGAGCGCCGCGATATCTTTTGTCGCGCTGCGGGAGTGTTCTGCGAGTTTGCGGACTTCGTCCGCGACGACTGCGAATCCTCGGCCTGCTTCGCCGGCGCGTGCCGCCTCAATGGCTGCGTTTAAGGCAAGAAAGATTGGTTTGTTCGGTGATGTCGTTAATCACGTTGATGATTTCCGAAATTTCCAGCGAGCGATCACCAAGTGACTTGATCTTCTTGGCGGTTGCCTGCACGGAGGAGCGAATTCGCTGCATGCCCTCCAGTGTGTCGCGCACTGCGCGGTTGCCCTGTTCGGCGGCGTCCAGCGCGCGGCGCGCGGCTTCCGCGCTGGCTTCGGCGTTGTTTGACACCTGTTTCATCGAAACGGTAAGCTCTTCCACGGCGCTTGACGTATTGGTGATTTCCTGGTCCTGTTGCGTGGCGCCGGCTTGCATTTCGTCGGCGGCCACCAGAATATTGTTCGAGCATGCCGTCACTTCCATAGCCGCCTTGCGCACCCGCTCGAGAACCTTGGTGAAGTTGTCGAGCATGTAGTTGATGGAGTCGGACACGTTTCCCAGTGCGTCGTTCGTTACTTTGCCGCGGAGGGTCAAATCGCCGCGCGCCACCTGGTTGATGACCGCGAGCAGATCCGTAATGCTGCGCTGCAATGCTTCGCTGGCTTCCTGATTGCTGGAAGCTTTCGAGACCTTGGCTACCGCGCGGTTCAGATTCTCCGCGATGAAGCCGAATTCATCGTTCGTGCCGACATCCGCGCGCAGCCTTCGCGTCCCCGGCAGCCAGCCGTTCAGAGAACGCCGCGAGTTCGTTGACCGGAGCGAGAGAAGCGGCGCCCAGCCTCCATGCAAGCACGACGCTCATGCCGAGGGCGACGATGGCCCCGGCAAAGATGAGGCCACTGCTTTCGAACATGGACGCGCCGTTCGATTGACGCCCCGCGCTGTAGGCCAGGCCCAGCACAGCGAACAATGCCAGCGCCATTGAAGATCGTCAGCATCCAGATGGTGCCACTGAGTCGCGATTTCATTACCTTCCTCCCAAACTCTTCCCTGAACTCTTCTAAATACTCGGCCCCGGATACACTTCCAGCAGCCGGTGTAGATCGATTACAAGCGCCAGCCGGTCGTCATGTCGAACATGCCGACGCAATGCGGCACGTTTTCCGGAGCCTGTTCCAGCAAATCTTCCGCGTCGTTTACGGAATAAGTCCCAACCACTTCATCCGCGGCAATCCCCACCCGCAAATCTTCGTGGTGTCCGCCGCCACGGAGCGACGCCACAACTACATGCTTCGGCAACAAGTCCTGGCCGCCGCCCTTCCGTCATCGCGATATCAATCAAAGGAACAATCGCTCCGCGCAGATTGAAGATGCCCAATACATAAGCCGGAGCCAGCGGCAATTTCGTCACTAGCGGCCACTCTAGAACTTCTTCGACATCCAGCACCGGGAAGCAGAACCGTTCGCGCCCGCTGCGGAACACGCAGTACTGTGATTCCGGCGGCCTTTCACCAATCGGTCCCAGCGATTCGAGCAAATCGCCCATCTCCGCATCGGCGGGAAGGGGCGCTAGATGGAAATCTTCATTCATTCGCTAAGCCCACTGCTCCTAAACAAAACGGCGAACCGCGCGTAACAAATCTTCTCGGGTGAACGGTTTGGTGACATACCCGTCGGCGCCTTGCTGTTCTCCCCAATACTTGTCGCTCGGCGTGTCCTTCGACGTCACTAGGATCACGGGAATGCCATTAAATTCCGCGTTGCCCTTCAGTTCGCGGCAGACCTGGAAACCGTTTCGTTCCGGCATCACCACATCCAGCAGAATCACGCTCGGACGTTCTGTCGCCAGAAATTCTTCCACGCGTTTCGGGTCGTTCAATCCCACCGGTGCGTAGCCTTCGGGCTCCAAAAGCCCTTGAATGAACTTCACTTGGGCCGGCGAATCATCGACGATGAGCACTTTTTTCTGCACGAGCTTTCACTCCACATGGTTCTCCACAGCAGAAAAATGCACGTCAGCGGCCAGCTTGCACATTCCGTCGTGGCAGGTGTCCAGTTTTCTTAAATCATGGAAAAGAAATGCTTTACGAGCGGGTCAAACACGGCTATCGCCGCGGAAACAGAGGTCGCTGTCGCCTCTTCCGTCTCAGCTTGAGAAGGTGTCTCAGTCTCCCGCATTTCACTGGCCAGCGATGAGAATCTCTGCATGATTTCATTAATACGCAGCGCCATGGTGTGAATCGTCTTTAGCTGTGCCAGCGACTGCGCCGAAAGTTCGCCTGGTTCCAGTAGCAACAGTTCCGCATTTCCCAGGAGAGAGGTCAGCGCGTTGTTCACGCTGTGCTTCATGTCCATCATGTAGCGGCCCAGCATGGCGTGATTTGCATTTTGCGCCGCGTGCTGCTCCGCCTGTTTCGCAAGGCGTTGCGCTTCGGTGCGCCGCAGTGATTCGCCTGCCACCAGCAAAACTACTTGGGTCCAGTCCTCGCGCAGCGGCACGTGCAACAAACGCGGGTACCGCTTGCGCAGCTGCCCTAGTTCTTGCGGTTCGGCCGGCGCGCAAAGAATCACCGCGGTGTTCGACTCAATCCCCCGTAGTACCTCAGCCAGCCTGCTTTCCTTAAGCGGTCCCACAACAAGCAAGTCGGTGGCCAGGCTTTCGCCATGGGTGCAAAAATCGCCGGTCAAAACGGAAATACCTGGCAACTGGCGTTCGGTTTGCCAACATGCCGTCAACAACCGGGCGAATTCGCTGTCATCCGTCAGAATCAATACGCTTGTATTTCGCAATGGACCCTTACTCCCTGACTGTTTTTATGCCTGCCTTGCTCTGCACAGCAGGGAATTAAAGTTTTTCGGCTTCGTCCAGGGCGGAAAGCAGTCGCTTAGTGCTAATTCCAAGATTCACGGCTGCTTCTGTGTCTTTTGCCTGCTTGGCAACTTCCACTCGTTCTTGCAAGCGAGAAACCTCAACACGTGCAATTGTCAGCGCGCTTTCCAGTCCGGTGTTATCACCGGATTGCTTCGCCTGTTCTAACGCGGCGGTCACCAGCGCTCGTGCAACGACCGCACGGCGCAAGTCTTCCGCTGCCGGACCGTCTTCGCTCACGAATGCCGCCACTTCCCATGAAGACATCAAGAGTCGCGCCCCGCCCACTCGAACCGTTGTCATGGAGCGCCCGCGAGACGGCGGGGCCGAAATCAACTGCTCCCAGATCTGTTCCATGCAAGTTTCAAAGTCCAGCACTGGAGTGTCATCTTCTTTTTTTGTGGCTTGGGAATTTGCTGTTCCGCCATTTTGCCCTTTCGCAGGAGTTGCGCTTTCCTGGTTAGCGATTGTCGATGCTTCGGTCGTAGTCTTCGGCGCGCTTGTCGCTACTGGTTTGCCCAGTACCTTCTCCATGGTGCGGTCAACGTCTGCGCGCAACGACAACAGCTTATCGAAGGCCTGATTTACCGAGCGTTCCGTGTATTCCTTCTGGAATGGTTGTTTCCATTCGTCCGCGAATTGCCGCACTCTCGCGACCGGTTCTGCCGCCGTTAAGCCGAACGACTGGCAATCCACCGTACGTGCCCCAGCTGATTCCAGGTGCGTCAAACCCGACCGGATGAATATCAAATCGGCGTGCATCAATTCAATCAGCGTCCGCCTCAGCAGAAAATTAAAGCGCACAAACGCCAGCATCGCCGAAGGATCGTAGAACATTCCTCCCGCGCTTTCTTTTACGCGGCGGCCCTGGTCGATGAAATTGGTTTTCAGGATGTCGCGAAGGCTTTTAAAGCTTCGCAGCGGACGAATCATTTTCTCTAACGGTTCGCACCATGGCAGCGGGGCCGTGTCCACTTCTCCCAGCACTGGCTTCATTACATGGGCGACGTCTGTCAACTCGATTTGCTTATGGTAGATCTTTGCGGGAGCGCAAAGAGCGAAATACTGCACCAGCAGGAAGTCGATCTTGTCCCTGTCGGTTACAGACTTCGATGGTTTCTTTAGATGACGCATGATTAACGCGCGCAGGCCGCTTTCGCTCGCGTTCAGCGTGGTCATTTGCAGCAGATGGCGCAACTGGTGCACCAGCACTCGCTGGTCCATGGAGTCCAGCCAGGTGTGCACCTGGGTGAACAGTTCCAGCTCCGCTTTTTCCGGTAGAACTCGCTTGTTCGGCGGGAAGGGAATCTCGATCTGTAGATGCTTGGCCAGCGCAAGATAAATGGGGAAAACCGAGCGGTTTTCTTCCCATTGCGCTTGCCGCGAGTTATCGGCTTTCGGCGGTGCGGATATATTCAGCGTTGTGATCATTTTGTTCACGGCTGCTCATCCAGTCGCAGGGCCCTTGCAGAAACCTGACGGCCACTGCTTTGCGTCCTTCGTGGTATTGCAGGGCGATCACCGCGGCTTCTGCCGCACGCCCATTTCCATCCCGAGTCACTCGGACACGCTCATCGAACTCCAGCGGCAACGTGGAAAGAAAAATGGCATATTCCGATGCGCCATATTCCACCACCGTCGATTCCTGCAACCTCGCCTGCCCGGGCCGCAGCGATTGCACTCGTACCGGAATGCGAACCGCCGGGAGTGCTGGAAAAAATCGCGCTAACTGTTCCGCACATCCCCGCTCATTCGCTAGTAAGGCCATCTCTGTAGCTGTGCCCCGGCGCCAATAGACTGTTCGAGCTGCGAGCTACAGCCGTAAGTCAGTGTGGAAGCACACACACGGCACGGCCGGGGACGCAATGTCCCGAGCGAGGGAATTGCACGCAAAGCACCACAATTGTGCAGCGGAACTTGGATTTGGAACTAACAGAAAGGAAGTGGCTTAGTGATTTCCCGTTGTACTGGCTGCTCTGAATGTCTCAGCCTGAAACGCCATTGTCTCATTCGCTCTTGCGACAATGCCGCGTTTCCTCTTATCTCTTGAGACGCGTTTACCGCCCGACTGCGCCGCGCTTGCTTCTTCCTCCGAAGCAGTCTCCAGCGCCGCCGCGGAGCGGGATATTGTACCGCTTCAGTTTGCGGTACAGGGTTGCGCGGCTGATTCCCAGCATTTTTCCCGCCAGCGCTTTGTCTCCGTTGGCTTGCTCGAATACTCGCAGGATGGTCATCTTCTCCATCTCTGCCAAAGCCGTGGTGGAAAGAGACGCGGCGTCCTGAGGTGTCATCGACTGGCTCGCTGGCTGTTCGGTACGGATGGCCGGCGGAAGATCCTGCACATCGATTACTTCCTGGTCGCCCAGTGTTACCGCCACGCGCTATGCAGTTTTCCAGTTCACGCACGTTTCCGGGCCAGTCATATTGCAGCAGGCTCTTCATCGCCGCCGGAGTCACTTGCAAGTGCGTCGTGGGCGCATAGCGGTTTAAGAAGTGGTGCACCAGCATGGGAATATCGGAGCGGCGTTCTCGAAGCGGAGGCAAGTGAACGGTGACAACATTCAATCGGAAATAGAGATCCTTGCGGAAAGTGTCCCGCGCGATAGGCGGATTCCAGATCTCGGTTCGTTGCTGCGATCACCCGCACATCCACATTGACCTTGTCGTTGCTGCCGACTGGCCGCACCTCTTTTTCCTGCAGCACGCGCAAGAGCTTGGCCTGCATCTCCAGCGGTAATTCCCCAATCTCGTCCAGGAAAATGGTGCCGCCATTGGCCGCCTGGAACAGCCCCGATTTCGATTTGGTCGCGCCCGTAAACGCGCCCTTTTCGTAGCCGAACAATTCGCTTTCCATCAGCGTGGGCACCAAGGCGCCGCAATCCACTGCCACGAACGGAGTTTGTGCCAGGGCGCCGCGGAAATGGATCGCCCGCGCCACCAGTTCTTTGCCCGTGCCGCTCTCCCCGGAAATCAGCACCGGCGGTCCGCGTATCCTTCAGCCGCGAAATCATCCGCAACACATCTTGCATCCCGGCAGAAGTCCCGATGATCCCATCGAGGTTCTCATCCGTGTTTACGCGATCCCGCAGGAACGCATTTTCATTCACCAGCCGCACCTTTTCCGCCATGCGCTGCAGCAGAAGCCGCAGCTTTTCCACGCGGAATGGCTTTTCGATGTAGTCGTACGCGCCCAATTTCATGGCATCCACGGCCGATTCGATCGATCCGTGGCCCGTCATGATGGCGATTTCCGTACGCGGCAATATACTTACGGACTTGCTTCAGCAGCTCCACGCCCGACTGGTTGGGCAGTTTCAGGTCGGTCAGCACCAGGTCCGGCGGATCAGTTTCCAGCCGGGTGACCGCCGTTTCCGCGCTCTCCGCTTCGTTGCAGGTAAAGCCCAGCGAGGTGCCGATGGTCATGCACAGTCGCCGGATGCTTTGCTCGTCGTCCACTACCAGCAGTTTGATTTTCAGATCGTCGCTCATGGTTTTCCGAACGTCTTCTCCACGATGGAAATCAATTGTTGGACCCGAAAAGGCTTTTCGATGCAAGGCGTCGCGCTGTCCCGCAGCAGGGACTGCGTCTCGCTGTTGGCGGTATCCCCGCTGATCAGAATGATTCGGTCGCCAAGTTCCGGCCGGTTTTTCTGAATCCAGTGATGTACATCCGCGCCGTTGATGCTTCCCGGCATGCGAATATCGGAAATCACTCCGCGCATACGTCTCCGGCAGCCAGCTGCTCCAGCCCTTCTGCGCCGGAAGAGGCCTGCACAACCGCATAGCCGCTCCGTTCCAGCGCCGCCCGCACGAACGCACTCACCGAAGCTTCATCCTCAATCAGGAGGATCGGCGCAGATCGCTGTTATCGCGCTGCTGCCCTCGCTCATCGTCCCGCCTCTTTCGCCGCTGCCGCCGCAATCGCGTTCTCCGTGGCGTGTGGCAAGTCGCACCACGAAAGTGCTGCCACGCTCTTCCGTTCTATTGTTCCAGCAGAGAATCTCTCCGCCATGCGCGCGCACAATCCCGTAGCAGATGCTCAGCCCCAGTCCGGTGCCTTTTCCGGCCTGCTTGGTCGTAAAAAACGGATCGAAAATACGCTCGGGTTCGCTAACGCCCGTGCCGTTATCAATGAACGCCACTTCCATGAAATCTGTCGTGCGTCGCGTGCGAATGCGGATTTGTCCGTGATTTCCGGATTCCTGAATCGCGTCGTAGGCATTGTTCAGAATATTCAGAAACACCTGCTGAATTGCTGCGCGTCTCCCAGTGTGGCGCCGATGCTCTTCGTCGAACTCCTCAACCACCTCCACGCCATGGCTGGAAAAATCATAGCTGCGCAATTTGATGGTTTGCCGCAAGACTGTATTCACCTGCACGGGCTCGCGCTGCGCCGGTCTCTGCCGCGCGAAACTCAGCAAATCCTGCACGATTTCTTTCGTGCGTTGCGTTTCCTGCAGGATGATCTGCAGATCCTCGCGCGCCGATGCCGGCACTTCCGGGTTTTCCAGCAGCAGGTCGGTGAAGCCCAGGATCGCCGCAAGCGGGTTGTTCACTTCGTGCGCCACGCCGGAAACCAGTCGCCCGATCGTCGCCATCTTTTCCGAGTGCGCCAGTTTCGCCTGCAGCAGCGCCGCGTCGGTAATGTCCGTCATCACCACAACGACGCTGTTCACCTGGCTCGACTCATCGCGCATGGGGCTCAAGCTGATGGAAAAATGGCCCATCGATGCCGTCGCTCCGCCTCACCCGCAACTCCAGATTTTCCACCTGTTGCCCATTCGCCGTGGTCTGCAGCGCCGCTTCAAAATCCTTCCGGTGCGACGCCTCCACCCAGTCCTCCAGCCGATGGCCGATCAGTTCTTCTTCCTGATAGCCCGCCTCATAGCACCGCCGGTTCGCGTAGCTGATCAGCCCCGCGGTATCCAGCACCAGGATCATGCTCTGCGTGGTATTCAGGATCTTCTGGTTGAAGTCGCGTTCGCGCTGTAATTGCGACTGGAACATCCTTTGTTCCGTCACGTCCAGCATTCAGCCCGCGGATCTGCACCACATGGCCTTGCGTGTCGTGTACCGCGCTGATGTTCTGCAGCGTGTGCAGCAGGCTGCCATCTTTGCGCCGCAGCGTCTCTTCGTAGTTTCGCAGCGCCCCACGCTCTGCAATGCGCCTCGCACAAAGCGCTCCTTCGCCGCGGGCGTTGGATAAAGATGCGGGCTGACATCCGCCCGCAGCAGTTCTTCTCGCGACTCGTAGCCCAGCATGCGCACCATGGCGTCGTTTACATCCAGAAACTGTCCGTCAGGCGTGGCAAAAAACAGTCCTTCCTGAATGCTGTCGAACAGCTCGCGGTATCGCCGTTCCGCTTCGCGCCGGTCGGTAATGTCTTTCAGCACGTGAATCGTGCGCGTCTCTTCTTCGGCGGCCCCGGGCGCCCGCGAAGTGGACACTAGAAAGGTACGCCCCTCCGACAGTGGCGGTGTATTCTTCGCGCGATTGCTTGGTGTTCTGGCAGAAAGGGCAGGGAAGCGCGCTGCCGGTTTCCGCGATGTGCCGCAGACTGTTCATCGGCTCGCCGACCAGCGCGACCGGCGGCATTGCCCAAGATGCGTTGCCAAGAGCGGTTGGTCCGCACGATCTTCCAGCTCTGGTCGTGCACCACGATGTAATCGCTGATGGCATCGATATCTTCGACCCACTGCTTCTTGGACCGTTCCAAGTTGCGAAAACCGCCGCACCTTTTCCATGGAAAGCGCCGCATGGCTGGCCAGCGCGGTCAGCAGCTTCTCTTGCGCCGTTGAAAACTCGGCGGCTTTTTCCGAATCAGGCACAGCGTTCCCATCAGCTCGCCGTCGCTCGCGTAAATCGGAAAGAATCGCGCAATACGCCGAGCTCGCTCCGGCAAGCGCAAGACCTGCAAGCCCGGCTACGTCGTTGCGCAGATATTCCCCGCAGCCAATCCCAATCTTGCCTTGCCCGCCGGGAATTCCTCGCGCGGAGGAGTACAGTTCGACGCGATTCCCACGATTTCTCCGACCCCTCCCCATTCCGCATCCAACATCTCCGCTGCGCGCGCAGCAAACCCCGCCAGAAAGCCGGCAATTCGCGCGAATTGGCTGCGGCGACAGCCAAATTCATCAATTCTTGCTGAATAATCGGAGGTGGCCTGTCCGGACAGTTTCCGGGCTACGAACCGCAGGCTTGCGGCGAGCAGAGATGATCTTTCGTCCACGCATAGAGGGTTGGGGCTGCGTGTGTCTCAAATTAAGAAGCCACGCATATCCACGCTACTGAGCAATCTCATTCTGAGTCAATCGCTCATTCTAAAGTGTGATGCGCATGCGTTACCTGCAGGCTGCTCGCGTCTTCCGTATACCGTCTCAGCGTGAGACCACAGGGCTCGTTGGACCGGTGCCAGTGAGACATTACTCCGTCAAAGTCTACCAGCTGTCGCGATTTCGATTCCCAGTGGCTATCTCCTGAATAGATGTAATTAGTTGCGAAGCTTCGGGAGTCTCGCAATTCCATTCATTGAATCCTTCTAAGCGCTGGCACCCCACTTGCCTTCTCTTCGTTGGGATAGTTTCCCGCCCCAGGAGGATGTAGTGTCCATTCGATTCGCGTGAGGTGAAGGATTGCTTGCGGCGCGCGGTGCTACTGGTTCGCTTGCGGGGTCACTGGCGAACGGCCAGCAATGTCAGGTCGAAGAAGGCAAGCGCAAGGTCAAAACCAAAGTCGAATCCGAGTATCCGGAACTGGCTCGCCGGATGAACATCTCCGGGCAAGGTCAAAATCGAAGTGGTTATTGCTCCGGATGGCCACGTGAAGAGTCCGCGCGCCGTCGGCGGACATCCGGTTCTGGTGCAGTCATGTCTGGATGCAGTGAAGGAATGGAGGTTCGAGCCGGCACCGGAAGAGACGCACGCAAATCGTCGAGTTTGAGTTCAACCGCAGTGAGTGGCGCATGCGCGTGCCCGCAGCGAGTCGGATTGGACAACTGTTTCGAGGCGTATTGGGGAGTGGAGGAAGTGACGCAATGACGATCGGAAAGCAACTTTATCGAAGTTTCGGGACGATTCTGGGAATTCTGCTCGTTCTGCTCGTGGTGGACCTGGCGCACAATTTACAAGGCCGCTCCGCCAGCACGGAAGCGGCCTCCACACTGGAGAGCGTGCGCACCGCGGAAGGCGGTGCGCTACCAGATCATGCAGAACCGCCTGAACCTGAATAATTTTCTTCTTCAGCGGCGATCCCCGCGACGAGGAAAAGGTCAATCACGGCTTTACTGAACTCAGCGACCTGGTCAAGCGCGGGCAGTCTCAGACCAACAACGATTTCTTGCGCACCGCGCTTGATTCAGGTGGAAAGCACGGAAGCGAGTTGGGCCGACAATTTTGCCAAGCCCCTCCTGGCCAAACGCCACCAGGTGGATTCCGGTGACGCCACTGTTTCCGACCTGCAGATTTTCTACTGCAGAAGGATCCTGCTTCCTGGCTCACGAAGTCGTCCGCCGTTCTCGATCAGGCGAACTCCGACATCAGCAAAGCCCTGGATGAGTCTCCAAGACGGCGCTACTCGCGCCAGCACCATCAGCTTCGCCATCATCATCATCGGCACCATTGCTAGCTATGGTCTTCATCGGCTTCACTGCCTTCAGGACCGCCAAGTCCATCACCGAGCCTCTTCAGCACCTCATCACCGTCGCCCGGGAAATCGGCGATTCAGGCGATCTCGATCAGAACATCGATATTCATCGCAACGACGAAATCGGCGCTCTGGCCACGACATTTAACAATATGGTGGCTTACCTGAAGGAAATGGCCACCGTCTCCATGGCGGTTGCCGAAGGTGATCTGACCGTCGAAGTGGCGCCGCGCTCCAAGCGCGACACCCTGGGCAATGCGTTCCTGCGCATGTCGCACGGCTTGCAGGAAATCGTGCGCACTACTCGCGACGGCGCTTCGCAGGTTTCCGCCGGTTCCAACCAGGTGGCCGGCGCTGCGGACGAATCCGCTAAGGTCAGCGTTCAGGCATCCTCCGCCATTGAAGAAGTCACCAGCACGATGCACGAGATGAGCATCAACGTGCAGAACGTCGTGAAGAACACCCAGGTTCAGGCCTCCAGCGTCGCGGAAACTTCCGCTTCCATCGATCAGATGGTCACTTCGATTCAGCGCGTTGCAGATACCGCAAAGGTTCTGCTGGACATCGCCAACCGTTCCCGCGAAGAAGTCGTCACCGGTATCGCAGACCATGGAGAAGACCACCGACGGCCTGAACCGCACAAACCGCGCGATTCAGTCTTCAGCGGAAATCATCAACATCCTCGGCCATCGCGCCGACGACATCGGCAAGATCATCGAAGTGATCGACGACCTCGCGGAACAGACCAACCTGCTTGCGCTCAACGCGGCCATCGAAGCAGCCCGCGCCGGCGAACACGGCCTGGGCTTCGCCGTTGTCGCCGACGAAGTCCGTAAACTGGCGGAAAAATCCACCCAGTCCACCAAGGAAATTGCCGACCTGATTCAGAGCATCCAGCGTGAAGCGCGCCAGGCCGTTGAAAACATGGAGCACAGCACGCGCATCGTGGAAGAAGGGCTCAGTCTCGGCAATGACCTGGGTACCGCGCTGCACAAAATCTCCGACGTGGTGACCGAAGTTTACAAGTTCTCCCAGGAAATCGGCGCCGCCACCAACGAGCAGTCGGTCGGCTCCTCGCAGATCGCCAAGGCCACGAACCGGCTGACGGAAATCACCCAGGAAATCAACTCGGCCGTCGAAGAACAGGCTTCCGGCGCGCAGGCCGTCGTCCGCGCCATGGACAAGATGCGCGAACTGGTGCAGCAATCCGCTTCGAGTTCCACGGAGCTTTCCGCCGCAGCCGAACAGATGCTCAAGCTCTCCCGCAACCTGCTCGACAACATGGACCGCTTCGTCATCGACCGTGCCGGTCAGCTCCGCCAGCGCCGCGAATCGCAGAGCCGCAACGCCGCCCGCCGTGTCGCCTGCCAGCGAATCAACCGAATACGAATATGCCGAAGTGAGCCGTTCCTGACGCGGAGAGCGATTCATGGAGAAAGACTACCAAGTAGTTGGATTTCGAATCGGAAATGAAACGTACGGGGTGCGTATCGCCTCCGTGCGCGAAATCGTCCGCGTTCCCGAGATCACCTCCGTTCCCAATGCTCCGGAAGCGATCGAAGGCGTCATCAACCTGCGCGGGAAAATCATTCCCGTCATGGACCTGCGAAAGCGCTTTGGCAGCGAAGGCGGTTCGAGCCGACAAGAAGAACCGGATTCTCGTGGTCGAACTCGAAAACAAGCTCCTCGGCTTGATCGTCAGTTCCGCCTCCGAGGTCTTGAAGATTCCGCCGTCGGAAATCGAAGCTCCAGGCACCGTGTTTGCCGAAGGCGAATCCAGCTATGTCACCGGCGTGGGCAAGTTGAAGGGCCGCCTGATCATCCTTCTGGATATCGCCAGGCTCTTGCGCCAGCCGGAATTCAAGAAACTTGAGGAGGCCGCGGAACCCGTCGCGATGTCGAGGTAACGCTTCTCCGTCGACTGGAGAGTGCCCGCTAGACGAACGGCTGCACGCACCCGTATGGGAACGATCACCGCTCAGATTCAGCTCACCGAAGCAGAACTCAAGCTTCTTGCAGACGCTCGTCTATCAGGAATGCGGCATGTATTTCGACGAGCGCCGCTCTCATTTCCTGAAGGACCGACTGCAGCGCCGGCTCAAGGCTTGCCAGCTGGATTCCTTCTACAGCTACTACCGTCTGCTTGACCAGCCGCGAAGGGCGCGCCGAACTCGCGCTTGCTGCTTGAAAATCTCACCGTCAACGAAACGAGCTTCTTTCGCAATCGTCCGCAACTCGATCTTCTGCAAAAAAGTGTGCTGGAAGAAATTCTTCACCACAAGCAGGAACGCCGCGACTGGAATCTGCGTGTCTGGAGCGCGGGATGTTCCGCCGGGCAGGAACCCTATTCCGTTGCCATGCTGATTTGCGATGCGCTGGCTTACTACTATCTCCGCAATCCGCTGCCGTTTGACATGCCTTCGCCCAAGCCGCTGATTCCTCCGCCCTGGAAACTGGAAATCGTTGCTTCCGATATCAGCTACGCCAGCCTGCGTACCGGCCAGGAAGGCGTCTACACCGAAATTCAGATGGAGCCCGTCGACTACACCACCCGGCTTCGCTATTTTGAAAAGTCCGCGCGACAAGTACTCCGTCAAGCCACAACTCAAGGACCTGGTCCAGTTCGACTTCCACAACCTGAAGACCGAATTCTTGCCGCGCCGCAACGACATCATCCTCTGCCGCAACGTGATGATCTATTTCGACGAAGCCGAGCAAAAGCGCCTGATCGAAAAGTTCTGGCATTGCTTGAATCCCGGCGGATACCTGTTTGTCGGCCACGCGGAAAGCCTTTTTGGTCTGACGCAGAAATTCAAGATGGTTCACGAAAACAACGGAACCGCTTACAAGCGGCTTGAGGTGAATTCTTGAGTTTTCTGCCCGAGGATCGGAGCTCGGAACTTCGCGCGCTCTTTTTTGAGAGCGCGGCGGAACTGTCTCCAGGTCATCAACGATGCCGGCCTTGAGCTGGAAAAGCGTCCCGCGGATGAAGAACTCATTCGCGGTGTGCGACGCGCCATCCATACCCTCAAGGGCGACTCGGCCGCTTGTGGTTTTCAAAAGCTGAGCGAAATCGCCCATGAACTGGAAGACGTGCTGTCTCTGCAAATCGGGCAGACGCACGGTGCAAAGCTGGCCGAGGTGGTGCTCACTGCCGTCGACACGTTTGAAAGCATGCTCAGCGCGTACCAGAGACAAGCTCGAACCCCCTTCGACCGGCATCCATTGCGCGCTCTGATCCATCGCCTCCTTGAATCTCCCGGCGCCAAGAATCCAGCCGGGAATGATCCAGCTGCGCGATGCGTCCCGGCGAGCTTTTGCCTGGAGCGAATACGAGCGCCTGATGATTTCCGAAGCGCTGCTCCGCGGCGACAATGTCTACAACATCGCGTTGCGCATCGATCCCAACAGCGCTCATGCGCGCCGCTGCTTTTCAGCTTGATTCGCAATGTGCTCCACGCCTGCGGAACCGTCATTGCCCTTCGCCCGGAAGACAACCTGGCCGCCGCTGCCGTTGAAATCGTCGAAGCTGCGGTTGCCAGCCCTCATCCCGTCGAGCATGTCTCCCATCGCTGCCGGATTCCATCCGTGGTTTCGGATGTCCGCGTTGGAACTGCCGATCAGGCGGAAATCCGCCGAACACGAACTTCTTGGGCGATATTTTGGAAGCGCAGGCCGCCCAGATCGCTTGCGAAACCGCCGAGTCCTCGGAATCCGTCGGCTACCAAAGCAGTCCCACGGTCTTCCGCGGTTGCCGCCGTTGCGGAAAGCACGGTGCGCGTCGACGCTTCGCGCATCGATGCGGTCATGAATCTGGTCGGTGAATTGATCATCGGCAAATCCATGTTGCATCGCACGCTTGCGGAGTTTGATGTGCGTCATGCGCGCGATCCCATCCGTGCCAAACTCGCCGAAACGCTGGCGTTCCAGTCTCGCGTTCTCGACGAACTTCACAAGTGCGTGCTTAAAGATTCGCATGGTTCCCGTCGAGCAATTGTTCCGCCGCTTCCCGCGCGTCGTTCGCGACGTCGCCAAACTCTGCGGCAAGGATATTGCTCTCGAAGTCGCTGGTGAGCATACCGATCTTGATAAGGGCATTCTCGATGCACTCGCTGAGCCGCTCACGCACCTTGTCCGCAACGCCGTCGATCACGGCATCGAGCCTGCCGACGAACGCCTCAGCGCAGGCAAACCCGCCCGCGGCACTGTTTCCTTGAACGCCTATCCATCAGGGCACGCAAGTCGTCATCGAAGTGCGCGACGATGGCCGCGGCATCGATCTGGACGTGATTCGTCAGCAGGCGGTTCGCAATGCGCTTATCAACAAGGAAGACGCGGAGCGCATGACGGAAGCAGGATGTCCTCAATCTTATTTTCGAGCCTGGATTCAGCACTGCCACCGAAGTTACGGAAGTGTCCGGCCGTGGCGTCGGCATGGACGTCGTTCGCACGGTTCTCGACCGATTAAAAGGCACAGTTCACGTCTCCAGCGCCAAAGGAGCTGGCACGACCATCCTATCTTCGCGTCGCCGCTGACTCTTGCCAGCATTCAGACACTCCTGTTCCGCGTTGGTGGCCGCCTGTTTGCTGTGCCACTCTCTTCGGTCGTGGAAATTACTCGCGTATCGGACAGGAAATTCAGCGTGTGGATCAACGAGAAGTTCTTCGCCTGCGCGAGCAAATATTGACACTCGTGCGTCTCTCCATCCCTGAAGGGGATTCACGCTGTCGAATGCCTGAGCCCAAAGAGGAAGAAAAGTTTCGTCATCGTGATTGGCGTCGCGGAAAAACGTTTTGGCCTGCTGGTGGACAGCATGGTGGGCGAAGAAGAGCTTGTCATCAAGGCCCTCCCCGGAGAGATCGTGTCCAGCGATCTTGTAAGTGGCGCTTCGATTCTTGGCGATGGCACCGTCGTTTTGATTCTGAATGTTCCCGCAATTCTTTCGCGATTGTCGCGGTCCTTGCCGCTGGGAGCCATCGCATGAAGGGGCGCGTCCGAGTGTTGGTCGTCGATGATTCCGCGCTGATGCGGAAACTCATCCCCATGATCCTTGAGCGCGACCCGGACATCGAAGTCGTTGGCACCGCCATGGACGGCGCCTTTGCTTTGCGAAAAATCGCTGAGCTGCATCCCGACGTCGTCACACTCGATCTGGAAATGCCCCGCATGGACGGCATCGAGACCTTGCGCATGATCATGCGCAGCGCGCCGTTGCCCGTCATTGTCTTCAGCACTCATTCGAAGGAGGGCGCCTACTCCACTTTAAAGCACTTGCTCTTGGCGCCATCGATTTTGTCGCCAAGCCCAAAGACGCCGCTGCCGGCCATCTGGATCCCATCGCTTATCAGCTCATCGAAAAAATTAAAGTGGCCAAACGTGCGGGTGGGCCCAAATCGTCTGCCCAAGGTCGAAGTCGAATTGCCTCCGCCAGCGAAAAAGCGCGCACGCGCAGCGCTTCCACCCAATCGCGTCATCGCCATTGGCATCTCCACCGGCGGTCCCAACGCTCTGCAGTATCTCCTTTCGCAGATTCCAGCTGAATTTCCCGCAACTTTCGTGGTCGTGCAGCACATGCCGGAAGGCTTTACGGAAATGTTCGCGCGACGGCTGGACGAATGCTGTGCCCTCGACGTGCAGGAAGCCAAGTCCGGTGATCTGCTCGTTGCCGGCCGCGTTCTCATCTGCCCCGGCAATCGCCACATGATGGTCCGGCGCATGCCTCGCGGCGAAATGGTGGTCTTATCGGACGGCCCCGCGATTAATGGTCATCGTCCATCGGTCGATGTTTTGTTTCATTCCGTTGCGCAAGAGTTTGCGCCTCACCGCAGTCGGTATCCTGATGACCGGCATGGGAGAAGACGGCGCCGAAGGTTTGGGCGCCATCAAATCTGCGGGTGGCATGACCATCGCTCAGAGCGAAGAGACCTGCGTGGTCAGTGGAATGCCGCGCGCCGCCATTTCTAAAGGCTTCGCCATGAAGGTTTTGCCGCTTGAGACGCTTGGCTCTTACCTGATAGGGCAGTATGGCAGCGAGCACTCGAGCAGCGAGAAATCCGACGCCCAAGAGAAGTCCGACAAAGTGGAAAAGACAGAACGAACGCCCGTTTCAACTCCGCGCGCCTGATCCGCGCTCGGAGCTAAAGGAGAAGGTTATGCCACAGTTTGCGCCGCTACTTCGGAAAGACAGCCAGCCTGTCCGCTATCTGGTCGTGGACGACTCCGTCTTCGCCCGCAAGAACCTCATCAAGATGATCGAGCTGTTCGGCGGGGAAGTGGCGGGAGAAGCCGGGGACGGGCTTACCGCGATTGCGGAGTTCAACCGCTCAAAACCCGACATCGTGCTCATGGACATCACCATGCCGCAGATGGAAGGCATCGAATCCGTCGAGCGTATCGTCCGCCAGCATGCCGACGCGCGAATTGTCATGGTCTCTTCCGTCGGCTATCAGGAAAATATTCTTGCTGCACTGCAAAAGGGCGCGAAACACTTCGTGCAAAAGCCCGTGAAGCCCGAAGTCCTGTACGAAATTCTTCGTTACGTCTTGGGAGATGACCCCAATGCCGCCGGCGCGCCAGTGGCACTGGCAGGGGAGCAGCGCTCATGAGAATGGAACTGATTCAGCCGTTCATCAATGCCGCGGATGCCGTCTTTGCGGAGTCCTTGCAGGCTCCGACGAAAATCGTCGACTTGTCGATGGACGAAGAATACCTATCGCCGCAAGGGCGTCGCCGCTCTCATCGCCATTAAAGGCGACATCGAAGGCCGCGTCATTCTCGATCTCGCGCCGGAAGTGGCCATGCGTGTCGCCACGCATCTTGCTGGTTCGCCCGTTCCAGCAAGCGAGCAGGTCGTGCGCGAGACCGTTTGCGAGCTGGCCAATATGGTCATCGGCAATTCGGTCACGCTTCTCAATGACCAGGGCTTCCGCTTCAAGGTATTTCCGCCGGAAATTCATATGAGCGAGCAAGGCCTTGCCGGCAACGCCGATACCGAAGCGATGGTCATCTGCATCGAAACGCCTTGCGGCGAGATCTACATCAATATCGCCATGCACTATCTGCACCGCCGTCGCCGCGAACAGACAACCGTCTCAGCTCTCGATTAGTCGATTTCCATCGACTCGCCATCCTTGTGGCACTGGTACTCTTGCCTGTGCTCTTGGGTTGGCCTTTGTAGGGACCGCCTTCCGAGGCTCGTTCTTTTGCGTCCCGGTTGCTTTTGCTGGCGGTCCGCCAACACAAGCGCTTGGCACATTCTCATCCGCCATTCGCCTCCGTCGCCTGCTGATTTCCTCATGTAGTACACTCACCTCGCTCTACTTTATTCATCGCGATATCGAGGTTGGAGGCGCATGCGCATTCGGTCCTGTTTATTTTTTCTTTTCGCTTTTTCTTGCCACGGCACTTCTTGCTCAATCATCCGTGACTCCGGATGTCGCTGAACCTGGCTCCGCGGAAGAAATCGCCAAAGCCACCACGTCGCCGCAGTTCCTTTCTCCCTGGGTCTCCTATCTTCCAGCCTCTTCCACCGTTCCATCTCCCCGCGCCTTCTACAGGCGCATGCTGGGAGCCCCGGGAGAACTAGTAAACGCTGAAAAGGCCTACGAATATTGCCGCGCGCTTGCCGCTGCCTCTCCTCGTGTACGTGTTTTTACCATTGGCCGTTCCGAAGAAGGGCGCGAAATTATTCTCCTCGCTATCGCGGATGAGAAGGGAATTCAAGACCTCGAGAAATTGAAAGCCGCCAACCGCCTCTCTTGCTGATCCGCGCAAAGTCGATCCGGCAGCCGCCGAAAAACTCATTGCCGGTTCCCGCCCCATCTATTACTTCAATGCTGCCCTCCACTCGGACGAAACCGGCTCAACCGAATCTGTTCTGGAACTTGCTTACCGCCTTGCTGTTTCTGACCAGCCCATGATTCGCCGTATCCGCGAAAATCTCGTCGTCCTCATCAATCCCGTCTCCAATCCCGACGGCCGTGACAAGCAGGTCGAATGGTTCTACCGCTATTTGAAAGGGAAAACCGATCGCGATACCCTTCCCGCCAATCTCCTCCCTACTGGGGCAAATATGTTTTTGTCGACATTAATCGCGATACCCACCAGCAAACTCAGGAGACCACCAAAGCTGTCCACCGCATGTTCCATGAATGGCATCCCACCGTAGTCCACGATCTTCACGAAGCCGTTCCTCTTCTCATGTCCTGGAACGGTACCGGCCCTTACAATCCCAACATCGATCCCATCACTTACAGTGAATTCCTCGCTCTGAGTTTTTACGAAGTCCAGACCATGACCGGTCTCGGTATGCCCGGCGTCTCGACTTGGAATTTTGGCGAAGGTTTCGCTCACCTCTACCTCGATTCCGTCGCGATGAACCACAACGCCGTCGGTCGCGGCTATGAAACGTTTGGCAATGGCACTGCCGAAACGCTCTCGCTGTCTCTCCCTCCCGAAGAAACTTCCCCCGAGTGGTATCGCCTGGTCCCTCCACCATCCGGAAAGTTCTCCTGGTCGGCACGCGACAATGTCAACTACAACGAAACGGGTGCTCTCGCCGCTCTCGATTATGCGGCCACGAATTCTGGCGTCCTGCTCCGCAATTTTTACAACAAGAGTCTTCACTCGTATCGCAAGGGTCTCGACGAGCCTCCTTATGCCTTTCTGATCCCAGCGGACCAGGGGGATCCTGCGCGCGTTGCCCAGCTTGTCGCTCGTCTTATGGGCCAACACATTGAGGTCAGCCGCGCGCAATCCCTCTTTCGTTGAAAGACGGCAGCTATCCCGCAGGCACCTATGTCGTCCGCCTCGATCAGCCGTATCGCAACTATGCCGTAGACCTGCTCACGCCCCAACACTATCCGAAGGACGGCAGCGAGCCATACGACGATGTTTCCTGGGAACTTCCCGCCCACTATCACTTCAAGCGATTCCCACGGCCGACGCCGCCGTGCGTTCCGTGGATCTCGTGTTGCTCGTGCAACCCCCTCATCCGGAGGGCAAAGTTGCCGGTTCCACCACGGTCTACTTAATGAAGGACACGGGGCAAGAAGGATTGCTCCAGGCACACTACCGCCTTGCATCCTTTCAACTCGATATTGCGGAACGCGCTTTCACTCTCGGAGGAGCCAGCTATCCTGCCGGGTCCTGGATTCTTCCTGCGCAACCAGGCCTTGCCGATGCGCTTCATGAAGTTTCGTTGCAACTCGGCCTTGATTTCGCCGGCGCTCCATCCGCGCCCGACGTTCCTCACCACCCGGCGAAAGCTCCCCGCCTCGGCGTGTGGGTTCCCTGGGCAGACACCGACACCATCGGATGGCTGCGTTACTCCCTCGATCAACGAAAGATTCCTTACACCTATGTTCGCGACGAAGACATCCGCGCCGGCAACCTCCACGAGAAATTCGATGTCCTGCTGTACGGCCACGTCGATCTCGAACTTGCCGAGCAGATTCACGGCATTCCCAAAGCGTGGGGGCCGATGGCCTTCAAGAAAACTCCGCAATTTCCCAGCCTTGGCACGCCCGCCGAAACCGATGACATCACCGGCGGAATTGGCTGGGAGGGTCTTGGCCAGATTCAGCGCTTTGTCGAACAAGGCGGCTTGCTCGTCACGCTTGGCAGCGGCACCATGCTTGCGATTGAAGGCGGCATCATTCGTGGTGTCCGGCGCGATTCCGGTGGCGTTCCCCGCAGCACGCAAGGTGGCGGTGCCGATTCCTCCGCCGCGGCGCAGCAAGCCATCACGCGCACGCCGGGCGCTCACGTCCGCGTCACTTTCGCCCGGCCCGAACATCCGATCGCCTATGGTTATCCCCGCGCGCACCTATGTGTTCCGCCAGAATTTCCGCTCTATTCTGTTCCGCGACGCTGGCTGCGCATGGCCTATTGCACCACTTGCCTGGACGGCCCGATCGACACGAGCAGCGTCGTGCTGGAGTGGGGGGATCGCGAGGGTGCGCCGTTTGTCGTAAGTGGCCAGGCTTGGGGAGAAGGGAACTTGATCGGTCGTCCCGCGATTCTCGATACGCCGGTCGGTGAGCGGGCACGTGGTCACTTTCAATTTCAATCCACTTCATCGCGATCTCAATCGCGGCGATCAGCGCATGCTCTGGAACACGATTATCAATTGGCAAGCGATCCTCTCCCCGCCAAAGCCGTAGCTCATTGTATAGCTGGTTCTTAATTCTCGGAGAGGAATTACTCCGGCGCCTCTCAGATACGCTGCGCCGTGCCGGAACAGCCCGACCTGGTAATCGCCTGCGAAAACACAATTCGAATGGGCACAAAAATCGCCCCTGCTCCTGGAGTGTAGGGCACTGCTACTTCCAGCCGCGTCCCCTCTGGATATTGGTTCCGGCTGCGAAAACTGATCCCACCTTTTGACAAGTCCTCGCAAACCGCCACTTCTTCCTCAAATCCTCGTCGGCGGATACACGCAAGCACGCGAGCTTTCACTCGGGTGCGGTTCCTGCGCGGGACCACTCGTTCCTCGGGAACCGCGCTGGCGTCATCCATCCTTATTCTTGCTGTCGGAATGCGCCTCGATCCAGATCGACGGGCGAATCGCAGTGCTTACATAGCCGCGCAACGCATCGCCGTATTTCGAACGACTTCAACTCCATCTCATTCAGGTAAACGACTTCTCGCCGCTGGCAGAAGCTGCATTCCATCAGCATTCTTGCAAGGGCTTCCTCGGCCTTGTGCACAGACGGAAACTCGATATCCCAGAAATCCACCCGCGGCTCCAGAATCGCGATCGCGTAGATGAACCCGTCGCCCTCTCGGTCGATTTCCGCCATGATTCGCGCGCGTGTGGACTTGTTCTGGTCGCCTTCCAATTGCCGATGCAGGGTAATTTCCTGGCCAGGGAAGAGCTTCTCCGTCAACCGAACCACACCTCCGTTGCGGCTCACCAGCAGCGTTTCCGCCTTCTGCTTCACCGCTGTCCCGTCGGTTCCGAACCACGTGGCATCCACATGGAGCCGCAGGGAGACCCGGTCGCTCTGACGAATTCCCTCGGTGCGCGTCATAATTTGTTCTTCGGAAAGGCCCATTCCCTGTCAGGCTAGCACGTTCACGTGGCTCCTATCCTGCCCTCGACCGGCTGATTGTCCTTCCCACTAATAGCCAAAAGGGCTGATAAACAGGGGCTTTCCAAGCCGTTACCCTTTCGCCGGTACCAGGCCCTTACCCCGTTCTCATTTCCCCATGTTTCCGACACACTATGTTCATAGGGGCGCTTACCGCCGGGCGAACCCAATGTCAGGTCTCTTAAGAGTTCCTTGTGAGCAAGGTCATCTCTATGCCCGATCGAACTACAAACTCTCCTGTTCGTGTGCCCGGTGTTCGTGATCGTCGCTATACCATCCGCTACCCTTTTGCCGCTGACGCAGAACTCATCGACCTCGAGTCCGGCAAGCAGGTTGACGGCGTCACCTCTGACATCTCCTTTGGAGGTTGCTTCGTCTGCACCAGCAAGCCTCTTCCCGTGAATTCCCGCGCGCGCATGAAACTCACCCGTAAGGGCCAGGTGTTTGAAGCACTGGTCATCGTGCGCATTGTGAAACCTCGCGTGGGAATGGGTATAGAGTTCTTCGACCTCGAGACTTCCTACGGTGAAATGTTGAATTCCTGGATTGATACTCTTCGCCACTCTCGTTGACTCTCTCTTTCGTTTCGCCAGCTCACCTGACGCGCTATCCTGTTTTCCATGACAGCCTCTACGAATGCTCCGGACGAGGTCTTAATTGAGGTTTGGCGCCAGGCTCTGGTCGACCGCTCCAGCACCGTCAAGATTGCGGATGAATCGTTTCCCGTTCGCAAAACCGCCAGCAAGCGCCTCATCGAAGTGGATTTCGCTTTTGACGGTCAGCGCTATCGAGGTATCCAGCAAAATCCCAACACGAAATCCGGTTGGGCGCACCTCGCCCGCAAAGGCGCCAAGGTTATGCAATTCCTGCAAGCAGGGAAGTACGTGGCCGTGGTAGTCGATGGCAAGGTCACGCATTACTCAAGCAAGAAACCCTGAAGAAATCACTCGATAAACACGAGCCTATGGCTGCTTCATCACTTCACCGTATCGAGCGGATGCTGGCTCTTTTCATAAAACTCATTTTGCAGCTTCAAACTTTCGTCATCCGCTTTGATCGCCCGGATCGCCCGAACCACTGTGTTGATCCAGCTTTGAATGTCCGCTTCGCCTTGTTCTTTCGTTGCCGCTGATCCGTCTCCCGAGTAGTGATACGGAAAGCGGGCGTACCACCAGATTCCGGTGTACACACTTTCCGGCAGCTTCACCCGTTTCTGATCTGCGCCAGACTCATTGCCCGCCCGGTCCATGTGTACCAGATTGGGATTGGTCACCAGCATGTTCGACGTCTCGCTTTCTCCCGCATGCCAGTCCGGCCCGCTCTTCTCTGCGCCGACTTTCTTCGTCGCCTCGTGGCCCCACTGCACGTACACCACGTAATCGTGTGGCTTCGCGAGTTGTGTCTGCGCGAAGTAGGGGAGCAGGTTCTCGTTTCCGCCATGCCCATTCACGATCACAACTTTCTTGCAGCCATTCCGCGCCATCTCGTCGGTCGTTTCCTGCAGCAGCTTCAACTGCATTTCAGGGCTGTAGGCGACTGTCCCTGGTTCGTGCCTCGCTTCGAAAATCTGCCCGAAGTAGTACGCCGGAAAAATTACTGCGTATTCCTGCAGCACTGCGTGCTCCGTCACGTAACGCACATTCAGCAAATCCGTTCCCAACGGCATGTGCGGGCCGTGCTTTTCGATGATGCCGAACGGCAGCAGGCAAGTTCCTTGCGCCTTCGCAATGGCTTCCTTGAAATCTCCGGCCGTCAACTCTTCCCATTTCGCGGAAATTTAGTTTGCGCGTTTACTACCCCCAGCCATAGCCAACGTCACAACTACGACGACAATCCATGCACGGCGCATTATTTATCTCCTTTGCCTTCGCGCCGCATTGTACCCCATTCTCCAAAATCCGAATCGCATGCAGACAATTCTCGGAAAGAGTACGTTTCACTCGCTCCTGTGGTCATCGCAAAATTTGTCTCCGCACAATTGGAATCTCTGTTGTCCCGCAAATTCTGGATTCGCTTTATCATTTTTCTATCGAGGGCTTATCGCCACGGTCGCGGCGTTTCCGTAGCGTGGAGAATCCGCGCGCGCGACGCCGCACTGGTCCTGCCGGACTTTTCTTGTACGAGGAATCTGCCTATGCGAATCGCTTCACTTCGCCGTCGCTGGCCGGGCGGCGCGGATCACCGCATCAAATGCGGGCTTGGCTGTGCTTCGCAATTGAACAGCAGCGGTTAGTTTCTTCCAGCCTTCGTTCACCACGTCCCATCCGTTGATGCGCCCTTTGTATCGAGCGCTGCGCCGCGAGCATCTTCTTCGGTGAACTGCGCCGGATTCAGCGCCGCGCCCACTACGAAGGAGTCCTTGTAGACGTCCTTGAGGGAAGGTGTTTGTGCACTTGCGGTCGAACTGATCGTGAGCAGAATCGCCAGGCCCGCAGAAGCTGCATATGCCGTTGGCATAACTTCGCTATAACATGACTGGCGATTTTCTTCACGATGCGTACCCCTTTCGCCGCTCGGTGAGATCGTTGGCGATCGACCTGGTCAGCTCACGAGACAGCGGATAGAAGAACAGGCATGCGGCGGCGGCAAGGAACGCAATGCCTGCATAGACGCTGGCGGTCAGAAGAATGCCTGATCGTGCGTGCGCAGTCTGTACTTCCGCCCCAGAGACCACGCCGTAAGCGGAGAGCAGCCATCCGGCGATGGCGCCGCCGAGCGCGAGGCCAGCCCACAGAGCAAACACAACGGCCGCGGTAACCGTTCCGCTGGCGCGTCGGCCGGTTTTCCATTCACCGTAATCGGCGACATCGCCCATCATCGCCCACAGGATTGGACCAGACAATCCGAACGAGAACTGACGCAGCACTTCCGTTCCGATAATCAGGGCCGTGGCCGACGGGGACAGGACCAGCAGCAGAGTACTGAAGATGCCCGTCAGGATCATGCTTGCAATGAAGAGTTCGCGCTTGCCCACGTGGATGGAGACGGCTGTGGAGAAGGCAACACCCAGGAGCAGTGCCGCGAGTCCGAAACCGTTGAACCAGGCGTACAGCTTCACATTGCCCACCACGTATCGGAAATACGGCGGCATCACGTTGCCACGCACCAGGATGGCGGCGAAATAGAACAGCGTGACCAGGAACAGCACCACCCACGGCCGATTCTGGAACAGGTCCGAGAGCGACTGGCTGAGTGAGGACTTCTGCTGTGGGTCGGGTTGGATGCGTTCTTTCGTCGCGAAGAACGTGATGATGAAGAAAACGACGCTGACCAGCGACAGCAGGCCCATGGTTAGCTGGTAGCCGCGAGCGTCGTTGCCATGCCCGAAATACGAGACCATTGGGATGGCCAGACTGGCAATGATGAAGCCTGCGGAGTTGGCGGCGATTTGACGGTAGGAGGAGATGCTGGTCCGCTCGTCCGGATCCTGGGTCATGACGGCCGTCAACGAGGCATAGGGCACGTTGTTGACGATGTATACGACGCGCAGCAGGGTGTATGTGACCCAAGCGTAGATGAGTTTTGCTCCAGGACTGATGTTCGGCGTCGTGAACGTCAGGATGCCGATGACGCCGAACGGTACGGATGTCCACAGGAGCCAGGGCCGGAACTTGCCCCACCGTGTGGTGGTGCGGTCGGCGATCAAGCCCATGATTGGGTTGATGGCCGCGGCGCCCAGGCCAACCACCAAAAAGAGCGTCCCTGCCTGGGCCGCAGTAAGGCCGAAGGTGTGGGTGTAGAAGTCCAACTGAAGTGCAATCATGAACTGGAAGACGAAGTTTGCAGCCATGTCGCCAAGGCTGTAACCGAACTTCTCTTTAAAAGAGAGTTTTGCGGCAGCGTCAGTCATGTAAGAGACCTCTTCCCTTAGGCTTTCATTCCTTGACCTGCAAACTCAGCTTCTGCAAATCGGCATCGCGAGAGGAATTGCCCACCAAGATGGCAAACTCGCCGGGCTCCACCACGAATTTCATGTTCACATCGTAAAACGCAAGCAGGTCCGGAGAGATGTCCAGTGCCACGGTCTTCGTTTCTCCCGGGCGCAAGGAAACTTTCTTGAAGCCCTTCAGCTCCTTGATCGGGCGGGTCACGGAACTGACCACATCGCGGATGTACATCTGCACAACTTCTGATCCCTCGCGCTGGCCGGTGTTCGTGACATCCGCCAGCACCTGCGTCGATTCGTTGCGCCGGATCGCCTTCTTCCGCAAACGAACGTTCTGAATGGCAAACGTGGTGTAGCTGAGCCCGTAGCCGAACGCGTAAAGCGGCGATACATCGTCGAACAGAAAACCGCGGCGCGCGGAGGGTTTGTAATTGTAGAAAACAGGAAGATGTCCCGCGGAGCGCGGGAAACTGATCGGCAGCTTTCCGCCGGGATTGAAGTCCCCGAACAGCACTTCGGCAACGGCACCGCCCGTCTCCTGGCCCAGATACCAGCACTCGAAGATCGCCGGGACATTCTGGTTGACGTAATTGATGGAGAGTGGCCGGCCGTTGAACAGAAAACACCACGACCGGCTTTCCGAGCGCCACCATCGCCTTCACCAGTTCTTCCTGCCGCCCGATCAGGTCCAGGCTGGTGCGGTCGCCCATGTGGTTCAATCCCCAGGCTTCGCGCGATGTCTGCTCGTTGCCGCCGATGGCCAGCACGATCACGTCCGCTCGTTTGGCCACTTCCACGGCTTCCGCGATCTGCCTTCGGTCTTCCTCAGGATTGCTGGGCACGACTTCGTCCTGGTTCCAGTTGCCGCCAATGGTGATCTTGCAGCCTTCGCTGTAAAACACTTCGGCGCGGCCGCCGACCTTGGCCTTGATGCCCTCGAACACGGTAACGTCGTGTTTCGGAACGCCGCTGTACCCGCCCAGCAGGCTGCGGTTAGCATTGGGTCCAATTACCGCAATCTTCTTCACGCCCTTCAGATCGAGCGGCACGGCATTGCCCTCGTTCCGGAGCAAAGTTATCGCTTCGCGAGCTGCGCGGCGCGCCAATTCTCGATTGGCATCGGAGCCCACAACGCGGTCGGCTTCGTCGGGATTAACATACGGATCGTCAAACAGCCCCATCTTAAATTTCCAATAGAGCATGGGTGCGACAAGTTCATCCAGTTGCGATTCCTTCAGCACCCGCTTGCGGACTAGCTCCACGAGGTGCAAGTAGCAGTCCGGGTCAGGCAATTCAATATTGACGCCGGCTTGCACTGCCATTGGCGCACGATTCTTTCTTGTCCTTCGCCACAAAGTGGCCGTGCGTGTCGGGGCGGTAGCCCAATTCCCAAATCGCAAAGTAGTCGGAGACGATGAATCCCTTGAAGCCCCATTCCTTGCGGAGAACATCCTGAAGCAGCCACTTATTGGCGTGCGAGGGCACGCCATCGAGTTCGTTGTACGAAGCCATCACGCTGATGGCCCCGCCCTTTTTCAGCGCTTCTTTGAAAGTGTAAAGAAAAGTTTCCCGCAGCACGCGCAACGAAACATTCGCGGGAGCGCAGTTCATGCCGGATTCCGGCTGGCCATGCCCCGCAAGATGCTTCAGTGTGGCGATCAACCGCTTCTTATCGCGGAACTTGGCGTCGCCTTGGAAGCCGCGGACAGCCGCGATGCCCATGCGCGAAACCAGGTAGGGGTCTTCGCCGTAGGTTTCTTCTACGCGGCCCCAGCGGGGCTCGCGGGCGACGTCGACCACCGGCGTAAGCGCCTGATGCGCGCCGCGCATCCGCGCCTCTTCGGCGGTCATGGTGAACAGGGATTCCACCAAATCGGGATCGAATGTGCCGCCAAGCGCAATGGGTTGCGGAAAGCTCGTGCCGCCGGGCGCCGCGTGCCCGTGCAAACACTCCTCGTGAAAAATCACGGGAATTCCCAGGCGACTGTTCTCGATGAAAAACTTTTGAATGGCATTGGTGAGTTCCGCCATCCTGCGCGCATCCTTGCCTTTTCCGGCGTCGCTGGGGCGGCCCACCTGGCCAAGTCCGTGCCCTTTCTTGAAGGCTGCCTGCGCTTTCTGCAGGTCGAAATTGCCGTCGGCATCCACCAGCGTCTGGGCCTTCTGCATCCAGATGCACAGCATCTGCGCGGCTTTTTCTTCAAGCGTCATCCGTGACAAAAGGTCTTTCACCCGCTTTGCGGAGGGCAGGCCAGGATTTTTGTAAGGCAACGTTGCCGCTTTCTTGCTCCCGCTCTTGCTGACGGCGCTTTTCTTTGTGCTTTTCACGCGTGCTGCTCCTTCTTACAGTCTGGTGGAACAAGATTGTGTTTCGTGCTTTTTCGTTGACCGCCGGACATGGGCATGGCTCTTCACGGGCAAGATGTCCGCGGCATGGGCCCTCTGAGCCAAAATTGAGGATGAAACGGCATCGAAAAAGTGCTGCCACTATAACACTGAAACTGATCTTTGGAATGTGACGAATGTACAGGGACTGTGAAGAAGAACGATTTTCTTCTACGTGTGGGCGAGGGTAGAACAGACTTTGTGTCCGGCACGAGCATCCGGCAGGAATTTTCCAGGTTGCCAAAAATGGACTCTAGTGCACGAGGGTTACAACGAGGCCGGGCCCACTTCGTTCTTGGGCGATCCGTTATTGAGCTACCAGATGGCCGGTCGCCCGGATCAGGTCGACGGCCTCATGGCGGTTCTCCGCCTCCACCTGGCGCATCACGCGGCGAATGTGGTTCTTCACTGTAAATTCCGACAAGTTCAGGTTTGTCGCGATTTCCTTATTCGTGAGTCCCTGAGCGACCAGATGCATCAGTTGGAGTTGGCGGTGCGTCAGGCAATTCTTGTCCGTTCCTGATCCTGGCGCATTCTTGGGTTTCGTTCGATACTCGCTCGCGACGTGCTGAATCAGTGCCAAGCATAGACGTGGAGGGCACGATGCTTCGCCCCTGGCAACCGCCCTCACGGCGGCAATAATTTCCGCCGCGGACGCATCCTTCAGGACGTAGCCCCGAATTCCCAATTGCACTGCATGCAGAAAAATTTCCGGGTCTTCATCCATTCCAAAGAGCAATATCTTAATTTCGGGATTTTGATTCAGGAGCTCACACAACAGGGAAGTGTGACATTCACTGGTAAAGCAATCGGTCACCACTACTTCACAGTGCGACTCGGCTATTTCATTGGCGATAGCCTTGGTGTCCCGGCTGATTCCGACAACGTTGATTGCGCTTCGTTTTCTCAGCAGTCGTGCGAGAGTATCCCGAAGTAAGCGATTTTGGGCCAGGAGAAATACACTGACCTCGGGGGACGCCGGGCAGTTCTGTATTTGTCCCATTAGGGTCCTCGGTACTTTCCTTTCTTGCGGTTAAGTGACTATGGGATCGGATGCCGCAAGGGTATAACTGGGGGGCGAGCAAGGCGGAGTTTATAGATAGTTAGGTCCAATGTCAACCAACAACAAAATACTGTATCACAACAGTATTCTTTGAATTTCGCAAACTCCAGGGCGAACAAATGACTGCCGAAACGACACATCCTTAAGCTTATTATAGGCCAACACTAATCATATATCTCCGCCGTTCTAACTTCAGCGTAATTTAGCGTTAGTCCTAGCACTATTTTAGTGCCATCCATTGCTTGGTCCCTCTTGGGTCCTCCAGTTAGTCGTCGCGGCCCCGATGTTTATCGACGTATTAGGGTTCTCTTTTGATTCTCCTTTGAGCCTTCTCCTTTTACCCTTCGAGCAAATATTGTTTCTTCCAAAGGGGAACGTCATGGTCAAGACATTCCGCGTTCTTGTGGCGAATAAGCCAAAGCTCATGCGTGAGTTGCTTCTGGAAACTCTCGCCGAACAGCCGTGGATCGAAATCGTTGGTGAGGTCCCTGACGAAGCGGACATCTCGGAGCAAGTTCAAAAGACTTCTCCGGACCTCCTGGTCGTTACGGCCGAAAAGCCCGGCAGGAGACCCGCCATCTGTGACACTCTCCTTCACGATTACCCCGAATTGCGTATCATCGCCGTCGCCCCTCACGAAAACTATACGGTTTGTTATTGGGCTTCTCTCGACATTCATTCTGGTGACATCGAGTCGTCTGAAGAGGGTCTCCTCACCGCGGTTCGCAGTATGGCTGAGAAACAGCAGGGAGCAACTTCACAGTGACGCGAATGGAACCGGTTTCGATCTGGTCCGCCCGGCAAAGGAGGTGCTCTTGAAAATGCAAGTTAGCCGTTCAATCGCCACATTCCTTGCCGCTCTATCCTTGTCCGCTGCTGGTATGTGCCAACAAGTGCGACAATCGCCGCGCCAGGATTCTGAACTTACCAAAGAGAACTTGGGCCGCGTGGGCGCTTCCGCAAGCCAGATTCAAGCCGTGCTCCGTCAACAACCAGGACTCATGGTCGAAGTGAAACGCTGGGTAGCGCAGGAAGCGGCCGCCAATGGGCAGATTGTCAAAGACTCTGATCTGACCGATCAGAAGATCTTCGCCCGGCTTGTCAGCGATACACAATTCCGTTCCGTGGCGACGCGCTTGCTCGAGCGCTATGGCTATCTGGTTCCCAAAATCAATCCCGAATCTGAAGCTGGAGAAGAACGAAAACTGATTCTTCAAGCCCGCGCAAACCAACTTGCCCAGGAGCAAAATCAGCAGGTCGAAGCTCAATTGCCGCAGGCGAACCGCCTGCCGGTCCAACCTTATCAGCAGACCAGAGACTGTCAGGAAAGTGACTCTCAGGAAGAGCAAACTGGACAAAGCGCCACACAAAACCGTGATCATACGCGTGACACACAGGAAGCAAACCCCGCTTCCATTCAACCCTGCCCTCCCTCTAGACAACAACAGCCTTCGGGAAATCAAGGCCGGGGCATTCTTACGACAGACCAAAGTCCGTCGCGCCCATATTCAGTGGCAAATTCCGCGCCTCCCGACCGCGATGAAGACGATGGACTGATCTCTCCCCAGGTTCTTGCCTCTCTGAACGGGCAGGTTTTCACAACCGCAAGTTTGTCTGCTTCGCAAATCGAGTCTTCCGGTCTCGATCCCGGCGCGCCGTACCGCATGAATGCGCCGACACCTCAGTTGCCATCCTTGAACTCTCCGGCTACGCGCAATACTCCCGGAAATGTTTACCCAGAGGGCGGCCCTTCTCAGCAATTCGATGGGCATGCCTCAAATAACGACACCTCGGGTGGCTACGGTTCGGGAATGACCCGTCCACGCCGGGATTCTTACGCAGAGGACCTGAATCCCACTCTGGTTCGAACACCCAATCCTTATTCCGACATTCCTTCACTTTATGATATGTACCAGCAGGGCTACCCTCGCGACCCGCACTTGCAACGTTTTGCCGTTACCGTTTTCCGTGAAAACGTCCGTTCCTCTCGAAATTCTGAGTCGCTTCCCATGGACCTCCCGGTCGGGCCGGATTATGTATTGGGACCGGGAGACGGCGTCACTATCAATATTTGGGGAAGTGCCTCTCGCCGCCTGTTCCGCACCGTAGACAGCGAGGGTCGGCTGACTCTGCCGGAAGCTGGTCCCGTCCTCGTCAGCGGCCGCAGTCTGGGAGAAGTGCAAGAAGATGTGCAGCACGTCCTGAGAACGCAGTTTCGAGATGTTTCCGCCGATGTCTCTCTTACTCGCTTGCGCACGATTCGAGTCTACGTCGTGGGTGATGTCCAGCACCCCGGTGCTTACGACATCAGCTCTCTCTCCACTCCCCTCAATGCTTTGTTCACTGCCGGTGGTCCGACTTCGGCTGGTTCCAGCCGCTTAGCACGCCATTTCCGTGGCAACAAACTCGTTGAGGAAGTTGACCTCTACGATTTGCTCCTCCACGGTGTTCGATCCGACATGTTGCGTCTGCAGAGTGGTGACACCCTCTTGGTTCCACCGCTTGGTGGCGAAGTCACCATCGAGGGTATGGTCCGTCGCCCTGCTATCTATGAGCTCAACGGCGAAAAGACTCTGGCCGAAGCGCTCCAGTTGGCTGGCGGAGTGCTCCCGACCGCGACTTTGACTCACATCGAGGTGCAGCGCCTGGAAGCACACGAGAAGCACACCATGTTGAGTCTAGACATCCCAGCCTCAGGGAACGGCGGGGCTGAAATTGAAACGAAGTTGGCCGCATTTGCCATCCAACCTGGAGACACGGTCCACGTTTTCCCGATTGCTCCATTCAACAAGGATGCTGTTTATCTTGAAGGCCACGTTTTGCGGCCGGGCAAGTTCTCTTATCACCCTGATATGAAGTTGACGGAAGTGATCTCCTCCTACGCGGATTTGTTGCCAGAGCCCGCGACAAGATACGCCGAGATCATTCGTCTTAACCCACCCGATTACCATCCCACGGTGGAAGGTTTTGACCTGGGTGCTGCTCTGGAGAATCCCGAATCAGCGCCAAAGCTCCAACCTCTGGATACCGTTCGCGTCTTTGCGCGTTATGACTTCCAGGCTGTTCCCAAAGTTACGGTTCTCGGTGAAGTTCGCGCTCCCGGCACCTATCGCACCTCAGGGCAGGTTCATCTGCGCGATGCCATTCAGCTCGCCGGCGGTCTAGGCCCCGACGCTCAGATGGATAACGCGCAGGTCTTTCAGTACGTAACTGACAGCGAACTAAAAATTACCACCGTGAACCTGTCTTCTGCTTTCTCCGGAAATCCCATCGACAATATCGTGCTGGGACCTCGCGACCGCATTGTGGTTCATCGCAATCTCGCAAAAGCGGATGTGGCCACCGTCATGATTGCCGGCCAGGTCGCACGGCCAGGCCGCTATCCACTAAGTACGAATCTTCGTGTGGGCGACTTGATTCGTCTTGCAGGCGGGCTGAAGCGCAGCGCTGACCCACAATCTGTCGACCTCACCAGCTACTCTTCAAAGGATGACCGCACAACCGGCCAACATCAATTGGTGAACGCCACCGCAGCTCTCTCCGGTGAACCATCTGCGGACTTTGCCTTGCGCGAAGGCGACGTTCTTACTGTCCCGGAAATTGCCGGATGGTCGGATCGCGGTGCATCCATCGAAGTTCTCGGCGAAGTGAATGGCCCCGGCGCGTATGGAATCAAGCCGGGAGACCGACTCAGCACCATCCTAAAACTCGCGGGCGGCTTCCAATCGGATGCGTATCCATATGGGGCCGTTCTGCAACGAGCCTCGGTGCGCGAGATCGAGGACAGATCTCGTGCTGAACTTGTCCAGCGCTTGCAAAATATCCAGTCGGACATCAAGGCGCAGGAAGAGACAGACCCCAAGAAAGAAGCAGGCAAAGGAACTAGCCTACTCCCAGTGGCAGACTGCCATCGACAATCTGACGGTTAATCCACCCGTTGGACGCCTCACCATTCGCATTTCGTCTGACATACAACACTGGGCCAACACCCCTAACGATATCGAAGTCCGTGACGGTGATGTACTCCTGATTCCCAAAAAGCCAAATCAGGTCATGGTCACGGGACAGGTTTATAATGCCTCTGCCATCGGCTATCGGCCCAATAAGAGTGCCAAATGGTATCTCTCCCAGGCCGGCGGCCCAACTCAGCTTGCCAATAAGGGCGCTGCCTTCGTGATTCGCGCAGACGGCACCGTGATCAGTTCAAGCTCCAGCGGCTTGTTTATCGGAAATGCGATGAACAGCGTATTGCAGCCAGGTGACGCGGTAGTGGTTCCTGAAAAGGCCCTGGGAGGAGGCCCGAACTGGGATGTTGATACTGCAGGCTGCCCAAGTTGCGGCCACTGCGGCTGTTGCCATTGGGTATTTTCATCCGTGATGTGTCAATGCCCAATGCGCTTCATCTTCGGGACCTGCAGCATTATTGCCGCGACGTGAGAGCTTTTATGGGATTGCGGCGGGGCAGGATATTGCTTTTCGTTTGCACAGTCTGCCTGCTCGGTTTTTGCTCAGGCAAACAATGCCGGGCTCAAACGGGTGCCGCTTCAGCAGTTGAGAAGGTGGACGGAGAGACTAAAGTGAATGTACCGGGTACATCCTCAAGCTCAGCGCAGCCCCGGATCGAACCGGCAGATCCACCCTCCCGTTCGGCTGACCACGAGAACTCGCTCAATCTCGGCATGATTAAGCGCATCGCCAAAGACCAGGAGCAGATTTGGACATTTCCTCGTCATATGACTTGGGCGGATGGTGACATTCTTGTGCCCTTCGGAATGACCCTCGGTTCACTGCTGGCGACAGATTCGGATTACAGCCGAAGCCTTTCGAACTCGCCTTCTCGGCTGAACAATAGCGTGAAGTTTTCTAACTACGGAATCGGTGCTATGGCCGGTATCGGCGGTGGCTTGTGGGTGATGGGAAAGTTCACCCACGACGATCACAAAAAAGAAACCGCCATCTTGGCTGGCGAAGCTGCGGTCAACAGCTACCTTGTCACTACCGGCTTGAAATATACCTTCGGCCGTTTGAGGCCACTCGACCAACCCCAGTACTCAGGCCAATTCTGGAGCGGCGGCAGTTCCATGCCTTCGGAGCATGCTGCGGCGGCTTGGTCGATCGCCAGCGTAATTGCACACGAGTATCCCGGCCCGATGACATCTTTACTGGTGTATAGCCTGGCTTCGGCCATAAGCATGGCCCGCGTTACGGGAAAACAACATTTCAATTCCGACGTATTCGTGGGCAGCGCGATAGGTTGGTACGTCGGCAAGCAGGCTTACCGTGCTCATCATGATCCGGAACTGGGCGGCTCGGAGTGGGAGAGTTACTCGGAATCTAAAGATGGCGGCCCGAATGGCAAAACCACGAGTCTCGGCACAACTTTTGTTCCTCTCAACAGTTGGATCTACCCCGCATTGAAGCGATTGATCGCCCTGGGCTACATCCAGTCGGAGTTTATCGATATGCAGCCCTGGTCGCGTCTGGAATGCGCCAGGATGGTGGAAGAAGCTGGCGAACGCATCTCCACCGCCACAAACACCACTGCCGAGGTCGATGGCCTCTATTCCTCTCTAATAAGGGAATTTGCCACGGACTCCGAGCGGCTCGGAGGCGGCAGACCGGATCAAATTTCAGCGCGCGTTGAATCTCTGTATACCAGTGCAACGGGAATTAGCGGAACGCCTCTGAACGATAGCTATCACTTCGGTCAGACCATCATTGACAATTTCGGGCGCCCCTACGCCGAGGGGATTCAATGCAATCATGGTGGTTCTGGCTGGGTCACCCAGGGAAGATTCTCAATTTACGCCAGTGGTGAATATCAGTACTGCCCCTCGTCTCCTTCGTATCCTTCCGCCGTTAACAATGCGATCGCCGCCATCGACAATAATCCCAGTCCAGTCCGGAGCATTCCCTCTCGACCAGTCAGTTCCACTTAATGGATGCTTATGTTGCTTCGAACCAGTCAAACTGGATCTTTTCCTTTGGCAAACAAAGCCTGTGGTGGTCACCCAATTACAGCAACGCATTTCTCCTCAGCGACAATGCCGCGCCAATGTATATGTTTCGCATTAGTAGGGAAGCACCATTCGAGAATACCAGGGATTTCCAGAGTGCTCGGTCCAATGAAGCTCGAGTTCTTTATCGGCAAGTTGTCGGGGAACCAGTTTCCTGATCGTCCCTTCCTTCATGGCGAGAAATTCAGCTTCAAACCCTCACCTAACCTTGAGTTCGGATTCACCCGGACAGGGGAAATGGCGGGTGTTGGTCGCCCGACAACGCCTAAATCCATATGGTTGAGTTATACCAGCCTTGACAAGCAGCGTTTACTACGGAGCAATCAACCCGGGAAAGCGAACTTCGGGTTTTGATTTTAATTATCGGATTCCGTACCTCCGGGACTGGCTGACAATCTATGCCGATTCCCTCGCTACAGACAACGTCTCGCCCTTTGCCGACCTGGCCCGCGCTGCCTTTAGTCCGGGCATTTACCTAACGCACTTCCCAAAATTGTCAAAGCTGGATCTGCGTCTCGAAGCAACATATACAGACACGCCCAAAGTGCACAGTAACCCTACTGCTGCCGCGTATGGCCAGTTTAATTACTACGACAGCTTCTATCATGACCTGTACACGAATGAGGGCGACATCATCGGCGAGCTGGGTGGAAGGGAAGGCCACGGCTACCAAGCTTGGACGACCTACCATGCCAGCGCACGGAATTGGATCCAGTTTGGTTACCGGCACGCCACGTTGCAAGTGATTTCATTCCAGGCGGTGGCAACATCAACGATGCCTCCGTGAATGTGTATTGGTGGCTCCGGAGCGATCTGAACCTCTCAGGATCCTTGCAGTATGAGAAGTGGCATTATCCATTGCTCGCTGCGACACCCCAGACGAATTGGACGTCGTCCGTTCAGCTGCAGTTCTATCCATTGTCATGGAGAAAGTAGCAGAGACTATGGGCGCGCGCAAGAGATCGAAAAGACGAATTGAGGGTGAAGCCTAAGTGAGTCCTATGATTTCCAAATCGGATCTGGCAACGCTTGCCGTTACGAGCTCCACGTTTGTTGGCCAGTGGGGACAATGCTTGGCTCAACAGTCGTATGTACAAGGTTGGAAGCTGAGCCTGAAACCTCTTCCCGATGTCGAGATCGGATTCACCGGAACTACAATCTTCTCGGGCGGCGGCATATCACTCACGCTCCATACCTACCTCCAGAGCGTTTTTCCCAACCTAACCAACGCCCAGGTTGCGGGCCGGAACCAACAAGATGGAAGATCCGGATTTGATTTTAACGCGCGTGTCCCTAAATTGCAGAAATGGTTGTCTTTCACCTTCGACTCCTTTGCAGAGGATGAACTATCGTGCCTGAACCGTATGGGAAAATGTGCGTTCCAAGCCGGACTATACATGCCACAGATCCCCAAGAGTCCTAAGCTCGATCTCAGGGTCGAAGGGGAGCAACTGTACCGCCGGTGTTTCCGGGTGTGTTAGCTGTTTATATCAACAACGCTTATCCCGAGTCGTACATCAGCGGCGGCGATCTGCTTGGATCCTGGATCGGCCGAGCATCGCAAGGTGAGCAGGTCATTAGTATTTACTGGCTGACCTCCAAAAACAAAATCCAGTTCGGCTACAGGCACCGGAAGATTGACGGACGATTCCTTGCCGGCGGCGGCACGCAGAATGGTTTCGTCGTGAAGGCCTATATCTGGCTGGGCTCGTCTGTCGAGGTGACCGGTTCATTGCAATACGAGAAGTGGAACATCCCTGTATTGGCTGCTAGGTCGCAAACCGACGTCGTCACTTCAGTCGGAAACACGTTCTGGCCGAAGAATTGGTCGACCTCGGCTCTACATTAGCAATTCGGGAGATGGACTAATCGTTGGAGAACGTTGAGAGGCATCGTGGTGCAGACAGGGGTCAAAACGCAACTTGATCACGCAGCGACCGAAGTCGTCGCGACGCCATTTACTCGCGAAGAGCCGGAGCTGCTGCTTCGTGAGAACCTTGTCGCATGGTTCCGCCTGCTTTGGGACGAACGTCGTCTCATTAGCCGGTCCGCGCTTGCCGGCCTGCTCGTTGGCACCCTCCTTGCCTTCCTTTTGCCGAAACGATTCGAATCGACGGCTCAGTTGATGCCTCCAGACACTCAGTCAACCTCCAACATGGCCATGCTTGCAGCGCTATCCTCACGCACGGGTGGAGCACTCGGCGCATTCGCAGGCGACTTGTTGGGCATTAAGAACTCGGGCGCACTGTTCATAGGCATTCTCCGCAGCCGCACCGTGGCGGACCGCCTGATCGAACGGTCGATCTCAAAAGGGTACAGATCGGACCAAGCTCGACGATAACGCCCGCCGGAAACTGGCCGAAAACACTTCCATCTCCGAAGATCGCAAGAGCGGCATTCTCACGATTACGGTTTCGGATCGCGACCCCCAGCGCGCCGCCGCCCTTGCTCGCGCTTATGCAGAAGAATTGGACCGCCTTGTTGCGAGGCTCTCCACTTCCTCCGCCCGCCGCGAACGAGAATTTCTCGAGGATCGCCTGAAAACCGTGCAGTCAGACCTGGAAAACGCAGAAAAGGACTTCAGCCAGTTCGCAAGCAAGAACAACGCCATCGACATCAAGGAACAGGGCCGCGCCATGGTGGAAGCCGCGGCTACACTCGAGGGCCAGCTTATCGCTGCAAGGTCTGAACTTGAAGGGTTGAAACAAGTTTACTCGGACAACAACGTCCGCGTTCGCGCTACGGAGGCCCGCGTCTCCGAACTGCAAAGTCAGCTCGAAAAAATCGGTGGTAAGGGAGAAAGTACTTCTTCGCCGAATGGTGCGCAGGGCGACCCGCTATATCCTTCAATCCGAAAACTGCCACTGCTGGGCGTCACCTACGCCGATCTGTACCGCCGCACAAAAGTCCAAGAAGCGGTTTTCGAGGCGCTTACTCAGCAGTACGAACTGGCAAAGGTCCAGGAAGCGAAAGAGACACCGAGCGTAAAGATTCTCGACGAGCCGCGTGTGCCAGAGCGCAAGTCGTTTCCGCCGCGCCTGCTCATCATGACACTTTGTACCATGCTGGCGTTGATGGCAGCCGCCATCTACCTGCTTGGTCGCGCGAGTTGGGCGCAGGTTGACCAGACCGATCCGGCGAAAGTTCTCGCGTTTGAAGTCTTTCAGACGGTGAACGCACGGATGCCCTGGGCGCCGCCGAATGGCTTGCGAGTTCAGGCGGTGGCGCATCGAGTTTGGACCAGGTTTAAGGATCGAAACAGTTCGGCAAACGCTGCCGACGATCAGTTGAAGTAGTTGTAAGTCGTTATATAGCAAGGCGTTACACCCATTCAGTCAATGTGACTGAGGGGGCGAAGCTGTAAGCGGAGCTTTCATGACCTCATATACCGAGCCGATCGAAACTACAACTCCGTGCTGCACTCTCTCTAATCCCATATTGCCCGCCTCGTTCGTTGAGCCGAGGTGGTACGCCGTTTACACTCGCGCGAATCACGAAAAGTGTGTCGTGGAGCAGCTTGCCGTCCGCGGACTCGAACATTTCCTCCCGCTTTATGAATCGACTCGCAAATGGAAAGATCGGACCGTCCGTCTTCAGTTGCCTCTGTTCCCGGGCTACGTCTTCGTGCATTTTGCTCTACAGAATCGCCTGCGCCTTCTGCAGCTTCCCGGAGTTGTCAGCCTCGTCGGCTTACACGGCCAAGCCACTCCTCTCTCAGACGAAGAAGTGGCTCGTGTTCGCGTTCTTCTCAGTCACGGACTCCGCGCTGAGGCCCACCCCTATCTCCAGGCCGGAAGACGTGTGCGAGTCATCCGCGGGCCACTCGAGGGCATGGTGGGTGTCATCGTCCGCCGCAAGAACCGCACCCGGTTCGTTGTGACCGTCGAATCGATTCAGCGTTCCGTGGCGATTGAAGTCTACGACGGAGATCTCGGCCCGCGCTAGGATTCTACTCATTATGGCGACAAACGCGGAAAAATTTTCCATCGTACTCAGAGAGCAGACGGCGCAGTCCGCACCACCTTGGCCTAGTTGGCTATGGCGCCTGAAGCATCTGCTCGGTCTCGATCGCGCCATCGCCTACACGGTGCTGGCCCGAGTTGTCCAAATTCTCGGCAGCACCGGAACTGTCCTTCTGATCGTGCGTTTTCTTACGCCCGTGGAGCAGGGCTACTACTACACCTTGCTGAACCTTGTCGCGTTACAGGCCGTCTTTGAATTGGGATTTTCGTTCGTCATTCTGCAGATGGCGGCGCACGAATCTGTGCATCTTGAGCTTCATGCCGACGGCCGCATCGATGGTGACTCGGTGGCTCACGCTCGGTTGGCCTCTATCCTGCGGAAGGCGATGCACTGGTATCCGGTGGCCGCCATTGTTCTGTGCACGGTGTTACTGCCTCTAGGCATGTACTTCTTCTCGCGCCATGCCCGCACCGCAGCTACCGTGTCCTGGCAAGGCCCCTGGACTTCCGCCGTAGTCGCCACAGCCTTTTTGTTTTTGCTTAATCCTTTCTTCTCATTTCTCGAAGGCTGCGGGCAGGTTTGGCAAGTTGGCCGCATGCGTTTCGTCCAGTGTCTGCTGGGCGCCTCCCTGTCTTGGACTGCTCTCCTTGCCCACCACGGCTTGTATTCCCCGGCCATGGCCAACTTCGGCTACGCCGCAGTCGGGTTAGCGTTCTTGTACCGTCGCCGCCGGCTTTGCCTAGGCTTGCTGCGTTATCTTGCCGCGGAGGGGGCCGTTTCCTGGCGCAAGGAAATTTGGCCGTTTCAGTGGAGGATCGCCGTCAGTTGGGCCTCTGCTTACTTCACTGGACAAATTCTTGTTCCGATGCTTTTCGCTTACCGCGGACCAACTGAAGCTGGCCAGTTCGGCATGTCCCTCGCAATCATCACCTACCTTTCGGTTTTGATGATTTCCTGGATGTCCACCAAGGCGACTCCCTTTGGACAGATGATCGCTAGAGGAGAAATTACGCAGCTTAGGCAATTGTTTTTCCGCACCCTCAAACAGGCGCTTGGTTTCTTCCTTGTTCTGGCTACCGCGTGCGCGTTCGGCGTCATCGCTCTGTATTACTTTTCACCGCGCCTCGCCGGCCGCATGGTGTCTCCTGGAGTTTTTGGGCTTCTGCTTCTCGCCTCCGGGTGCGTTTTCGTGGTGCAAAGTATGGCAATTTACCTGCGCTCGTTCAAACGCGAGCCGTTCGTTGTGCAGTCGGTCTCCACCGCCGTGTCAACTGTCCTCCTCGCATTTATAACAGCAAGAGCGTGGGGCAGTGCCGGAGCCGCGTTTGTTTTTTTACTGTGCACGGGCATCTTCGGTTTGATCCAAGCGATTTTCATCTTTCGCCGTTGGAACCGTTCTTCTCAGCTGGAACTCTGTGGGCGACGTTCGGAGCATGAACACCGTGAGCACACACACATTCATCCACAGCAGGGGAAGGCTAAAGTCGGGAACGCCAGCCACTTCGGTGATCAGGGCTCCTAGGAACAGCCAGCGCAGCGGAGCATTTTGAGTACGCTTGAGAAGGCGAAACACAAACCAAACGAAGAGCAACGCTCCAACTCCAGTCGTCGCGAGAAGTGTGACCAGGAAACTGGATGTACGGATGCTGCCAATGCCAACTCCGAGACCATACGTATCGCGGAAAGTCGTGAGTCCCGCGAGATCAGCAGCAGTCCTAGAAAGGAACGAGGCAGTTTCAACCTTGTCGACTGTGTTGGCTGCAAGGGCTTCACTAATCGAAGGAACTTTCGCCACGATGGCGATGCCAACGAGGGCAAGGACACCAAAGATTGCATATCTTTTCCGTGCAGCCGAAGATCGGGGTGGTTGAATTTCCTCCTAGGGAAATATGCGATACACAGCAATATGCAGCAAGCAGCGAGTGCTGCGAGAGAGGCAGCTGAGCGAACCAGCAGTGTGCAGATCATCGATGTGACCAACAACCATAAGGAACCACCACAGAAAAACCTAGCTAGTGCTCCAGCGGTGATACCAGTAAAGAAGACTCCGGCAAACGAAGGCTCAGAAAGAGCCCGTTGGGACGCTCGTACTCCCCAAGCGTCGCCTGGTGCTGGCTAGGGTTGCTCTGGAAAATCCATTCAGGGAATTGGTAACCATGCAGAGAGAGTGCGAATTGAACGAGCATAACGGTCGTGGCAATGGCAATTGCGAGAGTAAGTGCTTTGCGCACGTGTTCCCATTTGCCAAACCAGGCAGCAAAAATAACGACCCCGACGTTTAAACTCAGCCACAGAATCTGCACAACATTAGAGATGGAGAAATGCAGCGGAGCTAATGGGAAGTCAAAGTTCTGATATCTTCCGAGGGAACCAACACTGGCATCCCGCCAAAGACAGCGGGCATGACCACAGCGGAAACAGTCGCCCAGACCCAAAATGCCAACAGTGGAACAATGAAGGACGATGACGGGATATGAATCTGGACTGGTCTTTGAAGATCCAGGCCAGAAGACAGTGTAAGACCATCAGTATCGACACCAAGTAATAAGGTGGCAAGCCCACTCCGCTGATATTAAGGACCGAGCCAGCCTGAAATACCGCGGCGACGATCGCGAGAGGCAGCAACCAGCGAAGGCTTGAAAATCCAGAAGCCCACGCCTAGAGGGATGAGATCGTATCCGAGAACGTCATGATGATCGAGGTTACCACACGCAGCGTCTGTTCATGCGGCCGAAGGCAACACCCGAGGTAGCAAACTTTGAGGATTCTTTACGACCATCAACTGTTCTCTCTTCAGAACGCGGGTGGAGCTTTAAGATATCACTACGAACTGGCCCGCTACCTTGGGAAGATGCCGGACACGAGCGTGAGGCTCTTGCTGGGATTCAGCAATCCTGTTTTCCCGTTCAAGAATTATCTTCCAACCACATTTCAGTCATGCTGATGAAAGGCATGAGTGCTCCAGGGTTGTTGCGGTACGGCGTTAATGAGCTCATCGGAAACGGCATTGAGATGATAGGTGGAAAAGTTCGACATATATCATCCGACGCTCTATCCAGTGATGCCGTTGGTCCGTTCACGAAGGATTGTAGTGACTCACCACGATTGCATTCACGAGAGATTTCCTAACTTCTTTCGTAATGCCGATCGGGTGATCCGTGCTAAACGAATCTGTATGCTGCTGCTGACGCGGTGATTTGCGGCTCGGATCGAGTCGTCGTGACCTCCTGCGCTTCTACAGGGTGGAGGAGAGGAAGATCTGCGTAATTCCCTTTGGCCTGTCGAAGTTGGTGCGCGACCCCGACCATGGCAGGGCATTTTCGTAGCAACCGGTCGAGGCCCTATGTCCTTTACGTGGATTCTCGTGCCCCGTATAAGAACTTTAGCGGATTGCTACGAGCCTTTGCGCGGTGTCATTTGCAGGACACATTCGACCTGGTTGCTGTGGGCGGCGGTCCCTTGCTTGCACCAGAACTGGCAACTACCCATGAATTGAAAATCGACCAATCGCTGCAAGTCTACCCTGTAGTCTCGGATGCGCTTTTGGCTGAGGCGTACGCAAATGCAGAACTGCTGGTTTACCCCAGTCTCTGGGAAGGGTTCGGGGTTCCTCCGCTGGAGGCAATGAGTCTGGGGTGTCCTGTGTTGGTGAGCGATTGTTCTTCCATGCCGGAGATCTGCCGCGACGGTGCATCTTACTTTGACCTTATGCCCCCGACTCCTTGGCAAAAAGTTTGGCTGAAGCGGTAACTCTAAGGGCCTCGAATGCGCCCGTCATTGCACGGGGAACGGGAATCGCTGCCGGTTACGACTGGCGGAAATGCGTTCAGCTTACGTTGGACCTATACCAGGCATGCCTCAGGAATTGAAGCGGACTAAAGATTCAGCATTCAAATCGAAACCATCGAGTCGTCCGGAGTTGATTATATGAAGAGAGTCCTCATTACTGGCGGCTTGGGATTTATCGGCTCCCACGTCGCGCAAGCCTGTATCGACACCGGGTTCTCAGTTCGCCTTTTGGACAATTTAAGTGCGCAGATTCATGGTCCAGTCCCGCGCCTGAACTATTCGTTCCTCGACGATCCGAAGGTAGAGGTCGCTCGCGGCGACATCGGTTCTCCATGCGATTGGCAGCCATGGCTCGAAGGCGTGGATTGTGTTGTCCACCTCGCGGCGGAAACCGGGACGGCACAATCCATGTACAGATTTACCGGTACACTAATGTCAATTTGTCGGGCACTGCGGGGTTATAGACTATCTGGCAAACAGACCACATAAGGTTACCAAGATCGTTCTTGGTTCTTCGCGCTCCGTCTATGGGGAAGGGCCTTACTTCTGTGACAGTTGTGGCTTGGTCTACCCTGAACGCGAGCGGAAGAAAGCTTGCGTGCTGGGCATTGGGATCCGCCTTGCCCAAAATGCGCTGCGCAAATCAAACCCGTGGCAACACGGGAAAACGCAATGACCGCTCCTGTTTCGATTTATGCCGCTACAAAGCTGGGTCAGGAAGACTGAGTTCGGATTGCCGGAAATGCGCTTGGAATCGCAACAGTCATCTATCGCTTTCAAAATGTCTATGGCGAAGGACAATCGCTCAAGAACCCGTATACTGGCATACTTTCAATTTTTTCAACCAACTGCGCCAAGAAAAGTGTGCTGAATGTATTCGAGGACGGAAACGAGAGTCGGGATTTCATTCACGTTTCCGATGCCACGAAGGCCATCGTGCTGGCCATGACATCCACACGTGCGGACGGGCTTACTCTCAACGTCGGATCCGGCATTTCAACCAGCGTTGCTGCGATGGTCCCGCTGTTGGCAACGGGTTAGGCGTCAGAGCCCAGTTGATCATGCGGGACAATACCGGGTAGGCGATATCCGTCATTGTTTCGCAGATATACGGGCCGTCCGGGAAACCTTGCAGTTGTTCTCAAGTTGAGTTTGGACCAGGGGTTGGATCGCTTCCTGCGATGGGTGAAAAATCAAGCGATCGAAACTGACAGGTTGGACGCAGCCCATCGTGAATTGCTGTCGCGTGGCATCATGGCGGGAGTATGTGGCTAGGCCAGCTTCTCTTAAGTGACTTGGCTCGCCAGTTCGAGATGGAGAACAAACCCGATTTACATCCTAACTTGCTTCTGTTGCTTGGCCGTCTCTTGCATCCCCCGTTTTCTCCCAATCGTATTATGCCGCGTTGCTCGGGCTGCCATGCGCTCAGGCATACCCATACTTCCCAAGGTATTTACTTATCTCAACATCATTCTTTTCGGTCTCGAAGTAACTCCACACTGCGACATTGGTCCAGGTCTGTTCTTTCCTCATACTTCTGGCACCGTAGTAGGCGCCAGCAAGCTGGGTCGGAATGTGACCATCTTTCAAGGTGTGACGCTCGGCGCAAAGGAATTAGACATGGCATTCGACTCGAGTCTGCGCCCAACTGTAGGTGATTACGTCACACTCGGCGCGGGCTGCAAGATTCTCGGTGGCATACATCTAGGCGATCATGTAACCGTGGGGGCGAATTCCGTGGTCTTGGATTCCGTCGATTCCAACGTGACGGTGGTGGGAATTCCGGCACGAAAAACCTGTTCGGAGGCAGCGCATACATGCTGACTTCTCGTCTTATAGACCTTACAGTCATAATACCCAGCTATAACACCAAGACTCTGCTCCACAATTGTCTCGACTCCATCTACAGTTCGACTAAACATATAACTTTCGAGGTTATCTGCATTGATGATAATTCCCCCGACGGCAGCGCCGATATGGTTGCCGAGTTGTTCCCTGACGTTATTCTCGAAAGGAACAAAACGAACCAGTTTTACGCCAAGAACAACAATTTGGGATTGCGGATGGCACGCGGGAGGTACGCATGCCTCCTGAATAGCGATACTGTTCTGGTGGGTGATGCTCTTAGCAGCATGGTCGAGTTTATGGATTCACATCCCGATGCTGCTGCATGCGGGCCAAAACTGTTGAATCCCGATGGCACAGTTCAACATTGCATACGAAGCTTTCCAAGCATTGCCGTCATGATCCTGCAGGGAATCAATTGGCATAAGCTATTTCCGAACAACCAATGGACCGATAAGTATTACATGACGCATTTCGACTATAGCCGGGAGCAGCAGGTTGACAGTATCGGTACCACCGCATACGTAATCCGACGTGCCATTTGGGAGAATGTAGCGATGTTAGATGAGCGCTTTGAACTCGCTCTCGTGGACCTCGCGTACAATCTTACGCTCAAACGTAAGGGACATAAGGTTTATTACACACCCGCAGCTGAGGTCACTCACTTCGGTAGCCAAAGCCTCAATCAAACAGCGCTTCGATCTATACGCGCCTGTCACGAAGCGCAAATCACCTTTAGCGATTCGTACGACTACTTCAGCTCCAAGCGTGGCGTGAAAATGATAATTCGCTTGGCTATTCGCGTGCGCTACGGCCTTAAATTGCTCGAGTATTACGTTAGTTCGGACAAGCGAGTAATTAAGGGCCCGGGTGCTCCCCGCTACGAGCAAGTTCGCTAGGATTGTTGTCTCTCGGATCGAATAGCTCACTGTGTTCGAGATGATGGCGGATAATACGCCGCCGCCGAAAACCTGAATCAGGCAGGCAGCAGCAAACGCAGATGTAACACGACTCTGACGCCAATCCATCTGGAAATCCCCAAAAGAAATGCATCATGAGCTAGTTGATAGGAGTATGCCTCCGTTGCTGTACGCATTTACATCGTTGGAGGGAGTGAACTGACTTGGTCCATTGGGAAAACATGTTCAGGGACAAGGTGACGCTGTTTCTTGGCGACGTTGTTCTGGTCCTTCTTGTGGCCATTGCGGCTTGGTATTCCCGTCCGGAGGAGACCACCGTTGCAATGGAGAAGTGGATGTCTCTGCTCGTGCTGCTACCCGCTTTCTTAGGTATGCTATACGTGTTCGATCAATATAGTCTGGCACAATTGAATGGCCTCGGGACTCTGGCTAAAGTGGTCTCGGCTGTTGGATTGGCAAGCGTCTTTTGTTACATACTGTTGCATCTTTTCCACTGGCATAATCCAACCTACCGGTCGCTGAAGCTGTGTACTTTGATACTGCCCGCTGCGGCTTATGTCTGGCGCAGAGCTTACTTTCACAGCTCGCGGCGGTTCCTATTGCCAAAGAAACTGCTGGTGGTGGGCACTGCTCGCGACGCGGAGATCTTGAGTACAGCCATCGACGCGATTAACCCGCGCTACAAGGTGCTTGGCTTGATCTGCGCGGACCTTGGCCGGCTACAGACCCCCGAGAATCACGCCGACTCCGAGCTTTCACCAAGCTTGAAGGTGTCTGCCATGGGTATTCCCATGTCCTCCTCCTACGCTACGGGGGCCGCCGTAGCTCTGGCGCGCAGCAGTACACCATCGCGGAGTCTCGGGGAGCAATTCACGGAGAGTCCGACAAAAGTACCAAATCTGGGCTCGGCCACGTGTGAAAACCTGCTGCGAGTGGTCGCCGAGCAGAACCCAGAAGTCATTGCCGTGCGCATCAATGCCATCACCGTTGAACTCGCTAGCGTGCTCACGCGTATGCGCTTCAACGGCATCCGGGTGTATTCATTGCTGGATTTCTGCATGGCCGCTTCGGAAGAATTGCCACTGGAAATGGTCGACGAATTCTGGCTCGCCGTTGCCGACGGTTTTGATCTGCTGCAAGCGCGCTTTTTCCGGCGCGTGAAGCGTTTGAGCGACATCTTACTGGCAACTGCGGGCTTACTGCTTTCCCTGCCGCTACTGTTTGCGGCCGCCATCGCTATTAGGGTGGATTCTCGCGGGCCGGTGCTGTTTCGACAACAACGTGTGGGTTGGATGGGCCGCCCTTTTGAACTGTTAAAGTTTCGCAGCATGCGCGTGGGAGCCGAGAAAGACGGAGCGCCACAATGGGCTGCTTTGGATGACCCGCGTGTGACTGCGGTTGGAAAATTCCTACGCAAAACGCACTTTGACGAGTTGCCACAGATGATCAACATTCTGCGCGGGGAAATGAGCTTCGTTGGCCCGCGCCCGGAGCGGCCTGAATTTGTGGAGCTCTTAAGCGCATCGATAAACCTTTACCATCTAAGACATTACGTTCTGCCCGGCATCACGGGCTGGGCCCAAGTCAACTACCAGTATGGCGCCAGCATCGATGATGCTCGACGGAAGCTTCAATACGATCTCTACTATGCGTACAAGGCCTCGCCGCTACTGGACTTTCGGACCATTCTGCGAACGGTTCGCGTGGTGCTCTTCGGGCGTGGCAGCCGCTGACTGACCCGTGGTCGTCGACCTGAGCTCTTTCATAAGATCTCGGGTCGTCCGATTCTTGAAATATTGCTAAGACAAACGGCGCAACGGATTCCACCGCGCCATCCTGGCAGTTGGTCACAAAGGAGATGTCATTTAAGCGCGTTTTGGAGTAGAAGCATTTGGAATGTTTCTAGAATATTCTGTAAACACCAGCCCGCTGGGAGGGGTGGTGCGTTGCTTTAAGCTGCTGATTTGTTCTAAGCAACAGCGTTATTATCTTAAATGGTGATAGCTATACGCCGGTAGATTTGGTTCGTTTTGTGGTTGAACATAGAGAGGCGAAGGACGATCTATCTGTAGTTGTTTTCCAGCAGGCGACGGGATGACTGCGGTGTGGTCGTGGAAATGGCGGAAGTGCGGCCGATGCTCAGCACCTCGCCGCAGAATTTACTGGGCGGCACCTGCGGGACTTTGAGAGTAGGAACAGCAAAGGGTGCACCGAGGAGACCTGAGCTCCATAAGTGCCCCGAAGCAAGTTCGGACGCCGATTTATCAAGTGTTACGAATCATCTTCGGAGGGAGAAAAAGAGATCAGAGGACTTCCTGTTTAAGGATTGTTTGAACTACCGAAACAATCAATCAAAATGAGAGATACTCTAAAGGAAATCGCTGCTCGAGTGCCTGTTGACTACTACCAATGCCTTTTGGCTCATTCAATCACAAGAAATGAGTTCCCTCAAACATTGAGCACAGAATCTGTCAATGAACGAAAAGATCTTTGGGACTTGGCTATCAAGCGTTTAATCAGCCGAGAGGCAGGCATTGGCGTCCATCCACAAGAATGGACACGAAGCCAGAACCAGGAAAAAACGGGCATTCAAACTTCAAATACAGAGGATGTGCGCCGGATGCTTCACGGCGCCCATTGCTTGCCTAACTAAAGGCCCGCTTCGTGGTCCTTCCTCAATTAGGACACTCGTTGAGGGATGAATAGATAATTGCCATTCCCGCCTACCCCCAACAGTTCAGTTCCGACGATGCGATGAGCACTGTAATTACGAGAAACAAAGAACCCAATCGCATCAGAGAACGAACAGTTGAAGCGCGGAGTTAGGAAGTTCTCATCCAGTTCAGAGAATACCACTGGCCGGCATCGCTCAATCAAGCGAGTGGCTCCGCGAAAGGCCAGCAACTCTCCACCTTCAATGTCGCATTTGATGAAGGACACCCTGCCCTCAATCATATTATCGAGGCTCACAATGGGAGACGTGAAGGCCATGCCTGCCCCGTCCTCCGTTCGGTACGACCACCCGGTCATAGGAACGCGGTTCAGGGTGGGGATAATGAATCGGGCGCTACCGTTACACTCTCCCACACCCATCTCGTGTACTACAACGTTCTTGCATCGGCTTACCGTGCGTCGCAGGATGGCAGCATTAGGCGGCATCGGCTCAAAAGCGTGAACCACGCCGTTCGGTCCGACCAGCTTTGACAAATGGAAGGAATAGAGCCCGTGGTTGGCTCCGATATCGATGACTGCATCCCCTGCATGTACAAATTGCGATAGCAACTCTAGCTCCGGCTCCCAGCGCCTACCTGAGAGGATATCTCGTGCAGCGACGCGCTCATTGACATAAAAATACGCGGGCACCGGCAAAACGGATGCTATGACGCGTTTTAGAAGCTGCCTCATTCCGAATCGCCTGCCTACGTGATAGCCAACTCCGATTGTAACGCTCGATTGTACCGACCACTCGGGCAATTGTACATTCTTGCAGGCGTAAGCCAATAACTCCTTCACCCTTGCCAATGGGTATCATTAGGGCTGCCAAGCCCTGATGTGGCCCAGCGGTCGGGGTTTTCTCTGCCAGTGGTTTTCATCGCTTCTTCGCAACGAAGCCTGTCTGTTCGGAACCAATAAAGCAGAACGGCGATCAATTTGGCGACCATAGTTCTATCCGGGACTCGTGGCCCCTGGCTTTTTCCGGTTATCCGAGAGGGGCTAGGGTCGGCTGTTAGACTTGGTGCCCGAAGCACGCAGCGCCTAACTTACAAAGAGCTCATCGTCAATGCTGCCGCATTTACAGCCGTCGACGCGGCAGAAACGCAAGAAGCCGAGGCCCATGCAATCAACGCCGAGGCCCCTGGAGTGCTCGCCGAAGAGGCAAAGAAGATTGGTGCAGGAGTCGTTCATTACTCCACGGACTATGTGTTCGACGGCACGAAAAGAGCGCCCTACGAAGAGGCCGATACAGTTGCTCCGATCAACGTATATGGAAAAACAAAACTCGCCGGCGAGCAGGCCATTCGCGCAGCAGGTGTTCCTCACCTGATCTTTCGCACGGCGTGGGTTTACTCCACTCGAGGTCGGAATTTTCTTCGGACGATCTTGCGATTGGCCACCGAAAAGGAAGAGCTAAGGGTTGTTCACGGCCAATTTAGGTCGCCGACCTGGAGCCGGATATTGCCGAGGGGACGATGAAAATTCTGGCTCAACTCACGAGCCAAGACAGTTCAGCAGCAAATCCAATTTCGGGTGTCAGTGGAACTTACCACCTTACTGCAACCGGCGAGACAACCTGGTACGATTTTGCCTGCGCCATTCTCGAAGAAGCCGCTCATTTGTCGCCAACTTGCCCGTGGTTTGCAGCGGCCATACTCGGCAAGCCACTTATAACGAAGCGAATCACCCCGATTACGACCGCTGAATATCCCACTCCTGCCGCGCCCGCCCTACTCCGTTCTCTCGAATTCTCGCTTGCTTCAAACCCTTGGTATCAACTTGCCAGACTGGCACGCGCTACTACGCCTCCTCTTCAGAAGCGAACGCAGTAGCCATGTCCACACTTCTCACCTCTGATCTTCCTACACGCCATAACTTTTCTACTCGTCCTGCTCGACAAACTCCCAATCTCAACTATCTTTGCAATCCCAGAAGGACCTCACTGCTTTCATCGCATTTCCTCTACCTGAAGGACTGCCTGGTTGTGCGACTTATCAAGCGAGATCGGGGGTGTGCTTCTCATCGCGAGGCACAGGATGCAAACGGTACAAGGATGCGGAGGGCAGAGAATCCCTCGCCCCCGCGATTGGGAGTTCTCTGTCTCGTCCAGCCTCATTTTCGCATGAAAATTGAATGGATTCGATTCCGCGCCGCGCCAACTCTTCAATGGATTTGCTGAGATCGCAACTCAAGCTTGCGGCGGAGCTGGGTGCTGTCAACATCGAAATGTATCAGAAAGTCGACTCTATGTGAGACAGCAATCGTTTCTGTTCTCCCGTGTTTGAGACAAAGCAATTCTTGAACTGATTTGCGCTGGTACTGAGTGGCCTTGGCTTGCCGCGCGCTCGGGAGAGCGAGTTTTTCGAAGCACCGAGATTGGACCCCTGCTAAAATATAGTACCAGCCTAGAACGCGACTTCGAGCGCGCCTTGCACCAGCTGGAACGACCCCAGCGGATTCGCAAAGGACAGCCTGTAGCGCCGGCGATCAATGTGAACGTCTCCGCATGAATTTTGCCCCGGGGTTCCTACAAGCCCGAAATAATGAATTTTACAAAACGAACTTAGGTAAATTGCACAGATTCTGGTAGTTAACAGTTTGGGGCATCCCTGCTAAGGTGCTTTTTCAGCTCTGGACGCATCTACTCGGGCCGAACCCAGGCAGGCCAACGCCTTATTGTTCGCCGTCGGCTATAATCTGCTGACACGAAGCGATCAGCTTGCTGGTTTTCTTTCTGGACGCCTCGCACTTCGGCAAGTGTGCAGTAAACAATTCGCTCGCTGGCGGCATATGACTCTCTTGTATCTGCGGCCCACAACCCTTGACGAAGCGGTTCACGCTCTCGCTGAATCGCGTGGCTCGATTCTCTCCGGTGGCACAGACTTCTTTCCCTCCCTCGGCGACCGCGTCCCGAGCATTCCGGTCATCGATATCTCCGCAGTGGCCGATCTCAAGGGCATTCATACGACAAACGACACTATCCAAATTGGGGGAAGGACCACGTGGCAGGAAATTCTGGAAGCTCCTCTTCCTCGCGGGTTTGACGGATTGAAAGCGGCCGCGCGCGAAGTCGGTTCCGTCCAAATCCAAAACGTGGCCACTGTGGCGGGAAACTTGTGTAACGCTTCGCCAGCAGCAGATGGAATACCGCCACTGTTAGCTCTGGACGCCGAGGTAACTCTGGCTTCGGTATCTGGCGTGCGGCGGATTCCGCTCGCGAGCTTCGTCCTTGGTAATCGCAAAACAATGCGACGAGCTGACGAGATCTTATCTGCTATTTCAGTCCCGCGCCGCCTGGAAAACTCTGCCTCTACCTTCCTCAAGCTGGGCGCCCGTCGTTATTTGGTCATTTCCATTGCCATGGTTGCGGCAAATCTGCGAATCGATGAACACGGAAAGATCGCAGAAGTTCTGCTCGCTGTGGGTGCGTGCACGGCTTCAGCGCTGCGCCTGCGCACGTTGGAACAGTCTCTTTGCGGAGTCCCAGCGGAGCAGGGAATTGGCAATTTGGTGAAGCCCGAGCATCTTGCAGAGCTATCCCCCATCGACGATCTAAGGGCCACCGCCGGGTACCGAAGACATGCGGCGCAAGTATTGCTGAAGCGTGCTCTCGAATCCTGCGTGGAGAGGGCTGCATGAGGACTGAAATCGAAGCGCAAATTTCTCTTGTGGTAAACGGCAGAACCGTTGGCGTCACGTCTGAGCCTATCACCCGCCTGTCGAAGGTCTTGCGTGAAGAATTGGGACTTACAGGAACGAAAGTGGGGTGCGACGCGGGTGACTGTGGCGCATGCACTGTGCTCATCAAAGGAAAGGCCGCCTGCTCTTGCCTGGTTGCCGTCGGACAGCTTGAGAGCGCAGAGGTAACCACCGTCGAAGGACTGGCTCAATCCTCCGCTACGTTTGACCGCTTGCAGAAATCTTTCCTCCGGCATGGCGCCGCGCAGTGTGGCATTTGCACCCCGGGCATGCTGGTTTCAGCCGTGGCATTGCTCGAACAAAACCCGCGCCCAAACGAAACTCAAGTGCAGGATGCTTTGAGCGGCGTGCTCTGCCGCTGTACTGGTTACCGCAAAATCATCTCTGCGGTGATGGGTGCCGGGATTGAAGAATCTTCAAGCGCCGGATGCGCAGCGTAGTGGTCCGGTGGGACAACGTCTTGTGCGGCTCGACGGAGCCCGCAAGGTCCTCGGCCAGGAAATTTATGGCGCTGACCAGTGGCCGTCAGACTCACTTGTTTTGCGCGTGATTCGCAGTCCCTTACATCATGCCGCATTTCGCTTGGGAGATTTGCGCTCGTTCGTCGCAGCGCACCCGGGGATTCATGCCGTGTTCACCTCGAATGATATCCCCGGCAAAAACTGTTTTGGCGTGCATTCTCGCTTTGCCGACCAGCCAGTCTTCGCGGAAAAGGTGGCACGTTTCCGTGGAGAGGCTGTGGCTGCGATCGTGGGTGATGCCGACACCGTGGCAAGCCTCGATCTTTCTAAATTCCCGGTTGAATGGGAAGAGTTGCCGGCTCTGACCAGAGTGGACGAGGCCCTCACCGCAGATGCGCCACGACTACATGCTCAGCGGCCGGACAATGTCCTTGTGCGCGGACGTGTCGTCCATGGCGATGTCGACAAAGCACTCGCTGAAGCGCCTGTGGTCGTCGAAGCGGAATTCGAAACCGGTTTCATCGAACACGCTTGCATCGAACCGGAAGCAGGCTTCGCGCAACGTGTCGGCGACCGCATCGAAATTCAGGCATGCACCCAATCTCCCTACATGGACCGCCACGACATCGCCGCGATCCTCGGGATTGTCGAAGGCAGCGTGCGCATCATCCCTACTGCCGTAGGTGGCGGATTTGGCACCAAGCTTGACCTTTCCGTCCAGCCCTTCCTCGCCATCGCTGCTTGGCATTTGCGGAAACCGGTGAAAATGGTCTACACCAGGCCGGAATCGATGCAAAGCACCACCAAGCGCCATCCCTCGCGGATTTGGTGCAAAGCCGGCGCGACGCTCGACGGAAAACTTCTGGCGATGGACGTTTTAGGCGATTTCAATACCGGCGCCTATGCGTCCTGGGGACCCACCGTTGCCGCAAGAGTCCCCATCCACGCTTCCGGCCCGTACCAGGTGCCGAACTATCGTGCCGCCACGCGCGCCGTTCACACACATCTTGTGCCGGCGGGCGCGTTCCGCGGATTCGGCGTGCCTCAAGGAACAATCGCGCAGGAACAGCTTTATGACGAATTGGCTGAAAAACTGGGAATCGATCGTCTGGAATTTCGCCTTCGAAATGTGCTCGAGAATGATACCCCTACAGTAACAGGCCAGGTGCTAGGCGAGGGGGTGGGGATACGCGCCTGCCTGGAAGCCCTGCGTCCGAAATGGGAAGAGGCACGAAAAGAGACAGCCACATTTAACGCCAATGCCAAAGGACCATTGCGGCGCGGTGTGGGCATTGCCTCCATGTGGTACGGTTGTGGAAACACCTCACTTGCGAATCCATCAACTATGCGTGTGGGACTAAAACCCGACGGGCGGATCGCGCTGCATCAGGGTGCCGTCGATATCGGCCAAGGTTCAGCCACGGTCGTAACGCAAATCTGCGCGGAGGCGCTGGGAGCTCCCGTCGATAAATTTGATCTGATTTCGGGAGATACAGACATTACGCCCGACTGTGGCAAAACTTCCGCTTCACGCCAGACGTTCGTGAGCGGAAAGGCCGCTTACCTGGCGGGCGGGCAATTGCGCGAGGCGATCCTTCGCCTCGTCGGTGCCCAAGACTCCTCTAATATTTCGTTTGAAAACGGTGCGATTCTTCTTCTGGAAAACGGGGAGCGGCGTAGGATCGCGCTCGACAAACTACCTCTCGATGCACGAGGGTACGTCGCAAGCGCCGAAGCCACGTTCGATCCGCCGACGAAGCCGCTCGATCAGGACGGGCAGGGAATGCCCTACGCAGTCTATGGATTTGGCGCGCACATGGCAGAAGTGGAAGTCGATTCCGAACTAGGTACTGTGAAGTTAGTGCGCCTAACTGCGGCACATGACGTCGGACGCGCAATCAATCCGACGCTTGTTGAAGGCCAGATCGAAGGCGGGGCCGCCCAGGGGCTTGGGATGGCGCTGATGGAGGAGTTTTTTCCTGGCAAGGGAGAAAATCTCCACGATTATCTGATTCCAACGATCGGAGACATGCCAGTTGTGGAATCGATTCTGATTGAAGATCCTTCTTCGATCGGTCCGTTTGGCGCAAAGGGAATCGGTGAACAGGCACTGATCCCCACGGCGCCTGCGATTTTGAATGCGATCTATGACGCCATTGGCGTGCGCATCCGGAAGCTTCCTGCCACGCCAGACAAAGTGCGCGCAGCCATCATTGCAAAAAGCTCGTCACGCGGGCAACGTAATGACTAACCAGGCGCCTGCTGACACCATCCGTTGCGACGCCTGCCCGGTGCTCTGTTACATCAAGCGCGGCCGCAGCGGTGCTTGCGACCGTTATGCGAATCACGAAGGTCAACTTGTACGCGTGGATCCCCACCTTTTGTTGGATCGCGCAAAGTCCAAGGGTCAGCCGCTGGTACCTTTCTTGGAGGGCGCGGAGGAATGGGACGGCAAACTGATGAAGGGAGCGGAAACCTTCGTTACTGCGATTGGGGCGGGCACCACCTATCCGGACTACAAGCCTGCTCCATTCATCGTTTCATCCGAAGTCGACGGCGTGGATATGGTGACGGTTGTTACCGAAGGGATTTTCAGCTACTGCGGCGTGAAGCTGAAAATCGATACCGACCGCCATCTCGGTCCCGAACGGAATCTAGTACGCGCCAAAGGCGAACCTGTTGGCCACGTCACCACAGGCGAATATGGCTCTCAGATGCTTTCGCTCGGGGGTGTGCATCACCTGACCGGCGGAACGAAGAGTGAAGGTCGCGTCACTTGCGATACGCTACTCGATTTGTGCAACGCCAAGGAAGTCGAACTCACCATCGACGACGGCGCCACAATCATCGTGGCTGCTGGCCAACCTCCGATTGTGAATGGGCAGCGCGAAGAACGCATGCGTGTGGGCTGTGGCTCTGCGACTATCGGGATGTTCGCCAAACAGTGGTTTGGAAAAGTGGATGAAGTTGTAGTCGTGGACGACCACATTACCGGTGTCCTCTCCGAGCATCAGGCCGGCAAACTTCTCGGCGTCCGTGAAACCGGAATTGGCATCAAGGGTCGGCGCTCCACGCCAGGGCGCTACTTTCAAGTAGCTGAGCCGGGAACTGGCTGGGGTGGTACTTGCATTTCTGACCCGCTCTCTATACTGAAACCCTTCAAACCAAAGATTGCCTGGCCACACTTGCGATTGCTGATGGTCAGCACTACCGGAGAACAGTATGCCTATTTCGAACTGGACGATGCGCGCAAGCCCGTTGAAAAAGATTCTGCCGAAGGAATTGGCCGAATCTGTTCATCGCATCAAAGAAAATTGTGAGCCCGCACTGACGACTGTTTTGTTCATGGGAGGTGCCGGCGGTTCACTCCGTGCGGGCGTAACGGAAAATCCCGTGAAGTTGACGCGTTCTGTCCGCCAGGACTTAACGCGCGTGACCTGCGGCGGCGCGCCCGTGTACATCTGGCCCGGAGGCGGCATCACCTTCATGGTGGATGTGACCCGCATGCCAGACAACGCCTTTGGGTACGTTCCCACCCCAGCGCTCGTCGCGCCGATTGAATTCACCCTAAAGAAAGACGATTACGCGGCGCTTGGTGGTCATATGGATTCCGTTCGGTCTTTGGTCGAAGTGTTGAACGAGAATGAGCGTCAGCGGCAACTCGCTCCCTTGCCGCAAAATCCCTGGCCTCTGAAATCGGGCTCTTCGACGGGTAAAGAGAAATGAGAGAGTTGCCTATTGTGCGCATGCTGCCGGATGGGCGCCGCCTTCACCTTCACGACGGACCGATTGATCTAATCGTGCAGGCATTTGGTAAGGACGACCAGGTTTGCGCAGCGTACAATTCCGCGGCACGGCGCTTCATCACCATTTTGGATGAACTCTGCGCGGAACTTCCTCTGCTCCGCCAAGCTATGCGCCACGGCGGGCCACCGCCGCAGGGACCGGTCGCACAACGGATGGCGGCCGCAGTTGAGCCATACGCTGAACGATGTTTCATCACCCCAATGGCCGCTGTCGCCGGAGCTGTGGCCCAGGAGGTCCTCGAAACTATGACGAAAAGCGCGGAACTCGCACGCTGCTTCGTGAATAACGGCGGCGACATCGCGCTGCATTTGGCGGCAGGCGAATCCTTTTCCGTGGGATTAGTCGACCGGCCGGATCAACCTTCATTATTCGGCGCGCTCCGAATCTGCTCGGAGGATTCTATCCGTGGTCTGGCGACAAGTGGCTGGCGTGGGCGAAGTTTTTCACTTGGTATCGCGGATGCTGTCACTGTCCTGGCGAAAGACGCTCCCGCCGCGGATGCTGCTGCTACCATAATCGCTAACGCAGTGGACCTGCCTCAGCATCCGGGAATCGTGCGCGTTCCGGCTTGTGAACTCGCGCCCGACAACGATTTAGGCGATCTGGCAGTGACACGCTCGGTGCCGGAATTGTGCCCGAGCGAAATTCACCAAGCCCTCGCCTCCGGTACCTCCGTGGCCGAGGAACTGATTTCGAAACGTTTGGTGCTCGCCGCAGCACTGCATTTGCAGGGACAGACACGCGTCGTACCCCTTGCCTTGCGAATGCACAAATTGCCTGCCGATCAATCACAGCCGACACCTTGGAGAGTGGCGCATGCCTGATGTCGAAGTGCGGAAAGTGCTTCGTGTAGTGGAGGAAATCTTTCATGAGGGCGGCCCGCGCGCCACGGTTCCATTGCGCCGCGCCGCCGCGCTCGCCGTGATTCGTAATCCTTTCTCGGGGAAATACGTGGAACACATCGAGAATTTCATGAACGATCTGAAACCTCTTGGGCTTGAACTGGCCAAATTGCTCGTAGCTGAACTCGGTGGCAACGCAAAGTTAATCGAGGGTTACGGCAAAGGAGCCATCGTCGGTGCAAACGGAGAACTCGAGCACGGAGCCCTCTGGCACGTGCCTGGTGGTTACGCCATGCGGGAAATCTTGAATGGTGCTAAGGCCATCGTACCCTCGACAAAAAAAGTTGGTGGCCCGGGCACGCGCCTCGACGTTCCTATCACCCACATCAATGCTTCCTACGTCCGCAGCCATTTCGACGCCATGGAAGTTGGAATTCCCGATGCGCCGCGCGCTGATGAAATGGTGCTGGCACTGGTAATGACCACGGGACCTCGGGTGCATGCGCGCGTAGGCGGATTGAAAGCCTCTGAAATCAAGGGCGAGGACGGTTTGCGATGAAAGCGAAAATCAGAAAGATCGTGACTGTCGTGGAAGAAACCCGCAGTGAGATGGGCAAAACGGTTATGCCCGCGACGCGTCGCGCCGCCGCGGCAGCCGTGATCGAAAACCCATTCGCTGGACGTTACGTCGAGGATTTGACCGAGCTCATTGAAATTGGCGAGGAGCTCGGTACGTTGTTAACCGAGCGCGCGATTGCTGCGCTGGGCATCCCTGGTCCGTCGGCGGAAAGCTACGGCAAAGCGGCTGCCGTCGGGGAAAACGGTGAACTCGAGCATGCCGCGGCCGTGCTGCATCCGAAACTCGGAACGCCTGTCCGCAAGGTATTGGGAAAAGGTGTCGCGCTTATCCCTTCATCGAAAAAGCGCGGAGGCCCGGGAGTTTCGCTTGATATTCCCCTGGGCCACAAAGACGCCGCTTACGTGCGCAGCCATTTCGATGGAATGGAGATTCGTGTGAACGACGCGCCGCGCGCTAACGAAATTTTAGTTGCCATTGCGGTGACGGATAGCGGTCGGCCACTGGCGCGTGTGGGCGGTCTAACCAAAGATCAGATTAAAGGCGAGGACGGTTTACGATAGGCGCCGGAGTTTCATGAGGACAGACTGTCATCTGACGATTTTCGGAACCCGTGTGGCCGGGGGTGTGTTGCGGCTGCGCTCAGAGCGTATTATCCCATCGATCATTGTCATTCCAACACCGGGAAGATCCCCGAGTCGCATGCTTTCAAGTAAAGTAGCGCCGGCGGAATGCTGCGCGTGATCCAGGAACACAAAGTCAGCGGCACGCCCGGCCTCGATCATCCCGCAATCCAGTTTTCGAAGTCTTGCTGTATTTCCGGTGGCGAAACAAAAAGCGATCTCAGCTGGAATTTCTCCCAGGGAACATAGCATAGCGATAAGTCGCAGAATTCCCAGTGGCTGTACTCCCGAGCCAGCAGGCGCGTCGGTGCCAAGAATGACGCGGTCCAGCACGTTCAGTGCTTTCGCGGTACGCAATGTGAGCAGTGCTGCGCGTTCGTTGCCATTGTGAACAATTTCAAGTCCTCGAGGAGACTCCTCGCACAAGCCCGTGATTTGTTTGTCGGGCAGGGCCGTGTGCCCTCCGTTGATGTGTCCGATGACGTCCGCGTCCGCAGCAAGTACCACATCCTTGTCAATCAAGCTGGATCCCGGAATCGACGGGCCGCCCGTATGAATCGTGCTCTGAATCCCATATTTGCGTGCCCAGGCCACCATCTGGCGTGCCGTGGCGCCATCTTTCACGCCCCCAAGTCCAACTTCTCCAAGAAGCGTCACGCCTGCTTCGGCCAGCGCTTTGAAATCTTCTTCCACCATGCCGTGCTCAATCACAGGCGCCCCCGCATGAACCTTGACGCCGCTCGGACGAAAAGCAGCAAAGGCGCGCTGCGCCGTAATTGCCATGGCCTTCAGCCCAATAATGTCTTTTGGACGCCCCGGCATGTGCACTTCACCCGCGGAAATCATGCTTGTCACTCCGCCGTGCAGGCAACTGTCAATCCACCCGATCTGATTCTGGCGAGGAGTCCAATCGCCAGCGACAGGATGAACATGGCTATCGATCAGGCCAGGGGCAAGTGCCGTGCCATTGGCGTCGATGAATTGCGTGGCCCCTTCCGTATCGACCTAGCTTTTCCTTCCCGACTGCGGCGATGCGGCCGTCTCTGACAACCACCGTATCAGCATCAAGGATCGGGCGGCTGAGATCACCACTGAGCAATAGTCCGATATTACGAATGACGAGTTTCGTGTTAACGGCGGGCTTTCCCGCTTCTTCATGAGCCACAGTGTTCCTCACAAACCGCTGCCGCGCTGGGAAATTAACCAATCTCCCAGGGCAATAGTTTCTCTATACAAAAGAGCAGTTCTTCAGCAATGAATTTCTTTTTACACTTTGAATTGCACGAGATGGATAGGCCTTTCGAAACTCATTCGAGTATTCAGGTCCGAAAACGTCTGGTTTGTTTCCCGAAATCAGCTATCATCCGCTGACGAACGATATGGTTCTCGACTGGCAGATCTGTTCTCGAGCGCGGCTTGCCCGCGATGCGCGGTTCGATGGCAAGTTCTTCATTGGTGTGCTCAGCACCAAGATTTACTGCCGCCCCATCTGCCGGGCGCGCACCTCGAAAGAAAGCAATGTCCATTATTTCCCTACTGCTGCTGCGGCGGCGGAGGCCGGTTTTCGACCCTGTTTGCGTTGCCGCCCGGAGTGCTCTCCTGGGACCCCCGCATGGGTTGGCACTCGAAACACCGTATCTCGCGCCCTTCAATTGATCAGTGAAGGCGCACTGGAAGACGGCGGCGTCGAAGCTCTTTCGGATCGTCTCGGTATCGGTTCGCGTCATCTGCGCCGCTTGTTCCTGCGCCACTTGGGAGCCACTCCCAGCGCTGTTGCTCAAACAGGTCGTTTACACTTTGCCAAAAAGCTCATCGACGAAACCAAATTGCCCATGATGGAGGTGGCACTGTCTTCCGGTTTCGGTTGCGTTCGGCGATTCAACGAAGCCATCCGTACTGTTTATCATCGAACTCCAACGCAAATCCGTACGCTTGCCCCTCGAGCTCCCAACCAGCCCGAAAACCAGTTTCTCTTCCACCTTCATTATCGCCCGCCTTATAACTGGAAATGCGTGCTGCGGTTTCTTGCCGCGCGTTTCACGCCCGGTGTGGAAACGATCAATGCTGACAGCTATTCCCGCTCTATATCCCTGAAAGATAATTCCGGCCATTTTCAGGTGTCACTCGACACGCAGAAGAATGCCCTGGCCGTTCGTCTCCATTTTGGCGATCCGCGCTCGCTATTCTTCATCATCGAGCGCATTCGCGCCATGTTTGATCTAAGTGCCGACTGGCCGGTCATTGCAGAAACTCTCTGCTCTGATCCAACTTTGGGGCGGCTAGCCGAGGGCGAGGAAGGGCTTCGAGTTCCCGGCTGTTGGAACGCCTTCGAGCTGGCAATCCGCGCGATTCTTGACCAACAAACAACTCTCGAACGAGGCGCAGCACTTGCCGGCAAGATAGTGAAGGCCTTCGGCCAGCGACTCTCCCTTCTCCAAATCTAACTCATCTCTTTCCCACGCCTGAGGTTCTTGCTGCGGCCAACCTGGCTGGCATTGGTCTGCCGTCTGCAAAGGCAGAGACTATTCGTGCCCTTGCTCGTGCCGTTTGTGACGGACGTATCCGGTTTGAGCAACTCACCGACGGCAATACATCCTCGCTGGGGTGGTGTGAAATTCTCGGGCTTGACCAGCAAACGGCGCAGTACGTGGCGATGCGTGCCCTCCGCGATCCCGATGCTTTTCCATGCGATGATCCCGATCTGCGGCACGTCGCGGGAGCGCGTACCAAGCGTGAACTCGAGCGCCGCTCGCAGACGTGGCGTCCCTGGCGCGCGTATGCCGCAATTTTACTTTGGCAGGGTGTCGGCAAAACTCACGCGCAGCGTTCCGCATGTCAGTCTCGACCGGTCGGAAGTGTTGCGATCAGCGGCGTAAACATCGATCGCGATAAGGCGGCTCATTTTTCTATGGCCTCTCAAGGCGGCATCGATGGCCGCGGGAAATCGTCCTCACCGATTTCGAAAGCTGTTCGTCCGTAACGATTTCCGCCAATGCTTCTAATCGTGAGCAATTTGGGAAACAGGCCGGTGCCGGTCACCGAAGGAGACCATCATGCGAACGAGCAGGTCAGTTGTTCAATTTGTTGCATTGCTTCTAGGACTTGCGGCAACGGCTAGCGTATTGATTTGTGCGCTTCAAGCCGCTGTTTCGTGCGCCGGCGATGAAAAGACGGTTGCCGCTCTCGACATTCAGTATCAGGATGCAGTCAAAAAGAACGACGTGGCGACCATGGATCGAATTCTCGCCGATGACTTTATCCTGGTGACTGGCAAGGGACGAACGCAGTCGAAAGCCGATCTCCTTAAAGAGTCTGGCAGCGGTACCCTGGTGTACAAGCAACAGGAAGATAGCAATCGGACCGTTCGCGTTTGGGGCGATACGGCGGTCGTCACGGCCCTCTTATGGGCAAAGGGTACAGAGAAAGGAAAGAAATTCGAATACAAGTTGTGGTTCAGCGATGTGTACGTGCGCACGCCTTCAGGTTAGCGGTATGTGTTTGCCCAGGCCTCTCGGCCCCTCGACGCCACTTTTTGAACTCGCCCCACGATGTGGCATGCTCCGGCCTCCGTGGGTACAATCTCCTTCTGGTAACCTGGAACGCGCCTTTCACGGGGACAATCGCTCATGTGTGCATCGCCCTGTCACACTGGTAATCATCTACGATGACCAACCACCCCAGACCTGCGCGCGTTGAATCTGTCGATCTCGCCCGCGGCATCGTCCTGATCCTCATGGCGCTCGATCATGTCCGCGATTTCTTCGGCAAGCCCGAGAGTCCCACCGACCTCGCCGTCACCACTGTCCCGTTGTTCTTCACCCGCTGAATCACCCATTTCTGCGCACCGGTTTTCTTCCTGCTCGTGGGCGTCGGCGCTTCTCTTTCTCTCCCTCGAAGGTCCAAAGCCACCCTATCGCGATTTCTTCTCACTCGCGGATTGTGGCTCATCTTTCTGGAACTCGTAATCGTCCGTTGCTTGGGCATGCAATTTAACTTCGATTATCGCGTCACCTTTCTTTTCATCCTTTGGGCGCTTGGCTGGTCGATGATTGTCCTTTCCGGTCTGGTTTACTTGCCCTCACCATGGGTAACCGCAATCGGCGTACTCATGATTTCCACTCACAATTTGTTTGATTCCGTTCGCTCTTCAAGCCCCATTTGGTCCATTCTCCATTCGCCCGGTATCGTGTATTCGAACTCCGGCCATATCGTCTTCGTTGCCTATCCACTCATTCCGTGGATCGGGGTGACTGCCGCAGGTTTTGGCCTCGGGCGAATCTACATTTGGACCGCGGAAAGGCGGAAGGCGATTCTTTTGCGCCTGGGCCTCGGCCTCACCTTAGCCTTCACGTTTCTTTCCTTCCTGAACACCAACAAGTATCCTCCCTCTCTCCTATTTCTTCTGATGACCCTCGGACCTGCCATGCTTTTCCTCTGGGCTTTTGATGGTAGACCGCCGCGATTTCTGCGGCCGGCCCTGATATTCGGCAAGGTTCCAATGTTCTATTACCTGCTGCACATTTCCCTGATACATCTGCTCGCAGTGCTCGTTTGCTTCGCGCGGTATCGCGCGGTTTATTGGATGTTGAGTCACCGGACGTGAGCCAATACCCGTTTACTTCTCCACCGGGATGGGGATTTTCCCTGCCAACAATCTATCTGCTCTGGGCTTTCGTTGTCCTGGCGCTTTTCCCGCTTTGCAGCTGGTTTGCCAGGGTGAAGCAGCGCCGCAACGATCCTTGGCTCAGTTACATCTGAGTTGAGGGCGGCAAGCTAAAAAAGAAATAGGCTGGGACGCTCGGAGTAACGTCCCAGCCTGCAGGTCAGGGTGAGAATGTTGAATTGCGCTAATTCTCTCGCCCGCACAACGCCTAATCCATACCGTATAACCTGTACAAAGCCTTCATAGAAAATGCATCACCTTACCCCAAGGAACCAGTGTCCGGGCTCCAGGATCCTCTATGTTCATTCGCCGTATTCAGACCATCCTCCTACATCAAACCCCCATGGCGGATACATATTCACCCCAGTTGATCCACTGAATTGAAGTGCCGACAATAGCCGTCACTAAAATTCACTTTCTGTTCCCCGCCCAAGTGAGTTCGCCGAAACTCTTCTGGCGCTTCCGCGAGCGAACATGCAAAGGAGTGCTTCGATGGAAAATCCACTGGACGTTTTGATTGTTTCCTGTCGCATCGAAAACAGAAGAATTCTCTTACGCACCCTGGAGGGACTGCCCGTAAACACTTTCTCGGCCTCGACCCTCGGCGATGCCCTCGAAGTGCTCGCAGCGCACCCCTTCGCTATCGTCTTCTGCGAAGAGTGGGTACCAGATGGTTCTTACCGCGAGTTGCTTCTTTCCCTCAACACCACCCGGCTAACGAATCGTTTCATTGTCGTGCTATGTACTGGTGAATGGGAAGAATCCCTGGAGGCTCTCCGCCTGGGAGCTGCCGAAGTTCTTCGCGCCCCCCTGCAAGCCCCGGACATTGACATTGCCATTTTCCACGCCATGCGGCAGGGCCGCGAGAATCCTGCCTTCGCTGCGGAAGCCTAGCTGCTAAAGAGTGATCAAACGCCATGTATTCCAAGTGTTCCGATTCTTTTCGCAATGGTAGGCAGATGGCCATTGGGGCGGCGATCTTCGCCTCCTGTCGGGAGCGCCACCACATTTGCCCTAATGATTTGTTGGATGGTGCGGATCCTCTAACTAAGGCCATCTTTTCCCCTAACATCCTTGCTCCGTTACTCCTTCGTTCCTTTGGGGCGTCTTTTTGCCTACAGCAAGAATCCCTCACGGCTAGAGGGTCTTCCCAATGGTGTGAAATCTGCCGCCGAGAAACAATTGTCTTTGAAATCCCCCAACTGCTTACGCCGCACTCTGGCCTGCCATAGTTCGGCTTGAGGCAAGGACTGCAATACAAGAAGGGATTGCCATCTTGGGTGCCTCGACAACAGGGAAGGGAGGGGAAAACTTGAGCATCCCAACGCCGAACGACTATTCTTCCCTTGCGGAAAGTGAATTACTCGCACTGGCTCGCGCGGGCGACGAAGCTGCCTTCACTGTCCTGGTGCGCCAGAACACTCCCATGATTTACAAAATATCCAGGCGAGTGCTTAAGAATCACGAGGATGCGGAAGATACTCTTCAGAACGTACTCATCAAGGTCTATCAGCGATTCGATAGCTTTGATGGTCATTCGCGCTTCTCTACTTGGCTGTTTCGGGTCACATTCAATGAGGCTCTCATGGCCATCCGTCGAAATCGATCCCGGCGGCGCGACTGCTCGGTCGAACTCTCATCTCTGGACAATGCTGGCCGGAACGGTTCTGCTTTTCACCATCTTGCCGAAAACAGCGAGCGTGAGTACCTGAACCGCGACCTTGCGGTGAAGGCCATGCTGCGCTTGAATCCCGTCCTTCGGGCTGCTTTCCTGCTTCACAAGCGCGAAGGCTGGACCCACAAGGAAATGGCCGAAGAATTTGGAATTTCCGCGGAGACTGCCAAGTCCCGCGTCTATCGCGCTCGCCGCCAGCTGCGAGAAGAGATGGCACTCCTCACCTAGCCACAATCGCAGGTTCTGTGAATTCACCCCACCCCGCAGCGAACCTCATATTGCTCTCCTATCCCTATCCCATATATGCTATTGTCCGAGTAACGAGCCGCCCAACGCGCTTGGCCACCGTCTGAGGCTCCTCAACAACGGCCTGCATACTCTCACGCAAATATGTTTCGTTGCCCACGAAGCATCTCTCTCTCTTTAGGTAGCCGTGAGAGAGGAGTCTCTTTTCGCCTTTGAGAATTCAACCTCTTGAGGTGATGGGTTGTAAGCAAGTTTTGATTCGGACTGCTATGGCGGCTTTAGCAGAGAATTTTGGCAATCAACCATTGACGAACATCCCTCCCCGCGCACGTCCTTCATGGTGGCTCGCCACAACTATCTCCATCCTCCTCCTTTGCCTTTTTGCCTCCATCACTCCGGCCCAATCCAACGAACCCAAACGCGTCTTGATTCTCATGCAAGAAGACGTTAGTTGGCCCATTTTCCGTGCCATCGACGAAAATGCTCGCACGTCTCTCCGTGCGGGGTCCCCGGGTGGTATCGTCATTTTTGGCGAGCACATGGATCGCGTTCATTTTTCCGATCCCCGGTTTCAGACGCAGCAGCAGGCTTGGATCCAGACAAAAATACGCGAATTCCGGAATTGATCTGGTAATTGGTGTCGGCGATGTTCCGACAGATCTCTTTCCCAGCGTGCCCTTGCTCTTTCTGGGCACTCAGCCACAGCAGGCGCGCCCTGCTCGTTTGGCATTGTCCGGCAGGGATGCCAGCATATGGGTTGACCTTGATGTCAGAAAAACGCTGGACATAGCGCGCCGCCTCCAGCCAAACGCCCGCCAGGTTGTGATCATTGGAGGTTCCTCTCCCTCCGAACTGAATCTGCTCGATCAAGTGCGCCATCAAATCAATGGTTATTCGAACGAGTTGCAGTTCACTTATCTGACGAATCACACCTTCCAGGAAATTTCTCGGCGGGTCGCCACACTAGGACCGGAGAACATTATCGTGTTCGTCGCATTGTCGCGCGACGCCGCGGGCCAGCCCTTTATTTCGGCCGAAGCTGTCTCCAGAATTGCGGCTAATTCCGGAGCTCCCGTTTATGTTCTCCTCGACACTCACGTTGGCACCGGGGCCATTGGCGGTTACGTTACCAGGTTTGACGAGATGGGCAAACAAGCCGGCGAGCTCGGGCTTCGCATGCTCGCCGGTGAACACCCACCGGACTCCTTCGCTCGCAGCGATTACCTCTTCGATGCGCGGCAACTTCGTCGCTGGAAGATCCCGGAATCCTCTCTTCCTTCCGGCAGTGTTGTTCTATTTCCCCAGCCCAGCATTTGGGAATCGTATCGGTACCTCATCCTTGGCTCCATCCTCCTTTCGCTGCTGGAGGCGTTGCTGATTTTGGCCTTGTTGTGGCAGCAAGCGAACCGCAAACGCGCCGAGCAGACCCTGCGCGAAAGTGAAGAACGTTTCCGCTTGGTCGCAAACTCAGCTCCTTCTCTTATCTGGATGGCGGGTACGGACAAACATTGCAATTTCTTTAATCAAGGCTGGCTGAACTTCACCGGACGTCCCATCCAGGAGGAGTTGGGCGATGGTTGGGTTTCCGGTGTACATCCAGACGATGTGCAGCGCTGTCTCGAATTCTACTCAGACTCGTTCGAGGCTCGCGCCGAATTCGAAATGGAATATCGTTTGCTCCGCGCCGATGGTGATTACCGCTGGATTGTCGATCGTGGCGTGCCCCGGTTTGCCTCCGACGGTACCTTCTGTGGCTATATCGGGTCGTGTGTCGACATTACCGACAGGAAACTCTTCGAAGAATCGCTGCATGCTCTGAGCGGGCGCCTCATCAACGCCCAAGAGGAGGAACGCGCGCGCATCGCCAGAGAGCTTCACGATGATTTCAGCCAGCGCCTCGCTCTTCTCGGTATCGGCCTTGGTCAACTCTGGAAAATCGCTGCCTGAATCGGACCTTCATCAACGATTCAAGCTCTCTGGACTTGTTGAAAGGCACCAAGGAAATATCCTCCGACCTTCACGCCCTCTCCCATCAACTTCATTCCAGTAAGTTGGAACATGTAGGTCTCGTGGCCGCTCTCAACGGTCTCTGCAGCGAAATCAGTGGGAAATTCGACATCCCGGTTCAGTTCACCGAACCCGGGTTTCCTCTTACCATTCCAAAGGATGTGGCTCTTTGCCTTTTCCGTGTTGCTCAGGAAGCGCTCACCAACGTCGTTAAACATAGCGGCGCCAAGTCAGCCCAGGTCCATCTGTCTCAAACGGAACAAGCCGTCACTCTACGGATTTCGGACCAGGGTAGTGGGTTTGACCCCGACTCGGGGAGTTCGCGAGACGGTATTGGGCTCATTGGCATGAGCGAGAGACTTCGACTCATTGGCGGCAGGCTCTCTATAAACTCGCAATTCTCGCGAGGCACAGATGTCATCATCGAAGCCCCCCTGCCCGTCACTGCGAAGGAACCTGAGCTCAGAACCCAATCGGCGAAAGGATAAGATCTTGAAACGCACACGCGTATTGTTGGCCGATGACCACCAGATGCTGGCGGATGCGCTGAAGAGCGTTCTGGAACCACGCTGCGAAGTTGTGGGCACCGTGACCGATGGGCGCGCGCTTCTGGAAGCTGCACCCAGATTGCTTCCTGACGTCATTGTTTTGGATATTGCCATGCCTCAGCTCAATGGCTTGGACGCTGCCCGCCACCTCAAGCAAACCATGCCGGCTGTAAAGCTCGTCTTCTTAACAATGAATGAAGATCCGTACCTCGTTGGCGAAGCCTTCCGCGCAGGCGCTTCCGCGTTCCTCTTAAAGCAGGCCGCCGCTCTGGAGTTGACCGACGCGATCAACCGAGTCCTCAAGGGTGGTTCGTATGTGACGCCTCACGCCTCTGAGGGCCTTTCCAAAATCTCCATGCGCGAACCCAAGGTCCGCGATCACGCGCCGGAACCCTCTGCTCGCCAGAGGGAAGTCATCCAGCTCCTGGCCGAGGGGCATTCCATGAAGGAAGTTGCTAGCACTCTGAACATTACCAAGCGCACCGTCGCCGCGCACAAATACGCCGTCATGGAGCTCCTGCAATTGAAGACCAACGCCGATCTCATCCAATACGCCATCAAGCACAGGCTTATCTCCCTCTAATCTTCGCTCTTTTCTTCGCGCATTGTCAGTTTTACCAATAGTCATCCTTCAATTCTCCCTTCACTCTAACTGCAGAGGTCCAGCTCCACGGAGATCACTCCGAAACCCAGGCAGGAGATTACCGTTCAATCTGAGTCTGCTCGGCAACTCCACCTTTGTGCACGGAACTGACCTTCAACTCAGGGACGAGCTCTCGTGAACCTAAAGCGCGTGATAGTTGCAGATGATCTCTCTACGGTGCTGACCGCCGTGTCTGCAATGCTGCGCGATTCCTTCGACGTCATCAGTCTGGCCTCCGACGGGAAAGCCGCTCTTGAGCAGACATTGAAACTCCAGCCCGATCTGGTCGTTTTGGATATCTCCATGCCCTTCATGAGCGGCATCGAGGTCGCCCGAGAACTCAAGAAACGCGGCAACAAGGCCAAAATCGTCTTTCTCACCGTCCATGAAGACACCGACATTCTAGCCACCTGCCTTTCCGCCGGTGGCCTGGCCTACGTCCTGAAAGTCCTCATGGACACGGATCTGATTCCCGCTATAAACGACGCCCTTGCCGGTCGCGTTTTTGTCTCCCACTTTTCGACCTGACAGGCGACCTCACGCGCGCGGTGTCTTTTTTGAGTTCTTTGAGCCAATGCTGCAGAGTCGCCGGGGACAGCATATTGTCACTTTTGACAGTTACAACTCCTTGCTGAGTGGCTCATTATGTGCTGCGTCCAGGCCTTCCCGGTCCTCCGTTCGGCCCGGAACTGTGTCGCTAGAGTTTGATGCAAGAGAGGCAAGCAAAAAGGTCAGAGGAGGTATTGAATGAAGTCTATCGGAAGATTCGTTCTTGGGTTTGCGGCGTTCTGCGCGGTTCTGGGGCTTATCACCCCGCCGCCCGCCGCTGCTCAAGACAAAAAGCCTAACATCGTCGTCATCATGGGCGACGACATCGGCATGTGGAATATCGGCGCCTATCATCGCGGGATGATGGCAGGCAAGACACCGAACCTCGACAAGATCGCCAAGGAGGGCATGTTGTTCACCGACTATTACGCCGAAGCCAGTTGCACGGCGGGTCGCGCGAACTTCATCACCGGGGAACTGCCCATTCGTACCGGCATGACCACAGTTGGCCAGGCGGGCGCGAAAATCGGCATTCCCGCCGAAGCTGTCACCACGGCCACCGTCTTGAAATCCATGGGATACGCCACCGGGCAGTTCGGCAAGAATCACCTCGGCGATCTCAATGAATTCCTGCCCTGCGTTCACGGCTTCGACGAATTCTTCGGCTATCTCTATCACCTCGATGCCATGGAGGACCCGGCGCATCCCGACTATCCACAGAATCTCTTGAACGTCGTCGGCCCTCGCAACATGGTTCATTGCTGGGCTACCGACAAGGTAGATTCGACAGTCATGCCTCGCTGGGGCGAAATCGGCAAGCAGAAGATCGAGGATGCCGGCCCGCTCTATCCCAAACGCATGGAAACCGTGGATGACGAGATTCGCGATCTCGCCATCAAGTTCATCGACAAAGCCAAGGCGGACAACAAGCCCTTCTTCGTCTGGCTCAACCCCACCCGCATGCACATCGTCACTCACCTCTCCCCGAAGTATGAAGCGCTGCGCAACTCCGAAAATGGCTGGTCGATACAAGAAGCTGGCATGGCGCAGATGGACGACGACATCGGCATCGTCATGCAAAAGCTTAAGGACATCGGCGTTGACGACAACACCATCGTCCTGTTCACCACCGACAACGGTACCGAACTCTTTACCTGGCCCGATGGCGGCATGACTCCATTCGCCCAGTCCAAGGGAACTGTCCTCGAAGGCGGCTTCCGCGTACCCGCCATCCTTCGCTGGCCCGGCCATGTCCCTGCAGACTCAGTACAAAACGGCATCTTCTCCGGCCTGGACTGGCTCCCCACCTTCGTCGCCGCTGCCGGCAATCCAAACATCACTGAAGAGTTGCTGAAGGGCAAAACGATCGGTGATCGCACCTACAAGAACCATCTCGATGGTTATAACCAGATGGCCGCTATCACGGGCAAAGGCCCGTCCGTGCGTCATGAAATCTTCTACCTCGGCGAAAGTACGGTCGGTGCGGTGCGCATTGACGATTACAAATTCCGCTTCATCGACCAACCACAAGGCTGGCTCGGCGAAAAGACCCACCCAGACGTTCCCTACATCACTAACCTGCGCCTCGACCCATTCGAGCGCGCCGGCTGGCCCAGCAACGGGACGAAAGACGGAGCGCAGCAATACTTCGATTGGTTCAAGTATGAATTCTGGCGCTTTGTGTTCGTCCAACAGATCATGGGCAAGGCCATCCAGACCTTCCTCGAGTACCCCCCGATGCAGCGCGGCGCCAGCTTCAACCTTGACGCAATCAAGGCGGAGATGGCAAAACGCATGGCCGAGGCGGAAGCTGCGGCTAAAGGTCCAAGCAACTAAAGGGAAGCACCTTCAAAGAGGGCGGCTCTCGAGGGCCGCCCTTTCTCTAATTTTGCGGTCGATTCGATCTATGAACCGTCAACCTTTTTTCTTTAGCGTCACTCAGCGACTCACGTGATTAAGATTTCGATCACCACAGAGCCATTCGACAAGCTTGAATATCTGCATCTCTTTCGACCTCTGCCACCGTTGAGATATTCGGTCCTTCTGCATAAAACGGGCCGTTTACCGAGATGGCCAACTCACTGCCTGCAGCTTGCTAGACTAGTTTCTGTCGCGAAACGCAAAATACCACGTCAAAGCAGGCGTTCGTACGCTTTTCTCATTATTTTTCTCTTGACAAGTATATGTGTAGTGTGGCACATATACACTCATGAAAACGCACCAATCCGAATCTCCTTCCGATGTCTGGCGCTGGTTTCAGAAGCAAGCGGAAAGCCTCGGGCCCGCTGTTCTTGGCTCGCTCAGCTTGCGACGCAGTCCTTGTGTCCGCGAGAACTGCCCCGCTTGCTTGTCGGGCGAACAGCATGCCAGTTACGTCGTGTACGGCCGCCTGAAAGGACGCCGGTTTGCTGTCTATGTTCCCGAAGAACTTGTGCCGGAGGTACGCCGTTGTTTGGAAAACGGGCGTGCTCTGCAGGAACTGCTCTACCAAGCGGCACCGCGCTATGTCAAAGCATTGAAACGGGAGCGGGACCAGGCCTCGAAAAAAGCGGAGAACTGAACCGTGCCGAGAACTGCGAAGCCGCAGATCAGTTTCGCCGAGTGGGAGTTGCTGCAGCAGGGCATTTTGCTGGAGCCGCTGCTGCAGACCATCTCCGATTTTCTTGACGACCACCAAGAGATGATCAAGGCCGTACGGCGTGATCTGGAACGAGGTCTGAAAAATCCCGCGACCGGTCGCAACGGATTGGCGCCACAACAGGTGCTACGCTCCCTGATCCTCATGCGCGTCAAGAATTGGAATTATCGCGAGCTGCGCGAACGGATCGCCGACGGGTACACGCTGCGCCAGTTCACGGATTTCTACTGTCAGCCGGTGCCAAAGCACGATGCGTTCAACCGTGCCTTTAACCGGCTAACTCCACAGACGCTGCAGGCCGTCAATGAACTGGTGGTGCAAGCGGCGGTGGATCTGGGCCTGGAAGATGGGTCAGAAACTTCGCGTGGACTCCACGGTCGTACAGACCGACATTCATCATCCGACCGACAACACGTTGTTATGGGATGTCGTACGCGTGATCACGCGCTTAATCGGCTGCCTCGCCGAGGCCGTTCAGCAGCATATTCAAGGGTTTCGCAATCGCACGCGGGCAGCGCGGCGTCGGATGCAAGAAATCCAGCGGTTGACGGCCAAGGAACGGCACGAGCGACAAACCGAGAAATATCGCCAACTCATCGGAATAACCGAAGAGGTAGTCAACAGCGCACGAAAAGTATTGCAGCAGACGCGGAAAGCGCGTGGCAAGAATCTGGTCGCCAACCTGACCATCGCCGAACTTCGCAAGGAAATCGCCCACTACTGTGAACTGGGAGACCCTGTGATCGATCAGACGCGCCGTCGCGTGCTCCAAGGAGAGCAAGTTCCCAACGTCGAAAAGATCTATTCCATCTTTGAAACCCACACGGATCTGATCAAGCGCGGCAAGGTGCTAACACCAGTGGAGTTCGGTCACAAAGTCTTTCTCGCGGAAAGTGCCCAAGGGTTGATTACGCAGTATGAAGTGCTCGAGGGAAATCCTGGCGACGATCAGCAGGTGGAACCTTCCCTGGAACGCCACAAGGAAAACTTCGGGCGCGCTCCCGAGTTGTATAGTTCGGATCGAGGCTTCTTTAGTGAGACGAATGTGAAGTCATGCAAGAACAAGGGCGTCCAGGTGGTGTGCATCCCGCAGCGTGGCGGGAAGAAAACGGTGAAGCGCAAAGCGTATGAGAAGAGTCCTGCTTTCAAGGAAGGACAGCGCTTTCGAGCCGGCATCGAGGGGCGCATCTCCGTGCTGTTCCGGGGCCGTGGCATGAAGCGTTGTCTTGCGGAAGGGCGCCAGCGCTTTGAGGTATTGGTAGGTGCCGCCGTGCTTGCCAACAACTTGATGAGAATTGCGGCAATGCTATCGAAACGATCGCCTCGCAGACGAAGAGCCGCGTAACACGATCTTTCCGCTTTCTCTCTCCGTGAGGTCGACGTATTTTTCTTAGCCGCACTCTTCCACTCGATCCCAAAATCCATGACCGCAATGGTCTGCACATGTCTTCCCAGGCGCGGCAAATCACTGAAATCTCTATTGCCCAGTCAAATTTTTCCGCCAAAATACGGGTTTCGCGACAGAAACTAGACTAGGCAAACAGACAAAATTAAGCGAAACTAACTATCGGCAAGCCGCCCCTCAGAGCCACTGACTGACATAATTTTTGTTCCTTAGATCATTACAAGGAGCGCCAAATGAACTGGTTCTATCGGGCGGCAATAGTATCTCTCTTAATCCTGTCGTTGAGTGCGTGGTTCTTGACTCCCACCATGCACGCCCAGACTCCGACAAGCACAACCTCTCCGCAGCCAAAAGACGTGGACACCGACGCAGGATGGCACGTTGGCATCACCCCTTACATCTGGTTCGCCGGCATTCACGGTACGGTGGGTGCCCTCGACCACGACGTCAGCGTACACGCCAGTTTCGGTGACATCTTCAACTATCTCAACATTGGTTTGATGGCTGCTGTCGAGCCTCGCTATAACCGCATCGTCATGCCTGTCGATTTCATGTGGATGAAACTATCTGACAAGAAGGGGCTTCCCTTTGACGAAGGCGCCACCTCGGTCAAGGCAACAATTACGGAAACGATCTTCACTCCCAAAATCGGCTATCGATTGGTGGATTCGAAAAAAGTGAAAGTCGATGCGCTTTTCGGAGTTCGCTATTGGCATTTGTCGACCAGTCTTACCTTGCAACCGACTCAAATCGCGAATGGGTTTTCCCAGTCGGCCAGTTGGGTGGATGGCCTGGGTGGCGGCCGCATGGAGCTGGCCCTCACTCCCAAGCTGTCGGCACTCATTGGCGGCGATGCTGGGGGCGGCAGCGCAAGATTGGATTATCAAGTGGGAGGCGCCTTGGGTTATAAACTGAGCCGCAGGTGGGTCCTGCTGGCCGGCTATCGCTATCTCGCCGTGGACTATCGCGCCCAAAGCAACCTTGGTTTCGTCTCGGATGTCGTCATGCCGGGCCTCGTTCTAGGTGCGACATTCAATGTCAAGTGATCGCTGCTCATCCAATTGCACACCGCCGACAACAGCAGGCGCATAGCCCAATTGTCAACAAGGACGAGCGGATGGGGCTTCGGCATTCTTGACGGTTCACGAAATGACCCGAATGCGTTGCGTTCTCCTAGCATGTGCATTTTTGGCCTGTCTCGCGTGCCTTCCCGCTCGCGCGCAGGATCCCCAATTTCTGCCGGAAATCGACGCCCATCTTAAACTTAATTCCTATGTGCGCACTTATCTGCAGGCCAAGGACGATCGCGACGGCGGTGACCCCGTGCAGTTCTCCATTGGTCCAAGTATCCAGCTCTATTTAAAACCCTTGCTCAAGCTCAAGGAGTTCACAAGGTTTGATCTGGACGATTCAAAAACAAGACCTCTCGTCTTTGAAACTGGATATCGCTACATCACTGCGCCAAATGCTCCGCCAGAGAACCGCATGGAGACGATCGCAACCTTCAATTTTCCCCTGAAGGCCGGCTTCTTGGTTTCGGACCGCAACCGCGCCGACCTCGACTGGAAGAATGGCAGTTTCAGCTGGCGCTACCGCAATAAGTTGACGTTCGAGCGCACTTTTTCCCTCCACTCCTACCACCTCATCCCCTATGTCGCCGCTGAACCCTTTTACGATAGTCAGTACAACAAGTGGAGCACCACCGAACTCTATGCTGGCTGTCTATTCCCCGTGGGTAAGCATGTCGAATTCAACGTCTATTACGAGCACGAAAACGACACCGGCAAAAGTCCGAATACCCAGCAGAACTACGTCGGCCTCGCGCTCTACCTCTATTTTTCCTTCGCTAAGCAATGACCGCTAGGGAATAGCTCCCTCCAATCGTGTGCTGACTGTCACAGTGATTAGGTCCCTCCTGAGCGCAAACTGGTAGCCACTCGGATGGGAATGTCTGCTTAGAACGAGAATGCGCACGACTCAATTCTTGTTGACGGGACTCGCCGTGGTTGCCATTGCTACGGCTGCGGGGTTGTCTCTACGCTCGCGCCAATCCTCCGAAATCACCACAGACAACACCTTCGTGGGCTCCGCTTCCTGCCGCTCCTGCCACGAAAAGTTTTACCAACTCTGGTCAACCTCACACCACGGTCTCGCTATGCAGCCCTTCTCTTTACAATTGGCGCGATTCGCACACCTCGGCAATAGCCCTTCGATCCGCATTAACTCCTCCTCTTACAAAGCCGAAGTCACCGACAAAGGCGCGTGGATTCTCGAGACCGGCGCTACTGGCGAACACCGCTATCCAATTGCGCAGGTTCTAGGTGGCAAGAACGTCTATTATTTTCTGACTCCCCTCGAACGCGGCCACCTCCAGGTTCTCCCCCTGGCTTTTGATGTCCGTACTCTCTCTTGGATGGACACCACCAAAAGCATGACCATGCACGAAAACGTTTCGCGCGATCAGCCAGTAGCGTGGCGCGATCGCTCCCTCACCTTCAATACTTCCTGCTACGGCTGCCACGTCAGCCAGATTGAAACGAATTACGATCCGGCAGAATGATAGCTACAGCACCACTTGGCGCGAACCAGGCATCAATTGCGAAACCTGCCATGGCCCTGCCGGAAAACACGTGCGCCTATATGAGGCTGCAAAGAAGAACGGTGCAACACCGCCTGCCGAGCTTGGCCTCATCAGTTTCAAGAAGCTCACTCCCGCCCAGCGTAGTGATGCTTGCGCGGCCTGCCATGCTAAGTTGAGCTCGTTTACATCTGGCTTCCGCGTGGGAGACAAGTATTTCGATCACTTCGAACTGGTTGCCTTCGAAAACCCGGATTTCTATCCGGACGGCAGAGATTTAGGCGAGAACTACACCTACACGTCCTGGATGATGAGTCCCTGTGCGCGCTCGGGCAAACTGGATTGTCTCCACTGTCACACATCCAGCGGCCGCTATCGTTTCTCGACCGGCGATCCAAACGCCGCCTGCCTCCCGTGTCATGAAGAGCGCGTGAAGAATGCTACGGCGCACACCCACCATCTATCCGACAGCGCCGGCAATCGCTGCATCTCCTGCCATATGCCCATGACCGAGTACGCCCGCATGCGGCGCAGCGACCACTCCATGCGTCCCCCTTCGCCCGCTACAACTCTCTCTTACAATTCTCCCAACGCCTGCAATGGGTGTCACAAAGACAAAGATCCTCGCTGGGCAGACACCCAAGTACGCCAATGGCACGCAGACGACTATCAATCCACTGTGCTGGCTCAATCGGCTCTCATCGACTTAGCTCGTAAACGCGATTGGTCGAAGCTTCCTGAAATCCTCGCCTACATCGAAGATCCAAATCACAATTCAGTATTTGCGGCTTCCCTCATCCGCCTGCTCAGCCAGTGTCCGGACTCCCGCAAATTCGCAGTAATGCGAATAGCCTTAAAGGACCCATCGCCCATGGTCCGCGCAAGTGCTGTAAATGTCTTAGCGGAGCATTTGGATGCCTCAACTGCATTTGTTTTAGTGGAGTACGCCAAAGACAATTCCCGCTTGGTGCGCTTGCGTGCTGCCGCGGCACTCAATCGTGTACCTCCAAATGTCTTCGACGACAAAACGGAAGACTCCATTCAGCCGGCAATCCAGGAGTATCTCGCATCCCTTCGGACCCGCCAGGATGACTACGCGCAGCACTTGAACCTGGGCAATTTCCATGCCGACCGCGGTGAACTGCAACTGGCAATCTCAGAATACGAGCGCACTGCTGCCCTGCGTCCTCAGTTCGCCCCTCCTCTTGTCAACGCGGCCGTAGCCTACAGCCAGTTAGGGAATATGCCGAAGGCGGAAGAGACGCTGCGTCGCGCAATTGCCGCGGACCCCACCCAGCCCGCCGCTTATTTCAATCTGGGACTGCTTCTCGCAGAAACCGGCAACCGCGATGAAGCTGTGAACGACCTTCGCAAAGCGCTGCAGCTCGACCCCTCGAATGCCGGCGCGGCCTACAACCTGGCAGTCCTGCTCGGAAACGAAAATCCTGCAGAGGCATTGGCTCTCTGTAAAAAAGCCGTAGCTCTGAACCCTGAAAATCCCAAATACAGAGATGCTGTTGCTTACTATCAGGAGCACTCGACGCACTGATCTCGCGGAGTAGCTCCAGCCCCGTCTCTCGCACAAGACACGTCAGCCGTCTGGGCTTGCCGACCCTTATGCCATGGTGCGGCCTCTGTTACTTTTGACAATTGCACTCACCTCTCGTTCGAGAAATGATCCCCTCACCTTAGTTCTAGGAGAAAGGAGGGCAGCTCACGGTTCGGCGTAACACTTGCCTGCGGCATCTGCCCATCATCAAATCTTCCGCCGAAGCGTTGGATGGCTTCTTCATTGTTTTCTTTCTCTCTTTGTTGTCTTCCAGTTTGTTCCACTCGGCTCTGGGGAGATTTGGTCTGCAGGTTGCCTCAGAAAAAGTTCATCCGTAGTCCCATCTGGGGTGAGATAATCTTGGCCACCTGTTCATCGTTTCGTTTTTCGGAGCTTCTAATTCTCTACGTGAAGGGAACTCTAGTGTTCGTCGACGCCCCCAAAAATGTGATCTCAAGATCTCTCCGGTTGCTCAACCTCATCTCATTCCGGCTGCTGGTAGGATTTCCGGCAGCGCTGTGCGCTCAAGACGAATTCGATGAATACAAAATCCGCTTCGACGCCGGCTGGTTTTACTCCTATCCTTCCGGTTCCATTCGAGCCCAGGGCGATACCTATCCAATCGACAACATTTACGCCTGTGCGAAGATACTGCGCAATATTGCCGACACCTATTTCAATGACGACAAACTCGACGCCATGAACAAGACCTTCATGGTCTTCGCATCTTACAATGCCGGGCCCAAAGGATTGCGCGCCGCAGGAGGCGTACCGAGAACGAAGGTCTGGATCCGAATAAGTGGTTTGGCAATGTCGAACCCGTAGTTGCCAGAGAGGTTGGTCAGGAAACGGTTCAGTACGTCAGTAATATCTAAAAATATTACGTCGCCTACAAACTCACACTCGCGGAATCCAGTACAAAAATTGACTCTCGACCTTAACATCAGCAGCCGTTCCGCCCGTGGAGAAAGAATTGAGGAGTTAGTCATGCGCTACGCAAAGCTTTTGATCGCGGTCCTCGGTCTTTTTTTAACGGCCAGTTCATGCGCTTGGGGCCAGGATCCGGGTTGGCCCCGCCAGCTCGTCAAGCCCGGCGGGAAACTCATCATCTATCAGCCGCAGGTCGACGACTGGAAGAATTTTATCGACATTAAATGGCGCGCCGCTTTTCAGCTTACTCCCACCGGCGGCAAACAAGTTGTCGGCGCTGCCACGTTTGAAGCCACCACCGAAGTCGACACCGACTCCCACATGGTTTTCATGTTCAATATCAATGTCCTGAACACTTATTTCCCGTATCAGGATCCTGCGACCATTCCGCAATTGGATCTACTGTTCCGTTCCTTTGTCCCCCTCACTGTCAATATCTCTCTGGACCGCGTTGTCGCCTACACTCCCAAGCCGCAATCCGTCAAAACCGTCGCCCTGAAAAATGACCCCCCCTTTATTTTCGTTAGCTACACCCCCGCAATCCTTCTCGGCATCGATGGCGAACCGGTCCTCGCCGATCTTCCCAAGACCGACTTGAAGTTTGTCGTCAATACCCTTTGGCCACTCTTCCTCGACAAATCCAATTCGCAATACTACCTGCTCGTCAATAATATCTGGCTGAGCGCTGCAGACTTGCATGGCCCCTGGACTCGGGTCACCAAACTCTCTCGCAGCTTTGACAAGGTTCCTGACTCCGGCAAATTCTCCGACGTGAAGAAAGCCGTCCCTCCTCCTCAAGTTTCCACTCCCATCATCCCGAAAGTTTTCTACGCCACCGTGCCGGCTGAAGTCATTCTGTTTGATGGACAACCAAGGTATACGGCAATTCCCGGCACCCAACTGGCCTTTGCCAATAACACCGACAGCCCCCTCTTTGTCTACGGCGCAACACAAACGTATTACTACCTCGCGGCAGGCCGTTGGTTCAGTGCCCAAAGCCTGACAGGCCCATGGACGTTTGCCTCTCTCAATCTTCCCGCCGACTTCGCCAATATCCCGCTCTCCAGCCCCGCAAGCGCGATCCTCGCTTCTGTCCCTGGTACCACTCAGGCAAACGACGCCGTCTTGATCGCGCAGATTCCCACTACCATGCTGCTGAACCCCACCACGGCCGCCGCTCAGGCTCAGGTCAGTTACACGGGCGCACCGCAATTCGCCCCCATTGAGGGCACCACACTTCAATACGCAACCAACACTCCCGACAAAGTGATTCAAGTCGGTGATCTCTATTATTTGTGTTTGCAGGGAGTCTGGTTCATGTCCACCATGCCGCAAGGCCCGTGGACCACTGCCAGTTCTGTTCCCGAAGTGATTTACACAATCCCGCCCAGTTCGCCCGTCTACAATGTTACCTACGTAACACAAGTCACCACTTCGAGCGGTTACGTTCAGTCCAGCTATACCGCCGGCTATCTCGGTGCATTTGTCATGGGCGCTGCTGTTGGAGCCATCGTTACCAGCGGCACTGGTTATTACTACCCGCCTTATATCGGTTATCCCGTCGGCGCTTACCCCGTTTACTATCCCTACGCCACACCCTACGGCGCCTACGGCACCACCGCCTACTATCACCCCGCAACGGGAGCTTACAGCGTCTCGCAAACTGCTTATGGCGCTTACGGTTCAGCCACTCGCACTGCCTCCTATAATCCGTACACCGGTACCGCTTCACGCAGCGCGTCCGTCTCCACACCCTACGGCAAGCAAAGTGTCGGCCAGGCCTACAACCCCTACACGGGCACCTATGGCGCTACACACCAAGGCTCCAGCCCAACCGCTCAATGGGGCCAATCCTACGTCTCTCAAGGAAACAAATCTGCAACCACGCAGCACTATTCCACGGCAAATGGCACCGTCGCTTCAGCTCAAGGCTCGCAGGGTGGAAAAGGCTATGCTACTTCCACCGCCCATGGGAATACCTACGCGGGCAAAAACTCCAGTGGCGACATGTATGCCGGTCACGACGGCAACGTCTATCAGAACACAGGCTCCGGCTGGCAGAAGTCCAATGGCAATGGAGGCTGGACCAATGTGAATTCCCAGACGGCCCAGCAACAGGGACAACAGGACAAAAATAACTACGAACAACAGCATCCAAACAGCCAAGCCAACGAACAACAGGACAAACAGAACATGAGTCAGAGTCACTCTTCCGGCTACGGGTCCTCCGAAAATCTCGACTCCGAGAAGCAAAACCGGCAGAGTGGTTCAACCCAAAGCCAGCATTACGGAAGTGGCAATCACAGTTATGGTGGATATGGTGGTGGCGGTCGTAGTTGGGGTGGCGGTGGCGGCCGCAGTTACGGTGGCGGAGGCTATCGCAGGTAGCACTCCGCGCATCGGAGTGAACCAGCTTGTGTCTTCCCAGGAATCTTGCGTTCGTCCAATCGCTGCATCAGGCTCCATTGCCATTTCCACGTGGCCGAGTCGCCAATCCTGCGACCGCAGGTTTTATCGTTCACTTAGGCCAATTCCATTAACTTGAAGCCATAATCCGCTTTTGCTTTCGTCGAAGTCTCGGATAGGTACTTTTGACAGTGGATTTACCCGCAGCGGTGGTCTAGTGTGGCCATGGCCAAAGGATAGAGAAAAGGAGAACAATGATGCACAACAAAATCCCGGGAACCCTGTTTCGTTTTGTCTTGATTTTCGCAGTGCTTCTGTTCGCTTGTGGTGTGGCCTCAGCGCAAAACGATCAGGTAAAGGGCGTGATCAATGGTCGGAGTGGCAACACCATGTCCGTGCTTACCCAGGGTGGTGAAAGTGTTACGGTGGTGCTGTCCTCCGACACACAGGTGACCGAGCCGGAAGGTCTCTTTCGCAAAAAGCACTTAGCTATGACCGCCCTGGTTCCGGGACTAGCGGTGGAAGCTAAAGGTTCCTTCAACAACAAGCACCAACTGGTCGCGACGCAAGTCGTCTTCCATGGTTCCGACCTAAAGACCGCGCAAGACATTCAAGCCGGCCTGGCGCCGACCGAGCAACAGGTTCAGAAAAATCAGCAACAAATCCAGGCCGACCAGCAGAAACTGAAGCAGCAACAAGAGCAGTTACAAGCGGAAGAACAAAAGACCGCAGCTAACAAGGCGGCCATTGCCGCTGCCAACAAGCGCTTCGGAGAACTGGGCGACTACAACATCTTGGGCGAGGTTACCGTTCTCTTTGGCAATGGCCAGGTCACCATTGACCCTCAGTACAAACCACAACTTCTGAAACTGGCCCAACAAGCCATGGGCATCACCGGCTACGTCATTCAGGTGAAAGGCTATGCCTCGAAGGTCGGCAGCGCCGCTCTTAATCAGAAGCTCAGCACGGAACGTGCCGAAAATGTTACGAACTTCCTCGAGCAAGAGGGTAAGATTCCACTCACCAACATGCTGGCTCCGGGCGCTATGGGAACCAGCCAGCAGGTGGCTCCCGACAATACGGCAGAGGGCCAAGCCGAAAACCGCCGAGTCGTAGTTTCGATCCTGCAAAACAAGGCGATCGCCGGAACCTGAGCAAACCGGTAGCGGAGAAAACCTCTATCGGTCGGGTCTTTTGGATTCTGTTTATCGTTTTTCCGTGAACCTGAGGGCGGGCCCGCAATGCCGCTGGAAGAGATGCGGAAGTGGCGGCAGAAAATGCTGATCGGTGTAAGCCTGAAAGTTGTCGCGCCCACGGGTCAAAATGACCCAACGAAACCCATCAACTTGGGGTACAACCGCTGGGCATTTAAGCCCGAGCTCGGCTATTCGCAGCGATGGGGGCACTGGGTGGTAGATGCCTACGCGGCAGCCTGGTTCTACACCACGAATCCCGAATTCTTCTCCCGCAATCAATACTTTCCGGGAACTCAATCGCAATCCGAGAATCCGGTGGCGGTATTTGAAGGCCATCTCAGTTATGACTTCAAGCCTCGCCTGTGGGTCTCAATCGACGGAAACTTCTGGTCAGGAGGCGAGACTAGTTTAAACGGAGTCCCGAATCCGAAAACGAAACAAAAAGATTCCCGCATCGGCGCGACCGCGGCAATTCCTATTTCTAAACACCAATCCCTGAAGGTCAGCTACAACAATGGCGCGTATATCAACTACGGCGGCAACTTTCAAAACATTTCCCTGGGTTGGCAGTATTCCTGGATTGGCTGGCCAAAATAATCATGGCAACCGGAAACGGAAAACGTCACTGCTTGCCAAGATTGCCACATATGGAATACCGTTTACGCCATAACTCATCGGCGACGCATGAAACGCAACGGAAAGACCACCAAGATGAATAGATTCTGCGTTTCCGTCCTCTCACTGCTTCTGTTGCCGCTTTCGCTCCCAGCCCAGCAACCGGCCGCTTCAAAACGCCAGTTCGAACTTAAGGCGGAATCGCCAAAATTCTGGAAACTTATCTCCAATGAGGCCAAGCTTGAACTGATCGCTACTGGATTTGGATTTACCGAAGGACCCGTATGGGACCCCGCTGGCTTCCTCTACGTCAGCGATGAGGAGCTCAATAAGATCTTTCGTGTTTATCCCGATGGCCGCAAGGAAGCTCTCATCTCGCTCGGCGACCCGGATGGCAATACCTACGACCCGCGGCATCGCCTTCTCGATTGCGCCAGCGCCCTGCGCGCCATCATCCGCATCACTTCCGACGGAAAATACACGGTCCTTGCCGATCGTTTCGAAGGGAAAAAGTTCAACAGTCCCAACGACGTCGTTCTCGGGCCAGACGGCGCAATCTACTTCACCGATCCGACACTCGACTTGCCTCAGGGAGAAAAGCAGGAGCTCCCTTATCAGGGAGTCTTCCGTCTCGATACCAGCGGAAAAGTTTCTCTACTAACGAAGGAACTCGCCCAGCCCAACGGCTTGGCTTTTTCTCCAGATGGCAAACGGTTCTTCGTCGACGATAGCCAGCAACGAAATATTCGCGTTTATGATTTCCGCCAGGATGGCACGCTCGCCAATGGCCGGATCTTTGCCGAGGAGCCCGGCGGCAAAAGCGATGGCGTTCCTGACGGTATCAAGATCGATCGCGAAGGGAATCTTTACGTCACCGGCCCCAAGGGAATCTGGGTTTGGGACGCGGAAGGACATCACCTTGGAACCATCGTTATGCCTGAGCAGCCAGCGAATCTGGCCTGGGGCGATTCCGATCTTGGGGCCTTGTACATTACTGCCACAACCTCGGTCTACAAACTTCGAACTCTCGCCCACGGATTTGTGCCCTACCTCTCGGACAATCACTAACACCTTGAGCCATCCCCATCGCCAGCCGGCACTTCGTAACTGCCGGACCTGTTCGAGGCCATCGAGACATTCCTTCCCTGCGGTGAAATATCGGGTGCTATCTGTCCCGAAATCAGACGATGAGCTTTCGAGCCTGCCTGCATAGTGCGTTCCATGGCTAGCCGTAGCGGTGTCGGAACCTGCGACGAAGCTGCTCTAGTTTCATCACTTTTTACCTTTATGTACTTTCGCTCGAGTACTCGCATGCGCTTTGCTCTTCAATTTGATCTGATTGTACTCAATGGCGGCGCGGATGAGATTTTTTAGAGCACGCTCATTAATCTTATCGCCCTCGAAAAGATCTATCGCTCGCCACGCGTTGCCTCCGAGGCCCGCGTTGAAGAGCTTGTCAGTATCCGGGAGGCTCGCCCCGTGGGCAAAGGTAAGCTTCACCTTATCCTTGTGGGCGTTGCCGACCGCGATTATTCCGTCGCGAGACCACACCGGGCTTCCCATCCACTTCCATTCCTCGATGATCTCCCGGTCGGCCTCAAGGATGCTCTTGCGGATGCTGGCGAGCGTTTTGCCACGCCAGTCTGTCAGTCCTGCGATCAGTTGGTCAATACGTTGCGATGGATTCATTGGATCTTTATACCTCGAATTCTTGTCGCGTTTTCGTGCGAGTAGTTTCCGATCTCTTCGAAATAAGTCGTCGAACGACATGGCCTTTCCACATCCACAATCCCGAAAGGACCATTGCAGGAATGAAGACAAACCGAGTTGCGGGAGCGTAGTTTGGAATTTTGTCAAACGGACTATAAATATAGCCGAGTATCGGAATGCTGAAGACGATGTGAATCCAGCGAAAAATCGAACGTTTGGTGGCCTCTTTCATGATTAATTTGTCCTCCATTCATTGGCGATACCGCATCATTCATGACTTTTGAGCCGCCTGAGGCGGCCACTTGGGCGTCTCAGCACCGAACTGCTTGGCGTACTCGGCGGTCAGTCTCTGCCAGCCCCCGAACTTCATGGCCTCGGCGCCGGCGATGCGTCCGATCGGCTCATCCGCGAGGAGCCGATCAAGGACATCGAAGCAGATGTGCCAACCCGCTGCGCCCCACGAGATGAAGCGGCGATCGATGTTGTGCCACAGCGTCAGGCGCGTGCCGCCAGCCAAAGGCTTCGAGTTCCCAGCGGATATCGTTGGCGCCCCAGTTGTACTCAAGCAGCTTGGGAGCGTCGGCTCGCGTCACGGTTGTTTCGGAAACCTGCGGCGTGGGCGCTCTCACCGTGGTGAGCTTCACCCTGGTTCCAACCGTACCCAGGCTCCCATCGACTTCAAAGGGAGCCCACTCGCGCAGATGCGCTGGGTCGGTAAGCGCCTGCCAGACTTTTTCCGGCGAGTGCCGCAGTTCTCTGACCAGAATCAGCGTCCACTTCTCTCCGTCCTTTCGTACCTGGGCCCCGCTGGCCGGACCCGGTGTGTACTGCTCGCGGTCGGTCATCTTCTTCTCCTTAGTATGAATAGCGTGCCAGCTGGGTCAGCTGAATCAGGTTGCCGCAGGTGTCGTTCAGCATCGCAATGGTCGAGCCGGTTACGTCGGTCGGCGGCATCGTGAACTCGGCGCCGCGGGCCTTGATCCGCTCGTAGTCGCCCTTGATATCGTCGGTGAAAAACATGGATGCGGGCTGGCGCTGTTGAAACATCGCCTCCTGGAACGCTTTGGCTGCGGGGTTGTTGTTCAGCGCCAGCTGCAGTTCAGTGCCGTCCGGTTCCTCGGGCGAGGCCACCGTCAGCCAGCGATAGGGGCCCTGACTGAAATCGGTCTTCTTGGCAAAGCCCAACACCTCCGTATAGAAGCGCAGGGCCTTGTCCTGGTTGTCCACGTATATGCTGGTCACTTTGATCTTCATTTCGTTTCTCCTTTGTTACGTTCGCGGTTTGCGCCGCGCCGTCTTCTCCTTGTCTTGCCTTTCGTTGGTGCTGACTGTTCCATGCGGTCGAGGTGGCGTTCGAGAGCATCTACGTGAGCGGACCAGAACCGACGGAACGGAGCCAGCCAGGCATCCACCTCCTGAAATGGTTCAGGTTTCAGTCGGTAGAGACGGCGCTGTGCGTCCACCGTGGATTCTACGAAACCGGCCTCTCGCAGCACTCGCAGGTGCTTTGACACGGTCGGCTGCGACATACGAAGTTGACGCTCGATCTCTCCAACCGACTGTTGGGACGAGACCAGGAGGCTCAGTATCGCGCGGCGGTTCGGCTCCGCAATGATTTCGAACGATTCCATTCTCTTGATATACTCCACAGAGCATATACGTGTCAAGGTATATTTAGTAGGGGGCCAGGCCGATCCGCGGAGCGATCGTGGCAACGAAGGATACTTGTTTAGCACGAGACTCGTGTACACTATTTACGTATGAAAAACATCACCCTTAGCGCAGATGAACAGCTGATCGAGCAGGCGCGCCTGTTGGCCAAGTCCCAGCATAAAACGCTGAACGCCATGTTCCGTGAGTGGCTGGAACAGTTTACGGCGCAAAGCGGCAGCACGCAGGAGTTCGACGCGCTGATGAAACGTCTAAAACATGTGTATGCCGGGCGGTGCTTCGGCCGGGAGGAGATGAATGAGCGGTAGGTTCTTTCTCGACACAAACATATTCGTATATTCCTTCGACGCGAATGCACCGAAAAAAGCGGCGCAAGCCACGAAGCTGATCAGGAAGGGAATCGAGACGCGCGGCGGAATTGTCAGCTATCAAGTAGTGCAAGAGTTCTTTAATGTTGCGTTGCGCCGTTTTGTGAAGCCCATGAGCAGCGTAGACGCCGAGCAGTATTTGTCGACCACGTTTCGTCCACTTCTGGCGGTGCACTCCTCGCTGGCTCTGTATGGTGAGGCACTTCGAATTGGGGCCAGGTTCCGCTTGGCTTGGTACGATTCACTTATTGTTGCATCGGCGATCGAAGGTCAGTGTAACGTTCTTTACAGCGAAGACTTTCAGCATGGGCAGAAGATTGAAAGTGTGAGTATCTCCAACCCCTTTGCCTGATAGAAGGACATTGTTTGCATTTTCCAGCAATGAGTTCGATCTCACTGCCGTAACAAATGTACTTTTTCCCAACAATACTGCTGCGATTTCTCGCGGCGCTGGTGAGTGGATGCCCTTCACCTCTTTGAGGGGGCCGCCTTGGTCCGGAGTGACCGACATGCGCCGTGGATTTACGGGGGGAATGGTGCAGACGGCGCTTCAGGAAAGCCCATTCTCGGGCCAAGTGTATATCCTTCGCGGGAGACGCGGTGACTTGATCAATGTTTGGTGGTTCGATGGCGATGGGCTGTGCCTTTTTTCGAAAAGACTCGAGAGAGGAGATTTGTCTGGCCGCAAACAACGAGCGGCCCCGTGTCCTTAACGCCAGCACGGCTGTCGATGATACTCGAAGGGATCGGCCGTCGTTCACGAAATGCTTTGTCTCCAACGCTTATGCCTCGGAGATTCGCATTCCAGTCGCGCCGAGCAGAACGTAAAGTGCTTGCTCGTCGCCCGTGCTACGGGACACAAGGGTATTGATTGCGTCCAGCCGAAGGGCAGGGCGGCGTGGCCGTTTCGGATTGACAATCGGAAGGTCCATCACCGACCTGTCCCACTTCCGTCGATGAATGCGCTCCCCTGTTCTGCCGTCCTTGAGGGAGCAGGTCACCCATGCACTTTCGGTGAGACCTACGCGCCCATGGGAGTCAAGTTGTAGCATCGCGCAAGGTCATTGATATTCGCGCGCAAAGCGGCCCAGTATTTTTCTGCCTGACTACCGTAATTTCCCTTCGTCATCACCTGATTGACGCGGCGCGCACTGTCCATGACCTGCTCCATTTGTGCCTTTGTTTCAAGATAATTCGACGTTGGGTCGAACTTGCGCCGAAGACGGTTTGTCGTGCGATTCAAATCATCCATGGCATTTTCAAGGTCGTCTTTTGTTTGCTTGGCTTGGTTCGCACGAGCGTCTGTGTTTGCCGAATTCGAACCCTGGCGTCGTGTTGTCGCTCCGCTGCTCTTAGCCGAGTCGGCGCGGTTCTTGGCGTCTTGTCCGCGATTGTCGAGATAGTTGCGGAATTGGTCCACGCCGTCTTCCACCTTGCGGATGCGGTCGCCAACCTGCGCCTTCGTAAACGGATTTGTTTGAGCTTGTGCCACGGTGAAAAGGCTGACCACGGCTAACATTGTCATGAACCAAAATGCAGTTCGCTTCCTGCAATTCATGTCGCACCTCTCCGATACGCCAATTTACGACGGCGCGTGGCTCGCGCGTAACTAGGGATTCCCCTAAGGGCCGGGAGTCTCAGCCAGTAGGGTTAATTCATCTCTGGGAATAGTAAATTCCGCTTTCCCGCAATTGAGACACACCACCAGCACTAGCAGCAAGGCGCTGGGGCGGTGGGCGAGAGGGCGTACGGAGCGCGGAGTGTGACTGTACCCGGGCGTGTGCGTGGAGTCGCATGGGTCGCTGCACTATTTCAGTGCACTGAATCTTGTCTCACGTCTGTGTCATAAAACAAGAATGGCTCCTTCCTTTGTTGCAAGGAGCCATCTCTCTGTGAGTTCTGCCCTGATGATCCACCCGCTCAATGAATCGCATATCACGAATTTTTGTCAACTCTTTGGACTAGGGGAATCCCTAATAGCAGCGGAGACGAGAACGCTATAAATTTCCGAGTCGGAAGTGACATTCTAACCGTCCGTCCGAACTCGGGCTGCTGTCGACTTCTGGGCGGGGAAGATAGCAGCCCCTTTCTTGGAATCGCAGCGACGCAATTCAAAAAAAGATCAAACAAAACCCCAAACAGCTTTGAGAAGAAGAAATCAACTTTGCCAGTTAAGAATCCAAAGGAACCATTTGTGACCGGTAGCGCAGCATTGCGTTACATCGTTCACACTTCAAGAAAGTATCCGATCAATCTCAAGGTATTTGGGCACCAGAGCCTGTGGAAACAGGAAGAGGCCCAGAGAATTAATGAAGTTAGTTGCGAAAAAGCGACCCGGGTTCAAGAAAGCGACTTCGAGGAGGGTTCCGCACTGATGCGGAACAAGAGATCATAGACAACCCTTTTGTTCTGCAGCACCATAGGAGACAATACCCGACCCTAGGGAAACCCCTAGTGTACTTTGACAGTATTTTCGGAATAGGTTCTTGTCATCGCTCTCTGTGAGGAGAGCGCCTGCAGAGGGTTAACCAAATCCTCGACGGGGTTCCACAATGATTGGCGGAGCGACTCATCGCTGCCGCCGCGTGCGGAGGAACAGGATGAAAACTGATACAAGGTGGATTAAAACGGGACCGATGCTTGTTGTTGCAGCGCTGTGTCTTGGCTCCGCTGCAAGCACCGATCCGCTCAGTTCATGTTGATCTAAAGCGTTGTAGAAAGATTGCCAATGAAAATGACAACAACAACCCGACAAGTAGATTCCGTCACGATTGTGGACATCAGCGGCCAGATTGTCCTCGGGGAAGAATGTACCTCACTGAGCAATTTGATCAGCGACCTGCTAAACCAGGGACATAATCAGATTCTGCTTAATCTCGCCGACGTCAGTTGCATCGACAGCGCAGGCTTTGCGTACCTGATGGGTTCCTTGACAAGCGTGCGAAAGCGACGAGGGGAATTAAAGCTGCTCAATCCTACGAAAAAAGTGCGGGCCGTTTTGCAGCTTGGAAAACTGCTCAAAGTCTTTGACGTTAGGGAAGACGAAGCTGCGGCCGTTAGGTCCTTCGGCGAATCGGCCGCGGCAACTGCTTGAGTGTCGAATTGGATTGTAGCCAGCAACCAGTGCAATTTGCATATATTATTTGCGCAAGACGCTAACTTCCTGGCTTCGATCTCTGGTGGTCGTTACCTGCATCCTTTATGGTGTCACTCTTTCGCCTACCGCCTATCGGTTCCGGGCAGCAAACTCCCCAGAAAAAGATGCCAGCAGTGGCAGTAATCGGCACGTATCTTCACTTGGCCGGTGTGTCCAGCCTTAATCGCGGATTGCCGTAGTTAGTTCGAGGAGACTTTTTTCGGTAGCAGCCCGTCTTTCTCCATCTGCTTTGGAACTTCTTTGACAAGGCCATCGGCGATTTTCTTACCTGACTTCGGATTGAACGACTTGCTGACGCCGTTCCACACTAGGTCACCGTCTGGCTTGCTTGTAGCGTAGACGTTGGTCTCAACGCTAACGGTCGTATCTTCCCGCGTATATCCCGGATCGTAAACCATGGGATACACAGCGCCCAGGTAACCGTAGAAAGAGTAGTAGTAGGGGTACGGGGCAATGTAGGTCGAGCTCGGGACGATCGTCACTTTGTTATCGACCTTCAGCAGACGCGAGACGACGATAGCGTCAATGTGATTGTCGCGGATCTGCCCACGTAAGTAGTCGAGGTCAAGTTTCACATTAGGGTCCGGGCGCAACAGGATGTGGTTGCCAGGAATGGTCTCGATGCCTGCACGCGCAATCTGGGCGGCCATTTCATCTTCGAAGTCGGCGCGCCCCTCCGGGTTTTGAGCGACACCGATGACCAGAATTTTGTGGAACGTCTGTCCCTCGTAATTTGGGTTGAACCAACTCGTGATCATCTTGATGGACTTACCGCTACTGGTAGTGAGAACAGCCAACAAAAAGAAGAAAAGAAGCGCGGAGCGAAAGACCTGACGACTAGTGAAATATGAAAATGTCATAGATTCATCGACATACTCCGGCAGGATTCCCAGTGCACTCCCTGCGATTCGATCTCAATGACTGATCGGTTCTCTAGAGAAAGTATCGTCGGATCAACTGATTAGATGGTGTTGCAACGACCAGTTGAGCTCGTAGCGCTTATCGGAAATTTTTGATTAGGAGTAAGACAAAGATGCTTCCGTCACCCGAGACGTTCCAAGACGGAAGATGGAGGTGATCACAATTCGTACAGCGACGCAGCCAATCGTTTCAATCCACGATCGCGCGCGATGATGTCGAGGTGAAGTGATGTCCAATCTGCCAGTAGGAGGGTCTCACTTCCCTGGCCATCATAAGTCTTCAGATAGGCGCGGCATGAATCGCAATAATCGATACGAAGACAGCCCTCCCCCTCGACGGCCAGCGCGGTGAGCCGGTGATCGTCCCCGCTCTCGCAGAACGGGCACCCGGTACGCCGGTATCGCCAGCGCGTGCCGCAACAACCGCAAGAGAGGAGCCGTAGACGGCCCGGATCGGTGCCCGTTAACTGGGCCATGGCAGGAGCCGATCCGCAAGTGGGGCAGTAGCTACAAAGCCAGCGTTCCTCGTCGCGCCAACACCCGAACGCATCAATCAGTGGGCGGAGGTATCGGGCCAGTGCAGTCCACCCTAAGTATCGAAACAGACCTGGATGCGCCGGCTTGTAATCCTCGCTCTTGAGTAACCAAGCGACCGCGCGATGGGGCGCATTCAATTCGCTGCGCAATTGAGTGTCCAAAACTCGGCACTCCACGGCCAATTTTTCTGCCAATGGCTTTGAAGCCAGACTCTCAACGAGCGATACAACGATCGGCTCCGCGGGATCCAGGTCGATTGCGTGGGAGCTGCGCAGCAGAGGGATTCCTGCCTGATATTCACCCAAATAGTTCTTCCAGTTTGGAACTTGGGCGCTGGCGATTGGGACGCCGTCTGCAGCCGCCCCGACTTGTTCGTGAAAGTCCGCAATGGAACGTAAGTAGGGATGTTTCGATAGCCAAACATCTTGAGTCATTGAACCAATGTCCTATCTCTGTCTCGTATCCAACTTGGGTAGTAGCGGCATGATTCGCGCGCCGAGCCCGAAAAGGAAGATGGTGGCGGCGATGAGGCCAACAGAGATGCCCCATTCGAAAACGGACGGACTGTAGAACTCTGGCGCGATCTGCGGCATTGGTCCTTTTAAGTCCATGGCCAACAACACTACGTTCACCCGGTTGAAAACCACACCTAAAGTGGCGAGAAGCGTGCCGAGAAAGAGCACCGCGGGGCGGGCGCGCAACGATGTTCGGCCAAGTAGGACCAGAGGAAGAATACCGCCCAGTAAGAGTTCGGCCGCGAAAAGGACGCCCAGTCTTCCAGAAAAGGCATCGGCGAACTGGCCTCGAACGGCCATATCGACAAGTCGAAAGGCCCAATAGAACGAGAGCGACCAAAAGGAGATCTTGGCCATTGACGCCAGCTGCATGATCTGGAGCTGCCGTCCCCACGCTTTCGCCATCCAAATCTCGATCAGAACGACCAGAGACGTGCCAGCTGCAATAGAAGACAAGAAGAAAGAGACAGGAAGTACAGGAGACCACCACTGAGGAGCAAGCTTGTCCGGCATCAGCAGGAACAGCGAGCCTAGCGAACTCTGGTGCATCGTCGAGAACGTTACAGCGGCGATGGCCAGCATGATCGGCTCAGATTTTTTGTCCCTGGTTCGGAATGCCCAAGCAAGAAAGGAAAACAGGACCGCTGTCGCCAAAGCGTAGGCTAGTTGGCGGGAGAGCAGGTAGACAAACAATGAAAGTGCACCAGCGACGTAAGCGCCGGACCATCGTTGCCAGATATCCTTCGCCTTCTGCAGTCCCCATCGCTCAAATGGCACCGGCAGGAACTCTAAAAACAGAATCGTCACATATAGGCCGACGCACCAAGACACCTCGAACATAGCCGAGAGCTCAGGAGACTGCAGGCCAAGTTGATAGAAGTGCCATGGCAAGCCAAGGTCAGCAATCAGCGTGACTGTAACAAACGAGTAACTCAGCAGGCCCATGAGCACGGCTGAACGGCCCATTGAGTACAAGTCCTTACGCTGAAAGACATAGATGATGCCGGCAGTCGCGAAGGCGCCGGCAGCTACTGCGATCCAGACCAAATCGAAGACGATCCAGAGCCCCCAGGCGTAAGTGTTGGAAAGATGCGTGCTACCGCCCAATCCCAAGGCGAAGCGGGCTATGAGCGAAATCAGTCCGAATGCCATGAGGCAAAGAAGAATCCAATTGAATGGAGTCAGCAGCTTTTGCCGAATAGGCTCGAACTCCGGGTGATGGCTGACGGCATTAGGGGGAACTGCCTCCGGCCCATTAACCATCGCGAAGGCCCTGCGTTTCAAGAAGGCGTAAGTGCCCCCCAGCAACGCGCCCACAGCAAGAACCGCAGGTGGGACAGAGTGTATCGCAATTTTGGAAACTGCCGGATACGCTTTGGTGCCGACGTCGGGAAAACCCAGCTTCTCGAATGGGACCGAGGACAAATACAATACGCTGGTGCCACCAGCCTCTTTTTCGCCGTATATATGGTCTACATACTTTTCAGGTCGATCGGATATCCGAGTGCGCGCCTCTTTCAGGATGTCTTCTCTGTTACCGAACTTCAGCGCGTCAGCCGGACAGGCCTTGACGCAAGCAGGCACGACAACGTTGGCGCGGTACTGTTTGCTTTCCTCCTGGGTAAGAACTTGCCCATTGAGGGCCAAAGGGAGGGGCTGATCGGCGCGGTCAGCGCAGTGAGTACACTTCTGAATTTTGGGGGCCAGAGAGTCCCATTCCGCGGTGGGCACGCCCCAAGGGCAGGCCCAAATGCAGTAACGGCAGCCGATGCATTTGTCGGCATTGTAAGTTACGGGGCCATCGGGTTGACGGTTTAGAGCGGTTGTAGGACAAGCTGAGGCGCATGCAGGCTCCAGGCAGTGCAAGCACCGGCGCATGGTGAACAAGTAATTCAAGCCACCGGGCGCCTGCTCGTCAGGCAACTCATGAAATGTAATTAAGGTAAGCGTCTTTGAGCTGAGAGTAGCGGGGTTCTGAAAACCAAGGTCCCACTGAAGCTCTGTTTCTTCCCCATCGCGATCGTTCCACTGCTTGCAGGCAACTTGGCACGCACGACATCCAATGCATTTCGTGATGTCGACCAGCGTCGTTTTGACAAAGCCCGAGGTTGCCGGCTGGCTCATGCATCACCCCTTTCGCGCCGTGGAAGATCCTGCGTTGGCCTCACGGAATTTGGTCACATTGACCAGACAAGCCTTGGTTTCTTGGGTACCCGCTCCTGGATCGGCAGCATCGATGGTGAGAAAATTTACGCTGGGACCGGTAGAAAGGCCTTTAAAACCCCAGTTGTAGGGCATCCATACGACGGTGACCTGACGATCGCCGATTTTCAGCGCCTTCATGCGGGGCGTGACGAGGGCCCTGACCTCGAGCTGACCGCGTGCCGACGAGACCCGGACCCAGTCCCCCGATTTCACCCCGAGATTCTGGGCGAGGGCGATCGGCATCTCCAGCACTGGATCGGGGACGAGCTCGTTGAGCCAGGGAATGTTCCGAGTCGTCGAGCCGCCGCACCAGTGTTCAGCGACCGTTGACGTCATCAGCACGTAGGGGTACTTGTCGACGGTGCCGATGGGCTGATGCATCGCGACACGCGGATACTTGAGCATCGGGTTGCTCTTCACGTGCGGGTGAAGGATGTTTTCCACCGGGCTCTCGACGGGCTCGTACATCTCCGGCAGCGGACCGTCCTTCGGTACGTAGGCCACGTCGCGCGGATACCCTGGATGCTTCTCGTCCGGGTCCGAGTAGACGGCCGCGAACAGGCGCGCGACGCCCTCCGCGCCCAAGTGGAAGGCCCGCTGGCCGTTCGGCGTGGCCGGTCCGTCGGTCAGGACGGGGACGTCCGGTAGGTCGTATCCCGTCCAGCGCTTAGCTTGCTCGTCCCACCAGACGATGGGTTTCGAACCCGGATAGGGCTTGCCGTTCCGGTCGCACGACGCCCGGTTGTAGAGGATGCGCATGTTGTTGGGCCAGGTCCACCCGAAACCCGGATAGAGGCCGAGGCCTCCGGGATCCGTTTGCGAGTCGCGGCGCTTCGAGAGGTTCTCGCCGTTGGCGAAGACGCCCGCGTAGATCCATGCGCCGGACGACGTGGAACCGTCGGCTCGAAGATCGCTGACCTTGCGGACGAGATCGCCCGCCTTTAGGCCGGTCTCCGGGTTGTCGCGCAGGGCGTACCCGTTGATCTCGCGCAGGACGTCCTCGGCCGTGGTGTAGTTCCAGAAGGCCTTCCGGATGATCTCGTCTCTCGGCGCTTTCGAGTCCTTGACCTGATCGCGCACGCGGCGGAATACGAGGTCCACAATCTCTCCGTCGGGTTTGGCTTGCCCCGGAGGCTTCACGGCGGCGTGGCGCCATTGCACCATGCCGCCCGAGTTGCTGATGGTTCCGTTCTTTTCCATGAAGAACGCCGCGGGCAGCAGGATCACCTCGGTGGAGATGGATTTCGGGTCGACCCCGGGCCGGCGCCAGAACGCCGCGGTCTCGGTCTCCCAGATCTCCTGGACCACGAGCATCTCGAGCTTCGCCATCGCGTCGAACGTCAGCCTGAGATTGGGCACGGTGACCGCGGGATTCTGGCCGACGATCCAGAGGAGCTTCAGCTTCCCGGCGAGGGCGTCCTCGAACATCGGCAGCGTTCCGTAGTCTTTGGAAGCATTCCGCTTGGGCAGCCAGGCATAGGCATAATCGTTCTCGGCGGTGGCCGCCTCACCGAAGAACGCCTTGAGCGTGTTGACGAGGTAGCGGCTGTCGGCGATCCCGTTCTTGCGCACGTAGTCGTGGATGGTCGGCTCGGCGTTCGACGCAGAGTTGAGATAGCCCGGCATGTAGTTGTAGAGCACCGCCATGTCGCACGCGCCCTGCACGTTCGGCTCGCCGCGCAGTGCATCGACGCCGCCGCCCGGCTTGCCGATGTTGCCGAGCAGGAGCTGCAGGATCGTGAACGACCGGATTCCCTGCACACCGGTCGTGTGCTGGGTCATCCCGAGGGCGTAGAGGATGGATCCCGGCCGGTTCTTCGCCATCGTCTCCGCGATCTGCTGAATCTGCGCGGCCGGAATACCGGTGATCTGCTCGCCCGTCGTCCAGCGTGTACCGTGACGTGAAGGTCTTCAGACGCGAGAAGACGCAGTGCGGGTCATCCAGGCTCTTGGCGACACGGGGCTTCCCCCTGGCATCGAGCTGATATCCCCAAGTCTCCGTGTGGTACTTGTGGTTCTCCGCGTCGAACCCGCTGAAAACGCCGTCCTTGAAGTCGAACGCCTCATCGCCCAAGAAGAGGGCGTTGGTGTGGGTGACGACGTAATCCTCGTCGTACAGCTTGTTGACGAGGATGTGGTTGATCATCGCGTTCTGGAACGCCGCGTCGGTTCCAGGCCGGATGCGCGCGTAGATATCGGCCGCCGCTGACGTTCGGGTGAACCGCGGGTCGACGTGGATGATCTTCGCCCCGTTCTCCTGTGCCTTCCGGATCCACTTGAAGGCCATGGGGTGGTTCTCGGCCACGTTGCTGCCCTCCACCAGGATCGTCTTGCAGTTCTGGAGGTCGATCCAGTGGTTGGTCATCGCCCCCCTGCCGAACGAGGCCCCCAGACCGGGGACCGTGGGGCTGTGTCAAAGTCGGGCCTGGTGCTCGACGTAAGCCAGACCGAGCAGCCGGGCCGCCTTCTGGAAGAGGTAGCACTCCTCGTTCGTGTTCTGCGCGCCGCCCAGGAAGCCGATCGCATCCGTCCGATTGACCGGAACCTCCTTGTCGCCAACCTTCTCCGTGGCGATCCAGGTCGCGTCGCGCGTCTTCCGAATCTTCTGTGCGACCCGCGCGATCGCGTCGTCCCAGGAGATGTCCTCCCAGTGGTCGCTGCCCGGCGCCCGGTAACGCGGCGTTGTAAGCCGGTTCGGCGAGGCGTGGGTCGCGAACATGGAAATGCCCTTCACGCACAGGGATCCGCGATTGACAATGTGGTCGAAGTCGCCCTCCATGGCAATCAGCTTCCCATCACGGACCGAGGCGACCATGCCACAGCCACACGAACAAAAGTTGCAGGAGGTAGTGAACTCGCTGACGTCGGAGAGCTTCAACTTCTGGGTGTTCGCTCGCACAGCCGCCACATCAACAAGGTCACCCAGCGCAAGCCCGGCACAACCGCCTGCCGCCGTTCTGAACCACTCTCTCCGAGTGACGCCTGTCAGAGTCTTTGATGACTCGCCAGCGGTGGTTCCAATCTGTCCATTCATTCCACGTTCTTCACTGTTGTTCGGGTCCAAGGCCTGCTCCACGCTCCATGGGTCATTCAGCAGAGATTTGCATCTCAGCAGTGAAATCTCTTCATTGGCTGCCATGTCTTCCAAAAACAATCAGGTTGTCCGGAAAAGACTATTGCCACGTCATCGGTCAATCGGTAATCCTGCGGGTATAGGACTGGAATAGAGGGACTCTTGTTTGGAATACCGGCGACCATCCATATTCCTTTCACCGAACGGTGGCCCTCCGGCGGCCAAGTGCGGCAGCGAGGGTAGCTCTTCACTCCACTTGAGGGCTACTAGGGAAATCCCTAGGTGACTTCAGAAGATCTCCAACATACATTCCTCGGCAGGAAGGTTTTTCAAAAATCGTGTTGTCCTCTTGAGGCATCGGCTTGACTGGCCCCGGAAATGGATTTCGAAAGTTCGTGAGGCACGAGGCACCGAGCTCTCGAGGTTGTTGCGTTCTTCGAGAGAGAGCGGATGCAATCTGATTCGCGTGGACGTAGGAACTTGTCCAGCGACAGCCACAGGTGTTCTATGAAGCATTGGCGACGTCACCTCATCTCCTATTTTCTGACGGTACTGATTTTAGTGTTGGCGGTTCCGCGCGCCCAATCCGACGACAAAAAGAACGCCGCACAACAGACCAAGTCCTCTGATCAGACCAAAGCATATGTTGCGCCGACCGATCCCGGACTCTATGTGGGCTCCGATACCTGCAAGACCTGCCATGAGGACATCTATACGAATTTCGAAACCACTGCACACTTCGCCACCACCATGGAGGGGAAGCTGGAAGCGCACAAGGGAGTGGAATGGCATGGGTGTGAAGCCTGCCACGGCCCGGGCAAGGAGCACGTGGACGGCGGCGGGGACAAAACAAAGATTTATACCTTTAAGGACGCTTCGCCTGCTGAAACCAGCCAGCGCTGCCTGCGATGTCATCAATACGATAGCGAACACAGCAATTTCGACCGTTCCACGCACTTGGCAAACGGCGTTGGTTGCCTCACTTGTCATTCTCCCCACCATGCCAAGGAAAGCCAATTCCTGATGAAAGAAAAGGCACCGCAATTGTGTTACGGCTGCCACCAGGATGTGCGAGCGCAATTCGCACGCCCGTTTCACCACCGTGTAAATGAAGGGCTGCTGCAATGCAACGACTGCCACAGCCCGCATGGCACGTTCCGGCCGAAGCAATTGCGGACCAACGCGTCCGGGGACACAGTCTGCCTCAACTGCCATACCGACAAGCAAGGGCCGTTCGTCTACCATCACGAGGCGTTGATAGAGGGCTGCGTCGTTTGCCACACGCCCCACGGCTCAACGAATCAACGGATGCTGCAGCAAAACCAGGTCAATCTGTTGTGCCTCGGTTGCCATGCACTGCCCGCGGATATCGGACCGCCGGGAACTCCTACTTTCCATAATCAAGCGCAGAAATATCAGGCCTGCACACTGTGCCATATTGCGATACACGGATCGAACACAAGTAGCGTGTTCTTTACGCCATAAGCTGGAGAAATACGATGAAGACCACAAACTTCCAGAGAAAGCTTACATCTGGCGCCGTGAAATCTTCGCGATTCGTGCTTGCGGCCCTGATTCTGACCGGCGTATTCGCGCTGACGTTGAGGGCGCAACAAACAGAGGAGCAAAAAGGCATCGATCAGGGTAATTACAACATCAAACAAGCCATCGAATTTGGCTATCGATTTACAGATATTACCGGCAACTTGCAAACTTACAATACGATGGTCAATCTGCAGGATGGCCCGCGACTCCTAAATTTCACGACGGAAATGCGCTCTCTTGACAATCGTGGAACGTTTTTTGACCGCTTCTATTTCAGTAATTTCGGTTACGGAGGTGACCCGAACGTTGTCACGGTGCTGCGGGTCAGCAAGAACAAGTGGTACGCGTTTAACGCGATGTTCCGGCACGACGAAAATCTTTGGGACTATTCGCTACTGGCAAATCCTTTCAATCCCGCGCCCCCGGTGGCCAATGCCCCACCTAACTTCAACCCTGTCGTGAATGCCCCGGCGAGTGTTGCCGGGACTCAGGTGATTGCAATGTCGCCGCACTACTTCAATACACGAAGGAACATGCAGAACTACGGTGTAACTTTTCTGCCCCAATCTAAAATCCGTTTCCGCGTCGGCTACGACCTCAACACAAATGAAGGACCGGACTACTCATCGATTCATCAGGGCACGGAGCAGTTCCTCCTGCAAAACCTTTCCGCGACATTGACGCAGTACCGCCTTGGCGTGGACTTCCGGTTTCTCCCAAGGACGAATATCAGCTATGACCAGATTTGGAGCTACTACAAGACCGATCCGGGAACAACGGACCAGAACCAACAATTCAGTGTGGGTGCGGGTTTCCCGCTGGTGGATCTGGGCGTGTCCTGGAATGGCCCGCCTTGCAATCCAGCATTTCAACCTGGTGGCACGGCAAGTGCGAATTGCAATGCGTATTACAGCTACTACTCGCATTGGCAAACGCGCGTGAATGCACCTACGGAACAGATCAGTTTCCAATCTGAAGCCATAGCCAATCTGCAGCTTTCCGGCAAGTTCAGTTACACCGGCGGCGACATGAACGTGTACAACTACACGCAAGGTTTTGTGGGACTTGAAAGCCGAAGCTTTACTTCGAATTTTGCACAGTCCGGACCAACGCAGGGTAGGCATGTGACTTCGTATGCAGATTTTGGAGCCACCTGGCGGATCACGCCGATGATCAGTCTTGTGGATGAATTTCATTATGGCAATTGGCGTGAGCCTGGACAGTGGAATTCGACGGAGTGCTCCTTCTTCAGCAACAACAGTCTCATCGTTGCGCCCAGTTCCTTCCTTTCAACGGCATCGTTGCCAGCCAATTGTCTACAGCCTTCGAATGCCATATCCGGCACGCCATCGCATAAAAGCGGCTCCCCCGCGGACATTCTGGTGAATCTGGACAGCAATTTCCTAAAGCAGCAGATCACGAGCAACTTGATTGAAGCGCAGGTGCAGATCACGCCAAAAGCCGGGGCGTATTTTGGGTACCGATTCGAGCACCGGGTGATTGCAGATAATTTCTATAACACGCAGAATGCAATTTATTTCCCTAATACCGCACAACGCGGCAATTGCGCGCTGGCCAACGGCGTTCTCCCGGACGGATGCACACTGAATTCCGACGGGTCGATCTCCTACCAGACTCCCAATCCAACTTTCGGGCCGCCGGGGGTCACTGACATCAACTACAACTCGGCTGTTCTGGGCATCTGGGTGAAGCCCTCGCCTAAGTTCAGCCTTAATTTGGATGCGGACATCACCAGCGCCGACAACACGTTTACCCGCGTCAGCCCACTGCAATCGCAGCAGTTCCGAATTCGCGCCCAGTACAAAGCGGCAGCCTGGCTGAATCTCAGTGGCTATTTTCGCGGCTCGTACGGCCAGAACCCGACGGCGCCCGTGAACGGGGTGGAGCGCAACCAAAATGCCGGCGTATCCGTATCGTTAACGCCCAGTGAAAAGTTCTCAACGCAGCTGGGATATAACTACAACAATATTTTTTCTCAGATTTATGTGTGCTTCACAAGTAGTGCCGCGCAGGCGGGGTTGCCACCTTGCCCGGGACTGCCCGGGCTTTTGCAGCAACTTGCGCCGTATACCAGCAACGTGAACACGGGATTCATCGATTTTCAATGGACGCCGCTGCACCGACTCGCTTTGGACTTGGGTGCGAATATTTCAACAGCGAACGGGTCAGAGGTCAATCTGAACCCGCAAAGTACCATCCCAACAGCGCCAACGGGCGCACTGAACTCGTCGTGGTACGAGCCGTATGGTTCGATTGCCTACCATTTCGCGAAGAACTGGACAGGAAAAGCTTTGTGGAATTATTACGGATACCATGAGGATTCCAACGGTTCGTACCAGGACTTGTTTGTTCCGAGAAATTTCCGGGGTAACACCTTCACGCTGTCGGTGCGATTCGCATTTTGAAATTAGCTCGTGTGGAACTACTGCCTCCATGCCGTAATTGGGTGAGGGCGAAGAGCGGGAGGCATGGAATTCGACACTAGGCTCTTTCGCCCCTACACGCCAGATACAAGGGAACAATAAACAAGGAGGAAATGATGAAGACGCTTTTGTCGGGAGTAGCGATCCTATCTATGTTGTGCCTTGCCGCATCGGTTTCGCGCGCTCAAGACCCCGCAAACGGGGAGAAAACCTACAAAGCGAAGTGCGCCGGGTGTCATGGTGCGAACGCGGAAGGCAAGCCGTCCATGAAGTCACCTTCCATCAAGGGCAAGAGTGCTGAGGAAATCCAGACGCAAATCTCAACTTCGCCGAAGCATAAGGGCGTAAAGAATCTGACTGCGGCAGAGGTGAAGGATCTCGCTGCTTATCTCGCTACCTTGAAGTAATCGCAATAAATTCGTCAGTCAGACTGTCACTCGCTGTCCGCGACAAAAATCGGGAACCGGCCGATTGTGCGCAAAGGTTATTGCTCAAAGGAAGATCGAGAAATCCCAAGAATTGTAGGGCGCTCCGACATGAGTCCTCGGAATACGATCAGGGATTGGGCAAGACTACTCTACTATCTGAGCCAAAACGCGATCAGTCTGATTGGTGTGGTTCTGACAACAAGTAGCGTTGTCACGCTCATAGCCTTCTGGCTCTACGACTTCATGCTGCCGGGGCCCCCTCACCCGTATGTGGGCATTCTGCTCTTTCTCATTCTTCCCGCTTTGTTCATTCTGGGATTGGTTCTGATTCCCATCGGGATTTTGCTCCATCGAAGGACCTGCGAGCCGCCGGGGAATTGCCGTCCTGCAATCATGGCAGTTCTCCGGCAGATACTCCTTCACATTCCGCCGCTTGTGAATCTGGCAACGCTGCACTTCCACTTGTCGCCCGAAGACTCGTTCCACACCGGCTCGCAGCGCTTTCGATCCGTCGATCACCACCAGCACCTGGCCGCCAAAGTGAATGCCATCGTTCATCAGCACCACAAGATCAGTGCACTGCTCTCCTCTCAGCCTCCTCGCGCACCAAGCGGATATGCAGGCGCAGATTGTAGAGCTGCGGCCTGAGGGACGCTGGCACCCAGAAGCGACTGGCTCGGTCTTCCAGATGGTCCAATCGCTCGGTGAAATCCTTGTCGTCTTTGGTCGACTCCGCACAGGCCAAGTCCCCTTCGAGCAGCCTCAGTTCAGAATATAGCTTGTACACTCGGCGGCTCTGAATGGACATAAATATTTGTGGTGAGAATCGCAGCAACGGGTAGAGCACCCCCACCACCGGAAGAAGCAGCACCAGAAGTTGATGGACCAGCACCGCGAGCCAGAACGGCAGATTTCGCTGGAGGAACGGCGATCCAGTCTTGTAGAACTGACGCGCATGAGTGCTGAGCGGCAGGTCGATTGATTCGGGAGCAGGGAACTGGCCCTCCTTGTGGAATACGCCGGGTCCAGAATGAGTCTGTGATGCCGCTTCCAGCAGCAGGTATTGGATGGCGGGATGAAGATCGTCGCGCACGACCAAGCTGGCCTTAGGGGCGATCAGCAGCACATCCGTTGGCGGTCGGTTCTGGGCCAAGTCCGCAACTCCGGCAGGTAAGACCAACTTGTTCAAGAACGGGTACAAGTCGACGAAGGCATCGGCCCTACGAATAGGTACCAGGTCTATATCTTTGGCTACGAGAAGTTGGCGCACAACGGGAGTTTCCCAAGCGCCCATGAGAACCACTGCGTCAATGTCTCCATGCGTGAGCTTTGCAGAAGATTCCTCCGGCGTGAGGAAAAGCAATGTTGCGGATTTCTGCTCGAACACGCCAACGCGCGCGAGGAACTCGAGCGCCAGCTTATGGCTGGCGCTGCCCTCGGGGCCAATGGAAATGCGGAGGTTGCGGAGTTGCTCGTGCGTTTCAAGATGTTGGTCGTGGGAAAACAGCCAGAGTGGTTCGTAAAACAATGTCCCGAGGGAGACCAGGCGTGGGGACTCCTTCCGGTTGGTGACGCCGCCGGGAATAATGGCGATGCTGACGTCCGATTTTGGATCGCGTAGGCGAACGATACTTTCGACAGCTCCTGCCGATGGCACCAGTCTTAAATCAATCCCGTCTTGCGCGAAAAGCTCTCGGTATCGCTTTCCGACCTCGGCATCGAAACTGTCTTGCGGATCAATGGCCATGGCGACCGAACGAGGCGGCGTCGGACGCAACACTGAGAATGTTAGCCAGATGCCTAGGGCTGTTAGCGCGACCACCATAATCGTCAAGATCACAATCAGGCGTCGATTAATCCGGTCACCGTTCAGAATGTTCATGGCGCCTCTAGTCAGGTCCCAGTCTAGGGGGTTGAGAGCTTGCGGCCCACAATGCCCGCGACTATGATGGCAACACTCATCATCCGAGCCAGGCTCACCGACTCTCCAAGCAGCACACTCGCCTAGTACGACGGTGCCGACAGCTCCCGCCCCAACCAAACGCGGTAGACCGTGCCGACCGGAAGTGTCTTCATAGCGATGCCTAGTAGTCCAAGGCTAATGATCATCGCTAGAACTGTCCAGACGCTAGGCCACAGTCGGGTGAAGCCTTCGGTGTATTTCTGTATTTCAGCCCGATGGCCTATCCAACCTCAAAAATTCCAGCAACAACGAGAATAGCCCAATTCATCTCTCCTCCTTCCATTGCCCCAGAGAGTATCAGCTATTAAGCGATCGGACGTAGTCATGATCTTGCAAGGCGAAACCGGAGGTGATCATGACAAATCGCCTCAGCGTACATTGACCGCACAATATTCTAACTGGCCCCCTATGGCTCCAGGTCCTCGTGTTGCTCCACACGGGATTCTGCTCTCTGCCGCTCTCTGGTTATGGCGGCCGAATACGGACAAGGATGGGCGCAAATTCGACTTGGTCGCCGCTTAGCGTTGTTTCTTTCTTGCTCAACACAGAGCGTGCTTGCTTCCAAACCAGATTGGGGAGCTCTACATTCAGGACGCGACGCAGGTATGCGGCCGCATGAGCGGCTGCGCGGTCTATTCCTTCTTCAATGTCTCTGACTGATTCGGATGGTGATACCCAGTTCTTAGCAGTAACGGTGTATACGGATGCTTGAACACCAAGCGGGCTATCTTCGGAGAACAAACGGAGATGCACTTGCCAATGATGGTTTCCGCACAAAAGCCGTGTTCCAGCACGAGTGCACTCTAGGCTAGCGCTTCGGAGCGTTGGCAACCACTGTTGTGGCATCCAGTGTCGTCTACGGACCGTTACTTAGATTCCAGAACCTCCCGCTGGTTGGTTGGCTGAATGGGGCGATTATCGTGCTTGTATATTTTGGCGAAGGCATCCAGCTGGGGTTCGGAGATATCGACTGGAGTTTTGAGCACATACCAGGTGACTCCCTCGGTACAGGGAGGAGTGGTAAGAGAACCGGCGAACGTATAGTAGCCAGCAGTGGGCGGGAGGAGATCCTTGGCGTTGATGGAAACGGAAGAGACTTCGACGACTCTCCCTTTTTCCGCGGGAAGATTCTTCCAGAGAGTATCGAGGAGCGGGGCAGGAGTCGAATCCCTTTTGAAAAGTATGGCAACGACCGCAAGGTGGCCATCTGCGTCCGCGTGGACGAGATGGGCGACTAGATCGTATTTTTTTCCGTTCACGTGTTCTTCACTCGGATGATGGAAATGGAACTGTTTGAGAGCGTAGATCTTGTCGCCGACGGACAATGTGCTGCCGGGAGCATAGTTCACCATGATGGTGTGACCATTATCGACGATGCTGAGCGGCACAGCGCTGTAACTAAATTGTAGCGGAGGAAGATCGACTTGCCTGGCGTTGGCAATATTAATCGGAGATTGGATATGGCCGCTGGAGCAAGCGGCGTAAGCGGGGTCGAGTTTGCCCCAGTGCTTGGGATCTTCCTTTCCTTCGTAGCTCCAATGCGGAGGCGTGGAAGATTGGGCGTGCGAAAGAGCGGGTAACAACGCAAAGCTAAGGGAAAAAACGAGGGCTTTGCAAGTTGAACGAGAAACCATGAGCTATATCCCCCCGGGGACTATGGAGGCACGATACTACGCCCAAGTGGGCGTGCTGTCCAAGGTCGTACGGTCGAATGCAAGGGTTCCGCTGCTGGCAGAAGCCGCGTTTGCCGGAGGCACTGAGCGATCTGGGCAGAACTGCGCGGAGCGCGTGGGCCTGTCAGCGCAACTGGCGGTTCAATTGTAGCGGGTGAGTTGTCTCTAGCTTGGTAGGTTGCGAGCAGTTACGAGGCCGGTGCTTCCGCGTCGCCCACTTGGGCGCGGCTCCGGCGCGGCGTCAGCTGGTGTTCAGCAGAAGAGTCGCCCAGGAATGGGTTCGGGTAGGGTAGCTACATCGCGAAGCATGACTTCGACAATGTGCCGGATGGTTTCGGTGGGATCCTTCGGCCTGCGGCAACGACCAGGCGTCGATAGATGTATAGCTGAAGCAAATTGAAGGCGAGAGTCCATAGAAGGAAAACGGCCGTCAGAGCGTTCGGGGTGTGGCGAAAAACATGCCCGAAATTCCAGTATTTGATCCACTGATTAAAACCGGTGTCCTCGATATGCCAACGGGAACGGATGATCTGAGCGCCGTTCGGCGGGCGAGCTGACGCAGTCGCTTGCCGACGACGGCGAAGCACCATGTCCTGGATGGTTCTTCGTCCGGTTTGGTGACCACGCGCGAATCACCCGGACTTTTCCTTTGTAGCTATCGAGGGTCTCGATGTCGTCGCTGTCCCAAAACTGCAGGTGCTCTTTTTGTCCGCGTCTTGGTATTGCTCACAGGGCCCTTGCTCCTGCCATAGGGCCAGCGCTTCCTTTAGCGGCTCGTTGTTGTCCTTTTTGAGAACCACAAAGCCTCCATAGCCGTGCTGATCGAGCTGTGTCATCACCGGCCCATTGGCGTAGAGAGCGTCCAGGACAAAGGCATCGATGAACGTGCCGTAGGTATCGTGTAACGAATCGATCAGACGTCGCGCGGCGGTCAGTTCGCCCTCGTGTCCGGCATGCTCGCTGTCGATATCGCGACGTGCCTCCTCGTTGAGCACGGGTTCGATAGCCAGAACGACATCGAGGACCGGGCCGAGAAGCATGGCCACGACGTAACTGTGGTAATACTGATCCACTTCTGCGATCTCGCGGCCGCACTTCACTTTGACTTGCGCACTAAGCAGTGCGGGCAGTGCCGATCATAGGAGGCGAATGGTTCCCAGCCGTCGATGGCCACGCAGCGCAGGGCGCTGTAGCAACCGTCGCGAAATGCTTTGTTCCGCTCGGCCTTGTGGATGACCTCCTCGATCGCTGCACGGACTCTGTGCAGATGCAGTTTATCCAGAACGTTGGCGACGACGTCAGCGCTGAACGCTTTCACATCCTGCGTCGGGTGGCGGCCAATCAGCTTCTGGAAGTCGCTTTCTTTGAGATCCCCTTCGAGCGCGTTGATGCTGGGGATGCGCAGCACCGCCGTGTGAAACAGGCTGTTGACTACGTCGAAGGTGGGAATTTTGGGATCTCGCCGCTTGTCGGTCAGGTTGGCCAACAGATCCGGCAGAGCAAAAACATTGCAGGCATACTTTTCGAACTGGCGGAGTTTGCTGCGGGAATCGTCGATCCAGGTTGGCAACGCGGCCCGCGCAGCTGCCGGCGAAGGGCTTCGTCCCGTTCCAGACAGCACCGTTTGTATTTGACGCCGCTACCACAGTGGCACGCCTCGTTGCGGCCTACGAGCGGGGGAAGGACGACCTCACTCACCCTGTTCGAAGTTTCCTGGTTCAGGGTGAGACCCATGGTCAGCCAAAAAGTCCCACGCGCCAGCAGAGTCGCGGGCCGCTCATTTCTTCTTGGCCTTCTTCTTCGTGGACTGTCGACGCCAGAGCGCCAGCAGTTGAGCGTTGGCGGCGAAGATCTCGGCAACGGCGTCTTTGAACTCGCGTCCTTGCTCGACCAGTGGGCGAATCTGCTCCACCCATTCCTCTGGGATATGTTCGACGCGCTTCTTGCCGTCAACCATGAACGTCAGCGACCACGCCGCATGCCCCTCTCCATCGGCGCACCAGCAGGTGGGTTTTCCGCAGCGTTTGTGAGTGAGGGAGAGCGAGCCGGGCAGAGCGTCGGGAGGAATATCGAGACTACGGAGCAAGGTGTACTTGCGCTGACGCAAGCGGGCAGCGGAATCGCTTTTGGCGTCGTACCAATTCATCTTACCGTATTATTACGGATAGAAGACTACATGTCAAGGTCATTCTCTGGCTGGGGGAATTTGGTACGGTCGAAGCAGAAGCGGACTCGCTGAGGCACTGCGAAACGGCGGGCTATTGTCCCAGCTGCTTCTCCTAAGATCGAGCCCAGTTTGGTGAAGCCGCGCGGTAAATCAGGCACATCACTGCATTTCTTTGCTAATCGCTGCTCGGCCCATGGCCAGCCCGAGGTTTTAGTGCGAATGATGTAAGAGAGCTTTTATAATAGATCGAACGATTAGGGTTTGCTTGAATTGCATTTGAACGGAGGGAAGGACCCATCGTTATGGAAACTCCTGACGCGTCTGAAGTTCAGATTGCTGCCGAGCAAGGCCTTCAGAAATTGATCGCCGGCAACCAGAGATTCATGCGGGGCCAGGCTAAGTTCCCGACCGTGTGCAAGGAAACCCTTGCTGACCTGGCCAGGGAGCAGAAGCCTTTTGCGACGATTCTGGGATGCAGCGATTCACGGGTACCTCCGGAATTAATCTTTGATGCGAATTTCGGTGAGTTGTTCATTGTGCGCGTTGCCGGGAATGTGATCTCGCCGGAAGTGATGGGAAGTCTGCAATATGCAGGGGCGCATCTCCTAACGCCCCTATTTGTCGTACTTGGCCATGCCGGATGCGGTGCCGTAAAGGCTGCGCTGGAATACAAGCTGAATGGCGTCCAACTTCGTTCTCGGATTCAAATCCTGGTCAACAATATTTTGCCGGGGCTACCCGAGTTTGATGCACAGTCGTCGCAAGAGGAGAGGCTGGCCAGTGCCATCGAAGCGAATGTCCGATGGTCGATGCACCAGCTCCTGGAGACCCCGGAAGGGCAGAATGGCCTTAAGATGGGCGTCAAGTTAGTGGGAGCGGTCTACGATATCACCACTGGGCAGGTCCGGTTCTTAGCCTGAGATGGAGTCTTGGCCTATCGCACGCGTTCGTTCCAGAACCCACTTGATTGTCCGGTAACCGCAGCGTTAAGCAGTCAGGAGTTTTCGTTCGGCCCCACTTACGCTGAGGCGTAAGCTAGGCCTTTCCTTGGTTGTTTGGCAACGTGAAACAACCTAGAAATAGCGCCAGAGCGAGTCAGGGCGATTAGGACTTAGATGAGGACGCACCCCGATCCACCTTGCCCGAGCCCTAAGAGCTTTTATCAGAGTCGAAAATCACTGCTCTTGTGCTCGGCTGGGCTGAGGTTTCGATGGTTCGATCCGATAGCCGAGGCTTCGGAGTTGCCGGATCATTCGTGCAGTGCTCTTTTGCTTTGATTGTTTGGTGACGGCTGGGCCCTGTTCTTCGTAGCGGACTCGCTCGTGTAGGATTAACCAGATGAGCCGACATTGCCGATGGGCAATCGTCCCGATGGCTTGATTATGTCCCAGGCGCGGAACCGAGCGGCGATAGACGATGTCGAAGATGCTTCCTTTGGCCTTGACTGCGGCGTTCGCAGTTTGATTGAGTAAGCGCCGCATGTGGCGGTTGCCTTTCGGAGAGCGATGGCTGTAGTTCACACCGCCGCTCTCATTGTCGCCGGGGCAGGCACCGACCCACGAGGAGAGGCATTTCTCGGAAGGAAAGGTCGCTGCGGTGGGGCCGACTTCGGCAATGATCTGCGCCGAGTCCACTCCCAGACCGGGCACCTCCGCCAGCCGCTCGACGGCATCCTGGTGCTGGCTGAGCAGACTGGCCATCTCCTGGTCCAGTTGGCCGATCTGTTCGTCGATCAATCGCAACTCCTCCAACGCCATCTTCAGCAGCCGCCGGTAGACGACGTTCAACTCCGTACAGGCACCAAGCGCGTCGCACAACTGTTCCGGGGTGGCGCGCAAGCGCTCATCCGCCAAAGCGGCCAGAGCCGCTGGGTTGGTTTCTCCATCAGCCAGGGCCTTCAGCATCCGCCAGGCACTGACACCCAGCAGATCTGTGACCAGGCTGGATAACTTAATGTCAGCCTCTTCCAAGCGGTTCTGCGGGGCAAGCAATTTGTCAGTAGCAGCTTGAAAGGCTATGAGTTCACCGACACCGCAGGAGAGAAAGTTCCCCACTGCCATGAGGTTCAATTCTACTCTGACGAGGCAGTTTTTCTAGACACCTTTGCTCATTTTATTGCAGTTGCCCTCAAGGTCGGTGATGCAGCCATCGCTGTCATTGCCGAGTCGCACCGGGACGGCGTTGTTCTGAGATTGAAGACGCAGGGGTTGGATGTTGATGCCGTCATTCAACAAGGGAGATACATTCAATTAGATGTTGCCAAAGTGCTCTCCACCTTCATGGTCAATGACATGCCTGACGCGGCTCGATTTTTCGAGGTTGTGAATGGTCTCATCGAGGCAGCCACGAAAGCGGCGAAGCGAGAGCATCCTCGCGTCGTGGCTTGCGGAGAATGTTCACCTGTCTTGGGGCGGAAGGTAAGGCGGACGCCGCGATTCGGCTTGAACAACTCTGGGACGAGGTCGGCAAAACCGTTGGGTTGGATATCCTCTGTGGGTACGCCTTGAGCAGCTTTCACGGCGAGAAAGACGAGCACGTTTTCCAGAGCATCTGTGCAGAACACTCCGCCCTTTATTCTCAGTGAGCAGTAAGACTCAATTCTAGGTTAACCTGCCGCAGCGGCGTCGCCTTTCGCAGGCAGGAGCAGTTCAGCCTCAGGAACAGCAAAGTCCGCGGTGCCACAATTCAAGCAGACAACAACCTCAGGAAATACCCACACGACGGGCTTGCCAATGTCTTTTAGTTCGGGAAAATGGATGCCCATCTCCGCGCTGAATTTCTTCTGGTTGACTGAACCGCACGACTTTCAAGGCATACCGGCCGGACTCTCCTCTTAGGGCACTTCTCTGCATGGAATACATCTCCTCTATATGGAACGCATCTCCTTATGGGAAGGGGAACATGCACGTCATTTGATTTGCAGAACCGCTTTTAGTCTCTTCCTGGCCCAATCTTCAGTTGCCACTGGCCTGGTGAACGCACGCACAGTTTCAAAACGTGAATGGACTCCACTTCAGCGGAGAAACCTTCGGCGGCGTGGCCGTGAATCGCGGGACTGCTGACTATTTCTGTGGGCGACATGCACGCAGGGCGGCTAAGGCTTGAACGAAATCAATCGAACAGTCTTTCGTAGAACGAGGAATCACCGTTCTTCCGTGAGCGTCCACAGATGTTGATCAACACCGGAAAGTCAAAAGTCTCCGGCTTGTCCGCTCCAAGCTGCTTCCGACTCGCAGCGGCGAAGCGCCGAAATGCGAATCGGGCGAGTCTTGTCTGGGTTTAGTTGCGTGGGGACAAGAATTTCGCAAACCAGACGCCTTGTTTCTAGAACGCGTAAGGGACCATCAACCATAATGATTAGCTGCAGAAAATTACCACTGAACGCGTTCGATTACCGGCTAGTCGGCACTTTTAATCGGACATCTCTAACAATGTCACAATGTCGGCTCTGTCAAATCCTTTTTTCACAAACTTCTCCGTTCACTCCTGCGAATGGTCTTCGTCGTTTTCCTTGGCTATTTGCATCGACGACCACGGCTCGTTCGTAATCTCTCGGTCGGCTTCACTCCGACCCAGACATCTCTCTCTTCGATCAAAACTTCCTCTTTCGACTCCCCTTGCAGGCAGCGGGATGCCCAATCAATGACGCCCACGATGTCCGATTCCGAGCCGACCCACGTGCGAACCGCCGCTTCTTGTTCTCAACTAAACCCGGAGAATCCTCCGTTGAGGAAAATCGCCGGACTTTTTACAGCTAACTGCGCGGCAATTAACTTGATCGGTTTCCTGGCTTCGAATACAAGCTGACCAGTCGTGCCACCAGGACTGCAAGGAAGAGTTGACCACCAACACCTTCGACGATTGCGATACCGCGGGCCACGTCCGCTCGCGGCACGATATCGCCATAACCGAGCGTTGCCAGTGTAACGAAGCTGAAGTAGATGGCGCTGGCTTGGGAAAACTGGCCCGTGAAGGAAAACGTGCCTGGTTTCATCTGTTCGAGAACCCAGTACAAAAGACCTAAGTAAATACCTGCAAGCAAATAAGCGCTGAGGGCTGCATACAGGTGCTCCGCGTCAACCTGCGTAGCGCCGATTGCGAAGCGCAATGCAGCTACCGCAGCAAGCAGCCCAATAAGCGTCCAGGTTCCGAGGGCCATCTCCGATAGGACGCGATGATCAAGCCAGGCTGTCACCAGACGCGCTAGCCAGACAACCACGATGGCCATCAGCAGATAAGGGCGGTTTCTCACCGCGCCAACTGGCAATATCGCCGCGAGCAGGCAGGCGGCGAGCAATGACTCGATCAGGGTTCCACTGAACTCTAGGGCACTGAAAACCGGTGCTGCCACCATTGCCGCAAGGAGGGTATAGAACAAGATCGTGTAGCGACGATGCAGATAAGTGCGCGCGAGACCAGGCAGATCGCCGCTTGCGCCACTGGTCGGACTGCCCACCTTCAGGTGCATAATCACGTCTCCTGAGTGGCGGTCGGAGTCTGATCTAGCCAAGCGAGGAAGAGCTTATAGCCTACCGATAGAACGATCGCGCCGACGAACAAGCCTATGAGGCCCAACGCAACGAATCCGCCAATCGCGCCGAGGAACACCACCGCCATTGGAACTGCGACTCCTCGCCCCAGTAGGAGGGGCTTCAGGAAGTTGTCCACCAGGGCAACGAAGAGACACCAAACCAGGAAAATCACGGCTTTGGTGGTGCTAGAGATCGCGAACATGTAAATCACCGCCGGTACGAGGACGAGCACCCCCACCTGCAGCACAGCGGCGATTAGAAATGTTACAGCCCACAAGCCCGCGCCAGGCAGTCCCGCTACAAGAAAACCAAGGCCCGCGAGAACCGATTGGATCAGCGCCACGCCAAGAATTCCGCTGGTAACGCTGCGGATCGTGGCCCCAATGAGTTGCTGAAATTCAGGTCCCTTGTCCCCGAAAATACGACTGCACAAAGAGCACGTCATTTCATAGGCGGCCTGCGCGTTCGCCAGAAGGACTCCAGCCACGACAATGGAAACAGCGAATTGCAGCACGGTGAGGCCGAGGCCGGCAGAGACAGAGAGCAGCCCAGGGACTGCCGCTTTGATCTGGGGAGCAAAACTTCTGGCGGCCTCGCTTAGGTCCTGAGATGCCCGGCTCCACAAACTGTTCAATGGAGCCCCGATGATCGGCCAGGTTTCGACGCCCGCAGGAGGAGGCGGGATAATTAAGGTTCCTTCCTTGAAATGGGCTGCAAGGGTTTTAACACCCTCGACTAGTGTATCCGCGAGCAAGACGACTGGAATGATCAGGAGAGCCAGAACCAGAACCGTGAAGAGGATCGAGGTCAGTGCTCCTCGCCCGCCTAGCGCAAGCTGCAGCTTTTGGAAGCCCGGGTAGACAGCGACCGCAATGACAATGCCCCAAGCGAGCAGAGGAATGAAGGGGCGTAGGATCAGAAGACAGGCGGTGGATAGCAGAATCGCCAGGCCGATGTGGATGGATATTTCGAGTGCGAGGTTTAGCTGGGTCCTGTCGTAGGTAGTTCTGCGAAATGTCACGGTAGAGTCCTCCTGTTTGTTAAAACTGATACTCCGGGTTGTGCTGACCTGTGCGTGCCCACTGCGCTCTGTGGAATCACTTCAATGATGAACTCGTTCGGTGGCGGTACATGCACTCGAATGATCTTCACGTCGTGCTGCTTCCTTCGGATCGTGCGGTGCGTAGTGGATCTTTAGTAACTCAGGCCCTAGCTTTCGCTGTCGATTGACTGAAAGACTTCACGGCCACCGCCTCGTCATTGATGATGTCGAATACGGTATATAGTTTTGTAATTTGCATTACGTCAGCGAACTTCTCTGGAAGGTTGAGAAGTTTTAGGTCTCCACCCTGTTTCCGCACAGTCATAAAGGCACCCATCAGAGAACCCAAGCCAATGATGTCGATGTAATCGACATGACCAAGATTGAACAAGATCTGCTTATGTCCGTTGTTCAACAGGTTACGAATCACGTCGCGTATGGATGCGCTCTCTTCGCGAAGTACAATTCGTCCGCCGATGTCTAAAATCGTGATGCTACCGACTTGTCGAGTGCTTATCGTCATATTCATTGGCGACCTCCTTACACAATCTAAAGCCCGAAAAGTTCAGCACTGCAGTGCGTGCATAATCCTGTACCTCTGCCGCTGGGACATTAGGACCCGGGGAGGTATTGGGGGCAATATAAGCTCCCCGAGTCCTGCTGTCTGCTCGAGATCAGCGGCTTCGCACCGGCTGCTCCCGTGTGACGAATACCTAACTTTTTAGACGTAGGCACGTGCCTGAACAACTGGGGAAATCCCTAGCGAAGCGGCTAGGGGATCTTCGGTTGCCACCCACAGGGTTAACGCACGCACCGTCTCATAACGGTAAAACGCGCTCACCGGAACCTTATGGTCGGGAGCCGCTTGCCACGCTA
>CAWIUU010000034.1:0-243135 GCA_963839315.1 Candidatus Acidiferrales bacterium
TGCCGAGTAGCCGGGCGGCCATTGCTGGCGCCCAGCCCTCTAAGAACCGGACTTGAAGGTTTCCCATTCTCATCCAGCTAAGACCCGAAGGGGCACCAGGAACAACGAGGACGCGGCCTGATGCAAAACGAATCAGACCTACTCAATATGACTTGCTGCCGATGCGCCGGCGGAGGAATTCCGCCCGCTGTGTGTGAAGCCGCACCAACGGGTTGCCCCGTCGTCATTTGCTTTGCTCCATGCATGGGTTCCTCAAACGTTCTCGAGTTGAGCACCGAACAGGAAGTAGGTCCGTTTCCGGCGAGGTGATCTTCTCTCCGACCTGGCAACGAACCTCTCTGTCCCGTTAAGGGCAGCCTTGGCTTGCTCCTATTACCGTTACCGCATCGCCATCGGATTCATCTTGCGATGGTCCCTTCCCTTGCGGGGAGCGCGGAGGACGGCGAACTCTATGTGCTGGCCAAAAGCGAAGGCCGGCGTGCCAAAGAGAGAGCCATGCGGAGGAAAAAGCTGGCTCGCTTGTTGTGTAAGTTGCGAGCCATGTGGCGCAGCGGCCACACGGGATCAGCTGTGGTTACGCATCGGCGCCGCACGGAAAGAGCGGGCAGCGCTTTTCGTTTCCTGCACCGGCAACTCCCGGGCGAAGGCCAAGCGGTGACACGGCACAGCTTGAGTTTTGCGTCGACCGACCAAAGGTCAGGCGGCGGAGCTGCAGGATGGCCACTATTTGCTCCGTTCGAACCTCGTGGGTGAGGATCCGCGGGGCTCTGGGAGCGCTATATGCAGCTGGCACAAATCGAGGCGGCCTTTAAAGCCATGAAAGCGAGCTGGGTATCCGTCCGCTGTATCATCAGCTAGGCCATCGCGTCGAAGCGACATTTTGGTGGCCTTCTCGCTTACTGCTTACTGGTTACGCTGAAGAATCGATTGCAAGATTCGCTCCTGGCCTCACGCCGAAAGCCGCTCTGGAAAAGTGGCCACCATTCAGATGCTCGATGTTTGGTTCCCCACGACGGATGGCCAATGGCTGGTGATGCCGCGCTTTACTGAACGGAAAGTGGATCAGGCGATTCTGCTGCACAAACTCAAGCTCGAGTTGCCGCAACAACCGCCACCTCGCATCAAAGCTCGAGTCCCCGAATTCCCCCCAAAAGCTCTCTGCCTGTAGTGCCGACCTTTTCGATCTGTTCGCTGAAAATCAATGAGTTAGACTGTTCGCTCTGCCCTATTGCGAAAGACAGGTTAACAATGAGCCGATCGCTAAAACGATAGAACACCAGTCTTTGCGCACCTCAGCAACCCGACGACTGCGGAACCTCCCGTCGCTAATCCCGGAAAACCGGTCTGGAGCTACGTTGCTCTTTCGTGATAGAAGATTCGCTTGAGCCTTTCCCATGCCATCCTGCTGTTCTTCGCCGGCGCGCTTGGCGGAGCCATGAACGCAGTTGCCGGCGGCGGAAGTTTTGTCGCCTTCCCCGCGCTCCTGTTCACTGGAGTTCCTCCCATCCCCGCGAATGCCACCAACACGCTGTCGCTCTGGGTTGGCACCGCTGTCAGTGGCGGTGCCTATCGTAACCGTTGAACCTCCCCCCGCCGCATACTTCTTCCTCTTCTCAGCATGAGCCTGCTGGGCGGACTCGCGGGCGCTCTGCTTCTTATCAAGACTCCAGCGCACACTTTTCTTCGCGTCATTCCCTGGTTATGCTCGGCGCCATTTGCTCTTTACCTTTGGCCGCCACCTCACAGGGCGCATCTCCGGCGGCATTTCTCATCAAGCCAGCAATGCCGCCGTCGCCGCAGCATCTTTTTTTGAATTGCTCGTGGCGGTCTATGGAGGTTATTTCGGCGGCGGAATCGGGATCATGAATCTCGCCATGCTCGCCGCTTTAGGCATGACGGACATCCACGCCATGAATGCCCTGAAAATTGTTTTAGTGGCGGTGATCAACGGAGTCGCGGCTGTCACCTTCATCGCCACGGGCTCAATCGTTTGGCTACAAGCCCTGGTGATGATCCTGGGTGCAGCCATCGGTGGCTATTCGGCAGCTCACTTCGCTCAGAAATTGCCGCAAACCCTTATCCGTGCAACGATCATCGCGCTTGGTCGGGAATGACCCTCTATTTTTTCCTGAAGGCCTATCGCTAAAGCAATTCTTCCGGCGGTATCCCTCGAATCGAGGCATCCACTAACTGAATCGTGTGTATCACTGGAATTGCGTGATTGCTTCTGCTCAAAGATGCTTGCAGCTGCAGAATGCAACCCGGATTCCCCGTTGCCACGACGTCCACTTTAAGCGGCGCAATCAGTCGTGCTTTGTGGTCGCCCAACTCCCTTGCCGCATCCGGCTGCACCAGATTATAGATTCCGGCGGAGCCGCAGCAAATCGGCGACTCCGGAATTTCCATCACCTGCATTCTGGAATTTGCGACAGCAACGACCTTGGCTGCACACGTATCCCTTGTGCATGCTGCAAATGGCACGAATCATGAAACGCCACGCCACCCGCAGCGGTTTTCGTTCTGCGCGTGGTGATAATTCCGAAAGAATCTCGCTGATGTCCTTGCATTTGGCGACGAACCGCTTGCCTTCCCCGCATAAACGAAATCGTCGCGAAGCAAATGGCCATATTCTTTTGCGTTGGAGCCGCAGCCCGCGGCGTTGATTACCACTGTGTCGACGTGTGCCTGTTCGAATACATCAATCGTCTTTCGCGCCAGTTCTTTTGCTCGCTCTTCTTCTCCTGCATGCACGAACAGTGCCCCGCAGCATTCTTGCGCCGCGGGGGCCACAACTTCACATCCCTCCGCCGCAAGCACGCGCGCCGTCGCTGCGTTCACATTTGAAAAAAAAGTTCGCTGGACGCATCCCAGAAGCAGGCCCACCCGTCTGCGTTTCTCTCCTCTCGCCGGTGTGACTGAAGCCACCCCCTCCGTCGACGTCACTTTCGGCAGCAACGCATCCATCGCGCCGGCGGATTTCGGGAGCAGCCTGAAGAATCCAAGCCTCTCAGCGCCGCTTGTAACCCGGTTTTCTGATACGCCAGCAGTGCCCATCGCAAAAACTTCAATCTCTCCGGCTTTGTGAAGAACTCAAACAGGAATCGCCGGTAAATCTTGTCCGTCGTTGGCCGCCGGTAGTTACGTTCAATCTGCGCTCGCGTCGCTTCAATCAGTTTTCCGTAATCCACTCCGCTCGGGCAAGCAGGCATGCAAGCCACACACCCAAGACAAGCGTCGAAATGACTCACCCATTTGTCATTGATCTCCGCTTTGCCTTCCAGCGCCATTTTCATCAGATAGATTCGTCCGCGAGGCGAATCCATCTCTTGCCCCCACAATGCATACGTCGGGCACACCGGCAGGCAGAACCCGCAATGCACGCACTTCTCAATAAGTTCCAGCGCCGGCGGATGATATGTGTCAAAGGCGCTCTTCAAAATCGATATTGTGCTCTCTTCCGACATTCGATCAGATCCCTCCAACGAATCGCCCGGGATTCAGCATCCCTTTCGGGTCCAACTGCTGTTTCACAGCTCTCATCAGCCCAATCGAATCGCTGGTATCCCCCCACGCATCCAGGAAGCTTAATTCTCTTGGACGGCGCAACACTACAAGCGACCCACCTTTGCCTTTTACTTCCGTTCTCAGTTGCTTTACCGCGGCACACAGCCTGTCGGGTTCGCCTTCCATCTGCAGGGTAGCGATTCCCGTCGCCTGAGCAACGATCCGCCACTTTAGTTGTTGGGATTCAGCCAGCCGCTGCAATGTGTCCAGTGTCGTGGCGATTTCCGCTGGCAGGATGCTGATTTTGAGAATCGCGGCATTATTGTCCGAATTCCAGAGCTCCTGACGGGCATTCCACACCACCTCCGCAGATTGCTCCGCGCGCGTCGGTCCGAGCAGTATACGCAACTGCCTTTCTTGCGCGTCGATTCCAGCTTCTGTTGCTTCGAATAGAATGTCGCCGCTGGGTCTACCATCACCGTTGCAGCGAATCTGCAACGCCGTGTGTGCCAGTTTCGAATCCTGGATGGAAAGAACGTGCTCTTGCATTCTTGTGCTATTCTCCGCCAGGAAAGATAACGTTTTTGCCCTGTGCGCCAGCGGATGCACCCGAAACACAGCACGCGTTATCACCCCCAGTGTCCCGAGCGCGCCAGTCGCCAGCTTCGGTAGATCGTAACCCGCCACATTCTTCACCACTTTCCCGCCGCTGCTCGCCAACGTTCCGTCCGCCAACGCGAGTGTCACTCCGATAATCAGGTCCCGCAGGGCGCCGAAACGCAGTCGCAACGCCCCACTGTCATTGGTAGAAAGTACGCCTCCAATTGTTGCGCGTTCCGGCCACAAGCAATCAACGGCTAGCCTCTGTCCATGTTGTGCCAACGTGTTTTGCAGTAACTGCAGCGTACAACCGCCCTCGACGGTCACCGTCAAATCCGACCACGCATGCTCCACAATTCGATTCAGCTGCGTCGTCGACAAAAGCACCTGCGCTCTCTTCGGCGGATTCCCCCAATCCAGTTTTGTGCCGCCTCCGCGCGGCACGACAGCAACATCCTCTTCGTTCGCGCACGCAAGCAGGGAAGCCACTTGCTGCTCGTTCTCGGGTTCCGCCACAAATTGCGGTTGCACTCCGGAGACCGCGTCACCGGTATCCGCAGCGCGCAAATTCCGCGAACCTACCGCAAGTCGCAATTTCTCTTCGAAGGCGCTGGTTTTCAGCATGATTGTGGATCTTCCATCGCTTCCGATCAAAACCGCTCGGCGATCCCGGCGGACTCCAGCGGGTGGACCACATATTCACCCGGCTTCTCTCCGCATAGCCGGGGAGTCGGGAAGATTTTTGTGGGATTGGAAAGTTGCAACGGGTCGAACGCGCAGCGCACTCGCTGCATTGTATCCAGGTCCGGTTCGCTGAACATCTTCGGCATCATCCTCTTCTTTTCTTCTCCCACTCCGTGCTCGCCCGTGATCGATCCGCCCGCCTCAAGACACAACTCCAGAATCCGATACGACAGCGATTCCGCGGCCTGTTCCTGCCCGGCGATATGCCGGTCATATAGAACCAGCGGATGCAAATTTCCGTCCCCCGCATGGAATACATTCGCGACTCGCAGTCCCGTCTCCTGGCTGAGCCGCGCGATTTCGCTCATCACTTGTGGCAGCGCCGTTCTCGGAATCACTCCGTCCTGCACGATGTAGTTCGGTGAAATCCGCCCCATCGCCGCAAACGCCGCTTTCCGTCCCTTCCAGACCAGCGCGCGCTCTGCGTCCGTCTGCGCAACCCGTATTTCCCATGCCCCATTTTTCCCGCATAGCTCTTCTACGTTCTTCATCAACGATTCCACTTCCGCCACCGGTCCATCCAGCTCCACAAGCAATAGCCCGCCGCAATTCGGGTAGTTCGCATGCACCGCGGCTTCTGCCGCCTGTATCGCCAGGTTGTCCATCATTTCGATCGCTGCCGGTAACATTCCCGCCGCGATGATATCGCTCACCGCCGCTCCGGCTTCGTTCGTGCTCGGAAACGCTGCCAGAAGTGTTCGAATGCATTCCGGTCGCTTCACAATTCGCAGAATCACTTTCGTCGCGATTCCCAGCGTTCCTTCCGAGCCCACGAACACGCCAGCCAGATCGTATCCCGGTGCATCCAGGTTTTTTCCGCCCAGATGCACCAGTGAACCATCGGGCAGAACCACCTCCAGCCCCAGTACATGTGTGGTTGTAAACCCGTACTTCAAACAATGCGCCCCTCCGGAATTCTCGGCGACATTTCCTCCGATACTGCACACCGATTGTGAAGAGGGATCGGGGGCATAGAAATACTCCTGCGGCTGTACCCGGCCGGTTACTTCCAGATTGATCACTCCGGGTTCGACAATTACACGCGCATTTGCCAGGTCTACTTCCAGGATCCGATTCATCCGTGCAAGGCTGATGACAATCCCGTTGTCGACTGGCAGTGCTCCTCCGCTCAAGCCAGTGCCGGATCCTCTCGCCACAAAGGGAATGCGTTCCCGGTGGCAGATCCGTACGATCGCTTGAACTTGCTGAGTATCCGCGGGAAGCAACACCGCTTGCGGCATCACGCGAAAGTTTGTCAAGCCGTCGCATTCATACGTATGTAACTCTTCAGGGGAAGAGATCAGTCCGTGATTCCCGACGATGCCGCGAAATTCCTGAAAAATGTGGGTGTCCACGGTCGCCTTTCCGGGAAGGGAACTGCTCGTTGCCATGGGCTGGGGCCCTAGGGAGCAGATTGCCCCATCAGCGTACGAAGGTCAAACCGTGTGGAATGAAATGTGGGAACACGTAGGCATACAGCATCACGATCACGCCGACGATTGCCGCCAGCGCCACCGAATGCCAGAAAACGTAACGGAATATCGTGCCTTCATTGCCCACTTGATTCGTCGCGGCGGTTGCCACGCAAATCGATTGTGCGTCCACCATCTTGCCCATCACGCCCCCGGCGCTGTTCGTCGCGCACATCAGTATGGGGCTCAGATTCAATTGTTCCGCCGTGATGCGTTGCAGGCCGCCAAACAACGCGTTCGAAGAAGTGTCGCTACCTGTCAGCGCCACGCCCAGCCAGCCAATATACGTCCCGAAAAACGGAAACAGCCAGCCCGTCCGTGTGAACGCAAGTCCCAACACCGCATCCATCCCCGAATACCGTGTCACGTATCCCAATCCCAGCATGAACGACATCGCTACGATCGCATGCCTCATTCGAAACAATGTATGCCCAAATATCTTTGCCATCTTCCCCGGTCGCAATCCCAAAATTAGTCCCGACACGATTGCCGCAAGAAAGCATCCTGTCCCTGTCGCCGTCAACCAGTTGAAATCGAACTTCGCATTCTCCGCCGTCGGTTTTGCCACCACGGGTTGCGCGCGGAAAACCGCTTTGTGCAGGTACGGCACTTCCCAACCTCCCGTCTTGAACGCCGGAGTAGTCGTCCTTCCCATGGCATTCTTGATCGTCGGAAGTCCCCACAGAAGCACGAACACGGAAAGTATCGCGAACGGCAGCCATGCTTTGGCGATCTGTCCTCCGCTATAACTGCGCGTCGCTTCTGTCTTCTGCAGTTTGCGAATGTCCCATTCGTCATCCATCTGATCCGCAACGATCGGGCTCACCGGTGCTGCCGGACCGGCAACCTGTTTCATAGTTGGCGTGATCTCACGCTCGTCCTCGAACCGCCAGATTCGTTTCGGCTTCCAGAAACGCAGGAACACCACCGTCGCCACCATCGACGTCACGCCCGCGGCGATATCCACCAGGTTGCTATCCATATAATTCGACCAGAAAAACTGCATTCCCGCGAACGATAGCCCTACAACCAGAATCGCCGGAAGCACTTCGAACGTTTCCGACCAGCTCACCATCGCCCGTACCAGCCAAAACGGCACGATGATGGCCGTGAATGGCAATATCCGTCCAATCATGGCGTTCAAATCGCTTTCCGGAAGCGCCGTCACCACCGCCAGAGTATGCACGGGAGTTCCAATCGCCCCCCACGCAACCGGCGCGGTGTTGGCGATCAGGTTCAGCGCCGCCGCATGAAACGGCTTGAACCCCAGCCCGATCATGAAGGCGCCCGCAATCGCCACCGGCGCCCCGAAACCTGCCGCTCCCTCAATAAACGCTCCAAAACAGAAAGCTACCAGTAGCAATTGCAACCGCCGGTCCGGCGTGATGGCCGCAACCGACTGCTTCATGATTTCAAACTGCCCTGTCTCCACGGAAATATCGTAAAGAAATACGGCCGCGATCACGATCCACACTATCTTCAGGAGTCCGAACGCCGCACCGTAGAACAGGCTGGTTATAGCCAGCTTGGCGGGCATTCCGAAGATAAGCATCGCGCACAGCACCGCCGTGCTCGCCCCAGCTATGGCGCACCAGTGTGGCCGCACCTTAAGTCCCGCCAGCAATCCGAGGAGCACAATGATGGGCAGTGCCGCAATAAGTGTGGAGAGCCACCAGTGGCCAAGAGGATCGTAAACCTGCGTCCAAGTCATGATCCATCCTCCGAACGGAATGATTGTCTTAGCTTGCTGGCCCGATTTTTCTTATCCGCACGGCCTAGGGAGACCGCAGAATTTCATCTGACTCTCAAACCCGAACCATTCTGCTCGGCATCCAATACCTTGTTATGGTTCTTCTGTCAAGCAATCACTTTGTGCTGCCCATTCGACGCAATGCCACATGCTTTGATCTATCCCTCTTCGATATTCGAGCAGCTTCCTGCTTGCCACGAGTGGTGCAAAGGGCGTACTTTGCTTGCCGTAGGGCAACCGCAATTCCGTGCCTGGAGCGATTTTTCAAAAAGCTTGCCGTTCGAGGTGATCATCTATGACTACTCCCTCCACTCCTCTTCGTGACGTCGAAATCCTGGCTCCTTCCCACGAAGGACAAGATCGTGTACTCACCCCCGCCGCGCTCCAGTTTGTCGTCGATTTGCACCGGAACTTCAATGCCAGGCGCTTGGAACTCCTGACCGCGCGCACAGAACGTCAGCAGCGATTGGACGCTGGCGAAAAACCTGATTTCCTGAAGGAAACTAAAAACATACGTGAATCCGAATGGATCGTTGCCCCGATTCCTGCGGATCTGCTGGATCGTCGTGTGGAGATCACCGGCCCCGTCGACCGCAAAATGATTATCAATGCGCTGAACTCTGGCGCTAAAGTGTTCATGGCGGATTTTGAGGATTCGAACACTCCCACGTGGGCGAACCAGATTGACGGCCAACTCAATCTGATGGACGCCGTTCGTCACACCATCACCTTTTCCGACCCTGCCACCAGTAAAAGCTATCGCCTCAATCAACGCACCGCCGTTCTTTTCGTTCGCCCTCGAGGCTGGCATCTCCACGAGCGCCACGTCTTGGTCGATGGTCAGCCGATGTCCGGATCGCTCTTCGATTTTGGCCTCTACCTCTTCCACAACGCCAAACAGTTATTGGCCTCCGCCACCGGCCCCTATTTCTACCTCCCCAAACTGGAAAGTCATCTCGAAGCAAGGTTGTGGAATGACGTTTTTGTCTTCGCTCAGAATGCTTTGGGGGTCCCGTGGGGCAGTATCCGCGCTACCGTGCTGATTGAAACGATTCTGGCTGCTTTCGAAATGGATGAAATCCTCCACGAGCTCCGCGACCATTCCGCTGGACTCAATTGCGGCCGTTGGGACTACATCTTTAGTTTCATCAAAAAGTTTTCTCATGATCCCCATGCGGTTCTTCCAGATCGCGCCCAGGTCACCATGACCACTCACTTTCTCCGTTCCTACAGCAAGTTGCTCATTCGCACTTGTCACCGTCGCAACATTCACGCTATGGGTGGCATGGCCGCGTTCATTCCCATCAAAAGTGATCCCGTTGCAAACGAGAAAGCTATCGCCCAGGTGCGCGCCGATAAAGAACGCGAAGCCGGTGATGGCCACGACGGCACTTGGGTTGCTCACCCCGGCCTTGTTCCGATCGCCGCAGAAATCTTTGACCGTCTTATGCCCGGCCCAAATCAGATCGATAAAAAACTCTCCGAATTCCGGGCTTCCGCCGTGGATTTGCTCCAAGTTCCTTCTGGCGACATCACCGAGGCCGGTCTCCGCCAGAACATCGCCGTCGGCCTCGGTTATCTGGAAGCCTGGCTCCGCGGTACCGGTTGCGTTCCTCTCTTCAATCTGATGGAAGATGCTGCCACCGCCGAAATCAGCCGCGCTCAGCTCTGGCAATGGATTCACCAGCACGCTCACTTGAAGGAGGGACGAATAATAGATGTCCCCTTGTGTGATCGCATCATCGATGAGGAACTGGCTAGAGCAAAACAAGCCGGCGACGTCACCCGCCATGCTGCCTACCAGAAATCTGCGCGACTCATGCGTGATTTAATTCGCGCGCCTCAGTTCGTGGAGTTTCTCACCATCCCGGCCTACCAGCAACTCCTCTCCGAAGGGAGCTGAGCTCAAGTTGCCAGGGCTCGAAGGGAATACGCAGGATTCCACTACAATGCTTCTGCAGGGAAGGGGACGACTGGGTGAATTGGGTCTTGTGGGACTGCAACTGTAAGGATGGTGGGCCGGTGCAGGGCTTGAACCTGCGACCTCCTGCTTGTAAGGCAGGCTAGGTTAAACCCCTAAATGGCTTTGCTGGTGTCGCTTACGCCCGAAAAGCCGCTTACTTCCCACTCCTCAATTGTCCCGAAGTTGTACCGATATGGTTTCGAGGGCGGCCTTGAAGATTGCGTCAACGATTCACGTTCACTGAGTCCCTTCAACGACCTGCCACGAATAAATCTGTGCCGTTTCTTTCCCGAGCGAAACCTGCAATCGAGTTCCTTCCGTCGTCTCACGGACCCGCTTTGACCTCGGCCTTCGCGATTCTGACACCGAGATGGGCGTCTTCTTCGACGTACCCGAAGCTTTTTGCATCGTTCTATTCGCCCTGCCGAATTGGTTCGTACGACTTCAGAGACACTCTTTGAGGGAACGAATCTTGCATGTCATGGATAGTGGCTGGTGACAGTAGGGCGCTATTTCTTAAAATCTGTTTCTCCTCGGAAGAAAACTGACGGTAACGGCCGGTTTCGATTTCGCGCTCGCGAGCAAACGGCGGCATCTCGCTCAATCTTTGCAATGCTTTTTGCATTTCCGGTCGAAGCTGCGCATCCGTTTGCGGGGTGGTCCGCTCCGTGGTGGAACGCTCCGGGATCGAACGTGCGGCTCGGTAGCTGCTCGGCGTCACGCTCATCCGGTCCACGGAGAGAACCGGCCTACGCAGCGCAACGGCCGCGACGTTGCTGTTTGCGTAGTTGGCATAGGCTGCGCTTCCCGGTGCCGGGGGTCTCCAGGATCTTGCGGGTCCGTTCTGGTTGGGCTGGGGCCGTGCGTTAGGATCTGCCGGTGGAGGATTGTTCGGATCCAGATAGTACGGGTAAGAATAATAAGGGTCAGGCGCGTAATACCACGGGTTGTAGTAGTAGCCATACGGATATCCCCAACCCCAATACGGCCACCCGAAGCCAAATCCCCAACCCCAGCCCCATCCATAACCGTATCCTCGTCCCCAATATCCGCCCCGGCCATAGCCCCAGCCATAACCTCCGCGACTTCCGTAGTAGCCCCGTCCTCCGTAGTAGCCGCCACGATATCCAGCGTAGTAGTGTCCGCTACCACCGTACCCAGAGTGTCCGCCGCCGTACCCAGAGTGGTCTCCGGCGTAGAAACCTCTACCCCCGTGAAACCCTCCTCCGCCACCTCCATGAAATCCTCCGCCACCGCTGCCGTGGAATCCTCCTCCACCACCGTGACCACCATGTTGGGCAAGCACCGGCTGCGGCAACCAACCGAGCGCAATCATGGCGACGAGGACAAAAACTACTCGAAATAGAATGGCTTTTTTCATATCACTACCCTCGGTTCTGGGTCTCTCAATCCTTAGATGACAAATGCTCTTCTAAGGGTTCCGAAGCGGCATTCTACGCCCAATAAACGGTAGACTATGAATCCCTTACTCCTCTGCCGCAAACTCTCTGCGGAGAAGCACCGTGGAAAAGGAACTGTTGGAGATGGCCGAAGAGTGGAAGAAGACCGCCCTGGAAATGCTTCAGAAGTGCGAGCCAGCGAGCCGATTGGAGTTCGCGAATCAAATGCTGTTGGCGTGTGCGGAGATGTTGGGGTACAAGCTGAAAAGCTTTCGGGGAGGGTGATTATTTCTTGCGTTGCAGGTCAATCAATCACACATAACGGCCCCTTCACTTTGCCTTTCATTGTTTGGTAGCCGTCCTTTTCGATTGTCACATCCAGGTCTGTACTCCACTAGCGACCCAGACTAGTGCGCCGATCTCCCAACAGCGCAAACCCCACGCGACACTGCCGGTATTTTGAAAAAGCTGAATATCAGCTACCGCTTGTCTTGCGCCGTCGATCTGAGCTGAGTCCTTCCACGAGAGGATCTTCGGACTGGTGGAATTTAGTGGACAACCTGAATCTGTGATAGTGTCTGCGTCTAGACGGTGAAGAGCCCAAGTTCGGTCGGCTCCGAAACCAAAATCAAAATCCCAGTCAAAATCACGGAGGAAGTATGAAGCTTTTGAGGATCGCAGCTAGCTTGTGTGCCGTCGCGTTTCTTGCCGTTGGCACACTCGCCCAGGATAAACCCGGCACCATCGCAGGCCTTGAATTCCAGACACCAAAGAATGGCATGGTGAAGCAGTACGAAGAAGGACGGAAAGCTAAAGCCGAATGGCACAAGCAGCAAAAAGACAAGGACGCGCTTCTTGTGTCGGAAGTCCTCACCGGGGAAAACATGGGCACCTATATCGTCGGGCGATTCGGAATGCACTGGGCGGATATGGACAAGCCGTCCGTGCCCGATGCCGCCGACTTGGAGCAATACAAAAAGCTCGTCGCACCCTACGTCGACAAATTGACCAGCGCGTATTACGAATTCTTGCCGAACTGGAGCAATCCCTCTCCCGACATGAACCCAAAGTACATTGAAGTCGTCACCTTCCACGTCAAGTACGGCAAGGGCGACGATTTCCGGAGCGCCGTCGCGAGAGTTCATGAAGCCAATCAGAAGGTGAAATCGCCGGTTCACTATTCGTGGTATCGCCTTGTGAACGGCGGGACTGGCGGCACGTACGTTCTTACCTTCGATCACGCGAACTGGGCTTCGTTCGAGGACGATCCGGCCGTGAAGCCTCTGCGCGACAGACTACGCGAAGCGTTCGGCGAGCAAGAAGCCATGTCGGTGATCGAACGGCTCAACGGCTCTATCGAGAGCACGTACAGCGATCTGATCCAGACTCGTCCGGATTTGAGCTATGTACCGGCGAAGTAACGCGACCTCATTCACACTCCGGCTTTCGTTGGCCGCATTAATCTCTTTGCGTTTCGCGAGCGTGGCGGATTTATTTCGTCGCGCTCGCGGAATTCACGTTGTCACCGGCTAACTCTTGATTAACGCGGACGTAACAGGACTTAGCTGGGTGGTCGCCTAAGCTATCCTTTTCTTCGCTCAAAAAATCGCTGAAGGATCGATTTGCTCTAGGAACGAGAAAAGCCGTTTTCGTATTCTTCTCCTAGGTATATCGTGCCCTGCTAAGGCTTCCATATTCTAATCAATCATCTACAGGCCGCCATTTCTGCTAATTCGTGAAGAAAGTTGAGGAGTTTCGTCATGACACACACCAGGTCTCATAACACCGCGGGAGTCATCGCGGCATTCGCTGCCTTTATTCTCGCGGCAACAGTAATTAGCACGAAGCGCGTCAAAGCGCGTGAGGATGAAACCGATGACCAGAGGGAGGAATCCAGGATTCAGCGTGGTTTCGAGATCGCCCCTGTTCCCCTGAACCTGCAAGGGAAAAACCGGGCGTTGGTGGGTTTGGGTAGCTATATTGTCAACGCTGTGGGCGACTGCAACGGCTGTCACTCGGCAGGCCCAGCTACAGAATTTGTCGTCCCTCACGGCAACCCCTATTTCCTTTCCCCACCGTTTAGCGGAACAGCAGAGATAAATACGAACAACTATTTGGGCGGAGGCCGGGATTTTGGCCCATTCGGGCCGCTTCCGCCCCAAAACCAAATTCCGCACCTTTACTCCCGCAATTTGACACCAGACAAAACTGGGTTGCCGGCAGGTGGACACAGCTACGCGGAGTTCGTCCAGATCATGAGGCAAGGCACCGACCTCGATCACGTACATCCAAGTTGCACTGGCACGCCTCCCACCCCTGGCACGCCGCCCAATTGTCTCATGCCACCCTTCAACGGCGATCTGCTCCAGGTCATGCGCTGGCCGTTTTTCAGGAACATGACTGACCACGAACTCCGGGCAATCTACGAGTACTTGAGTGCGATCCCCTGCAATCCGGGCAAGGTGATTGCCGGCGCGCCTTATTTGCAGAACGTCTGCGAATGATGCAGCACATTGGTGGCGATCAGTTCAGTGTCGCCTTCACGCGATGACCCGCATGGTCCCGAAGACTTTCTGGTCCGGGGGATGTCAGTGGATTCATCGAGCAACGGGTCGGTGAAATCTGCTTCGAAGCCTGCTTTGGTAAGGAATAGGCTCCATGATTGACGCGCACAGCCCGGAGATGCAGGATCAGGCCGGAGGGGTCAACTGGATTGTGTACTCTTGAAATGTACCTGTGCAGCAACTTGATGTAGGTTAGGAATTCAGTTGGGAAGGGAAACAGACCATACGTTCATCCCGGGCGTGTGGCCTCTTAGTTTTTGAACGTCAGTTTTGACCGAAAAGGAAAGCCTTTCTTAGGGCATTTTTCATTCCCTCCGAAAGTGGCCAAGAGTGTTTGCAACTGCCACCTATGATCCTAACTTCATCGCCGTTCATTACCGAACTCCTAAGCAGTTCGCGGTCAATCGCACAAGTCTGAACACCACGGGAACAGCATTCGGGGTAAGGGCAATGAACATAGATGAGAATATTTTTCACTCATCGACTCTGGATTTGAAGGTTGCGGTTGGCCGTGACGCACATCACACAAACTGAACAGACTAACAGTTCGGTCAGACTTTCTTTGCAGACCTGTAATCTCGACACTGGCAGGCCAATCGGGCGCATGGCCTGAGGGCTAATATTCGGGAAGCCAAAGCCAACGAGAGGATGCTCGCTTGCACGATATCCCTGTCAGGTGCGGCAGGTTGTGGCCGATTAGCCTTAGAAGCCCCGAATACAAAAACCCCACCCTGGGTTGGCATTCAGGGTGGGGCAGGAGAAACTACGCTCAATTCTTCACGACAGATGCGTTGAACCCCGAGGCTACTGCCGCGTAATGTTGGTGTCAAGCGAAGGTGGGGCCACGCGGCAACCATCCCGGGGTTTGGTCAAGTCACCAAGTGGCCCGTGAACCGCAAACATGGCAGTAGGGCATAGATACTCCGGTGCAAGTCTCTGGTCAAGCGTAGAGTTATAGCGCCGCTTATCCCCGTTCGACATCCGAAGGAAGGAAAAGAAGAAACGCAAAATGAAAGTTGGACCAAAGGCCAGAGCGGTTACGGCAAATCACCGTTGCCATCGGGAGGCTTAAAAGAAAGTTTTTGGCAGGGAATGCCGCAACTCTACGCTTCGAATTTGGAGGATTCAACTTAATTTCCTTGCTATCAAGGCCAACTGGTGCGTCAAACTCTTGACTAAGGCCATATCTGACATTTAAAGTTCTGGTACTCCACTTGTCCTGTAGCGCGCCTTGCAAGAATAGGGCGACTGCCGTAGACAATCGCCCTATGATTATTTCGCCTCAATCAAGGTCCATCGAAGATTTGCAACACTAGGCTTTCTTCGATATTGCAAGACCGCCTACAGAGACTAGGCTGATGCAGCTCGCGTGCTGAGGAAGTCCTTAGCCTTTGCGATCTCCGCATCCCATTTCGTAAGCTGCTCAGGCGTCAAGAACTTTTCAAGTTTCTCGCGCCCGGCGCTGCGATTCTTGGCGATGTATTGGGCAACGTCTTCCTTCGAGATGTTTGGATTCTCTTTTCTGTATTCTTGCAGCTTCTCGTATTTCTCAGTCAAAAAGGTTTTGAGACCCTCTTTCTGCTGGTCGGTTAAATTTAGTTCAGAGCCGAGTCGTTTCAATTCAACTGCGATGTTGTTGAGTTCATCCGGAGTCATTTGTATCACTTTCTTTCTGGGCGGGCTTTGCTTGTTTAGAGGATTGTCTGACGGGCGATCAGTCAAACTACAACTGTCCGTGTGTATCCAAGAGGAAGCTCCTCTCGATACACGCTCACCATAGTTGAGTGCGTAGTAGCCGTCAAGAGAAAACGCGCGGAACGCGTGCGCGGTAAGTGATTATTATGCTGCAAGCAATGGGTGCAAGACACAGCCCAATTAACAGCTGTCGATTCGATCCATCGGTGGAAGTCTCAAATCTTTTGGCCGCGTTGCCCATTGTCAACCGTATACGGACGACCTGTGCTGCGCAATAATTGCGTCCAGTTTTGATTTTCCAATTGCATAGGCGAGACCAGTGGATGAGAGAGAAACGGGCGGAGTCATTCAATCGCCTCGGTTGGACCTGCCTCTCCTCATAGAAGGCCAGCTGCTTTCGCAGGAAAAGGACTTCCGCGCTCAGGGCTGTGCGCGAGCGGAACAGGAGACGGAAGAAAAGAAGTCCGTCCGCGACCAGATCGGTGATCAAGCTAAGAAGAGAATCCAGTGAGCGCTTTGCGTTCGGAAAGAATCGAGACATGGGCTGTCAGCATGTCACACGGTCGGTCCGGCTGAGAACTATTTTCGTTAGCAGGATTGGTTTTTGGAGTTTCCCAGCGCAGGGAGGCCGAGCAAATAAGTGCCAGCATCTCTGTGAGATGGAAGACGTATAGAATTTTTGCGTACCACAAGTCTCTCCGCGTCCGTCACTCGATTCACGAATTCGCCTCGTTATATACTCCCGGAATGAAGCGAGCCGTCCGAAGTCGCCGCAAAGTATACGGGCAACTCCTGGAGCATGCCCGCCGCCAGCCGCATCGGGAATGCTGCGGAATTCTGGCGGGGCAGGACGGACTAATTACGCAGGCGTTCCCTGCGAAGAACGTAGCGGCTGATCCAGTCAGGAATTACGAAATTGCGCCCAAGGAGATCGTGCGCCTGATGGGGGAACTCCGCAAGCGGCGGCTCGAATTCCTCGGCATCTACCACTCGCATCCGAATTGGCTGGACACGAACGAGCCTTCGCCCAAAGACATCGCGCTGGCCCACTATTCTGAAGCGATCTATTTCATCGTCACGCCCCGGCCGTATGCAAGTACGCCCATCCGGGCATTTTCAATCCGGGATGGGCGTGCGATGGAACTTGAAATTCAGGTCCTACCCTGACGTAAACGCGCAGCGGTTTAGGGTTCCAAATCCACTTGATTGCATAACAATGCCGGCCCCTCGACCCGAGTAAACTTTGGTTGCTTGACGACCAAGGCTCGGGAGGGTCGGAGCCTGTCGGCTGCGGCTCATTGGAAACAGTGCCGGCTTGCGGAATCGGGATCGAATGACGGATGGTTAGACTGTCTTCGGCAACGAGAACCTCCTTCACGAGCAGCCGCAAAATCTGCTGTCGCTCGCGTACCTCTAACGTCTTAGCCCGCTCACGAAGCTTAATTCGAAATCCGTCCAAGCTTTCGGCAAGTTGCAAGTAGCGAGCCTGGTCCACGGCTGCCGTCTCGAGTGATTGTAGTTCCGATTCCACGGACTGTGATTTCTTGTTCAACTCCGGCATTCTTTGACGCAGTTGCGCCAAGCTGACCAGACCTTCCTGATAGGCAGTGATGAGTCGTGCCACGTTGTTTCCCAATCGCACCTGTTCGCGGCGTAAAGTTTCGCTGCGTTGTCTTCGAGGATCACTGTTCCGCGCGGCCTCTTTTCGCCGGTCAATTTCAGCCTGAATCAGCGTCCCATTGTCCAACAAAACGATGACCGGGTCCCACACGAACTAGTCCAAGTAGTCTGATCGTACGGGACGGTTGGTGCACAACGCACCTTTGAAATGGCGATAGGCATCGGAACCGAGGCATCGATAGTAGTGCAGCTTTCGCTTGGACGTTCGCGTGGAACATCGATACAAGGCATAGCCACACTGCTGGCATACCAGCATCCCTTGCAGCAGTGTCGGTTCGATCGTTCGGCGAGGAGAATGATGCTTGTTCTTGGTCAACTGTTCTTGTGCCAGAGCAAATGTCTCTTCACTCACCAGCGCAGGGACGGGCACTTCGATCCAGTCCGCGCGAGGCCGATCACGATGACAGTTGCTTCGGTGCGAGGAACTGTTCCGCTGACGCAGCGGCCGCGTGATGCGCTGTCGTTCCGACTGTTCGGTTTTGCCGAAGCACGCTTTGCCTTCATAGGCCGGGTTGCGCAGCAGTCCCCACACCGTCGATCGTTCCCAGCGAGTTTTTCCCGTTCTCGTCGAAATCCCTCGGATCGGTAAGCTACAAATCCTTCATGCTATTGTGCCGCACATATTTGCGAGCGCGCAGGAGTTGATTCGAGCCATTGACCATCAGAGCAGAGTTGAAACTTGCCATTTAGTATCGCACGAGCACCATCGGTAAACGTTTGTAGTGGCGCCGACCGGTTCGGTCTGGCAGTACAATCGTTTGCAGCCGGGATAGGATTAAATGCAACGGGATTTGTTTTGGGCTTGCATTCCTCACACTTAACATCCCTGTCTACCCACTTTCCGTTTTGACAAATCTGACACACTCGTCCATTTAGGTTCATTTCATTGTCGGCAAATATATTACCAGCCCATGCACACTCCTGACCCGTAGTAGTCGATATAGTCAGAAACGCGACGGAAATGAGTAACAGTGTGCGCACGTCCAACCCTTGTTAATCGAATCGGTGTCTTATGACTGAACTAAGGTGAAGTCTATGTTTAGGAGTGTCCATTGTCAATTATGGTGTTGGCCCGATTACTCAAGTGCTTCTCGCCCAGTGGCGCAGCGAGATTTTGAACCGTTCTAATTGCGCGGGGGCACTACACTGGTCCGATATTTTCGTTCGCAGGGAACTTAGGGGAGCGAAAGTCAACTCCGACTGCGTACGCAAGAAATCATTAGTGAATTACCTGTTCAAGGTCCGGAACGTGTAGAGCAGGAAGCGAGTGAAATCATTAGAAAGCAAAGGGAAGCTAAGAAGTGGAAATATGCTTTACAAGTTCATTGGCGGCGCTAACTCTGATTTGCGTAACCGGACATGCCGCGTTTACCAGCCGCTCGTTCCTTTGGCTTGAAAACCAGTTTTTTGAGTGTTATCAGTAAATGCCGGCGGGACAAGGCAGAGCACAATCCCTGTGGCGCCGTTGACCGTCCTCGCTCCGCGAAAGCGCGGTGATATTTTAGTCAGGAAGAAATCATGTGTATTTCAGAACCCAAGTCTGATGGGCCGGTAACTCGCCGGAAGGGCCACGAGCAACCGGTGGCTACTTCGGTATGCGGCTGGCGATATCACCACATCGGCATTCCGACAGACGTTCAGCGTCCCGACGAGATTTACCTGGAACGGTTTAAGATGTACGTCTCTGCGTTCGAGACCAGTCCCTGTGGCATTCAATGGATGCGCTTCGAGCCCGATAGCCCAGTGCACGCCTTGGTCAAGTCAGTCCCTCACATCGCGTTCGAAGTAGACGATCTTCAATCTGCTATAGCCGGGAAGCAGATTCTCACGGAACCGAACTCACCTTCGGAAGGCGTTATGGTAGCGCTGATCCTCGATAGCGGCGCGCCGGTTGAACTTCTCGAATTTCGGCGTGATGTGGGTGACGGATCAATGCATTGAGACCCTTGCCGGAACGCCGGACTTAGAGAACAGATTGCCCACCAAAAACGCGCTTATGTTTGCCGGTTGTCTTTCACTTCCCTGGTAGGTTACCGGAAACTTGGGTCATAGCACGGGAGATGTATTCATGTGTCCCGGCCTCTTGCATTTTTATGAGCTGGGGTTTTGGGGGAACCATTGAAGCTGCTCGTTCAGCGATCACCCTGTTTCCGATGTGTCGGTTTTGTGTCGGTCCCGCTAAACTCTTGATGCGCCCGATGCCACGCACTGCCTGTACGTGAAGACGGCTCTGCCGAACACGTGGGCCACGAAATTAAAAAACTAGTCCTCCGGCAGGGAACTTCTTCCCAGTGGTCGCCGTTCTCATAGTAAAAGCGTAACGGTCTCTGATCAATAGCCAACACCCCCGCGAGTACAACACTCCCTAGAGCGATTGCACACTTTCCTTGAACTTTCATTTGTTATTTCCTGGGAAAAACAGATTGGGAAAGCTCTGCACGGTGGCCCTAGTCGCCAGCGATCGGCAACTAAAATCTATGCGTTGCAGTAGCAAGAAACAAGCCAACTCGCCACGAGTACACCTGCGGTACACCTAGCGGAAAATCCAGACACCCCCATTTCCTCGAAATCGCCTTTGTTTTATTGAGGATTTGGTGGGCAGTGAAGGACTCGAACCTTCGGCCTCCTGCTTGTAAGGCAGGCGCTCTAACCAACTGAGCTAACCGCCCGTTCTGCTCACATCAATTCATGCTACAGGAAGCCGCCCAACGCGTCAACGCAACTCCCGGCTCTTCCCTCGCGCCCACGTAAAGATTCTTCGCGCTTTTTTTTGCGGTTTTCTTGCCAATTCTTCGTCCACCCAGTAAACTCAATTACTTGCACGCAACTAAAAGGAAGCCCCAATCATGCTGTTGAACCGCGATTATGTCGGCCACATGGCCTCGGAAGTCGTCAAAAAACTCCTTGAGGGCAACCTCGTCGAGATCAAGGAGAAAGACGTTGAACCGGTCATCGTGCGCATTCGTGCCCGCATGATGGAAGAAATCACCGTCGAAGACAAAGTGAACGAAGAAGTTCGCAACATCCTTACTCAATATCAGGATGAAATGCGCCGCACCGGCATCTCTTATCAGGAAATGTTTAAAAAAGTGAAAGGTCAGATCGCCCGCGACAAAAAACTCATCCTGCGCTAGGGAAGGGAACAGGGGCGTACCATATCAATGCGATTGACTCGCGAAAAAATTGTCCGCATCTCTCACCAGCTCTCTGATTTACTGGTGCAAAGTAACGAGGTCGAGTTCGTCGAAGACCGCGACACCATTCGCCAGCACATGGTTCAGACCATTACGAACGTTCTGCGCGAAGAAGAAAAAGTCGAAGTCGAAGTCCGCAAGCGCATTACCTCCCAGAAAAAAGAAATTCTTGAAGGCAGTGAAGAGTGGGACGTCCTCTACCGTAAATATTATAGCGACGAGCTCCGCCGTATGGGCATTTCCGCCGCTCCTGAAGAGCATCAGCGCGCCGGCCACGGCAAGTCGTAGTAACCGAAAGCGCTCCTGCGGAAACAATCCGCTCTTTGCGGATTCGCGTGATACCTGGCACTTCGCAGTTCCCCCTGAATACGTCCACCGGCAGCTCAGGAAGCAGTTCAGAAGGAATGTGCAGTGCCACGATTTGCCAGATCACCTTGGTATTTTGGCCATGGACTATTCATCAGCGCACCATGTCCACCCATGTAAGCGATCACTTTGCCATCATACGTCGCAACATACGCGGTGCCGTCCGGTGCAAGCGTTGGAGAGGATTGCGCGCCGGTTCCGATGATCACCTGCGAAAGAGCTTTCCCCTCCTGCGATATTTCCAATAAATACCGCCCGCTCACCACGAAAATGGTTCCGTCCTCGGCAATCATCGGCGTCGCCAGGATCGGGCCTTGCAAGCGCAAGTTCCACCTTGTTGTCCCAAAGGCATCAAGCGCGGAAAGTACTCCGTCTCCGTCGCCAAAAAAGATGGTTCCGTCGGTCGAGATCACCGGGGTAGCGCGGTTAAGTGCCATGCCGCTGGTTTTCAGCTCCCACTTGGGGGTGCCATCCGGTGCCATGGCCACTAATTTGTCCCTCCCGATTCCGGCGTAGAGCGTGCGGTTATTGTCGACGGCTATTCCCGTGTTGACAAAATAATTCCCTGGAGGTGGGTACCCTCCGTTTCGCTGCACAGCTTCATCGGTCAACGCCGGATATTGCCACTCAACCTCCCCGCGGCTATCGATGCCATTCAACCTTCCTCGTCCGGGCGAGAGCGTGGTCCCGTCCGGAAGCAGTGTCACCGCTCCCCATTGTTCTCCGCCCCACCTCGACTGCCAGTCCACCTGCCCGTTTGACAATCGCACTGCGCACAAATTTCCTCGTGCTGGCACGTATAGATAATCGCGTCCCATCGCAGATCCGTTTTCCCCTTGCGTGTTTCCTTCATATACGTCCGCGGTCCAGCGAACCGCTCCTGAGTGATTCAACGCAATTACCCGCCCGTTGTTATTGGCAATAAAAATGGCTCCATCGGCTCCAACGGAAGGCGCAGACCTTGTCGGTCCAACGTAGGTCTTCCATTGTTGGGTCCCCGAGCCATCCAGTGCGTAAACAAATCCATCATCGGCTGCGGCATACAGTGTCCCGTCGTCTGCCAGCGCCAGCGCCCCGAAGATCTTTCCTCCCGCGGTGAATTCCCACTTCTTCTCAATCGTGGGTATCTCGCCGGAATCAGCTTGTTTCGATGTTGTGGGCTTTTTCCAAAAATAGAAAAAAGTCAGCACAGCGCAAACGGCAATCACTCTGGCAACGAGCTTTTTCTGTTCCACCTCAGCACCCTCCCCGGCAGCGCAAGCGCGGCATCAATTCACAGGCGCCTGATTCCCTTCGCAAGCTGCTCTTGTCGCACCATCAATTTCCGCCGTTCAAGCTGTTGCTTGTATTCGTCACATCATGAAATTGTTTGGGCCACGCACTCCGCATGAGTGGCGAACCCTGATCCTCTACCGCGCAGAGCCACGAATACCCACAGGCAAAATAGATCGTGCCGTCAGGTCCAATCGTCGGTGAAGAAGTCGGTGAGTAAATGCGAATATTCCATTTCAGGGTGCCATCCGGGTTCAGTGCAACCAGCGCAAAATCGCCGCCCACATACAGCGTTCCGTCGGCCGCTAGCGCCGGCGACGTCGAAATCCCCAGGCGTCGCATTGGTGAAAATCTCCACTTTAAACTGCCGTCCGGATTCACCGCGTACACCGCGTCACCCGCCGCGAAATACACAATTCCGGCAGTATCGATGACTGGCGAACCCTGCACCGAACCTCCTACGTCAAGCCGCCACTTCTTGCTGCCCGAGGATTCCACCGCGTACACTACGGATCGATCGTCACCCAGAAAGATGGTTCCATCTTCGGCTAACGCGGCCTGTCCCAGGTTGCCGCTGGTGAGTTCCAAATCCCACTCGGGGGAACCGTTTGTGGAAATCGAATGCAGGAAATTCTGCCGCGGAAGAATTACCGATCCGTTGCGCGTCAGTATGGGCGCCGCCTTCGCGGAGATTCCACCCACGCGTGCGCTCCCGGGTAGCACTGTGTCAGCCCCAAGCATTCCTTCGCGAAACGTGTCCAGCGACCATACCTTCTCCTCGCTGCGTTTCGGCTCGAACGCGTAGATATCTGAGACCGTATTCAGAAAATAGAGCATTGTATTCGCGCCCATTGCGGGTGGCGCGTTGAAACCTATCAAACCGCAGCCGGGCCGCCAGACGATCTGGCCTCCTTTGTTCACCCCAAACAGCGAGCCATGCCAGGTGTCGAGATATATTGTCCCCTCTTCAGATACCACCGGTGTTCCTGCTTCTCCGACACCGGCTTCCCACCGCAGTTTTCCCTCGGAAGACACGGCCAGCAAATTGCGATTCGAGCCGACATAAATCGTGCCGTCCGGGCCTATCGCCGGATGCGAAAGCGCTATGGCAGCGCTCTTGTATTCCCACTTGATCCGTGGGCCTGGTTTTTGCTCCGAAGTTGTGGCCCCCTTCTTTCCACACGACGCAACGAAAAGAATCGTACATCCCATCAAAAGCGGAACGAATAGCGCAGCTTTCGCGCATCGTATGCCACGTGGGCCCCAATTCGAAATAAATGAAGTTGTTTTCATCAGCGTTGAGGTGGCTGCGCGCAGGTACGGTTGAAAACCCGGTTCGCCTCCACGTTCATCATCGCCGCGCGCGCGGGCGAAAGCGCCCCCACCTCTTTCATCCGGTTCTCCATGCGGTTCACCGTGGCTTCCAGTCCTTGCCGCAACGTGATGCCCATACTCTCGAAGTACTGCGCATTTCGCGCTCGTTCCACTTGCGCATTGAAGCTGTTTCCGCTCGGCGCCGTCTGCTGGGATTCTTGCGCCAGGAAATTGCAGTACCTCTTCACCTGGTCGGTAGATTGCGAAAGCAACCCGCGCCACTCCCCATCCGCGATCAGGTCGCGGCGCGCACGGACCACCTGCATTCGCCACTCGGCCTCGTAGTCGGAGTCATATCCGAGAAGGTCGCGCGCCTGTTGTTCGCACGCCGTATCGCAATTCAGCAGCGAGCCTCCTTCACCAGTTACGATCCTATCCGGCTGGCTTCCCGGCGCGGAATGCGGTTCCAGATCTTCGTTTGTGATTACCCTTTTGGATTTGGCAGCCCGGCTCGCTTTGGTTGTGGAATCCTTCTGCTCGGTCGGCGCGGATTGTTTCGCAGCAGGCGGTTGTGCAGCCGGAGTTTGCGATTGCGCGCCGGAGAGGGAAGCGAACGATAGAAGTAGCAAGCTCACGCCGGCAGCTTGAAACACTCTGCCCACTATCTCGTTAGATCTGTTGTCGCCTTGTACCAATAGTTGTTTCATGGCGCGCTCACGGATCATTCGCATCGTTCGGCGCATAATTCGGATACCGGGGTGGAGCGCAGCTGGCGTTCTGGATCCGGCTGGTTTGCACCATCGAAAATTGGTACGCATACGGATTTGCGCCGAAGCTTCTCTGCAGGTCTCCTTGACGGTAGTACAGCGTCTGCAGCGATGTCTGGACCTCCCTGAACTTGGCGTCGTATTTGTCGTCGATGGCTATCTCCCTCGGCGTTACGTTGTGCGGATCCGCGTATCTGTTCAATTCATCCTTCTTTTCATTCCCCAACTGGCAAAATTTCAGGTGCACATCGTAAAGTTCCCGCAAATACTTCTGCCATTCGTCGTCTTTTCTCACCTGATCGACGGCATGCAACAGGTCCCGCTTCCAGTTCGGGTTTGATGCCGTCTGGGCTCGCGCCATCTGCCGCACGTTTTCAAAACAATTTCTGTCGCAGTCATTCACCTCGCTGAACTCCATCGGAGAAAATCCCGATCCCTCGCCGCTCCCGGGGTTCTTTAGATCGTCGTTGGTGATCACTTTTCTCGGCTTGTCTACCGGTTTTGTCGCCGTTACGGGTGCGACGGGTGAAGCAGGTAATGCGGGCACAGCTGGTGTCGCCGGCGCGGCGGCCGGCTGGTGCGTAGCACCTGCTGGCTTTTGGTCGGCCGGGGCCGGTTTCGGGTCCTGGGCCAGCTCCTCGAATATGCCGGCACCTCGCGCGCCGATTGAATGTGGAGTTCCACCACTAGCACAAAGCAAGATTGTCGCCAGATACAGCGGGGAGAGCATGGGCGCCTCAATACCGCCATTTTCACAGATCAAACCCCGTGGCGGCCTGTCCCAACCAAGTATTTTGCAGTAACGAATAACAGTACTAACGGGCTACAGCGCAGCTTTCAGCCATTGGCTGGCGGAATCCCCATGCATGCTGCGGCAATCGCCAGGTAAATGAAACAAAACTTCGCTCCTCAAAACAAAAGGGCGGCCTCCTCGGCCGCCCTTTTTCATCAATCTCCATTCTCTCGCCCTGCAAATTCAACCGTTCACGGTGAATCGGGCCGGCGCTTCAATGTCGGCCGGTCATCATCGGTTGTACTCGGATCCGTCTGTGTCGTTCCGGTTTGTGTCGTCGAACCCGTCTGCTTTCCCGCCTGCTCGGTCTTCGTCCGCAGTGTCGGCTTGCCAGGTCCATTGTCCTGCACCTTGCGGGAGAACATCACGTTGCGCAGCCGCGCCCGCACTTGATCGAATTCCGACGTTGTTACGATGTATTCATCCTTCTCCGGAAGTATGCGCGCAATCTCTTTCTGCGTTGCTGCAATCCGGTCCGGCGTTGGTGGATGCGTCGAGAAGAACTTCGGGATGGTTCCGGGGCGTCGTTTCTCGTCGGCTTGGATTCGCTCAAAGAATGTGATGTAAGCGTTGGGGTCGTACCCTGCCTTGTACATGTACTGCAAACCCAAAAAGTCTGCTTCGCGCTCATCATCGCGAGAGAACTTCAGGTACGACAGCGGAATCGCAAGTTGCAGGGCCTGGTATATGCCATACCCCGCCCAGCCGCCGGGTCCCAGCAGCATCAACGGAATCGTTGCTAGTTGCATCATCTCGCCCTTGGTGGCCTGCTTCGTGCCGTGCCTCGCGGTCACGTGCGAGATCTCATGCGCCATCACTCCCGCCAGTTCCGCTTCCTCCTGCGCGCGCATAATCAATCCGCTGTTCACATAAAAAAAGCCGCCCGGCAGCGCGAACGCGTTTACCTCGTCGGAATCGATCACTTTAATTGTGAACGGAACGTGCGCGTCCGAATTCCGCACCAGGTTCTGTCCCACGCGGTTCACGTACTCGACTATCACCGGATCATCAATCAGCTTCGAAGACCTCTCCACTTCCTGCGCTAATCCTTTCCCTAGCGCGATCTCGTGCTCGATCGAATAAAAATTGATCCCCTTGCCTACATCCCGGTTACCGATCGCGTCCACATCTTCTTTGGAATTCTTTGGATGCACCGTCTTTTGTTGTGCAACCGGCGTGTCCGCTCCGGGTGTTCCAGGGGCGGCCTTGGTCGCTGTGCAAGGAGCAGGCGGTTGTGTTTTATCTGTCGCGGATTGTGTCGCAGTCGTATCCTGGCATTTGTCTTGCGGAGTCGTTGCGTTGGGATCTTGCGGCTTTGCCGGCTGGCTCGTCTGCGTCGTCGTACTGGGAGGAGTCTGAGGTGTTGTGGCCGGGGCCTGTGTCTGGCCCCAAGACACCTCGGGGCATGCCATCACTCCCCCTGCCAGAACCATTGCCAACACGAATTGCGAGGATTTCTGCATAAGACCCTCCCCCAACCACCAGGATTATACACCTTCGCCGCGCGCCGGTGGACCCATTGTTTAGGATGTGGCCTGTGGCTGGAAGGTTTTCCGTGCCTCGCCGCAAGTCCGCAAACCCTCCATCGACGGCTTACCACCCCCCAGCTTCGCTGGGGCACGAACTGCGCACAGGTGTTGACACTTCCCCTCGCGGAAACTACAGTCAGATACAGTCCATGAGCGCGCGAAAAATTCAGATTGGCCAGCTTTGGAAGAAAGACGGCACCGGGGACACCTACCTGGTCACCCGACTCTATACCGAAGCTCTCACTACAATCGCTCTTCTCCGCAAATCGGGCTCTGAGGGGGAAGACCTTATCCGCGTTCGCGTCGAACGCACCCCCGCCGGCCAGAACCTCCCTGGTTTCATCCCCGCCATCGAAGACGACTCCATCTGACCTCGATCCTCCATCGCGTGGTTTGCTCTCAGATCGACCGCACCCTCAATTCCACTACATCCTCCACTTCCATCAATTCCTTCTGCAAAAGCGGCTCCCCATACTTCACCCCGATCAAATCTCCATTCCGCCGTGCCAGCAGATCCATCTTCGCGTCCAGCTCATCAATCGCCAGGTACACCCTCTGTTTTCGCTCGCTCTTCGCCGGGCGAAATTGCGATCCATACGCCAGGATTGCCTTTCGCCTGCTCTCATATTGTTTCGTTATATCCACGATAAACGTCGCTGGCATCCCTTCAAACGATGTCGCATACAAGATCTTAAACGGCCGGTAAGGCTCTCCCTCCAGCGGCAATTGTTTTAATCCCGCCAAAAAACATCCTTCATACCCCAGCGTCGACGCATGGTAATGGTCTGGATGTCGCGCCTCCCAATACGGTAGAATCACCGTCCTCGGTCTCATTTCGCGAATCACCTTCGCCAACGCCAGCTTGTTCTGTCTCGTAGGTTGCACGTCGGAATCCGCCACCCCTAGCGTCCCGCGCCACAATACCTTCAATATCTTCGCCGCCCGCGCCGCTTCTTTCGCACGCGTTTCCGGTGTTCCCCGCGTCCCCATTTCCCCGGCCGTCAAATCCAATATCCCCGTTTTGTATCCCCGTTGCGCCATCTTCAGCAGTGTCCCTCCGCAGGTCAGTTCCACGTCATCGGGATGCGCTGCAATTGCCAACAAATCAAGTTTCATCGCTCATTCCCTCAGTAGTTCGGCCGCGATTGTAGCACCAAGCCCCAATGGAACGGCCCATCCCGAAATTGTCCAAAAATGGAAGAGGCACCAATGTACTGCCAAATTGTGCCCTTCGACCCATACCTCCTGGCACCAGCCTTTCCTACTCTCTAAACATTCGGTCGAGCGGAGAGCTGTCGCGTCACTTTGCCGGTCACTCCAACGGCACCAACGCCGTCATCAACACCGTCGTTGGCGGCAACTCCATGCAAGATGGCATCCCACTCCAGTGGAAAGAGGAGTACGGCTTCCACGCCGGCGTTGAACGCAAACTTACCGAAGGTACCGTTCTTCGATTCGGTTACGGCCACGAAGATAATTCCGTGCCCGGTTCCACGCTTACGCCGCTCACCGCCGCCGTCCTCACCAACGCCATTTCCACTGGCTTCGCTTATCACCATGGAGGCTCTCGCTACGAAGCTGTCTACCCCTTCCGTCCCGAATCGAGCGCGCATGTAACGCAAAGCTCGCTCCTCGCCGGCGAATACAACAACAGCTCCGTCAGCGTCGGTACCCAAACCGTCGGCGTAAGTTACTCCTTCCAGTTCTAACCAGCTCCAAGAAAATGAGGGGCCCGTTCTGGGCCCCTCCCCGTCTTCTCATCAATTTCTTGCTTTTGTAGGGACCGCCTTCCGACGCGTTCCGCCAACCTAAATACTTGGCTCCGTCTGACGCTGCTGTGCCGCATTTTCGGGGATAAGTATCTGTGTGATACCTTCTCCTCTTGGCCGCCTTCTATGCTCACCACCACCAACCTCCACGGCCGCGTCGCCCTCGTCACCGGAGCAGGGAAGCGCCTTGGCCGCGCCGTCGCCCTTCGTCTCGCCGCTGAAGGCTCCGATGTCGCCATCCACTACGGCAAATCCGAATCCGAAGCCCGCGAAGTCGTTCGCGAAATCGAAAAACTCGGCCGCCGCTCCATCGCCCTCCACGCCGATCTCACTCGCGTCGCGGAAATCCAGAACCTGGTCGCACGCACCGTCAACGAATTCCAGCGCTTCGATATCCTTATCAATTCCGCTGCCAATTTCCTCGAAACCAAGTTTGGCCAAACCTCCGAAGCCACCTGGAATGCCTCTCTCGACACCAATCTTAAGGCGCCCTTCTTCTGCGCTCAGGCCGCCGCTCCTCATCTCACGCAATCTGGCCACGGCGTCATCATCAATTTCGCTGACATTGGCGGCCTCCTCGGCTGGACTGAATTCCTTCCTCACTCCGTCTCTAAAGCCGGCGTCATCCTTCTTACCCGTACTCTCGCCAAGGAACTCGCTCCCGCCGTCCGCGTCAATGCCATCGCTCCCGGCACCATCTCCATGCCCGGCGATCCCCCCGAATGGCAATCCAACTTCATCCAGCGCGCTCCTCTCGCCCGCACCGGCACGCCGCAGGACATCACCGACGCCGTCCTTTTCCTCATTCGTGCCGAGTTCATGACCGGCCACACTCTTGTCCTCGACGGCGGCCGCACTCTCGGAACTCCTGCCGCTACAGCGGATTACTGACTATCCAAAAAATCTCTGGTCCCCATCATGAATTTTTCTAGCCCCTTGCGTGCACATCTCCGGCCTAAGGTGTATTCTTGGAAATTGCGGACTCACTCATAGAATTCGCCCTCGGCGCACTGTTGCGTCTGTGGAAAGGAAAGAAGGCCGGTCGCTCTTATGGATCAGGAAATTATCACTCCCAGACACATCGATGACGTCGAAATTCAGGAATGGCTCGAATCCCTCGATTCCGTCCTGGAAACCAGCGGCACAGACGTCGCACGAGAAATCCTGGAGCGCCTTCGCGCGCACGCCACCGTCAGCGGCATTGATCTACCTTTCACAGCCAACACTCCCTACGCCAACACTATCCCCGCCCGCCTCGAACCGCTCTTTCCTGGCGACCAGCAACTCGAACGCCGCATCAAGTCCCTCATTCGTTGGAACGCTCTTGCCATGGTCGTCCGCGCCAACCGCATGGAGCACAACATCGGCGGCCACATCTCCACCTACGCTTCCGCCGCCACCCTCTACGAAGTGGGCTTCAACCATTTCTTCCGCGCTCGCAGCAAAAATTTCGAAGGCGACACCGTCTACTTTCAGGGCCACGCCGCGCCCGGGTATCTATTCCCGCGCCTTCCTCGAAGGCCGCATCAGCATGGAGCAGCTCGAAAACTTTCGCCGCGAACTGAAGCCCGGTGGTGGACTTTCCTCCTACCCCCACCCATGGCTCATGCCCGATTTCTGGGAATATCCCACTGTCTCCATGGGGCTCAGCCCACTCATGGCCATCTATCAGGCCCGCTTCAATCGCTATCTCGAAAATCGTGGCCTCAAGCCTGCCACCGACGCAAAAGTCTGGGCGTTCCTCGGTGACGGTGAAACCGATGAACCGGAATCACTCGGCGCCATCACCCTCGCTTCCCGCGAGAAGCTCGACAATCTCATCTTTGTCATCAATTGCAATCTTCAGCGGCTCGATGGCCCTGTCCGCGGCAATGGCCAGATCATTCAGGAACTCGAATCCGCCTTCCGCGGCGCGCGCTGGAACGTCATCAAGGTTCTCTGGGGCAGCGAGTGGGATCCCATCCTCGAGCGCGACACCGAAGGTCTCCTCGTCAAGCGCATGGGTGAAGTGGTCGACGGCGAATATCAGAAGCTCGTCGTTTCCTCTGGCGACTACGTTCGCCAATTCTTCTTTGGCAGCGATCCGCGTCTTCTCAAACTCGTCGAGCCGCTTCCCGACGAGGCTCTGCGCCGTCTGCGTCTCGGCGGTCACGATCCCCGCAAAGTCTATGCCGCCTACAAAGCTGCCTTCGAGCACAAGGGCGGCCCCACCGTCATTCTTGCCCGCACCATTAAAGGTTACGGTCTCGGCGAAGCTGGTGAAGGCAAGAACGTTACTCACCAGCAGAAGAAACTCAATGAAGAGGAACTTCGCGAATTCCGCTCCCGCTTCGGCATTCCTCTCAGCGACGACGACATCAGCGATGTTCCGTTCTATCGCCCGCCCGACGATAGCGAAGAAATCCGCTACCTCAAGGGCCGCCGCGAAGCCCTCGGTGGCTACACTCCGCAGCGCAAAGTCCGCTCCACTCCACTCGTCGCCGATCACGATGAACTCTTCCGTGAATTCCACGATGGCAGCGATGGCCGCGAAGTTTCTACCACCATGGCGTTCGTCGCCATGCTTCGTAAAATGTTGAAGCATCCCGAAATCGGCAAACTCATCGTTCCCATCGTTCCCGACGAAGCCCGCACCTTCGGCATGGAATCGCTCTTCCGCACCGTCGGCATCTATTCCAGCGTCGGCCAGAAGTACGAACCCGTCGACGTCAACACCCTCCTCTATTACAAGGAAGCGAAAGACGGCCAGATCCTTGAAGAAGGCATCACCGAAGCCGGCTCCATGGCTTCCTTCATTGCCGCCGGCTCCGCTTATGCCGCCCACGGCATCAATACCATTCCATTCTTTATCTACTATTCCATGTTCGGTTTCCAACGCGTCGCCGATTTCATTTGGGCCGCTGCCGATATGCGCACTCGTGGATTCCTTCTCGGTGGTACCGCCGGTCGCACCACTCTTTCCGGTGAAGGTCTCCAGCACCAGGACGGCAACAGTCACGTTCTCGCTCTCCCCGTCCCGAATCTTCTCGCCTACGATCCTGCCTACGCCTACGAAATTTCCGTCATCATTCAGGACGGCATTCGCCGCATGTACAAAGACGGCGAAAACATCTTCTATTACATCACCGTCATGAACGAGCCCTACGCCATGCCCGCCATGCCGGCTGGCGCCGAAGAAGGCATTCTCAAAGGCATGTACAAATTCCGTGGTGCCGTAAACAAAAAATCCAAGCTCCGCGCCCAGCTATTCGGCAGCGGCGCCATCCTTAACGAAGTCGTCGCCGCTCAGGAAGTCCTCGAACAAAAATACGGCGTCGCCGCCGATGTTTGGAGCGTCACCAGCTACAAGTGCCTCTATACCGACGGCGTCGAAACCGAGCGCTGGAATCGCTTGCATCCCGGCACCAAACCCCGCATTCCTTATGTCCAGCAATGTCTCGAAGGTTCCCAGGGCGTGTTGGTTGCCGCGAGCGACTATCTCAAGACCTTGCCCAACATGATCAGCAAGTGGATGCCGCGCCGCCTCGCCACTCTTGGTACCGACGGCTTCGGCCGTAGCGAGGGCCGCACCTCTCTCCGCGAATTCTTTGAAGTCGATTCGCGCTTCATCACTCTCGCCACCTTGCACGAACTTTACACCGACGGCCAGCTCGAGAAGTCTGTCCTCGACAAAGCCATCACCGAACTCGGCATCAACCCCGACAAACCCAACCCTGTCATTTCCTGATTGCCATTGCCGCTGCACCGCGGCCCCGGCCCAAGTCCCTCACTCCAAGCGAAGCGAGGAATCCGCTTCGCTTTCCTGCTGTTCTTGTTTGGCCTCGGGTTTCTCGTGGCAGGCGGGTGCTCAATTGATCTTGAGGCTCATCCTTCGCGCCTTTGTATTCTGCGAAGGGTGGGTCTTACGATCAAACGTCACTAACCTTCCTCTCTTTATGTTTTGGGTTCTTCACCGCGAAACAAAACAAACGGCGCGATTCTCAGCGCCGCTGCCCGACTTACTGCTCTCTGATCTCCGATACCTAGCGTTCCAACGCGATCACCGTCGCCGTTCCCCCTTCCACATCCAGCACCGATTCCGGTGTCGCCTTCTCTCGCCGCACATATCCCATCCCAATGAATTCGTTCATTGCCGGAGAAAACGCGCTCCGCGTCACCTGGCCATACTCTTTTCCTTCCACCAATAGCGGCGTATTTCTCGCCGGCAATTCGGTTGTAGCAAACTTCAGCCCCACGCGCACCCGATTCACCTGTCCCCGCGAACGCACGCGCTCCACAATCTCTTGCCCCGTGTAGCAGCCCTTCGTGTAACTGATATGCGAATCCTGCAATCCCGCCTCATGTGGTATCTGCTTCTCCCCAAAATCATATCCAAACCACGCCACACCTTGCTCCAGTCGCAACGCATTTAGTGCCGTGTAGCCCATCGGCCCGCCGCCATGCTTTTTCGCCGCATCCACAAGCTCTTTCCAGATCGCCTCCGCTTGCTCGCGCCGCACCACAAACTCCCCTCCACTCATTCCACCCGGTGAACGCTTCACCACTTGGCACTCAATCGAGTTGACCGGAACTTCCCGCGATTCCAGTTCGCTCAGCGTTCCCAAATCCACTCCACTCACTTCCTCAACTGCCGCCGCCGCTTTCGGACCCTCCAGTGCCACCGTTGCGTACTCCTCCGTCCGGTCCGTCAACGTCACATCATCCATGATGATGTATTGATCCAATCCCTCCACCAGCTTCTCTCGAATCATCGCATACGAAACGCAAAACAGTTTCTCGCCAGCGCGTAGGTTTCAATCTCCGCCTGAATATGCCCTTGTGGATTCAAAAACAGCGAGACGTTCCCGTGATTCTCTTTCAGGTCCTTGATATTGTTTGTCAGGATCGCATTCAAGTACCGCACCCGGTCCGGCCCTGTGAACTCCAGATACGCGCGGTAATTCTTATCCACTACCGCTACGCTCTCTCGCGCAAACCGGTATTCCTCTCGCCAGTCCCCGAACTCATCTGGCAGCACGCACCCAAACCACGTCCCCATATGCGCACCTGCCTCTCGATGCAATTCCGTCAGCACCGTCGCCCGTGCTTCCCCCTGCGTTTCCAATTCCACTCTCCTCCTCTTCAGTCTAACAAACCTCAATAGTATCGCTTGCTTTTGTGAGGACCGCTTTCTGAGGCGTGTTCTTTACCCTTCGGATGGATTTGCGGAGCGGTCCGCAGCCAATCGACCCGGCTCGTCCATTCTATTTGCGGATGCCACAGGTGACGCGGTTTCACTCTGGTTCTCGCGTTTGATTTTCCCCGCTCTGCGCTGAAATCTTCTCCCATCTCCCAATGCTATACTTCTCCCAATGTCCGACACTACTCCATACACCCGATGCCGCCAACCCGGAGATGATTTACATCAAAATCCCGGTTGGCATGCTTCAATGCAACTGCTCCATCATCGGCGATCCCAAAACTCACGAAGCCATCGTTGTCGATCCAGGTGACGAAGTCGAACGTATCCTCAGCCTTCTCGGCCGCTACAAACTCTCCGTCAAGGCCATCGTCAGCACCCACGCTCACATCGATCATGTCGGCGGCCTCGCCAAGCTTCATCAATACACCGGAGCGCCCGTCATGATGCACAACGACGATCTCCCTCTCTACAATGGCATGGAAGTCCAAGCCGCCTTTCTCGGCATGAAACCTCCGGATCTTACCCAGGTCGATCAACTCCTCAAAGATGGCGATTCCCTCGAATGGGGCGGCTATCATGCCGACGTCCTCCACACTCCCGGCCACACTCCCGGCAGTGTTTGTCTATTCCTTCCAAAGGAAGCGGGCAAGATCAAGCTCACCCAGCCGCAACTCTTCGCGGGTGATACGCTCTTCGCCGGAAGCATCGGCCGCACCGATCTCTGGGGCGGTTCCTTCGAAGAAATCATGGAATCACTCACCCAGAAAGTCCTTCAACTTCCCGACGACACCCTCGTCTATCCCGGCCACGGTGAAATCACCACCATTGGCCGCGAGCGTGCTTCCAATCCTTTTCTCAATCAATAGCGATATACTCTCGTTCTTCGCCGCCCTATTCCTCAATCGAGGTGCATCGCTCATGGGACAAGAACTCGCCTGCTCCGTTCTCGCCGATGGGAAATCGCATCGCGGCAAAGCTCTACTCGAGTCCAACGAAATCCTCTTCCGCGGCGACCTGCGCCTGAAAATTCCCTTCGCCTCGATCAAGAAAATGGAAGCCGGGGAAGGGAAGTTGCACGTCCGTACGAAAGACGCCTTCTATGTTTTCGATCTCGGCCCCAAAGCCGAAAAATGGCGCGACCGCATCGCCAATCCCAAATCTCTTCTCGACAAGCTCGGCGTCAAGTCCGGCGATTCTGTCTCTCTCTTCGGTTCTTTCCCCGCGGATTTCCTCGCCGATCTCAAGAATCATGGTGCGCTGGTCACCCCAGGTAAATCCGCCTCACCCTCCTGGGTCTTCTTCGCCGCAGATTCTTTGTCCGATCTTGCCAAGGTCAAATCCGCCGCCAGCTCCCTCAAAAACTTCGCCGCTCTCTGGATCATCTACCCCAAAGGCCAAAAGTCCATCACCGAAAACGATGTGCGCGGTGCCGGACTCCGTGCCGGCCTCACCGACGTAAAAGTCGCCAGCTTCAGCCCCACCCACACCGCCCTCAAATTCGTCATCCCCGTCGCCAAGCGCTAGCCGCAACGTTTCAAAGAAGTCTTTTTAGGGGTCGGAGCTTCAGCTCCTACACTAATGGCTTAATTCCTGATGGGCTCTAGCCCGCATTTCTCAAACAAAAAATGGAAAAAGGCTGTCGCTTCTGGCATAACTCTTTTTGTCCGAAAGAAATCCTGCCAGAGGAGGCAACAGCCTTATGGCTACAGAGTGTACCCAGAAAGACTTCGGATTTCATCCCCTAAGACATCGAGAAATTCGGGCTCAGTTTGACGGTGGGGCCATTAGCACCGAAGGCGGCGGGCTGCTGCTGCGAGAAGTAGAGAAGCGCATCCGGATCGTGCGCCAATTTGCGGCTTGCTTCCGGGACTATCGGAATCCGGATCTCATTGAACACACCGTAGAGGAGTTGGTGGCGCAACGGGTCTACGGCCTGGCCCTCGGTTATGAAGATCTCAATGATCACGAGGAGTTGCGGAAGGACCCTTTGCTGGCGGTGTTGGTGGAGAAGTGCGACCCGGTGGGAGAGGTGCTGGCCGGAAAAAGCACGTTGAACCGTCTGGAATTGACCCCCGCCACGGCCAGTGCCAAGGCCCGCTACAAAAAGATCGTGGCGGACCACGCGGCGGTGGATCGGCTGTTCGTTGATGTATTCCTGGCTGCGCATGCGCAAGCACCTGCACAGATTATTCTGGACCTGGATGCCACCGATGATCCGTTGCATGGGAACCAGGAAGGACGCTTCTTTCACGGCTACTACGGCCACTATTGCTATCTGCCGCTGTACATTTTCAGCGGGGAGTTCCTGCTGGGTGCGCGCTTACGGCCGTCGAACATCGATGCCTCGGCGGGCAGCATAGAAGAACTCCAACGCATCGTGAAACAGATTCGAGCGGCGTGGCCGGAGGTGCGCATCCTGGTGCGAGGTGACTCGGGGTTCTGCCGCGAAGAGCTGATGGCCTGGTGTGAGGCCGAAAGTGTGGACTATGTGCTGGGACTAGCGAAAAACGAGCGTCTGAAGGGGGAGATCAAAAAAGAGTTGCGGAAGGCTAAACGGCAATATCGGGAAACCGGCCGTGCCGCACGCTTCTTTAGGGAGTTTTACTATCAGACACGGAAGAGTTGGTCGCAGCGGCGACGAGTGGTGGCCAAGGCCGAGCATCTGGAAAAAGGAGAGAACCCGCGCTTCATAGTGACCTCTTTGACTGCCGAAGCATGGCCTGCGCCGGCGTTGTATGAAGAGCTATACTGCGCCCGCGGGGACATGGAGAATCGCATCAAAGAACAACTGATGCTGTTCGCGGATCGCACCAGCACTGCCTACCTGCGGAGTAATCAGCTACGGCTGTACTTCTCCTCGGTGGCCTACGTGTTGCTACAGATGCTGCGGAGGCTGGGGCTGGCCGGGAGCGAATTAGCCAAGGCCCAATGCACCACGATTCGGCTGAAGCTGCTAAAGATCGGTGCACTGATTCGCATCAGCGTGCGCAAGGTGTGGGTTTCGCTGGCGGGCGGATATCCTTATGTCGCGCTATTTCGGCAAGTCCACGAAAAGCTGTGCGCCGTGCCGCTAAAGTGCTGAAATAGAACGGTCCTCAGTGACTCTTTCCTCGTTGTTGTCCAGCACGGTGAAGTGTGCGCCGAAATAGAACATCGAGGAAGAATCGTGCTCCCAAAGAGAACAGCGAGACGCGTCCCTCGCCGTTGCTTTGCACAAACGCATCACGACTCAAAGGAGTTGCCAACCTCCAGCGGTGTCTGTCACTTTTCTGCCTAGCTGTGAGATAAGCGGGCTAGCCCCTGTGGAATCGGCGGTTTCTTCTTGTTGCCTGGAGTTTTAATCCCCAGCCCCCGCCCCTCCCCGTCCCGCCTCCCGCGCCTTCTTCAACTCTTCCATCACCGATTGCACCAGCTCCTTCGCGTGCGTCAATTCCTGCGCGATCACCCGTATATCCATCGCTGGCAAGCGTCGGATTCCTCTGGCTCGTGCAATACACGCCATGCTGTCCCACCAGCACCAGCGCATTCGTCATCCGGTCCAGCGACACGGCCAGCCTCCCGCGTTCCTTCCCGAACATCTGCTCGTACTGCTCCAGCTCTTCCCGATATTCCTTGAATGCAGACATGTTCGATTTCCTCTTTTCCTTCCGTTCGATGCGCTTCACCCGGGCGGTAGCACATCGGGCACAAGCCTGTCCCGCAATTCTTTACCCTACTCCAGCGCGACTCCATAATCCATTTAGCCCAGAGAAAGTGGCCGTACGACAATGAGCCATTCTGTTCACTCCATGAGTGCCTACGTTCCCGTTGGGGAAGTACCCAAGGGCGATTGGGAGCATCCGAACATGCGACGTTCAGACCTTGTGCAGCATAAAGAAAAGGAAAATGGCCGCATCGGCCGTACCTCCCAAATTGTTTTTGGTGAACGCCAGCATCTTCTCCGCGTCCTCGATTCTCTCGAAGGCACGCACCTTCCCATCGCCCGCATGCAGCAGGAGCGCCGCACCCTTGAAGAACTGATTCACGCGCGTACCCGCGAATTGAACCAGATCAATACTGCGTGGGATGAAAAGATTGGCCTCGTCCTCAGTGCTGAGGCGAAGCCAGAAATGCTCGAGAAGCTCACCAAGCAGGCCCCCGAAGAAGATTTTTATCTTTTGCGCTTGATCAGCGAGCATCCCCGCGCCAATGCCAAAACTCTCTCGCGTCTCGCCAAGCATCCCTACGGTGCCATCCGCGAAAACGTCGCGCGCCACCCCAACGCTGACGCCAACACTCTCACCTATCTGAGCAAGGACAAGACGCAGCCGCTCTGGTATCTCGTCGCTTTCAATCCCAACACCCCCACGCCTCTCCAGCGCAAACTCCGCGACCGCCTCAAGCGCCTCGGCGACAATCAGCCCAGCAATTAATCTTGGAGTGCGGCGGCTTGTCGCCGCTTTTCCTCATTCCGGTTTAGAACGCCGATCTCCCGATCGGTGCGTTAATGTAATCCCCTTTCGCGCGCGACCTGTCTTCTCCGTGCGTACGAGCGCTCTGAATCTTCCTTCTGCACGCCGCCCGGCGCGATCTTTTCAGCTGCCACTGGCCACTGGTCGCTGGTCACCTGCGAGTGGCCATTCTTCACTCCCATCCGCGCTATACTGACTCTTCTGCAATGACGCCCAATTCTCGTCGACCAATCCTTGTCTTCGCGCTCCTCTCCCTCCTTCTCCTCATCCCCTGCTTCTGGCATTCCCACATCCAGGCCGGCGATCTCGGCAGCCACACCTACAACGCCTGGCTCGCCCAACTCATCCAGCAGGGCAAAGCTCCCGGCCTCTACCTCGCCTGGCAATGGGACAACATCCTCTTCGACCTCATCCTCTTCTATCTCTCCAAACTTGTCGGTTTCACCCTCGCCGAAAAACTCGCCGTCTCCTTTTGCGTTCTCTGCTTTCTTCTGGGGAGTCTTCGCCTTTATCCACGCCGCCACGCGCCGCCCTCCCTGGTTCCTCACTCCGCTCATCGCCATGCTTTCCTACGGCTACGTCTTCAACATGGGCTACATGAACTATTACCTCTCCATCGGATTGGGCTGCTTCGGTCTCGCCCTCCTCTGGCCCGCCAAGCGCCGCGGCCTAATCGCTGCCGCGCTTCTGCTTCCCATGATTTATCTCGCGCATCCTCTCGGTGTTCTTCTCGTTCTCACTGTGGGTGCCTATCGCCTTGTCTGGCCTCTCCTGAAAGGTTGGACGCGCCTCATCCTCCCCGCCATTTCCGCTCGTCGTTTTCTACGCCGTTCACTGGATCGCCCTTCATCATCCTGAACTCGAAGGCGACTGGCCAGACTCGCCGTTCTATCAATGGAACGGCGCCGATCAATTCACCATCTACGGCCAGCGATACATCTATCTTTCCTGGGCCGTCATTCTTCTTGCCCTCCTCGCCGTCCTCTTCGACATCTGGCGTGCTCCCAAGCCCTCCGCCGAGCAACCCTCCGCCAACTGGAAAGATCGCTGGCTCCTCGTCGAGTTCTACCTCATCTCTCTCTGCGCCATGATGCTTCTCCCCGAAAATCTGCGCCCCGACCCGGGAGGTAGTTGGATCGGCGGCATCGTCACGCGCCTCACGCTCGTCAGCGCCATCTTCGCTCTCGCTGTTCTCGGCTCTCTCCGCCCGCGCCTCTGGCACTATCGCTACATTCCTACTCTGCGCCGCTTTCTTCTTCGTATTCCTCTACCAGGACACCGGCGTCCTCGATCGCCTCGAAAAAAACTCCGAAGCCATCACTCATCAATTGCCCTTCGGCACTCGCGTCGCCAGCAGCGTCTACGCACCTCCCGGCTATCGCACGCTCTATTTGCACCTCATGGATCGCTCCTGTATTGGCCACTGTTTTCTCGTCTCCAATTACGAACCCTCCACCCTCAAATTCCGCGTCCGTGTTGACCCCGACGGCAGCCCCGTCGTCGCCTCCACCGTTGACGACAGCGAAGCCCTCCAGTTCGGCAACTATCAGGTCCAGGCAGAAGACCTTCCACTCAAGCAGCTCTACCAGTGCGATTCCTCCGACCTTACCAAGCTCTGCATCCGCGACCTCACCGCCGGCGAACTCAACGGCCGCCTCGGCTACAAGCCCCACTTCCCCTGGGACAAAGATTAGTCGTGGCACAGACACTCTTGTCTGTGCTCTTGGGTTTCCTTTGTTGAGTCCCGCAGCTTCGCCCTTCATCCTTGCTTCACCCTCCCATCGCCTTTACGCTTCCAAGAGACAATATGGCTCTTCCATCAGTCCAATTTCTGCTAAAATACCCCCAGGGTGAGAGACAATGCTGCCAATACACCTTCAGCCCGAAAGCCACGTTCCCCTTTACGTCCAACTCCGCGATCAGCTCCGCTCCTTAGTCCACGCGGGTGACCTTCGCCCCGGCGATCGCATTCCCGCCAGCCGCGAACTCGCGCAAATGCTCGGCGTTCATCGCACCACCGTCGCCAACGCCTACGCCGAACTGGAATCCGAAGGCCTCATTCAGGGGCACGTCGGTCGCGGCACCTTCATCCAGGGCAATGGCAACGGCCTGAAAATCTCTCCGCCCGCGCCTCCTTCTTTGAACGGCCACGACGGCCTGCGTTGGGAACTTCTCTTCGCCGATGAACGCAGCGAAGAAATCCTCACGCGCCTTACCGCCGAAGCTCCCGAAGACGCGCTCTCTTTTGTCATGGCTCGTCCCGCGCCCGAATTTTTTCCCGTGGAAGAACTCCAGACCTGCGCCCATGCCGCGCTTCGCCGCGAAGGCCACGACATTCTCAACCTTGGCGCTTCCGATGGTTTCCCGGCTCTGAAAGAAGCCCTTCTCGATCTTCTGCGCCAGGACGGCATCCCTGCCAAAGACGAGACGCTTCTCATCACCGACGGCTGCCAGCAAGCTCTCGACCTCATCGCCAAAGCCTTCGTCCGAACTGGCGACACCGTTATCCTCGAAAATCCCACGTATCCCGGCGCCTCCGCTGTCTTCAATGGAGTGCGTGCTCGCTGCCTCGGCGTTCCTGTCCGCACTCACCCCGAACCCGGCAGCTGCGCTTGGCATCGATCTCGAAGCGCTCGAAGCCACGCTCGCCGCCAATCGCGTCAAGCTTCTCGTCCTCACTCCCGATTTCCAGAATCCCACCGGCACTTCCATGCCGCTCGCGTCGCGCCGTCGCGTTCTCGAACTTGCCACGCGCTATCAGGTCCCCATCGTGGAAGACCATATCTACGCCCGCCTCCACGCACGCGAAGAACGCGTGCCTTCGTTGAAGCAACTCGACCGCTCCAACATCGTCATTCACATCGATAGCTTCGCGAAAGTTGCGTTCCCCGGCCTGCGCGTCGGCTGGATTGTGGCTCCTCCCGCCGCTATCGAACGCCTCCGTCTCGTCAAGCAGATGACCGACCTGCACACCGACCAACTCGCGCAAGCCACTCTCGCCGAATTTCTCAAGCGCGGCCTGTTCCAGAAACATCTCACGCGCATGCGCAAAACCTACGCGCTGCGTCTGCAAGCTCTCGATGAGGCCCTCCGCAAACACATGCCCGAAGGTACGCGCTGGACTCGTCCCGAAGGTGGCATGTGCCTCTGGCTCGAACTTCCGCCCGGCTTTGACGCCAGCGAACTCATGATCCACTGCCCGCGAACGCGGCGTGCTCTTCGCCCCCGGCCGCTACTTCTATGTGCAGGCTCCGCTGCCCAACACGCTCCGCCTGGGCTTTGCGAGCCTCAACGAAAAGCAGATCGCGCGCGGCATCGCCACTCTCGCCGATCTTCTTCGCATCGAAATGCGCAAACGTCAGCGCGGCACCCGTCGCGCCGAGCGCTCTCACGTGGCACTGGTCTGAACATGGGTCGCACGCTCAAACTCGATCCCAATCCAGCCAACCGCTGTTTCGGCTGCGGCGCCGCCAATCCCGCGGGCATGAAGCTTCCGTTCGAACTCGATCTCGACGATCGCCGCACCCGCGGCCGTTTCGTCCTGGGCCTGAACTATGGTGGCGGCGGAGGATTTGCCCACGGTGGCATCATCGCCGTCGTCCTCGATGAAGCCATGGGCAAACTCTCCAAACTCACCGGCGAGCGCGCCGTCACCGCGGAAATGTCCATCACCTATCGCAAGCCCGTCCCGGTCGATCAGGAAATTATCGTCGAAGGCTGGCAGGACGAAGAGCAGGGAAGAAACCGCTTTCGCACTGCCGAAATTCGCGATGGCCACGGCAATGTGCTCGCACGCGGCAAGGGGAGATTCGTGGTCGTCAGCGAAGCTCATTTCGCCAACGCCACATCAGGCAAACAGGTTTCTTGAATTTCCAAACTTAAGAGGAGAAGTGTCATGGATGCAAAAAAAGTGAATGGTAGCGGCAGCGCGGCCAAAGGCTCCAACGAATGGCGCGTCAAGGTCGGCCTCGCCGAAATGCTGAAAGGCGGCGTCATCATGGACGTCACCAACGCCGAGCAAGCCAAAATTGCCGAAAATGCCGGCGCCTGCGCCGTCATGGCTCTCGAACGCGTGCCTTCCGACATTCGCAAAGAAGGCGGCGTCGCTCGCATGGCCTCCATCAAGATCATCCGCGAAATCATGAAGACCGTCACAATCCCGGTTATGGCCAAGGTCCGCATCGGCCATTTCACCGAAGCGGAAGTCCTCCAGGCTCTCGAAGTCGACTTCATCGACGAGAGCGAAGTCCTCACTCCCGCCGACGAAGAAAATCACATCTGGAAGCACGATTATCGCGTGCCCTTCGTCTGCGGCGCTCGCAATCTCGGTGAAGCGCTCCGCCGCATCGCCGAAGGCGCGGCCATGATTCGCACCAAGGGTGAAGCCGGCTCCGGCAACGTCGTCGAAGCCGTTCGCCACATGCGCACCATCGTCAGCGAAATGCGTGCCCTCACCACCATGCGCGAAGACGAACTCATGCGCAAAGCCAAGGAGCACGGCGCTCCGCTCGATCTCATTCGCAGCGTCGCCAAGACCGGCAAACTCCCCGTTCCTAATTTTTCCGCCGGCGGCATCGCCACTCCGGCCGACGCGGCTCTCGTTCGCAAACTCGGCGCCGAAGCCGTCTTCGTTGGTTCCGGCATCTTCAAGAGCAGCGATCCCGAAACCCGCGCCAAGGCCATCGTCAAAGCCACCACGCATTTCGAAGACGCCAAAGCCGTTCTCGAAGCTCACGAAGAACTCGGCGAAGCTATGCCCGGCCTCGACGTTCGCCAACTCGAGGAAAAAGACCTCCTCTCCACCCGCGGCTGGTAGCCTCTTGGTTTCTTTGCTCTTTGGAGGGGCACGATAGATCGTGCCCTCTTGGGCTGCTCTTGGCTTTCCCAGCGAGCCGCAGTCCTGCGCCTTTGTTGGTGCGGGACTGTCTTCTCTCTGCTCTTTGGGTGGCCGGCCTTTAGGCCGGTTCCTATTTCGGATGAAATGTTGAGCGTAAGAACCAAAAATGAAAATCGGCATCCTCGCTGTCCAAGGTGACTTCGAAGCTCACGCCGCCACTCTGCAATCCCTCGGCGCGGACACCGTCGAGGTCCGCACCGTCCACGATCTTGAATCCTGCGACGGCCTGATCCTTCCCGGTGGCGAAAGCACCACGCAACTCCAATTTCTCCAGGAAGAAGGCCTCTACGACGCCATTCGCAAATTTGCTCACGACGGCAACGCCATTTTCGGCACCTGTGCCGGCGCAATCCTGCTCGCCACTCATGTCAATAATCCCGCGCAACCCTCGCTCGGCCTTCTCGATATGACCATTCTCCGCAACGGTTACGGCCGCCAACTCGCCAGCGATGTTTTCTTCGGCCCCAGCACCCTGAAAACAGATCCGCTCGAAATGGTGTTCATCCGCGGCCCCATCATTGAAAGTGTTGGCCCAGGCGTCTCCGTTCTCGCTCAACATTCCGGCCAGCCCACTCTCGTTCAGAAAAGGAAATCTTCTCGCCGCCACCTTCCATCCCGAACTCACCGACGATCCTACCGTCCACCAGCATTTCCTTTCTATGCTTAGCGCTGAAGAGTTCTCCGTTTACTTAGTGTCTACACGAGCACTTCACGCTCAAAGAACTCCTGTAAAATGAATCCAGCCCCGATCTCTGAAGCTTTCAATTTCTCGGAATTTTTTGAGGACACAACCATAACTTCGCCCACTCCGTGACCACTCACTCAAAATCATCGTCACCCACAAAAAAATTCCGCGTCCTCTTCGTCTGTCTCGGCAACGCTTGCCGCAGTCCTATGGCCGAAGCTATCGCGCGCCGCGAAGCCTGCGATGTCATTGAACCCTCCAGCGCCGGCCTCTATCCCCTCGGCGAGATTCCCGAAGAAACGCAACAAACACTGCTTCGCAACGGCTATTCCGCCGCGGGCCTTTCTTCCAAGCCCATCACCACGCGACTGCCTGGAACGATGCCGATCTCGTCATCAATCTCAGCGGCCGCATTCGCGATATCGCCTTCGACGATCCCGCCAAAGTCGAGGACTGGGACGTCGCCGATCCATATGGCACCAACCCCGCTTTCTATCAGACAATTTTGGAAGAGCTTCAACAGCGCATCCGTCTGCTCGCCAATCGCTTGCGCCAGCAGCGCAAATCACAGTAACCTCATCTAGTAGCGTGTCGCCGGCGTTTTCTGGAATTTTTTTGGGGGACCCGGAGCTTCAGCTCCGGCATAAAGCGCTAAATGGCTATCCGGGGCTTTAGCCCCTGAGGACTTCTAATATTCTTTCCCATAGTTTTAGGGAACAACACTTGCGGGAGACACATTGCAGCGCAACAAAACCAGCGTTTCGCGCGAAGATTACCTCAAAGCCATCTGGGAAATGCTCGAGGAAAACCAGGTGCCCATCAGCGCCCGTCTGGCCGAAGAACTTGCCGTCACTCCTCCCGCCGTCACCGCGGCTCTCAAACGCATGGCCCGCGATGGCCACGTCAAAGTCGAACGCGGCGGTCGCATTCTTCTTACCGCCAAGGGCCGCAAAGTCGCCCAGCACCTTTCTCTCCGCCATCAACTCGCCGAAATGCTGCTCACCGAAGTCATCGGTCTTTCCTGGGCAAAAGCCCACGCCGAAGCGGAGCGCATGGAGCACGCCATCTCTCCCGAAGTCGAAGCTCTCCTCATGAAGCGCTTCGCGGGACACAAAACTTGTCCTCATGGTGTTCCTCTGCGCGGCGGTGTCGCTCAGCTTCGCAAGCAAGGCGCCGTCCTTCTCTCCGAACTCCAGCTCCACGACTCCGCCGAAATTCTCTGCGTCTACGAAAAGGAAGAAGGCTTCCTCGAATTTCTCGAGAACCTCCATCTTCGCCCTTCCACCAAAGTCGAAGTCCTCAAACGCGAATACGACGAGACCATGACTCTTCGCGCCGCTGGCCACACCATGCATCTCGGCAAACCCGCCACCTCCCGCATCTGGGTCCGCCGCCTCGCCGCCTAGCTCTGCTTTGTTCTTGCCCTTGTAGGGACGGCCTTCTGAGGCGGTCCGCCAACAAAAATACTCGGCCTGATCCGGGCGCTTTGGAGCGCGGCGGCTCGCCGCCGATTTACTTTCAACTTTTAACTTCTAACCTTCAACTTTTAACTCCCCCTACTCTTTCTCCCCCATCACCTTCCGCAACCGCTCATATCCCGCTCGGCTCACCGGCAATTTCACTCCATTCCCCAACACCGCCACCTTACTTTCCTTCCCATACGGCTCAATCCGCCTCACTCTCTCAAAATTCACCAGATACGATCGGTGAATCCTCACAAACACTGCCGGGTCCAGCGCCGCCTCCAGACTCGAAATCGTCTGCTGCTTCAACAGTTTCTTTCCCTCTGTTGCCAGCGAAACGTAATCATCCAACGCTTCCACGTAATCCAGTTTCGCCGTTGGCACCAGCGTCACCTTCGTCCCATCCTTCACCACAATCCGCTCCAGAAATTGTCCCGCGGGCCGCGCCGTGGCCGCCAGCACCGTCGCATCCGGGCGCTTCTCCGCCTTCTGGTTCTTCGCCCGTTCCAGCGCCGCTTCAAATCGCTCCCTGCTGTACGGCTTCAGCAAATAATCCACCGCGTGCACATCGAACGCTTTCATGGCATATTGATCAAACGCGGTTACAAATATCACCGCCAGCCCGCCGGATCCACCAATTCCAGCACGTCAAATCCACTCAACTTCGGCATCTGCACATCCAGAAACAGCAACTCCGGTTTATGTTCCCCCACCGCCTTCACTGCTTCCATCCCATTCCCGCATTCCCCCACAATTTCAATCTCGGGATGACTCACCAGCATCTCCCGCAGCAATTTCCTCGCCAGTTCCTCGTCATCCACAATCAGCGCTTTCCACTTACGATTCGTCGCGCTCACGCCTTGCCCTCCGCCTCTGCCGGAAACGAAAGCCTCACACGGAACACCTCGTCCTCCGCTTTCGCCTCCAGGTACGCTTCATGTCCATACCGCGCTTCCAGCCGCCTCTGCACGTTCTTCAATCCCACGCCATTCTTCCGCGACGATACGGCTTCCGGGTCCCACGAATTCTCCACCGTAACGCCGATTCTCCCTGCGTTTCTTGTTGCGTCAGCCGGATCCATCCACCTTCCGGCAATTGTGCGATTCCATGCACCACCGCATTCTCCACCAGCGGTTGCAGCAGCAGCGGAGGCACCACGCACTCCTTCGTCTCTTCGGCAATCTCCTCTTTCACCGTCAACCGCTCTCCGAATCGCACCTTTTCGATCGCGCAATATTTCTCCAGCAGTGCCAGTTCCTCCTTGCAACGGAATCAGCGCCTTCTCCCCCATTCCCAGCGTCATCCGCAAAAAATCAGCCAGCAGCACGCACATCTCCCGCGCCCGCGCCGGATCGATGCTCGTCAGCGCGCTGATCGAATTCAGGCTGTTGTACAGAAAATGTGGATTGATCTGCGCCTTCAGCGCAGTCAGCTCCGCTTCGCGCGCCCGCATGCTCGATTCCAGCGCTCGCGCCTGCGCGTCGCTCGACGCTTTCTGGGCAATCACCGCGTAATTAAGCGCCACGCTCAGCAGGTAATAGAAAAATCCCGCCGCATAAAGCATCCCTGTTTTCACGCGCGTACTCGCCGTAGAGCCCGGCCCATCCCTTGTATGGAATCAAACCCACGCGCAACGAACTCCCCAATATTCACCCAGAAGTACGTCAGCACCACGGCTGCCGTCACGTGTGTCAGTAGCAGACGCCACAGCGGTGTTTTTGTCAGCGGGGTCGTCTTGCAGGAGAAGCCCGCCGACATCGCGGTGACTTGCGCCATTCCGGAAAGCGCCGCCGCCAGCGCCAGTGCGTGTTTCCAGGCTATCGTTCCCGGCGGACCGCAGAATTGCCGCCAGCACCAGCCCAAAAAACACCCAGCCCACCCAGAACACCAGATGATGGGTTTTCCCCAGTCGGGATTGTTTTCATCGCGCGGCTCAGTTCTTCACGTTGATCCCGCCGAACACCGCCTTGCCTCGCAGGATCAGCGTCTTCCTCGGCGCGGTTCCCAAGGCGTCCGCCAGCGGCGGCCTGGTCTCATCGCTGTAACCGCCGAAAATGCTCTGCCCCTGGAACACTACTTTCCATCGTTCCGGCACTTTCAATTCAATCCCGCCGAAGATCGCTTCTACGTATACGATCGCTTCTTCGCCCTCGATGTCCGCGGTCCGGAAGTCCACTTCCACTCCTCCAAACACCGACACGATGCTTCCTCCACGAAAATTGTTCGTGTGCATCCGCCGCTCGATTCCGCCGAACATCGCGTATTCGTTCAATGTCTCGTAACTGCTCGCTCCCGGCCACCGTTCCCATCCCCGCGATTCCGCGTGCCCTCGGCGTCGGGAATTTCGGCATTTCAAATCGGCTCCAGATCATCGCAATCCCCGCCAGCAATCAAAATTACCGGCCACAAGGTGTCCCCAATTCAACCGCATATAGCCCAACTGGCTCAGTTGCAGCAGCACGCCGATCACGATCGTGATTGCGCCGCCCACCCGGCTGTGCTCTTTGAAAAATTTCACCAGCCCTACCGCCACGATGATCAGCGGCCAGAACTTCCACAACCGCCCCGTGTCCAGAATTCCCATGTGACCCAGCAGGAACAGCGTCCCCAGCGCGATCAGAATAATTCCCGCCGCTATTCCCGGCGGCTCGCGCTCTCTGGCTGCGCTGCATATTCTCGTGAATGTCGGTGAATCCGCTGATGGATATCGTTCTCGATATCGCGTTTGAATTGGTCGTCCATGTACCTTTGTAGATCCCCGCTCTCAGGCTCACGGTTCTGCCTCCTCGCTCACTCTTTACCGCGCCGTGCGTCTTCCCAACGCCAACCCCACTCCCAGCAGCACGAACGGCAGCGTCACCATCGGCATGACCCGCAGCGTACCCTCCACGCTCTCGTAACTCCAGAACGCTTTCTGCGCAAGATTCAGCGCCATCACTCCCATCGCCGGTATCCAGTCCAGAAAATCCACCATTTGTTGTTTCAGGCTTGCTTGAACATAATCCATGCCCACGCTCATTTCCACTACTAGCAGCCCGATGCCGCCTACCCATAACGCCCATACCATCCAGTTCCCCAGGTTCCGTTCGCTTTCGCCCTTGCTCGCCATGCCCGCCTCCAGGCTGCCCTCTCGGCTGCCCATAGTCAGACTAGGCCTCTCTCCCTTTGCATCGCACGCCCTATTCGGCGAATGCCTGCTCTTTACCGGTGAACGCCGCCAACTCATCGGCCATCGCTCCCCCTCTCTCGCTTGCAAACTTCTCCAATCCCGTCTACCTTATCCCTACACAAAGACAAGCACCGCCGTCCTTTTCTGCCCGGCGGAACCCTTCAGGAGAGGTGCTCATGTCCGTTGCCCAGGTCGAGACTGTGCGTGCCGCTGGCCCGCGCCACCACTGGTTCATTTATGTTGCGGTCGCATTCTTCGGCGGTCTTCTCACCTTTGCCGGTGCGCGCGCTCAACAAAAAGCCTCCGACGATGCCACGTTTCGTAAGCTCATCGATGGCTACTGTGCCGCCTGGAGCAGCGGCAATCCTTCGAACGCCGCAAAATATTATGTGCAGGACTCCAACCTCGTTTTCTATGATTTAGCCCCGTTCCAATACAATGGTTGGAAGGAATATTTCACCGGTGTTCAAAAAGAATTTCTCGATAGCGCGGCAAGCGTCTCTCTCTCTGCCGGCAAGGAACTGAAAACCACTCGCCACGGCAACATCGCCTGGACCGTCGTCCCCATGCACCTCCTCGACAAGACCAAAGACGGCAAAACCATCGACCTCCAGGTCCGCTACACGGGCATCTGGGAAAAACGCGGCAAAAACTGGCAGCTCGTCCACGAACATCTCTCTGTCCCACTAAGCCAGTAGTCAGCGCTCTTGCTGTGCCCGGCTTCCAGGTCAACTCCTTTGCATTACCTTTATTTTGTAGCGGCACGACACGTTTGTCCCGAGCCCTCGAGGGAACGTCCCCTCTTGTCGTTCTCCTTGGGGTTCTCATTGTTTTGAAGTTCTCTTCGTCCTTCGGTGCCGCACCTTCCTCGCGAAGATTTTCCTTGCTTCCCTCCTCTTTTCTTCTAAACTAATCCTCCCGCCCCTAATGGATGGCAAGATGCTTCGGACGTTCCGCTATTACTGGATTGCCGCGCGTGGCTATCGTTTCACGCCATGGAAGAGTCCGTATATCCAATGGCGCCTCGAAACCTTCCTCGGCAAAGAAGCCGCCAATCTCAACGCTAGAAAATTCTTCCGACTGAGCTGGCGCCATCGTGACCAGCTCCAGCGATTCGTCGACTGGGCCGCGCAACGCCGCCGCATTCAACGCCGCCACGCCTAGTCGCCCTGCTCATAAATGCCTTTTAGTGGGTCGGAGCTTTCTTAGCAGCCCGCGCGCACCTTGAATTCCCGCGCCCGGTCGCGCGCAACGGTCAGGTCCGTATCCTTCCCATCCTTCAGACGCACATTCAGTGCCCCACCCGGGAGCGTGGCCACTTCCTTGATCCAGTCCAGATTGACCATTGTGCTTCGGTGAATTCGTATGAATTTCTTTGGGTCCAGCTTCTTTTCTAACTCCGCTATCGCGTAGTCCACGCAATACGCTTTACCTTCCGATACCGCGTACGTCAGTTTCTCCTCGGCATAGAAATGCGTCACGCGTGACAAATTCAGGAACCAGAGCCGGTCTCCCAGCCGCGACGCCATCCTGTCCAGATACGCCGGCTTCTCTTCTCGCAGCGTATCCGTCAGCTTTTGTAGCAATGCCTGTAAATCCGGCTGCGTGAATTGTCCTGATCCACGCAACCCTTGGACCTTCTTCAGGGCCCGTCCCAGCGACTCCGGCTCGACGGGCTTTAACAAGTAATCCACGGAGTTCACACCGAATGCCTTCAGCGCGTACTGTTCGTACGCGGTCGTGAAAATCACCATCGGTTGGGTGGGCAGTCGCGCCAAAACTTCAAACCCGTCCAGCCGTGGCATTTGAATATCCAGAAAGCACACGTCCGGGGGATCCGCCGTCAACGCCGTTACTGCTTCCTCGGGCTCGCTGGTGCTGCCCGTTACTTCCACCAGCCCCGTGCGCTCCAGCAATCGCCGTAGCCGCTCCAGCGCCAGTGGTTCGTCATCTACCAGGTACGCGCGCAGTTTCATGTGCGAGGCAAAACCATCTCCACAACAGAATACCCGTCCCGACGAAGCACATTCAGCCGCGCCTTCGTTCCATACAGCGCATCCAGTCGTTCCACCAGGTTGTCCAGACCATGGCCTGCGTGAATTGCGGCAAGCTCGAATCCCGGCCCAGTATCGCGAACCTCGATGCACACGTTGCCATTGTCTGCCGTTGCCGTCACCAGCAGCCTGCCCCCACCGCTTCGTGGAGTGATTCCATGCTTCACGGCATTCTCCACCAGCGACTGCATCGACATGGGCGGAACTTGCGTGTCCTGCAGTTCAACCGGTACGCTCACCGAGCCCTGCAGTTTGTCCCCAAACCGAGCCTTTTCAATGTCCATGTAACTCTCCACAATCGCCAATTCCTGTTTTAATGGGATTATTGATCTCACATAAAATAATGCAATAATGGACCTCGAAGTAACAGGAGGTCCAAATGCGACCACAGGGTTCGGCCGACCTGCTTTCCGATCGACGCAGACGTGCGCTAAAACTGTTGGATGAAGACTTGTCCCTGAACGAGGTTGCTCGGCGCGTCCATTGCGCTGCCAGTTCTGTTATGCGTTGGCGGAATGACTGGCGGCGCCGCGGCGCCGATGCCCTCCGGGTGGGATTCTCTCCGGGTCGTCCGAGAAAACTCACGCGAAGCCAAGAGCGCCGGCTTCTCAGGATCTTACTGAAGGGCGCCATCGCCAATGGCTACCGCACAGAATTGTGGACGACGAAGCGGGTGGCGGAGGTGATTCGCAGGACCTTTCACGTGCCGTGCCATTTCAATACCGCTGGCCTACACCTCCATCGGTTTGGGTGGACTCACCAGAAGCCCGAACCACGTGCACTGGAGCGGGACGAAAAGGCCATCGAGCGCTGGAAACGGGAAGACTTACCGCGGGTAAAAAAAACGCCGCGCGGCTGGGTGCCCACTTAGTTTTTGCGGACGAATCGGGCTTTTTGTTGGCTCCCCTGGTGGCCAAGACTTGGGCACCCCGGGGCTGCACTCCCTTCCAGCGTCATCGCCAAGGGCGTCGGGAAAAAATCTCGGTCATTTCAGGAATTTCGCTGAGCCCGCAGCGACATCGCCTGGGCCTTTACTATCTACTCTTTTACGACAACATCGCCCAAGAAGAGGTCTGTGTGTTTCTGCGTGAGTTGTTGCGGCACCTGCGTGGCCCGGTCATTGTGCTGCTGGATAATTCCTCCACCCACCAAGGGGAACCCCTCCGCAAGCTCCTGCGCCAGCATCCACGTCTCTCCATCGAGCACTTTCCCTCCTATGCCCCGGAACTCAATCCCGATGAAGGAGTCTGGTCCCTAGCCAAGCGACAACTGGCCAACGGTAGGCCCTATGACGTCGATGAGCTCATGGAGGATGTCATCAGGGCAATGGAGAGGATCCGAAGGTCACGCACAAAACTACGCGGCTGCGTCCTCCAATCAGAACTCCCCCTTTTTTTGTGCTAGTCATTGCATTATTTAATGTGAGATCAATAGTGGCTGGTTGCTGGTGTCCAGTGAGGCGCGCAGCAACGACGCCAGCCGCCCCACGATTTGCTCCGCTCGCTCAGGATTCACCGCAATCAGTGAACTGATCGAATTCAAAGCGTTGAACAGAAAATGCGGATGGATGCGCGATTCCAACGAACGTAGCTGTGCTTCCGCCGCTAGTTTCCGCGTCCGCTCTTCGCTTATTTCCTTTTCGTGGAGCTTTCCCTCCATCTGTTGTACGCGTGTCCGCAGCAATGCGTGCACTAACGCGCCCGAGCCGAACACCACGCCCAGTGGCATGGCCACGCGTAGCGTGCGTATGTACTCCTGCCAGAAGTGTTGCGGGACCACAAATCCGATTTCCATTAACACTGTCTGTGCCAGTAAGCACCCCAAAGGAGTGATCACAATCACGCACAAGGCCACGACTGAGAACAGCGGAAACTTGCGAAGCGCAAATTTCCTCAGTATGCCCCCGACCAGTAGAACGCCCAGTCCCCCCGTCAAGTTTGCATAGATCAACCCGTAAGCAAGCACTTGCCAGAGGTCCCGGGCGCTTGATATTTGATTGGTGGCAATTTGGATTAAAACGACGATCGCGACCGAGAGATTGATCCAGAAAAAAGAAAACGCCCAATTGCTTTTTGTCGGAGTCATGTGCATGCCTCTTCCTGGATCGTGTTTTTTACTTTGCGCTCACGGGCTCCAACGTTCCGATGCGCAGGACGTTGATAACCTGAGTCGTGTCCTGGCCGGGCAACTTCATCTCGCCTACCACGCTCTCGTACAGTGTTCCGTATTCAATTTGCTTCGTCGCCAGCGACACCCAGATCTCTCCCCAGTAGTCGCTGCGCCCTTTCAAATTCATCCCGCCATTCACAATCTCCAGCGGATTGAAAAATGCTCGATACTGGATCACCGCGCAGTCCTGGCCATTTCTTTGTGATCGCCCGACCCATTCCAGAACCACGTCGTGGTTTTTAAACGTGCCCACGTCCGGTATCTTCAAATCCTGGTTCGAAAGCACCTGGTAGGGCTCGTTCAGTTTCAGATGCTCAAAAAAGTTCTGCCCAAACATCTCCATCATCCCCGTATCCCAAACCAGATTACGCTCAAACACCGCTGTGGCGGGAAACCCTTTGAAGAAATCGGGCTTCATCGTTTCGCCCACATCATCGTGATACTGGAATCCCTCCATGAACTCCCGTTTCTGTGCCGCCCCGAATGGCGCTGTGGGTCCTGCCGCATCGGCCTGGGATACGTTCTTCCACATTACGTCTCCGCCTGCCAATCCACGCGTATACTCTCCCGTTAGGTGCTGGCGAAACTGCACCTCGCCCTTGGTGTTTGCCATGTTGTAGTCCATATTAAATCGATACGTGCGGGGACCGTTGTCCTTTACCGTCGTTCCTTGCGGCAGGCTCCACGTTTGTGTTGATGGCGATTGCGCCAGCAGAGTCTCGCCAAGCAGTCCACCAACTGTCCACAAGACGAGCCCGCTGAGGGTCGCCGAGCTAGTTCTAATTCGCATGGGTAATACCTCCTGCCGCTGAGTCTGCCTGTGCCGCGAAACTGAGGCATCTCCTTCGCGACGAACGGCGCCATTTCCCGACCGCTGGCTCTCTAAGCTGGATGAACCGTACGCCTGAGCCTCGCTTCAAATACCTCTCTCGCTTCTTTCGTCTATCTCCCTTTCCCAGGCGCGTATACTATTCTTATCAGGACGTGCTCCATGAGCGACCTGCACATCTTTCAGAAAACCTCCGTCCTTCACGAAGCCCTCTGGTGGGAATCCGAACCGGGCAACCGCGTTCATTGCTATCTCTGTCCCCGACACTGCCACATTGGCCACGGCCAGTCCGGTTTCTGCTTCATCCGCGTCAATCAAGATGGAAAGCTCTTCAATCTTGGCTACGGTGCACCCGCCGCGCTCCAGGTTGACCCCATTGAGAAAAAGCCCCTGAATCATTTCCTTCCGGGCACCAGAGTCTTCAGCTTGGGCACCGCCGGCTGCAACATGGGCTGCTTCTTCTGCCAGAACTGGGACATCTCTAAGTCCCATCACGATCAAGTCCACTCTCGCCACGTTCCTCCCGAGGACGTTCCCAAACTCGCCCTGCAATACGGTTGTGACTCCATCGCCTTCACCTACAACGAACCCACCATCTGGGGCGAATACGTCATCGACATTTGCAAAGCCGCCAGGCCCTATGGCCTCAAAACCGTCATGGTCACCAATGGCTACATCACTCGCGAAGCTTTTCACGACATTTACGACCACATCGATGCCGCCAACGTCGATCTCAAATCCTTCACCGAAAATTTCTATGGCAAGATTACTCTCACCCACCTCGAACCCGTCCTGAAGACTCTCGAGTGGCTCAAAAACGAAACCTCCGTCTGGTTCGAAATCACCAATCTCATGATTCCCACCCTTAACGACGATCCCGCCGAAACTCGCAAGCTCGCCGAATGGATCCTCTCCCATCTCGGCCCCGACGTTCCTCTCCACTTCACCGCATTTCATCCCGATTTCAAGCTCCGCGACAAGCCTGCCACTCCTCCCGCCACTCTCCACCGCGCCCGTGCCATCGCTCGCGAAGTTGGCCTCCACTACGTCTACGAAGGCAACATTTTCTCCGACGCCGCCAACACTCTCTGTCCCTCCTGCAACGCACTCCTCGTCCGCCGCTCCTGGCACAATGTCCTCGAAAACCATCTCCGGGAAGGGAACTGCCCTTGGTGCCACCATCCCATCCCCGGCTTCTGGCAACCCTCCTCTCGCCCTACCCCGGTAGGAAGGTAGGGACAGGTAGGCTCCATTCCAATGGTCGTACCTTGGCTCCCAATGAAAAGAAAGGACATTCGGGCGCAAAGGCCCGCCGCCGATATGTGCAAAACTATCCTCTTTCTGCTGCCCGTTGTGCGCAAAACTCTTCCCGAATCATTTCATTGGAACAACTTGAGTTTCCCTAACCTATTGGATTCATAGTCTTTGGATAGATCCATAATCTGAAGCACACTGGCGCGTGGAATGCACAAGGTAGCCTGTCCCTGTGGTGCAAATGTATACGGGCTGTACGTCTAGTGTGTTCAAGGCGGAGATGAATGATGAATCAAAGAAAAATAGCAGTGCTCGCAGTTCTGGTACTGACCCTGAGCTTGGCAAGTGTTGCAAGAGCTGGGTCTACCTATGCGATCGGAGACGTCTTTGTAGCTGTGACCGGCACTGGCGTTGAGGAATACACAGCGGCCGGAACCCTCGTTCAAACCATCAATGATCCCAGTGTCAAGAGCAGCGGCTTCATCACCGGGATGGCCTTCCAAAATAACGGAAACCTCCTGGTTACTGGCTTTACCAGCGGCAATGTTGTGCAATTCGACAATGCCGCAAACCTTCTCAATGCGACTTGGACCACTGGTGCAGGCACGCCCGAGTCGATCGCCATTGATGCTACCGGTCACGTGTACGTTAGCTCTGTTGCCGGCGCCGGGATCCACGAATACAACAGTACGGGTGGCGCCGCGATTGGCACCTCGATCGCCGGCACTCGCACTGACTGGATTGACCTCGCGGCCGATGAGCACACCATGCTGTATTCGGACGAAGGAGCGGTAATCCACAGTGTCAACGTCGCCACCAACACGAAGAATCCTGATTTCGGCAACACCACCGGAACCGATGGTTTCGCGCTCCGCATTCTTCCCACGACCTCTGCTTTCGCCGGTGATGTCCTTGTCGCCGCCGGAAATAAGTCGGTTCTTATGAGTGCGGATGGCACCACCATCCTCAAGAACTACACAGGGGGCGGCGTCACTGGTCTCGACTTTGCTCTCAACATCGACCCGAACGGCACGGCTTTCTGGACCGCCGACACCGATGGTCATGTCGCCGAATTTGACATCGCCACGGGCACCGTTCTTCAACATTGGACTGCAGCGGGCGGTTCCGGCGAAACCTTCGGCCTCGTCGTCTTCGGTCAACAGACGGCCTCGGGCGGCGGCGGCGGTGGCGGCGGCGGTGGCACCGGCGTTCCCGAACCCAGCACTCTCTCGCTTCTTTTGGGCGGCATGTTCACTCTTGGCGGTTTCGCCAAGCGGCGCCTGCTGAGGTAGCGAACCATCTCCCTTACGCAGATTTAGCGCTGCATTTGGGAGATTTAGCAATTCATCATCTCCAAGCGGCAGGGGCCTTCCGGATCACGGGAGGCCCTTGCTCTTTCTACACCCGAACCCGGAGCGTATACTCAACTTCAATAGAATTCCCATAGGGGAGGCGGTCCGCCATGAACCCAAAATGTTCTTTCTCGTGTAATTCCTCACTCACACCTTTGCGGCTTAACTCACTCGGGCGTTTCTCAATTCTGCTATTGCTCTTTCTATTCACGACAGCCTTTTCATCGCCCGCTGATGAATTAAAAAATACGCCACCTCCCACTCCCGCGCAGAGCGAGTATCTGAAGGGACAGGCGGCTTTGACGGCCAATAAGCTTGCCGAAGCGCAAGCTTGCTTTCAGCGCAGCCTTCAGCTTGAGCCCAAGCTTCTGAATCCACTCTTAGGTCTGGCGGAAATCGAAATCCTGAAGCAAAACCCTGCAGGTGCCGATCAATACCTCCAGAAGGCCATTTCCCTCGCTCCCAAAGATGCTGGCGTCTGGACCGTCCGCGGTCACTATCTCTTTTTCGAGAAGGACTATTCCGAGGCGGAGAAGGCATTTAAAACGGCGATCAGCCTTGACCCAAAACTGGAGCGGCCCTACTACGAACTAGGGGACCTCTACCTCCTCGGCCTTCACAAGCCTGACGATGCTATCGCCGCCTATAAATCTGCCCTGGCCCTTAAACCCTACGATTCTCGCGTTCACTACACCTTGGCCAATGCCCTCGCTGAAGCTGGCCACCTCGATGAAGCCCAGGCACAACTCGATGAAGCGGCCCGCCTGGATCCTAAGAGTGCCTTCCTACAGAACTCCATCGGCGATTTCAACCTGAAGCGCAGAAAATGGGACCTCGCGCAGCAGGCTTACGCCAAAGCACTTGCCATCGATCCGCATTTCGTCGCCGCGCGCATTGGCGAAGGAGACGTTTTCGTCGCGCAAAAGAACCTCGAACAAGCGTTGGCCAGTTATCACGCCGCGCTACAAAGCGCACCCAAATCCACCACCGCCTATGTCAAAATCGGCGTGCTTCAGGAACTGCAGGGCCACTGGAACGAAGCCGAACAGGCCTACCGCAAAGCCCTGACCATCGATCCGAAGCTGGTTATTGCCGCCAACAACCTGGCATGGATCCTGAACGAGCACCTGAAGAAATCTGCGGAAGCTCTGAAATGGGCGACGAGCGCGGCAACGCTTGCCCCCAAGGATTTCAATACTCAGGACACCTTGGGATGGGTACTGCGCTCCAACGGTGATCGTACTCGCGCCCTTGTCGCGCTGAAGCAGGCTAATGCACTCGCTCCGGACAATCCCCAGGTCCTGTATCACCTCGGTGTCGTCTACCAGGAAACCAAGCAGCCTCAACTCGCCATCCAGTCTCTTTCCAAAGCGCTTTCCCTGAGTAAGAATTTTGATGGCGCATCGGACGCTCAGACTCGCTTGGCAGCTCTTCAGAGCGTTTCTTGACACATCCTTGGCTCTAGTGGTGCGGGATTTGATTTCGATTTTTCTTCAGTTGTGGCTTTCTTAGGTTTTGCTTTTTTCTCTCTTGTCATCCCGGCCGGAGAAGCGGCCCTTTCTGTCGTTTGCAGTGGAGGGATAGTGGCTTGCTTCAATCCAGCCGAGAACCGTGTACTTGCTATAGCGTGAATTTCCCATCCACGCCTCCCTCAGGCTTCAGGAATTTCCCTTGCTCCCTGTCAACCTCGATTTCGCGTCATCGATCTCAGGAAACGGCTTATTCATCGCCAGCGCCTTCTTTAGCGTTGGCTGTTCTTCCAGTTTGTGCCCTTGCGCCCCATATACCACCGCCAGATGGTACAGAATCCGCGGATCCTGCGGTGCCACCGCCACTCCCCGCGTCAGCGTCTGGCCAGCCACATCATTCTGACCATTCATATGATAGGCCCAACCCAGCGTATCGAGTACCTGCCCCATCTTGGGCGCTGCCTCCGCCGCTTGCTTCGCATATCCCAACGCTTCTTTGGCTCTTTCTCGCCCTCATTCTCTACACCGAACTGCCGATAAAATCCTCGCTTTTCTCCCGCCAGCAAACACCCATGTTCCCCAATTGTCCTCAGCCCTTCACTTTTCTTCTTCGCAAACTTTCCCTAAGAGCGTCATAATGTCCGCGGCGTAACAAAGGAGCCATGAATGAGCGAAAAAGGTAAAGAACCCAGCAAGAATATCGATTTAATGGATAAGGACGGAGTCTCTCGTCGCGACTTTATCACCAAGGCCGCTGTTAGCGGTGCCGCGTTCACCATCCTTCCTCGACATGTTCTCGGCCGCGGTTTCGTTCCCCCCAGCGACATGATGAACATCGCTTGCGTCGGCGTCGGCGGTATGGGTCGCAGCAATCTCATCAATCTTGCCAGTCAGAACATCGTCGCGCTCTGCGATGTCGACTGGGGTTACACCGACAAGAATCTCTCCCGCCTCGATACCGATGCCTCGAATCTGCTGCAGCATATCGATCATCCCGATGCCACGGGCGCCGTCAAACCGATGACCGCCGCCGATGCCGCCAAGGCCAAAACTCGCCTCGAGAATATTCTCCACCTGAAGAACGACATCATCCCCAAGGCCAAGCGCTATTCCGATTACCGCAAAATGCTCGAGCAGCAAAAAGACATCGACGGCATCGTCGTCGCCACTCCTGATCACATGCACGCTCCCATCACTCTCGCCGCCATGGATCTCGATAAACACGTCTACGTGCAAAAACCCCTTTGTTGGTCCGTCGAGGAATGTCGCAAACTCGCCGCCAAGGCCATGGACAAGCCCAAACTCGCCACCCAAATGGGCAATCAGGGCCGCTCCTTGAACGATACGAAAACCGCAGTCGAACTCATCCAGTCCGGCGCTATCGGCGAAGTCCGAGAAATTCACGTTTGGACCGATCGCCCCGTCGGCTTCTGGCCCCAAGGCGTTCCCCGTCCCCAGGCCGCCACTGGATCGCTCGATGCCCTCAAGTGGGATATGACCGGCGTCAACACACGTCTCGCAAATGCTATGGCAGGGAACTATCCGGTTCCCGAAACCCTCTCCTGGGATCTCTTTCTCGGCGTCGGCCCAGTCGTGAATTACCACCCCATCTACCATCCCTTTAATTGGCGCGGTTGGGTCGATTGGGGTGTTGGTGCCATCGGGGATATGGGTGCTCACCTCCTCGATGTCTCCATGACCAGCCTTAATCTCGGTTATCCCTCTGCCATCCAGACCGTCTCCAGCCCTTTCAACGGTGCCTCGTTCCCCACGGCCAGCATCATCTTCTACGACTTTCCCGCCCGTGGCTCCATGCCCCCTGTCAAACTCACCTGGTTCGACGGTGGCCTCACTCCCCCCAAACCTGTCGAGATGGGTGAAGAAGAACTCAAAAAGGAAGGCGGCGCCATCATCATCGGCACCAAAGGCAAGCTCATGCACGACACCTATGGCGCCAATCCTCGCCTCCTTCCCACGTCCCTTCAAGACTCCGCCAAAATGCCTGCGCAAAAACTTCCGCGCATCGACGGCGAAGCCCACGAGCTCAATTGGGTCGCGGCCGCTAAGGGGCATGGCCAAGCCTCTTCACCCTTCCAGTACGGTGCCCAACTTACCGAAGTCATGCTTCTCGGTGTCGTTGCTCTGCGTGCTGGTAAGAAGATCGCCTACGATGGCGCATCCATGCGCGTTACCAATGTTCCCGAAGCCAATCAGTATCTCAGCCGCCAGTATCGCACTGGCTGGTAACTCCGGCGTCGTGTCCACACCTCTCTGCCCGCCCCACTCGCCTTCATGGCGGGTGGGGCGTTCTCACTTCTTCATGGCTGTTTGACCTGTCTTGAAGTACTTTTCTTCAAACGCTGTGAGTGGATTATTCGAACTGCGCTTACAATTTCCCGATCAGTTTCCGCAGAAACTCAGCCACGCTTGCGGCTTCCCGTAACTCGCTCTCCGTGAGTGTCTGCAGTCTCTGTGCCAGCATTTCCACTCTCCGCCGCCTGCCTTCCCACAAAATCTTTGTTCCTTTCGCCGTGGCTTCCAGCCGCAATCGCCGCTTATCATCCGTCGCCTTCCGTCGCACCAGGCCCTCTCGCACCAGCCCCGCCACAATCCGGCTCATCGTCGGAGGCCGCACCTGTTCCGCCTCCGCCAACTCCCTCAGCGACCGCGGCCCCCCGAACACCAGCACAGACAGCGCTGATAACTGCGCTGGCCCGATGCCTAGGCTCCGGTCTCGCGCACGCACCCTTCGCAGCAGGTGAATCGCCGCGGAGTGCAGCAGGTCTCCAATCCGGTAGGCCTCTTCCTTCGCTTCTATTTTTTGCTTGCCTTCGCTCATGAAATATAGTTAGCTATGCTAACATATCTTCTCAATGGGGGTCGCTCCACCATGAATATCCCGGCTGAATCCGCTCTCTCCCGTATCGCTCAAATCGCCATCAACGCCCATGACGTCGATCGCGCCACCGCATTCTATCGTGATGTTCTCGGATTGCCGCATCTCTTCCGCGCCGGTCAGCTGAGCTTCTTCGATTGCGGTGGCGTCCGCCTTATGCTCGACAATCCCGAAAAACCCGAATTCGATCATCCCAGCTCTATTTTGTATTTTCAGGTCGCCGACATCCAGGCCACCTTCCAGCGCCTCAAATCCGCCGGTACGAAATTTGAGGACGTACCGCACGTCATCACCCGCATGCCCAAATGCGACCTCTGGATGACCTTCTTTCGCGATACCGAAGGCAATCTTCTCGCGCTCATGAGTGAGGTCCCGCATCCGGTCTGATCCTTTCATGCGCCCTCGTCCGCGGTTGCTCTTCGCCCTTCGGCGCAACATGGCATTCTCTGGGGAAGCCCCATAAAGATCAAAGGCGCCATTTCTTGGTAGCCTGACTGGTTCCTATCTAATAACTTCAATTAGCGTGCTGGGTGGAAACGTTCATGTAGCGGGGAAACGGGTGAGGGTGTTTGAACCGAGTACGGAAGTGATCCGTAAGGGAAAGCCAGCAAGCCGACGGAATTTGGAAAGATGGTTAAGGTTCAAGAAGCGGAGAACCCAATCATCACCCACTACGAGGTGTTCGAGAAGCGGCCCAATGACGCGGACCTGCTGGTGCCAGCAGTGCAGAAGCATGAAGAGCAATTCGGCCGTGTACCACAACTCGTGGCCGGTGACGCAGGGTTCTACTCTGCGGGCAACGAGGCCGAGCTGCAAGACATGGGCGTGAGGCAAATCTCGGTTCCGAACCGCTCCACGAAGAGTCCCGAACGACGACGGCATCAGAAGAAACGATCCTTCCGTAGAGGCCAGAAGTGGCGAACGGGGCAGAGGGTCGCATCAGCGTGCTCAAACGGCGCCACGGACTGAATCGCTGTCGTTATCGCGGAGAGGCTGGCATGCACCGGTGGGTGGGCCTGGGGTGATTGCAGACAATCTGATCAATATCGGTCGATGTCCTCGAAAAAGGGCAGCCCGGAAGGAACCCACGGGCTGGGTTCAGGGAATTGCTTCTTCTCGGTCCTTATTTTTGCGCCGGAAAATAGCTAGCGACATCACGGAAAAGAAAATTCTTGAACAGAATTTACGCCAGGCTGACCTGGGTAACCACCGGACCATCTAATTCTACTGCGGGCTGCCTACCCCGCCGACAGAGGCCGCTATGACTCTTGGGGAACGCCTGAAATCTCTCCGCACCGAACGTGGCATTTCTCAAGGCGAAATCGAGCGCCGCACCGGGCTCCTGCGCTCGTACCTCTCTCATCTCGAGAACGGCCATACCGTTCCCTCTGTCGAGACCCTCGTGAAGATCGCCCGCGCCTTGCAACTCCCTCTCTATCGACTTTTTTGCGATGGCGAGCAGCCTCCCACTTTTTCTTCGCTCTCCGCGCTGCAACTATTCCCAGGATGAATGGGGCAGATCGGGAAGTGGTCCGCCTTTTTCCATCGTGTCCACTCTCTCGTCGCTCGCATGAAAGACGCCGATCGCAAATTGCTTCTCCTCGTCGCCCACCGCCTGATCCGCCGCCACAAAGCCTGACAGGTTTTGCTTGTCATCTCGACTGGGGGACCGCGCTATTGAAGTCCGCAGCGGAGGGACCGTGGCAAAATCCTCAACTACTATCTCTGGAATCACTTCTACCGTGTTCTCAATCTTCCTCACAATCACAAATGATAATTCCAATACCCTGGCCCCACTCTCATCGAGTGGTGCCATGCCAGCGGAAACGCCCACCACACCAGCGCTCCCTAAAATCGCCTGTCCCACCGTCAGCGGCAGAATATTGCGTTCTCTCGCAAACAGCCATGCCATTCCAATTCCACCCACCAGCGTCAGGGGCACCAGCACCGGATTCGGCCAATGCAGCGCCCCAAACGAGATTCCCGCCACCACTGCCGCGATCCATGGCTTCTCAAACGCTCCCAGCAAACGGTTCGTCAGAAACGAATTCAGTCCCACCTGCTGCAGCAGGCAGAATGCCATGTACCCGAACAAATGTCTTGGCTGCTGTCAAGTGAGCCGGCATTCGCTTCAGCATCCCCAGAAAAATCCCGATCACGCAAATCCCCAGCGCCGCCCAAAAAAGAACCTCCCCGCCCGCTTCGTCGCCGCCCACAGATTGTCCGCGCGCCACCCCAGCGTCTTCGGTGTATCCCTCCGCAGCACAAAACTCCCGCTCAGCCATGCCACGAATACCCACCACGAGGCGGGAACCGCCACCTGCAGCTTCCAGATGTACAGCCCCACATATCCCACGAAGAAATTGCCTCCACCAGGTAACCGATCTTTCGCGGACTGTACCTCACCTTCAATTCGCTCCCATTTCCGAATCGTCGCGGTGCCGCGCTTCGATCATTCGCAGTACGCTTGCATATAACTCCTCGACTTCTTTTTCTGTCGCCAATTGCGCGCCCAGAAACTCCTTCCATGTCAAAATCCGGGAATCCGCGGTTCGTAATCCGTGCCGGCAGCAACTCCCGTAATTTTTCGCGCCGTAACCTGTCCCATCTCCCGCATCTCCTCATACACCACACGATGCAGATCATCCGCAAACAATTCCTCGTCCATCAATCCCAGTAGCTCCACCCGCGTCGCTGGCTGAAGCAAGTCAGACAGCAACAGCCTCAGCGCGTTCCTCTCAATTTGCTCGTTCCATCCGCTTCCTCGTTAAGGTAACATAAGCCCTCCCATCTGAATCAGACTGCATCCAGCTTCAGCGAGCGAGCGTGGATCCGCTCCTTCGCGCTTAAAACTCAAAACTGATTACTGTAAACTGATTCTCCTGCGTCTCAAGGAGCCATGACGCTATGGCCGGTGAACACACAAAATTGTCATTCTCGGCGGCGGTTTTGGCGGACTCGTCGCCGCGCAGACTCTCAAGCGCGCCAACGCTTCCGTCACTCTCATTGACAAGCGCAACTTCCATCTCTTCCAGCCCCTCCTCTATCAGGTTGCCACCGGCTCGCTTTCTCCCGGACAGATTGCTTCTCCTCTTCGCGCCGTCCTTAGTCGCCAGAAAAATACCGAAGTCCTTCTTGGCGAAGCTGTCGACCTCGATCCCGACGCAAAAAAAGTCATCCTCCGCGACGGTGCCGAATTCTCCTACGACTCCCTCATCATTGCCACCGGTTCGCAAACCTCCTACTACGGTAAGGACTCCTGGCGCGCTTTCGCTCCCAGCCTCAAAACCGTTGAAGAAGCCACGGCCATTCGCCACAAGCTCCTCTATGCTTTCGAACGCGCCGAACGCTCCGCCTCGGAAGCGGAAGCCCGTGCTTGGCTCACTTTTGTCATTGTGGGTGCCGGGGCCACTGGCCTTGAACTTGCCGGCGCACTTGCCGAAATTGCCCGTGAAACTCTTCGCAACGATTTCCGCCGCATCAATCCTTCCGAAGCCCGCATTGTCCTTCTCGATGGCGCTCCTCGTGTCCTCACTGCCTACCCCGAAGATCTTTCCGCCAAGGCCAAAAACTCGTTTCCCGCCTCGGTGTCGAAGTCCTCAAAAACGCCATGGTCAACGACATCGATGCCGAAGGCGTCCACTACACTCACAACGGCGCGGACACCAGGCTTCCCGCTCGCACCGTCCTCTGGGCTGGTGGCGTCACCCCCAACGACTTCGGTCGCAAAGTGGCCGAACGCACTCACGCCGAAACCGATCGCAGTGGCCGCATCAAGATGCTTCCCGATCTCACCGTTCCTAAGTTTCCCGATATCTTCATCGTCGGCGATCTCGCACTTTCTCTCGACGAACACAGCAAGCCTCTTCCCGGCGTCGCGCAGGTCGCAATTCAAGGCGGCCGTTACGCCGCAAAAGCTATCAAATCTCGCCTGGAAGGGAAGCGCAGCGTCCCGCCGTTCCACTATTTCAACAAGGGCGACATGGCCGTCATCGGCCGCGCTGGTGCCGTCGCCAATATTTTCGGTTTGCACATCTCCGGCTTCTTCGCCTGGTTCATCTGGCTCTTCATCCATCTCATGTACATCGTTCAATTCCAAAGCCGCGTCCAGGTTTTCATTCAATGGGGCTTCGAGTACCTCACCTTCAGTCGTGGTGCTCGCCTCATCACCGGTGCCGCCGTTTCCGACTCCGCTTTCCCAATCCCCATCCCTCCACATGGAAAACGATCACCACTAATCGCCCGCTTTACAAAACACGCATGCCTCTTCGCCGGGAGGTCTCTTTTAGAGGGTCGGAGTTCCAGCGCGGGAGGCGCGACAGAACCTAGCCCAACCCGCGAGGACTGGGAACGCAATTTTCTTCCCTCTCATGTTTCTTCCACTCCCAATGCAACGCCCTCCAGACCCAGCCCATCCTACAATCAGTATGCGCAGTCGTCCTCGCGCCCAGGTTTTCATGCTCTACAGGTCTCACGCCTCGCCATCCTCTCCGTGCACTTCCGCTGTGGTGCTCTGTTCGCCTTGTTTCTCGCGGTCTGCTTCCACCTATCGCTGCCAAAACCGCAAGATCTTTCCGGCATCATCTTCACCATTGGCTCCGATCAAGGCGCAAACCGTCTGGCCCAACGCCAAAATTACCCTGAAGAATCTTCCACCAACGAAGAACTCTCCACCATCTCCAACGATCTCGGCCAATATTCATTCGTCGGCGTCCTTCCCGGCGATTGTCAAAGTCACCGTCACTCTCGCCGGTTTCGAAACGCTCACCAAACGAATCACTCTCGATTCCGATAAGCCCAATCAACTCGATCTCCAACTCACTCCCGAAAAACGTACCGAATCCGTCACCGTTACCGCTCAATCCAACGGTGTCGATACCACCTCCAGCACCGCCTCCAGCCCCACGCTCACCACCAACGTCCTCAAATCCGTCGTCCGCCTCAACTCCGATTTCCAGGACGCCCTCCCTCTTCTCCCCAGCGTTGTTCGCGGACCCGACGGCCTCATCCACGTCAAGGGTGGCCAGGCCAATCAGACCAGCGCCCTCGTCAACAATGCCAGCATCGCCGATCCTGTCACCGGTCAGCCCGCCCTGCGTCTTCCCGCCGCCGCCGTCGAATCCATGCGCGTCCTCTCCAATCCTTTCTCCGCCGAATATGGCGGCTTCAGCAGCGGCGTCATCGAAGTCAACACTCGCGGCGGCACCGACGAATGGAAATTTCTCTTCGAAGATCCCATCCCGCGCCTCCGCTGGATTGACTACAGTCCCGCACGGCATCGAAAGCGCCACTCCTCATCTCACTTTTTCCGGCCCCATCCTCCGCGATAAGCTCTTCATCTTCCAGTCGCTCTACTTTGGCTACGACCTCACCCGCGTCCCCTCTCTTCCCAATCCCAACAACGTCCGCGTCGACGAGCGCGCTAACTCCCACACGCAAATCGATTGGGACATCACCGCCAACCATCACCTCACCTCCATGCTCACTGTCGATCCGCAAAACACCAACTACGCCAACATCGACACCTTCATCCCTCAGCCCGTCACCGCCGATTCCCACACTCGCGGCTTCTTCGCGTCCGCCACCGAACGCTGGATTCTTCCCAGCGGCGGCTATCTCGCCTCGCTCTTTTCCGTCAAACGCCTCAATACCGAAATGTTTCCCGGCCGACTCCGTTCCCGCGGAAATGACTCTTTTCCCTGAACAAAACTCCGGCTCTTTCTTCAATACCCAGGGCCGCCACACCTGGCTCTACCAGTGGTCCCAGAATCTCCATCTTCGTCCGCTCGAATTTCACGGCCGCCATCTCCTCACCTCGGCTATTCTTTCGCACGCTCCACCTACCAGGGCTTCTTCGCCGATCTCCCCATCAACGTCCTTCGCGAAGACTCCACTCTCAGCAGCCGCATCGACTACCTCGCTCCCTCTCTCCCCTCCGCCGCCACTCGCAACGATTTCACTCTTCTTCGCTCCAGGACAGTTGGCAAATCCATCCCCGCTTCATTCTCGACTTCGGCGTCCGTCTCGATCACGACAGCCTCTCCTCCGATTCCGTCAACGTCGCCCCACGAATCGGCTTCGTCTATGCCCCCACCGGCGACAATCGCACCGCCATCCGTGGCGGCGTCGGCCTCTTCTACGACAAAATTCCCATCAACGTCGCCATCTTCCCGAATCTCCCCGCGCAAACCATCACTCAATTCGCCTCCGACGGCACCACCATCCTCAGCGGGCCCGCTACCTTCACGCACGTCATCGCCACAAGCAACGGTGGACTCACCGTGCCCTACAGCCTTGGCGCCACATTTCAGTTCGACAGGGAATTACGCAAGAACCTGCTCTTCCGCTTTGGCTGCGGAACTTCGCAACGGCTTCCACGAATTCTTCGTCAATCCGTCTCAGCCCACAACCACAACCGCCCAACTCGGCCTCTACAATTCCGGCCGCCAGAACTACCACGAATTTCTCTTCATGCTCCGCTGGCAGCCTCTCGAAAACACCACTATGATCGCCAGCTACGTCCGCTCACGCGCCTGGGGCGATCTCAACGACTACAACCAGTTCTTCGGCAATATTTCCTATCCCCTCATTCGCTCCAATCAGTACGGCCCGCTCCCTCACGACGCTCCCAACCGCGTCCTCTTCTGGGGCATCATCCAGCTCCCCAAAAAATTTCAGTTCGTTCCCATCCTCGACGTTCATTCCGGATTTCCCTACTCCAACGTCGGCACCAACTGGAAGTATGTCGGCCAACGCGACGAAGCCGGACGCTTTCCCACCTTCCTCGGCCTCGACGCCAAAATCCAATATCCCTTCGACTTCAAATTCCACGGCCACCGCATCCAGTTCCTGGGTGGCCTTAAAGTCTCCAACATCCTCAACCATTTCCAGCCTCGCGACGTCCAGCAATACCTTGGCTCCCCTGACTATGGCACCTTCTACAATTCCGTCGGACGTCTCTGGCGCATCGACGGCGACTTCGACTTCTAACCGCGTTTCAGAGGCCGCCCGCCAAAACAAATACTTGGCACGGCGTGCTGTCTTTCCAAAAGAGCTTGGCCTGCCTTCGGCTCTGACTTTCAGACGCGCTCCGATTTCGACTTCAAATCGGCCCCGTACCTCTTCTCTCAAAGCTGAATGAATACCCCATATAAATCACCAATGCATCAAATCCTGGATTTGTCGCTACGGAGTGCATATTCGAAAAATGAAAAAACCAGATTCCCGTCTTCACCGAGCTTCTCCCCCGTACCGGGATTATGAATCCCGGGCCAAACTGTAACGTGTAGTTCATTCTCCGCGTATCCACCGGCGTCGGATTCGTGAATCCCACCAACCCCACATTCCCTTCAAAATACGGCTGCAGCTTCCATCTCTTCCGCGGCTCCAGATTCAATCCGAACGACCCCCCTCCCCCATAGTGATAGGTCCGTTCCTCACTGCTTGGGAACGACGGTATGCACAACGGCATGATTTGAAAATTCCAGCGCATGTTCGTGTGCCGGAACATGTACAAGTGCCGCCGCAGTCCGATTCCCGTGGCAAACACTTCTTGTCCCGGGTAGGTACTCATCACGTTTGTCGACCCCACACTTTGCGCGCTCCATATCGTCACGTCCGTGAATATCGGCGCCCTCTTTGTTGGAACGCTTTTCGTCGCCGAATCTGGCGGGTCTTGGCAAGCGCCTATCTTGGGGAAAAGGAAAATCTGCAGAACCGCAACAGCACAAATTGTTCGCCGAAGTCTTCCACACACAAACTCACTGGGCCGCGAGCTTGCGTCCTCATCGGACTTCGCTCCGCTTCCATGTCCCAGAACGTATACCTGCCAATCCATTCCAAGACTCCGGTTTTCTCGGGGACCGAACAGAGGATTTGGGAGGCAGGTAGCTTACCTACTTCAGGCATTGTTGTCCATAAGGCGTATCGCGCCATCTAAAATGTAACCAGAGGGGACAACGTCGCGCCATTTAAGATGTAACCCGAGACAAAGACGATTTGGGGAGGGTTCATTTGGGGCGCAAGGGGAAATGGGAGTATTTCCGAGTTATTTATGGGCGGTATTGCAAAGCAGATCGTAAGGCGAAACGTGAAATGCTGAACGAATTTTGCCTGACCACGGGCTACCACCGAAAATACGCCATACGCATATTGAATGGCCCGGCACCCGGGAAGCGACCCGATCGGCCGGTACGAAAGCGCGGGCTGAGCTATGGGCACGAACTGTTGAGCGTGCTGACCAGCGTGTGGGAGGCGGCCGGCTATCCCTGGTCGGTGCGGTTGAAAGCGCTGCTGCCGGCCTGGATGCCCTGGATCCGCAAGCGTTTCAAGTTAAGCCCGGAGATCGAGAAACAACTGCTCTCGATCAGTCCCCGGCAGATGGACCGCGACTGGCGGCCAAGAAGAACCAACAGAGACGGCGGATTTACGGCCGCACCAAGCCGGGCTATCTGTTGAAGCACCACATCCCGGTGAAGACCGACAGCTGGGACGTGAAGTCACCCGGTTTCACGGAAGTCGATCTGGTCTCACATTCCGGAAATTCGGGCGAAGGAGAGTTCGGCTATTCGCTGAACATCACCGACATTCAAACGACTTGGACGGAGACGCGGGCGCTGCTGGGAAAGGGGCAAACCGCTGTCCAGCAGGCCCTAGATGAGATCGAGGGGATGCTGCCCTTCCAACTTTTGGGCTTGGACTCGGACAACGGATCGGAATTCATCAACTGGCATCTGAAAGCCTGGTGTGAACGGAAGCAGATCCAACTCACGCGAGGACGTCCGTACAAGAAGGACGACAACGCGCATATCGAGCAAAAGAACTGGACCCACGTCCGGAAGCTACTGGGCTGGGAACGCTATGACACGCAAAACGCAGTCGATGCCATGAACGACCTGTACCGCCGAGAGCTGCGCTTATGGCTAAATCTGTACCTACCCTCGGTGAAGCTGCTCAAGAAGATTCACGTGGGATCGAAACTTCGGCGCGTCTATGATGGCCCGAAGACCCCCTTCGAGCGGGTGGTGGCATCGAAGCAGGGAGATACGGCGCAACTAACCATTCTGAAAGAACTGCGAAGATCTCTCGATCCGTTTCAGTTAGCAAAAGTCATCGACAGGAAACTCGAACGGATTTACCGCTTGGCGAATCGGCGGCTGAGCCCGAAAGTGCAAGAGAAGCTCGAGTCCAGCCAGGCACAAAGTGGCCGGCGAAAAGGCTGTGGAAAAGACGCTCGTTTCACGAGCTTGGAAATCCCTTCGGGATTCCCACTTTCCCACAGCCACAACAACAACAAGCGCTCTACTGGTTACATATCAAATGGCTCGACGGGGAGCGCTAGGGTTACATTTTTAGATGGCTTGACGGGTAAGGAGAACAATTCATAAGGAGAACAATTCAGAATCCAACAAAAGTTTACTCAATGGTTTGCTAATGTTTTCTCGCCGCTTTTGTCGGCAGCGCTTTCTAGCTTCTATTTCCAATAACCAATCTCAAATTTCGCCATGCGTGCCTTTTACATTAATTTGCACACATCGCTATTGATTGTGATAGCTTATCTTTCCTCTGGGGGGCGACCCGTCTGTCTTTCCGCCTATTCGCCTGCCCTCTCTTGTTGTTGGGGCCAGACCATGACTTGGCGAAGATTTCACAAATTTTTAAAACCCTTCCCTGGCATTTCGGGTCACCCGATCTTCCTGCATGGCCGCCGCGCGTGTCGGCTGCTTCGCCGCCTTCTGCGTACTCGACCCTGTTACAGAGTGGTACAGCGCCGGACTGCTTTGTACCGCTTGTGTGTTCGATGGGGCTTCAGTCACTCTATCGGCCATTCCCATTTTCCCTTTAGCCCCTTTTCCCCATATTCTCCCCCCGCATCCACCCCGGCAGTGCCCGCCGCTCCGAAACTTACAACCCACCGCCGCCGGGATTACCTGTGGTATCGTGAATCCCTTACAAAATCCAAAGCGAAAAGGATAATTTCATGGCGCGTAATCGCACTTCGCGAATCCTGTTAGGTCTGGCCGTTCTGGCTCTTCTTGCCCTGGCTGCTCTCGGCAGCCTGCAAACCGCCGCCGCGGAAAAGCATCCCTTCGGCATCGACGATTATTCCGCTCTTCACCAGGCTCGCGCTCTCGCTATTTCTCCCGACGGCAAGACCATTCTCTTCGTCGTCAGTTACGACGGCGAAAAAGGGTCCCACAAAACACGAGTGGCATTTGATCGACGCCTCCGGCGAAAACAATCGCAAGCTCGACCTCCCCGACTCCTTCGAGCCTCAGGGTTTTCTGCATGACTCCGCAACCCTCTACGGAAGCTTCAAGGTCGCCAATAAGTCCCAACTCGCCATCATTCCTCTCGCCTCCGCAAAGCCTACCCAAATCATCTCCCTTCCACGGGGACTCCACGGTGCCGTACCCTCTCCCGATGGTTCTCACTTCGCCGTTCTTTCCGATCCGCGCCCTGAAGATCCTCTGGCCGACGTCCGCAACATCGTTGAGAACGACGTCTCCGGTCTCTATATCGCCAGCGCCAACGGCACCGATGGCGCCTGGTGGTGTCCCGAATTGAAGGACATTTCAGACTTCGCCTGGTCCGCGGACGGCTCGCAAATCGCTGTGGTTACACAGTTCCAGAAAATTGGCCACCACGATGTCCGCTCCGCGATCTATACGTGCTCTGCTTCCGGGGCGCATCGTCTTGCGGAGATCAATAATTCGGTCTCTGGAATCGCCTGGGCCAATGGCGGCAAAGACCTCGCCTTTGCTAGCACTACCACAAGCGTCCTAACTCCCGATCATCTTTGGACCGTCCCCGTCAGTCGGCGGCACTCCGGTCGATCAAACGCCCAAGCTCGAGGGTTCCATCGTGAACGTCTCCAATGATCCCCAAGGAACCGTGTGGGTCGAAATGCATAAAGGCATCAGCGAAGAAATCTATTCCTATCGCGATGGCAAGCTTGCCCCCGCCTACCGCTGGCCAAACGGCGCCGTCTCTGCGCCACCGATTAACACCGGGTTCGCCTCTTCCTCCAACGCGCTCGCATTCACCGTCTCCGACCCCGCCCATGCTGCCAATGTTGCGGTCCTGCATGGTGATCAACTCCAGAAAATTACCAATGTCGGCGACGATACTCTCGCCAACGTTAACCTCGGTGAAGTTCGCGTCGTGAACTGGACCGCCAAGGACAACACCCATCTCGAAGGAATCCTTACCCTGCCCGCCAAGCTACGAAAATGGCAAAAGATATCCATTCCTCGTTTTCCCGCATGGCGGTCCGGAAGCGAACGACTCGCTCCGCTTCGACGCCTTCGCTCGCATCATCGCTGGTCTCGGCTATGTCGTCCTGCAGCCGCAATACCGTGGCTCTACTGGCTATGGCACCGAATTCCTCGAAGCCATCTATCAGCATTTCGGCGATCGCGCCTATCAGGATGTCGATAGCGCCACCGATTTTGCCATCGCCCAGGGATGGGCAGACCCCAATCGCCTCGCCATCTTTGGTTGGAGCGCCGGCGGCTTCATGACCTCCTGGACCGTCACACAAACCCACCGCTACAAAGCCGCCATCGAAGGCGCGGGCATCACCGATTGGCTCAGTTTTATTCCAGAAAGCGACATCTTCCAGGTCGATTACGACATGCGCTTCCAGGAAAAAGATGCCGCTCCTTTCCTGGTCTATTCCGCCGTGATGTACGTCGACCGCGTCACCACTCCGCTCTTGATCTTGCACGGGGAAGCCGATCAGCGCGTCCCCATGCTCCAGGGCAGGGAATTCTTCATCCTTTTGGCCGAACGCGGCAAAACCGTCCGCATGGTCACCTATCCCGGCTCCCCGCATTTTCCACGTCTTGCCGAACAACGCCGCAACGTTTTCCAGGAACTCGCCGACTGGCTCTCCAAATACAATCCGCCATCGTGAACCCGCATCTTTTCCTCTCTAGCACCGTCAACTCTCTTCTCTTCACTCCAGGAAATGCTTTTTCTTTTGTAGTGGCCGATCTTCAGATCGGTTCATTCTTGTTCCGTCATCCCGACCGGTGCGCCATTGTCTTTCTGGCGCGGTGGGGGGATCGCGGCGATATCTCTACCGTAAGAATTCATGTGAACGCCGCATTCGGCTTTAGACTCCCCTTCCACCCAACTCGCCGCATCGCGCAACCTGTCATCCCGCGCGGCGTGCCGTTTGCGCCTCGAAGAATCTCACCTCAACGCTCTGCAAATCACCACAACCTGAAATTCCATTTACCCGCATCCGCCGATCGCGCTACTCTATTTCCACCATGGCCATCAACCGAAGCCTGTCCTCTTTGCATTTCTCTTCCTTGGAGTTGCCGGCATCTCCTTGTGGCGAATCCACAACAACAGAAACCCCCGCTCCCACAAACACGAATCATGCGGCCCTGCTGCTGAACGTTCCTTCCGAATTTCGTTTTGTCGCTTTTGGAGACACACGCTTCCATGATCCCCCGACACTCAACCCGCCAACGCCACCATCCGCAAGGCTCTCGTCGCTGCTATCGATCGCAAAATCCCGCCTTTCGTCTCCATCGGTGGAGACATTGTCTACTCCGGAGAAGTGTCAACGATTGGGCCGTATGGGACTCCGAAACAAAGTCCTGGCGCGATCACAACATCCCCGTCTATCCAGCTCTCGGAAATCACGATCTCCACGGTGACCTAAAATTGCTCTCGCAAATTACTTCGCCCGCTTTCCTCAGCTTGCCAACAGCCGCTTCTATTCCGTACGCATGGGCAACAGCCTGATGTTGGTTCTCGATAGCTCCCTCGACGAAACCACCGGCTCGCAGGGCGACTGGCTGCGCGCTCAACTCGACTCTCTCCCAACTACGGTCGATTTCGTTTTTCTCGTCCTCCACCACCCGCCGTACACCAGTTCCTCCGACGAAAAAATCCATGGTGGTGGTCATTCCGCCCGCACTCCCGAACAAGCTCTCGCAAAACTTTTGGAAGATAAGCAGCAACAACTGCACGCCCGCATCATCGTCTTTAGCGGCCACGTCCACAATTACGAACGCCACCAGCACAACGGCGTCACCTACTTCGTCACCGGGGGCGGCGGTGCTCATCCCTACTTCATTCCCCGCTCACCAGACGACCTTTACAAGGATCCTGGCATTAACTACCACTATCTCCTCGTCCAGGTCCGCCCTAACAGCGTCGAAATCACCATGAACAAGCTCGAACTGAAAGATGGCAAAGAAGTCTGGTCCACCCCGGATTCCGTCACCCTCACTCCTCCAGTCCCCGCACCCGCGAGCTCCCACGTTCCCTGAATTCTCTCCGTAATATTTCATTAACCGCGGATTCACACCCCTCAAACTAGGATGAAGGTCGCGAGGTCTTCGCCGTGCACATCCTTATCGTGGAAGATGAACCCCAAATGGCGAGCTTGTTGGCCCGTGGTCTACAGGAAGAGTTTTACGATGTCAGCATCGCCAAAGACGGCAAGGCTGCGCTCGATCTTTCCACCTCCCGCGAATTCGACGTCATCTTGCTCGACGTCATGTTGCCAAAAATTGGTGGCTTGGAAGTCGCTCGCCAGCTTCGCCAACGCGAACAAAGCACTCCTCTTCTCATGCTCACTGCGCGCGACGCTCTTCCCGACATCGTGCGGGGTCTCGATGCCGGCGCCGATGACTATCTCACCAAGCCATTCTCTTTTCAGGAATTGCTCGCGCGCATTCGCGCCCTCGTGCGGCGCCACGAATTCCGCAGGAAAACGGTTGTGGAGACCGGCGATCTCGTGCTCGACACCACTTCCTTCCGCGCTTTCCGCGCCGGCCGCGAGATTTTCCTCTCCCTTACCGAGTTTCGCCTCCTCGAGTTACTCGTTCGCAACAACGGCCGCATCGTCTCCCGCCAGGATATCCTTGCCACCGTCTGGGGACATGGCCGCGCCGTTTCCGAAAATACCCTCGATGCCTTTGTCCGCTTGCTGCGAAAAAAAGTTGACCGCGACTCCCTCACCAAATTAATCCTCACTCACCGCGGTTTCGGCTACTCCGTGGCAACCGGAACAACCTCATGCAATTGACCATCCGTGCGCGCCTCACGTTTCTTTATTTTGTTGTTCTCGCGATCTCCTTCTTCGCCTTTTTCTGCATTTGCGATTTCGGTTTTCAACGCAGCATCGAAACCACTGTCAACGACGCCTCCCGCTCCAACCTCGTTAGCGTTCAGCGCGTCATCCAAAACTCCTTGGCCCTCGGCCTCCCCAACGTTCAGCAGGAACTGACCCAGCTCTCTAGCCTCTGGGCCAATGGCGCCATCTTTGAAGTCGCTGGCCCCGATGGCCATTGGCTCTTTCGTTCTCCCCGCTTCCTTTCTCCGCAGTCTGCTTTGCCCGACATTCCACCCAACGGCGTTTCTTTTCTCACCACTAATCTCGAACTCACGCAATTCCGCATTGCGCGCAAGCGCCTTTTAATTGATGGAAAGACGTTTCTCATCGACGCGGCTGTCCCCACCGAGCCTTTCGATCAGGCGCTCGACAATTTTCGCCTCATCGAAAAGGAATTTCTCCCCCTGCTCGTTTTTCTCGCTTCGCTCCTTGGCTACTGGCTTGCCAAACGCGCCCTCGCTCCCGTCAATCGCATCATCCTCTCGGCCGCCGAAGTTGGGGTCCAGAATCTCTCCCGCCGCCTCGAATTGCCCCGTGCCAGGGATGAACTGCGTCGCCTAACGGAAACCTTGAATGCCATGCTCGATCGCATCGAAGTTTCCGTCAAACGCATCACGCAGTTTACCGCCGACGCCTCCCACGACTTGCGCACTCCGCTTTCGCTCATCCGTACCAACGCGGAGCTGGCACTTCGTCGCCCCCGCTCCGAAAGCGAGTATCGCGCCACTCTTACCAGAATTCTGGTTGCCTCCGATGAAAGTGCGCAGCTCATCGAACATCTTCTTACCCTCGCGCGCGCCGACGCCGGCGCCTCGCAATTGAATCTCCAACTCTCCCAGCTGAATCCCGTTTTGTTTAGAGTTTCCCAGCAGGCCCGCCTTTGGGCTTACGCCAACAGTCTCGACTTTCAAGATTTCCTCTCTACCGAAACGTTTGTTCTGCACATGGACGTCTCCGCGATGGAACGTCTTTTCCTCGCTCTCCTGGATAACGCCGTGAAGTACACTCCCGCCGGAGGCACGGTCAGCCTTCGCTCCTATTCCGTCGACCCTCACATCATTGTCGAAATCGCAGACTCCGGCATTGGCATCGCCGGCTCCGACCTGCCGCATATCTTCGACCGCTTCTATCGCGCCGATCAGGCGCGCTCCCGTGAAGTCCCCGGTTCCGGCCTGGGCCTCTCGATTGCCCGCTGGATTGCGGATGGACACAAAGCCACCTTCCACGTCGAAAGCACCCCGGGGAAAGGTTCTCTCTTTCGAATTCAAATTCCCCTTGCAAGTTCAGCCACCGCCTCTGAAGGTCCGTCTGAAATTCTGCAAACCGGTGCCGAATCCTTTGTCTGAATGCTTGGTAACCTGAAAGTTCTTTCACCCCCTTTTTAACCTGTCGTTAACCTCCATTCATCTTCACGCAAGCAGCCGCATGTCCTAATCCGTGCCAGACAGAGCTGTCGGGGTTTCTCGGTTCGGGTCTGTGAATTCCTCTGCGCTTCTCAGGCAGCGGACTAGGAAGCATTAGATCTATGTCTTCGAATGGTTTTAGCCTCCAGCCCTCGGGGGATGACGCCCGATGGCAATGCGCTTGGCTTCGCTGTCTGTGTCGTCATGCCGCTTCCGCCACTGCTCACAAGCGTGGCGCGGAGCTAGGTGCTACTCCCAATTGGATTTCGTTAAAGAGAGTTCAACCAAGGGGAATATGAAATGAAGCGAAGTTAGTGGTTTGCCCGGTCGCTCTGATCATCCTCGCCTGCTGCGCTCCGCTCCCAACACTTGGAACATCAGCCCCACATACGATATGGGGCCGCTTTCCTTCCGCGCCGGTTTCTCTTACAACGCCGCCAACATTTATAGCTACCAGTATCAGGATGGCACCGGTGGCTCCACCCCGACTCCCGGCGGTCTCCACGGTCCAGACAGCGATACTTACTTCTATCCACACTTGCAGATCGACTTGCAGGGAAGCCTCCGGCTGCATCACGGCTTCTCTCTCATCTCCTACATCCTCAACGCCAACAACGAGGTCTTCGGCTTCTACAACGGCAGCAGTCAATACATGATTCAGCGTGAATATTACAGGCCCACCTTCGCCTTGGGTCTCCGATGGTCGCCGACCCATGAGGATTAAGATCCCGGCTTGGAAAATGTTTTAGTCGCCCCCTTGCATCTGCACAAAAGCGATTCTCGAAGGAATCATGGAATCTAAATGGTTGGCAGCCTGCTCGGTCCTTGCGCTTGTCTCTGCGGCCGCGTTCGCTGCTTCCGTGAACTACCAACTTCTCAAGAAAGTCCCTGTACCCGGCTCCGGTGGTTGGGACTACGTCAGCGTAGATGACGCCGCGCGATGCATCTACATCTCTCACGCAACCCAAGTCGATGTGCTCGATGCCGATTCCTTCGCCCTGGTCGGCACCATCCCCAACACACCGGGCGTCCACGGCATCGCCATCGCTTCCGAAGCAGGCCGCGGTTACATCTCTGCCGGAAAATCAGATGCGGTTGTTCCCTTTGACCTTAAGACTCTGAAGCCCATGCCCGAAATTAAAGTCGGCAAAAAGCCTGACGCCATCATCTTTGAGCCGCTCACCAAACGCATCTATGTCATGAATAGCGACAGCGACAATATTACCGTCCTAAACGCCGCCGACGGCTCTCTCGCTGGCACCATTGACCTTGGCGGCGGTCCCGAGTTCGCCGTTTCCGACGGCAAAGGCAACCTCTACGTCAACCTGGAGGAAAAGAACGAGACTCTTCACATTGATGTAAACGCATTGAAGGTAGTGAATCGCTGGGCCCTGGCCCCTTGTGCTACTCCTACCAGTCTTGCGATGGATGTGGAGAATCGTCGCCTCTTCGTCGGCTGCCGCAGCCAGCACTTTGCAGTTCTGAACGCCGACAACGGCAAATTGCTGTTCACTGCGCCAATCGGTGAGCGCGTCGACGCTGGTGCTTTCGATCCTCGGACCCGACTCGTCTATCTCTCTACCGGCGACGGCAAAGTCTTCGTCTTCCACCAGGATTCTCCGGATCAATATTCCCTGTCGCAGGAAATTACCACGCTGAAGGGCGCGAAAACCATGGGCTACGATCCGAAAACACGCAACGTTATTGTTCCCACTAGCGACAACGGCGCTATGTCTGTTCTCGTTTTCTCGCCCAAGCCCTGATCAGTTTCACCTGAAGCGTTCTTTCTCAGTGCGCTCACCAATACTCTTTCCACTCCCGAATGATCCGGGGCGATGCTGCAAAGTTGCCTTCGCTCCCGTTTCATCAACCATTCGCGCCTCCAGAAATCCCCTCACCACCATTTCCAATCTCCTCCATTGACGTAGTCCAACAATTACGACTACATTTTCCGCTACAACTTCCGAATGCACGCCCCCTGGCATTTGGGAAACCCTATCTCGAGGGGAATCACCATGCTCGAAAATCGCTCCGTTCCGCCAGACGCCATCCTCCCCCACGTCATGTATCAGGATCTCATCGCCGCCATTGCCTGGCTCAGCAAGACGTTTGGCTTCACCGAACACTATCGCTACGGCAGCCCACCCAGCGGTGCGCAGCTCCATCTCTGCAACGCCTGGATCATGGTCAAGCAGGCCCGCCCCGGCAACTGCAGTCCCGCCAAACTCGGCTTCGGCACCCAATCCCTCACCGTCTTCGTCGAAGATGTCGACGCTCACTTTCGGCGCGCAAAAGCGGCTGGTGCAAAGATCCTCGAAGAGCCCCACGAAACCGTCTATGGTGAATTCCAATACGCTGCCGAAGATCTCGACGGTCACCACTGGCTCTTCTCCCGTCACGCTCGCGACCTGAGCCCTGACGAATGGGGGGCCACCATCGCCTCTCCGGCCTCCCGCATCGCTCTCCTTCGCCGCCCGCGCTTTTGCTACATTGAGATTCCATCGCTTGACCCGCAGCACTCAGCCGCCTTCTACGAAAACGTCTTCGGTTGGAATATCCGCCACAGAGACACCCCCCGTCCCAGTTTCGACGATGCCACCAGAAACGTCAGCGGTGCCTGGGTCACGGGGCGCCAGATCGCACACCAGCCCACGCTCTTCCCCTACATCTGGGTCGACAATCTCGACGCCACTCTCTCCAACGTCACCGCCCACGGCGGCACAATCGCCGATTCTCCTCACCCTGATTCTCCCGGCAGCACCTCCAAAATCGCCACCTTCCGCGATCCTGCCGGCAACCTCCTCGGCCTCTATCAGGAAGCCCCGCGCTCCTGAGCCACATGGCCTCCGCCCCCTTGCCCTTCTACAGGACCAGTGTTATTCTCTTGTCGAAGTACTAGGGGAATCGCTCCTTTTCCGCTGGGGCTTTCTCTCTTCCACCTCTCGGCCGCGCTGATTCTTGTACCTTTCTCGGTGGTGCCGCATGTTCGATGATTTTCGGTTCCGGTTGCGTGCTCTTCTCCGCCGCTATGCCTCGGAAAATCAATTGGACGAAGAACTCCGCTTCCACTTCGATCGCCAGGTCGAAAAACTCATAAATGCCGGCTTCTCCCGCGAACAAGCCTTCCGCCGTGCTCGGCTCGCCTTCGGCGGTGTTGAACAAATCAAGGAAGATTGTCGCGATGCCCGTGGCGTGCGCCTCGTCGAGAATCTCCAGCAGGATTTTCGTTTCGGCCTTCGTCAACTGCGCAAGAGCCCGGGCTTCGCCCTCGTCGCCATTCTTACGCTCGCCCTCGGCATCGGTGCCAATACCGCCATCTTCAGCATGGTCAACGCCCTGCTCCTCCATCCTTACGATTTTCGCGATCTCGACCGGCTTGTTCGTGTCTGGGAATTCCGCGGCGTTGATGCCGGTGTTGACGAACGCCTGCTTGCTCCCGCCGACGCCGCGCAATTTGCCGGTTCCCAAGTCTTCGCCGCTTTTGCCACCTATCGTTGCCGGGATTTCAGTCTCACCGCCAACGACGCCGCGCAACCCGCTCGCGGCTGCAATGTCTCCTCGAATTTCTTCGACGTCCTCGGCTTAACTCCCGCCATCGGCCGCAGCTTCAGTTCCGACGACGATCAGCCAGGCTCTGGCAACGTTGTCATCCTCAGCCACGGATTTTGGCAACGCCGTCTGGGTGCGCCCCTCGCGTTCCTCGGTTCCTCGATCCAGATCAATGGTCGGACTTACAGCGTCATTGGTGTCATGCCACCACGCTTCGATTACCCCGTCCCCATGGAATTTTGGATGCCACTCGCTCTCACTCCCGCTGAGAAGGCCGACCGTTCTGACCTTTCGCTGGAAGCGCTCGCCCGCCTGCAGCCTGGCGCGACCCTTTCCCAGGCGCAAGCCGTGTTGACAAGCCTCTCGCGCCGCCTCGAACAGCAATATCCGATCACCAACACGAACCGCTCTGTCTCCATCCTGCAATTGCGCAAGGAACTTTATAGTTTTACCTTGCCTCTATTCCTACTCTTGCAGGCCGCCGCTCTTTTCGTCCTTCTCCTTGCCATCGCCAATCTCGTCAATGTCCATTTCGCGCGGATGGTTGCCCGTCAAAAAGAGTTCGCCATGCGTTTGGCACTTGGCGCAGCCCGCGGCCGTCTTGCGCAACTGTTGATTTGCGAATCCCTTCTTCTCTCCTCGATCGCGGTGCTCGTCGCTATCTCCGTGTCGTTCTGGAGCGTGGCCGCTCTTCGCTCCAGCATCTCTCCCGACTGGACCATGTGGGTCCCAGGTTGGGATTCCATTCATGTCGACACCACCGTCCTGGCCTTTACCGTCCTCACCTCCGTTCTCGCCGGTATTACCTTCGGTCTCTGCAGCATCTTCCACGCGGGAAAAATGCGGCTCAATCAAACCCTCAAGGAAGGCGGCCCCGGCAACATCTCACGCGCCACTAGCCGCGTGCGTAGCGTGTTGGTTGTCGCCCAAGTCATCTTCGCACTTACTCTTCTCGTCAGCGCTGTCCTCATGATTCAAGGCTTCATGCGACTCGCCGGCTTCTACAATGGCTTTCAGCCTTCCGGCGTCCTCAAGGCAGAGGTCGCTCTTCCCGATAAAAAATATTCCACCGAATCCCAGATCATTGAGTTTCAGCAGGAATTACTCCGCCAGACCGCCGCCCTCCCCGGCGTCACAGCCGCCGCACTCAACTCCAACACTCCTGCCAGTAATGTCGATAATCCCACCACACTCTTCACCCTCGATGGCACCACGATCCAAAAAGCCACCGAAACTCCTTCCGCCGGCCTCGAACTCTCCAGCCCCGATTATTTTCGTACTCTGCACATCCCTCTGCTGTCCGGTCGAGTCTTCACTGAAGCGGACTCCGCCAAGGCTCCGTCCGTTGCCGTCATTAGCGAAAGCTTGGCCAAACGATCTTGGCCTGGCGTCAGTCCTCTCGGACGCCGCTTCAAACTCGGCACTCCTGATTCCACTCGCCCCTGGCTCACGGTGATTGGCATCGTCGGCGATGTCCGCCAAAACTGGTGGAACCCACCCGCTCGCCCGGTCATCTATCAATCCTTTCTCCAATTTCCCGATCGCAGCATGAAGCTTCTACTCCGTTCAGGATCCAATCCGCAAAATTACGCAGCCCCTCTCCGCGAAATCGTCCGCAAGCTTGATCCGGAACTTGCCTTGAACGAACTTTCCACTCTGGAAAAAGAAGTTTCGGATTCTGTCGCCATCGTTCGCATCATGGGAATCCTTATGGCTATCTTCGGCAGTGTTGCGCTCGCACTCTCCGCCATCGGTGTCTATGGCGTTTTCGCGGAAAGCGTCGCTCAGCGCAAGCGCGAGTTCGGCATCCGCTTGGCCCTCGGCGCTCACCCCGCGGACATCCTCAGGCATGTCACCCTGCATTCCTTGAAGCTCACCAGCACCGGCATCGCCATTGCTCTTCCCCTATCGTTCCTCATCAGCCGTGCCGCTTCTCACTATGTCTTCGGTCTGGTTACCATGAATCTCGTTGTTCCTCTGCTTTTTGCCGCTATTCTCCTGGCTGTCAGCATCATTGCGGCCTACTTGCCTGCCACTCGCGCCATGCGTGTCGACCCCATCGTCGCCCTCCGCCACGAATAATCCTCAATTGAGCTCTGGTTTCTTCGACATGCTCGAGAGTTCAGCCGTATCCCAACCACTTGCACTATCCGGCCTTGGCGCCGAAGACATTGCGAGTCGCCAAACGGACGATTCGCGTAGCTCTTGGGACACACCACCGCCTCCGTTGTCCCGTCAATCGTGCCACAATTGACCATTGAGCCGCGGGCCACGCCGTCGGCCCCGTCTGAAAAATGCGGGCAGTTCCATGATTATGTTTGCAGATTACGCAATTTGGATCGGCTCATCATTGATGGCCGTTTATGTTGCGGTCCTCAGTTGGAGGCGCGGCATTTGGCGGCACTTTCCTGTTCTTACCGCTTACCTCCTGCTCAACGTCTTCACGAATCTCGGCCGCTTTTTCGTCATCAAACGATTGGGCTTAGGAGTCATGTACTTCTTTTCGGATTTAATTCTCTCTGCCGCCCTTTACTTCGTCATCGTTGAACTCTACCGAATCATATTGCCATCTCGGCATTGGAAACTTCTGCGGCGGTGTTTTTTGATCCTTTTCGTCCTTATGGCTCTCTTGTCTTACGCCACTATTCAGCAATCTTCGGTCCTAAGGGTAGACGTCCTTTTCTTACCAACTCAGCAGCAACCTGTTCTTTCAATACCTCGGCATGATATTACTTTTGTGGGTGACCATCTCTTTTGCGTGGTCTTCCTTGGGGCATAGCGCCACGCATGGTCCGTGTTTGGGGATCTATTTTCTGCTTCTTTCGGCCGGCTACCTGATTTTTACGCTACTCCTGAATTTCTCGCACTCGACGTTCGAACTCGGAACCATGGTACGGGTCATGGCGGAAGCGTGGCTTCCTCTCGGCCTCGTATTCGCCATCCTCAATAGTCCGGATTGCTACTCGCCCGTGAAATCCTGAACTTGGGTCCTGGCACATCGTGCCTCTCTGGGTTACCTCTTCCTACTTGCCTTAGCTTTTCATCCCGAGCGCCGCGAGGGATCTGCTTCAGGCCTGCTCACTCCTTCTCACCCCTCGCTTCTATCTCGGCCACAGCCATCCAAACGTCCCTGCCGTCAACAGCCCGTACACTAGTCCGTCGATCACTTCCTTCAACGTCATTCCCCAAGGCTGTCCCTTCCAGATGCTGTTGCTAAGGCTTCCCAGTCCGTACGCCATAAACGCCGCCGTCCCGGCCACACGAAACACCGCACGATAATTCGCCCCAGGCGCCACCGTCCGCCCCGTCAGATAGGCGACAAAAAATCCGATGATCAGGCAATACACAAACCACATCCCCAGAAACTTCGGCATCACTGGTGGGCCACAGGGATACACCGTCATCATCCCCACCGGTCCTTGCTTGTATTTTTCAATCATTGCCGGAGACTTCATCTCTTTGTGCGTGGTAAATGGAAAAATATACAGACCCTTCTTCAATCCTGCCCCGCGCAACGCCGTCAGCAGCTTGTCCTCTTCGGGCAGCGGATGATAGTCCCCTTTGTGGTAGGGCAGCAGCATGTGCATGATAGAGCTAGCCACAAACACAATCACGGCCGACAGCAGGATCGGAAGCCACAGCGCAGTGAGTTCGACCATTCGCGTCCTCCTCTAGTTTTAGGGACACTTGCAGGAAGTTTGATGCGACGCTACACCTTGCTAACACACCGAGGTCAAGTCCCCACTCCTATTGTGTCGCTCTTCGCCGCCGGGTCGCCCCTGCTGTCGGTGTTACACCTGTGGTCGTCGTCCTCCTCTTGGTTTCCTTGCTTTTGTAGGTGGGCGATACATCGTGGTCGGTTCTTGAGTTTTCTTTCGGTACTGTGCTCTTTACCTCCAAGGAGCGGTCCCCACCGAAGCAAGGATCTGCTTTTCTCTTTCTCGAAACGTAATACCAAAAACTTATCACTAATAAATCTTCCCTCAACCCTACTCGTACCTCAGCGCCACCAACGGTTCCACGCGCGACGCTCTCCTTGCGGGAATCCAGCACGCCAACACTCCCGTCGCCAGCAGCAGCACCGTTGCGGCACCCAGCGTCAGTGGATCGTACGCCGTCACACCCCACAATTGCGTTTCAATCATTCGGCTAAGCGCCAGGCTTGCCATCAACCCAATCGCCACTCCCGCCACCACCAGCCGCAATCCTGTCTTGATCACCAATCCCAGTACATCTCCACCCTTGGCGCCCAACGCCATCCTTATCCCAATCTCGTGCGTCCTTCGCGCCGTCGTATACGCCAGCACGCTATATACACCAATCGTCACCAGGATGAGCCCTATGCTTCCAAAAATCGTCATCAGCAAAAACCCGAATCGCGGCCCCGCGTACACGTACCTAGCTCAGGAACTGTTCCATCGATCCGGTGTGCGACAGCGCCACGCCCGGATCCGTCGCCCAGATTTCGTGCCGCACGCTATTCATCATCGACATCGGCTCTTGTTCCGTTCGCACCAGAAGCCCTCGTCCCGCGGAGGCCGTCACCGTATACGGTACCCACACTTCCGCTTCAACCGGCTGCTGCAGCCCGCGATTCTTCACGTCCGCCACTACCCCAACAATCTCAAACCAGGCGTCTTTCACCGGGTCCGGAAATCTTTCCAACTCCGTCACCCGCACCCGCTGTCCAATCGGATTCTCATTCCCTAAATATTTCCGCACAAACGTCTGGTTCACTACCGCCACTTTCCGCGCTCCATTTACTTCCGCTTCGCTGAAGCTCCTCCCGTTCTTGAATTCAAATCGCAACACATCGAAATACCCCTCGCTGCACAGTTGAAACTGTGCCGTCTTCCGTTCCTCACGTGTATTTCCACGCAACTCGATCTCGCTATCCATTCCGTCGTTCGGCGGCGCCGTAAATGCTTCCGCCACATTTACCACTCCCGGCAACGCCTTCAATCTTTCCAGTAGCGGCCGAAAGAATCCCGCTACTTGTTCCGACGTCTGATATCTTTCTTGTGGCAAAGGCAACCGTGTAAACAGCACGTGATCCGGCCTGAATCCAAGATGTTCTTCCCTCAACGCCACAAAGCTCCTCATCAACAGCCCCGCTCCCACCAGCAGTGTCAACGACAGCGCCACTTCCAGCACCACCACCGCATCCCGCAATCGGCTGTGCTTCGTTCCTCCGCCCAATCCCTTTCCACTATCGCGCAACGGCTCATTCAGGTTTCGTCTCCCCACTTGCAGTGCCGGGAACAATCCAAAGATCACCGCCGTCAGCACCGCCACGCACAATGTGAACACCAGCACCGTTCCATTCAGTTCGATCACCGCCTCAACGGGGATCGTATCTCCCGGCATCGCCGCCACAATCGACTTCAATCCTCCCCACGCCATCAGCGTCCCCAGCGCGGCTCCACCCATCGCCAGGATTAAACTCTCCACTAACAGTTGCCTCACCAACCGTAACCTTCCTGCTCCCAGGACCGCTCGCACCGCGAATTCCTTTTCTCTTCCCGTGGCCCGCGCCAGCATCAAGTTCGCTACGTTCCCGCACCCAATCAGCAGCAGCAGAGCCACCGCCGCCATTACCGTCAACAGTGTCGCTCTGAATCGTCCCGTCACTTCTTCCAGCAGCGACGCCACCTGCACGCTGAAATGCGTTGGATATTCCTTCGGATACGCTTTCGACAATCGCTCGGCAATCACCGTCAAGTCTACCTGCGCCTCCTCCTGCGTAACTCCCGGTCGCAGATGCCCCAGTAGGAACCAATAGCCTACTGAAAATCCTGGCCCCACCGACCTCGCCCCCCGCACCGGCTTGTCCGGGATCATCACGTCGGCTTCATACCAGCCGAATCGCGGCGGCATAATTCCAATCAAAGTTCGCGGCGTTCCATTTAGCACAAACGTTTTATTCAAGACTCCCGGGTCGCTGTGGAACTGGCTCATCCACGTTTTGTACCGCATCACGAATACCGGTGGCGCGCCCGGCTCGTAATCTCCTGGCTCCATCACCCGTCCGTATAGCGCCGGCACTCCCAAAAACTCATATGTCCCGGGTGTCACGTGGGCTCCGTACAATCGCTCCGTGCCCTCGCCCTGTTTGTACAGCACTTGTTCTTCGGCCGCCGCGATCACCCGGTCGAATACGTGGTTCTGCTCCGCATAATCCAGAAACTCTGCGGAACTATATCCCGCGCGACCGCCCGGTTCATTTCCTTGCGTGTCGTGAATCGTCATGTACATCAGTCGCCCAGCATCCTTATAAGGAAACGGTGCCAGCAGCACATTCTCGATCACGCTAAATATCGCCGCCGATGCTCCAATCCCCAACGCCAGCGTCACCATTGCCACAGCTGTAAATCCTTTGTTCTTCCAAAGCGTTCGCAGCGCGTACCGAACGTCCTGCACAACGTTCTCCAGCCACGTCACTAGTCTCACGTCTCGGCTCCTCTCGCGAATCCTCAGCGCCGAACCCAGCGCCCTTCGCGCTTCCTCCCCATCCCGCCCTTCTTCCACAGCCTCCGCCACATGTGCCTCAAGCTCTTCGTCAATCTCGCGATTCACTCGCTCCCCTCGAAACACATTCCCCATCCGCGTCCACAGTGACATTCCTGCTCTCCCGCTCCAGACTCTTCCCAATCCTCTTCTTCGTTACCTCATGACTTCTTTGTTTCCTTTTCTACTTCTTCTTCTCCTCACTCTTGCCTCAACGCGCTCACGGGATCGATCCGGCTCGCCTTTCGCGCCGGCAAATAACTCGCAAACAACGCTGCTATTACTAGAAATGGAATCGTGATAGCAAACGTGGCTACCTCCGTGGGTTGCATTCCTTCCACCAGATGTTGCAGCAAGCGTCCAGCTCCTAGCGCTGCCGCCGCTCCAACTCCCACTCCCCAAACAATCATTCCCAGGCTCTGCCGCAGCACCAACCAGATCACCTCCGCCGCTCTCGCCCCCAGCGTCATCCGCACTCCAATTTCAGGCACGCGTTGCGTCGTCAGGTATGCCAGCACTCCATAAATCCCGATGCACGCCAACAACAGTGCCAGTCCAGCGAATATGCTGATCAGCAGCAACAGGAATCGTTGTCGCGCCAGCGAATCACTCAGCAGTTGCTCCATCGTATGCACTTCATACAAAACTTGGTCCCCCGTCGCCCCGCGTACTTCTCGCCGCAATGGGCCCAGCACATTCATTGGCCCGATGCTCGTCCGCACCGCAATGGACATCAGCTCAGACCATCGCGGCAGCAGCGGATCAGGCACCTGTGCAAACGCGTAATAAAACTGCGCCCGCACTTGCGCCTGGTCATCTCCCGCCAATCCCCAGTGCCGCACATGTCCCACCACGCCCACTACCTTCACGACGTCCGGTCCGGTTGTACCTGACGAAAATGGGCTCAAGGAATCAGGCAGCCACAACCTTTTCCCGACCGCCTCCTCTTCGCCAAACGCTTTCTTCGCCAACACGTCATCGATCACCACCACCAGTTCACTTTCCCTTCGATCATGCTCATCCAAAAATCGTCCCTTCAGTAGCGGGATTCCCATCACCTTCAAATAATCCGGCGTTACGCTCGTCGCCAGCGCGATGGGTTGCTCGCCCGCTGGCGGCAGCGTCGCATTCATCCAGTAGCCCACTTCATTATTTCCTTCGCGCATCGGCACTGTGTCTACTATCGCCGCCGATTCCACTCCTGGCACTCGCCGCGCCCGTGTCAGCACTTCGTCCCACGCCGCACGTATCTGTCCTGCGTTCCCCATGATCCCCGGTGATAGCGCCATCCGCGTCACCAACACGTTCCGCATATTCAGCCCGGGATCAAGTGACGACAGCCTCAGCATCGTCCGCCCCAGCATCCCCGCCGCAACCAGCAGCACCACGGCCAACGCGATTTCCGATATCACGAATCCACCATGCAATCGCCGCCCACTCCCCACCAGGCTCCGCGCTCCCGCTCGCAAGATCTGCTCCAGTTCCCGCGTTGGCGCGCGCATTGCTGGCGCCAGCCCAAACAACAATCCGCTCAGCAGCGATATTCCTGTTGCGAACACCAAAACTCGCCAATCAATCTGGATCTCTTCCGCCCTCGGCAAACTCCCCGGCCAGAACGCCACAAATGGTTTGACGCCAATGGCCGCAATCAATACTCCAAGCCCCCCTCCCAATATCCCCAGCACCCCGCTTTCCGTCAGTCCTTGTCGAACCAGCCGGATCCGTCCCGCTCCCAGCGCCACGCGCATCGCCAGTTCTCGCTCCCGAGAAATGGCCCGCGCCAGCAGCAGACTCGCCACATTCGCGCACGCAATCAACAGCACCAGGCTCACCGCTCCCAGCAGTAACCACAGCATCGATCGCAGATCTCCCACCTCAGGTCGCAGCGATTCCGCCACGAAACTGCGGCCCGCGTTCGAATCCGGGTACTGCTCCGCCAGTTGCTGGCCTATCAATCCCAGTTCGGCTCTCGCTTCCCCCAGCGTTGCGCCGGGTCGTATCCGCGCGATCGCATTAATTCCAGGATGCCGGTCGCGTCTCTGCAGGCTCGGGGAATTGTTTGCTCCCAACGGCAGGAACACATCGGGCTGCTCTCCGTCCAGCCGGAAACTCGCCGGAGCGATCCCCACAACGGTGAATGACTTTCCATCCAGAATCACTCGCTTCCCGATGGCTGCGGAATTTCCTCCGAATCTCCGCTGCCAGAAACTGTGCCCCAAAATCATTACCTGCTCTGCGCCAGGCTTGTCCTCCTCCGGCAGAAACGCCCGCCCTTGGTTCATCCCAACGCCCAATATCGAAAACAAATCCCAGGAAATCTCTCGCCCGCTGGCGTACTCAGCTTCTCCCTGCACGCTGGCCGTTCCCACGGTGTACCGCCACCCCGCTATATCCAGAGTCTTGCTCTCGCGTTTGCAGTCCTGCAGATTCGGGTTCGCAAACGCCCATAAATTTCCATATTGTGTTGCCTGCTCGGTTTTCTCTTGCAGCGTCACCAGCCGCCCCGGTTCGGCATAGGGCAGCGGTCTCAGCAGCACTCCGTTAATCACCGTGAACATCACCGTTGTCGCTCCGCTGCCCAGTGCCAGCGTCAACACCGCCACTGCCGCAAATCCTGGTCGTCGCCCCACCGTGCGCAGCGCGTATCGAACGTCCTGCACAAAGTCCTCCATCCATGCCACCAATCTCACATCGCGGCTTTCTTCCCGATGCCGCAGCTTCGAACCTAATGCCCTGCGCGCCTCCGCTGCATCACGACCCTTCGCCACAGCCTCCTCCAGATGCGCCTCGAGCTCCTCGTCAATCTCCCGGTTCACCCGCTCACCGCGAAACACATTCCCCACTCGCGTCCAAATTGACATTTTCTTACCCCAACAAGCTCATCCAACTTCCGCCCTTTTGTGCCCTTTCCTTACTTCCTCACGCCTCCCTCAGCACCCGATTGATCGCCGCCGCCACCGACTGCCACCGCGACTCTTCCGCGCCAAGTTGCTTTCTCCCTGTCGCCGTCAGCTCATAGATTCTCGTCCGCCGTCCGTTTTCCTTCGTGATCCATTCCGCTCGTATCCAGCCTTCTTCCTCCATGCGGTGCAGCGCCGGGTACAACGACCCTTCCTCCACCCGCAGCACTTCACCCGAAATGTCCTGGATCGCCGACATGATGGCGTACCCGTGCAGCTTTGCCCTCCTCGACAGGATTTTCAGCACCAGCAAGTCAATCGAACCTTGCAATGACTCCGCTTTTCCCATACTCAGTCCTCTCTGTACATAGACGTCTTATCATACCCATCGTTAGCCCCCAAATCCATTTCAATTTTCCCCTCCCGCGCACACCCCGGCCCCCGCCAGTTATGTTTTCTATCGGGTTTTCCTCGGTATCACCGGCATCCGGCCAGCTCTTAGGGTTAGCTCTGTGAGAGCGGCTACGCACCACGGTCACGTCTGTCCGTACTCTTAAGTTTCTCCGCCGGGTGCGTGCATGTCTTACGCGGGTGAAGGATCTCATCCACCGCGTCTTGCTGGCCAACTCAAATCCAAAATGTAGTCGCGGTTTTTCGCCGTGTGTTTCTAACTATTCGTACCGCAGCGCCACCATCGGGTCCACCCGCATCGCCCGCCGCGCTGGAATGTAGCTCGCCACTACCGCCACAACAATTAGCAGCAGTCCCACGCCAACAAATGTCCACGGGTCGGTCGCACTCACTCCAAAAAGCAAATCTGTCAGCAGTCGTGTCAATGTCAGCGCCGCAACCGCGCCACCGATCACCCCGATGCCAACCAGTCTCGCTCCATGGCTCAGCACCATTCGCGAAACATCCATCGGCTGCGCACCCAGCGCCATGCGCAAGCCAATCTCATGTGTTCGTTCACCCACCAGGTAAGAAGTCACTCCATAGATCCCTATCGCCGCCAGCGTCAGCGCCAGAAACGCAAACACTCCCAACAACAAAAACGCCAGTCGCTGCGCCGAAACATTTCCCGAAATAATCTCGTCCATCGACCTTACGTCGAATACCGGTTGATTCTTGTCCACCGTCCAAATTGCATTCTTGATCGCCGGCAAGATCGCCCCTGGTGGCAGCGACGTTCGCACCACCAGGCTCATCGTCTGGTCGGGACTCTGCAGGGAAGGGAAGTAAATCGTCGGCCGCGGTTGCTGATCGAACCCCGTGTCTCGCACTCCGCCGACCACTCCTACAATTTCGCGTGCTGGTCGCGTGGCATCCGGAACCTGCAGATGTTTCCCCATCGGATCTTCGTTCGGGAAGAAGCGCCGCGCCAGTGCCTCGTCAATCACCACCACCTTGGGCTGATCCAGGTCGTCCCGCTCCGTAAACACGCGTCCCTTGATCAACGAAATTCCCATCGTCGCAAAGTAATTCGGCGTGATGTCGCGGTAATCCGCGGCCAGATGCTCTCCCGGCGCCAACGCTGCATTCTCCTTCACCACGAAATATCCCATGTCCATATCGTCTTGGCTCAGCGGAACGATTTCCGTGAATGCCGCCGCCTGAATTCCCGGCACTCCTTCCACGCTGCTCAAGAATCTGCTGAAAGTGTCGGCTCGCTTCCGCGGTTCCCGGTATTGCGAGTCCTTCGCATCTGCCGGCAGCTTAATCCGCAGTGTCAGCAAGTGATCGGGCTGGAATCCCGGGTTCGTTTGCAATAGATTCCAAAAGCTCTTGATCATCAGCCCCGCGCCAATCACCAGCACAAACGCCAGCCCGGATTCCACGATCACCAGCGTTGACCGCATCCGGTTTCCCCGCAGGCTGGATACGAATCCTCTTCCACCCTCCTTCAGCGATTCGTTCACGTTGCATCGCAAGCTTTGAAACGCCGGGATCAGGCCAAAAATAATTCCTGTCAGCAACGAAACTCCGATCGTGAATGCGAATGCCGCTCCACTCATCTCAATTCCCGGCAACGTCACCTTATCGGCTGCGTTCGGCACCGGAATCCTCGACGGCACAAAAATCTTCAGCAGGTGTGTCGACCACATCGCCAGCAGCGTCCCCGCGGCTCCGCCCATTAACGCCAGGATCGTGCTCTCCGTCAGCAACTGCCGGATCAGTCTCAGCCGTCCCGCCCCCAGCGCCAGTCGAATCGACATTTCCTTTTGCCGCGCAACCGACCGCGCCAGCATCAGGTTGGCCACGTTCGCGCACGAAATCAGCAGTATAAATTCCACCGCACCAAGCAACACCAGCAATGCGGGACGCAGATATTCCAGCCGCGCATCTTCCAGCGGCACCAATACCACGCCAAATCCTTTTCTCGATGGACGCTCTCCCGCAATCCGTCCCGCAACCACGCTCATCTCCTGGCTCGCCTGCGCCAGCGTGCCTCCCGGCTTCAGCCTGCCAAAAACCCCCAGGTCGCTATCCGCGCGTTTCACCCAGTCCGTATCGAAAGGCACCACCAGATCCGCGGCAAACAGTGTAGCGAACTCCGCCGGCAACACTCCGATAATCGTGTACTCCTCCCCATTCAGCGTCATTCCTCGTCCAACCACCGTCGGGTCGCCCGCGAATCTTCGTTGCCAGTATCCATATCCCAGAATTGCGTAATTGTGCCGTCCTGCTCCTTCTTCCACGCGGAACGTTCGGCCCACCACCGGCCTGATCCCAAAGAATTCCCCGAAATTCGTTGTCACTCGCAAGCCCGCCACCTGCTCCGGCTCGCCCGGTGCGGTCACCGTTCCCGTGCCATGTTCAAACAGAAATATATCGTCGAACGACTTGCTCTGTTCCTTCCAATCCAAATAATCCTGTCCCGTTGGCCCCATCCGGCTCCAGCCATGTTCCAGATTATTCACCCAGATCACTACCAGCCGCCTGCCTTCTCGAATCGGCAAGGACCGCAGCAGCGTCGCATTCACAACGTTGAAAATCGCCGTGTTTGCTCCTATCCCCAGCGCCAGCGTAAGCACCGCGATGGCCGTGAATCCCGGGCTCTTCCTCAGCGCTCGCGCCCCATATCGTAAATCCCGGAGCAGTGTCTCCATGAAACTCACTCCGCGCGCCTCCCGGCACTCTTCCTTGGCGCGTTCCACTCCTCCAAACTCCACTCGCGCCCGCCGCATCGCCTCTTCGTGACCTACTCCGCCGCGCTCCAGGTCCGCTGCGTACGCCTCCATGTGAAAGCGCAGCTCCTCCTCCATCTCGCTTTCCAGCCGCGCCCGCCCCACCATCGCCCGCATCCACGATTGAAGCTCGCTCCAACGCCTCATACTCCCTCCACTCCTCGCCAAACGCGACGGCTCTCCTAGATGCCCTAGGAATATAATCCCGACTCTCCTAGCCTGTCAAGGAGAAGCAATCAGGTTCGTCCCGCGCCTCTCCTTCGGTGGGTCACGATTTCACCATTGCCCTCATTGTGCCTGACCTTTTCAGCAACTCTTGGATTTGCTCTTGCTCTCGCGGAAGCACGATACACCGGTTGCACCCGGCGCCGTAAGCTGCACCATGCCCTTGGGTTCACCTTGGTAGCGCTCGCCGGCATCCTGCCGACTCTTGGGGTTCTCTCTGCAATCGCGGTGCTGTAGCGCAGCCCGTCTGTATTCCTGGATTTCTCCGCCGGCCGCGTACGCACTTCTCCTCACGGCAACGTAAACGCCACCACCGCATCCCCTTGCGCTTCTTCATCGATATGCGAATGTCCGCCTGCTGCTATCACCACATACTGCTTCCCACTCGCTCCTGCCCGATACGTCATCGGTGTAGCGTGCGCACTCGTCGGTAACTGTGCCTTCCACAGTTCCTTTCCCGTCTCCACATCAAACGCCCGCAAAAACGGATCAATCGTTCCCGCCACAATCACCACTCCTCCCGCGGTCACGATCGGGCCACCCAGATTAATCACACCATCCGGCACCTTCCCCGGCGCAAACGATCCCAGCGGTACTTGCCACAGGATCTTCCCTCTCACCATGTCCACCGCACTCAGCATTCCCCACGGCGGCGGCACGCACGGCAACCTGTGCTTCGGCGATAGAAACGGACGCCGGAACATTCCGTACGGTGCCCCTTCCTGCGCCGTGTATTCGCCGGGCTCCTCTTTCTTCCGCGCCTCTTCAAATTCCGCGCGAGGGATCACCCGCACTTTCGTCGGAAAGTTATTCGTCGTCACCAGCAACGTGCTCCGCTCTGGGTCAAACGCATAGCCGCTCCACGTCATCCCGCCAATATTTCCCGGAATCGCCAGCGACCCACGCACAGACGGCGGTGTAAAAATCCCTTCATTCCGTAGTCCCGCAATTTCTTTCCGGCACGCCTCGCGATCTTCGGCATCCAGTCCCCACGCATCATCCGCTGAAACACGTTGTGGAGCCAGAGCCGGTGGCGCCACCGGGAATGGCTGTGTCGGCGATGTCACTTCGCCCGGCACATCGCTCTGCGGCACCGCGCGTTCTTCCACGGGGAATACCGGCGCGCCCGTTTCTCGGTTCAGCACATACACAAACCCGGTTTTGTTTCCTTGAATCACCACCGGAACTTTCTTTCCGTCATGCTCCAGCGTTGTCAGTAGCGGTGGCGACGCCGTGTCGTAGTCCCACAAATCGTGATGTACCAACTGGAATCCCCATGCCACTTTGCCCGTCTGGGCCTGCAATGCCACCACGGAATCGGCCCACTTGTCATCGCCCGGCCGCAATCCCCCGTAATAATCTGGACTCGCGCTCCCCGTCGGCACAAAAATCAGCCCGCGCTCGGGATCCGTCGCCATGATCGACCACGCGTTCGCTGCTCCCGTGTTCCATTGTTTGATTTGCCCAGCAGTCCCTTTTCCAGCGACGCCAGGAGCATTCGCCGGAATGGGATCCCAGCTCCAACGCAGTTTCCCCGTTCGCGCGTCGAACGCGCGCACAACACCGCTCGGCATGTCCACGCGCCCGTTGTCATCAATCGCCGATCCCACCACCACGATGTCTTCGATCACCGCCGGTGGCGATGTCATGTGGTAATACCCAGGCCGAAAGCCGGGGACATCCCGCAAGCTCACCAGGCCGCCAATCCCGAAATCCGAGCACGGAACCCCAGTCGCCGCGTCCAGCGCAATCAGCCGCGCATCGATCGTCGCTTCATAAATCCGCTGGTGACATACCTGTTTCGCCGCGCGTTCCGGGTCCACCCACGTCGCCACGCCCCGGTTGATCAGTCCATCGCCCGATTTCCATGTCTGATCGATTTTCGGATCGTATGCCCATCGCTGTTTCCCCGTCTCCGGATCCAGCGCAATCACGCGATTGAACGGCGTCGTCACATACAACGTCCCGTCCACCAGAATCGGCGTGCTTTCGAATCCGCTCCTTCTTCTTCCCTGGCTTCCATCCGAAATATCTCCGGTATGAAATGTCCATGCCACTTTCAGGCTCGCCACATTTTCTCGATTGATTTGCGTCAGCGCCGAATACCGCATCCCGCCCGGATCATTTCCGTAATTTGCCCACTCCGCATTCCCCGCACTCTGCCCACGCGCGCCAGCACTCGCCAGCATTACACCAACAATTGCCAGCACCCCGAACAATGTCCGTCTGAATGTTGATTCGCTCATGGCCCAGTATGTTCAACGAATCGCTCTTCGAAAGCAATACTTACACCCGTCCTTATAACTTGCCGTATCTTCTTCTTGGGCATGTACTGGCCGATCTCCAGATCGGCTCTTCTGCCTTTTCCTGGGCACGTAGGGGCACAGCGATTCGGCCACAACCGCAGCCATGATTCTTTGTCCGAACACCCTTTCCTCAGGGGTGCGAGAGCCCCAATCAAGGTTACGGACTGGCTGACCTTCGTTCTCAGCGAATCTAGTTGCCGACGCTGTACCAGGCTCTTGGGTTTCTTGCTGGTAGCACAGACACTCTGTCTGTGCTCTTGGGTTGTCTTCAGGGTGTCGCACACTTCTTACCTAAGGGTGCGGGTTTTGATCCATTTTCATCCAACTCGACGCGTCAATCGCTGCCATCCGCAAGTCAACCAAACTTATTCTCCCAACGCGCGCAAGACCTTCGAGCACCATACCTATTTAATACTGTGTGACAGTTGATAAAATAGGCGTTATTGTAGGATGTGAATTGTTGGCACGACCCCGCCTTCCTTCCTCGCCTCTGGACACTCCTCACTCCTCACTGGGATACTTCCCCCATGTTCAGCGACACGTTGCTCGACCATTTCCAGCACCCACGCAATGCCGGTGAACTTCCCGGTGCCACCGCCCGCGTCGAGGTCAGCAATCCCGTTTGTGGGGACGTGCTTCACCTCGCCGCCATCATGGAAAACAATCACATTCGTGAATCGCGCTTCCTCTGTCGTGGCTGCACCGCTTCCATTGCCGCGGCCTCTCTTCTCACCGAACTCATTCAGGGCAGGGAACTATCCGAACTCGATACCCTCACTGCCCAATCTCTCGCCAGCTCTCTCGGAGGTCTTCCTCCCGCTTCCTTCCACGCCGTACAGCTCGCCCTCGAGGCGCTCCACTCTCTCCTCCGCCAACTCCTTCACACGCCACGCCCCTAGCATCCAGGTCTCCATTCTTCTCTTTTCTTTAGGGGGTCAGAGCTCCGGTTTAGCGCAGGTTTCTTTCTCTTCTTGCCTTACCTTAAAACCTGAAACTAACTACTTAAAACTGCTTCACTCATTCCATCGATCGCATCACCCGTTCGAGCGTTTCCGGGTCATTCAAATTCAGCACGCATCCTTCCTCCGTCGTCGCGATGTTCATGTATTTCTTTTGCATGCGCCCACACCACCGCCCGCGCGCCGACTTCCATCGGCGCATTCTCCAATTCCGCGTAAACCGTTTTGGAGAACACCACCGGATGCCCCCGTCTTGCCCTCATACACCGGCAGCACGATCGGTGCTCGCGTGGCATAAAACTGCGCGATCAGGTCGTTCACCAGTTCCGCACTGATCAATGGATGATCGATCAGACAGAGCAGAATCCCGTCCGTTCCCTCCGGCAAGCTCCGCAACGCGGCCTGAATCGAACTCAGTTGCCCTTTTTCCCAGTCCTCATTGAGTACAATCTCGTCCGCCGGCAACTCCACCGCTTCTCAATCGGTTGCGCGTGCGCCCCCAGCACCACTCGGCGCACACCAATTCGCGGGTGCGACGTCACTTCCAGTAAATGTTCCAGAAATACCCGGCCTTGGTAAGGTAGCAAAGCTTTCGGCGAGCCCATTCGACTCGAGGACCCTCCGGAAAGGATCACCGCCGCGAGCATGAGCTTTTCCTTCTAGCGCGATTCGACGGCGTCTCGCGCTTCGAGCTTCAACTTCTTGTGGCCGGATGTCTCCGCGTTTCGTCGCATCGCCACCAACTCCGCCACGATGCTTAACGCAATTTCTTCCGGCGACAGCGCACCAATCTCCAGTCCCATCGGCGCGTACACCCTCTCAAACTCCTCCATGCGGTAGCCTTCTTTTTCCAGCGCCTTGTATACGCTCAAGACTTTCCGCTTGCTCCCAATCATTCCCACATACCGCGCCTGCGTCCGCACGGCCCACGCCAGCACCCGCATGTCTTCCTTATGCCCGCGCGTCACGATCACCAGGTAAGCGGACGCGTTCGGTTTCAGCTTCTCAAATGCTTCGTCGTAACTCGTGTAAATCTCCTGCGCCATCGGAAATCGCTGCGCATTCGCAAACGCTTCCCGGTCGTCCACCACAGTCACGCCAAATCCCGCCGCGTGCGCCGCTTTGGCCACCGCCATCGAAACATGTCCGCCGCCGAACAAGACCACAACCGGCTGCGGCAAGATCGGCTCAACAAATACTTCCACGGTTCCGCCGCAGATCAATCCGTTGTCGTAGGTCGCTTCATTATTCAGGTGGAACACCAGTTTCCGCGGCGTTTCTTTCTGCATCACTTCTTTCGCCGCCGCCCAAACATCCGCTTCCACGCAGCCGCCCGCCAATCGTTCCTTGTGTCGAGCCGTCTTCCCGCACCAGCATCCGCGAACTCTCAAAGCTCGGGATCGATCCGTTCGTGTGCACAATCGTCGCTAGTGCGCCGCGTTGCCCCGCCCGCCTCATCCTCACGATTTCTTCAAAGAGATCCATGCTCTCGTCTTTCTCCGGGCTCCCAGTGGTATTCCCTGTTCTCGCGTCTCATCAGCCTACGGCCACCTTTTACCCCTGTCAATTGCTGCTTCCCCAATGGACACTTTTCTTCCTTGGTGCTAGTTTTCCCGTTAGATGCGCGCCAATTGATGCGTGAGGTACGAATGTCGGAGAATCCGCCCGCCCGTATGTTCCTTCTCTCTCGTTCCTTGTGGGCAGTGTCAATCATATTCTTGGTTAGCCGCATGATCATGCTGTACGCCTTTCCCCAGTGGGCTTGGCCTTCCTTTGATCCCTCCCATCCCGCACCTGCAGACGGAGTGGCCAAATACCACATGGGCTGGCTCATTCCCTGGTGTGCGAATCACGGTTACTTTTTCTATTTCTTCGTCTTCGGTGCCTTCGTTTTTATGCTCTACGTGGATCGGAAATACGCCGGGGAAGCGCAACCGGTTTCGTCAGACATATCGTGATACGATATATGTGTTTGCGCGCACACTCTCCCACGTTCCGAGGAGGCTTGACATGAAAGCCATCGCCTTCCATCAGCACGGTGATCCTTCTGTCCTTCGCTACACCGATGTTCCCGAACCACATCTCCGCCACAATGAAGTCCTCGTCCGCGTTCATGCCTGCGCCCTCAATCATCTCGACCTCTGGGTTCGCCGCGGACTCCCCGGCGTTGCCATTCCTCTCCCGCACATTCCTGGCAGCGATGTTGCCGGCGAAGTTGCCAAGGTCGGCCCCGAAGTCTCCACCGTTCACGTCGGCCAGAAAGTCGTTCTCGCTCCCGGCGTCACTTGTGGCAAATGTCCCGCCTGTCTCGCCGGCCAGGATAACCGCTGCCGTGATTTCACCAACCTCGGCTACATGATCGATGGCGGCTGCGCGGAATATGTTCGCGTGCCGGAGGTCAATTGCCTCCCCTATCCGGAGAATCTGGATTGGGCTCATGCCGCCGCTGTCCCTCTTGTATTCGTAACCGCGTGGCACATGCTCGTGAACCGCGCGCAACTCCTGCCCGGTGAATCCGTCCTGGTTCTTGCTGCCGGAAGCGGTGTGGGCAGCGCCGCAATCCAAATCGCAAAGTTCTTCGGTGCCCGCGTCATCGCCACTGCCGGCAACGACGAAAAACTCGCCAAGGCACGTGAACTCGGCGCCGACGAAGTCATCCATCACTTCATCATGCCCATTTCCAAGGAAGTTCGCCGCCTCACCAACAATCGAGGCGTCGATGTTGTCGTCGAACACGTTGGCGCCGCCACTTGGGAACATAGCCTGAAAAGCCTGGCTCCCAGCGGCCGTCTCGTCACCTGCGGTGCCACCACCGGCTTTGACGCCAAACTCGACATCCGCTTCCTGTTCTCCCGCCAACTCTCCATCCTCGGCTCCTACATGGGCACCAAAGACGAACTGCGCACGGTCCTTAAACTGGTGGCTCAGGGGCGTCTCCGCCCTGCCGTCGACAAGGTCTGGCCTCTCCACGAATGCGCCACTGCGCACAACTATCTTGAGAAGGCCAAGCAATTTGGCAAAGTCGTCCTCACCGTTCCTTAACGATTCTCCCTACACGGCACTATCCTTCTACGCTCTGGATCCGACGCACGTTTGCCCCATCCGTAGCCGTGCCAGGATTTTTTTTAAAGGGGCGAAGCACCGGTTGAGAAATCCGCACTTGGCAACACCGAGATCCCCGTTTGTCACTCCGCCTCACCTATGCCAAAATAAAAGGGAAGTCACGAGGGCCATATGGAAACGACTCTGGGCAAGAGCGTTACGCTCACCAAACCCGACGATTTCGGCAAGCTCCTTCAGGACGAAGGCATCATCTTCACGCAGCTTGATAAGGCTGTGAACTGGGCTCGCAAAAGCTCCATCTGGCCGCTCGGGTTTTGGCCTCGCCTGCTGCGCCATCGAAATGATGTCCATGGCCGCTTCGCGTTTCGATCTCGCACGCTTCGGCGCCGAAGTTTTTCGCCCTTCGCCGCGCCAGGCCGACCTCATGATCGTCGCCGGCCGCCTCTCTCAGAAGATGGCTCCTGTCATTCGCCAGCTTTACGATCAAATGCCCGAGCCCAAGTGGGTCATCTCCATGGGTGCTTGTGCCACTTCCGGCGGCGTCTTCAATAACTACGCCATCGTGCAGGGCTGCAATCAGGTTATTCCCGTCGACGTCTACGTTCCCGGTTGCCCACCGCGCCCGGAAGCCGTTCTCTACGCCATACTCCAACTCCAGAAAAAGATCGAGGCCGAAAAGGGCTCCTTCAAGCGCGCCCTCAATCTCGCTTAGGGGCGCCTGTTATGCTTCCTGACACCGTTAGCGCTCGCGACCTGCTGCGCCACTGTCTGGCTACGATTGCCTATCGCGGCGGCAAAACTCTCCGCGACGCTCCCGCTTCCTTCGCGGATTTCCATGCCGGGGAATCCAGCCGGACTCCTGTACAAATCCTTGCCCACATGGGTGATCTTTTCGACTGGGCGATTGAGCCTTGCCAGGGGAAAGCAGGTCTGGCACGATTCGAAACCGCTCCCTTGGCCTCAGGAAATTGATCGATTCTTCCAATCCTTGAAGGACTTTGACGACTATCTCGCCGGAACGCGAGCCTCTGCATGCTTCGCCGGAGCAACTCTTCCAGGGCCCCGTCGCCGATGCCCTCAGCCACATCGGCCAGATCGCCATGCTCCGCCGCCTGGTTGGCGACCCCATCAAGGGCGAAAACTACTTCAAGGCTGACATCGCCTCCGGCCGCGTCGGACAAGGACCAGCCTGCCCCTAAGCACGAATTCTAAGAAAACTTTTACTTTCATTTTCCAGACCCCGCCGCTAGACTGCTCTAACCCAGCAATCTCCTCCTTGGACCAGGTAATGAAGTATCAGAATCAGCGGCAGCATCCGCGCGTCAAGCCGCCCAAGAGCGTCGTGGTCGCGTGGCAATCCGGCACCCAGCGCGACGTGTCCTACGTGGAAAATCTCTGTCTGGGAGGACTTTATGTTCGCACCAAGAAAAAGGTTGCACTCCGCAGCCTCGTGCAAATCCTCCTCGACATGCCTGTGGGACAAGTTCGCGGCCGCGCTGTCGTTCGTCGCTTAGGTGAAGATCACGGCATGGGCATCCAGATAATCGCCATGGACCCCGGAGATCGGGCCCGCCTCCGTCAGCAACTTCGCGACCTCCTTCCCGCGACCTGAGGCGCGATCAGATCCTTCTCTAAAAAAGCATTCAACCATTTCAGCCAGGGATCTACTCCTTGCGTCACTGGGTCTGTTCGTGAGTGCGAGTCATCCTTAAGTTGGAGAGTGCGCCGTAGCCCATAAGGAGAGGCGCTTAGCAGGTAACGGCACGGGCCATCATCTCCTCGGCGCCTGCAAACCGGTCTCTGAACTCTGCTATCCTATAAATACGTCACCGATCATTCTGAAATGAAACATATCTCCATTCTCGGATCCACCGGCTCCATAGGTCGCCAGACGCTTTCTGTCGTCGAGTCTCTTGCCGAGCCAATGGAAGATTGTCGCTCTGGCCGCCGGCAATAATCTCGACGAACTGATCTCTCAAATCGAACGCCATCATCCCGAAGTCGTCTCCGTGTCCACCCCGCAAGGCGCGGATGAACTTTCCCGTCGCCTTCGCGAAAAAAATCTACGCCACTGCCTACAATCCATCACGGCCAGCAAGGCATGCTTGCGGTCGCCACTCATCCCCAAGCGCAAATCGTAGTATCCGCGGCTGTCGGCGTAGTCGGCCTCCCGGCCACCTACGAAGCCATCAAACTCGGGCGCACGATCGCGTTGTCCAACAAAGAAGTTCTGGTCGCCGCTGGTGAGCTGGTCATGGCCGCCGTAAAAAAATCCGGCATGGAACTGCTTCCCGTCGACAGCGAGCACAACGCCATCCACCAATGCCTCCGCGGTGGTCACCCACGCCGACGTCCGCCGTCCTGATCCTTACCGCCTCCGGTGGCCCATTTCCGCAAAACACCTCTTAAACATGGAAAGCGTCACCGTCACCAGGCTCTCGCCCACCCTAACTGGCGCATGGGCAACCGTATCACCATCGATTCCGCCACCATGATGAACAAGGGTTTCGAGATCATTGAAGCCCGTTGGCTCTTCGACGTGCGTCCCGACCAGATCGACGTCGTCATCCATCCTCAATCCACCATCCACTCCATGGTCGAGTTCATCGATGGTTCCGTTTTAGCGCAACTCGGCCCCACGGACATGCGCATGCCCATCCAGTACGCGCTAACCTATCCACAGCGTGTTGCATCTAATCAACTGAGCTGGATTGGGCAAGCTGCGCCGCCTCGATTTCCAGAGAGCATCCACGCGGCGTTTCCCTTGTTTCCGCTTGCGCGCGAAGCCATGAAGAAGGGCGGGGCATTGCCTTGTGCCTTGAACGCCGCCGACGAAATCGCGGTCGCCGCTTTTCTGGACCACCGGTTGCCATTCCTTGGGATTCCCGAAGTGATCGAAGACGTTCTGAGCCGTACGCCGCGCGCAAGATTCGCAGACAATGGACGACGTCCTCGCCGCCGACCAGAAGCCCGGCGTATGGCTCGCGGCCGTAGAGAAGTTCGCTGCTGTCAAAGCCGCCGCGCCATTAGTGTTTCGCCGGCCTTTGGCGTGTATTCCTGGTGTTCGGGCATTTAGAGTGGGCCGGTATTAGACCAGCGCATTGATCTTCGTTTTCGCACCGAACGCAAGACCGTATTATCTGGTTTTTCGGAGCGACAGCGCATGAGCACGATTATCGGCATGATCCTCGCTCTTAGGCGTCATCATCCTCGTTCACGAATGGGGACATTACATCGTCGCTCGCTTTTTCGGCGTTCGCGTCGATGTCTTCTCCATCGGCTTCGGTCCTCGCCTTTTCGGCGTCAAGCACGGCGACACCGATTGGCGCGTTCAGCGCTCTTCCTCTCGGCGGCTACGTTCGCATGGCCGGGCAAGACATCACCGATATCGATTCTGGCGATCCAAACCCACCGGCGCTCCCGACGAACTCATGTCCAAGAAGCGGTGGCAGCGCGCGCTGATCTCTTTCGCCGGCCCTGCCGTAAATCTGATTTTTCCGCGTGTTTCTTCTTGCGGCTTCTATTTCGTCATTCCGGGCGAGCCCTACTCCGCCTATCTCGATAGGCCCGTCGTTGTCGTTGGCTGCCAGAACGACTCGCCACTCGACGCTGCCGGCTTACACGTCAGGGGACAAGATCGTCGCGCTCGACAGCGTGAAGAATCCCACTTGGCGAACTGCAGAAGCCTACAGTGCCATGGACGCCGCAACCGCCGGCAGTCATATTGAAAGTCGAGGCATGAAAGAGATGGCGCGACTCGCCAACTCGATCTCTGTCGTCAAGAAATCCCTGACGACCATCTTTTCGGCTATCCTCCCGTCGCCCCCAAAGTGCTGTCAATCCGATTCCCGGGAAGCCTGCGGCTAGGCGGGGATAAAGACGGTGACCTGATCGTTGCCGTCAATGGGCAGAAAATCGACAACTGGGATCAATTCGTCGAGGCTATCCACAGGTCCGAAGGTAAAACTCTGCAGGTGAAGTTTCACCGCAAAGGCCAGCCCGTCACGCTTGCCGTCACTCCCAAAATCGGGGCGGCACAGACCGGCGACAAGGTCTATCAGATCGGCGTTGGTCCCGGATATCGAAATTGCGCACAAATCCTCTGGGCGTTGTCGATTCCGTCAGGGCCGGATTCACGAAGACCAGGAACTTGTCGACGATACTCTTGGAGTAGTCGGCAAACTCTTCACCGGCCGCGTTTCCGTCAAAGAGCTTCAAAGCGTCGTCGGTATCTCTCGGGCCGCCGGCGAAGCCGTCTCGGTGGGCCCTTTCGCCATCATCTCTCTTTATGGCCCTGATCAGTCGTCAACCTGGGTATCCTGAATCTGCTCCCCATCCCGATTCTCGATGGAGGACACATCCTTCTCCTTACTCTCGAGGGCATCCGCCGCCGCGATTTCAGCCTTGCGTTCAAAGAGCGCTTCATTCAGGTCGGCCTGGTCTTTCTCCTGGCCCTCTTCGCCTACGTCATGTACAACGACGTAGTTCGCCTCTTGCCGACGCACTCGTAAGCAAAAATCATGAACTCAGCGGACGCTAATTCAGAGTCACTCAGGTGGCTCCCGGTTCGCCTGCCGGGCCCGCCCCTTGCGAGACAATCTTTTTACATCCCAATTCCGCCTATTCGCGGTTATCATCCTCTGCGTCCCATGCCAGATCCCTCACTCAGGAGAACATCATGAAACGATTGCTCGGCGCGTGTCTGCTGTTTGCCATGACGCCCGCACTGGCTCCTTCGCCTGCGCAAACGCAAAAGAAGGAAGAAGTCGCGAAGATGTCGCTCAAAGTTGGCGACAAAGCTCCCGACTTCACTCTTCTCAGCGATCAATGGAAGACCGTCAAACTCAGCGATTATCACGGCAAGAAGAATGTTTTTCTCGCCGTTTACGTTTTGGCCTTTACCGGTGGTTGAACGAAGCAACTCCAAGCGGTCCAGGCTGGACTCGCCTCAGGTAAGATCGATCCCACTGATACGGAAGTTTTCGGTGTAAGTATGGATAGCCCGGCAGCAAACGCCGCCTTCGCCAAGCAGATCGACATAAAGTTTCCGCTCCTCAGCGACATGAATCGCAAGATGCTCACCGATTACGGCATCCTCAAGAAATACGACGTTAAGGGCGACAGTTACGAGTGGGCTCTCCGCGCCAACATCGTCATCGACAAGGACGGCATCATCCGTCATATCGAGGGAGGCGATAGCGCGGTCGATCCCAACTCCGCGGTCTCGGTCTGCACCGATTTGCACAAAAAACAGGGCGGCCAGTAACGGCTCACGCTTTGACGCGCGTCAGTCCGGTTGCCGTAACGGAACCATCGGAACTGGTTGTTCAGAGGGCATTCGGCGAGGATGCCCCCCTTTCAACTCGTCTAACCCGCTTACGAAGGGTGCGGCTCGCCGGCGATACACCGCACCGTATCTCGCGCAATCAATAGTTCTTCGTCCGTCGGAATCACATATACCTTCAGCTTCGATTCATCCGCGCTGATCTCCATTTCCTGGCCCATAGCCTGCTCGTTCCTGCTTGTGTCCAACTTCAGCCCTGCCCATTCCATCCCGCTGCAGATACGCGCGCGAATGTCCGCCGAGTTCTCTCCAATTCCTCCAGTGAAGACAACCGCATCCGCCCCACCCATACACGCCAAAAATGCTCCAATATATTTTCTTGCTCGATAACTGAAAACCTCAATCGCCAGGCGCACCCGCCGGTCGTCATGTTGTTTCAGCTCCTGTTGCAACACGCGCATGTCATTCGTCAGTCCCGAGATTCCCAGCAGTCCCGATTGCGTGTTCAGCAGCATTTCTACTTCATGAGGTGATAGTCCCTCTTTCGTCGCTATCAGATTGACGATCGCAGGGTCGATATCACCCGAGCGCGTGCCCATCACCAATCCTTCCAGCGGAGTCATTCCCATGGACGTATCGACCGGATACCCGCCGCGAATTGCGGCGGCCGAGCAGCCATTGCCGAGGTGCAGTGTAATCACATGCGTTTGTTCTCGGGTTAAATTCCGCATTACCCGATAGCGGTACGCTACATACCGGTGGGAGGTGCCATGAAACCCGTAGCGGCGAATATGATGACGGCGATACAAGTGGTATGGCACCGCGTACAAATACGCTTGCTCTGGCAGGGAATGGTGGAAAGCCGTATCAAACACCGCCACCTGAGGGATTTTCGGACCAAGGATTTGGCGCGCAACCAGGATACATTTGACGTTGTTAGGATTGTGGAGCGGCGCGAGATCGATGCAATCTTCGATGCCTTTCAATACTTCGTCCGTGATGATGGTTGACTCCGTAAAGCGCTCGCCGCCATGCACAACCCGATGTCCCACTGCGTGGATGTCCGCCGCGCTCTGAACCTGGGTGATTCCCGATTTCTCCGACGCGATCCAGCGAATCAAATAGTCCAGCGCCGCCGAAAGATCCGCAAGGGAAGCGGTGAATTTTTGCCGGGGAGCCCCTTCGGTCGCTACTGTCACGATCGCCTCGCCGCCGATCCGTTCGACTTCTCCGCGGCACATGCGTTCATCCGTGCCTTGCCTGATGTGCTCGCGATCCGTGGCGATCAACTGGAACTTCAGACTGGAACTCCCCGCGTTCAGCACCAGAACATTCATCATTTCCTCGGTTTGATGTTTCTCGGATTTTCAGTCAGGGCGTTGGCCTAGCGGCTGAAGGCTGCTGTCAATACGGCCAAGTCCACGCTGCGATGCCCGGTTCATCGATGCCGCATTGGTGGGCATAATTCAGGCACTCAATTTGCCTGTTGCGGAACTTTTCTTTCGCGTGAACTCCCACCCTTTGCAGTCTCGGAACTCGATCGATCACGTCAATGGCCAGGCTGAAACGGTCGATCTGGTTTTCAATTGCCAACTCCATCGGTGTGTTGATGTTTCCCTTCTCCTTGTATCCGCGCACGTGCATGCCATCGTGATTTGTCCGCCGATAAGCCAACCTGTGAATCAGCCACGGATACCCGTGAAAGTTAAAAATAATTGGTTTGTCCATGGTAAAAAGGGAGTCGAAATCGCGATCCGAGAGGCCGTGCGGATGTTCTGTGCTTGGTTGCATTTTGAAAAGATCAACGACATTCACGTAACGGATTTTGATGTCGGCGAATTCTTTCCGTAGAAGCACAATTGCGGCGAGCGTTTCCTGCGTCGGTATATCTCCCGCGGAAGCCATCACTACATCCGGTTCACTGCCCTGATCGTTGCAGGCCCATTCCCAGATCCCGATTCCCTTGGTGCAGTGCTGGATGGCCGCATCCATGTCCATGTACTGCAAGTGCATCTGTTTGTCGCACACGATCACGTTCACATAGTTTTCGCTGCGCAGGCAGTGGTCTGCCACCGACAGCAGGGAATTGACGTCCGGAGGCAAATAAATCCGGGTGACGGCGGCGCTCTTGTTCACCACCACATCCAGAAACCCCGGATCCTGGTGAGTGAATCCGTTGTGGTCTTGCCGCCACACCGTCGAAGTAATCAATAAATTCAGCGAAGCCACATTCTCCCGCCACGAGAGGTGATTGCAGATCGACAGCCACTTCGCGTGCTGGTTAAACATAGAATCGATCACGTGCACAAACGATTCGTATGTCGAGATGAAACCATGACGACCTGTCAGCAGGTATCCTTCCAGCATTCCCTCGATCGTATGTTCGCTCAACATCTCGATCACACGTCCGTCTGGCGCTAATTCGCTCCCGTCTGCGTCCTCTGGGAAATATTCCTCGATCCAGAACTTCTTGCTCGTCTCATAAATGTCATCCAGCTTGTTGGAGGCCGTTTCGTCCGGGCCGAATACCCGGAAGTTCGTCTTATTGAACTTCATCACGTCGCGCAGAAATACACCCAGCGGCCTGGTGTTTTCCGCTTGCAGGACTCCGGGTTTCTCCAGTTTCAGGGCGTATTGCCGGAAGTCCGGCAGTCGCAGTGCTTTTTTCAGTCGCCCGCCATTGGCATGAGGATTGGAACCCATCCGCCGCGTTCCCGTGGGCGCGATCTCCTTCAATTCGTCGCGCAATCGGCCATTCTCATCGAAAAGCTCTTCCGGTTTATACGAACGCATCCAGTTCTCAAGTAGCTGCAGGTGCTCCGGGTTCTTTTTAACATTCATGATAGGAACTTGGTGCGCTCGCCAGAATCCTTCCAGCTTGTGCCCATCCACCGTTCCCGGCGCGGTCCATCCTTTTGGTGAACGCAGGACGATCATCGGCCACCGCGGCCGCTCCACTACGCCCTTCTCTCGGGCCTCCTGCTGAATTCTCCTGATCTCCGTGACACAGAACTCTGTGGTCGCCGCCATCGCTTGATGCATGCTTTCGTGATCAGACCCTTCCACAAAAAGAGGAGTCCAACCGTAACCTCGTAGCAAACTCTCCAATTCCTGATGACTGATGCGCGCCAGCAGAGTAGGATTGTTGATCTTGTATCCGTTCAAATGCAGGATCGGCAGAACCGCGCCATCACGAACCGGGCTTAGAAACTTGTTGATATGCCAGGAGGTGGCCAACGGCCCCGTTTCCGATTCGCCATCACCCACCACTGCCGCGACGATCAATAGCGGATTGTCGTAGGCCGCTCCGCATGCGTGCGACAATACGTATCCTAACTCTCCCCCTTCGTGAATCGATCCCGGCGTTTCCGGCGTGCAGTGGCTCCCAATTCCACCAGGGAAGGAGAACTGTTTGAAGAATTCCTTCAACCCCACTTCGTCTTCACACTTGTCTGGATAAATCTCCGAATAGCTCCCCTCCAGATACACGGGAGCGAGAACACCTGGCGCGCCATGCCCGGGCCCCGCCAGAAATATCATGTCCAGATCGTACTTCTTGATCTGGCGCATCAAATGAATGTATGTGAACGCCAGGCCGGGGCTTGATCCCCAATGCCCCAACAGGCGGTTCTTGATGTGTTCAGGTTTCAACGGTTCCCGCAAGAGCGGATTTTCTTGCAGGTAGAGCATGCCGAGGATCACGTAAGTGCAAGCTCTCCAAAACGCATCCGTCTTGCGCAGTTCCTCGGCGTTCAGCGGAGTTTTTGTAACTGTCGATCTCGCTTTACCAAAAGCACTCAACTCCTGAATCGCATTAGACTCAGCGCGAGCTGTCGTAGTCATTGGGGGCCTCTCTTTTCCCACAACGAATAGCAGGGAATGACGGCGAGGTGGTAAGTAGTCAGCCAATTCATTATAGGATAAATTGCCTTCAGCATGGTCTGCCTCTGGCCGGAAGAGCGTTCCACCAGCCGATGCTCTGTCAGGGGCGGGAATTTACACTGTACAACAATTCTGATTCTACTCTGCCAATGTTTCTCCCCTATGAAGTTTCGTCAGGTTTTCCCGCTCTTGCCTTTGTAGGGTCCGCTTCCGAGGCGGGCGCTTTTCTGATCGCCCATATCTGATATTGGCCCGTACCATTTCCCGGTTGCTCTCACTCCGGCCGTTAGTCCACCATAGGAAGCCCGCATAACACGTTTGAAGCGATAAATGGTGGAGCGATGACCAGAACACTGAAAACCCTGCCGCTTATCCTGCTGAACCTAAATCTCATGGCATGTTCCAAATCCTCGCTGCCACACAATCCTGAGCCTACCGCTCAGCCTCAGGCCAACACTGCTCCCGCTAGCTCAACTCCACCGGCGGAATCTCCCACGTCTCAGTCACCATCAACCGGTCGTGGTGTTAAGACCGAAATGCGGAATGTCATGTTTCACCTCACAAGCAAGGCAGCCGCGCACCTGGAAACCCTTTCCGGCGAACTCTGGCCCGTCGGCAAGAATGTAATGCCGATTTTCGATGACAAGACTTCTTTTGAGGTGCGTGTTTCATCCGGGAAGGTCTCGATCACGCCCGAGGCTCTTGCCGAAATCATGAACAGTCACGTATTCGCGCGAAGTGATGCCCCCTTAAAGGACATCTCTATCTCCATCGACAAAGATCGCCTCATCATTAAAGGGAAACTGCACACCAAGGGAGACATCTCCTTTGGTACCGCGGGCAGGCTCAGCACCACCCCCGATGGGCGCCTGCGCGTTCATACCGAAAAGATCACCGCGCTCAAGATTCCGGTGAAGGGCATGATGGGGCTATTTGGCATCGAACTCGCCAATATCGTGAACACCAGCAAAATCGATGGAATGTACGCCGACAAGGATGATTTATTGATGGATTTGGGAAAGCTCTTGCCTCCTCCCCACATCAAAGGGAAAGTCACCACCGTGCGCATCGAGAACTATACCATCGTCACATATTTTGGTAACGAGGGCGCTAAATTAGCTGTCCCCGCTGAAAAAGATAACTACATGTCGTTCAACGGTAATTCCGTGCGATTCGGAAACCTCACCATGGACAATACTGATTTAACCGTGCTCGATCTCGATCCTCGCGACCCCCTCGATTGGTATCAGGATCGCTACAAAGACCAGCTCGTTGCCGGATATTCCAAAATGACCAACACCTTTGGCCTTCGTTCTTATGTGAAAGATTTCGCCAAACTTTCCCGTTCCTCATCCGCCCAACCACCTGACGCTCAGAAAAACTGACTGGGACTTCTGGAATTCCTTTGTGACGGCGCGGACTGTGCGACCTATGCTCCTTTCAGCAGCGCCGGCCGTTCTTCGCTCAATTTCACAATCAATTCCCCGAACAACGAATTTCCCCACGCGAACCACGATCGCGTAAATTTATTTGGATCGTCCTTGTGGAATGCCTCGTGGATGAATCCCGTCCCGGCATTCGTCGTCTTGAGCCACGTCAGGCACTGTCGAATCTCAGCTTCATCGCTGCTGGTCAGCGCCCTCGTAATGATCCCCATCGGCCAGATCATCTCCAGCCCCACGTGTGGCCCACCGATCCCCTGCGCCGCGCTTCCTTTGAAAAAATAGGGATTCTCCTCACTCAGCGCCATTCGGCGTGTTTGCTGGTAGACGGGGTCCCGCAAGGGGCAGCATCCGAGGTACGGCAAGCTCAGCAACCCGGGAATATTCGCGTCATCCATGAACAACTGATTGCCGTACCCGTCCACCTCGTACGCCCAGACTTCGCCTCCCTCTGGTTCTTTTCTGCGCCCGTACTTCCCAACCGCCGCTTCCACTTCGCTTGCCAGCGCATCGCATTCTTCTGAAAACTCCGCATCGTGCAGAATCTCCCTGGACATTTCTGCCAGTTGGCGCAGGGAAACCACGGCAAACAGATTCGCGGGCACAAACAGCGAATATTGGCAGGCATCGTCGGAAGGACGAAACATGGAATAAATCATCCCTACAGGCCGTGCTGGATTGCCATAGCCGCCAAGCGCCTGAGTGTCCGTGGGTACTTCCGTGCGACGCTGAAAGTGATACGGCCCCGCGCCTTGTTTTCTTTGCTGCTCGCGAAACGTCGCCACAACCAGCCGCATGGTTCGCGCCCATTCTTTATTGAACGGCTCCGCATCTCTCGAGGCTTTCCAGTATCCGTGCGACAGCCTTATGCAGTAACACAGCGAATCCACTTCCCATTTCCGCTCAGCAACTCCGGGTCGCATGTCCGTCAAATCGTTTACCGCCCACGACAAACGCTTTTTGCTTTTGGGATCCGGCAGAAATGCATTGGCGTAAGGGTCCAGCAAAATGCAACGCGCCTGTCTCCCGATCAATCCCTGAAACAGCGCACGCAAATCGTTATCGTTTTTTGCCAGCGGCACATATGGCCACACCTGACACGATGAATCCCGCAACCACATCGCGTCGATGTCCCCCGTTATGATGAACGTGTCGGTTCGCCCAGATTCCTTGCTCACCTCGACGGTCGTGTCCAGCGTATTGGGATAGCAATTCTCGAACATCCACGCCAGTTCGGGATCGCCCATGCCGGCCTTCACTCGCGCAATGGTTTCCTCCACAGCGCGGGATGTGAACTTCCGCTGGCCCACCGGTGGCCGCTTGGAAACAAACTTCTCCGCTTTAACGCCACCTCTCATACCAGGTGTCGCCAGTGCCAGCGCGCTAAATGCGGCTGTTTTCAGCAATTCTCGCCTTGTATAAATAAGCATCTCCTTCGCGGTTCGCGCCACGCCTAACCCCAGGTCCGCAATCCAATGATTTCCCAGTACGCCAGGTACATCGTCGCGATTGGCAGCGCCGCTGTGACCATCGACGGTGTCCGAAGATACTCTCCAGCGCCTTGATGCTCGCCCGGGTCACCACCGCGACGAAATCGTCGCCAGGAAGAATGCCACCGACCAGCCGATCATATTCCCCATGCGTGTAATCAGGTCGTTTGCGGAAAGCATAAAAGCGATCACCGCTGCAACCAGGCTCGACACCGCCACCAGGGGCCACGCTCGCATCCCGCGTGCTGTGGGGCGCGGTCGCTCTTTCATCAGCCTGCCGCAACATTGCAGGGAACAAGCATCGAGAGCAGTACAAGCGAAGGAATCCATTTCACTTTTCGTTTTTCCTCCGGAGCGCCGCTTATTCTCGTTTCTCAGGCGCCAACGAGTTTGTGGAGCGAATTCACCTTAATTCTGTGGGCGTCTCTGTTGCTGCAGTTGCTGGAGAATGGCGCTGCCCCGCGGATCGCCCGGCGCAACATCTTCAAATTTCTCCGCATAGTATTTTGCCCCAGCGGCGTCGCCTGACTCGGCGCTCAGCGAAACGAGTCCCAGAAGAATTTCACGGTTCGCAGGAAACTTATCGCTGGCCTTTTTCAAAACTCCCAGTCCTTGGGCCTTCTGTCCCGACGAATACAGGCCCACACCGTACACGTACGCATAGCGTGCATTATTCGGCGCCAGTTTCGTTGCCTTCTCCAAGAGCACGAGCGATTCCGCGATTCGGTGTTGGCGCACCCTCAACAGTCCCAACGAGTGCACCACGCTCGCATTCGTCGGCGCCCTCTTTTCTGCTTCCAGCAGCCAGTGTTCGCTCTGGTCCTCATGATTCGTCGCTCGACTCAAATCTGCCAGGTTCACATAGGCGGGGATGAATCCAGGCCATAGTTCGATCGCTTTCTTGTACTCTTTCGTGGCTTTCTCTATCTGACCTTGTCTCCCGTACAGATTCCCAAGATTCAAATGCGATTCCGGGCGATCTGCGTTAAAGCTCTGCGCCGCCACGTATTCCGCCAGCGCCTGATCGAATGTCCCTTTCTCTTCGGGGGTAATACTGGGCGGAATCGCATCGACAATTTCCTCCGACGCGGTAATCCGTATCATGCGAACAGGGTCGTTCAATAGTGGCGACAACATCCGCCATCTCGTTGCTGGGTCCGCTCCGCCTAGCAATTCCACCGCCGCCAGCCTTATCAGTGGGTCGCCGGATTGCAGTCCTTCTCGTGCCGCACCGTACGCGTTCACGTCCAAATACGGCTGTAATTCCACCAGCGCTGTCGCTCGCGCAATGTTCGGCGCCTTCTCGTCCTTTGCCAACTGCACCAATGCTGAAGCTGCCGTGGCGTCTTCTTTCCTCGCCGCCGTCAGTGTTCCCGCGAACTCCTGAAATCCCTTGTGCGCATTTCCGTACCACTGGTCCGTTGCTTTTCCGCCCACGCGGCTGTCTTGTCTTTGTGGCAATCGTTGCACGTGTTGGGAGTTCCGTACTTCACAGACTCGTCTGGCCTGGGAATTCGAAAGCTGTGATCGTGCCGCTGATCAACTCCCATGTACGTTCGCACGGCCATATGGCACGCGATGCAACTGGCTTCCTTCGTTCCCACTTTGTGATGATGATGCGCCGCCGCCGAATACTTGGGTAAATCATGGCAAATTCCGCAAACCTGCTCGCCATCCTTCCGCAATTTCAGCGCGTGAGGTTCATGGCAGTCGCTGCACGTCACTCCCTCATGGAACATTTTGCTTTGTAGAAATGAACCGTAGTTGTACACCTCGTCCTGCATCTGGCCATCCGCCGTATACATCCTGCTCTCCAGCAGGGTACGGTGATGGTGTTAAGGAGTGCATTCCCGGGAACATAGTCTTCGCTGATTTCGCTTCGTCGCGCGTGGCATCGCCCGCACATTTCCAGTTCATAGGTGTTTTCCCGCGGTCGCGACCGCTTCGAATTCCCGGCAAGGTAGTCCATCTTCCAGTAAACATCTTTGCGATCAGTGAAATGTACAAGCAAGCCATTGTCCGTTCCCTGCGGGGTTGTAGTACCCCCGGCGGCTGTTTCTTTGCCCAGTTAACGTGCGCCGAGCCTTCCCCATGGCAGGCTTCGCACGACACATTAATTTCCGACCAGGTTGTTTTGAACGAGTTGCTCGTCGTGTCATAGTTCTTCTTCAGATCCGTCGAATGGCACTCTGCGCATTCGAAATTCCAGTTCTGCGCTAATCCCGTCCAGTGCAGTTCATCTCCTGCGCGAATATTCTCCTTCGGGTACATGTGGAACCACCGTTGGCCGCCTTGCTCCTTCCGGCCTGGTGTCCCATGCAATCGATAATGTCTGAACTCGTCCATCCGGGAAGGGAATTAAGTATTGTTGCAGCGGGTGCACGCCAAACGTGTACTTGATCTCGTAATCGCGCAGTTTGCCGTCGGGCCCATCAGTATTCACGAAGAACTTTCCGTCGCGCGTAAAAAACCTCGACGTCAAGCCGTAATAGTTAAACTTCGCCCCCTTAAAATCTCCCAACACTGTCTGCGCTGTCGCTTCCTGCATTGCCAGTTGGTGGTCTGATCCCATCCAGGCGTCATATTCCCTGGCGTGACAGCCTTTGCATTCGTTAGCTCCGACAAAACTAGCCGACGTCGGCGGTCGTACCGCGTGGCACGGTCCGTGCGGTGATACTTATTCCTCCGTTGGGAGGTGTAGAAAAATGCAAGGGCGAGTGCAATCAAAAGAGAAATGCTTATAACAACAAACAATGCGGGTCGCTTCATCGGGGTCCTTGAAAAACCAAACTATTTTATACCCCGACTTGCGCCAGGACTCCTAGTGTGCAAAATATCCTGTCTTTGTCCGTATCTTCACGCCATCTTCCCGCGGCTTGATCACGATCTTGCGAAAGGTATCGTCTTTCCGTTTGTTTGTCGGGTAGTAGGCCAATTCGTAGGACGTCCTTAGTTCTTCCGCAATTTGCCGGAAATACGTGTGCGGATCGGTCTTCTCCGCATCGATGTGGGCCCCGCCCGTTTCTTTCGCCGTTCTGTCCATGACGCTGATTCCGTATTTGTTTCGCGCATTCAAGCGGCCATGCTTGGTTTCCGTATAACGAATCGCATAGAACACGGCATTTTCTGCCTGCGCGGCTTCAATCGTTGTCATCATGTTGTGCGAGCTGGAATTATCTTCTCCATCGCTGAACATCAGGATTGCCTTGCGGCCGCCACCCTGTGACAGTTTTTCCGCAACGCTGTAATAGATAGAGTCGTAGAACGCCGTTCCCAGATCGCGATCTTCTTCCGGACCGAGTTCGGGAAAATGTTTCTTTCCCTTGTCAAATTCTTTGTAGCTCTCCAGAATTTCATCGGCTGAATTGGTGTAGTCGCTCACCAGCCGAAGGTGATTTCCAAAGCACACCAGAAATACGCGGTCTTTCGGGCCCAGCACTTCCTTCAAAAACACTTGCAGGTCCTTTTCATGTTTCTTGCCGAAATGATCCTGGCTTCCGCTTACATCCACGATCAGAGCCAAGGTAAGAGGTAGGTCTGTGCTCTTGAGAAAGAATTCGATCTTTTGTGGTACCGCATCTTCAAATAACTCCACGTCATTCTTCGTCAAACTGTCGACCAAGGCTCCTTGCGCATTTCTCGCCGTAAACGCAACATTCACCAGGTCGACATCCACCCGGATTGGTTTCTGCGCCAATCCCGCCTGTGCAACCATCAAGCTCGCCAACACAACCCAAACCGCTCGCCACATACACCCCTCCCCTGCGTCTTCTCCTCTGAACGAATTTTCCTGTCAAATTGTTCCTTGATTCTGTCAACCTGCCTTCGGGTAGCTATTGTTTGGGTGCGGGACTCTCGTGGCCTAAGAGCGCTGGCCTTGTCCATGATTTCTTTTTAGAATTGAACCCTCAATGCCTTCAATTCGAGACCGTCAACTGCACCTCTGCTGGAGGCAGGGAATCCGCGTCCCGCCCAACGGAGTTTGATCAATTACCACACCATGCGGCCATTGCGGGGCGTCGACGTAGTTCACCTTTCGCCGAAGTCCAGCCACTTCCAGACGCCGATCTACCTCCAACTGATTCAATCCGATCAAATAGGGCATTACGTAAGCCGCGGCCTTCGGCACTCCCGCAACCAGCACATCCACCCGCGGCGTCGCTCCACCTTTTCCCGGTTTCGGATTCTGAATCACCACAGTATCCGCAGGCTCATTCGGCAGTATCACCGTCGAAACTTCTCCCACCTGTAATCCTCCGCGCAACAATTCAATCCTCGACACGCGCAGGGTATTTCCTTCCAGCGGGGGAATCTCCAGTTCGCGCTGCCCCAGGCTCAACACCACGTGCGCTTGTTGCGACACCTTCATCAGCATTCCGGGGGACGGCGTCTGCCTTACAACCTGATTGATAGGCAAATCGCTATACACGCGGTCCGCGACCCTCAGGATCAATCCTTTCGAGCGGAGCGCCTGAGTTGCTTCGCTGACATTTTTTCCCACGAGATTGGGCATGGACACTTCTCGCCCGTGAATCGCGATTCTCATCGCGGTGATGGCACTCAAGAATGCTGCTGAGGCCAGAATGAAACACCAGAAAGATGATCCGGCCCAGCCATTCTACTCTCTCAAGCAGCTTCATATTTCTGAGTCTCGAACCTCACTGCGCTTCGTCAATTCTTTTCTCGATCCGTTGTTCAGGCCTCGTGAGCGGCTGGTACTCCAGAGTGACAAACTATTTCTGAGAATGACTACCTCTTCATTCCTGGCGCCGGATATTCCGGCAGTTTTTCCTTACTCGTATCCGCCCGTTTTACTTCCAATTCGTCAAACAAAAGTGTCGGCGAAATAATCGTCTGCGCGATGCCACCCATGCGATTGCTCACCAGCGGATCATTTCCGATCGCCACTAGATCGTTCCTTAACGCCCGAACATCCAGTTCGTTGAATACCGCCCCGCGTACCAGTTCCTTATGCCCGTCGCTTGTGTACACGCGGTACAGAAGACGAGGCGCATTCCCCGGCCCCATCGTCTCCACCATGTAGGCATAAGGCATGCTTAGCTCTCCGGCCATATGGATCGCCTTCTGTTTGATGGACTCCGCCGTCTCTGCCTCGGAGCTTCTCACAATCAAACTGCCCACACTCGGCTGCGCTGAAGTCCCGGGCCCGGCACGCCCGTGTCCGTTCGAAGAGGGAAAGTCCCGGATCGGCTGCCGCGTGACCAGATAGTTCGCTAGCGTCCCCGCATCAATCACCGTCACCGGTTGCGGTTTCACTCCCTCGCTATCCATGTCGTAGCTTCCCAGGACTTTCTTTCCTTGAAATTCCTTAATTGTCGGATCGTCCACCACCGTCACGAATTTCGGCAAAACCCGCGTTTTATAGCTTGTCGCGAATGCCCCTGTGGTCCGGTTGGGCCTCCCTAGCGGGGGCTTTCGCCCCACCACATTTGCTCCAATCAAACCCGCTACGACATCGTCCGCGGCGTCCGGAGCAAAAATCACGGGGCCGCGATACGACTCCTCAACAATTGGAGCCTCCCTCAGGGCCATCAGCGTATCCAGCATGCTTGTAGTTTCTTTTAATAGTGCTTCCCGACCCGGCAGTCCTTGTGGTTGCGCTTCCGTCCAGTACGGATTTCGCGCCAATCTCATCCCATCCGCTGCCTGTGTGGACCCGTTCAGGGTCACCGTCGCACTTGTCCGCCCATCACGCACAATCGTGCCTTCCGAATTTACGAAGTATTCGTTCACCGCGGTAAATCGCGCCGTGGCAGACATCGATTGCACGTCAGGATATCCTTTGTAAAGGTCAGTGACCTTTTGCAGCGTCTTTTCCCATTCTTCTTGATTCACATTCAACTGAACCGTGTCGCCAACTGCCATCACGACTGGGGCGTGAGCGAAGTCGTCTACCGGACTCGGGTCCGCTGTAAATTGTTTCAGCGCCGAAAGTTTTTCCGCATAGGCGTCGGCCGCAGCCTTGTACGCTTCATCGGTCAGCAGCCATATCTGGCGGCGCAGTGCGATGGGGTCGTTGTCGATCGTCAGGATCGAAGCATTTCCCATCCCCTGGCTATAAAAGCTGTCCAGTTTGTAGTCGCCAATCCGCACCACGACTCGCAGAACGCGCAAGTGCTGCCGCTGGCTCTCCCGCAAGGCTCCAAAGGCGGCCTCTGCGCTGAAGTCTTCAACGTCATTTACTCGGTATTCGATGTAATAGGGGGGCTGCACCTTGTCCATCTTCAAGTGTTCTTTGGTGCGATCTAGTTCCGTTAACAGCGCTTCAAGCAGCGCATCGTCCTTCGCGGCCACATGAGCCGCGGCCGTGGCCGCGCCGTCTGGACCGGCCTTTGCCTCGCTCCTTCCACTAGCGAGTCGCGCCGTACCCAGAGCGGTCAGCAAGAGCATCCCCATCGCCAACGTTTTTCTTTTAAACGCCTCACTCACGGCTTCACCTCCGCCTTCGTTCCGGCGTCTTTGCTTGAAGCCGTAGCTTCCACACCTGGTGGGGGCAAAATCGGCGGTCGTTCGTGCCCGTGTCCCTGCTTCTGCACTTCCATCTCGCTGAATAACATTGCCGGTGCCGCTGCCGAAACAGGCACGCTTCCACTTTCCGCTCCGCACACGCCGTTGAACACGTGCTGCTTGTCGCCCGTAGTGACAATGCGAGTTAATGCGGCCAGGGGCGTTCCCACGATATCTACGCCGCGAACCAGCTCGTCTGGCCGTCCATCCGCATACACTTTGTAGACTATCACCGGCAGCACCTGGAAGGATTGTGGTAAGGACCTGGTGGTCAGGGTGAAACCGCCCTGAATATCGTCGAAATACAATCCGTAGGGCTTACCCTGCTTTTTCACTTCCTCGATTAATTTCTGGCGCAGTTCCGATTCCGGCACGGTTTGCGTCGACGACACGATTAAGTTACCTTGCCGGCCGGTTGGCATCAGTCCAGGTTGACTCCGTCCATGCCCGTTTGAAGTTTGAAATCCCTTAATTGGCATCCGCGACATGAGAAAGTTTTTCAAGATCCCGTCCTGAATCACTTCCACGCGCTGTGCCTGCACACCCTCATTGTCGTACTCGTACGTTCCGGCCAGCTTCACCCCTTCGATTTCTTTCTTTGTCGGATCGTCCGTAACGCTCAGGAATTTCGGCAGCACTTCCTGGCCAACCTTTTTCGTGAATGTTTGACCCTCTTCTTCATCTCGTTGCCGGTGGCCTTCCAGCCGGTGCCCCAGCACCTCGTGGAAAAACACCGCGGCTGCCCGTCCGCTCAGTATCGCGGGCCCCGCGTATGGTTCGGCGACGGGAGCGTTGCGCAGCGCTTTCAGGTCTACCGCCATTTTGTCTATCTTCTTGTTCAGTTCCGCCTCGCTCGGCAGCCCGCTCGCAGCCGGCGCCTGAAACGTCTCTACGCGCAACAGATCCATGCCGTCATCCGCACGCGTTTGAGCTTCCATTACCAGCCGGACGGAAGATCCTGGCGTCGCGATCTCCGATCCTTCGCTTGTCACCATGCGCGAATTCGCATTGGACACTTGCAACACCACTGTCGCGTAGTACACGTCCGGATAGTTACGGAACGCTCCCGAAAGGCGGCGGATTTCCTCTTCCCACTGCTGCCGGTCAAATGGAGGCGAGGTCAGCTTTTCCCCCACATGTACTTTGGGTTGCTCTTTCGAGAAGTCTGGTGACTTGTCCTCTTCCTCTGCCTGAACCGCCGTGTTCGTCTTTACGTTCATGTAGGCGGGCGCGGCACGTTTGTACGCCCTATCGGTCATTTCCCATAGCACACGCGAAGTTGCTTCCGCGTCGCCATCCAGTGGCAGCCTATCGGACGTCATTGCGCTCGAACGGCTTTGCCCGTGGGTATTATCCAATTCAGGCGAACCTACACGCATGGTCACGTCCGCCGATCGCCGTTTTACAGCCGAATCGGTCAACAATCCCCCAAACGAACCGGCAATCACGATCAAGTCCTGATCGTTCACCGTATAACTTAAAAAGTATGGCGCCGGATCGCTTTTCGCCAAATCTGTCTTTGCACGATTCAACTCGGTTTGCATTGTGCTCAGCACCGTATCGTTCGATTTCACAACCGGCTTATCTGTTTCCGCCCCGCTCGCCAGCACGGGGAAGCACGCCAGTTGCACCGCCAACAGGCAGGAAGCCGCTGGCCGCAGTGGTGTCGCCGCACAGCGAACGACCGCTTCCAGATTCTTCACTTCATTCTTGCTCTTCATGGATTGATGGCTCCCGGTACAGCTTGCTCGTGCCTCAGAGGTGGCGTAATTGGCGAGTATGCCTGACCTGCTGACCTTCCGCAAATCACTGCTTTCCGAACCGTTCCCCAACTTGCAACCGTGCGCCGTTCACAAATTCGGCGGCTGTAATCTGTTTGCGTCCTTCTAGTTTGACGTGTTCCAGCTCCAATAAGCTGCCCGCTCCGCAAACTGCGCGTACAGAGCCCCGCGTCGCGACGATCGTGCCCGCTGGCGTTTCCACTTTCTCATTGGACACTGGTCTGCCCCAAAGGTGGCACGTCTGTCCGCGAAATTCCGTGAACGCCCCCGGCCAGGGCGCGAATCCTCGCATCCGGTTGTAAATTTCTCCCGCCGGACGCGTCCACTCGATCAGGCCATCTTCCCGCTTCAAGGGCGGCGCAAGGGTGGCCGCTGCATGATTTTGCGCCTGCGACGCCAGCGTTCCTGCCACCAACCCCCGCAAGGTTTCCAGCATCAGCGGCGCTCCCTCCTCCGCTAATCGCCCTGCCAGCTCCGGTGCGGTTTCCTGCGCCCCAATCGACAATTCCTTCTGTAACAACATCTCCCCGGTGTCCATCCCGGCGTCGATGCGCATTGTGGTGTTGCCTGTTCGCGTCTCTCCGTTCACGATTGCCCAATTGATCGGCGCCGCTCCACGATACTTCGGCAGCAGGGAAGCATGCAGATTGATCCACCCATGGGGGGGAATTCCCAACAGTCGCGCCGGAATGATTTGCCCGTAAGCAATAATGACAATCGCTTCAGGCGCCAATTCCCGAAGTTGCGCCTCCACTTCCGGCGCGCGCACCTTGGCTGGCTGATAGGTGGGAATCTTCCCCGCAAGCGCGACCTGCTTCACCGAAGAATAAGTGATCTCTTGGCCGCGCCCGCGCGGGCGGTCCGGCTGGGTAAATACTGCGGCTATTTCGATATCGTCCTGTTGCAGGAGATGTTTCAGGGAGGGAACTGCAAATTGCGGCGTGCCGCAGAATACCAGGCGTAAGCGGCTCACGAAGCAGTCACCAGCGCAGGTTGCCGATTTACCACTCGCCTTCTTTCCGTAGTTTCTTGATTTTTCGCTTGATCAAATCTCGCTTCAGCATGCTCAGATGTTGCAAAAAAAGTATCCCATTCAGGTGATCGATCTCATGGCAAAACGCCCGCGCCAGCAAATTCTCTCCCCTAATTTCGAACGACTCGCCCTTTAGATTTTGCGCTCGCACGGTCACAAACTGCGGCCGTATCACGTACCCGCGGAATCCCGGGATCGACAGGCACCCTTCTTCTTCCCTCGCCTCGCCTTCCGCGTGAACTATTTCCGGGTTCACTAGCACAATCTTGGCCTCGGGATTTTTCCCCGTCGTCACGTCCACCACCGCCAGCCGGATACTCTTGCCAATCTGCGGGGCCGCCAAGCCTACTCCCTGGGCTGCATACATCGACACGAACATATCTTCCGCCAACGCTTCCAGATCCGCGTCGAATTTCGTGATCGTGGCCCCGGGTTTCTCCAGCACCGGGTCGCCATACTTCACGATCGGGTAGATCTTCCGCGCAGGGACTTCCTTCGCCCCGGTTTCCTTCACCGCGGCTGCCACTTCAGAACTCGTCGATTTGTTGGGCATAGCTATTGAAATTCCGCCTCATTTCGGCGAGAGAATCTCCTCCAAATTTTTGCAGAAAAGCATCTGCTAATACAAGGGCTACCATTGCTTCTCCCGCAACTCCTCCGGCGGGCACTACACACCAGTCCGATCTCTCATATGCGGCCTGCACCGGTTCTTTCGTCACCATGTCGGCCGTTCCCAATGGTTTTCGCAGCGTCGATATCGGCTTCAGGAATCCGCGAATCACCACATCTTCGCCGTTGGTGATGCCGCCTTCCAGGCCGCCGGCTCGGTTTGAGGCTCTTCGAAACTTCCGCACCGACTTGTCGTAGGAAATCTCGTCCTGCACTTCGCTTCCATATGAGCCTGCCGCCAGAATGCCAGCACCAATCTCCACTGCCTTCACCGCTTGCACGCTCATCAGCGCCTGCGCCAGCTTCCCATCCAGCTTCTCGTCCCATTGCGCGTGCGAACCTAATCCCACTGGCACATTGTGTGCCACCACTTCAAACTCACCGCCCACCGTGTCGCCTGCCTTCAGCGCCGCGTCCACCTCAATTCGCATCTTCTCCTGAATGGAGGCATCCACGCAGCGCAATGGCGTTTCCAGGTCCTCGCAAACACGCTGGATTTCATCCCACCGCACCGGCCGCTCCAGCCGCACATGCCCCACCTGGATCGTGTGGCTGGCAATCTCGGTCCCAAATTGTTTTAGCAACTGTTTGGCGAATGCTCCAGCCGCCACTCGCGACGCCGTTTCGCGCGCCGACGCCCTCTCTAGTACATACCGCGCATCATGAAAATTGAATTTCTGCGAACCCGCCAGGTCCGCATGCCCCGGCCTCGGCGCTACCAATTTCCGCGAGCTCGCTTCCGGGTCTGACGACGCCTCCACAGGAAGAATCTTCTCCCAATTAGACCAGTCGCGGTTCTCAATGCGCAGCGCCACCGGCGCCCCAATCGTCTGCCCATGCCGCACGCCTGCAAAAATGTCGGCCTTATCCTTCTCGATTTTTTGACGCCCGCCGCGTCCGTACCCCAATTGCCGCCGGAGCAGTTCGTTCTGGATCAATTCCAGATCCACCGGCATCCCTGCCGGCAATCCAGACACAAACGCAAGTAGCGCCTGTCCGTGCGACTCACCCGCCGTGTAGAAACGCAGCATAAACAATCCAGTGTAACGGTCGCTGCCATTTCCGTCCAGCGCGCTCGTTCTCAGTAAAACGAGAGTTGAAAAGCCGACGGGCTCGCAGCGCGCTCTACTCGATTTTCCTGGCAATCAGGTCGCCAGTAGTCATTCGAGAGACAAAGTGGGTAACCTTGCCGGTTTCATCCCCGCTGTAGTCGGCCTCGCCTGGCCACTGTTTCCCAGGTGGCGTTGCATATGGCTACTCCTAAAACAAAATGCAGCATTGAACCGAGCATTACGAGGTAGAACGGAGCTAAATCGCACGCCTCAGCACCCTGCCATTCAACTGGATCACTCATCTCCTGCCTCATTCTGCTAAACGGAAACTTAGACCTCTTCTGCTCTCCATGCATCTGTCAGCTTGCTCCATCCCGCAATCTCCATTACCCTAACCAAGTTGCTGGCGGTGCCTCCCCACCTCACCCGCTATCGCTATTTGTTGCAATTCAGAACTTTGCAACGAAGGATGACCCATGACGCGCAAGAATTTCTGGGTGACACTTGCTTTCGCGGCGCTGCTGACCTTACCCTTGACTGCCTGCAAGGATACGAAAACTCTACAAGAGAACGAACAATTAAGGGCCAAGGTGGCGGAACTTCAAAAAGACAACGGCCAAATCGGCAACGATCTTGATGCCATGACTTCATCCCGCGATGAGTTGACTAAGGAGAACGAAGCCCTCAAGGCTCAGTTGAAAGCCTGCAAGGGGAAGCATTCCGGCAAGAAGTCGGCCACCCACAAGCATCATCCGAAGTGAGTGTTAGGTGCACTCTTGGGATCGGAGCTTCAGAACATGTTTGATGATTCCCGGTGTTCGTCAGGGCACGGCCTCAGACTCGCCGCGATTGCGCAAGATCAACCCGGACTTAGTCGCTGCGGGGTTCGCATTTGAGTTACAACAAAACGCCCACGAATGTTCTCGGGCAAACCACTTTCAATTTTCGTCAAGACAAAAGGAGCTTTCCAGAATGAAAACCTTTGAAGTCCAATTCAGCTATCAGGACCGCGACAAGGGCAAAGTTGAATCCACCCTCAAAGCCGATGCCTCCAGCCTTCCCGGCGGTGTTGCCAAGGCCACCCGCGAGTTTGTAAAGGGTTTGGACCGCAAACAACGATTCGATATGAACAAAAACGGTCTGGAAATTACCGCGAGGCCCATCGGCGCATCTTCCGAAGCGCCCGCCAAATCTTCCACCGAAGCGGCTGCCGGCTGATCTGTCTCCGGCGCGAATCCTTGCACAGACGAATCTGTGATGACTTTGCGCTTTAGTGCGAGCTATCTGCCCGCGTGGCTGGCGGCTTGGCCGGATCTCCGACCGGTGGCGCGGCAAAAGGAATTCCCTTAAACATGCGGACGGAGTGATCTTCGTTTGTAGTTCCCTGAAGTTTGCCCTCTGCGACGGTTACTTCATCAGCGGGACGCGCAGCGCTTGCAGAAATCGCACCGATCAAAATTATGATCACGGCGGACAAGAAACGCCTCATTTTTTCTCCTTTGACCAGATTCTGGGATTGCCAATTGCCGGTGATGGGCGCTGGTGCGGCCGCGTTCGTCTGTAGGACGCTGTGCGAACTTGCCCGCGGCAATTCACCCGATTGCGTTACCCATTCGTTCTGTTCGTTTCCGCAACGAATTTAGTTTGTGAGGTAACCGCCCTCAACCCATGATGCGAGCATAGTATAGTCATGTTTCCAGCTTTGCGGACAAGCAATTCAGAATGTTGGCCTTGGAACGGTTATGCGTGGCGGGAAAAAGCGATCGGGGGCAGACTCTCGAAGTGTACATCTGAACGCATGCGTTACACTCTGCCTTAACGCCGTGGACCTTTCCTGTTATATCTTCACTGTTCAGGCGCGTGTTCCAGGCTTCAATCCACAGTGACGCCAACCACTGTGACAAAGGGTGTGACTATGAACTCAATTTCGGTTCCCTCCGTCGTCGGGAACACTCTAAAAACGTGGACTTTCTCCGTCCAGGATTATTCTCTCCTCTCCATTCAATCCGTCCGAAACATTTTCGCCACCACGCGCTACTTTCCCGAGCTGGTCGAACAGATGGACTTGATTGGAGTCGGCTCGTTGGTGATTGTCGCCGTGGCCCTCCTTTGCGTCGGCGGAGTAGTTGTTTTGAACGCCGCCTCTCAGTTTGCGCGTTTCGGCGAAACAGTTTTGACTGGTGACGCCGTCTCGCTTGCGCTTCTTCGTGAACTCGGTCCCGTCTTCACAGCGCTCCTGGTGGCCGGCCGCAACGCCACTGCCATGGCTTCCGAACTCGGCTCGATGGTCGTTAGCGACCAGGTTGACGCTATGCGCGGCTTCGGCATTGACCCGGTCCGCAAGCTCATGACTCCCCGCGTGCTTGCCACTGTATTGACTCTCCCGCTGCTCGTTGCCGTGGGGGATTGCGCTGGACTCCTCGGTGGATATTTGGTTGCTAACATCACCCTGCACCTCGGCTGGGAACAATTCATGACGCGCGCCATCAAGGTGCTGGTTTTCGGCGATCTTTGCATCGGCTTCACCAAACCACTTGTTTTTGGTTTTATCATCTCGACGGTCGGTTGTTATCAGGGATTTCGCGTCGAAGGTGGGACAGCCGGAGTGGGCCGTGCGACGATCACTGCATTCGTCGTGTCCTCCGTATTCGTGCTGGTCGTCGATTTGTTCATCACCAGGCTCCTGCTCTACGTTTTTAACCTGTAATGCTTTTGTCGCTTTGCTCCGATTCTCTTACGAGCTTACAGCGCTTAAACTCTTGACGCTTCTGCTCTTGCCAGTTACGCTTTCCCCGGAGCTACCGACGAGAACCAAGTGGCTGAGACACCCCTTCCGGTTTCCCATCAGCACGCCAACGCTCCCGAGACCCCTTCGGTCGTGGAAGTATTGCAAGACATTGCTAAGCACACTGTCCTGAAAATCCAGGACTATTCTAAACTTTCGTTCCACGCGCTCACCAATCTTGCTACCAAACCGCGCTACGGCCAGGACACCCTGGATCAGATGGACGATATTGGTGTGGGCTCGCTTCCCATCGTTCTTCTGTCTGGCTTTTTCATCGGCGCCGTTATGGTTCTCCAAACCGGCGCTCAATTCGAACGCTTCGGCCAGACGTCACTTACTGGCGACGTAGTTTCGATTGCCTTGGTGCGCGAATTAGGCCCTTCCATCACGGGTCTCTTGGTGGCTGGTCGCTGCGCCTCCGGGATGGCCTCTGAACTCGGTTCTATGCGTGTTACCGAACAGGTGGATGCCATGCGGGCCATGGGCACCGACCCCAGTCGCAAATTCGTGACTCCGCGTGTTCTCGCCACCCTTGTCACTCTTCCGCTCCTCACAACCATTTCCGTGTTTGTCGGACTCCTTGGCGGCATGGTTGCCAGTGTCTTTTCTCTTCGTCTGAATGCCTTTACGTTCTGGCAACGCGCGATTGCAATCCTGGAGTTTTCCGACCTTATGCAGGGGTTTTCGAAATCCGTCGTCTTCGGATTCATCATCGCCACTGTCGGGTGTTACCAAGGCCTCAATGTCCGAGGCGGAACGCAAGGCGTTGGCCGCGCCACCACCCAAGCTGTGGTTGTTTCTTCGGTGCTCATCATCGTTGCGGATACTTTTCTCACGAAAATAGCTCTCTTTCTCGCGGAAAGAATTTTCTGACGGCCATGAATACTTCTCCCACTCCCTCCTCTGCCGCTTCGCTTACCACCAGCGAGGCCATCATCCAGTTTTCTGATGTCCATATTGGTTTCAGCGACGGAGACATTCTCCGCGGCGTTTCTTTTGCCGCGCAGTCGCGCGAAACCCTTGTACTACTTGGGGAAACTGGAACCGGCAAAACTCTTACGCTGAAGATGGCGGCCGGGCTCCTGAGTCCCGATCGCGGCCAGGTGGAAGTCCTTGGAAATCGAGTCTCTTCCATGAATGAGCACCACCTTCTCGACTTCCGGCGCAAAGTCGGCTTTGTGTTTCAGGAAGGGGCCCTGTTTGATTCGCTCACGGTCGGGGAAAATGTCGCCTACCGTTTGAATGAAGATGGTCTTAGTGAAGACGAAATTGGTCCGCGCGTTGAGGAAGTCCTTCGCTTCGTTGAACTCGAGCACACCACGGATCTGCTTCCTTCCGAACTCTCCGGTGGGATGCGCCGACGGGTTTCCATCGCTCGTGCGCTTGTGAATCATCCGCCTATCGTTCTGTACGACTCCCCCACCGCGGGCCTGGACCCGATCACCTCGCAGACCATCATCACTTTGATTCTCCGGCTGCGCGATGTTTACGGCGTCACTGCCTTGCTGGCCACGCATCGTCTCCAGGACGGTTTTGCGCTTGCCAATTTCCGATTTGATCCGAAAACGCGCAGCGTAAGCCGTGAGCCGGCTACCAAGCAAGACAGCTGGCTGCCACGCGCTTTCTCGTCTTGCGTGATGGACGCGTCTATTTTGAGGGGAGCCCTGAGGAACTGCTGGCTACGAAAGATTCGTATCTACAGCGATTTTTGATTTGAATCTTGTATAGTTGTCCCAGCGGCTTTACCTAGTGGTACACGGAGGAGATTGCGAATGGCGCAGCGCAAACAGTTGACCTGGTCGGAATTGCGCGTGGGACTCTTTGTCCTGGTTGGCCTCCTGGTTCTCGCCGTAGGCATTTTCTATGTCACCGGGTCGGGAGCTTTTGGCCCCAAATACCGCATTAAGACTTTCTTGCCGGAAGTCTCAGGCCTCGCCACCGGAGCGCCGGTCCGTCTGGATGGCGTCGAGATCGGAAACGTCGACCAAATCAAGATCGTTCCTCGCGAAGCTGGCAAACCTCCCGATCGCATGAAGAGCATCGAAGTGGACATGCGCCTCGACAAGAGATTTCAAGTCGACGTGCTCACCGATTCCGCCGCCAGCCTCGTCACTGAAGGGCTCCTTGGCAACCGCTATGTGAACATCCAGCGCGGCTATACCGGTGTCCCCCTGAAGGAAGGCCAGACGGTACCCGGCACGGAAGAAAAGGCCATCAAGGAAGTAGTCGAACGGAGTGCGGACGTCTTGGCGAATCTCAAGACTCTCAGCGATCAGGTTAAGGATTTGATCAGCGGGGTTCAAGAAGGGAAGGGCACACTTGGAAAACTGATCACCGACGATCAGGCATACAAACACTTGAACAGCATACTCGTCAAAAGCGATCAGATTGTCGGCAACGTCCAGGCGGGCCAGGGCACAATCGGCAAACTGCTGATGACTGATGACACCTCCGCTAAAGTCGACCAAGCGATCGACCAGGTCAACACCATCCTCGCCGATCTGCGCGCGCAAAAAGGCACTATGGGGAAGCTCCTTTACGATCCCACTCTCTACGATGAGGCCAAAAAAGCCATGGACAATGGCAACGGCATGATTGGCGACATTCGCGCCGGAAAGGGCACTCTTGGTAAGCTTGCCACCGACGACACGCTCTACAACAAGATGCGTGATACCAGTTCGAACCTGGCCACTGCTACTTCCAAACTCAATCAGAACGACAACACCGCCGGCAAACTCTTTTCCGACCCGCAACTTTACGACAATCTTACCGGCTTGACCGGCGACATGCGCGCTCTCATTGCCGAATTCCGCAAAAATCCGAAAAAATTTCTGAGCATAAAGCTTTCGTTCTTCTAAAGAACGGCCTGAGTAACTAGAGCGGTTTCCGATCCATCACTCTTTTGCGTCATCTGTTCTCTTGTGTTTTAATGAAGCCGTAATAATCACATCCTAGCCTAGACAGAAGGATCGGCCGTGCCTCGGCCACCGCATGGACACTCAAGACACCACTACAAAGGCACCTCGCGCCGAGCCCACAAAAACCACTCTTCCTCAGCCAGGACGACCCATTCCCAGCCGTGCCTATCCCGGCGCGCTCATCGTCGTGGAAGGCACCGACGGCTCGGGCAAAAGTACGCAACTGTATCTGCTCAAACGCTGGCTCGAAATCGGCGGATACCGCCTGCATTTTACAGAGTGGAACTCTTCTCCCCTGGTCAAATCCGCCACTCGCCGCGGCAAACAAAAGCGTCTGCTGACCCCCACTACATTTTCTCTTCTGCACGCCTCCGATTTCGCTGATCGGTGCGAACGCCAGATCATGCCCCTTCTTCAGGGCGACTATCTGGTGCTGGCGGATCGCTACATTTATACGGCTTTCGCGCGCGACGCCGCTCGCGGCTGCTCTCATCGCTGGCTTCGCAACCTATATCGTTTCGCACCCGTTCCTGACATCACGTTTTACTTCCGCGCGCCTCTCGATGTCGCCGTTCATCGCATCCTCAGCGGTCGTCCAAAACTCAAATACTACGAAGCCGGGATGGATCTCGGCCTCTCGTACGAACGTGCGGAAAGCTTCAAACTTTTCCAGGCGCGGATCCTTGAGGAGTACGACAAAATGGTCGACACCGACAACTTTGTAGTGCTGGATGGGACTCTGCCTGTCAACAAGCTCCAAAAACAGATGCGTGATATTGTCGCGTCCAAAATCGATCTGAAACGTTTCGCACCTCGCGCCCAGGAGTCGGAGTGATCATGCCCGAACAGGAAAAAGACAGGCCCGGCGCTTCGACATCCACTACAGAAACAACTCCGGCCACAAAAGCGTCCGCGCCAGAACCCGAGTATTCACAGTCGTTCTTTGGTGAAACCCTCGTTGGTCTCGATCCCAGCGAACTAAACGGCACTCTCATTGTCATCGAGGGTATGGACGGCTCCGGCCGCTCTACGCAGATCGCGCTCCTTCAGGAATGGCTTGAATCCGAAGGATTCGCGGTACAAACTTCCGGGCTGCGCCGCTCGAACCTGGTAGGGCGTGATATTGATCAACTACTCGCGAAGAACGCCGTCACCCGGCTGACGCTCGCCCTCATGTACGCCACCGATTTCTTCGACCAGCTCGAGCATCGCATCGTTCCAGCGCTTCGCTCCGGTACTGTCGTTCTGGCGGATCGGTTCATTTTCACTCTCATCGCTCGCGGCGTAGTCCGCGGCATCAATCGGGATTATCTCACTGGGCTTTATGCCATGGCGCTTCGCCCGCATCTCACCTTCTGGCTCAACGTTCGACCCGGAAACGGCCTTCGCCCGCGAATTCAAAAAGGCCCAAGCCATCAGCTATTGGGAAGCTGGCCGCGATATGTCCCTCTCCCATGACCTCTACTGGTCTTTCGTTCGCTACCAGACCATGATCAAGCGCGAACTGGAAGTCATGGCGAAGAAAAACGGTTTCATCGAGCTCGACGGCGAAGCAAGCGTTCCTATGGTTAACAAGCAACTCCGCCAGCGTATCAGCGAACAGCTTGGTATTCGCTCGACGAAGTACGCTCCCTCTTCTGCTCTCGCGCATCTCTGGCGCTAAGGTTCTTCATGCCTGAACCGGTCCACATAGCCGCAATCGACGCCGGCTCCAATGCCGTCCGCCTTTCCATCGCTCGCGCGTATTCCGCTCTCGATATCGAACCTCTGGTCAACGAACGCTATTCCCTTCGTCTTGGCGAAGGCGTTTTCGTCCGCCACCGTTTCAGCGAAGAAATGCTCAAGAAGGGTGTCAAATTCCTTCCGCCACCTCCACGAATTCATGGAGGAATACGGCGTTACCCGCTATCGCGCTGTTGCCACCAGCGCCACCCGCGAAGCGCTAAATCGCAAAACGTTTGTCCGTCGCATCAAGAAATCCACAGGAATCACTCTCGAGGTCATCAGCGCCAAGGAGGAATCCCGCCTCGGCCGGGAAGCGGTGAACGCCGCCATGGGCCCGGAAGCCCAACCCCGCTGTATTGTCGATCTCGGTGGCGGCAGTCTGGAACTCAGCATTCTTCGTGATCACACGGTTCTAAGCGGTGCTCAACTCCCCGTCGGCACCGTTCGCCTTCTGACCACTCTCCACATCCACGGTGTCATTCGGCCTTTCCAGGCGGAACAGGTCCGTCGTTACGTCCGCGCTCTTCTTGAATCGCGCCTCCCTCATCGCCTCAATCTCGCCGATGAGGTTTCTGTTGCCCTGGGTGGCAATGCCGAAACGCTTGCCAATGTCGCTCCCGGCCCTCGCCAGGATGGCCTCCCTACGCTCGAACTTTCTCTGCTTCGCGAGCGCCTGCCCGATCTTCTTAAACGCGATCTGCGCGAGCGCATGAAAGCGTATGGAGTTCGTCGCGATCGTGCGGATGTCATGGGAATCGCTGCCATCATCTTCCTGGTTCTGGGCCGATATCTGAATATTCGCCGTTTTATTATTCCCAGCGCGGGTATCCGGGAAGGACTCCTCCACGAAATCGCGCGGGAGGCCTTCTCCCGCAAGGAACCTCATCGCTACAACGCCGCGGCGCGACAAATGCTTATCGCCACACGCAGCTTTGGCCGCCGCCTCGAGTACGATCAGCGGCACGCCGAGCACGTTCGCGAACTCAGTCTCATGCTCTTCGATCAGTTACAGCCTATTCACCATCTTCCACCTCAGGCTCGGGTTCAACTGGAAGCGGGTGCGTTGCTCCACGACGTCGGTCACCGGGTCAGCCACCGCGGTCATCACAAGCACGGCGAATACCTTGCTCTCAATGGCGACATTCCGGGGCTCGAGGACCGCGATCGACATCTGGTCGGCGCCATTGTGCGCTACCACAATCGAAAGTCCACGCCGGATGGACACCATCCCGCCTATTCGGCCCTCAACAATAACGACAAGCGCATCGCCCGCCGCCTAGCTTCACTGGTTCGCATTGCCGAGGGACTCGATCACTCTCATCGCCAGCGCATCCAAGGAATCCGCGCTTCGTTCCAGCGTGGTGCTGTCTCCCTGAAAATCGAAGCGCGCGGCGACGTTGCCGAAGATCTTCGTGATGCTGAGCGCAGTTCCGGTCTCTTCGAAAAGGAATTCCACGTTAAACTCTACTTCGGGCGCTTTTACGGCTCCTGACAATCGGGCCGGTCGTGGGCGGTTCGACACACCGCCTGCGAGTATCATTCACCATTCGCGTTTCTCTCTATAGAATTGTTTCAGGAGGAGCTTCCCTCATGCTGTTGTACATCGTGCGCCACGGCATCGCCATCGACCGCGAAGACCCCAAATGCCCACCAGACCCCGAGCGCTACCTTACCCCTGAAGGGATGGACAAGGCCAAGCAAGTGGCGAAAGGCGTTGCGGAGATCGGTGCGGTGCCGGATCTCATGCTTTCCAGCCCGTACACGCGAGCATTTCAGACTGCCGAACTGTTTGCCAGCGCCCTCGAATACTCCAAGAACAAAATCCAGAAATCAGAGTTGCTTCTCCCCGGCGCCGAACCGCTCCAGCTGTTTCGTGAACTGTCCAAGGACAAGCAATTGTCCTCCGTTTTTATTTTTGGACACGCTCCACATCTCGACGACGTTCTCGCCACCGCAATCGGCTCCAAACATCACATCACTTCGCTGAAAAAAGCGGGTGTTGCTCTGGTGGAGCTAACGCGGCTAGTGCCTCCCAGCGGCCAACTCCTGTGGCTGGCCACACCCAAGCTTCTCCGCAAGGCAGGGAAGTAGGAACCGTGATACAGACTCTTGTGCCTGTGCTCGCGGGTCGTCTTTAGAATCGGAGATTAGGGTGCGGCACCGTCAAGCACGGAAGTTGCGGATGCTAAACTTGATGCTTACAGGGTTGCTACAAATAGCTCGCCTGGGAAACCCGTTTTCTTTTGCTAACTTAAAAATTCTCAATCTGAGGCCACAGCCTTTGTCACCACGGCTTCTTCTCTTTTGGGCAATTGCACAACTTTTTCAGTTCCTGGCGTCGCCTTCACAATCAAAGGTCGCTCCAAGCACGTTTCCAAGAGATGTTTACCTATTGCCAGCCGCGCTGCCACGTCTTCGCCATCGGCCAACCCCGGCGCTTGCACGATCAACGCATCCACGGACTTATCCACCCTCAAGCCAACCGTGGATTCAACTCCACTTTTCCTTAACGCCCGGGCCAGCCGCAAAACTCCGGCCAACGCACTTACCCTTCTCTGATCCGCTTCGTTCAACGCGGCAAAGTCTTTGTGCTTGAGCTTTGGATGTACCCCTCTGTGATACCGCACCACCAGAGCCACCAGTTCCCATTCCTCGTGCGTCCATCCCGCGGGCACCGCCATTTTCCGCAAAACCTTACGCGCGGCTTTCTGCGGATTTCTTGCGTCCAGACTCGTTCCAATCCCATGAATCCGTCCTGCCGCATTGATGATCTTCCGCAAATCTCGCTCCTCGAGAACCCGCGCCGCATGAACTCTTCTCAAGGCATCAAACAATCGAAGCGTCAGTCGAGCTATCTGCGATGTTCGCCGCAAATTCCCATCCATCGCGCGCGCAGTCACCCGCAAGCGTGCCAACCCCGCCGCCTCCAGATGCCTGCCCTCCGGCAGTCCTTGCCGCCATGTGTGCCACAAATTGTCCCGGCCGGACGTCATCTGCCGGTACGTCTCGATCCTTTGACTGCGCTCTGTCGCAATCCGTCCCGACCACGAGGCTTGTGACGCAACTAGTTCTGTCCCCGTAAACTGCGTCACCTTCTCCGAGAGCACATCCAGATCATGAACTTCTCCCAGCAAGTCCTGCACCTGCTTCAGACCTTCTCCCCATTCTTCGTATCGTGTTGGCAGCAGGCTCTCCACGGTATATCTGAATCTCTTCACGCCAATGCGTAGTGCGTGCCACGCCGTCGACTTCGTCATCCTTAAGGCTTGGCCATGGAGTAGTTTTGCTGCCTCGAGCCGTTCCAGCGCCAGACATTCTGCCGCCCGGCTGTCCGGAGGCACAAGCCGCGCGCGCCTGCGCAATACCCGCTCATGTTTTTTCCACCCTTTTTGGTCGAATTTTGCCGCGACGCGCAATGCGGACTCGCGCAACTCGCTCTCTTTCTTGCCAAAATCCTCCAAAAGCAGTTGTCGCAGCGGGTCCGCCTCGGCAGACAGTTTCCTTGTCCATTCTTCCAGCACTTGTGTGTCCCGCAATTCGCCCAGTTGCCGGAATAACTTCCGTCCCAGCTTCCTCATTTCTGACCAGGCCGGGTCCGGATCCACCTCTTCCATCACCGCCGCTACCGACCGGCACCGTCGGATTGCGACACGCAAATCATGCACCGCATCCGTGTCCGGCGCTTCCCGCACCTTCTCCAATTCCTTTAAGGTGCGTTCCATCCAATAGATTAATCCGCGATGCTCGGCGCGCGAGCCCGCCACTGTGCTTGCCGTTGCCATAATTATTGGTTTAGCTGATTCCGCTCGCTTCGGCGAGTGGCCCTTTCAGCTTGCAGCTATAGACTAACTCTCTGTTTCAGTCGCGTCCAGTAGAGCGCGCTTGGCCAGAGTTCCGGCAACATGCGCGCCAAAACGAACACCATGGCCACGCATGCTGCCGCGCAAATCAGGAACATCTTCCCTGGATCAGGATGGCCCAACTGGATCATCGCGTACTGCACAAGCGGCTGCAGAGCAATTCCCCCAAAAGACAGCAGATTCGCCGCACCGATAACTCGCCCCTTCACCTCGGGCCTGGGACGGTTCTGAATCAGCGCGTTCACCGGAACCACAAAGAATCCCGCGCAAATTCCCATCAACCCAAGCAGGGTCATGATGGCCAGGTACGTCAGTCCCGGAGCTGATAGCACGCCAGTCAGCAACACAATCCCCGTCAGCCCCGGCAGGATCATCCCTGTTTCGATCTTTCTACCTGAAGCATAGCCGGCAACAAAGCTCCCCGCTCCTATCCCCAAACTCAGAGCCGCCAGTAAATAGCTGCTGTGGGCTTCATCCACCCGCAGAACGTCCGTCGCATACAGGACGATATTCAGCAACAGAATCGCTCCCAGGAACCAGAAGAACGTGTTTGCGACTACCGCCACCCACAATACCGCGTCTCTGCGTATTCGCTCGATTTCTTCGTAGAACTCTTTCGCCCAGTTCCATTCGTACTTGCGCAATGGATCAGCCGCTGCCACGCGCGAAATCCTGTAGCTTGCCAGGAGCCCAACCATCGACAGCGTCAGCAAGATAAAACCCGACCATTCCTGGCGGCCGCGGAAATTGTGCGCCAAAAAACCGCCGGCCAGCGTGCCGGAAATCGCGGCCACCAGTGTCCAGAGTTCAATCACGCCGTTTCCCCAGCTCAACTTGCTGGGGGGCAGCAACTCCGGCAACAGTCCATATTTCGACGGCCCAAACAATGCTCCCTGCATGCACACAAAGAACAGTCCCACGGCGGCCAGATCCAGCCGGTTCCTCCAAAGGGCATAGGTTGCAAAACTCATCACCAGGATTTCCAAGCGTTTCGTCCAGATCGTTACGCTCCGTTTGCTGAAGCGGTCGGCGAAATAGCCGCCCGGAATGGAAAAAACAAGGAAGGGAATTGCAAACACCAGCGGTACCACCAGCACGAACAGGAAATCCCGGCGTTCTTTCGAAACGCTAATCTCCAGAACCAGGAAGCTGACAAGCCACTTCAATGCATTGTCGCTGAATGCCCCCTGAAACTGTGTAGCAATTAACGCCCAAAAACCTGCCAGCGCCCGGCGCGGATCGTGTGTACTTGGGGCGCCCTCCGCCGTGAAGGTTGCTATTTCCATGAATTTGCGCAGTCTACCCCGTAGGCCAGGCTCCAGCAAGTTTACTCAGTGGAATTGCTCGAATCTTCATACTCTCCACAGTTGCCGCATCGTATACTTACGTTTTCCGTTTTTCGCACATTTGGATTAGAGGTGAACGATGAGCTCAAATCCAGCACCAAATCTCGATCCCAAGGAAGTCATTCGTCAGGAATGGCTCGATGCCGCCCCTTTGTGGAAAAAATGGTTCGACAAACTCTCCTTCCAATCTCGTTCCGCCACCGAACTTGTCCTGCAGGGTGCTGAACTTTCCCGTGATCTGCACGTGCTGGACCTGGCGAGTGGCTCCGGTGAACCCGCCCTTGCCATCGCAAAATCGGTCGGCCCTGGCGGTCGCGTGGTCGCATCCGACCTGGTACCGGAAATGCTTTTGGTCGCGCAGGAGAACGCACACGCTCGTGGCCTATCCAATATGGAATTTCGACCCGCCGACGCTGAAGCTCTCCCTTTCGCCAACAACTCGTTCGATCGCGTTACCTGCCGCTTTGGTGTGATGTTCTTTCCCGACACGCAGAAATCCTTTGCGGAAATTCGCCGAGTCCTTAAACCCGGCGGGCGAGTCTCTTTTCTTGCCTGGGGGACCCTGCAGGAGAATCCTCTTTTCTCCGTCATGCTTGGCCCATTCCTCAAGCACGTGAAGGTTCCTCCACCGCCTCCCGATTCTCCGCACGTTTTCCGGTTTGCCGACGAAACCAAATTCTCTGGCGCTTTTACTTCCGGTGGTTTTCGCCAAGTGTCCGTCGCTACACACAAAGTTTACTGGCCTTGGCCTGGTCCACCCGAGGAAGCCTGGCAAGCCACCAGTGAGCTTGCCGCCCCCTTTAAGAAAATGATTGCTGCTCTTCCACCCGACAAAACCGGAGAAGTCACGCAGGAAGTGATCGACGGGATTCGCCGTTTCTACGACGGGCGCCAGGTTAATTTCCCCGCCTCTCTGGTATCGGCCACAGCCGTTGCCTGACGTCACCACCGGTTCGCTCTCGTCGAGGAGCACCGGATGCTGTATCCTTAGCGCGATTTCCCCCGCTCAAACGACATGGCCCCTTCTCTCTTTCCATCGCACAAACGCGCGGCCTGGCGCGATACTTGGCACGAAGTTATTTTCGGCCATGAAACCTTTGCCGGCCGACTCTTTGATCTTATCCTCCTTATCCTGATTCTCCTCAGCGTCCTTACGGTTCTCCTCGAAAGCGTTCGCTCCATTCGCGATGCCTACGGGCCCTATCTTAGGGTTGCCGAGTGGATGTTCACCGCGCTCTTCACCATTGAATACATCGCCCGGCTGATCTCTGCTCTCAATGCCGGGCGTTACGCAAGAAGTTTTTTCGGCATCGTAGACCTTCTGGCCGTTGCACCTGTGTACCTCAGCTTTCTCTTTGGGGTCGGGCACTCATTCACTGTCGTTCGTTCGCTTCGCCTGCTTCGCGTCTTCCGCATCCTCAAACTCACAGAATATGTCGGCGAAGCAGCGGTTCTCCGCATCGCCCTGAAAGAGAGCATCCGCAAGATCACCATTTTCCTTTTTGCGGTGTTGACCATCGTCATTATTGTGGGAGCTCTGATGTACCAGATTGAAGGAGAGGTCAACGGGTTTACCAGCATCCCGGCCGCAATGTACTGGGCTATCGTTACCGTCACAACTGTCGGCTATGGCGACATCTCTCCCAAAACGGTTCCCGGAAGGATTCTCGCCTCACTTTTAATGATTGTCGGGTATGGAATTATTGCTGTGCCCACGGGAATTGTGACATTCGAATTCGCGCGCGCCTCAACTCGAGGTACCGTCAGGACCTGTTCTGCTTGCGGGCTTCAGCCTCATGACCAGGACGCCGTGCATTGCAAGCGCTGCGGTGCCGCGCTGCCCCGGTAATTGGTACAACCCATTGTCCGGTCTGCAAATCGGCGCTTCTTGCCGCTCGGAGTGCCGTCGATTCCTACTTCTTCTCTTCTTCGGCTCCAGGCATCACGCCCTTCATCGGCTTGGATAGCTCCTTCTCTAACTCCGGATGCGGCAGCGGCTTCCTGGGTAGCATCTGGTCGCGCATCGCGGCATTGTAGACGAAGATTGCCTCCACCATTGCGGCTTGTGCCAGGTCTTCGGGCTGCAGGCGCTCGTACGTATCCATATTGGAATGATGTGTCCGCGAGCCGTAATCCAGTGGATCCTGGATGAACTGGAACCCTGGTATTCCGACAGCGTCAAACGCTTCGTGATCCGTTCCTCCCGTGTCCCGATCCGTGATCGTTGCCACGCCGACATCCTTCAATGGTGCGATCCATTGTTCAAAAATCGGCCCTACCTTCATATTCCCTTGCAAATACACACCACGAATCTTTCCGCTTCCATTATCAACATTGAAATAAGCTGAAATCTTCTGCTGCTCCGGCTTTAACAGCAGCGGTCCGGCCGGATCGCGATCATATTCCGTCACTGCCATCTGGTCCGGGGCAGTGGAGCGCGGAACATAGCCGAAGTGCCCTTTAACGTATCCATAGGATCCATACTCGCCTTGTTCCTCTCCGGTCCACAATCCAACCCGAATCGTTCGCCGTGGCTTCACCTTCAATGCACTCAGGATCCGCATCACTTCCATTGCGACCACGGTCCCTGCGCCGTTATCGGTTGCTCCCGTGGCCGATGCCCACGAGTCCAGATGTCCTCCTACCATCACCAATTCTTCTTTCAACTTCGGGTCGGTTCCCGGGATTTCCGCAATGGTGTCGAATCCGTGTTCATGATCGCCCGTGAACTTCGTATCGATGTTCAATTCAATCATCACTGGCACATTTGCCTTCAATAAGCGGTACACACGCCCATAGTTTTCAATCGCTGTCACGGCCACGGGCAGAGCATCCGCATGATCCCGCTGGTAGATCAACCACCCAAACCCTGCGCCCGTGTCGTCAAAAATCGTTCCACCCGACCCGCCATTGTTCCGGCCGTCGCGGCTCGGGGTAATCACCGCGATCGCCTGCTCTGTCGCCAGAAATTTCCCCACTTTCTCGCGGAACTCTTGCCGTTTCAAGTAGGTTTGGAAGAAATTCTCCGTGTTATTCAAGCGGATCGGGTATTCCTGAATTCGTTTCAGTTCCGCTTCGTCATCACGAGTAAAGAGAGGCTTATCCACGGGCTTCACATCCCGCATTTCACCCCAGAAAACGATTTTCCCCGCCAGTTTCCCCTTATATTTCTCGAAGTCCTTTTCTTCCTTGATATCCACCCACACCGCAGCCCCGCTAACTGCTCCCTTCGTCGCGGGCGACCATGGCGCTGCCTGCGCGATAAAAACACCCGTATCCGGCGCGGTCATCCTCACCCAGGTGTTCAGTTGACGCCAGCCCATCCCAAATTCGCCCCAATCCTCCACATGCGCGTTGCTGCAACCCATCGCGGCAAACTGCGCCTGCGTCCACTCGTTCGCCTTCTTCACATTTTCCGAGCCTGTCAATCGCGGCCCTATCCCATCCATCAGGCCCGACGCGTATTCCATCACGTGCGAATGCGCCGTCGCCTCCTCGCGGATCTTTCCGTACATCTCAAGGTCCAGAGTTTCCTTCTCCGGTTGCGGAAGCTCGTATGAAGGTTTCGCCGCCTCTTTCGCCGCCGCTTCCTTCTTGTCGTTATCCGCGGCAGGGAGACTCAACGCCAGCCCCGCGGACATCAGCACCACCACAGCAAGAATTCTTGCTCTCATTAAGTTTCCCCTCATAAAGTTGAACTTGGGCAGCATAGCAAATCGAACCGGAATCGCCATGCGAATTTTACGCCCTAAGACCTTTTCGTTATGAGCTTGGCGATACCCTACGCTGCAAGTCCGCTGCTTTACCAGCCCGTACTCCTCGTGCTATTTTCAAATAGGTTCTCCCGGAGTGGCGGAACTGGCAGACGCAGCAGACTCAAAAGCCAACGTCAATCCATTTCTCAAACTTACTCACCGATACACAAGTGAAAACAGAGTTTATCTTGAGCGTAGGTCAAAAAAGGCCTACGCTTTCTCATTCTTGCTCATTCTCGCTCACGGAAAGGTTATAGATAAGCTAAAGAAATACAGTGGGACGCCGTGCCGTTCAAGGCCGCGTAACGTCCCTAACCCATACAGCGGAGGTAACCCGCTATGCAGGCTCCGCGTAGCCTATCAGCAGGGCTGGCCTAGCTATTTAGCGCCAACCACCAAATAGCTGGGAGCAACCTGTAATCCGTATTTGAGATGTATCAATCCCATCAAAAACATGCCCGTTTGTTGCACATAAAACAGATCCTAACGCTTAGTCCGCTCCCGGTCAAATGCGTACCCCACCATTCGAGACCAACCCGCCGGCGGATTGCATCTTGCGAATAGGCGATCAATCTTAGTGAGCAAGGACTCTCGTTCGAGGTTTTCCAGATGCTCATGAAGCTTGCCCTGAAGAAGTTGGTCATATGATTTGCTTTGGGTCTCGGCCATTGGGACCTGTGTACCCTTCAAATCCTGCTCCCAATCTCGCGGGGCGTGAAGCACTGTCACGCGGCAGTAGTCGAAACTATCCCCGAAGAGGGGAGTGGAATTGACCCCCAAAATCAACTTGGCAGATGTCCGATGAGGGAAACAATTTCAGCGATTCAGGACTGCGCCGCGCTTGCTTTCCAGGAGTTTCATGACTTTCTCCGCCTTATTAGCCTTGACGCCTACCTCTTCCAGCGCCGCGCGAAAGTGCTTGAGGAAAGTGTCGAAGTGAATGTCGTTCAACCCTTGCTCCCGCGATTGCGCATGGGCGGCGGTAATATCTTTGCCTGTATATACGACGCGTCCGCCGAGGAGCATGGAGATAAACATACTTTGCCCAGCGCGCAGGTGCGCCATATCGGCACTTTTGAAGAAGTGACTGACATTCTCATCGGCCACAACTCTTCGATAGAAGGATTCGGTAGCCGCCCAGACAGTTTGTCTTCCGCCGATGAGATCATAGAGGTCGTCGATCATTTGGTGCTCCTGAACGAAGAGAATGGAGCTGGTCCAGGTTTGAGATCAAGGGTTCGCTCGCAGACATTATTCCAGCTTTCCGGGTGGGTGTCTTCGCCTCCCGACTTTTCCTGTCTCTTGACGCCGACCGGCGTGGAAAGACTCTTAATCGTCCACTGACAACTCGAGCCAACTCGCCTCGGAACTAATGTAGCTTCGCGTACTCCGCTTTAGCGGCGATGAAAATGGGAATGTCAGGGTCGGCGTCTTTCCATAGCGTGAGGAAATCCTGATAGGCCGCCTTGGCTTTGGCGTTGTCGCCCTGCAAGACATACGCGCGGCCTAATTGAAGATGTGCCAGCGACGCTATTGGCTGATTCAGGACAATGCCCGGATGATCGATCAACTTCTTGAATTCCACCGCAGCTGCTGTCCCGTTGTTTGCCGCAAGATACGCTTGCCCGCGTATCCACGAGGGGTAGAGGTAAGGGAACATTAGTGGACCGCCCAGTTCATACGGTATCGTCGCTTCCAGATCGAGGATTGCCTGAGAGGGATTGCGATTGCTGATTTCGATCGCCGCATCAATCGTCGGCAAGCAATAGAGCTTAAGCATTGTATTTGTGGAGGCGGTTTTCTCGAGTTTCAGTTGTTCCACGAGCTTCTTCGCGTTGGTCGTGTCTCCCATGCGCGCCAGCGTTAACGCTGCCAGCAACTTGACGTCGCGTCCCGACGACAGCGATAGTGCCGCATCCACGTTGTGCCTGGCCGCGGCTGGATTCCCGAACTCGGCCTCGCGTAACCCAGCAGCCGCCCGCCAGAGCGCCGCTGTCTCCTTCGAGTCGGCGCGCACTGCCGCCTCCGCCGCGCGTCGCGAATAATCCTGCGCCCGCATAAGCCGCCCGTAATATGCCTCGGTATCCGCCTGGCCAGAGAGCATCACATCTTCGTCTCCCAGCCGCCCGGCCGCCCACGCGAGCTGTTGCTCCATTCCGTTGCTGTTGCCTCGCAGGAAGGCCAAGAGATACAGATTCGCCCGAATATCGAGCCCGTCGAAGTCGCTCGATTGGGCCCGTTGCAACACTTTGTCCGCATCATCCAGGCGGTTCAGCGCAATGTACTCGAAGGCAAGGTTGCCGTATCCCGTCGCGGTAGGCGCAAGGCGCTGCGCCTCTTCCGTCTCGACGACGGCCTTGTCGTATCGCCCCAACTGTTGATACACGACACCGAGATTCAAGGGCGGTGTGTCATCCCGGGGATAGCTCTTGGACCAAAGTTCGTACATTTCAATCGCCTTTTCCAGCTCTCCCGTGACGGCATGGTAGTAAGTAGTCGAGATGCGATATCTCTCGCGCTCACTCACGCGATCCCGCAGCTCATACGCTTTGGTTGCATTCTCGGCGGCCAGACCGGCCTGATTCAGATTGAAATACGCGAGGCTCAGCCCTGCGTACGCCAGCGCAAAATTCGGATCGAGTTCAATCGCACGCTTAAAGAAAGGAATCGCTTCGGCATCGCCCTTCCTGCGTCTGGTTCTGCCCCCCATGCTGTAGGCTTGCAGGGCTTCGAGCGAAGGAGTGGTGGCTTCCACCGGCACATCGAACTTCTCCACAGTGACCAGCGATTCACCCAGCTTCCTCCGCAGATCTTTGGCCGCCCGTCCCAGCGTCTTAAGGACGTCCTGCTTGCCTGCTGCTTGTCCTTGTTCGGTGGCCAGAGTATCTCCATTACCACAGCCCACGGCACTCAGCCCTATCACGTACTGGCTGCCGAGACTGGAAATCGAACCGAGCACCGTCGCCTTGCTGCCCGTTCGAATACAGATTTCTCGCGCTAGGTCCGGCGTGATGCGTTGCGCCGGCTGGCCCATCAGCCGCAGCGTTTCCTCGATCTTGCGGTCGGAAACAATATTCAGGAAGGGTGATTGACTCAGCTGTATCGTCAGAGCCTGCTTCAGGGCATCGTCAAAAACGGGATCGTCGGTCTTGTTGACAAAGTCCGTCAACAACACACTGTCTTTTTCGGTGAGCGGTGCGGCCTTTGTTACGGAAGCCGCCAGGCGCGATCGCAAATAGAATCCGCCGGCGACCACGGCAAGGAGCGCCAGAACCGCCGCCACCGCGGCCCAGACGGATATGGGGCGTGACCCTACCCCCAAACGAGAACTCGACCCTGGCTCCGCTGCGGCCGTCGCGTTCGAACTGGCTACAGCCATGCGGGCGGTTTCCGTGTCCCGCTTCAGCCGCCGTAAGTCCGCACCTATCTCCGACGCGTGCTGATAACGCAGCGTGCGATCCTTTTCCAACGCCTTGTCGATGATCCTTTCCAGTTCCGCAGGCAGATTGGGATTCAATCGTACGGGAGCCACGGGAGTGCGGTTCAGAATGGCGTCAAAAATCTCCGCGGTGCTGTCTCCTCGGAACGGCGATTGTCCGGTGGTGCTCTCATAGAGTACCGCGCCGAAGGCGAACAGATCGCTGCGTGTATCCAGCTCTTTTGCGCGCGCCTGTTCGGGCGACATGTAGGCAACCGTCCCTAAAATACTGCCAGGAGTTGTCAGATTGTGAGGGTCTACGTCTTTCGTTAGCGTGGTTTCCGCATTGTTGGTTGCGTTCAGCGCTGGCCTGATCTTGGCGAGGCCAAAATCGAGAACCTTGGCATGGCCGCGCTTAGTCACAAATATATTCGTGGGTTTGATGTCGCGATGGATAATGCCTTCGGCGTGGGCAGCTTCCAGTGCGCCCGCGATTTCAATTCCCAGTTCCAAAGCCCGTTCGAGCGGTAAAGGCTGACCATTGAGAAGTTGCTCGAGCGTCTGCCCGTCGAGAAACTCCATCGCAATAAAAGGCTGGCCGTTGTGTTCGCCGATCTCATAAATGGTGCAAATATTGGGATGGTTCAGTGCAGAAGCCGCTTGGGCCTCGCGGTCGAAGCGGCTCAGAGCTTGTGAGTCCTGTGCAAACCCGTCGGGGAGGAACTTCAAGGCAACGAAGCGGTGTAGCTTGGTGTCCTCAGCTCGATAGATAACACCCATACCGCCGCCACCTAGCTTTTCGAGAACGCAGTAGTGCGAGATGGTCTGGCCGATAAGGGATGATGCTGAGTCCGCCATTTGGCGCTCATCTTAGGTTGCACCGTGAGGCAAGTCAACGAACGCAAGGTTCTCGAACGCAAAGTTCTCACCGGGCTTGAACTGAAGCAGCAATCATTTTGTCCTTTGGTAGCCCAAGTAGCCCAACTGAGGGACTGAAAATCAGTGTCTTTCCCGGTAAGCGACACCAAACAAGGCATTTAGATTTTGCATTCTTCTGCTGTTAACCGAAGGGTTGCCTCCGGCTGCTCCAATTGGAATCCATTTGAGACTTTCGAAAAACGTCAAATTGCCGCCAATTTGTGCGTTTTTCAGTACAGCAATAGGGTTGTAGGACAGACTTGTTGCGCGCGGCGCAGGAGTTCGTTTCTCAAGATTGGATTGAGGAAGTCTGAACGAGAGTGGAGCCGAAAGTGAGAGTTGAAGGTGAGTTCCGTTCATTCATTGTGTCACCACATCGTCACCAACGGTGGCGATTCTGGCGTTTTAGGCGGTTCTAGAACTTCCTATAATCAGCAAGTTACGTGGCATCTACACGGCTAAGATTTCCGACTCCCTCCTCCGGGACACTCCTCTTTCCCTTCCTTGGATAAACAGCAGAAATCTTCGTTTTACAAGGCTTTTTGTCGATTTACGGTTCCTCAACTATGACAGTCGATGACAACCAATGACACAAAAACAGGCCGTACCGTATACACCGTATACAATAGAAATCCTGCGTTTCGTGGTATCTTGGAAGTTGGCCGGGCTGGCGGAACTGGCAGACGCGCCGGACTCAAAATCCGGTGGCCGCAAGGCCGTGTAGGTTCGATTCCTATGCCCGGCACCAACCTTTTATTTCTGCCACAGATTCCCCGCCGAGATACTTTTGCCAGGTGATCAATCGGTAGTGCAGCGCGAGACATTGTCCCTTTTTACTCAGCGAAACAGATAGGCATATCCGAACATTCTGAAATGGTGATTTCTTTTCTGTCGATTCTGCTTGCTTCAATCCGGTCGGGATATCGCTGTTGAATGAGCTTCATCGCCCGGTCGAATAGTGGCCGAAACTCTTTCGCGGGTTTTCCGCCGATGTCGCAGTAACGTCGGACGTCAGGCCCAAACGCCACGTAGCTTCCGACGTATAAGTCCAGGCGGCCATCGCGGTCATAATCGAAAAATGTCGCGCCAGAGTGAAACATGCCGGATTCCGCGCCAGCCACGCCGGTCTTGTCGGTCACATCGGTGAAGGTGCCGTTGCCATTGTTGTGATAAAGCACGTTGCGGCCGCATTGCATGACGAAGAGATCGGGAACCGGGTCGACTTGCCTAGGATAAAACGAGTGGACGCGGATTGATTCACAGTCTGTTTATTCTACAGGGAGTGGAACAACGATTCCGCTATCGGACTCCTGGTGACAGGCGCGTCCAGTCTGGGTTGAAGTTCTACTCCCAAGCGCGAACATCGTATACTTAATTAATAAGGAAGGCGAACGTACCCGCCTCCCATTTTTATTATTGGCAGACGTTGATTCCCTGACGAGTGCTCAAAAAGGTTGAGTGCTGCGACGACATTGACGCAGAAGTCCGCACCAGGTGAGGAAAAGAAAGAATAGCTCGCGAGGACGAATTTCTTGCCAAGGATTCCAAAAAGACAGTGGCAACTTTCTTTCACGAGGCGTGATTTGCTTCGAGGGCTTGCCGCATCTGCGTTAGTAGGCGCCTGTCCACGAATCGCTGGCGCGTTTCCAGCTGCCGAGTACGCCTTTCAGCAGATTCCCGCTTCTGCCAGCGGCATTTCGTGGGTGCATTCCAGCGCAAAATCCGAGGACAAATATTTGCCGGAAACGACCGGTGCTGGCTGCGCTTTCCTCGACTATGACAATGACGGGTGGATGGACATTTATCTCGTCAACAGCGGCAAGTGCGATTTCTACACGCCGAATCCGCCGCTGCGCAACGCCCTCTACCGCAACAACCGGGATGGCACATTTTTGGATGTAACGGAAAAGGCAGGGCTGGCAGGGAGTGGATTTGGGCAGGGCGTTGCCGTCGGCGATTACGATCGCGATGGATTTCCTGACATCTATGTAACCCAGTATGGGTGCAGCATTTTGTACCACAACAACGGAAACGGTACGTTTACCGACGTCACGAAAAAAGCGGGAGTCGCTGCTCCGGGCTGGGCTTCCAGCGCAGTATGGTTTGATTATGACAATGACGGGCTGCTGGACCTGTTTGTCTGCCGGTTTGTGGATTTCAGCAAAGAGAAGAACTTGCCCTGCGGCGTGCATGAGGATGGCAAGCACCACTACTGTATTCCGCAACTCTACCAGCCTATGCCGAGCTGGTTGTTTCACAATAATGGCGATGGCACTTTCACGGATGTCTCGAAATCTGCTGGAATTGCGGCGCATCCGGGAAAATCGTGGGGCGTGGTGGCTACCGATATCAACAATGATGGATGGATGGACCTGTTTGTCACGAATGACACGACCGCAAATTTTCTGTTTGTGAACACCGGAAAGGGAAAGTTCACGGACACCGGTACAGAAGCCGGCGTGGCCTATAGTGCGAACGGGCGGTCCCGTTCGGGAATGGGCGTGGACGCGGCGGATTTCGACGAAGACGGCTGGCAAGATTTGTTCGTCGCGAATCTGGACCGCGAGAATTTTGCGATTTACCACAACAATCATGACGGCACCTTTGACGATCAGGCCATCCCGACAGGGATTGCCAAGGCCACAAAATTCATGAGTGGCTGGGGTTTGAAGTTTTTTGACTACGACAACGATGGAAACCTGGATCTGTTTCTCGCCAACGGTAATCCCGACGATCTGATTAATTCCTTACACAACGAGGTCACTTATGAAGAGCCGCTCATGTTGTTTCACAACAACGGAAAATCGTTTGTAGACGTGAGCACACAAAGCGGCCCGGTCTTTTCCACGCCGCTGTGCTCACGCGGACTGGCACTTGGCGACTTCGACAACGATGGCGCCGTCGATGTCCTAATTTCTGTCAATAACGGCGCGCCGCTGCTTCTTCGCAACAATGCGGGACGGCACAACCACTGGCTCGGGCTTCGCCTGATTGGAAAAAGATCCAATCCGGATGCCGTGGGCGCTACGATCACTTATCAGGCAGGAGACTTGAAGCGTAGTCGCATGAAAGTCGGCGGTGGGAGTTATCTTTCCTCTCACGACCCACGTGTAGTTTTGGGCTTGGGGAAACAGGAGAAGGTCGATTGGGTGGAAGTAAAATGGCCCATGCCGGGAGGCGGCACGCAGCGCTTCAAGGATCTTCCGGTCGATCGTTACATTACTCTTGTCGAGGGTGATGAGAAGTGGAAATAATCTAAGTCCCTATCGACGAAATTGAAAAGCTGTGCAGGACGCTCTTCGGCGTCGTGGAGTCGAAGTCTGCGTCCTGCCAAGATTTGACGATATCGAATCGTCGGGGCGGATGAGGTCGTCCATATCGTCCCTTAGAGAGTCCACTCCAGCGAATTAGCGGAAGCGCCGGATCAGGAGATTGTGTCGGTCGGAACGATACAAGCCGAGGACATACATAATGACCACGCCTTTCGTGGAATAGATCACTTGACGAATGCGCAGAAGTGGTTCGCGCTTCGGGACGCCGAGGAGTTCCGCGGTTCGTTGATCCGCGGCAGTGGCATCGACTTCTTCGTCGGCATAACTGAGCCCCACGTTGTAGTCCCGCTCCAGTGTCGCGAAGAGCGATTCGCGTTGTAGCGGCGCGGTAAGCAAGCCAGAGAATTGCGCAGCTGAAAGGTAGCAGGTCTCCAGAGCGAATGGTGAGCCAGCCGCGAGACGCAATCGCTCCAGCTTGACGATCTGGCTCTTCGGGGAGAGAGACAGGCGTGCGTTCACTTCCTGCTCATCGTCGATGATCATGGCAAGAAGCACTTTCGAGCCGGTGCTGAGGCTGCGGTTGCTCATCTGTTCCGTGTAGCTCATCAATTTATTGAAATGGATCTTGGGAGAAGCAACAAAAGTGCCAACCCCGGGGCGGCGCTCCACGGCACCTTCTTGTTCCAACGAGGCAAGAGCATGGCGCGCGGTCATCAGGCTCACGTCATGAATCCTCGCAAGTTCCCTCTCAGAGGGAACAGCGTCGCCAGGGCGCAAATCCCCCGTCTCAATAACCTTGCGAATCTTGCCCTGGATCCGCTGATAGGCGTGGGTACCGTCTCGACTATTAACAGGCATTCCGTCTCCCTCGACTTGTCCAGAATGTACCGCAACGGTTCTACAGCGGTGCGAAATCTACGTGGGAATAGACAGAAAGTTACCTATCCCCATCACCCCGGCACCAGTTCATTTTCGACAACCGACCCACGGCACCAAGTTATTGAAAAAGCTATCCGCCGGTATGCTGCGGCACTCCCGCGGAGTTAGGTGCACCCCAATCTCCGCAACTCTATAGCGGTATAACGCAGTGACCGATTTATGCTATGGAGCTCATTTTCACAATTCCTTATAAAACAGAATTTTCTGCTTGACAAGGGGAAAGTGGTGCTATATAGCTTATTTCCAATTCAGCTCTATAGCTGATGGGGTGCTTATTCTTGTATTCGATTTGTCAGAAGCCGGGGAGAGGCTGCTCGCACATCACGAGCAAGCATGGGAGGATCTTTATGAAAAAGTTGCAGCCTGTGGCGGTGGCAGTTTGCTGCCTTACGCTAGTCCTGCTGATTTGCGGAGCGAACGCCGCTTTTGCTCAGGAAGTCACCGCATCGATAACAGGTACTGTCACCGATCAAAGCGGTGCGACCATTGCCGGAGCCAATGTCGTCGCCAAGTCCGTGGAACGCGGGATTACCTATACGGCCACGTCCAACGAAACGGGTCTCTATCGGATTTCGCAGCTCCCAGTCGGTAACTACGAACTCCGTATAGAAAAACAGGGATTCCAAACTAGTGTGTATCCAGCATTCACCCTGGTGCTAAACCAGGCTGCACGCATCGATGTCGAATTGAAGGTTGGCCAGGTCAGCCAGACAATTGAAGTGAGCGGTGCCGCGCCCCTGATGAAGACGGAAACCACGCAAGTAGACACGATCATTGATTCCGCAACTAATGAGGCGCTTCCTCTTGCTACGCGCAATTACGTGCAACTAACCCTACTCGCCCCTGGTGCGGTCACTCCGAATCCCGCCGGCTTTAATAACGGCGACAATGTCCAGTCTGGGTCAAGGCCATACATTAATGGCAATCGCGAGCAGTCCAACAACTTCCTCCTCGATGGAATGGACAACAACCAGGTATCGGACAACCTCTTGGGGTATACTCCTTCGCCCGACTCCATTCAAGAATTTAACTTGATTACCAACAACGCCTCAGCCGAATTCGGCAATTTCCAGGGTGGGGTTGTGAGCGTAACTCTCAAGTCCGGAACCAACAGCTTCCACGGTGACATCTGGGAATATTTCCGGAATAACGTATTGAACGCCAATAGCTGGGAAAACAAGATCAATCCGAACGCCGCGCCGCTTCCCCGCGCGGCTCTGCGCTGGAACATGTTTGGTGGAACCCTCGGTGGACCGATCTATAAGAATAAACTATTCTTTTTCGTCGATTACCAGGGGCAGCGTTTCGACCATCCCAGCACCTCCAGTTTCATAAACGTCTACACTCCCGCTGAACAGAAAGGCGATTTTTCAGCCCTTTTGAGCGCCGCCACCCCGATCCAGCTTTACAACCCCTGTGCGCCCAACACCGGCATGAATGGCACAGCCTGCGTCGCGCCGGCAACACGAGCGCCATTTGTGAACAACCAGATTCCTATCTCCATGATCAGCCCGGTGGCGGCTGCTTTGTTCGCCTCTTCTTTCTATCCGAAGACCATCAATAATCAGTTGCAGAGTAACGCCGTTCAGACGACCTCACAGGCTTACAACAGCGACCAGGGTGACATCAAGATTGACTACAGAATTTCAGACAAGGATCAGCTGTCTGGCCGCTTCACGCGAGCTTACCAGAACGATCCTGGCTCAAATTCCCAATTGCTCCTGGGTAATTCGTTCGCGGTGGCGCCGATCTGGAGCGTCGTCGGCAATTGGACCCGGACCATTAATACGACCCTTGTCAACGACATGCGATTTGGCTGGAACCATGTGGTCTTGAACAACGGGATAGCCTTCGCCCCCGTGCTTGGGAATTTTGGTGAAACGATCGGAATTCCGAATTCAAACCCAGCTGGACTTATCGGTCTTTTGGGCCTCGATTTTGGTGGAGGAACGCCGACTAGCCCAGGCACCGGCACGCTGACCAACATCGGGAACAGTTCGAACACGCAGAACTTTAATAGTCAGGTATGGCAGTTTAGTGATGGGCTAACTTGGACCCGTGGCCGTCACACATTTAAATTTGGCGGCCAGTACTGGTTCGACATCATCAAGGTGTTCTACTCGGGGAACAGCGGAGAATTGGGTGGAATGGTCTTTGGTCCCAATTTCACCGCGTCAGCTCCGACAGACCCATTAAAAAACACAGGAGAAGGTATGGCGGACTTCTTCCTCGGTTTGCCCACTTCATTTGGCCGAGGCATTAGTTCCGGTGGGTGGACACAGACATCCAACATCTACGCCGGTTACATTCAGGACACCTGGCGCGCAACGGAGAGCCTGACCCTCAATCTCGGGTTGCGTTACGAGATCCATACTCCCTGGATCGAGAGAAACGATCAGCAAGCGAACTACAACATGGCGACGGGCCAGGTTCAATATGCCAACCAGAATGGCGCCAGCAGATCCCTCTATAATGGGGTCTATGGTGGCAAAGCCCTTCAGCCTCGCCTTGGCTTCGCATGGACACCTGGAGGGCGGTTCGGCAACCACACGGTTGTGCGGGGCGCGTTCACTATCTCGTCCTATCTTGAAGGGACAGGCACGAACCTGCGCCTTCCGCAGAACGCTCCGTTTAGCGCGGCAGAATTCCAAACGCAATATCTGCTTCAACCCCTGCCCAACACGACGGCTTCGGACGGTATCATCGCGCCGCCATCAAGTGGTACGTCTTGCCCCAATCTCTCCTGCTACTCAGGAGCTGTGTTCCGTCTCTGGGATCCGAATGTGCAGCCGGCCATTTCCGATCAGTGGAACCTGACGATCCAGCATCAATTCGGGGCGAACACCACTCTACAGATAGGCTATGTGGGACAAAGAGGCGTGCACCTGATGGTGCCGTATCCCTATGCGCAACTTCAGCAGGAGCCCAACAGCGCTTGCAGCAAGCCCCCTTGCACGGCACCGAGTATATATCTTGCGGCCAATCCCCAGTTTGCCAGCTTAGTCTCCACCGTGTCCGGCACGCAGTCTAACGGCACCATGGCCTATAACGCACTGCAAGTAGTGCTCCAGCAGCACATGAGCCATGGATTGGAGTATCAGGTGGCCTACACCTACTCCAAGTGCATGTCCAACAATACTGGCTATTACGGCTCCTGGGGTGCCCAGGCGACCACAGGCCAACCGTATTGGCAAAACATTTACGATCCCAAAGCCGAATGGGCGCCGTGCTTTTACGACGCAACTAACGTGCTCTCCGCATTTGCGGTCTACGAGTTGCCATTTGGGCGTGGCAAAACCTTTGGTAAGGATATGAACAAGGCTGCGGACGCCGTTGTGGGCGGTTGGACTGTGAGCCCCATTCTATCTATACATTCAGGCTTTCCCATGGCGACGTATCCGACCGGCTCTGATCCGACGGGAACGAACTCGCGCGGACTGCGAGCCGACTGCAATGGAACTAACACCGTCTACGGACGGCGTGATGCTCCCGCAGGCGTCGGTGGTGGCTTCCTATGGCTTGACCCGAGTAACTATACCAATCCGACCACTGGATTCGGAACCTGCGCACCCCAACTCAGTCATTTGCGTGGACCGGGCTATTACGATTGGGACATCAGCCTTCAGAAGAATTTCTCACTGACAGAGCGATTTAAGCTCCAATTCAGGACGGACTTTCTCAATGCGTTCAACTATGTGAACCTGCAAGCGCCCAATATGAACATAGGCCAAGCCTCTACCGGAGTAGTTCAGAGCACGCAAGCTCCGAGAAACATCCAGTTTGCGTTGAAGCTTTACTACTAACAACAAACAACGTGCAATGAGGTAGGCGAACACCCCCGCCTGCCTCATTTTTTTTTGTGCAAAGCGTCATTCGGAGATTGCTCGTTGCCGTTCTGGCGTACGGGACCATGGCGGGATCCAGTGGCGCACAGTCCCCAGCAATGACTGTCCCCACCGGCTGTTCACACCCACCTTCGCCGGAAGTCTTCAAGTTTCCGTTTAAGTTGCCACTCTTGATACAGGGCTAAGAATGCAGATTTATAAAGCTTTTCCAGTACAGAAGTACCCCGCGTACTTTATTGAACTGTTCTCTGCGCCCCGTCACCAACTTCGATGAGCCGACCTGCACGCCCGATATAATGAGACGAACAAGGAGTTCTTTGGTGGCCAACTGCGCGATGTCGAACCGAAAATGGCATGACCTGACGGCGGCTCTCTCCTTTAAAAAGGGATTCTCAACCCGGACTCTATCCGAGTTCGGGCGAGAGCCGCTGCTTCTTGTTCTCAAGTTTCAACTAAACCCGGGGCATCCTCGTTTTCAAGGGCTAGAACCTACTTTCCGATTTTCCGACTAATTAAGAATTACCCCAGCAACGCCTCGTACCTGTACAAAATGGAACAGCGCCCAAACTTGGACAGGCTACATTATGTGTCTATGAGACGGCGTACCTTACGGCTACGCCGGCACTGTTCGCGCAGTAGGAGGATTCAATGTCATTTTTAACGTGGATGGTTCTCGGGCTCATTTCAGGTTTCATCGCCAGTAAAATCGTCAACAAGTCTGGCGAAGGCCTTTTAATAGACATTGTGTTAGGAATCGTCGGGGCCGTTGTGGGCGGATGGCTCTTCAACACCATTGGCCACATAGGCGTGACAGGCGTGAATCTTTACAGCATCTTGGTTGCCGTAGTCGGCGCAGTCGTCGTTCTGTTCATCTACCACGCCGCGTTCCGTAGGACCGCCCACCACGTGTAAGCAAACGAGCAATATCACCACGGCGGGGTGCAGCAACTTTTGCACCCAACTCTACTCGGCATAAGAGAAGGCAACCGTAAACTATCGTAGCGCTCAACGGATTCTTAGCCACAGCCATTACCGTAGATGTTGGTCCCGGTTCCCATGTTGCCGGCGGTCCTTGACAGCACTCGGTGTGAAGACCAGAGAAGTTTCACCACTCCCGCCTTCCGCAAGCATGAACTCCTTGAATTGTGGTCGTGGGCCCGATGGTGGCACCGTCGAATTCTGCGCGTTTGATTTCGGTATATAGAAGATCAGCACCGTCCAGGTTACATTTGTTGAACCTGGCCCCCTCGATGCGAGCATATGCTAAGCAAGCGTTGCGCATGTCCGCTCTGGTGAACGAGCGGCTCCGAACAGATTTGTATCGCGGAGGTCTGCGCCATCAAGCCATTGACCTCGCAACACGGCGTGGGATAAATCCTTACCGCGCAAGCATGTCGAGCCAGTCAGATCTCGCACCGGGACTTCGAGCAGCACCTCGCCCAATACATTCTTGATCGCGCGCTCTACATCTTCTTTCGTTGCACAAGGCTGGGCTTGCTTGATCACCGCAGGCAGGTCAATGAACTCGGGATTCCAGTCGCGAGGAAAGAGCTTCTCGCCGTCGTCACTCACCGCGGAAGCCACTACCTTTTTCACGACCGAGACCAACTCTCCAATTGTTTTGGGTGCCAGGTCTTCGGCTACCAGCTTGCCGACAAGGTCCTTCAGCGTCTTAATAATTCCCGACTCCCTCCTCCGGGACCATTTATTCTCTTTTGTCCTCAGCAATTTCAACAATTTCGATTTAATCGAAACAAATTTTGCGTGAACAGACGCCGTGCGCTTGTGTGTATATTTACGCCATCTTGGGGTCACTGTCGGGCCACCCGGATGAACGACGCCTTATCCAGAGGAATGTCCCTAGGGGTTCCGCTGGCTCAGAAAGGCGCTCCAAGGAGTGAATTATGCAAAAACGTACGAAAAAGACTTGGATGGTCGTAGCGATCGCAGTCTTGATTACCGGCTGGTCTCTGCTTGGGAATGCTGCCCCACAAAAAGATTCAGTCCGCAAGCCACAGGATCAACTGGCCCTCGGTGAGGAGGACGTTAAACAGTTGCTACTCCTCATGAATAAAGACAAATACGGCAAAGTCTCGAAGCAAGAATATATGAAGTTTATGGAAGCAGAGTTCAACAGGCTGGACAAGGACAAGAGCGGCGAATTGGATGTTAAAACGCTTACACAGACAAGCATAAGCGCAAGTCGTTTTATCGGTAAGTAGCGGTGCGGTCGTCTTGGCTGTCGCAACATCGCGAGTGATGAAAACTGCGATGCAACCGCTTCTCCAAATATTGCTAGCGTGCCCTATTGAATCGGTTTAATCTTTCCGTACCGGCATTCCGCCCGGTCGGAGTTTTCATGAAAATAGTTCGGTCTTTTCCTGCGTGTCTCGCTATTCTGCTGCCCGGTCTTTTTTTTCTCAATCTGAGAATTTCTGCCGCTCCGGCCTCTCCTCCCGGCTCGCGCATCTCTCTCCATGGCTCCTGGCAATTGCAGTCCTCTTGCGTCGACAAGTCTTCCGCCGAATCCATCTCTACGCCCGGCTTCTCCGCCAAAAGTTGGCACAAAGCCGAAGTCCCTGGCACGGTTGTTGGCGCCCTGGTCACGGACAAGACTCTCCCCGATCCAGATTACGGCATGAACCTGAAGTCTTTTCCGGGCGCCTCTCTCGGCGGAGAAGAGCCTTTTTCCAACCGGGATATGCTCGCCGATAGTCCGTACCGCTGTTCGTTCTGGTTTCGCACCGAATTCTCCACACCCGCCGGCCTTGCCAACAAGGCCGCTTGGCTGCATTTTCTCGGCATCAACTATCGCGCCAACGTCTGGGTGAATGGCAAGAAAGTAGCCGACCGTGCCGATGTTGCCGGCGCGTACAGGTATTACGAATATCGCGTCGATCCGTTGCTGAATAAATCCGGCAAGAATGCGCTAGCCGTCGAAGTGTTCGCTCCCGAGAAGAATGACCTCGGCCTCACCTGGGTCGACTGGAATCCCACGCCTCCCGACAAAGACATGGGCATCTGGCGTGAGGTTTTTTTATCCGATTCCGGTCAAGTGACTCTCCGCGCTCCGTTTGTTTCCGCCAAACTCGATTCCGGTTACCAGTCCGCTGCACTTACTCTCAGCGCCGAATTGCGCAACACCACCGATCATCCCGTCAAAGCTGTCCTCCAAGCCGACGTCGACGGCAAACACCTCTCCCAACCCGTCGAACTCGCCGCCAACGAATCCAGAGTGGTTTCCTTCTTTCCCGACAAATTCGAGCAACTTAAACTTACTCATCCTCATCTCTGGTGGCCCTACCAGATGGGCGAACCCTATCTCTACACCGCAAAATTCCGCGTGGAACTCGGCAAAGAGGTCTCCGATTCCGCTGTCACCACCTTCGGCATCCGTGAAGTGACGTCTGAAGTGACCGATAAAGGTGGCCGTCTCTTTAAAGTGAATGGCAAGCGCGTCCTGATTCGGGGCGCCGCGTGGGCCCCCGATCTTCTGCTTCGCTGGTCCTCCAAACGGCTCGACGCCGACCTCGCCTATGTCAAGCATATGGGTCTCAACTCCATCCGTCTCGAAGGTAAAACCGATCGCGACGAGTTCTTTGACAAGACGGACCGGCTGGGACTCCTCGTCATGCCCGGATGGATCTGCTGCGACATGTGGGAACACTGGAACGATTGGACTCCCGAGACCAAAAAAATCGCTGCAGCATCCCTAACCGACCAGATCACTCGCCTCCGCAATCATCCTTCGGTTTTCGTTTGGCTCTACGGCAGCGATGGTCCTCCTCCCCCGGACATTGAGAACATGTATCTTGGCATTCTCAAGGATCTCCAGTGGCCGAATCCTTCCGTCTCCTCGGCTTCCGAAGCGCCCACCACTGTCACCGGAAAATCCGGCGTCAAGATGACCGGTCCATACGAATATGTTCCTCCCATGTATTGGCTTGCCGACACCGAAGCCGGGGGAGCCTATGGCTACAACACCGAAACCAGCCCTGGCCCCGCAATCCCCACTAAACAGAGCCTTGCCAAATTCATTCCCAAGGACCATCTCTGGCCCATCGACGAGTATTGGAATTTCCACGCTGGTGGTGAGCGCTTCACGACTGTCAACGTCTTCACCGACGCGCTCACCAAGCGCTACGGCCCCGCCACTTCGCTCGATGACTACGAGCGCAAAGCGCAAGCCATGGCCTACGACAATCAACGCTCCATGTTCGAAGCATACGCTCGCAACAAGTATGTCTCCACCGGCGTCATCCAGTGGATGCTCAACAATGCCTGGCCTTCCCTCATCTGGCATCTCTACGATTACTATCTAGTTCCGGGGGGCGGCTATTTTGGCACCAAAAAGGCCCAGGAAATCGTTCATGTCCAGTACAGCTACGACAATAATTCCGTCGCTGTCGTCAACGGCACTTATGAGCCCATCAAGGGCGTCAAAGTCTCCGCGAAGCTGCTCAATATCGATGGCAAGGAAGCTGCCACCAAGGACGCCACTATCGATCTGGACCCCGACTCAGCCGCGAAGGCTCTCGACCTACCCAGGCCCGACGGTCTCTCCACTACCTACTTCCTGAAGCTCGAGCTCCACGATTTTTCTGGAAAACTCCTCAGCGACAATTTCTACTGGCTCTCCACCAAGCCCGACACCATGAACTGGGCCGCTCGCAAAGACACCGTCTACACTCCGCAAAAAGACTTTGGCGATTTGACCGGGCTCAATTCACTTGCCCAAGTGACACTGGATGTCAAAGCCGAACGGCATCACGAAGGAAGGAAGGGCACCGTTAAGCTTAGGGTGAAAAATCACAGCTCCAGCGTTGCTTTTCAAGTTCATCTCCGGATTACGAAAGGCAAAGAAGGTGACGACCTCGTACCCATCTTCTGGGGCGACAACTATTTCTCACTGCTCCCCAGCGAAGAGAAAACCGTCTCCGTCACCTTCGACACTGCAGATCTTGAGGGCAAAGATCCCGTTCTCGAACTCGAGGGCTTCAACATTGCCCCGTCAACCGTGAAGATTTCCCACTGATGCCCCGGTTGCGTGCTGTGATACCAATGAGCTTGAGGACCACATTTTTCCAAGGCACAAAGGTTCTCGATTTCTACCACTCTGCAACTATGTTCTTGGAGGTTTCCCTTGCGGAAATTTCTATTTCTTCTCGGCATCATCCCGTTCCTTGCGGCTTCGTCCTTCGCCCAATCTCCCAACCTCGCCGCAGCCGAGCAACAAATCCAAAAGCGCATCGCCGATTCCCGCGCCGACGTCGCTATTGCCTTTCGCACACTTAACGGCAAGACCGAGTGGTTCTACCACGCCGACGATGCGTTCCATGCAGCCAGCACCATGAAAGTCCCGGTAATGATCGAGTTGTATCGGCAAGTCCAGGCCGGCAAACTCAAACTCTCCGATCCCCTTGTCATCCACAACGAGTTCCACTCCATTGTCGATGGTTCCCCTTACAAACTCGATCCTGCCGACGACTCCGAATCCGACCTCTATAAAGCTGAGGGACAGACTCGCACCTTAACCCAACTCTGTGAACTCATGATCACCGTCAGCAGCAATCTCGCCACAAATCTCATCATCGAAGAACTCGGCGTCGAAGACATCCGCGCTACCGTTCACTCCCTCAACGCGGACGGCATGCACGTTTTGCGGGGGGTAGAGGACAATAAGGCCTTCGAAAAAGGCCTGAACAACACCACCACCGCGCGTGCTCTTCAAATCCTCCTTACGGCCATCGTCGACAACACCGCTGCCGGGCCGGATGCTTCTCAGCAAATGATCGCCATTCTGAAACGCCAGACGTTTAACGAGGGCATCCCGGCCGGCCTTCCCGCCGGCACCCAAGTGGCCCACAAGACCGGCGAAATCAACAAGATACACCACGATGCCGCCATCGTCTTCGCTCCTCGCCCTTTTGTCCTGGTGATCCTCGTCCGCGGCCTGGCCGATATCAAAGACAGTTCCGCGCTGATGGCCGACATCGCCCGACTACTCTTTCAATCCGTGGAGTAGAGGTTCCGTCCAGTTCCTTCGCCGCTTCTTCTCTCCGTTACCTTTTCGCTACCACTCACCCCCAAATCCCTCTTGCCACTCCTACTGTTAGCCACTAAGATACTCTTTCCATTGGAGGAACCCGTGCCTAAAGAGAAACCACAGGTCAACATCGGCGAAGTCATTAAAACCTACCGCAGCCAGCGCGGACTTTCGCAGGGCGACATCGAGCGTCGCACCGGCCTGCTGCGCTGCTATCTCTCTCGCGTGGAAAACGGCCACACGGTCCCTTCGCTGGAAACGCTTGCCAAAATCGCGGAGGCCATGGAAATTTCGCTCGCCGATTTTTTCCCCGGCACGGAAACCTCTCACGACAAGGAAACGCAAAAGATGCTGGGCGAACTCTCGCAAGACGAAATTCGCTTCCTTGCCGAAATCAAGAAATACAGCACGACTCTATCTGAAGGCGATAAGCGTCTCGTCCTGGCCATGATTCGCAAGATGGCGACACTCCTGCCCGCTGCGGCTGCGCAAGCAAAGAAACCTGTCCTTCGCCGTCCATCTCTATAGAATTACTTGGAGCTATATCAGACCGGTTCTTTGCGCTTGCCCTGTTTTTCATCCCAACTGGGAGTGTTGGGGGGCCCGATTCCAGTATTCCGTCCGAAGTGAGAGCTTAAGCGCCATTCTTCTACTCCGGCGCATTTAGGTATTCCTGCTCCTCAGCATCCTTATCGTGTCCGGCAGCGCGCCTCCCGCCACTCCATTGCCGTTTCCTTCTTCGCCCTCACTTGGTTCTTTCTTATCTCCCTCGCCGGGTGCCAGAAACAGATTTGCTCTCCACCGCATGCTGTTTTGTATACAGTTCGTAGTAACGCCCGTGAGCCTCATACAAAGTCTCATGCGTCCCGCGCTCCAGAATTCGTCCGTCCTGCACCACCAGAATTTGTTCTGCTCTCCGAATCGTCGACAACCGGTGTGCTATCACAAACGTGGTTCGTCCGCGCATCAAATACCGAAGCCCCTCTTGAATCAACGACTCCGACTCCGAGTCCAAACTGGAAGTTGCTTCGTCCAAAATCAGGATCCGCGGATCCGCCAGGATTGCTCGCGCAATGGATACCCTCTGCTTCTGGCCTCCGGAAAGCCTTACCCCGCGCTCTCCCACGATGGTGTCGTACTTCTTTTCAAACGTCTCGGCGAACTCGTCCACGCGCGCGATCCGGCATGCCGCCAGAATTTCCTCTTCACTGGCATCAGGCCGCCCATACGCCACATTTTCCCGAATTGTTCCATCGAACAGAAACGTCTCCTGCAGGACCACGCCCAGTTGTGTCCGGTAGGAGCTTAACTTCACGGTAGATAAATCGACTCCGTCCACCAACACGCGCCCCTGGGTCGGGGTATAAAATGCTGCCAGCAGTCCGATGATCGTCGATTTACCGGAACCGGAAGGCCCCACAAGCGCGGTCACCGTTCCCGGTTCAGATGTAAACGAAACCCCGTGCAGTACTTCCTTATTCGCCTCGTAGGAAAAGTGCACTTCATCAAACGCAATTCTCCCCTCGATTCGCCCCAAAACCAGGGTTCGTTTCGGGTCTTGGTCCTCCATGGACTCATTCAGAATCTCTCGAGTGCGTTCCAGCCCCGTGATCGCCTCAGTAATCTGCGTCCCAATGGCCACAATTTGAAACACTGGGGCCACCAGCAGCCCCAGGAAAAAGATATAAGTGAAGAACGTTCCCAATGTCATTGTTCCTGCCAGAATCTGCCTTGCTCCGAGGAACATCACCACCGCGCTAACGACTCCCATCAGGGTGGCCCCCGACAAACTCATCAGCGAAGTCGCGGTGAGCGTCTTAAGGACGTTGTCCAGCAGCCGCTGCACCCCAGCCGCAAATACTCCCTCCTCGCGGTCCTCCGCATGATAGCCCTTTACTACGCGCACTCCTCCAAGCGATTCCGTTAATCGTCCTGTTACTTCCGCATTGATCTTGGGACGCGCCCGGAAAATCGGTCGTATCGTAGAGAATGCCTTGTTTAAAAACAGGGCAAACCCGCTCAGCACCACGAACGCGACCACGGTCATCACGGTGCTGATTCGCAGCAACACAATCAGCGCGAGCACCGCCGTCATCAGTCCACCCACAAACTCCACAAGTCCCGTGCCGATCAGGTTTCGCACGCCCTCCACGTCGCTCATGATTCGCGAGACCAGCACCCCGGTCTTGTTTGCATCGTAAAAACTGACAGGCAAGCGGCCGATATGAGCCTGAACTTGTTTGCGCAAATCGGAGATCATTCGTTGCGCTGATTTGCTGAGCAGTTGCGTCAATGTGAAAGACGTCAAGCCTTGCACAATCGTTGCCGCCAGCACCGCCAACACGATGGGTACCAGCAGCTTTACATCCTTCTTCCCGATTACATCGTCCACCAGGTATTTCGTCGATCCCGGGAGGATGAGTCCTGCCACTCGGTTGATCGCCATCAACATGAACCCGAGCAGCAAAATCCCTCGCCGCGGATGGATCAGCGCCCAGATTTCCGGCAGGGAACTCCAGTTAATCTTCTTTTTGGTCTTCTTTGCACTTTCCGCTACCGCAGGTAGCGTCGTAGCTGTGGTTGCCATTAGCTGTATCGCGTCCCGTCGCGTCTGTGAGGATACCTTTTTGATGCGCTAGGCGGCAAAGGAAGTACGTTCACAGGGATGCCCCCCTCAAAAGAGAGGGGCGGAGATTTCTCCCCGCCCCTCTCGCTAACGAATTCAACGGTTTGTATCTACTGTGGTGGTGTACACCCCGGGAACTGCGATACGTTGGCCGCGGTCAATGCGGTGATGTCCGGATAGCTGTACGCGTGATGAATGGCCTTCGACGGCGTTACCCCCGCAAACCACGGGAGCAGCGCTTCCGTCTGCGGGTGCCAGGTTGCGCCATTCAGGTTGATCGGGAACGTCGGATTAGGAAGACCTTCAATTACGTCTCCGACCTCCAGATTATTCTGACATTGACCGCTCGGCGATAGCCACCATGGTGTGGCGTTGTTCACGAACGGATCGTTGAACGTTTCGGATAGCTCGTGGCTCAGTGCCGTGACGTCCTGGAACCCGCCGCCAAACAGTCCTGGCGAAATCCAGCTTGAGTAGTTCAGAACATACCGTCGTTCCTGCCACCCATTCGATGCACTCCCCGGCTCAATGTCATAGGTGTGAAAGCCCAGGATGCAGCAATTATTAGGATTCCCTCCCGTATAAAGATAGGCGTTCGGGAAGAGGAAGCGTGGAGATGTCCTTCGTTCGGACTTCGCCGGCATTTTCCGCGGCTCCAATCGGTGTCGTAGTATCCGTCGGGGTCGGAAGGAAACAAGTCATTTACAAACGTCCCTCATCAATCAATACAAATAAGCAGCACGATCCATCTGCGTTCAGCGCGAATCGGTAGGTCCCGCGGATGAGTACCATGGTCCTAGGCGTAGCCACGTGTGGATTTCAGAATGGTGTGCCATTCGTCGTCGGCTATATGAAAAAATTCCGCCCTCTGCACCGCATCCGTGTACTGCGTCGGCGTTTCGCTGGAATCAAACGTCGCGTTGGAGATAGACCGGCGATGCCAACACGAAGGGCACAAATTGGGTCGCATCCGAAAAAAGTCGCTGCCCATTTACAAACCGCGGTGTCCCGTCGAAGTTTCTCAAGTCCAGATTGACGGGCACGATCGGCGCACCGATTCGCGTTGTTTCCCCCGACCAGTCCTGGATCAGTGTCCCTGTGCCAAAGGGTGCGTGGCCCACCATCGTATAGCCCCAGGTAAACTGCGTGTTCCCCAAACGAATCGAATCCTGGCTCGTAGAAATAACTGCTCCAGTTCGCAACCGAGTCCAATCCCCAGCACCCCTCCCGATGACCGTTTGCCCAGCACTCCTCCGCCCTACAGCATTGAGCCCGCGGCGAGCGTGTGAGGCTTGACGACCTGCCAGGTAACCCGCTGATACTTGATCACTCCGCCATCGTCGCCGGGCTCTGTCCGTAGACAGTGCCCAGCCACCATGGCACAGAAGATCGCAATACAATACGGCTTTGCGCATGTGAACACCCCTTACTCAAGAATTTGATTATCCAAAAAGACTTGCAGTCCACTCACCCGGGCCACACGCGCGGATAGTATGGCTAGGGAGTGGGGAGACTATAGGAGGCATTTTTGCCAGAGGCAAGTGCAATTTCGGTCCGGCCCGACAAAGCCCGGGACTTAATAGTGAATATATATATCCATATAGTATATAGATCAGAGCGTTCTGGTTCTTGTACCGGCCATTTAGGAGAGACAAGTTTTTTTGGGGGGGGGAAGTAACTCTAATCGGCTGCCGGGTACGTGGGTACTTTCGCCGCCGGCCGGTCAAAATTCAATACACTGGAAACAAACTGGCTGAGCGTGCCGCCCAAATGTTCCAAGACGCGTTGCTTCAGCGTGGTATAGTCCTGTGTCCCGCAGAACAAATCGCTCATTAATTGCCTGAACATAGCGTTTCGTTGTAGGAATTGCACCATCCGCGTGGTCACGGAGCACCCCAGGAACGATCCCCGATAGAAGCGGCGCACGATTCGGGCGGCGAATTCCAATTCCGCCGAAAACGATGCGCGCACTTGGGCCGGATATTTCTCGGGGCATCCGTCCGCAATCGCGCGCCCCAATAAATGGCCCGAGCGCATCGCGTAAAACAGCCCTTCTCCCGTTAGCGGATCTACCCAAGCCGCTGCGTCTCCGCACAGCGCCCAATTCCGCCCAATCACCGCGCGCCCGGAGAGGGTCCGCTCCTGTGGCGCCGGGAGCACGTGGCTGTAGAACTTCGCGCTTTCCGTGCTGAATTTCTCGCTGGCGGCAAAACTGTGCAGGTGCGATCGCAATTCCGTGCTGGTGTGCGCCGCCATGCTGCCGCAGATTCCCAGTGATAAATGATCCGCCCTCGGAAACGACCAGATATAGCCTTCGAATTCCGGAAGGAATTTGATGATGATCTGATCCGAGGTCTGCGGCACAAAGTAACCCTGGGTCATTTCCAATTCGTCGCGATCCAACGCTCGGATTCCCGGCAGTAACTGGTTCCTCGCTCCTGCCGCCAGCACCACAAAATCCGCCCGGCGCCGCTCCCCCTCCACCACGTAGCTCGGCTTGTCAGAAGATGTGTCGATGCTTTGCACCCGCGATTGCTGAATCCTGCAACCCGCTTCACGTGCCCGGTCCAGCAGTAAACCGTTCAGAACGGTGCGCGAATAGATTACGATGGGGTGCTGCAAATCCAGCTTTACGCGCTGATTCTCGGCGCTGATGATTTCAACGTCGCGGATCAATTTTTTCGGATGTTCATTATCCAACAGGAAAGGGAAGCACTGCGTGGCTCGATACGTCAATCCCCCACCGCAGGGCTTCTCCCATGCCAGGTGCTCATCAAAAATATCGACGGAATGACCCGCGCGCGCGAGTTGCTCACCGCACATCGCGCCGGAAGGTCCGCCACCGACAATCGCAATTTCGGACATTATGTTTTGTCTGTCTGAAGAGAGCCTTGATTTCGTCTCCGGCGCGTAGAGGAAGGAGACGTTTGCCAGGCGATTTTCCCTCTATCCGATAGGAAATATCACCTGACATATGCCAGCTAGCAGTATAGCACCGAAGAGAGCGGCGGTTGTTGCCGCGCCTGTCATTCTTCGTACCAATTGGGTACCTAGGCCCATACAAACGAAAAACACCCCAAAGTAAGGTGCCAGCAGCAGCGGCAGGATCTGTCCACTGTGCAAATACATTACCCCTGCCACCAACACCAGCCAGGCCGCCACGACCGACCCGACCCACAGCCCGAATCGTGCTGCTCGGCTCCCCTCTACGACTGGCCCCACGAGCAGTTCCAGAGCGAACAAAAAGAAAAATGCTCCCAGGAAGTAGAAGGGGAATCGAGTCCACCTCGCCAGCGTTGCCCATGCCCCGGTCAACGTCAATTGCAGCCAGCCAGATAGCAGCAAAAACAAAAGAATTCCTGCAGCAGCCGACCCGAGAAGTGCAGTTCCTCGCGTTCGAAACTTTGTTCGAGCTAACCTTCCATGAACCAACAAAAGCAAAAGTCCCACCAGTAAAAAAAAGCTCGCCAGGTAATCTCCTTCAAAAGCGTGCATCCCTGTGAGCGGAACCCAATACCGCAGCAGCACTACGATTCCCAAAGAAACTGCTGCGAACTCGAAAATCGTTCGCAGATAACTCGTCGCACCTGCTGTTGCAGTTTCTTCCACCTCCGCTTTTCCTGTGGCTTCACGGACAAATGGGCCCGCCAGCAACACAATTCCCACCAAGCCCAGTAGTCCCCCCACGAGGCCACCACGTGTGGGAAGCTGAGTCGCCGCCGGCAGTTTCAATACTTTGGCCGCCCACGTTTGCGCCTCTCTAGCCACCGTGGGTGAGAACAGCATGCTTACATGAGAATTCAGCGGCACGCTTATGTACTCTACTGACGCGCCGCCTCCACCTGCCACAAGGTCCGCCGCATTCTCCGTTAGCCACCTGGGTTCAAGCTGGCCTGTAATGATCAACGAATTCGGCGGCATGGGAGGTACGTTGTGAAAAAGTAGTTTTTCTGACGTTATACCGTGGGCTTCCCGCATGGGCGCCGGTGAAATGGCAATCACACCTGCAGGCCGAAATTTTCCCGCCACGCGTAGGGCAATCGCTCCCCCCATCGAGTGACCAGCAATTACAGTTCTGTCCGGTATCAGCAATCCCCGCGCCGCCAATCCTCGGAGCAGCGAAAGCGCGCACGACTCCGCCTGTTCCGGTGTGAACGGCCCCGCCGATCGGCCATGTCCCGGCAAGTCCGGCACGTACACGCGTAACCCCTGTTCCGCGAACGCACGTGCCAGATAATTCATCACCACTTTGTTCCCACTCAGCCCGTGGAAAAGCACCACCGACCCGGGCTCTGCCCCATCACGAAAATCCTTGCGAGCAACGACATCCATGTCTACCCGGCACACACCCGTATCCGCTACATATCTTCTCTCTGAGTATTTCCTTGAGGGCACGAATGTCAGAATCGCCCCCAACAAGAGTAGAAGAATTCCCGCGAGCGTTGGCCGCATCTTTCCCGTTATCATAAAGGGAAGCACCTCCGCATGTGCCCGTGAAGCGCTAATCGAGCGTGATAAACTGATCTGTCAGGCTGGAATTGGCTCCAACCGATTCGCACTTCCATGGAGTTCCTTTGCATCCAGCAGTCCTCAGTCTGGAACAAACGATTTTGCGGTTTGCTCGGGAGAAACGCAACGGTCGCAAAGCAGTCTTCACTAACGGCTGCTTCGATCTTCTTCACCCGGGCCACATCCGCAGCCTGGAGGCCGCTCGCGCGTTCGGTGATTTCCTTATCGTCGGCATCAACAGCGATAGCAGCGTTCGTGCCCTCAAGGGTCCCGGTCGGCCCGTAATACCGCAAAATGAGCGCGCCGAAATCCTGGCCAGCCTTGAGTGTGTCGACGCTGTTCTGATTTTTGATGAACCAACTCCCCAGAAAGTCATCGCTGCCTTGCTTCCGGACATTCTCGTCAAAGGGGGAGACTGGCCCGGTGATCAAATCGTCGGGCGCGAAGAAGTGGAAGCCGCCGGCGGTCGCGTCGAACGCATCGATATCCTGGACTCGTATTCCACTTCCGCCATCCTTGATAAAATCAGGTCCCTTCCGTAGTAGTTAAAGCTCAAAGTTGACCTGAAGGCGGAGAGCGGATCACCACATTCTCGTCAAATTTCCTCAAAGCTCCTTCACACGTTAGAATGGACACTGAGCATTAATGATTCTGCCCGCGGTTCGCGAACGCCTGGAACGCCTTCTTCGTCTTCCTGCAATGGAAGGCACGCTGGCCGAGCTACGTTCCAACGCTAACCTCGTTTCACTGTCGGGGCTCCATGAGGTTGCCAAAGCCCTGGTCGCCGCATATCTTTCCCATGAACTTCGCCGCCCGGCCTTCTTCATCACCGATTCCAATCGTCGCGCTGAATCTCTTGCAGACAGCCTTCGTTTCTTTTTTCAGATATTTCCCGGCCATACTGGCGGGGTTGCCGTCCTCCCCGCTTTCGATAGCCTCCCCTGGGACGCGCAATCTTCCCATGCCGACATTCTGGAACGACGCGCCGCCACGCTCTACCGCCTTGCCAATGGCGAGGTCTCTCTGATCATTGCCCCCGTCGCATCGGCACTCTGGCGCTATCAGGATCCGTATGTCTATCTCACCCTTGCGCGGACGCTCGCCAAAGACAGCGAAGTTTCGCATGAAGAATTGATCGCGCATCTCGCCGGCATTGGCTACGCGCGCACGGAAATGGTCGACCTTCCGGGCCAATTTGCGGTTCGTGGCGGCATCGTTGACGTTTTCTCGCCGGAGGCGCTGCATCCCGTTCGTCTCGAACTGCTCGGTGACACCATCGAAGGGGTTCGCGAATTTGATCCGCGCACGCAGCGCTCCGTCGCGCCCGTAGTGAGAACCACCATTCTTCCACTCACCGAGTGGAGCGTCCCCGTGCCCGGGAGCCAGGAAGCTCTGGAATGGGATCCTTCAGGCTGGATCGGCGGGAGCAGAGAAGCCGGCGCCACATCACTCTTTGAACTCGCCGAAAGCTCCCTAAAGCCCCTCGTCTTCCTCGACGAACCTGTCAGTCTCCGTGAAGCGGCCCGCAAACATCTCGAAGCTGCCACAGAAAATTATGAGCGTCACGGTCAAGCCAACGCTCCAGAAGTTTCCCATTATTTCTGGAACGAAGCTGAGTTTGAACGCGCGGTCGTCAAAGCCTCTCGCATTGAGCTTGAACAACTTAGCCTTGCCATCGACGGCGGCCCTCGCTTCGAATTGGTCTCTCGCCCCACCACACGCTTCCACGGCGATGTTGTTGCCTGCTTCGGCGACATCAAGTCACAGCTCGCCGCTGGTGGCACGGCCTACCTCACCGCTGCCAGCCTTGGGGAACTCGAACGCTTCGCCGATATCTGCCGCGAGTATGAGGTGCCCTACGTTCTCGGAGAAACTGAAGAAGCTGCCACGGGTTTCACCGCCGAAAACGCATCCGAGACTGCCGCTCTCGTTCTTCTGCGCGCTCCCTTTTCTGCCGGAGTGGCTTTTCCCGAAGCCAAGCTTGCGCTCTACGGCAATGCCGACCTTTTTGACGTCACCCCCGCTGTCGAACGGCCCGGCCGCAAAATCCGCACCTCAGGCTTTTTCAGTGATTTTGCAGAACTGAAGCCCGGCGACTTCGTCGTTCACATCGATCACGGCATCGGTCAGTTTGAAGGCCTCCGGCTCATCGAATCCGAAGGCCGACGCGGCGAATTTATGCTCCTTCGCTACGCCGAAGACGCCCGGCTCTACGTGCCCCTCGAACGCATGGATCTTGTCCAGAGCTATCGCGTCGTTGAAGGCATCCATCCCGCGCTCGACAGGCTTGGCGGCACCGCTTGGGCCTCCCGCAAAACGCGCGTGCGCAAATCCCTCGAGGACATGGCCGATCAGCTCCTTGCTCTTTACGCCGAACGAAAAACTACTCAGGGCTTTGCTTTCTCTCCGGACGGAAACTGGCAGCGCGAGTTCGAGGACGCTTTTGAATTCGAGGAAACGCCCGATCAGATCACGGCCATCACCGACATCAAGAGAGACCTGGAGAAGGCTTCTCCGATGGACCGCTTGCTCTGCGGCGACGTGGGTTATGGCAAGACCGAAGTCGCCATGCGCGCGGCATTCAAAGCCATTTCCGACAACAAACAGGTGGCCGTCCTTACGCCAACTACCGTGCTTGCCTTTCAGCACTTGGAAACATTCAAGAAGCGTTTTGCCGCTTTTCCCGCTCGCATCGAGATGCTCAGCCGCTTCCGCACGCCCGCCGAACAAAAGGCTATCCTCGCGGAGTTAGAAGCCGGCAAAGTGGACATCGTCATAGGCACTCACCGGCTGCTCTCCAAAGATGTGAAGTTCCAGGATCTGGGTATTCTCATTGTCGATGAAGAGCAGCGTTTCGGCGTCGCACACAAAGAGCGGCTGAAGGAAATGCGCAAAAACGTGCACTCCCTCGCGCTTTCCGCAACTCCTATCCCGCGAACGCTTCACATGTCTCTGGTCGGGTTGCGCGACATGTCGTTGATTGAAACCGCGCCGCGGGATCGCCTTTCGATTCAGACCGTTGTTACCGCTTTCGATGAGGATACTGTGAAGCGTTCCATCGAAAATGAGCTCGCGCGTGATGGCCAGGTCTATTTCATCCACAATCGCGTCGAGTCCATCTACTCGCTTGCCAATCTCGTCACCAAGCTTGTTCCCAAAGCGCGTGTCGTCGTCGCCCACGGACAGATGAGTGAGAAGGAACTCGAAAAGGTTATGCTCAAGTTCATCCGCGATGAAGCGGATGTCCTTGTGGCGACCACCATCGTCGAGAACGGGCTGGACATTCCGCGCGCCAACACCATCCTGATCAATCGTGCGGATCGCCTTGGCCTCGCCGAACTCTATCAGCTGCGAGGCCGCGTTGGTCGCTCGCCCGTGCGCGCCTATGCTTATCTCCTGGTCCCCCCTGAACGCATTCTTTCCGAGATCGCCCGCAAACGACTCGCCGCCATGAAGGAGTTCAGCGAACTCGGCGCTGGCTTCCGCATTGCCGCCCTCGACCTGGAACTTCGCGGCGCCGGCAATATGCTCGGCCGCCAGCAACATGGCCATATCGAAGCCATTGGTTTTGATCTCTATGTCCAGATGCTGGAGCGCGCGGTCGCCAAGCTCAAAGGTCAGGAAGCTGCCCCCGAACTGCGCACCACCATCAGTCTGGGCATGGACCTGCGCATCCCGCAGGAATACATCCCCAGCGAAAACCTGCGTCTTCGTACCTACAAGCGCATCTCCTCCGTGGCCTCTGAGGAAGAAAAGCAGGATGTGCGCAAAGAATTGGAAGACCGTTTTGGCCAGCTCCCGAAATCCGTAGAAAACCTTTTGGAGTTTGCGCTCCTCAAATCGATCAGTGAGCGCCTGCACATCGCTTCGGTGGAGCGCCAGGGTACGAAGCTTGCTCTTCGGTTCCATCCGGAGACGCCATTAGACCCGGCAACTCTCGTGAAAGTGATTCGTTCTCGAAAAGGCATCCGCCTTGACCCCAGCGGTGTCCTTTGGCTGGAGCTTCAGCGCGGCGAACCCGTCGCTGGGGCCCTCAGAAGCGTGTTGCTCGCCCTGCGCGGGGAAGGGTAGACTTTGACAATGAGGTATTTCATGCGTAATGCCGTATTTATCGTTAGCCTTTTATTGGCCCTGCCTCTCCTGGCGCAGAACCCACCTGCTCAGGAACCGCCGCCAACACAGAATCCTCCGGCACAGAATCCTCCTGCGCAGAATCCTCCTGCTCAGAATCCTCCCGCACCGCAGAACCCTCCTGTTCTTGAGAAGCCGCAGGAAGCGGCCCCCGACGAAGACAAGAAAGAATCTCAGCCGGTTACTCCGGCCGCGAAGTCCGCCGCTCCCAAAGCCGCTGCAACAAAGGCGCCCATTGTGCACACGGGAGAAGGCAAGACCGTCGAAGAAATCGTCGCCCGCGTCAACAATGAAATCATCACCCGCTCGGAACTCGAAAAGGCCCGTGCCACGGCTGAAGATGACGCCCGGGGTAACTGTCAGGGCCGCTGCACGCCCGAACAGTTGCAGGTTGCGATTGAAGATCTTCAAAAAAATGCTCTTCGCGACTTGATCGACCAGTCCCTGCTCTCTCAACGTGGCAAAGATATGGGGATCAACGTCGAGGGCGATGTCGTCAAGCAACTGGACCAGATCCGCATTCAGAACAAATTGCCGGATATGGACGCCCTTGAGCGCGCGGTCACTTCACAAGGCATCAATTGGGACGATTTCAAAACCAACATTCGCACTCGCATGCTCACGCAAGCCGTCATTGGCCAGGAAGTGGGCCGTCACATCACCATCGGCCATGAAGACGAGATGAAGTACTACAACGAACACAAAGCCGAATATGTTCGTCCCGAGCAGGTCGCCCTCAGCGCCGTCGAAATCAAGACCGAAGGCAAGAAAGAATCAGATATCCCTGCTCTGAAGGAAAAGGCGAATACCGTACGGAAAAAGGCTCTCGATGGCGAGGACTTTAGCGAACTTGCCAAACGTTACTCTGACGGAAGCACGGCGCAACAAGGCGGTTACCTTGGTGTTTACAAACGCGGCGAACTCTCCAAGGAATTGGAAGACACTGTGTTTGCCATGAAAAAGAATCAACTCACCGAAGTCATCGAAACCAAGAGCGGGTTCTTGATCCTCAAGGTGATGGAACATTACGAGGAAGGCGAACAGCCTTTTGACAAGGTGGAGCCGGAAATCCAGGAGAAGCTTTACTCCCAGCGCATGGAGCCTGCCATGCGTGAGTACCTGAAAACCCTGCGTGAACAGAGCTATGTGGTGGTTAAGCCCGGTTACCAGGAAATGTCTGGCGGCGGCAACTCGGAAATCGAAGAAGTCAGCACGGCGCCGGAATCCAGCAAGGAAAAGAAATCGCACAAGATCCATATTCCATTCACAAAGAAAACGAGTTCGCCGACTACCAACTAATGAAGAACACTTTCGTTAAGGATCTTGTCGCCGATCAATCCATTACAAGCTTCTTCCTCGTTCATGAAAAGGAAATCCGCAGTACCGTCTCCGGCAAAGCTTACTTGCGCATGGAACTCGGCGATCGCAGCGGAACCGTGGAATCGCGCATGTGGGATCAGTTCGAGACCTATGCCAAGGATGTCCATCGCGATGATTTCATCAAGGTCCAAGCGCGCGTTGAACTGTATCGCAATAAATTCCAACTCGTCCTACAGCAATTTCGCCTGGCCAAGCCGGAAGAGATCGAATTGGGCGATTTTCTGCCGCACACTCCATACAACGTTGAAGATTTGTTCAAGCAGCTTCTGGCCTACATCGCGGAAATTAAGAATCCCTGGCTGAAGCAGCTTGCCGCCTCGATTTTCAGCGATCCTCAACTTGTTGCCCGCTTCAAGCGCGCACCCGCCGCCAAGGTGATGCACCATGCTTATCTCGGCGGCCTTTTGGAGCACGTTGTCGGTCTTTGCGGGCTGGCCAAACAAATCGCTGCCCACTATTCCGAACTCGATGTCGATTTACTGCTGATCGCCGCGCTGCTCCACGATGTCGGCAAGCTCGACGAACTTTGCTACGAGCGTGCTGTGGGCTACACCTCCGAGGGCCAGCTCCTTGGCCACATCATGCTGGAGCTGGAATCGGTCAGCAAAGCCATGGATGCGATCGAGGGGTTTCCCCCAAAACTAAAAACTGTCGTCCAACACATCCTCATCAGCCATCATGGTGAGTATGAGTTTGGCTCCCCGAAACTTCCCATGATTCGCGAAGCCCTCGTCTTTCACTATATGGACAACCTGGATTCCAAACTGGCTGCCGTACGGGCTGCGCTCGCGATCCCGTCCGGCGAAGCCGACTGGTCCGCCTACAGTGGCGCACTTGGCCGCAAATTCCTGCGCCTCGACGAATTCCTGAAAGGCAATGATTCTGAACCCCCACCGCCGGAGCAATCCTGAATCCTGCCGGCCTGCCCCTAACCTGCTAAACTAGCTGCTCGGGCAAATCGTCGTAAAAGGACCGCGACCATCAACTGCGATAATCCTGAATTCACGGAAAGGGCGCAATCCATCCTCGGAAAGGGTGCACGCCTACAATCTACTCATCCGGTGGCTGCTTCTGCTATCCCGGCCGAATACCGCGTTCGCGATCTCGCCATCCGTCCCGCAACGGTCCTGGCTCCCATGGCCGGGGTCACCGACACGCTTTTCCGTCGAGTGATTCGTGCTCAAGGGGGATGCGGCCTGCTGATGACGGAATTCACCAGTTCCGAAGGGATCACTCGCAGCGCCAAGAAAACCGCTCGCTATCTCTTCTTTCAGGAAGACGAGCATCCCATCGCCGCGCAACTGTTCGGCGCCAATCCTGGAGTTATGGCCGATGCCGCGCGAATGGTCGAAGACCTTGGCTACGACGCGGTCGACATCAACCTCGGGTGCCCGGCCAAGAAAGTCGTCAAGTGCGGTGGCTCCGGTCTGCTTCGCGAACTTCCTCTTCTTGGAGAAATTTTTCGCGCCGTTCGCGCCGCGGTCAAAATCCCTCTCACCATCAAACTTCGCGCTGGGTGGGACGAAAACTCCATCGTGGCCGTTGAAGTTGTCAAGATGGCGGAGCAGATTGGCATCGAATCCGCTGCCATTCATCCCCGCACGCGCAGTCAGGGCTATGCCGGCAAAGCGGACTGGGCTTTGATCGCTGTCGTCAAGCAAGCCGTGAAAATCCCTATCATTGGCAACGGCGACATCCAATGCCCTGAAGACGCAGCTCGTATGGTTACAGAAACCGGTTGCGATGCCGTTATGATTGGGCGAGCCGCCGCCACGAATCCCTGGATCTTTTCGCAAATGCAGCAATATCGTGAAACGGGCCGCTACTCTGTGCCTTCCGAAGAGGACCGTCACCGTTTACTTTCTGGCTACTATAGGCAAATTCTTCAAGCCAATCTGCCCGATGGCGTGGGAAAAATGAAGCAGTTTGCTTGCTGGTTTACTCATGGCGTGGGGAACGGCAGCGAACTTCGCAGAATTGTGCATTCGGCCCGCACTCCGGGGGAAGTCGTCGAGAACGTGGAAAACTTCTTTGCTCGGAAAACGGCCGATGGAGGGAATCCAGCCCATGAGTCAGAACATCGAGAACGCCGCGAAACAGAGGTCCGAACGTAGAATCTCCGTCCGCTTGCCCTTGCGCGTCCGCGGTCGCGACGCGCGTGGTTTCTCCTTCGAAGAAGACACTTCCAGCGAGAATTTGTGCCGTGGTGGCGCTGCGTTCCGAACTCGTTTCGACGTCGCCATCGGCTCCAATCTTCAAATTCGCATGCCCGCCCAGATTCGTCCCAATCGCCGCCCCGAGAACGAATTTGAAACCCAGGGCCGCGTCGTTCACGTTACCGAGCCCCTGACTAATGGCGAGCGTGTGGTCGGCGTGCAGTTTACCGGCCCGCGCTTTCAGCGCGTCTTCCGTCCAGAATCCGGCGCCTGATCTCGTTTTTTCTACTCGTTCCTTGTGGATGTCGCTCGCCGCCGGGAGCGGCGGCCTTTTCTCTGGCTTAAGACTTACAACCGATGACTGATTGCCTATGCTGCCCTCAGTTCTTCACTTCGGGCCCAGCATCCCCAGTAGCTGCTTGTATGCATCGCGTTTCGTAAGCCCTCTTTCTTTCGCCGCCAACTTTAGGGCTTCCCTTCGATCGAGTTTCGCCTGGTGAATGAGCTCATCCACTCGCGCGGCGAGGGATTGTGCTGTGTCCACATGCGCTCCCCCCTCCCCCGGTTCCGGCGCGCCAATTAATAAGAGTGATTTCTCCCTTGGCGGGATACGCTTCCAGCGACTCCAGAATCCCCGACAATTTCCCCCGTCGAAACTCTTCGTGCAGCTTCGTCACCTCGCGCGCGAGGCACGCGGGACGATCCCAAGCACCTCTAGCGCAGCGGCCACAGTTTCCGCAATCCTGTGCGGCGCCTCGTAAAAGATCAGCGTGCGATCTTCGATCCGCAATCGCTCCAGAGCCCGTTGGCGCTCTCCCGTTCTCGCCGGCAAGAAACCCAGAAACACAAACTCCTCATTAGGCAGCCCGGAAGCGGACAGCGCCGTGAGTAGCGCCGAAGGTCCCGGAACAGGAACCACAGGAATGTGATGCCGAATGCAGAGAGAAACAAGCCGGTGTCCGGGATCCGAAACGAGAGGCATTCCTGCGTCGCTTACGAGCGCAATCGAGGCGCCTTGTTCCATCGCGAGTACCAACTCCGGCGCGCGCGTCATCTCGTTGTGTTCGTGGTAACTCACCAGCGGCCGATGAATCTCGAAATGGGTTAACAGCTTTAGGGTGTGTCGAGTATCCTCGCAGGCAATCTGATCGACGTCCTTCAAAATGCGCAGCGCGCGCAGTGTGATGTCTTCCAGGTTGCCAATTGGAGTTGCCACCAAGTACAAGCAGCCGCGGTGCGTTGGAGGAAGGGAATCGGTGTGCTCAACTTCTGTCATGGGAGTTCCGAGAAGAGTCTAGCACGCGGAGAGGGGGAGGCGCGGGCCGCGTACATGATACAATTTTTGTTTGGAGATTCTCAGGGGGAAGGACCGTGCCGCTGTACGAGTATCAATGCACGAAATGCCATAAACGCACCGAGAAAATCGAGAGCGTTTCGGGGCCGCATCTGAAGAAATGCCCGCACTGTGGTGGAAAAGTCGAGCGCCTGCAATCTGCTCCGGCGATCCAGTTCAAAGGTACCGGCTGGTACGTCACCGACTACGCGGGCAAAAAGTCCGGCGGTGACGGCACGCCCGCAGAGAAGAGCGACTCCAAGGAAGCGCCTAAGGAATCTTCTTCCAAAGAATCGCCGGCGAAGGATTCCGGCTCCAAGGATTCTGCCCCGAAAGAGTCCAAGGAAAAAAGGTCAACCAAGAAGAAAGACTGAATCCTGTCGCCTTCGTTCACATGTTTCTAAAGTTTCAGGGACTTCAGATAATCGCGGAAATCTACGCCGAGTTCCTTATTCATCAGCGCCAGCTCCACGGTTGCCTTCAAGAAGCCCAGCTTGTCTCCGGCGTCGTAGGAAAGCCCTTCGTAGATCAGCGCCCACAATCCCTGCTCCTTGGCCAGAATGCGCATCGCGTCGGTTAACTGAATCTCTCCGCCCGAGCCGGGTTTGGTCCGCTCCAGGCAATCGAAAATCGCCGATGGCAGCACATAACGGCCGGTAATTGCCAGATTCGACGGAGCATCTTCCTTCTTCGGTTTTTCCACCAGATCGCGAATCCGCAGCAGCCGCTCGCCAAACGGAGGCAGTGGCGCCGGCTCTCCGGCCACGATGCCATACAGATGCGTTTTATCCCGCGGCACTTCTTCCACGGCGATCGCGCCAGTCCCGGTTGCTTCGAATACGTCGATCAGTTGTTTGGTGGCGGGATTTGGTCCGGGAATGAGCACGTCGCCCAGCAGCACCGCAAAAGGTTCGTCGCCCACCAGATCTTTCGCTACCAGCACGGCGTGTCCTAGTCCCAGAGGTTCTTTCTGGCGCGTGTAACTCACCTGCACCATGTTGCTGATGCGGCGCACCATTTCCGCTTGTTCGGGCTTGCCGCGTTCTTCGAGGAAGCGCTCCAGCAGCGGCGCGCTATCGAAGTGATCTTCGATGGAGTTCTTGCCTTTTCCGGTGACGATGATGATGTGCTCGATGCCGCTGGCCACACACTCTTCCGCTACATACTGAATCTGCGGCTTGTCCACAACCGTGAGCATTTCTTTTGGCTGGGCTTTGGTGGCGGGCAGAAAACGGGTACCCAGTCCAGCGGCAGGTAGAACAGCTTTGCGAACTCTCTGATGCGCGTGGGTTTGCGGGGCCAGCCTCGAATCTATGGTCATAAGGGATGCTCGGGCGTTCTTCTTCGGAGTCAATTACTGTTCCTTTGACAAAATATCTTTCCCGCCCGACGATTGTCAATGTACCGAATGGGGCAGCAGGGTCATTCATAGCAAAAGAGGAGCCAGACGGTTTTTGAACCTTCGAAGCACTCTGCTATCTTATTGCCAAGATCGGAACGCTGCCGGGAGTTGGCTGGTGGGCAGCGGCGAGTGGGTGGGGAGGAAGTCAGCAACGTGGGAATCCTGTGGCAAGACGTACGTTATGCCGTGCGGATGCTGGTAAAGAATCCGGGATTTAGTGTGATCGCGATTTTGTCGCTAGCGCTGGGAATTGGGGCGAACACAACCATCTTTACAGTTGTGAATGCCATTCTGCTGCATCCCCTGCCTGTGAAGGACGTTTCTCGCGTCGTCGAGCTGGACACCATTGATACCAAAACAAGGGTGACCACAGCGAATCTGACGAAACTGGGAATCTCCTATCCGAATTTTCAGGACTTTGCCAGAGAACAGCAACATTTTTCCGGAATCAGTTGTTTTGTTGGCCCGTTCCCGTTTACGTGGAGCGGCGGCGCAGAGCCCAAACAAGTGTCCGGACAAATGGTCAGCGCGAACTATTTTGACGTTCTGGGCCTGCGTCCCACGGTGGGTCGCTTCTTCTTGCCCGATGAAGACACCAAGCCGGGCGGAAACGACGTCGTAGTTATGAGCTACAGCCTGTGGGCGAATAAGTTCGGTTCTGATCTCGGTGTGGTGGGGAAGATTCTCACCCTCAATGCAACTTCGTACAGGGTGATCGGCGTTGCCCCTCGCGGGTTCAAAGGCGCGTTTACCTTTGGCAATGCCGAGCAAATCTGGGTACCTGTCAGTATGTACCCGCAAGTGTTGGCGGGCTTTTTCAAAGATAACTTCAACGATCGCAGGTTTCTGGCCACCATCGTGATTGGCAGATTAAAGCCGGGGGCAACCAGCAGCGAAGCAGAAGCCTCGTTGAAGACCATTGCTTCGCGCCTGGAAACCGAATTTCCAAAAGACAACGCCAGCCGAAGCGTGACGCTGACACCACTGATGGAGGCAGCAGTGGGCGTGAACAATCGCGATCAAATTGTCCTGGCCGGTGGATTGATGATGGGTATCGTGGCCCTGGTGCTGCTGATTGCCTGCGTCAACCTGGCGAATTTGCTGCTTGCACAGTCGGCAAGCCGGGAAAAGGAAATCGGCGTTCGCGCGGCGCTGGGAGCGAGTCCAAGGCGCGTGATGCGGCAATTGCTTACGGAAAGTCTGGTGCTGGCAATTATTTCGGCAATCGTCGGCTTCGCCATCGCTTACGGAGGCCGCGCGGCGCTGTGGTCCTTCCGGCCGCCGTTGCTTGAAGATGGCGACGTGGATTTGAGTTTCGATTCCCGGGTATTACTTTTCACCATAGGTGTGGCGCTTTTTACCGCGGTGATCATCGGGATTATTCCAGCGATCAAGGCAGCCAGGCCGAATCTGGTAGATGCTTTGAATCTGGGTGGACGCGGGGGCACCGTGGGTTGGAGGCGTAATCCGTTCCGCAGCCTCCTGGTGGTTTCGGAAATTGCGTTGGCACTTGTCGCGTTAATCGGCGCGGGCCTGTTTATTCGCAGCCTGCAGAATGCACAACGCATTGTTCCGGGTTTCGAATCAAAGAAGCTCTTCGTGTTCGCATTCGATCTGGGCGCGCTGCACTACGAGGAGGGCCGTGCTCAACAATATTTCCGCGCTGCGATCGAGCGGGCCAAGGCGTCTCCTGGAGTGGAATCCGCAACCATCGCGTCCAATTTTCCGTTGGGTGGAGGACTTTCGCGCACTGTTTTCCCCGAAGGGCAAGACGAAACTTCCGGCTACCGTGGTACGTTGACGCAGCTCGATGACGTAGCGCCTAACTTTTTCGAGACCTTGCGCATCCCGCTGGTGGCTGGCCGGGAATTCAACGACTCCGATCGCAAGGACACGAATCAAGTGGCTATTGTGAACGAAGCAATGGCCAAACAGTTCTGGCCAGAGCAAAACGCCGTCGGAAAGCGTTTCCACTTTTTCGGAGAAACGCAGTTGCGCGAGGTGGTAGGTGTGGTGCGCAATACCGTCGTGAACACGTTCGGGGAGGATCCACAGCCTGTCGCTTATTTGCCGCTGACTCAGGATTATTCCGCTGCTGCCAGCATGCAGGTGCGGACCAGCGGTCGTCCCGAGCCAGTGATTGCCACGGTGCGCAGCCAGGTGCAATCACTGGACACAAACCTGGCGCTAACGAACATGACCACCGTGGGCGAATTGATCGATCAGGGCCTATGGGCGCCGCGCGTGGGGGCGGGGCTACTCTCCATCTTTGGCGGACTTGCACTGGTGCTCGCTGTGGTCGGTGTTTACGGCGTGCTTTCCTATTCGGTGAACCAGCAAACGCGCGAAATCGGTATTCGCATGGCAATGGGCGCGCAGAGCGGTAGGGTTTTAAGGTTGGTCGTTGGGCAGGGAATGAAGCTCGCGCTCGCTGGACTGGTCTTGGGGCTAGTGGCGGCTTTTGCAGCTACGCGGGTTCTCTCCAGTTTGCTGTTCGGCGTCAGCGCGCACGATCCGCTCACATTCGGTGGAGTCGCGCTTGTTTTGGCTGTCGCAGCGGTGTTGGCATGCTATATACCGGCCCGGCGCGCTACAAAAGTTGATCCGATGGTTGCGCTGCGCCATGAGTAGCATCTTCCGCCCGGCAGCGGATTCCTGAGCAATATGCAAGCTTTTCTACGCTGAGGTGGTGGTGTCCGCCGCAAGAAAATGCCGAGCGGACACCGTTGATCCTGCGTTCTTTAGCCGTAACATTCAACGACGCATGAATCCCAAGGAATGCGACGGTTCGCGAGAGAATCCGCGTTTAGTTGTCGTCAGAGTCCTTCGAGACGCTGGATGCCGCTATCCAAGGCCCGAGAGCAGGAAGCGGGGTGCCGTTCACACTGGCAACACGCACCAGAATGATGGCGCCAAAACAGGGAGAGGGCACCGTAACCTTGGCGTGAATTTCCGCGTTGCCATCATTGGTCAGAGGGACTGCGGCGGTGGATGCGGCAACTGTGTCACCGCAAACGACACTAGCGGCAACAGATGTGATTGGGCCGGTATTGCCCAAGTTCGGAAGAATCAACCCGCGGACTTCCACGCGAAGACGGCCTGAATCGTTGAGCGTTGCAAACCCATGCTTCACTTCCCACGGCAAGCCGCCGCTGACGACTCCGGCGATGGTGACACCGGGATTAGAGCCGGCGATCGGCGCAAAGAAAGCTAATCCGTCGGCGAAGGTGCTGAAGGCAAACATTCCCGCCACCAGGCAAGTCAGAAGTACTGCAGAGAAAGTTTTTTTCATTGAGGAATCCTTGTTCTTTTGAGATCGCACGAGGCGCAGGGCTTCATGCGGTTCACCGATGGAATCGGTTTACGCGCAGGCCATACCCCAGGGAGGGAAGAGATTTTGGTTCTGGCGCGCTTCTGGAGCATAGGATTTTCGAACAATGAGGTTGTCTGTGGAGAGTAAATAAGATGTCAGAAATCAATAAACTTCCGAGTCAGGGGCGTTTGTAGACAGGAACCAGAAAATAAGCATCATAATCGGCGCCGCGTGCGATGCCTTGCGCCTGAATTTCCCAGTAGATGGGGGGCGCGTCAGCCAGTGAAGTAGAGTGCTGGTTTTCCGGCAGGGGAAAGTCGATCGGAATGTCGCCACCGGCAAGACCGGTGAGCTGATCGCGAGAGAAGGTGGCAGTGTCCTTGTAGAGTTCATAGCAGACGACCTGAGTGTTGCGATTGTTGCCGGTGCCGGTGGTAACGTACTTCTCCTGGACACAACGAAGTGTGAGCATCAGATTGTCGAGTGCAGAAACGTGGTGGGGAATGCGAAGCCGCGCGCGTAGCGACTGTCCAAGGAAATAGGGGGAATCGTCGTAGTTGAGGAAGCTGTTGCCATATCGAAATAGTTCACCCAGCATCTGGAGGCAGCGTCCCCAGAAGATCAGACCGATGAGTGCGAAGAGGCTGGCAAACACCAGAAAAATTCGCCCCATTCCGCGCACGTTCAAGCCGACCCAAAAGAAGGGAAGGAGAAAAGCGTTCCAGATCAAAGCGGCGATGAACCGTTGCACCACGGCTTTGAACGCGGAAAACCCAATACCTGCGCGATGCCAGTGGTGATCGCTCAGCCAGGGCTCGCCCGGATGCTCCGCCGCTTCGCGTTGGCTCGCAGCCTTTCGGGCCGCGCCGCGCAGACCGTGGATGATCAGGAATGCGCCGGCAAGGGAAAAAAAGCTTCCGATCAATCCAATAAGCCAGTTGGGCGCATGCTTGCTGGTTTTCACCATATCCAGAGAGGCTAGGGCAATTCCAACTCCGGCGACCAGGAAGGGAAGGCCGAACAGAACGGACTTCCAACCATCGATGGCGATGGCGCTTTGCGTGGGGTGATTCAGCAGTACCGGCGGAGAGCCAGGTTCACCGCCGAAACGTTGAGCGATTAAGTCGGGACCCTGAGAAATTGTGATAGCCATAGGTGCTCCGCGCGTCTTTCGACTGTGCCTTGGGATTGTGCCAGGGTGCAATGGGACTTCACCCAATGAGTAAAGGGGATTCGAAAGCGTGTGCTAGCATGGGATTTGGAGCGGAAATGATCGAAGGAAAGATCAGAGGAGTAACAATCCTGGGGATCGAGTCGTCGTGCGACGAGACGGCCGCGGCGGTGGTGGTGGACGGGAGGAAGATTATCTCCAGCGTGGTCGCCTCGCAGGTTGATATTCACCGCAAATATGGTGGGGTTGTGCCGGAGCTAGCCTCGCGGGAGCACTTGCGACAGATCGTGCCCGTGGTGCGCGAGGCGATGAGCGAGGCAGGTCTGAATTTTGCGGAGTTGGATGCGATTGGTGTTACGCAAGGGCCGGGATTGGTGGGGTCTTTGCTAGTCGGAATTACCTACGGGAAGACCCTGGCGCATGCGCTCGGCAAACCGCTTGTGGCGGTGAATCACCTGGAAGGGCATGTTCACGCGGCGTTTTTGGAAGCGTATCAGGGCGGAGAAGAACCGAAGTTGCCGGCGGTGTGCTTAATCGTTTCGGGTGGGCACACCGTGTTATATGAAGTGAAGCGAGAGGAGAATGGTGCGTTCGCGTACCGAAGACTGGGCGGAACCAGAGATGATGCAGCAGGGGAAGCCTACGACAAGGTGGCGAAGCTGCTAGGTCTTGGATATCCCGGCGGGCCGGTGCTCGACCGCTTGGCCAAGGCAGCGGGAAGTGCGGCCGCACCGGTGAAGTTTGGTCCGACCAAGACGCGCGGGAACGCGCTGGATTTCAGTTTTAGTGGACTGAAGACGGCAGTGCTGTATCACGTTCGGGAACATCCGGAATACGACGAAGAAATTCGAAAGAGGGAAGAGGCCATGGCACAAGGGCATCGCAAACTGGATGAGTTGCTACCGCTTTGCAGTCAGCAAACGCTGGGGTTGGTACGCGAATTCCAGAATGCCGTAGTGCGGGACCTGCTGGAGCGGACGATGGCGGCGGCCGACGAGTGTGGAGTGGAGACAGTCTTGGTATCGGGGGGTGTTGCGGCAAACAGCCAGTTGCGCGGCCGATTTGCGGAGAGGGCCAATGGAAGAAAGATATACTTTCCCAGCCGGGCACTCTGTACGGATAATGCCGCAATGATTGCGGCGGCGGCCTATGCGCGTTTTGTGCGAGGACGGTTCGCCGATGATTCGCTGAACGCTTTGGCGAGTATGCCGCTGAGGTAGGCCGCCACACAAAAAAGCGGGCTCTTCGAGTGAAGAGCCCGTCGATAAATTCCGTGGACGCGAAGTACTATTCTACGGCTTCCTGCATCATAGGGAACTGCAGCTTGGCTTTTGCGAGGGACTTCACCACCAGACCTTCGGCGTTCTCGGCAGTCAGATTGCGCGCGGTTGCCATCTCACTGACGAGGAGATACTTGGCGCGTTCCAACATTTTCTTTTCGCGGAAGGAAAGAGGCTTGCTGCGGGAAAGGGAAACCAGGCTTTTGAGAACTACGGCGACCTCGAGCAATGAACCCGTGCGCATACGCTCGGAGTTCTCCTTGAAGCGGTGCTTCCAGTCGTGATGGGAATTCAGTTTGCCCTTTTCGAGGAAACCAAGGACTTTGGTCGTGTCATTGGAACGAATTACGGAACGAAGGCCAACAGTCAACGCGTTCGAATGAGGAACCATGACGCGAAGGCCGCTGGATACAATGCGGATCATGTAGTAACGTTCAGTTCTGCCGTTCAATACTCCATAGCTCATTTGCTCTACAACGCCAACGCCGTGGTTCGGATACACAACCTTGTCGCCGATCTTGTAGTCCATAGCTGAGGTTAGCCCCCTAGGAGATAAGCCGAGTATAGGGGAGTGTGTTGCAAGAGTCAAGATATATGCTGTGGAATGAGGGAGATAGAGACAGGGCCGTTTCAAAATGGCACTCCAATTGCTCACGCCTCACCTTCTATAAGCAGGAGTTATGGATTGTATAAGTGTCTCGGAAGGTGTGTGCCGTTGTGCTCGCAATTCGAAGCAGCTATTGAAAATGAAGGAAATGGGAGAAGAATGGCTTATTTGAAGGGATTGCGGGCGCGTTGATGATTACCCTGGCGATCGATACTTCCGAGCGGAGGGGAAGTGTCGCGGTGCGTCGAGGGGGGCATACCCTTGCTGTGCGTCACCATGAAAGTACGGACTACTCTTCCTGGTTGTTGGGGGCCACTGCGGAAGTGTTGTGCGAAGCGGCAGTTTCCATGCAATCTGTACGGTTATTTGCGGTTGCGACCGGGCCGGGATCGTTTACGGGAGTTCGCGTGGGTTTGACTACTGTAAAAGCATGGGCAGAGGTGTACAGGACCCGGGTCGTAGGGGTCTCGCGTCTGGAGGCCATGGCCAGGCTTGGGGACCGCCAAGGCCTTGTGGCCGCAACGTATGACGCGCAACGAGAGCAGATCTTTGGCGGCCTCTACCGATGGAAAGGCGACGCGATGTTGGCCGAAGAGAGGGAAATGGTGACAGTGCCGGGGGAATTTGTGGCCTTTGTGGAAGAGCGCGCGGCGCGAAATGCGGTGCAGTGGGTTTCTCTTGATCCTAAGCTGGTTACTGCAACGGAGCATTGGGGATTGCGCAAAAACTGCGGAGACCGAGTCATTATGTGTCCGGCGGATGTGGCAAGCCTGATCGGCGATCTTGCGGAGGAGCGAGCAGGGCTGGGCGAGTTTACCGACCCGCTGGAATTAGACGCGAATTATGTGCGAAGGTCGGACGCGGAGATCTTCTGGAAAGGACCGGCAAGCGGTGTGCGCTGAGGTTGGTAAGTCGAAGCAACGATTCCTGATCCGCGCGTTTCGTCCGGAGGACATAGTGGCCGCAAGCATAATCCTTCAGGAAGCCGAAGAAGCTGCCAGGTGGTCCGTGGAGATGCTCGGAGGCACGTTTACATCCGACCGGGTCTCGGGGTTTATCTCTGAGACAGACGGGAAACCGACAGGGTTCATTCTGGGGAGGGAAGTTTTGGATGAAGGGGAGATTTTGAATCTGGCGGTCGTGCCAGAGAACCGGGGGAAAGGCGAAGGTACAGCCCTGGCTAAGGAACTGCTGAATCGCTTTGCCGCGAGAGGGATAAAGGCGACATTTTTGGAAGTCCGCGAGTCCAACGCGGGTGCCATCGCCTTTTACCGAATGCTGGGTTTTCGGCAGGTAGGCAGACGAGAGCGGTATTATCGCGAACCGGAAGAGGCCGCCTTGATTCTTGAGCATGGTACCAACAATCCACAGCTTGGTACGGAATAGTCCTTGACGGGGAGTTTCCCAGGTGTACCCTGACGTTCATCGGGCATTCACTTCCCTGTAAGAAGGAGGAACGCATGGCAGCAATCCAGCGGGCACCTCGGGACGTAATAATCACAGCCGACGCCGAGTATCAGCGTCTGGCAGAAAAGCACCACCAGTACGAAGTAGAACTACAGAACCTCGCAAGATCCCCCTTCCTGAACTCCGAAGACCTCCTAGAAGAAATTCGATTAAAGAAATTGAAGCTCCACGTGAAAGATGAGATGGAGCTTTTGGCCGCCCGTATCCATACTACGCGGGCCAGACAAGCCTCCTAAGCAGTCTGGTTCGCGCATCCCAACAGCTTTCTGTCGTAAAATGACCAGAGACCTCCCGCGGATCGATTCCGCGCCGGGGAAAGGGAGGGTATGGTCCGAGAAGGCTATTATTTTGGATTGCCACCGTTATTTCTGGGTATCGTTGCCCTTGTCAGTGGATGGCGGTGGGGAATCCTGACGGGGATCGCGTTGGTTGCGCTTGCCCTGTTTGTCTTTTATTTCTTCCGCAATCCTGAACGCATGATTCCCGCCGAGCCTGGGTTGGTAGTCTCGCCTGCCGATGGGCGCGTGGTTGTGGTGACACAGGAAGAACGCGCCGGTCGGCCAGGTAAACGCATCAGCATTTTTTTGGCAATCTGGAATGTGCATGTGAATCGCGCACCAGCAGCAGGAACAATTACAAAGCTGGAGTACAAGCCCGGGAAATTCCTGGCGGCGTGGGCAGAAAAGGCTTCCCTGGAGAATGAGCAAAACGTCTTTACTTTGGCGAGCGAACACGGCGAGTTGGTCTTCAAGCAGATTGCGGGCTGGGTAGCCGGCGTGTCGTATCGTGGAAGAAGCCAGGTGAGGCCGTGCAACGGGGTGAGCGCGTGGGACTGGTGCGCTTTGGATCGCGTGTGGATGTTTGGCTTGCTGCCGACGCAGAAATATTGGTAAAGGTGGGGCAAAACGTGAAGGGTGGTTCCAGCGTCATCGCACGGATGGCGGAACCCGTCGGCGCCCCGAAAACTTCCGGCACCGTTTCTGACCGCAGCAAGCAGAAAATCAGGGAAGAAGACCGCCCGGCGTAGTACTCTGTGGCAGAATGAGCGAAACAAAAATGGCTGACTACGAACAACAGGGAATCTCGTTTGCCGAGAAATTGCGCAAGGACCCAAAACGGCGTCGCGGAATATTTCTCCTGCCGAGCTTGTTCACAGGGGCGAATTTGCTCTGCGGCTACTACGCTTCGATCGCCGCACTCTCCGGGGGCACGGAGGACTTTGACCGCGCGTCAAAGGCCATTGGAATTGCAATTTTGTTTGACGCGCTGGATGGCCGCATCGCGCGGTTGACCGGTACGAATACGGAATTTGGAGTGCAGTTTGACTCGCTGGCAGATGTGGTGAGCTTCGGCATTGCCCCGGCGATTCTGGCGTACGCCTGGGGATATCGGAGCGTCGCTGGAATGACCACGGAAGGCTTTGAACAATTGGGACACCTGGCCTGGATTTGCTGCCTGGCCTTTTTGATCTGCTCGGCATGGCGACTGGCACGTTTTAACGTGCAAGGCATGGCGCCCGGAGGGTCGAAGAATTTCGTAGGCATGCCGACTCCCGCTGCAGCAGGCATGGTGGCGGCGACGGTGCACGCTTGCCACTGGATCGGGCCGATTAGCGACAAGAGTTGGGCGATTACCTGGTTTCTGATGATGCTAGCGCTGGGCGCATTGATGACCAGCACCGTCAGGTATTACAGTTTCAAAGATATTCCGTGGACCCGCAAACAACCCTCTGTGACCATCATTCTGGTAATTCTTCTGGTGGGCGTGATCTGGCGCTGGTCAGAAGAAGTGCTGGTGATCATTGCCGGCGTTTACGCTCTCGTAGGGCTGACGCTTCACGTAGTGCGTGTTGTGCGCCATCGGCTGGTCGCCAGGACCGTCTGATTCATGTCTCAGATCGTAATTCACAAAGAATCGTGCTGGCTGGAGCGTCCTCGCTTCTCGGAAGCGAAGTGAAGTCTCTTTTGCAAGAGAGCCGCTTTGCTGGATGGGATTTGCGTCTCGTGGATGAAGACGAAACCGCGGGAATTTTGACGGAAGCGGGCGGGGAAGCGGCAATGATCCAGCGAGTGGAGGAAGACACATTTCGCGGAGCGCGTTTTGCATTTCTGGCCGGTTCGCACGGATTTGGCAAGCAATGCTTGAGGCCGGCGCGAGAAGCCGGTGCTACGGTGATCGATTTTTCATATGCCGCGATGTCCGACCCTGACGGCGCGCCATGGTTTCCCAAGATCAAGCGTTAACCGGTAAGGAGGTTTCGAAAAAGTCGCCAGCATTCGGCGTATTCTCCGCGGGAGGAACCGCGATCGCCAGCCTGGCGCTGAGCCTTCGACGATTCGGGTTGCAGCGGATAGTTGCCGTGATTTACGAGCCGGTCTCGGAAGCCGGCCGCGCTGGAGTGGAGGAACTGGAGACGCAAACGTCGCAGTTGCTTTCCTTCCAAAGTATTGGCAATCGCGTATTCGGGACGCAGACTGCCTTCAACATGCTGCCGCGCTTTGGCACCGAGAGCCGCGTTGTGCTGCAGGAAAAAGTGCTGGAAATTCGCGCGGAGATTTCGGCCGTTGTGGGAGATCCGCGTAGAGGACGCGAAGATTTCCGTGAATCTGGTACACGCACCAGTGTTTTATGGCACGACGTTCAGTGTTTGCGTGGATCTCGCGAACACTGCCGAAGCACCGAAGCTTGAGCTCGCGATGAAGGAAGCCGGGTTCGCCGTGGTTCCCAGCCAGGAGGCAGGGCCAAGCAACGTGAGCGTTGCGGGAGACGCGGCACTGTATCTCAGCGAACCGCGTCCAGATACTGGGCGTGAAAACTGCTGGTGGTTTTGGGGAGCGGGAGACAATTTGCGAGTTCCAGCAGCAAGTGGCGTCAAACTGGCGGAGTGGCTGGATTCATGATGCGTGGAAAAGCGCTACGCATGCTGCTAGTGGGAGCGGCGACGATTGCATTCTCCGGCTGTGGATACCATGTGGCGGGCCGCAATCCAGCGCTGCCAAAGGACATTACGGTAATTGCCGTGCCAGCGATGGAGAACAAAACCAGCACCTACCGGATCGAACAAAAACTGACGGCCGCGACAATTCACGAATTTCTGGCAAAGACGAGATACAAAATGGTTTCCGATCCCGGAGCTGGTGATGCCGTTTTGACAGGGAAAGTGCTGAGCCTAGAAGCCCTGCCATTGACGTTTCAATCGACAAGCACCGCTACGACGAGCACGGCTCAGGCCACTGCCATGCTGGTCATGATGAAATGCGACGTAACTCTCAAAGACCGGCTTTCTGACAAAGTGCTCTACCATAACGACAATTTTGTATTTCGCGGAGAGTATGAATTGTCCACCGATGTGCGGAGTTTTTTTCAGGAAGGGGATCCCGCGGTGGACCGGATGTCTCAGGATTTCGCGGCCAGGCTGGTGGCAGCGGTCACGGAGAACTACTGATGGCACGTTTAGCCGTGGAGGAGTTCAAGGATAGGCTAGGGAAGGGGAAAGCTGTTCCAGCCGTGCTGCTCTACGGTGACCAGCCCTTTTTGAGAGACGCCTGCCGAGCGCAATTGATTGAGAAATTTGTGCCAGCAGCGGCCAGAGCCTGGGCCGTCTCGCGGTTTTCGGCGGAACGCGGAGAGACGCAGGCGGCGCTGGATCAGGCGCAGACGATTCCCATGTTATCCGCGCAGCAGGTGGTGTTCCTGGAAGATATGGAAGCGATTGAAGACCTGGGCGAAAAAAATCGGGAAGCGACGGTGGAAGCGATCGAAAGCTACTTGAAAGACCCTGCGCCATTCACGGTGCTGGTAATGGAAGCCTCGAAGCTCGACATGCGAATGCAATTAGGGAAGAAGCTGGCCGAATATTCCCTGATGGTGGAAGTGGGCCTGGGTGAAAACTCCGAAGAACGGAATACAGCGAGCGCGGTGCTGGCAAAGTCGTTGGCCAAGGAGCAAGGGGTGGAGTTTGCGAAGGGTGCTGCGGAGGACCTGGCGGAATTCGTCAGTGGCGACTTGATGCGTTTGAAGACAGAGGTGGATAAGCTGACGACTTTTGCAGCAGAGCGCAAAGTGGTGAGGCGGGAGGATGTGAGCGCCCTGGTGATTTCTGAAAAAACGACCACAATCTGGGAAGTTGCGGACTTGTTAGCCAGTCGGCAGCCAAAGCTAGCCCTAGAGTTTATTGAGCGACTCTTGCGAGAAGGCGAAGAACCTGTCTTGATGATTGGCGGGATGGCATGGATGTACCGCAAGCTGATTGAGGCAAGCGAGCTACGCGGCGTGACGAATGGATGGCAGGCGGCACGAGCATTGGGAATGCGGCCAGAACAGGCGGAATTGGCGCTGCAGTGCGCTCGCAAGATCTCCAAGGAGCGGTTGCTGGCAGGGTTGAGGGCGTTGCAAGAGGCAGACGACCGGCTAAAGGGTGGGGCGAAAGAACCGCGAACCGTGATGGAATTTTTGGTGGCGCAATTGGCAGGGGTAACCGCGCAGGGCAGATAGGGTTACTTCGTCGCGGGCGCACTCGCAGCGGGTGCGCAATCCGAGAGGACAATATCATAGTGGCGAACGCGATTGTCGAAGTCCGCGAGGATTGCGGCGGCATCCTCTGCGACGACAGCAGTTTCGAGGTCGACTCCCGCAAAGACGTGGATGTGGTCGAGAGAACGCCAATAGGTTTCGACAAGAATCTCGCGCTCGTCGCCGATGTGGCGGACATAAAGAGTAGCGCCGAGATAGCCGGTGATGGCGCGAAGCTCAGGGAGAACGTTTTTGGTGAAGTGTTCGCGGTATAGCGGCCATTTTGTTTCCGTGGTGCGGGCGGACCAGACGCGAGAAATTTCGGTGGGACGCGCGGGGACTGAAGGGCTGGGACAGGCTTCATTGCCGGTGACGACGTTCCATGGACGAAGTTCCCAGTGTTTCACGAGGCCGTTAACGACGTAGGGGTCGTTGTGGACGAACGATTCGATGACATGCTTATCGTGCGCAAGAAAGACAAGAAGGGCGCGGTCGGCAGGGTCGTCGAGCGCTCCGGCAAGCAGGAGTTCGCCACGGGCATAAGATTCAGAGACACGGCGCAGGTGTTCTTCGCGAAAAGCGGCGCGGCGGGTGACGAAATCCTCGACGACGTCGTAGAAGACAGCGAAGTAAGGCATGGTAGTCCTCCACTTCTATTCTGCTCAAAACGGAAACGGGAAGGAAGGAGTCTCTTCAGGGCCTCAAGTCAGCGGCCTGAACGAGGGAGCGATTGGGCCCTGATCGCCCTAATCCTATGAATGATCGACAGTGCTAGATGGTAAGGAGCCAGTTGTGGGTATCGGGTTCTTTGCCGGTCTGGATGTTGGTTAGACGAGTGTGAAGTCTCTTCGCCAGGCCGTCGGCCGCGCCTATGGGAATGTTGAATTCCTTTTCACGATAGCCGATGCAGGCGATGGGGGCGATGATCGCAGCGGTACCAATGCCGAATGCTTCCTGCAACGTGCCAGCAGCATGCGCGGACAGGACTTCTTCCACGGAGATGGGGCGTTCTTCGACCTGAACATTCATTTCGCGCATGAGCGTGAGCACCGAATCGCGCGTGACGCCGGGTAGTATTGTGCCAGACAGCTGCGGGGTGATAGCGACACCTTTAATGATGAACATGATGTTCATGACGCCGGATTCTTCGATGAAGCGGCGCTCCTTGCCATCGAGCCACATCACGTTGTGATAGCCCTTGGCTTGCGCGAGTTTTGCAGCCAGCAGGCCACCACCGTAATTGCCGGCGGATTTAGCGTCGCCGGTGCCACCGGGGAAAGCGCGAACATAAGTCTCTTCGGTGAGCAGGCGAATGGGTTGCGCGAAATACGGGCCCCCGGGCGAAGTGAAGATAACGAGACGGTAGCGCGTTGCGGCGTGGACCATCAGCGTGTCGCTGGCGCCGAAATAGACCGGTCGAATGTAGAGGGAGCCGCCTTCGCGATGCGGGACCCATTCGCGGTCAGTGCGAAGTAGTTCAATCAAGCCATCGCGAAAGAGAGTTTCCGGCAAATCCGGCATGCAGAGACGCGCGGCGGTACGATTCAGGCGAGCATGATTGCACAACGGACGAAAAATGGCCACGCCGCCGCCTGCGATGCGATGAGCCTTAAAACCTTCAAAGAGAGATTGTCCATAGTGAAGAGCGGTCACGGCGGGGGAGAAAGACATCGGACCGAAGGGCTCGATGCGGGCGTCGTGCCATTGGCTTTCGCGGTAATCGGCGACGAACATGTGATCGCTGTAATTCGTGCCGAAGGGCGAATTCTCGCGCAATTCTTCCGTGAGCCGCGATTGCGAAGTGCGGGTGATAGCAATGTTTGAGGTCATCGTGTACCTGCCTTTGGTAGTGAAAGAGCGTAGGGGTCGGATGACGAAAGGAAGACTCCCAAATTGGCTTGGTCGAAGCAAGTGCGGCGTGCCGGACAAATTGGCAGGCTGCATCTGGGTTCAAAAACAAAAATGACGGGCAACTGAGAGAGCCGCCCGCCTGGATAGCAGACTCAAAAAAGAGAAAGTTACTTGGCGGCCTTGGCTTTACCTGGTTGTAAGCGAGATTAAGGCGAGATTTATAGCGGTTCGCCGTGTTCTCATGGAGCACGCCCTTGGTGATGGCTTGGTCGATTGCCGACATGGTGGGATGCAAAAGATTTGCGGCGGCGGTGGCATCACCAGCCGTGAGGGCGGTGCGAAGCCGCTTGATGGCGGTGCGAACGCGAGTGCGGTTCACGCGGTTCACTTCGGCCCGTTCGCGAGATTGTGCCGCGCGCTTTAAAACTGATTTTTTCTTCTTCTTAACTTTTGTTGCCTGACCTTGCGCCATCTATCGCTCCTTAAGCGTGTTGTCTGAATAACTAGTTTGAGGTGAGAGGAATACCTTTGTCAAACGATGTGAGAGTGCGGTAGTGGTACAGTCTTGTACCACTACCGAAAGTGCAGTGGGGGGCTTAATTTCCCGCTATTGGGTTCTCCTTCTCGAGTGACTGATTCACCGAGCTTGCTCCAGAACAACGGGACTGTTAAATGGCTGTTGCTAACGCCTTCAGCACAAGATTGCTTGCTAGTACGGCCGCAATCAATAAATGGCTGCTTCGCCTAGGTAGCTTAGTCTGTACCGGGTTGTAGCCAAGACTTTTTGTCGTGCTTAAGTGAGGGCCTGGGCACCAGCTGCGACACCCCTTCACTCTACTGCTCTAAGGGACAAAAAAAAGGGCGCAGCTAGCGACGAATCCGGCATCTACCGATGACGACCAGGGAGGGATTGCCGCTAATGTCGTAAAGGGCATGCACAAAAGAAAACGGCCCGGGGTGAGGGGACCCCGGGCCGCACCGCGTCCTTAGAGGAGGAGTCTAGCGTTTCTGCTCGAAGGAGAGCGGGAAGTCAAACACGAAGTCGGCGACGGGAACGCGGAGAGAAAGCTCGCGGGCATTGCTGTCGCGTTCGAACCATATGATGCCGGCAGCTTTCTGGCCGGAAATGAGTTTGGTGTGCTTAAGGGCAAGAGAGCGAAGTTCGGAGGCAGAAGGAACGATTGCGGCGTGATTACTGTCGGAGGACAGCGCGAAGTGCTCACTGAAATAATCCGGCGTCGGGGGATGATATCTGACAGCACCAACCGAAGGCGTGGCGTTTGCATGGTAGACGACGGCACTGGGCGAAGGTTGTGCGTTTGCCTGGGTAAGGAGCACCTGATGATTGACGACGTGAGCGAGCTTCGCGGGATCCTGGGCGAGCAGGGCCTTCATGTTGGGCTGTAGTTCGTCGAGGGTGATGAGACTTGGAAGTACTTCCACCGGCTCGCCGCTCTTATTGGAAACCGCAACGGTAGCGCGAAGTTTCCAACCCGAATCTTCCAGAGAGACTTGAACGGTGATGCCATTGACGGTGGCAGACTCTACGGTGTGGCCTTTACTGAAGAATTGGTCACAACCGGGCGCCCCAGCCTCCCAACGAACCACATTGTTTACGGCCGTCGCGGAAAGTGGTTGGTGGTCGGCCAGACTTGACGGGGAGCCGCTTAGGTTGAGATACATACGCGCGACATAGCCATCCTTGCCGTCAGCTGAACGAACGTGAACGGTGTAGCCTTCGCTGTCGGAGAGGATGGTGACGGATTCGTCGCAGGAAAGCGTGCGCACAAGACGCAAGGGAAGCGCCTGCGCAACGTCGGCAGTCATGGGGACACTGGAGAGGCCGGGGCAATTCATCGTGGCGTGCGCTGCGGGCGTAGCCGCCGGAACGCCAATAGATTCGTCAGTAGCCAAAGCCGGCAAGCCTCCCACCAGGAAAGCAGAACCGAGCAGGAACGACTTTGCGGAGACGTGCATAGACTTGCCCCTCCCTCAGGTGAATCAAACCCGTGAACTTGCAGTTTGTTCCGTGCTGAGTTTCGCTCGGCCATGTGAGGGCGTATAGAGTACGCGGGTACCAGGGGACAGGTAATCAACAGGCAACTATCCTTCATCCGATTTGTGATAGAAGAAGTACGGGTAAAGATAAAACAGGGAGAACTAAGCGTGAAAAGAATGGTGCTTTTCTTGATATTTGTGGGGGCGTTCAGAGGAACGACGTTGGCGCAGCAAGGGGCGCCGAGCAAAGAGTCTGATGCGAAATTGGCGAGCGATTGCGCGCGCTTGCCGGAGATGCAGAAGCAGCTTGATTGGGATTCGCGGCGGTTGAAGGATTGGGCGGAACTCGATCGCTATCGTGCGGCGAATGCGGCGCTGGCACCGCCGGCAAAAGAGGAACCGCGAGTGCTGTTCATGGGAGATTCCATTACGGACATGTGGGCACTGCCGCAGTTTGGAGGGTTTTTTCCTGGGAAACCATATGTTGACCGGGGGATTGGCGGGCAAACCACTCCGCAGATGGTATTGAGATTTCGTCCAGATGTAATTGCGCTGCAGCCACAAGTGGTAGTGATCCTGGCGGGAACGAATGACATTGCGGGAAACACCGGGCCGATGACTCTGGAAGAGACAGAGGGGAATCTGGCGACGATGGCGGAATTGGCGCGTGTGCATGGAATTCGCGTGGTGTTGTCATCCGTGATGCCGGTGAGCGATCTGACCACCTCCGAAGGTAAACATATTGTGCAGACGGATCGACGACCGCCCGAAAGAATTCTGATGTTGAATGAATGGATCAAAAGATATGCGGCGGAGAATGGATGCGTGTATCTGGATTACTTTTCCGCGACCGTAGATGAGAAGGGCTTTCTGAAAGGCAGCATTACGAACGACGGATTGCATCCCAATGCGCAGGGGTATGCGGTGATGGCGCCGCTGGCGGAGAAGGCGATTCAAGAGGCGTTGAAGAAGAAGCCATGATGATGTGCCTCCTTGAGAAGGCGTTCTCCACGAAGCCGAATCACAGAGCGCCAAATGTTAAAAGCAAGTAACTTGACCGCCGCACGGGTGTGCGCTACGGTGAAGGTAGTTTCTCCGTGTCAGAGCTGTAAAGCAGCTTAATCATTCGCGGAGGAATTCCATCGGCTACCCGGTTCGAGCAACAGGACAACCTTCAACTTGGATGAGACGCACGATACATATCACCGGAAAAATAGAACCCTTCTTCGGAACCCTTGACGAAAATATTCGATCGCTGGAAGACGCCTTGCGTGTTCGCACGCATTTGCATGACACGCGTCTGACGATCGAAGGAGAACAGGACAGCGTGGACCAGGCGGTGCGCATCGTCGAGGAGTACAACCACCTGACACGGCACGGGCGTTCGTTGACAAGTGCCGAAGTGAAATCACTGATGCGCGTGGCGACGGAAGAACCGCACGAGTCGCCGCGGGGGATGTTTGAACACGGGCGAACGCGTTCGTTCGGGAAGAAAGTGGTGACCCCGAAAAACGCGAGCCAGCGGCGTTACATGGAAGAAATTGAGTCGCACGACATGACATTCGGCATTGGGCCGGGCGGCACGGGTAAAACGTATCTTGCGGTTGCCATGGCGGTAAGCGCGCTGCTGACGAAACAAGTGAACCGCATCATATTGGCGCGTCCAGCGGTGGAGGCGGGGGAGCGGCTTGGCTTCCTGCCAGGAACGCTGCAACAGAAAATCGATCCATACATGCGGCCCTTGTACGATGCACTTTACGACATGTTGGACGCCGACAAGTTGGAGCGCTTCCTGGAAAAGGGAATCATCGAGGTTGCTCCGCTGGCGTTCATGCGCGGCCGTACACTGAACGATTCGTTCGTGATTCTGGACGAGGCGCAGAATACGACCAGTGAGCAAATGAAGATGTTTCTTACACGGCTGGGATTTAATTCTAAAGCCGTAATTACGGGCGACATCACGCAGATCGACTTGCCACAAGGGAAAAAGTCGGGGCTCGTGGAGGCACTGGAAATCTGCGGAAGGATTCCAGGAATCAGCAACGTACAATTCGGAGAAAAGGATGTGGTGCGCCACAACCTGGTGCAACAGATTATCCGTGCGTACGAAGAGTATGATGTATCGCATCCTCAGCGAGGCGGGAACGGGAAACCGGCCTCACCACCTAAAGAGGTTGCGGCATCCGAACCACCGCACAATTAATTGCGATTGTTTGCGAATTTGCTTTCATGAGAAGGACAGGACGCTACCCTACAGCAGGCATAGCGGCGCACGATGTGGAAGCGATTGAGAATCGCCAGCGGGCCGTTCGTGTGCAGATGCCGGCACTGACGGCGTTTACACGGCGTTTAATGCTGGAATTTGGACTACGGCGGGAGGGCGTGGCTATCCGCCTGGTCACCGACGCAGAGATGGCGCGGTTAAACGAAACCTACCGCAATAGAAAAGGGGCGACCGACGTACTTTCGTTCCCCGCAGAAGAGCGCCGGCGACCTAGCAACCTACGGCGTCAGCTAAACAAAGTGCGTGACGCTCAACTTGGCGATATTGCAATATCACCCGTGGTGGCCGAACGCAACGCCAAGCTGTACGGGCGAAAACTGACAGCGGAAATTCAAGTATTGATATTGCATGGAGTACTACACTTGCTGGGATACGATCACGAAACTGACCGCGGCGAAATGGAGCGGGTAGAAATGCAGCTACGGCGCCGACTGGGAATTGCTTGACGATGTTGCCCTGGATCTACATTGGCGGAATCCTGATTCTGGCCCTGGGCCTGCCCATCTTTTCCTACCTCGCGCTGATCTACCGCGAACTCGGGCGAATGACAACCGGGCGGATTCACGAGCATTTGGACATTTTTGAGGCAGAAATCGAGCCAAAGCTGAGAATTAACCGGCGCAGTGGTGGGCGCACATTTCGCATCCTGGGACATTTCTGGCTGGCTTTTATCGTCCTGGAGACGACGCGCGGCGTTGTGTACCTGGTGCCGAACCAGTGGGAAGCGGGGCTGCAGTTTCTCGTATTTCTCTCTCTCGAAGTGGTCATCGCCATGCATTTCATTCCTGACATGTTGCTTTACCGGACGACTGGACGATGGTTGTTCCCGCTGCTGCCATTGATCCGAGCGGCGATGTTCGTAGTGTGGCCGATTCGAGTGTTCCTGGAAGGTACGGAATCGCTAGCGCGGATTTCCGAGCACGAAGTGGAACGAACAGAAGAGCAAAGGACGGAAGAAGGTATTGAAGCCCTGGTGGAAGTGGCGGAGGAAGAAGGCATCATCGAAAAGGATCAGGCGGACCTGATCGAGCAGGTGGTGGAATTCAGCGACAAACGAGTGCGTGAGGTGATGACACCGAGACCAGATGTGGTGGCATTGCAGGCGGAGGTGACTCTGGAAGAGATGCACGCGCGGTTTGTGGAGACTAAATTCTCGAAGATGCCGGTATATGAGAAGTCGCTGGATGATATTTTCGGAGTGGTGCACGCCCAGGACCTGTTGCAGATTGCCGATACGGATTTGCCGAAACGAAAAGTGCGTGAATTGGTGAGGCCGGCGCTGTTTGTGCCGGAGACAAAACTGGGTTCGGACCTGCTGAAGGAGATGAGGCAGAGGAACCAGTCGATGGCGATCATTATTGATGAGCACGGTTCCGTAGCTGGGATCGCGACTGCGGAAGATCTGGTGGAAGAGATTGTCGGTGAGCGAGGTGGCGGCGATTTTCAACCTGCGCCGGATGCGGTGCGGGAACCCGATGGTAGCCTGGTGCTGCGCGGGAGCATGACGATACGGGAAGCGCAAGAATTGCTGGGCGTTCAGTTGGAGGAGAACGCCGGCGAGACAGTGACGACGATGGCGGGATTGTTGAGCCATCTCTCGGGCAAAGTGCCTGCGCCGGGGGACAAGGTGGACGTCGAAGGCTACCGGCTTGAAGTGCTGGAGGCCAACCAGCGCAAGGTACTGAGGCTGCGCGCGAAGCACTTGGCGCCCGCAGCGAGGAAGTCTAATTGAGGAGTTCGGAAAATCGAGGGTACTTGAGCTTTGACGTTGCCAGCCGGAATTCGCCCAGCGTGGAGAAGAATTTAGAATAGCGGCGAGGTGGTGGCAAGAGAGTCCATTAAGGACGCGAAGACCGCGCATATTCCGTTGTTGCACGAGCGGAGCACCAGAGCATGCTGGAGCTCCCGATCGGGAAGTGAGAGAGGCGTTGTGCCAGGTAAGAACAAGGAAGAAGTAGCCAGTGGCGAAAAATATCGCGCAGGATTTGTTGCGATCATTGGGCGGCCGAATGCAGGTAAGTCCACACTTCTGAATCGCTATGTGGGCCAGAAGGTGGCGATTGTCACGTCGAAGCCGCAAACGACTCGGAATCGTATCCAGGGGATCGTGACAAGGCCGGAGGGGCAGATCGTGTTTATTGACACGCCGGGGCTGCATGAAGCACATACGGTATTAAATCGCCAGATGATGCGGGAAGTGGCGGCGGCGCTTGAGGGCATTGACGTTCTTTTGATGATGGTGGATGCCAGCGCAGCGCTGCCCCATGCCGACCAGTTGCTGCTGGACAAGGCCAAACGGTTTGAGGGAAAAGCGATTCTGGCACTAAATAAAGTGGACCGCGTTCCGAAGCCGAAGTTGTTACCGCTGCTGGATGCCTTTGCAAAAGCGTTTCCGTTTGCGGCGCTGGTACCGATTTCCGCGCTGAAGGGAAATGGATGCGAAGAATTACTGGCAGAGATCTTGAAACAACTTCCGGAGGGCGTGCCATTTTTTCCCGAGGATCAAGTCACGGACCAGCCAGAACGATTTCTGGCGAGCGAAATTGTGCGAGAGAAGGCAATTCAATTGACGTACCACGAAGTGCCGCATGCCCTGCGGGTAATGATCGATAAGTTCGAAGAGACGCCTACGATTTTGCGGATTCAGGCGACGCTGAATGTTGAAAGAGATTCCCAGAAGAAGATCCTGATTGGCAAAAAAGGGGAAATGCTGAAAAAGGTGGGAACGGAGGCGCGCAAAGAATTGGAGAAGTTGCTGGGGATGAAGATTTACCTGGGGTTGTTTGTGAAAGTGGCGCCAGGGTGGCGTGATAATCCGCAACAGGTGAGGGAGTTGGATTGGCACACGCAGTTGGAAGAGTTGGCAGAGGATCAGCGGGGATACGAGGAAGAAGAATCAAAGGGGTAAGACGGCTACTCCGGGGCGGCGATGCCTAGGGATTTCATTTTGCGATAGAGATGAGAGCGCTCCAGGCCTAGGGCTGTGGCGGTCTGCGTCATGTTCCAGCGGTGCTCTTGGAGTTTGCGAAGAATAAATTCGCGCTCGTATGCGCTGCGCGCTTCGTGAAGCGTGGAATAGGGGTGCTGCGGACTTTCCGAGACGCCCCGAAAGAGTTCGGGTGGCAGGTGATGAGGTTCAATCCGAGCTTGCGGGCAAACGATTACCAGGCGTTCTACGAGATTGCGAAGCTCGCGAACGTTCCCGGGCCAGGGATAACGCAGTAGAATTTCCATTGCGGCGTCGCCGAACTCGCGGGTCTTTTTTGCATACTCGGCGCTGAACTCATTCAGGAAGAATCGCGCGATGACGGGGATATCTTCCTTGCGGTCGCGCAAAGGCGGAACAAAGAAGGGAATAACGTTAAGACGGTAGAAGAGGTCTTGACGGAAGGCGCCGCGGGAAATTTCCTGCTCGAGGTTTTTGTTGGTGGCGGCAATCACGCGAACATCAACATGAATCGTCTGGTTCGAACCGACACGTTCGAAGCGCTGCTCTTCGAGTACCCTCAAAACCTTCGATTGCGTACGCAGGCTCATGTCGCCGACTTCGTCCAGGAAGAGCGTGCCACCATCGGCTTTCTGGAATTTGCCGATCTTGTCTTCGGAGGCTCCCGTGAAACTGCCCTTCACGTGGCCGAAGAGTTCGGATTCGATCAATTCCTCGGGAATCGCGGCGCAATTGACTTCGACAAAGGGGGCTTTGGTGCGCAGGCTGGCGGCGTGCAAAGCGCGAGCCACAAGTTCCTTGCCGGTGCCGCTTTCGCCATAAATCAGCACGCGACCGTTGGTGGGGGCGGTGACACTGATCTGCTGTCGAAGCGCTTTCATGGGGACGCTTTCGCCGATTACCTGGTAGCGGTGGTCGAGTTCGCTGCGAAGAAGAGTGTTTTCGTCTTCCAGGCGATGTTGCTGCACGGCGTTGCGTACCAGGACAATGATTCTTTCGAGAGACAGGGGCTTCTCAATGAAATCGAAGGCGCCTAGTTTTGTGGCGCGCACGGCGGTTTCTATGGTGCCATGGCCCGAGATCATAATGACTTCAGGGGGGCGGGGAATGCCCTGAATGCGCCCGAGGGTCTCCAGGCCATCCATGCCGGGCAGCCAGATATCCAGGAGAACTACTTCAAACTCGCCACCGATGATGCGTTCGAGGGCTTCCTCGGCCGAGCCAACCGCATCGACGGAATACTGTTCGTCGCGAAGGATGGAAGTGAGCGATTCGCGAATGCCTTCTTCGTCGTCGACAATCAGGATTTTGGGTCTCGCACTCATCGATCTGAATCCAAGCCAGTACGCTCCGAAGCGGCGGCCGGAATTTCCGCGACAGGCAATTCGATCAGGAAACGGGAGCCGACCGGCTGGTTATCTTCCACGCGAAGGGAACCACCGTGTTCGGAAATGATGCGGGCGGCGATCGCGAGACCAAGACCGGTTCCCCTTTCTTTCGTGGAGAAATGAGGCAAGAACAATTTGTCCTTGTCCTGAGGGGAAATGCCGTGTCCGGTATCAGCGACGGCGATTTCTATAGTATCGGATTCCTGGCGAAAATGGGTGGTCACGCTAATTTCGCGGAAGTTGGAGTCTTCCAGTGCTTCGGCGGCATTGTCGATCAGGTTGATGATGACGCTCCGGAGAAGAGGGGCATCGGCGCGCACCGGAGGCAAGGAATCTTCCAGGAAAGTTTTTAAAATAATGCCATCCAGGCGTCCGGAGAATACTTCCAGGGCTTCGTAGACGGTTGTATTGGCGTCGGTGGGGAGCAGCCTTGCGGCGGGGAAGCGCACGAATTGAGAGAATTCATTAACAAGAGCGGAGAGCGTAGCCACCTCGCGTTCGATGAGCGTGGCGCTTTCTCTCGCAATCTGCAGGAGCTGTTCATCTTTTTTGGGGGTTGTGCCATCAGCGGCGCGTTTCTCGATCTGCCGTGCCAGACGCTGCGCTGAAAGCTGGATCGGCGTGAGTGGATTCTTGATTTCGTGAGCGATTCGGCGCGCCACTTCCTGCCATGCGGCAGATTTCTGAGCGCGCAAGACTTCGGTCAGGTCGTCGAAGACCAAAACGTAGCCGGTATTGGCGCGACGGGGACCAAGCGAGCTAATAGTCACAGCGAGGTGAGACATGCGACCGCCAACAATCGCCTCCATTTCACGAGACACGACGCCCATGCGCAGCGCTCGCTTCATCAATTGCTGCAAGGTGCGGCGGGCGTCGAAGTCCAGCAATGATTCCAGCGACTCCACGCCGCGGTCGGCTCGGCCGAACATTCGCAACAAAGCAGAATTGGTGCGAAGTATGTTGCCCTCTGCATCCAGATAGATTACGCCCGCAGGAATATTCTCAAGAACCGTTTCCATGAGTTGGCGGCGGCGCTCCAGTTCCTGAACGGCCTGCTGCAGGTTACGGGTGAACTCGTCAATCTGCGAGCGGCTGTCCTGAAGCTGGGAGGTCATATTGTTAAAGGAGCGCACGAGCATGCCTAATTCGTCTTGTGGTTGGTCGGGGACCTGGTAGGCGAAATTTCCAGCAGAGACTTCCCGAGTACCCTCGGCGAGGGCCTGAATGGGAACAGTGACCTGCTTGGCGAGGAACAGGGCCACCCAAGTTGCCGCGGAAAGAACCAGCATGGTAAAGAAGAAAAGAATCAGCAGCATCTGGCGTTTCAGGGCACGAAGATTCTGCTTTACCTCCTCATATTCGCGGATTTGCGTTTGAATCGTGGCCCAACGCTTCAGGAAGTCCGGTCCGGTACGATAGGCGGCAACAAGAGTTCCAGACGGTTGCCCGGGTAACTCCAGAGGGACGCGCGCGGCGAAATAGCTTTTTCCGTTGGCTTCCCAGATTTCGACGCCACTCGGAAGCGTTTGCTGGAGTGTTCCTTGAACTCCCGAGATGCTACAGGATTCATGGGAGCGATCTTCGGGCAGGTTGTCGCAGATGACGCCACCTTTCAGGAATCTCCCCTGGGCATCGAAGACCCAGACGGCATCGAGGCCCATGGAGAACGCGCGCTCAAGGAAAGACTCTGGAGATTCTTGAGTATGGAGGGCGGCCTGGAAGCCCTGGGTATGAAGTCTAGGGAGCGTGCCCCGTCCGAGGTCGTTCAAAAGCTTCTGGGTTTCATCGGAGGCAATTTCCAAAGGGCGAGGGAACCATCGGCCCAGAGTACGGTTCAGAAGGGAATAGCTGACGAAGAACATGAAGATAACAGGCAAAAGAGAAACAGCCATTGCGCCCAGAACCATTTTTGTTTTGAAGCGCGCACCCGGTTGTTGCTTGCTGCGCTCCATCAAGAGACGGATAACACTGCGGGTGAGAATCAGGCCAAAAATCAAGAGCGCAGCAGTGATGAAGCTGGAGACAGCATAGAGCGCGATAATCTCGCGCCAGGAGCGAGGTTCGATGGGTACGTCCAACGAACCCAGTGTGAACACCGCGGCCAGTAAAAGGGTTAGCGACACACCTCCGAGAACAAGTCGCAGTCGTAACCTGGCATTGGAGGGGCTCATCGCGCGCCCCGCGGAATTTTCGTTAGAAGCGGTCGCAGAGCACAAGCGGAACAAAGGGGGGCCTTGGCGCGACAGAAGTGTTTTCCAGCATGAACGATCAGAGCGTGATATTCGTTGAAGAGTTGGCGATTAGCAGGTAGGCTTTTCTCGAATAACCTCCGGATGTCCTCGTACGACTCCATTCCACGAACCAGCCCATGCCGCTGGAGGATTCGACGCGTATAGGCATCCACGACGAAGACAGGACGCTTGCCGGCATAGAGCAGAATGGAATCGGCAGTTTCGGGACCGATGCCATGCACGGAAAGGAGTTGTTCTCGGAGTACAGTGGTTGGCGTTTGGAACATTTTAGTGAGAGAGCCGCAATGTTGAGACTCGCAAGAACCGAACAAACTCCTTCAGCTTCCGTGCTTTCTGGCGGAAGTAACCGGAGGAGCGGATCAAGCGAGCCAGTTTCCGCTGCGAAACCCGCTCGAGTGCCCAGAGAGTGAGCAGTTTCCCTTTTCGCATGGCGGTGATAGCGCGTTCGACGTTTTTCCAGGCTGTGTTTTGCGTCAGAATGGCGCCGACGATGACTTCAATCCTTGTTCTGCCGGGCCACCAATGCTGGGAGCCGTAGGCCGCAAACAACGCATCGTAATATTGACGGAGAACCGGTTGCGCAGCGAAAGGGACAACCGCGGCCAATCGCCGAGCGCTCCGCACGATCTCCGCCCGGGGGTGTTCAGAAATTGGCGAAAAAGAGGGAATAGACATCTCTTCCGGAAGATAGCGGCGGAGTCGAGGCAAGTCAAGGTTGAGACACTGTCCGGCGAAACATTTGCCTGTCCCGCTGTACAGGTATTAGCGAATTCACAACGGTGGTTCAAAATCGAACGACGCCGGTTCCGTCCCTTTGCTATGTTGGGCGGTAGGTGCACAGTAGTTAGGGAGTGCAGCGGATGTCCGTCCGTTTAGGTGAAATCCTACTAAAGGAAAGCCTGATCACTCAGGATCAGCTCGATAAAGCGCTGGAGTTTCAGCGTTCCAACGGCGGTAAGTTGGGAAGCTGCCTGACGAAGATGGGCTATATCACGGATGATGACATCACGGGTGTGCTTTCACGCCAGTACGGCGTTCCCTCCATCAATCTGAAGTATTACGAAATCGATCCCAACGTGATCAAGTTGATCCCGCAGGACACGGCGCTGCGTTATCAAGTGATTCCGCTTTCGCGCGTAGGGTCTGTGCTGACCATTGCGATGACGGATCCTACCAACGTGTTCGCAATGGACGACATCAAGTTCATGACCGGGTTCAATGTGGAACCGGTAGTGGCGTCGGAATCGGCCATTGCTGAAGCAATCGCGCGTTTCTACGGAGGGGCCGGGTCAAGCCACGAAGAACTCAGCAACCTGATGAAGGACCTGGTGGAAGAAGACCAGGAATTGGAGTTGGCCGCGGATGAGCAGGAACTGGACGCGGCAACGCTGGAGAAGGCGGCAGAAGAGGCGCCGATCATCAAGTTGGTAAACCTGATCTTGACGGACTCCGTGAAGCGAGGCGCGAGCGATATTCACGTGGAGCCGTACGAAAATGAAATGCGCGTGCGGTTCCGCATAGACGGTGTACTGCAGACGGTGATGAATCCGCCGCTAAAATTGCGGGATGCGATGACCAGCCGCATCAAGATCATGGCCAAGCTGGACATTGCGGAAAAGCGCTTGCCGCAAGACGGTCGCATCATGATCAAGTACAAGGCCGACGGAAAGAAGAAGGAACTCGACTTTCGCGTTTCCTCCGTGCCCACGCTATACGGCGAGAAGATCGTACTGCGGTTGTTGGACAAGGAAAATCTGCGCCTGGACATGACCAAGCTGGGCTTCGAACCGGAATCGCTGAAGAAATTCGAACGGAATATTTTGAAACCCTACGGCATGGTGCTGGTGACCGGGCCGACCGGATCGGGCAAGACCAACACTCTATATTCCTCGGTAGCGCGATTGAACCAGGTCGATACGAACATCATGACCGCCGAAGACCCGGTCGAATTCCAATTGGCGGGAATCAACCAGGTGCAGATGAAGGAGCAGATTGGATTGAATTTCGCCGCAGCTCTGGCGCTTTCTTGCGGCAAGATCCGAACATCATTCTGGTCGGCGAGATCCGAGACTTTGAAACTGCGGAAATCGCGGTCAAAGCGGCGTTGACCGGGCACCTGGTTCTCTCGACGCTGCACACCAACGACGCACCTTCGACGATCAGCCGCTTGATGAACATGGGCATCGAGCCATTCCTCGTGGCCACTTCCGTGAACCTGATCTGCGCGCAGCGCCTTGTGCGCCGAATTTGCGTGAACTGCAAGGAAGAACTGGAGGTTCCGCAGCAAGCGCTTAGTCGATGCGGGGTATACGCCGGAGGAAGCCAAGACGACGAAGATTTATCATGGCAAGGGCTGTGGCACCTGCAACAAGGGCGGATACAAAGGTCGCACCGGTTTGTACGAAGTAATGGAGATTAACGACGAGCTTCGGGAACTGATTCTTGTGGGGGCGTCGGCGTTGGAGCTGAAGAAGAAGGCCATGGAGCAGGGCATGATTACGCTGCGACGGAGCGGGTTGGTGAAAGCAGCGTTGGGACAGACGACGATGGAAGAGGTTTTGCGCGAAACGGTATTGTAGGCCGGAGAGGATGCAATTATGGCTGGTATCACACTGAGCGAACTGCTTAAGAAGATGATCGAGATGGGAGGCAGCGATCTCCACATCACTACGAACAGCTCGCCACGTGTTCGCGTGCACGGGCGCCTGCGTCCCCTGGACATGCCGCCGCTGACAGCAGCCGACACGAAATCACTTGCTTATAGCGTTCTGACGGACGCACAGAAGCACCGGTTCGAAGAGAACCTGGAGTTGGACTTTTCATTTGGTTTGAAGAATCTGGCGCGCTTTCGCGGAAACGTATTTAACCAACGAGGGGCTGTGGGAGCCGTGTTTCGTACTATTCCCTGGGAAATCAAGGGATTTGATGCCTTGGGATTGCCTTCGGTAGTGAGAGGATTGTGTGACAAGCCGCGCGGTTTGGTGCTCGTCACCGGACCTACGGGATCTGGAAAGTCAACGACCTTGGCGGCGATGCTGGACAAGATTAATGCCGAGCGCGAAGAGCATATGATTACGATCGAAGACCCGATCGAGTTCCTGCACAATCACAAGAAGTGCCTGGTGAACCAGCGGGAAGTGCACGCGGACACGCATTCGTTTGCGAATTCCTTGCGCGCCGCCCTCCGCGAAGACCCTGACGTGGTGCTGATCGGTGAAATGCGCGACCTGGAGACAATCGAATCGGCGCTGCGCATCGCGGAAACAGGTCACTTGACGTTTGCCACGCTGCACACCAACTCTGCGGCGTCGACCATTAACCGTATCATCGACGTGTTCCCGGCGCATCAGCAGCCCCAAATTCGCGCGCAACTTTCCATGGTTCTGGAAGGGATTCTTTGTCAGGCGCTCTTGCCACGCTCCGACGGGCGTGGCCGCGTGATGGTAATGGAAGTTCTTGTCCCGACACCAGCAATTCGCAACCTGGTCCGGGAAGACAAGATCCACCAGATTTATTCGGCTATGCAGACGGGCACCGGACAGACTGGCATGCAGACGTTCAACCAGGGCCTGGCAAACTCCTATTTTGCAAAGTTGATCACTCTGGATATGGCTCTGTCTCGCTCTTCAAATCCGGATGAATTGCAGGACATGATCAATCGTGGAGTAGCCAGCACGCCGTCGATGGGCAAGGGGCCTGGCGGCAAGGCACCGGTAGGGGCAAAGCGCTAAGGTTTCGATAGAAGGAACGGAAAAGGTAAGAGTGACGAGCAGGGGAATTCGATCATTTTGGAGGAGATGCAATGAAGACCTTTACGTATAGAGGAACGAATCGCGCGGGAACTGCGGTCGCGGGCGAAATGGCAGCGAACAACAAGACGGAACTGCAGAGCATGCTGCGCCGCCAGCAGATCACTCCCACCAAAATGTCGGAAAAGGGCAAAGAGTTCAACCTGCCTACTTTCGGTGGGGGGGTGGATGCCAAGGAGTTGGCGGTGTTTACGCGGCAGTTCTCGGTGATGATCGACGCTGGATTGCCGCTGGTGCAGTGTTTGGAGATTCTTGCGAGCCAGCAAGAGAACAAACTGTTCCAGAAGGTGTTGACGGGTACCCGGGGAGCGGTGGAAGGTGGCAGCACGCTTTCCGCGGCGATGAAGGCATATCCGAAGGTGTTCGATCCGCTGTACTCGAACATGGTGGAGGCGGGGGAAACCGGCGGCATTCTGGACACCATTCTGCAGCGATTGTCGACGTACATCGAAAAGAACGTGAAGCTGAAGCGCGCGGTGAAGTCGGCGCTAGTGTACCCCATTGGAGTTGTCACCATCGCTGCTGCCGTTATCACCCTCTTGCTCTGGAAAGTGGTGCCAATCTTCGCAACATTGTTTGCCGGCTTGGGCGTGGATTTGCCGCTGCCAACCAAGATCGTCATTGCGTTGAGCAATTTCGTCGGAAGTATCTTCGGCCTTCTGATCCTAGTGGGCGTCATCGCATTCATCGTCGGCTTGAAAACGTGGTACGGCACGCAGGGAGGCCGCTTCGCACTGGATTCGCTGGTATTGAAACTTCCGGTGGTGGGAATCCTGATGAGGAAGATTGCGGTGGCCCGTTTTACTCGTACGCTGGGCACTTTGATATCGTCTGGCGTACCGATTTTGGAAGGCTTGGACATTACGGCAAAGACCTCCGGTAACGCAGTAGTTGAGAAGGCATTATTCCAGGTTCGCAAGTCGCTCGAAGAAGGCAAGTCACTTACCGAACCGCTCAAGGAATGCGAGGTATTCCCTGGGATGGTAACGCAAATGATCAGCGTCGGGGAACAGACCGGCGCGATGGATGCGATGTTATCCAAGATCGCTGACTTCTACGAAGAAGAGGTGGATGCCGCGGTAAAAGACCTGCTGACGGCCCTGGAGCCGGTCATGATCGTATTCCTGGGGTTAGTGGTAGGAGGGGTGGTAATTTCGATGTATTTGCCCCTATTCTCCCTCATCGGCAAACTGAGCGGCCACTAGACCGATAACACTCTGGAAATGGAGGGCAGGTGAATATCACCGGCCCTCCATTTTTTGTTTAAGATGGGGGGAAGGGATTTACTCTGATTGGCGCCAGGGATGGAACACACATTTAATCGTCGCGAATGGCTCGAATGGTTGACGCGAGTCCGGCTGCTGATGATCGGGATGATTCTCGCGGTCGGCGTGGCCTGGCCTTACGTTCCCTCCTCAACATCTCCGCGCTTCTTCCTGCCAATCGTTATTCTCTGGATCACGATCAGCATTCTTCAACTGATTCTGGTGAGGCTGCTGCCGGGAAACGCGTGGCTGGGGGCGTTACAGGTGTCGTGCGATGTCGTCATGATCACGGGCATCGTATATGCCACGGGTCTTCAGGACAGCTACTTCACTTCGCTGTATCTTCTGGTCATCATCGTGGCCAGCATTCTGTTTTCGCGTCGCGTGGCCTTTATCACTGCAGGGTTCTGCCTTGGCGCACTTGTGCTGGTTACAGTGCTGGTGAACAACGGGGCACTTCCCCGCAGCTCACTTGCTGCACCGACCACGGAAGCTGTACAGAAGTGGTTCCTCAGCAATACATTCGGATTCCTGGCGCTGGCCTACTTGGCGAGTCTCTTGGCTCAATCGTTACGGCGTAAAAGCACCGAGCTGGAAGAAAAGAGAGAAGAACTTCTGGAGCTGCAGGACTTCACGGCGGACATTATCCATTCCATGCGCGGCGGGTTGGTTACAACCGATCTCGAGGGCCGCGTGGTGTTGTTGAACCGGACGGGCGAAGAAATCTTAGGGCGCTCGTTTGCAGAGCTACGAGGCCGCGACCTAAGGGAGGTGAGCCCAGATTTCTGGTTGTCGGACATGTCCTCCATTCCTGACAAGCTCTCCCTGCGGCGCGAGATCGAGGTGCAGACAGCGGGCGGGCAGCGGCGGTATGTGGGAATCTCAGTCTCTCCGTTGCGGACACGGGATACCACACGAAGCGGCTACGTCTTCAATTTTCAGGACCTGACCGAGCTGCGCCGGCTGGAACTGGAAGTGGCCACCAAAGAACGGATGGCAGCCGTGGGCCGGCTCTCCGCGGCCATCGCGCATGAAATACGGCAGCCGTTGACGGCCATGTCTGGTGCAGTGAAGGAATTGGCGCGCCTGGTGCCGCTGGAGGAGGACGAGAAGCACCTAGTAAACATCGTGAGCCGCGAATCGGAGCGGTTGAACCAGATTATCACCGACTTTTTAAATTACTCGCGCGAGAAATCATACGTGTTTCAGGATGCCGACGTGTGTTCGCTGCTCGATGAGACACTACTTCTGATTGAGAGGAAGCCGGGAGTAGAGAAACAGTGTCATATTGTGCGGGCGTTTAACGGAGAAGCTATTCAGGGGCATGTGGACCCCAACAAAATCCGCCAGGTGTTCTGGAATCTTTGTGACAATGCGCTGCGCGCCATGCCGGGTGGGGGCACATTGACCGTGGGAATCGAACGGGTCCCCGATTGGTTGAGGATTTCGTTCCGCGATACGGGCATCGGGCTGGATCCCCAGGCACGGTCCAAGATCTTTGAACCGTTGCAATCAAATTTCGAAGGTGGCACCGGATTGGGGTTGGCTATCGTGTATCAGATTGTGCAGGCACATAACGGGCGAATCACGGTATACAGCGAAAAGGAAAAAGGCGCCGAGTTTGTAGTTGAACTCCCCCGCCTCGAATGAGGACCTATGCAAGGCACAAAAGCCGCTGCAAAAGAAGCAGGCCGCGAGATGGCGCATATTCTCGTCGTTGATGACGAGAAATCTATCTGCGAACTTCTTGAGATCACTTTTCGCAAAGAGGGTCATCGCGTGGAAGTGGCACACAACGTCGACGCTGCCAAGCGCAAGTTGGAAGGCGCGCTCTACGACATCATTATTTCGGATGTACGAATGCCCGGCGCCACTGGACTAGAGCTTCTGAATTTCACCCGAGAGATCGCCCCCGACTCCTATTTTGTATTAATCACGGGAGTGCCCACGTTGGAGACGGCCATCGCCGCGGCGAACCAAGGAGCGAACCGCTACGTGATTAAGGACCACGACCTGGTAGATCAGTTGCGCGCAGCCGTCCGCGAGGTGTCTGAGAACCTGAAATGGAAGAAGGAAGCGGGGTATCTGCGGCGAGAATTGCGGCGGCTCACCGGCTTGGACAACATCATCGGGCAGAGCCCCAAGATGCGTGTCATTTTCGATCTTATCCAGACAATCGCGCCGCAGAGCAGCCGTGTTCTCATTACAGGCGAAAGCGGTACGGGAAAGGAACTCGTCGCCCGCGCCATTCATGAGAACAGTCCGCGAGCCGCCACACCCTTCATCACCATCAACTGTGGCGCGTTTCCAGAAACTCTTCTGGAATCGGAGCTATTCGGGTATGTAAAGGGAGCTTTTACAGGTGCAAATGAGAATCGCTGTGGCCTCTTCCAGGCCGCGCATGGCGGTACTCTGTTTCTGGACGAGATCGGCAACATGAATCTGGCGATGCAGGTGAAGCTGTACCGCGTACTGCAGGAAGGAAAGGTGCGGCCACTCGGGAGTACCGAAGAAATCGACGTTGATGTGCGCGTCATCACCGCCACAAACAAGGTTCTGGAGAAGGCAATCGCCAGCGGAGAATTCCGCGAGGACTTGTTCTATCGGCTCAGCGTAATTCCCATTCACCTGCCTTCACTTCGTGAACGCCGAGAGGACATTCCACTTTTGGCTCGCCATTTTCTGGAACGCTTTCGCAAGAGCATGGAGAAACCCATCGAGGGCATTTCCCCGCAGGCGATGAGCCGGCTTGAGACTTATGACTGGCCGGGCAACGTCCGCGAACTGGAAAACACGATCGAACGCGCCGTGGCACTGGAAAGCGGCCCGGAGATTTCTACGGCCATGTTGCCCGATCGAATCTCGGGGGTCGGAGTCACTGCTCTTTCGGCCATTGGAGTTTCGGGTGCGCTTCCGTTTCCGGAGGGCGGGATTGACTTTGAACAAGTGATTGCTGCAACGGAGAAAAGCTACTTGCTTGCAGCGCTGGAGAAGTCAGGTGGAGTCCGCACCCGTGCAGCGGAACTCTTGAAGATCAGCTACCGCTCCTTTCGACACCTCGCAAAGAAACACGAACTATAGAATCGAGCACTAAAAGGGTGAGACTGTCTGCGGCAACATCGGCACATAGGTCAGGAATTGAGCGCTTTGTAGAAGGGGAAACGGGCCGTGTGCCATAGAGGGAAAGTTGACGATATAGGGCAATGCAGAATGACAGTTTTTGTCATTCGAGGCGAAAAATGTACCCTGGAGGAGGCTTCGCAGGCGCCAAGTAGTACGGTTGGATTTTATAAATGGTTGTATCTGTTTAAGTTACAAAGATTTTGGTACTCTGGTACCGTTCTTGCTCGTATTGGTCACCACCTTGCACATCTCTGGGCGTGCTTTGGCACGACAACTCTCTCCAAGGAGATTTCATGAAGAAGCAGAAGGGTTTTTCGCTCATCGAATTGCTGATCGTTGTGGCGATCATTTTGATCATCGCGGCCATCGCAATTCCCAATTTGATTAAGTCCAAGATGGCAGCCAACGAGTCTTCGGCTGTCGGTTCGCTGCGCACGCTGACCACAGCGGAAATCGCGTACGCGACGGCTTGCCCGGATCTCGGATTCACCGGAGTCTTGGCTGACTTGGGCCCGGCCGGTACGACCTGCCCTGGCGGTGCGAATCAGATCGACAACCTGTTGGTGACCGGCACCAAGAGTGGCTACACCATGGCGCTTGGCGGCCTCTCCGGCACACCCGTCACCACGTTCACAGCGAATGCTGACCCAGTCTCGGCTTCCTCCGGGACGCGTCACTTCTTTGTGGACCAGACGGGCGTGATTCGCTACAACCAGACTGCCGCAGCGAAGGTGACCGACCTTCCGTTGCAGTAAACGCAAGTATTCTTGAAAGAGAGAGGGGAAAGCTTCGAGCTTTCCCCTTTTTCTTTTTTGGCAGTGGGAAACCTGTCGCGGCAAAACAACACGTCGAATGACCGCGTTGAACTCTCCTGATATCGACAATCTTTGACGCAGCTATGAGCACTCTATGGCACTTTAGTATTTCCTCTTTGGTTATTTCAGCGAAGACTCGTTACGCACGGATAAATCCCGTATATTCTGCTGGTTAAAGGAACGCGATTTTCCGAATATCCACAGGTTGGCCCTTCGGATGCTCTTTATCTATTGGGAGTGCCTGAAATGTGCTTCGGGATGATGATCCCATGACAAGAAAAAACGATAAGGGATTTTCACTGATTGAGTTGCTAGTGGTAGTGGCCATCATTCTAGTCATTGCGGCCATCGCTATCCCCAATCTGATGAAAGCAAGAATTGCCGCAAACGAATCTTCGGCTGTCTCCGCGATTCATGCCATAAACACGGCAGAAATTGCCTACTCCACAGCCTATCCAACCATCGGCTTTTCTGCGGCCTTTTCCGACCTCGGTCCAGCAGCAGGTGGTACCTGCCCTGGGACGCCCACAGCCGCTTGCTATATTGATTCGACGTTGGCGAAGGGCACTAAGTCTGGATATACGTTCACGTACAAGCAGGACACTAGTTCGACCCCTTCGACCGGATATACCATAAATGCCGATCCGGTGACCCCGTTTGTGACCGGGAATCGGCACTTCTATTCCGATCAATTTAATGTGACCCACTATAACCAGAACGCGACCGCGGGGCCTGGCGATCTAGTTATTCAATAATCGCATTTCACGGGGTAGCTTTCGTTTTTCTTCGGTAGGTGCAGTGAGCAACTCCAGTCCACGGTTGCCGATTCAGCAACCAACTGCCGCCATGACAGACGAATCGCAGGCATATGCTAAGTTAGATGCATGCGTCTTCCAGGGCGAATGTTGCTTTGCGCAATAGTGCTTCTGCAACCACTGCTGGCCGATGATTCTGCCAAAACCAGGGAACGCTTCGAGGTGCGGTATCATTCCGCGCGCACGTTGCGTGTGCAGTTTCTGGAACACTATTCAGAAAACGGCAAACTGGTCCGGGCAGAGGCTGGCACAGCATACTTCCGGAAGCCTGGGAAGATGCGCTGGGAGTATGAAAAGCCAGAGAAGAATCTATTTCTAGTCGACGGAAAGACGGCATGGCTTTACACGCCGGCGGATCACACGGCCACGAAGGTTCCGGCGCGAGAGAGTGAAGACTGGCGGACTCCGTTTGCGCTTCTCGCCGGTGAGATGAAGCTGTCGAGAGTCTGTTCGAAAGTCGAAACTACGACCCTCCTCTTACCACGGGAAGCGGGAGACTCGACACTCGAATGCAGGTTGAAAGGTGCCGAGATCGCGCGCACGGGGAATCCAGACGATGCGCCGCCTCGAGTCTATTTCGAAGTCTCAAGCAAAGGAGAACTTGTGCGATTAGTGGTACGAGCGGCGGGAGGAATCGAGACCGATTTTCAGTTCAAGAACTGGGAAATCAACCCGCCGCTTCCCGAATCGATGTTTCAGTTCTCAGCCCCGCCAGGTGTGGTGATTGTCGATGGCCTGCTACCCAGTTCCTCAAGCGTCCGTCAGTAAGTGAGGGGGTTTCGGGTGCATGAAACCTGCTGGTAATTCAGAGGTTACGCGCAGGAATGCGCAGGTTCGCAGAGGGTTGCCGGGTTGAGGTAGACTAAGAGTCTATGGGTGAATTCGTCTGCCGAGTCGCCGACGCCAACGGACGGGTCTTTTCGCACGTTGAGGCGGCGGGGACGCTTGAAGAAGCGCGCCAGAAGCTGTCCGACCGGGGTCTGTTTGTGTACTCGGTTAAGTCGCGGAGCAGCCTGATCAGTGGCTTCTTCGGTTTCCGCAAAGAGCGAAAAATTGGCGGGAATGACTTCCTGATCCTGAACCAGCAATTGAACACGCTGATTAAGGCGGGTTTGCCTATTCTGAGATCGCTGGATTTGCTGGCGACCAGAGCGACGGCCCCGAGACTCAGGCCTATATTGACGCAGATTCGTGATCGAGTACGGGAAGGGAAGTCGCTTTCCGAGGCAGTGGATGAGGCGGGCGTTTTTTCAAAGGTCTACTCCACAGCAATCCTCGCCGGGGAGAAGAGCGGTAACCTGCCGGGCGTCCTGGATTATTACATTTCTTATCAACGAGTGAGTACGGGCGTCAAAAAGAAGATTATCGCGTCGCTGGTGTACCCAACCTTGCTGATTACGGTGGCAACCATCATTGTGGCTTATCTGGTGACCGCGGTGGTGCCAAAATTCGCGCAATTGTATCGTGACCTGGGAGTGGAATTACCGGGACCGACGAAACTTCTAGTGCGCATCACGGTGGATTACCGCTATTACATACTGGGGGCGGTTCTGCTTCTTTTTCTGACGGCCATAGGAATCTTTTTCTGGTCGCGTAGTGATGAAGGGGGCATGGCCTTCGATCGCCTGAAGTTTCGATTGCCGGTTATCGGGCCAACCTTGCTGAAGTTTCAGGTATCCCAGTTCTGTAGGACACTCGCGACATTGCTGACGGGAGGCACGCCGCTGGTAGCTGCGTTACAGACGGCATCCGATTCGATCGGGAGCCGCCTGGTGCGTGGTTCAGTGACGCAAGCCGCGCATATGGTGAGGGAAGGCGAATCGCTGCACGGAGCGCTCTCCGCGACAAGGGTGATGCCGGACATGGCGCTGGACATGATCGAGGTGGGCGAATCCAGCGGTGCGTTATCGCCGATGCTGAACAGTGTTGCGGAGTTTTACGAAGAAGAAGTAAGCCTGCGACTGAGTGCGCTGGTGGCTTTGATTGAGCCACTCATCCTGGTATTCATGGCGATTTTGGTTGCGGGGATTTTGATTTCACTCTATCTACCCATTTTCTCGTTTTCGATTTCGGGAACAGGAAGATAAGTTAGGCACAAGACTTTTATGGCTACGCCCGATTCCAATCTGCCGGATCCAAATCTTCCGCTGGGAGGCTTGACGGACGTCAAGCAAGAGCGGGAGCAGGCGAGGAAACTCGCCGATCGCTATCGTTGCGGCTTCGTCGACTTGCTGGAACAACGAATTGATCCAGAACTATTTCGAACCATACCCGCGGACTTGATGTTCCGTTACAACTTTGTGCCGCTGGTGGTGCATAACAACACTCTGGTGATCGCCGTTGCGGATCCGAGCCAGGTGCTGCTGAGCGATGAGTTGCCGTTACTGCTGGGGAAGAAACTGGCAATCAAGGTCGCCACTCCGCGACAGATCAGCGACTTACTGAAACGCACGGAGCAGTCGCAGCGCGTTCTGGAGCAGGCGACCGAAGCATTCACGCTTCAGGTCTCAAAGGACGAAGAAGAGGGCGAGGAGACTATTTCCGGTGATCGCCTGACACGCGACACTACCGTCAGCCCGGTCGTTCGCCTGGTGGAAACGATTATTTTCACGGCGCTGGAACGCCGAGCGAGTGACATCCACATCGAAGCGCGCGACACCGAAGTGGCCGTGAAATACCGCATTGACGGCGTGCTGCAGCACGCTATGCAGCCCATCGCCAAAGAATGGCATTCCACGGTCATTTCGCGCATCAAGGTGCTGAGCGATCTGGACATTGCCGAGCGCCGCGTGCCACAGGACGGCCGCTTCCGTGTGAAGTATAAGGGGCGGTACATCGACTTGCGCGTATCTATCATGCCCGCGAGCCACGGAGAAGATGCCGTGCTGCGCGTGCTCGACAAGGAAACTCTCTCGGAGAAATTTCAGAGCCTCAGCCTGGACGTCGTGGGTTTCTTTCCGGACGAGACGCGGCGATTCCGCCGGTACATTCGTGAGCCGTACGGCATGGTGCTGGTGACAGGGCCTACCGGATCCGGCAAAACGACCACTCTGTACGCCGCCATTAATGAAATCAAGTCCGATGAGGACAAGATCGTTACCATCGAAGATCCGGTTGAATACCAGCTTCGCGGAATCACGCAAATCCCGGTGAACGAGAAAAAGGGACTTACGTTTGCGCGAGGGTTGCGTTCCATCTTGCGGCACGACCCCGACAAGATCATGGTCGGCGAAATCCGCGACCATGAAACGGCGCAGATTGCGATTCAGTCCGCACTGACTGGCCACCTGGTATTTACTACCGTCCACGCGAACAACGTTACGGACGTGATCGGGCGGTTCATCAACATGGGCGTTGAACCTTACAATTTCGTGTCGGCGCTGAACTGCATTCTGGCGCAGCGGCTTGTGCGCGTGATCTGCGAAAACTGCAAACGGCCGAAGAAGTACAGCGACAAGGAGCTTCGGGAATGTGGATTGGACCCGCGCAGTGGAAAGACTTTGTGTTTGCCGAAGGTGGCGGATGCCTGGAATGCTCTGGAACGGGTTTCCACGGCCGCACGGCGATCTGCGAACTTCTGGACTTGACGGACCATATCCGTGAAATGATTGTTGACCGGCGGCCAACTTCGGAAATCAAGCGGGCGGCTATCGGAGAGGGTATGATTACGCTTCGCCAAAGCGGCTTAAGCAAGATTCGCGCCGGGATTACCACATTGCGGGAAATCAACAAGGTGACGTTCGTTGACTAGCGGCAGCGCATATAACGAAGGCATCTACAAGAGCGATCTGGTGCGCCGGGTGACCCGCTGGATGGAGGCGACTCCGCATCCGCAGCTGGCGATCGAAATCTCTCCCGAACGTGTGGCGGGGGCGCGATTTACCCGCACTGGAGCGCTAAACGGGTTTGCGATTGAGAATCTTCCTGCTGGGGGCGCTGGTGCCCTCGGCGGTGGAAACAAATATGGTGAACGCGGCGGCCGTCAAATCGGCCGTGAGCAACGTTTGCACGCGGCTTGGGGGCAAAGGACGAGGATGTCGCGCTACTATTGCCCGATCCGGTGATTCGCGTGTTTGTGCAGCATTTCGAGGATTTTCCACGCTCCTCGCGACGAAGCCATTCCCATGCTGCGCTGGAAGCTGAAGAAGAGCGTGCCGTTCGAAGTGGACGAAACTCTGCTTTCCTACATGCGGCAGGCTCCAAGGGTGGATGGAGTGGATGTGGTCACCGGCGATAGCGCGGCTGCGCATCATTCGGGAATACGAAGGGCTGGTGGACTACGCCGCGCTGCGTCCCGGGGTGGTGCTGAGCATCACCCTGGCTGCAATTTCTATTCTGGAAGATCAACGCCCAACGTTGCTGGCGCGAGTGTCTGGAACAGCCCTGACCACGGCGATTGTTCGCGAAGGCGTTCTGGCAGGTTACCGCTGCACGGAATTGCCGACTCATGCGGGGGCCGTCACGCCGCAGATGCTGCTGGAAGAAGTTTTTCCCCTGGCGGCGTATTACCAGGATACCTGGCAGGAAGGAATTCAGGCGGTTCGTGTGGCGGGGCTCGGCAAGCGACTGCCGGAGTTTGTGGGACCACTGGAAGAAGAATTTAAGTGTGAAGTCCGTTCGCTGCTGAATGCCGCGATTTCCGAGGGACGTTTGAATGATGCCGGGCGATCACTCGCGGACAAGGAACTGGAAGGCTGGTTGGCTGGATGTTGCACCGTAGTTGAGGGAGAATTGCTGTAGGCGATTTATGTATGTACGGTTCAATCTCGCGACGAAGCCGCTGGTAGCCGCACCGGCGATTTCTCGCCGGCGCAGCGCTGCTGGGCGTCCTCGGTGGCCTGCTCTTCCTGATCCTCGGCGTGCGATTTTACAGTTTGCGCAGGCGGATGCGGATCTGCGGCGAAGAGCAGCCAATACCAGCAGGAAATGGCTACGCTGCGAGGAGCAGCGTCGCGAACTCGACCGTTACTTCTCGCAAGGCGAAACCGCGAAGCTGCAGGGCCGCGCCAATTTCATCCGCAATGTGATCGAAGCGCGCAGCATCAACTGGACGCAGATGTTCATGGACCTGGAGAAGACGTTGCCTGCTGGCATTCACGTCGTGCGCATCGAACCGAGATTGGAAAAAGGAGTAGTGACCGTCAAGTTCGTGGTCGGGGCGGCGAATGAGGAAGCGAAGCTGAAGTTTGAAAGCGTTTGAGGAATCGAAGTCTTTTCCAAATGGAATCGGTGCGCGTGGCCACGCAAAGCACAGGCGACCCGCTCACGATCGAATTTTCGGCGGTGTATACGCGGATTTGAACATGGGAACTTTGCACTCCAAAAACGACTGATTATTGCGGGGCTGGCGGTACTGCTGCTTGTCGATGTCGCGTTTGCCTATTACAGCATGAAGTTGTCAGAGCCCGGCGGAATCCGCAGGAGTTCTGGCTGCGGAAAAGACACAAGTGGAACTGTTGCGAGCAGACGTGAAGCGCGCCGCGGAAATTCAAAAAAGATTCCTGAGTATGTGAAGGCCTTCGACAAATACGAGGGCGATCTTCCGCCGGCGAGCAATGGAAACTCTGTGATTGCCGGAGAACTGAGCAGCGTGGCAAAGACAACTCATGTCTTGCTTGAGGACCAACGTTTTCGTCAGAAAGATGTGCCGGGACGCGACCTGGAGGAAATCGAACTCGAAGCTACGGTCAGCGGAGACTATCCCAGCATCGTAAGATTCTTGAATGCTCTGCAGCGCTCGAAGAATACATACATCGTGGATTCGTTGGGGTTGGAATCGGAGAGTGCACCCCGGGAACGGTGGCTGGCGGCACCGATGGGGCTGAAGGTCAATCTTCATCTTCGGACGTTTTTCAGGAAAGTTTGATGGCAGAGAAGAAACAGAAGTACCAGTTGTATGTGCTCGCCGGATTGCTGGTGGTGGCGGTGCTGGTTTGGTATTCGCAGTCGGCGAAGACCCCACAACGAGCGGATTTTCCCTTTCGAGCGGAACATACACTCCGATTAACGCGCAGGACTTCGGGACTGTTTTCGACAAGCTAAAATCGACGGAAGGGACAGAGTACAAGTCTTCCGGGCGGAACATTTTTGCGATGACGGCGGTGCCCGTGGCAGCGGACGCGGGAGGACCTGCCAAAAAGGAAACGCCAAAGCGAGTGTATGATCAGCCGCAACCTCCTCCTCCGCCTCCGCCAGCGCAATTGACATGGAAATTCTTTGGTTATGGCAATTTGCCTTCTGGCGGGCCGCGCCAGGCATTTCTTCTGGATGGAGAAGAGGTGCGAATTGTTGGGGAAGGGGAAACCGTCCTGAACCATATTCGCATCACAAAGATCGGGAACGACCGGATCGAATTCGAGGATACGAATACGCATCAAACCGGCTCGAACCAATTGGAAGCACCACCAGGACCCGCAGCATGAGGCAAGCCGTGCAAAACGAGAATCGTCCGTAGCGGCCAGCAGGGCTACGCGATAATGGTGGTGATGTTTTTATTAACGCTGCTGGTGCTGGGCACAATTGTGGTGGCGCCCAATATTGTTACCGAGGTGCAGCGCCAGAAGGAAGAAGAGATGATCTGGCGAGGCAAACAATACGTTCGTGGTATCCGGTTGTACTACACAAAAATGCACCGCTTTCCGACTCAGCTTGAGGACCTGTACAAACCGAAAACCGGAATTCGATTTATGCGCCAGGCGTATAAAGACCCCATGAACGCCGCGGACGGGTCGTGGCGGTTGATCTACGTTGGGCCCACCGGGCAGTTGATTGGAAGCACGAAGAACCGTTCAATGACCATGAATGGGCAGGGGGCCGCGGGGTTTGGAACACCGATGGCTGCGAATGGAAACTCGCCGTTCGGCGCTTCCAGTTCGTCGGGGTTTGGCGGCACGATGGGAAGCAGTTCAATGGCCGGCAATCCATCGCAGAATTCGACCACTACTGGACAGAATCCTCCGGGTGGCGACAATCCGGATGGTTCGAATACAACGGGATCACTTCAGCCGGCCGATTTGTCTGACGCGCCATCGATCATGGGCGGCAATATTATCGGAGTGGGCAGCAAGATCAATAAGAAATCGATCATCTGGTATGACAAAGCCAAGAATTATCGTCAGTTCGAATTCATCTGGGATCCGTCGGTAGATTCTCTTACCGGCCAACGAATCGGCAGTATCCCCGTTACGAATCCGAACCCATTTGGTACGCAACCGAATTCCAATGGGTCCACATCACCGTTTTCGTCTGGATCAGGCAACAATCCCTCCTCGTTCGGCAGCTCGAACCCCAATCCTGCCCCCGCAGGCAACCCCCCACCGCAAGTGCCTCCGAATCAATAGAACCCGGCGACGCAGCAATATTACACAGCGTGATTCAAATCCATACTCAAGCGGAGAATCCGTTCAGGTTAAGTTTTTTCAAATGAGCCGGCCGAAACTGGCAATTTCTTGTCAAGCCGACGAGCCATCTATCTCCCCGCGGGGATGCCGGCGGCAATTGGAGAGTCTTCCGCTTTTGGTTGCGGAGCGCCTGATTTTATTTTTGCGTAGTTGCGCGAAATCTTCTGGACGTACAGGCGCGTCTCAGAGTAAGGCGGGACGTGACGGCCATAGCGATCGACCTTGTCAGGACCCGCGTTGTATGCAGCAAGAGCGAGAGTGAGGTCGTTGTTGTACTTTGCTAACATATCCCTCAGGTAGCGGGTGCCGGCATCCACGTTTTCGCGAGGGTCAAAAATGTTTTTCACGCCGAGAAGGGCGGCCGTTTGCGGCATGATCTGCATCAAGCCGCGCGCATTCTTGCGTGAGATCGCTTTCGGATTAAAGTTGGATTCGACGGTGATGAGGCAGTGGATCAGGTCTGGGTCTACACCATAACGTGAAGCTGCCTGTCGGATAATTTCACTGAACGGAGTGTTCGGGGTAAGGTGTTCAGGAAGTGGATCGAAAACCTCTTCGGGTTCAATGCCGAGCACTTCGGTCACAGGCACTTCGGCAACTCCCCCGACTATTTGCAGACGGTATTTATCTCCCAGCAATTCGTAGCCAGTGACGCTGAGACGAGCACCGCTGCGTAGGACGATATATTCGGCGTTAGCGCTTCTTGCCGCGCACAACGACACGACGCTGGCCAGTCCCATCGACGCCAGAATAGCCCTCAAGCGCACTCAGGAGCCTCCTGCAAGGCAAATTGCCAGATCGCGGCTGCAACCCCGTCTTCATCATTCGATTGGGTGACATGCCACCCGCGGGCCTTTAGTTCAGGCACGCCGTTACCCATGACCACGGGGATACCCGCCAAGGATAGCATTTCCAGGTCATTGTGGTTATCCCCGATGGCCAGGATGTTGCCGCCAGCAATGCCGCGGAAGCCTGCCCATTCGGACAGGGTGGAACCCTTGGTGATGCCGGGATGAATTACGTCTATCATGCTGAAATCTTTGTCTTCATAGAGAGTCACTGCCAGAGTGTACTCCTTGCTGAATGGGGCGGATCTCAGGGTGTTTTCAGCTTCGCGCATGGGCGTAACCGGGCCGGCGAGCATCACTTGAATGGGATCTTCCGTGAGGCAGCTTTCCAAGGGCACAGCTTCGCCAAGAAACTCACGATTGCGGCGGTAATACATGCCGCGAATGCCGTCTTCAAGGTTAATTTTCTCCACCATGACTTGGTTGACCTTCTGACGGTCGAAGACAACACTGGTACACTCACGCCACGAACTCGTAGCTCGAATTACGCCCAAGGCAGTTTCTTTTGGGAGAAGATGGCGGAGTAGAGTTGAGCCCTCCTTAGAGCGAACCATGGCACCGTTGTTCACAATCATCGTGAGTGGCGATTCAATTTGTTGGATAACGAGAAGAGCGAAATCGTAGCGGCGGCCGGTCACAAGAGCGACTTCGATCCCCCGTCGCGTAGCTTCGGCGATGGCGGCGCGGTTGGCGGCGGAGACTTCCCAACGGCTGTTCAGAAGCGTGCCATCGATATCCAGAGCAATCAGCTTGATCGACATACCTCCAGTTTACCGGAAAAGTGGTGAATGGCAGGCAACAGAGCAGATCCCGTTGCTGCCTATAAGCCTCAATCCTATACTTCAGGACTGCCTGACATGGGAGGTCCGATGATCGCTCCACCTCTTTCCGGTAAGGCTCTTGGCTCTATCAACGATGCGTTTGTTATAGCCGAGTGGCGAGACGCAGGCGGTCCTCCCGGACCGCCCCGGTATATCGCGCCGTTACACGTACAGCATCGCGACGACGAGGCGTGGTATGTCCTGGAGGGCACGCTGTGTGTTCTTGTTGGAAAAGATGCAGTCGAGGCGGGCGCAAACTCGGGCGTTTTCGTGCCAAGGGGAACCGCGCACACGTATTGGAATCCAGGGCCAGCACCCGTTCGCTACCTGCTCAACATGACGGCGAATATCTACCGTTTGATCCAAAAAATTCATGGGATGCAGACTCGTACGCCGGATGCTCTTCGTGCGGTCTTTAACAGATTTGATTCTGAACTTCTTTAGCGGTAGCACGAGGCCGCGTGACCGTCAAATTCTCGTGCCACGAAAGGCTGTGCTAGACTCTCGGCAAATGAGTACCCGCCGCCTGTATTACGACGACGCCTACCTGCAGAGCTTCGATGCGAATGTTCTCAGTTGTGAGCCTTCGAGCTCGGTATTTTCTGAATCCGGACCTATCGCCGCGTGGGAAGTGTTGCTGGATCGCACGGCGTTTTATCCCACCAGCGGAGGCCAGCCGAATGATCTGGGGAGTATAGCGGATGCAAACATACTGGACGTGAGGGATGCGGGGGAGAACGTGATGCACATCGTCGACCGGGAGATCACATGGGGTCCCGTTGAGGCGGCTGTGAACTGGACGCGGCGTTTCGATCACATGCAGCAGCACACCGGTCAGCATCTGCTATCAGCGATGTTTCACGAGCGATTCGGGCTGCCTACCGTGTCATTTCACCTCGGCTCTGATCTTTGCACCATCGATCTTCGCGGGCTGGAACCATCTGCCGATATTCTGCAGGGCGCGCAACGGGCGGCAAATGAGGTGATCTTCAAGGACCGCGCGGTGAATGTGCGCTACGGCACGGCAGAGCAGTTGGCGGAGATTGGTGTGCGAAAAGAAGTTGACCGCGAGGGATTGCTGCGTGCCATTGAGATTGAATCCGCGGACTTGCAGCCTTGCGGCGGCACACACGTGAAAAGTACGGGCCAGATTGGATTGATTCTGGTGCGGAGATGCTCGAAGGTGCGGCAGGATTGGCGCGTGGAGTTTGCCTGTGGAGGACGCGTAGAGCGAATGGCGAGTGGCGATTTCCAATTGCTACAGACTCTGGCAAAAAGGCTGAGTTGCGCGCCCGAAGATATGATTTCGGCGATTGATAAGTCGTTCGCGGAGCGGGAATCGAATTACAAGAGTCTCCGGGGAGCGTTGCAGGACCTTGCAGTGGCCCGCGGCGAATGGTTGACTTCTACAGCGCCCAAGTCTGCAAAGGGGGAGCGGGTTGTCGGAGAGCTATTACGCGACGCACATCCGGATTTACTGTTGCCACTGGCAACGGAGGTGGTGAAGCACGATGGTACGGTCGCAATGCTCGTGCTCGAGGAATCCGGCCAGTTCGTGCTCGCGAAGCATCCGGGCGCCAAGGCAGACCTCGCCGGTGTGCTGAAGGAAATCTTTGCGGCATACCAGGGGAAGGGAGGCGGTACGAGTGAATTCATTCGCGCCAAGCTTGCCGAGCCTGGTGACTCCAGCCATGCTCTTGTTCTCGCGAAGAAACTGCTTCTCACCTGATTCTCAGCGCGCTTGCCAGTGATGATCGGTTAGCCCTACCCGGCCTGCGCTGCCTTCTTAGCTTCCGCGGAGTCGTAGCTTTCTCCGTAGATTGCCGGAACTTTTCCACCCATGGCGCGCAAATACGCCGACAACTGTCCGCGATGATGAATCGTGTGGCGCAAAGAGAAATCAAAGTAAGCGACAGCGGGTAACTGGAAGAGTCCACGGAAATCGACCACCTTGCTGAGTTGATGGCCATCTAAGGCGCTGAGCCGCTCAAAGTTCTTGCTGAACGAATCCTCATACCATTTCCCAATCTCCGCTGGGGTGCGAACGGCCTCTGGCCGATGGATTGGAGTGAAATCGAACACGCCGCTGACGATGCCGCTGTAAAAGCGATGCTCTGCTGCGACAATGTGCCAAGCCAATTCCATTGCGTTTTTGGAAATAGGATCGGGCCGGTAGTCGCCTCTTTCCATCGGGATCGCCTCGATCACGCTGCGTGTGGTGCGATGTTCGTTTTTCACCGATGGCAATGCAATCTGGAGCAAAAACGCAGCCTGCTCTGGCTGGATGTGATTCATATTGGAGCCACCTCGCTGGGCTGGCAGTATACCCCGTTGCTCACGAATTGGAATAGGCGAACATGCAGTTGAGACACCGTAAGTAGTTGCGCAGGGAAATACGGCTAGAAAAAGCGGGTGCGAACGCGGTCCGGCAGCCGCGCGAGGTCGACAAGCGTCAAGAAATCGATGGTCTTGAACTCCCGATCAATTGCCGGGGGACCGCAGACGCGCGCAGAAATGTCTAAATAGGCGCGAAACAGGCGAGGAGGCCGTGAGACCTCGACAGGCTGACCGGTGGACCTGCACTCATAGCCTGGCTGTGGCATGGTGCGGAGTGCGGGTTCGACCAGATGCTTGTCTTTCAGCGATTCGTACATGGCTATGCCGTAATTCTCGTCCTGGGAGGAGATCGAGCTGCAGCCAACCAGATAGCGGGCTTCTACGCGCGTGGCATACACGGCGATGCCTTTCCAGAGCGCATGGAGCACCATAATGTTGCGGAAATCAATGTGGACGCACGCGCGGCCCAGTTCCAGCATTTGCCCGCGGACAGGATCGAAAACAGAAAAATCAAAAAGCTGATTGCCGTAGTAGCCAAAATTCTGGCGTGCCGTCTCGCCGGTCTGGAACCGATAAGTGCCGACCAGTTTACCGGAGTCCAGATCGTGGACCATGAGGTGGTCGCAGAAAGAGTCGAAAGGGTCGATATCCAGGCCACTGCGTTCGGAGGTGGCGAGTCCTTCTTTCAGTTCCAGATTGAAGACCAAGTAACGAAGGCGCTGACATGAGATCAAATCGTTGGGGGATTGTGCAAGTGATACACGGAAGAGCGAAGTAGTGGCTAAGACTGGATCAAGTGTTAGTGTCTTCACTGGTAACCTCTGGTTTCGTCGAGTGTCTCGCGGTTGAGATTGCAGCAATGTTTCAACCAGGTGATTTTCAAGTATCCGAGCGTTACTGATACGAAACGCGATCTACCTCCTTGGGTTCAGTTTACCGGGATGAGAAAAGAAAGTGAAGATGGATGCCGCTAAGGTATACACAGGTCGTGACGAGGATCCTGGAACAGTCAAGATATTAGTCAACCCGCAGGAGCAGGCCGTCTCCAGTTCTCAATTTTACATTCTGCGTATCTGATGCCAGCACAATCATTCCCGCGGGGGCCGTTCTGCCTGCATGGACGATCTTTAAATGTTCGATTCCGTAGCTGCCGCACGCGTCGGTAGAGAAAACCCATAAGGCTTGCTGATGATCGTTGCCTCCCACGATACCACGGCAATTCGTGCCCTCCTTGCTCTTCGGGCGAGCCAGGATGCCATCTCCCACTGATTTTCCGACTACCTCCGATGTGTCTTGCCAGCTCATTACGGGACCCCATAAACCATATACGGAATCTCCGCCAATCTGCGTGGTGGGCAACCAATCAAAGGGAGTTCCCTCGGCCGGTGCTTCCTTCGGAACGCTGGCGTCAAGCACCAGCATGAATCCTGCAATCGCCCGCAGGTTGGTCTTGATTGGGAACCACCGCCCAGCAATCTTCAGATTGTCGAATTGAATTGAAATCTCTCTGCCAGTGCCGTTAGTGGTTGGAGTAGTTTCCAGAATGTGCCCTTCAATCTGTGAACCTTTACCGATCTTGGAACCATCTGGCAGTGGAACATCCTGAGCGATCTTCGCGCGAACGATTTGACCTATCTTGCATTTGTCAAAAGAAAGTGGAGTTCGAAGGACCGCGGGGAGAATCGATCCAGGTGGGACTTTGTTTTCGTGAGATGTCGCAGCAGCATTGGTAGAGGTTTGCGCTTGTGGGGTTAAATCAGCCTTGGATTCAACAGTTGTTTGGGTATACAAAGGCAGCACCCACATAAATGAAAAGGTTGAAAAGAGAAATATGCCAATGCTTATTCGGGCTATTCCGGAATTAGCGATAGATGTTTTCATATAACCTCGCGGCTACATTGCGCCATGAGTTGTCAAAGGATACGGATATTGGCGCAAAAGGTCGCGGCGAATTTTGGCCGCTTCCGCTTTATTAAGCGTCTCTGCAGGAAGCTTGCTTAAATGCGCGATGGTAGCCTCCAGGCTCGCAAGGAAAGCTTTACAGGGCTCGCACCCTTCCAGGTGTTCTTCCAGTTTTTCGCAAAGCGAGTCATCCAACTGCTCATCCAAATAGTCGGAAAGTTGAGCGAAAAGAGCTTTGCAGGAGGCAGATCGTTTTTCGAATTGAGGGATTGCTGCTGAATGAGTGCCGACGATCAGTTTCTTGGAAGTAAGGGTCTTTTGAGCATAGCGGGCAAATTTATTGCGGACGAAAAGGCGTGCGCGATGTAGTCGTACGCGGACGTTGCCAGGACGAAGACCTGTGATATCTCCGACTTCCTCGTTCGTAAGTCCCTCCATGTCCCGCAAAACAAGGATGATGCGATATTGTGGGGGCAAATCCTGGATTACCTCGCGCAATCGCCTGGCCTGTTGACCGCGGATCGCCAATGTCTCCGGATTAACAGGACCCTCCTTGCCAAGCTGTGCCAGCTCTTGGCGATCGGGCATCAACTCATCGAGAGACAAATCGTGCGTGGGCGCAAATTTACTCTTGCGGCGGCTCATTAAACAACGATTCTTCGCCACTTTGTAGAGCCATACAAGAAGTGCACGAGGACTTTCAAATTTTGGGAGGAAGGGTAGCGCTTTTACGAGGACTTCCTGCATGGTGTCCTCAGCGTCCTCGCGCTGTCCGCAGAGTTTCATGCTGAAGGAAAAGACCGTCCCCTGAAGCAGCTCCAAAGCCTGCTCAAGGGCTTGCGGATCGTTCTTTTCCAGGAGCGCCACGGCTTGTTCAATTTCTTTGCGCATCACGACTCACCATAACACACCCATCTCTACGGCCGAGGTCCGTAATGGCTTAAGCTATTGAGTTGAAGTAACTTACATTGGATTGGGAAGCCGTCTCCCTCTCGTATTTCCCACCAAAATTCCTTGTAACAACTTTTGATATTTTGCATTTCTTCTGGTGGCACATCACTGACTCCAGGCCGTCGGGGAGTGGAAGACTCTGTCCAGGCAAGTAATTCTCGGGGGTATTCAGGATGCCAACTGAGCAAAGCAGCGGGAGTTTTCTATGATTACAGCAAAAGTATCTCTCACGCAGTCGCTAAAATCGCAACGACAATTTGTGGCGGAAACTGGCAGCGGCCACCACATCATCCTGGACGACGCCGCGGGGGCAACAGGCGCGAAACCGATCGAACTGGTAGCCGCAGCGCTGGCTGGTTGCACGGCGTTTGATGTCGTCACCATGCTCCGCCAAAAGCATCACCAGAAACTAACAGGGTACGAAGTCGTCGTCGAGGCGGATCAGGCTGAGCGGCCTCCGCAGGTATTTACAGCCATCCGGATCCGCCATGTTGTGACAGGAATTGCTGTCGACAGAACTGCGGTGGAACAAGCCATTCAATTATCCGAAGAAAAGTATTGCTCGGTAGGGGCAATGTTGAAGGGGAATGCCCCCTTGCAGACCAGCATTGAGATCCATGAGGAAACAACAAACTGGCTCCAAGCGACACCGGTTCCGGAGCGGGTATCCATTTGAGGATAACGATGAATTCAGGCCGGCTGATAGGGACCATCACGCTGTTGCTCAGTGCGATGATTCCATCTTGTGTGGCCTTGCCACAGACCCTGCCCCCAGGTGGCGCGGTGATTCACTCAATCACACTTGAGCAGGCCGTGCGAATGGCGTTGCAGCATAACCCCGCATTTCAAACGAACACAGATGAAGCAGATGCGGCGCGCGCCAGGTTAAAGCAGGTGCAGGCCGCCTGGTATCCGCGGTTCGACTTTCACCAGGACTTCACGCGCGGAAACAATCCGGTGTACGTGTTTGGAACAAAGCTAACGCAGCGCCAATTCTCTGCGGCCGATTTTGCCTTGAACAATCTGAACACACCAACGCCGCTGGACAATTTCCAGACTCGCTTTGACGGCCAGTGGAGGCTGTTTGACTCCGGCCAGACCTTGTTTCACCAGCGCAGCGCGAAACGCTTGGTAACCGCAGCGGACTTCGTGACGGAGCAGGCACGGCAAGACCTGATTCTCGAGATTGTCAAAAGCTACTACGCAGTGCTGGTGCTAAAGGAGAACACGATAGCCGCCGACGAAGCCGTGAAAACCGCCCAGGCGAGCGCGCAGCGGATGGAAACGATGCACAAAGCGGGTCTGCTGGTCGATTCCGACTTGCTGAGTGCACAAGTGTTCGTTTCGCAGATGAAGGATCGCCAAATCCGGGCTCAAAACGATTTAGCAATGGCTGAGATGCAATTGGCACGGGAGATGGGGACGGCGTTGGATACACCGGAGGAACCAGCGGAAACCCTGGCTGAGCCGGCTATGGCAGCAAAACCGATTGAGGAGTGGATTCAAACAGCTCTTGAGCAGAGGCCCGGACTTCGCGCAGCCCACCTGCAGGAAACAGCGATGGGCGAGGAGAGAAAAGCAGCAAAGGCGGAATTCGGCCCGAAGGTGGGGTTGTTTGGCAGCACGGAGCGAGATGCGCTGACGCTCGGAGGACCTTCCGGGACGAATTGGATCGCAGGCGCTCGACTCGATTTCAATCTATTTGCGGGCGGTGCGCAGAAAGCGCGTGTGGCGGAAGCTGCGGCAAATGCCAACAAAGCCAAACACGACGTGGAATGGTTCCGCTCTGGGGTGCAAATGGAGGTACGGAAGGCGTTCCTCGACGGGAATGCCGCGGCACAGCGAGCAACGGCGGCGCGCGATGCAGCGGCACAGGCCAAGGAAAGCTTGCGGATTGTACAAAACAGATACGCAACGGGACTGACGACCGTGACGGAATTGTTGCGGGCCCAGACGGCACAGCTAGATGCGACAACCCTTTATCTGGCCGCATTGCAGGACTGGCAAGTCGCGCAGGCGCAACTGGAGCGGGCAGCTGGCGTGCTGACACCGGAGTCCAAGCTGATTACAGGAGTTAGCAAGCCATGAAGTTTCTTAGAAAAACGGAAGACACGATGCGACGGAGACTGTGGATTGGTCTGGGTGCGGCCGGAATCATTGTTGCCGGGTGCGGGGCAGGAAATGAGGGAGCAGCGCAAAAGAGTGAAGTTGTGACGGGGTTGCGTACCGAAAAGGTCCAGCTGCGCAAGATCGCTGACGAATGGGGAGCTCCGGGAAGTGTGATCGCAGTGTCCACTGCGCAAATTGCAGCCAGAACGATGGGCACGGTGCTGCAGGTCATGGTGAAAGAAGGCGACTCGGTCAGGCGTGGGCAAGTGCTGGCTCAACTGGATGAGCGGGAATTGGCGGCACGACAAAGCGCAGCGCAATCGGCTTCGCAGGGAGCAATCGCCGGAGTGGCGCAGGCTACGAACGCGGTATCTGCCGCGCAGGCACAAGCCGATGTTATGCAGAAGACCTATGACCGTTACGCTTACTTGAAAGAACAGAAGTCCGTGAGTCCTCAGGAATTTGACGAAATTGCGGCAAAGCAGCAAGCGGCCCAAGCGAATCTCGAGCAGGCCAACGCGGCATTGCGTCAAGCGGAGGCTGGCTCACGGCAAGCGGCGTCGGAAGCGCATGCAGCCGAAAGCGTGGCGAGTTATGCGCGGGTTGCTGCACCTTTCGATGGAAGAGTGATCCGCCGGTCGGTGGAATCAGGATCGTTGGTGTCTCCAGGAATGCCGCTGTTCGTAGTGGAAGACACCTCGCGCTATCAACTGGAAATAACGCTCCCCTCCCAAGCGTTGAGCACCGTAAAGAAGAATGAGATCGCGCGTGTCCAGTTGGATGCCTTTGCGGGGAAGTCCCTGACAGGGAAGGTGGCGGAAATTGAGGCTGGAGCAGATCCGAATTCACACACGTTGAAAGCGCGCGTGGATCTGCCGAAGGAAAGTGGCGTGCAGTCAGGGATGTTTGGACGAGCATTTTTTGCGCGGGGAGAAAAGTCCGCTTTGGTGGTGTCGAATGACACGCTTGCGAGCCGCGGCCAATTGACTGGTGTCTATGTGGTGGCCGCGGGGGGACTGGTGCACTGGCGTATTGTGACCGTCGGAAAGGGCATGGCAGACCAGGTTGAGGTGCTCTCAGGATTGAATGAAGGAGAGGTGGCGGTGCTGAATCCAGGGACGCGGGAACTGGACGGAAAGAAGGCTGCCCAGTGAGCGAAAGAGATCAGGCAGAACCGTCGGTGAAGCGGGGGTTGGCCGGGAGAATCGCGCACGCGTTCATCGATTCACCGTTGACGCCATTGGTAATTGTGGCTTCACTCTTGTTGGGACTGTTCAGTATCTGGCAGACGCCACGCGAAGAAGAGCCGCAGATTGTCGTGCCCATGCTGGATGTCTTTGTAAGCATGCCTGGCGCATCGGCGCAGGAAGTCGAGCAGCGCGTAACGATTCCGATGGAGCGCCTGCTGCAGGAAATCCCCGGCGTCGAATACCTTTACTCGACCAGCCAGCCGGGTGGCGCTCTGGTGATTGTGCGCTTTTACGTGGGAACCAAAGAAGAAGACGCCATCGTGCGCAGCTACAACAAGATGTATGCGAATTTTGATCGGATTCCACAGGGCGCAACTCAGCCGCTGATTAAGGCGCGCTCGATCGACGATGTCCCTGTGTTGGCGATGACGTTTTGGGGAAGAAATTACGACGGGGCTGCCCTGCGGCGAATCGCGGCGGAAGTTCAACAGAGCGTGAAGCAAGTGGAGAACGTTTCGGAGACGACGCTGCTCGGAGGGCAAAGGCGCGAATTGAAGATCACGCTGGACCCACAGAAGCTGGCGGGTTACCACCTGAATCCAACGATGATCGCGCGCGCACTTCAGACAAGCAATCAGCGACTGCAAGCCGGATCGTTTGCCGAGGGGAATCAGGAATTCTCGGTGGATGCAGGAACTTTTCTTAGAACTGCGGAGGAGGCGCGAAAGGTCGTGGTGGCGGTTCAAGTTGGCCGGCCTGTGTACCTCGGTGATGTTGCGGATGTCGCGGACGCTCCGGAAGAGCCTCGAGACTACGTTTATTTCGGGGTTGGCAGTGCCCAGGGCGCACCTGCCGGCACGTATCCCGCGGTGACACTCGCGGTGGCAAAACGCAAAGGGGCGAATGCGACCAACGTGTCACAGGATGTGCTGGCAAAAATGGATTTGTTGCGCGGATATGTTTTGCCGAACGATCTCCAGGTGACGGTGACAAGAAACTATGGGCAGACCGCGAAGCACAAATCGGACGAACTTCTAAAGCACCTGTTCCTCGCAACGATTTCAGTAACCTTGCTGGTTGCTTTGGCGTTGGGTTGGCGGGAGTCCGGCGTCGTGTTACTGGCTATTCCGGTGACGCTGGCGCTGACACTGTTTATTTTCTACGCCTACGGCTACACGTTGAATCGGGTAACGCTGTTCGCCTTGATTTTCTCCATTGGCATACTGGTTGACGACGCGATCGTGGTGGTTGAAAACATTGTTAGACATTTTCGCCTGGCGGAGAATCAAGGCAGGTCGTGGAGTGATGTCGCGGCTGAGGCGGTCGACGAGGTGGGCAATCCAACCATCTTGGCTACATTCGCGGTGATCGCCGCCATCTTACCCATGGCCTTTGTGCGCGGATTGATGGGCCCGTATATGCGCCCAATCCCCGTGGGGGCTTCAGCAGCCATGTTGTTCTCGCTGATGGTTGCGTTTGTAGTGTCCCCTTGGGCAGCGCTGCGGCTATTGCGGGGACACACTGGGAAACATGCCGAAGGGGAAGCGGAAGGCAAGACCACGAAGTTGTACCGGAAACTAATGGGTGGACTGGTCCAGAACGCTCGCAAACGGTGGGCGTTCCTGGCAACCGTTGTCGTACTTCTGCTGCTGGCCTGCTCTCTTGTGGCGCTCAAAGCCGTGCGCGTGAAGATGCTGCCGTTCGATAACAAAAGCGAATTTCAGGTGATTGTGGATATGCCCGAGGGTACGCCGCTGGAGAGAACTCTCGCGGTGGAGCAAGAGATCGGAGCGTACCTGCATACGCAACCTGAGGTAGTGAACTACCAGATGTATGCCGGAACATCCGGACCCTACAATTTCAACGGGCTGGTGCGGCACTACTACCTCCGGCGCGGGGCCAATCAAGGCGACATTCAAGTGAACTTGCGGTCGGTGGATGATCGCAAGCGGCAAAGCCACGAAATCGCGAAAGAAATGCGCGGGCCCATCCAGGAAATCGCAAAAAAATGGAACGCGCGCGTGAAAGTTGCGGAAGTTCCGCCAGGGCCACCCGTGGTTTCGACCTTGGTAGCGGAGGTGTACGGGCCAGACTATGGACGGCAAATCGAAATAGCGCGTCAAATTCGCAAGGTTTTTGATGAGATGCCCGGAGTTGTGGATGTGGACTGGTACGTGGTGGCCGACCAGAAAAAGTTGGATTTTCAGGTGCAACAGGATAAGGCGGCATTGCGCGGAATATCGCCCGCGGACGTATCGCAATCCGTGGCAATAGCATTGGGAGGCGTGAACGTAGGCCTAATGCATCAAGCAGCTGAACGTGAAGACGTGCCGATTCACGTACAGCTCTCGCGGGAGAGCCGCTCGAGCGCGGAAGCATTGCGTGGACTGTACTTGAACTCTCCGGATGGGGCCTTAGTGCCGCTCGGCGAACTGACCAAAGTCCAGGAGGCCACGATTGACAAGAATATTTACCGCAAGAATCAGCGCGAAACGGTCTATGTCACCGCGGATGTGGCGGGTGCCGAAGAGAGTCCGGTCTATGCGATCGGCAAGTTGGGGGCCAAGATCGACGCACTGGAAATTCCCGAGGGGTACAAGATCCAGCAATTCACTGCCATTCAGCCACCCGATACCAAAAAGCTCGCCGTGAAGTGGGATGGTGAGTGGCACATCACCTATGAAGTATTTCGCGACTTGGGATTGGCATTTGCTGCAGTGCTGGTGCTGATCTATGTGCTGGTTGTGGGTTGGTTCAAGTCCTTCAAAACGCCATTGGTGATCATGGCACCAATTCCTCTGACGCTGGTCGGCATATTGCCCGCACACGCTGCGATGGGGGCGTTTTTTACAGCCACATCGATGATTGGGTTCATCGCGGGGGCGGGAATCATCGTCAGGAATTCGATTATTTTGGTGGACTTTATTAAGTTGCGGCGCGAACAGGGCATGCCTCTCGAAGCGGCGGTTGTCGATGCCGGCGCAGTTAGATTCCGGCCGATGCTGTTGACGGCGGCGGCAGTTGTGGTGGGCGCGGGAGTCATTCTGTTTGATCCGATTTTTCAGGGACTGGCAATTTCGTTGATGGCGGGAGAAGTGGCGTCGACGTTTCTCTCGCGTCTGGCTGTCCCCGTTCTTTATTACATGAGTGAGCGAGGTGGAATATGACAATGGACCGATACATTCGTATTATCGCTGGGACGTTTGTACTGGCGTCGCTGGTGCTGGGAACATGGGTAAATCACAATTGGTACTGGTTTACGGCATTTGTGGGGGCAAATTTGCTTCAATCGGGCCTGACGAAGTGGTGCTTGATGGAAGACATCCTGAGAAAAGTTGGCGTCACTACGAAACCTGCTCGCTGATTGCAGGTTGCCGGGGCGCTGACAGCGGTCCCGCATTGCTCCTACCCAGATTGAAAGAGCGTTGCGGTATTGCAGGGAGCACTATTTGCGGGGTTCCTCGACGGTCAGGATGCGGTCGACAGCGACATCCTGTAGGATCTGCTTTATCCCGCTTGGCCAGCGAATCTCCATAACTTTGATGCGTTCGTTTTTTCCCAAGCCGAAGTGAACGCGTGGATCACTCGACGATGCATAGCCGACTGCCGTTGTGACCTCATTCCACTGCGAATTTCCATCGTCCGTGGTGATATGAATCTGGGCTCCGATCCCCATGCGATTGCTCTTTGTTCCCACCAGTTTCAGAAGGATCCAATGGTTCTTATTCTCGGAGATGTTATAAAATAGCTTGGTGGGTCCATCTAAAACGGATACCACCATGTCGATGCGGCCGTCGTTGTCGAGATCGCCAAAGGCAACTCCCCGGTGGGCGGCTTCTAACTGAAAATTCGGTCCTGCCGTTGCGCTGACGTCCTGGAATTTGCCCTTGCCGATATTCCGGAAGACGGAGTTGGGTTCCGGGTACCGACGCGAGGCAACTTGTTCGCTGATGTTATCCATGACGTTTGCACGAGCGACGAATAAATCTTTCCAGCCATCATTATCGAAGTCGACGATGCCGTTGCCCCATCCAGACATGTCCTTGGTTTTGCCCAACCCGCTGGCTAGCGCCACGTCGTCAAACTCTCCTTTGCCTTCATTCAGGAATAGCGGAAACTCCTCGCGTTCCACTGCGGTATGCCAGATGTCCGGCAAGCCATCATTGTTCACGTCGCGGAAATCAGCGCCCATGCCGGACCGAGCAGTTCCATCGGCCGCGTAACCGACACCGGCGGACAAAGCGACTTCTTCAAATTTCTTACCCTTGCGGTTGTGGAAGAGAAAATTCTGAGTGGTATCGTTGGCTACGAAAGCGTCCAGGTAGCCATCGCCATCGTAGTCTGCAAAGCTGACACTCATGCCTTTGCCAAGCTGTTGCGCGATTCCTGTTTCCTCGGAAACATCGGTAAACGTTCCGTCGCCATTGTTACGGTATAGCGTATTGTGCGTTGGGGCGTAGTATCTGGGGTGGCAGTATCCGCGCACGCCTTCCTTGACCCTGCAGTAAGGGTCCTTGTTGACCTCCCACTTGCAATAATTCACAACGAAAAGATCAAGCAGGCCGTCATTGTTGTAGTCAAACCATCCGGCGCCTGCCGACCACATTTTTTGGCCATCGAGCAGCGCACCGGCCACACCGGCCTTCGCCGTTACATCGGTAAAGGTTCCATCGCCATTATTGTGAAACAATTGATTGCCGGTCACGTTGGCAAGGAATACGTCCGGCCATCCATCATTGTCATAGTCGCCGATGGCGACGCCACTGCCGTAGCCCGCTCCCGCGAGCCCGACCTTATCCGTGACGTCCGTGAATGTGCCGTCATGATTGTTGTGGAACAGGCGATTCCAGTAAGTCGGCGTTTCCTTTTGCAGCGAGGGAATTGCCGCGCCACCGACGAGATAGATATCCAGATAACCATCGCCGTCATAGTCAAACAAGGCAACGCCGGCGACCATGGTTTGCGGCTGATTCTTGTTTTCTGTATTCCCATTCGCGGTAACGTAATTCAGGCCAGCCTTTGCCGCTATTTCTTCGAAGCGAATGGGGCCGGCCGCAGTCGAATCTTGATGGGCGGGCGATGGTCCGTTCTGCCCGAGGATCGGCAGCAAAAGAACCATCCCTAGAATCAGTACTCTGCGCATTAGGTTTGGACGATCTGCGAATCTGCTCCTTCACTATTGTAATGCTACAGAGCAAACTGGCGGTTGTCTCTGATGACTGCCAATCGAATTGTTGAAAAGTGAGCGAACTTCATTGCCGTGATTCATCTTTCCCTTGGATTGCGAAGAGCCCAGGATAATTGTTTGCGGCTCATTCCGCCTTTCTTTAAAGGGCCGGCTCCAGCGAGTCGAGAAGCATTTCTTTGAGATAGTCGGACGAATAAGATTTGACAGCGAATAAGATTTGACTTGTTGATATGCCTTCACTGCATTATCATCGGGTCCTCTCGAACCAAGCACTTTCACACCAGGCGCTCCGGGTCCTGACGTATGTCCCTGCTACCCGTTCCTGAGGAATCGCCCGCCCAGCGAAGAAAATCTGAGTTGCCGAAATGGCCCTTTTACTGGCCGATTTACAGACGGAGTACGAAGACAGGCTGCGCTTTGAAACGCCGCTAACCGAGCTTTCGGGCCTGGAACGCATCGAGGGAGAAATGCAACCCTCGCGGTGTGGTGGTCTGTTCCAACTGGTCCTGGTCTCTCTGATGTTTCTTGGTGGTGTCTGTGCTACGCATCGCCGCACAGCAGGTCACAAGCGCGCCGGGGGCCCCCAGCAGGGAGAAGTAGCCAGCAGAGAAGCACGCAATCGGATTGATCGGGAAGTCGCAGTTGCCGCCTCGCGAGGAATGTAAGTTGGTTGTCGTGAGAATCGGTGAGGGTTGAATTGAAACCATCGAAGGAGAACGGAAATGAATCTCAGGAAGAACAGTGATATTGGACGGCTTCTGGTACTAATAGGCTTGGCGCTTTTGATAAGCAGCAGCATTATGGCGCAGGACGTTCACTACAACTTCATGCCGGGTACGGATTTCTCGAAGTACCACACGTTTAAGTGGGTGGATATCCCTTCCAACGTGCACCCGAATCAAATCGTTGAACAGGAAATCAAGCAGGCAGTAAACAATGTTCTTGCGCAAAAGGGACTTACTCTGGCCACCGGCGACACTGCCGACCTCTATGTCGGCTATCAATGCTCCGTGGATCAGGAGCGGCAGTGGAATGCCTGGGGCAGCGGTGGAAGGCTTATGGGTGGAATGGGCTCAGCCACAAGTTCCACCATCTCCAACGGCACTTTGGCCGTTGATTTCTACGATCCGGCGTCAAAACAACTCATCTGGCGTGGTTCTGCCGCCCAGACCCTGAATCCTAGCGGAAATCAACAGAAAGATATGGAGAAGTTGAACAAAGCGGTTGCAAAGTTGCTGAAGAATTATCCACCAAAGCAGAAGTAGAGCGCCTGTTAGTTGGGTACAAAAGTAGACTCAATCAGAGGAGAAAGTCATGATGAAGCGTTATTACCCCTTGATCGCTGCCCTTACTTTGGTTTCCCTGCTTTTCCTCGGAATCGCCCTACTTCGCGCTAACGAAGCTAAAGCTGAACCGCCGCAGCAGTATCCGATCATGGACAAGGTCGCCGACAAGATCATCCAGAAATACCAGACATCCACTTGCGAGCAATTGTGGCTGAAGAAGAGCGAAAAGGCTCCGCCAACTCCTGAAGAACAAAAGGCAATCGCATTTCTTAAGAGCGATCCCCAGATGCGCGCAGCCTTCATCAATAAAATTGCTGCACCCATCGCCAACAAGATGTTTGAGTGTGGGATGGTTCCCTGATTGTTCCGACAAGACGAGGTTAGTCAAGTTGTTTGAGGAAGATCATGAATACTCTATGCAAGTTAATTGGAGCGGCACTCTTGCTGTCCCTGGTGCTCTTTCTTGGTTCTGAGATTGCTCTCGCTCAAGGGGCAACACAAACCCCGCAAAAGAAAACTACGCCAAAGGCAAAACCGGCTGCGGCTGCAGTCGAGACCAAGCCGGTTCTGGAACCGAAGGCCATCGAACTACTGAAAGCCTCGTGTGCCCGGCTCGCCGCCGCGCACTCCATGTCCTTCACCGCAGAGGTTACTTACGAAAGTCCCAGCCGCATGGGTTTCCCCCTTGCCTACACAACAAAGTCCGATGTCGTGATGCAGCGGCCTGACAAACTTCGCGTGATCACCTTGGGTGATGGCCCCGCCTCCGAGTTTTATTATGACGGCAAAATGATGATGGCTTATGCGCCGGCGGAGGATCTTGTTGCGATCGCCGATGCCCCACCTACCCTTGACGAGACCATGGAGGTGGCCTACCACACCGCTGCCATCTATTTTCCTTTCGACGATGTGATTGTCTCCGACCCTTACAAAGATATCTCCGATGATCTCCGCATGGCCTTCTACATTGGGCAATCGAAGGTCGTCGGCGGCACCACCACTGATATGGTCGCTTATGATACCGGGGGTGTTTTCGTGGAAATATGGATTGGTGTTGAGGATAAGCTGCCGCGCATGCTCCGCGCCATTTTTGCGGATGATCCCCAGAAGCTCCGCCACCGGTTGGAGCTCTTCAACTGGCACATCGACCCGAATGTGACCGCGGACTTTTTCACTTCGGAAAAGGCTACAAACGCAAAGCACATCAAATTTGCCCGTCCCGATGCACCGCTTCCGCCTCCCGTCAAAGCGAAGCCGAAACCGGCCACCAAGCCCAAGTCCACGCCTCCACCCACAACGAACAATTCTCAGTAATCAGGAGATACAGTGATGAAAAAAGTTCTTGTCGGTTCACTATCCGTTTTGCTCACGATGCTACCGTGCTTGCGCGCGTCCGCGTGGGGCCACGCGAACGCTTATGGGGGCGGTTCCACTTACCACAGTGGTGATACCACTACGCGCACCAATGCGTATGGCGGCACCGCGACCCATACTGCAGGTGAGGGTACCACCGCCTCGAATAAATATGGCGCCTCTGCGTCGCACGCCGAAGGGTCTGGAACGACTACAGCCAGCAATGCTTACGGTGGCAGTGCGACTCACTACGCTGGACAAGGCACCACTGCCTCCAACGCCTACGGCGGTTCTGCGTACCATGCCGAAGGTTCCGGAACCACAACTGCGACCAACGCCTACGGGGGCAGTGCTACGCACTACGCCGGTGTAGGCACCGTCGGAACAACTTCCTCCGGTCAGACCATGTATGCGAGCGATCATTACTACGGCGGCGCTTACGGTGCCGCATACCATCCCCCGGTTGCTGCGGTTCCTTACTACGGTGCGTATCATCCACCGGTCGTCGTCAATTCCTATAGCACCGGTTGCTACAACTGCGGCGGCTGGGCCGTCGCGGGAGCCGCCGTAGCTGGAGCGGTTGTCGGTGCAACGGTGGCCACAGCCAATGCCAATGCCAACGCTGCAGCCGCGAATGCTGCGGCCGCTAATGCCTACACACAAGGCTACGTTGCGGGCACCACCAGCGCCGCCAATACCAGCGTAGCCGTCGCTAACGCAAATGCTGCAGCCGCGAACGCCAATGCTGCTGCGGCCAATGCAAATGCCGCCGCGGTCAACGCGTCTTATTCGATGGGCGAAATCGTGGCGTCCATCCCAACTGGCTGCGCGGTTCCCGTTGTGAATGGCACAACCTACTATCTCTGCGGCAACACCTGGTTCACCGCGTCTTATGGTGCGAATGGGATCTTCTATCGGGTGGTGCCCACTCCATAAGAAAAAGAGATTCGCTCGAATTCGTGCGATGTTCGTTCGAAAGTTCCGGCTACGACTAAAGGAGAGTTCTAATGAATTGGAACAAACGCCTGATGATTATCGGTGCGATTGCGCTACTAATTACTGTCCCGGCATTTCCGCAGAATCCTGAACTGCAGGAAAAACTCGCCGCCGTGAAACAGTCCATGGCGGAAAATAAACAGAAACTCCAGCAGTATCAGTGGATCGAAACCACGCAGCTCACGTTGAAGGGAGATCAGAAGCCTCCCTCCCAGAACAGTTGCGTGTACGGCCCTGACGGGCAAGTTCAGAAGACCCCGATCGGTCCTCCCCCGGAACAGCCGAGCGGGGGCAGGATGAAAGAAAGAATCATCGAGAAGAAGAAAGCGGAAATGAAGGATTACATGCAAGACGTGAAGGCGGTCCTCGCCATGTACGTACCACCCGACCCTCAGAAAATGCAAGCAGCCTACCAGGCAGGCAAAGTCTCCTTGAACCCTGCCCCAGGCGCGATGAACCTAGTCTTCACCGACTATGCCCAACCCGGTGATAAGATGACGCTCACATTCGACACAGCCTCAAAAAAGATCAGCGGTTTGAACGTCAACACCTATATGGGCCAGGAGAAGGATGCCGTGACGCTGCAGGTGCAGATGGGCAGCCTCCCCGATGGCACTAACTATGTACAGCAGACCGTTCTGAACGCGGCCGCTAAACAGCTCGTCGTGACTACGACCAATGCCAATTATCAGAAGATGTGAGTCATCTTCATTTTTCTTTTAACCTCTCAGAGTCTGCGTTGCTCAAGAACACGTGATTTTGGGCTGGCAAAATGACGAAAATCGAAAAGTGTGGAATCAACTATTTGCGAAATGAAAATTGTTAGGTTTTTGGCTGGAGGGTATGCTCAGACGACTGTAGACGCACCTAGCCGCGATCCACGATCGCCTCGTTGGTGACATCCCAATATTGTTTTTTGCCTGACCAGTATGACTGCGTCGCCATGATGTTTGCCACCGAATGGGCAAATCCATCCCGCACCGTGCTATGAGGCTGCTGGCGGGAGCGCAGGCATTCGAACCAGTTCGCCATGTGCTCTGTTGTAAGATCATCAATTCCCATGGGCGGAAGTTCCGTTTGGCCCGGCAAAAGAACATATTTCGACGCACGTTGTTTGTCGATGTCGGCATCGTCCTCGTGATTCCCCTTTTCTTCTATCAGCTGATAGCGCGGGCTGCCCTCGCCCCCGATGTTAATGAGCGTAGCCTTTTTCCCCATATAGCGCGTGAAGCTGGGAGAGTCATTTCCGAAGCTGGTGGAATAGCTGACCAGGAAGCCCTTTGGATATTCCAATAGCGCCTGAAAAGTATCCGCATTCTCACGCCCGTCGTGCCATGCGAATATGCCGCCAGTCGCGACAACCGAGTGGGGAACGTTCTCGTTCATGTACCAGTTCACAAGGTCAATGGCGTGAGTCATCCACTGATCGGGAATACCGCCGGAAAACTCCTTGTACAATCGGAATTCGCAATAAACTTTCGGATCAAATGGCTGGTACGGCTTGTTCAGAAGCCATTTGCGCCAGTCGGTGTCTTGTTCGCGGATCAGTTTTGTTTCCGGGCGTCCTCTCCATCGGGGGCCGTTGTAATTCCAGACAATCTCTACTTTGCTCACGTCTCCCAAAACGCCGCTCTGTATCACCGCGCACGCAGCTTTAGGATAGGGCTCGCTGCGATGCTGCGTGCCAACCTGCACGATGCGATTGCTTTTCACAACCGCGTCACGCGCGGCCTTCACATCCTGCAGCACATTGCCCATCGGCTTTTCCACATACGCGTCTTTTCCTGCTTCCACGGCCATTTTCAGAATTGGTGAGTGCGAGTGTTCTGGCGTCGAGATGATCACTGCGTCAACATCCTTAAGCGCAAGCACGTCCTCGAAGTACTGAAAGTCGCGCGGCGTGCGACCGTAATATTTTGTGTTTGTCGCTACGGCTTTCTCGCGGTTTACGCGCCACAGATCGCAGACAGTGGTCATTTCCACGCTGTGACTGCTCTTTAATTGCGATGCGATTAAATCCAGGTCTTCCCCCCGGCTTCCGTTCCCGATGTGGCATAACGAAATCCGATCGTTAGCGCCAGCAATCCTGCCATACGAAAGAGCTGTACTTGCAGCCGCAGCTCCACCGGCGAGCAAAGCAGCGGATTTGGTCAAAAACGTCTTGCGGTCCATGCTCTTCGGGTCGCTCATTCCTTCCCTCCTACTCCATTCAGTTTGAATCGCCATTCCGGCACATCCCCTGCACAGGCGCTGAGCGCACACAATATTCCTGCGGCTGGTATGATGTCACGGCATTGAGTACATGGCGCCGGGCAAAACGTTACCCCGTTATCGCTCTAATTGCCAAGCTGGAAGCATAGCAGATGATTCTCAAGATATTTGAGGACAAGACTTCACTCGCACGAGCCGCGGCCACTCAAGCTGCCGTGGCCATCCGCTCGGGGATTGCTCATCGCGGCCGGGCTCGAATTGTTGCTGCTACCGGAGCATCTCAGATCGCGTTCCTCGAGATGCTGACCACAATTCCCGGGGTTGACTGGAAGAAGGTACAACTTTTTCATTTGGACGAATATATCGGCCTTCCCGAAAACCATCCTGCCAGCTTTTGCAAATTCCTTCAGCAACGGCTGATTGGTAAGACCGGAATCAGCGATTATCACCTGCTCATCGGCAATGCGGAGCCCACCGAAGTCATCCGTCTCGCTGGCGAGGCTATCGCTCTTTCTCCCATTGACGTTGCCTTCGTCGGAATTGGTGAGAATGGGCACCTGGCTTTCAACGATCCGCCTGCCGATTTCCAAACCGAGGAACCTTATATCATCGTCCATCTTGACGAAGCCTGTCGGCAGCAGCAGGTTAGTGAAGGATGGTTCCAGAATCTTTCCGACGTTCCCCAGCAAGCAATCTCCATGTCCATACGCCAGATCCTGAGGTCCAGAGAAATCCTCTGCATCGTGCCCGATGCCCGCAAAGCGAGAGCGATTCAAGCGTGTTTTGATGGTGAGATCAGCACTCAGGCACCCGCTTCAATTTTGCGAACCCATTCCAACACCATCGTCTACCTCGATCGGGATTCGGCAGGTTTACTCAGCCCCGGTACGATTTCAGCGTTCACCGGTTTGACGTGAAGATAAACGTGCCGCCTCTCAGATATAAACCCCTGGCGCTGTGGTGTTATTCGGCGCAAGAGCCGCTCAACTTATTCGCGCTGCATGGAGGAGAGGAGCATTAGTGCAGATCGATTCTCAAACTTTCCTCACGGGGCGAGATTCCAGAACCCCACGCCCGATCCCAAGGTTGCGATGGTGGATCGGCGGAATTCTGTTCGCCTCCACAGTCATCAATTACGTCGACCGTCAGACTCTTTCTCTTCTTGCGCCATATCTCAAATTGGAACATCACTGGACCAACACCGATTACGCCAATATCGTGGTCGCGTTCCGCGTGGCCTATGCGATTGGCCAGACTGCGTGCGGCAGGTTAATGGATCGCGTCGGAACAAAGCGGGGTTTGACGATCACCGTTCTCGCGTATTCGATCGTTTCGATTCTTACGCCGCTCGCCAGGGGGTTTTACGGCTTCCTGAGTTTTAGATTTCTGCTCGGCGCCGGCGAGTCCGGTAATTGGCCGGGAGCGGCAAAGGCCGTTTCCGAGTGGTTTCCAAAACACGAACGTGGCTTGGCGACGGCCCTTTTCGACAGTGGCTCATCGATCGGCGGGGCAGCCGCACCCTTCATTGTCCTTTGGCTTTATTTTCGTTGGGGCATCCGCTGGGCATTCATTGTGCCTGGCCTGCTCGGGTTTCTCTGGCTCATCGTCTGGCGCTGGCTCTATTACAAACCTCAGGAGCACCCGCGCATTAGCGACGCAGAACTTCGGATAATCTTTGCCGACGCTCAGGATGCCCAAACGCAACAAAAAGCTCAACTAAGGTGGCGAGACCTTCTTAAACTTCCGCAAACCTGGGGCACGATTGTCGCCAGGACATTCACGGATCCTGTTTTTTTCTTTATCGCGGACTGGTTTCCGATCTACCTTGTTGCCAAGGGTATCTCCTTAAGAAGCGGCTTGGTAGCTGTTTGGGTTCCGTTCATCGCCGCAGACTTGGGTAATTTCTTCAGCGGAGCAGCCTCCGGCTACCTCATCAAGCGCGGTTGGTCTGTTGGAAATGCACGTAGGGCGTTGGTCGTATTCGGCGGCGTCGGTGTCACGCTGCTGATTCCTACTATTTTCACCATCAACTTGTTACTACTCACATTTCTTTTCGCTTTGGCCACTTTTTCCTATGCCTGCTTTACCACTATCGCCAACGTTTTGCCCTCAGATCTGTTTGAAAGTGGCTCCGTCGCATCCGTCAGCGGTTTGAGCGGGAGTGGAGCGGCTCTCGGCACCATCCTCGTGTTCGAATTAGCAGGGCGGCTTTCCGACGCGAGAATCGCTACAGGGACACATCTGTTCGACCCGCTTATGATCCTTGCTGGCTTGATCCCTTTTGTGGGAATGATTCTTGTGCTGTTGTTAGTTCGCAACACAGAAGCCACGGAGCTCGGCGTCGTGCGCAGGATTTGACACATTGGCTAACGACTTGCGTTAAATCCTGTTGCATGGCTCGGATCATCGGGCCTCTGTGATTTCTAAGTTGCAGCATTGGTATGCGGAACTCTGAGTGCCGGAGCAAAAAAAGGTGCACACGAGCACGCTCGAGGCAATGCGAACGCATCGTTTTTTCGTGGAATCGAAATCGTTTTTGCCTGCTCGTAGTGCGATGGCCGTCGCGGCTCATCAAGCGGGATAAGACTCACACTCCCTGGCATGAGATTAACCATTCTTTTCCTCTTGGCATCCGTTGTGTTCCTGTCAATAAGCCGTGCGCAGGCTCCGGTTTTCGATCATGGAGACGACCGCTTCGATGGCGGCTTTGACACCCTCCTGAGGGCCCTGCTGGGACATCTCGTACCAGCGCTTGCCCTGAGGGTTGGCGAGTAGGTCGGGGCTGCCAGCGCGAATTTGATCGGAGATGCCCATATACTCGGCATGGTCCGTGATGGAGACCCAGTCCAGCGGCCGGTCCTGTTTGAAGTGCGTGCCGTTATCGAGGACAACTTCGCCGCCAGTGGCAACTTTGAAGAGGTCATCGGGGGTCAGCGTTACTCCAAACATTCCTGCGTCGAAGGAGAAGCCGGTGTGCACGTGGGCGACGCCCCAATAGACGCGATTCGGGTAAGTCTGTCCCAAGTTAGGCGAGTATTGCCCGCCGTCGAGGACCGTGGCTGGTGTTGGCTTAATCGCGGCCTTGGGCGTTTGCTGCGGTGGAGCCTGTGCCTGCTTCGCACACCCTCCCGTATAAGTCGCAACCCCGAGGCCGACTAAGGCCAGAACTGCAAAGGCTGCGTTACGCAATCTTGTGCACAAATTCATGGTTGTATCCTCCGTTAAGTAACCAGAGAATTACTAGTTCGCGCCGAGCTTTTGGTAATTGGAATTTGTGGTTGTGACTACGAGCTGCTTCGCAGTTGCGTTCAGCACTGTCTGCGATTCATAGCTGGTGCCATCCGGCAGGATGGCCATCTGCACCTGCAAGGTCACGACATCTTTTTCTTTACCCATGTAGGTATCGATATTCAAGCCGGTAATTTTCTTAGTGGCAGTGTCGAAAGTGAGGGTCATCTTGTCGTTGGGTTGGGCATAATCCGTGAAAATCAGGTTTACTGCACCGGGTACAGGGTTCAAGGAGAGCTTGCCGGCCTGGTAGTCTGCCTGCATTTTCTGAGGGTTGGGCGGCACGTACATGGCGAGGACCGCCTTAACGTCCTGCATGTAATCTTTCATTTCTGCTTTTTTCTTCGCGATGATTTTTTGCTTCAGCCTGCCGCCGCTCGGTGGTTCCGGAGGAGCACCAATCATGGTCTTTTGGACCTTACCGTCGGGACCGTACACGCAACTGTTCCTGGTCGGGGGCTTCGCATCGCCCTTCAGAGTGAGCTGCGTTGTTTCAATCCATTGATACTGGCGGATCTTCTGCTTGTTCTCTGCGGCGGCTTGCTTCACGGCTGCAAGTTTCTGTTGAATTTCAGGATTCTGCGCGATGGAGGGGACGGTAATTCCGAGCGTTACCGCGCCGATCATCGCCAGATACGTGCTGATCTGAACGACGGTGCTTGCGATAGATTGCTTCCCGTTTGTAATTGCTTCGCTGCGATTCATTTGTGGTCTCCGTAGTCTTCGAGAGGAAAGTTCGTACACCCCAGCATTGTTGCGATACTGTCTCTTTCGATCTATCGATGGAATTATCAAAAGTAACAACGTATTGTCATAGGCAATTGACATACGCTACTGGGGGTTGGCTTTTTTCATACAGTCCTTCACAAACGAGCGACGATCTTCGCCCTTCAGGCTTTTCTTGTCCGCGAGGTCGTTGCAGGTCTTAGCCTTGTCCTGCTGGCTGACGTTGGCACTGGAGCCGGTGTCTGTGGCTTCATTGAGGCAGCTCTGCATGAATGTCTGACGGTCATTACCTTTCAGACCCTTTTTGTCGGCCAAGTCGTTGCAGGTTGTCGCTTTGTCCTGCGCAGATGGGGTTGAAGACTGTGCTGGTTTGGCTTGCGGCGTTTTCGCGGCATCGCCACCTCCTCGAATCTAAGCTTGTGACCAAGTCGCTTGTCGATTGAGTCTGAGCCTACTGGCAAGCAACTTCAATCATCTAGAGGTCTAAGCACATTTTGAACGCTTCGGCGAATTCGGTGCTCCGAGGCCCTAGTGACTGACGGCAGCAGAATAGAAAATTCAGAATCCATTGGAATTTTGAGTTCGGATGTCGAGGACGAAGGTGGGAGGGACGCCTTAATATTAGCTTCCCGTCAGGTTTGGGCAGCGACGTGTTGACTTCTGATTTGTGCTCGGAAATCTCATATGATGGACGTGTACGGCGTTTAATCAGACTTGAGGGATGTGATTTGCACGCTTGCCAGCAAACATTAGCGATGTTGGACACGGAAAAGGGAGAGGTATTGAATCTGACGCTGATGCACGAAGGCAACGAAGTGCGGGAGTTTTATTCCCAACTGCCGCGCCCCGTGCTTGTAGGCATCCAAGAAATCCCGGCCAGCTATTGCTGTTCGTCGGGGGAATATGATGCAGCCTGGTCTTCCGAACGCAACCGGTCCGCCACGCCTTCCGCCTTGCGAATCGCTTTCTCGCGCAGAGCCCAGGCATGGATGGCCTTGTTGCATCCCTCTCGCGCCAGACTGATGCGCCATTGTCTTTCTGCTTCATCGAAGGTGTTTGCCGCGTCCATTCCGGCGCTCTCCGCTGCGCTATCCGCGTCCACGACTTTCGCAACGAGAACCAGGATCTGCGGGTCTGCTGTCTGTGGCTGTTGCTGGTCTTTTTTGCGTTCTCGTGCAGCTTTGCCCGCCTTTGCCGTTAGACTCTTGTATGCTGCTTTGGCTTCATCGGTCCAACGCGCTTTGACGGCTCGCTCCAATCGGTCCAGCGCGGCTTTCGCTTGGTCGGCGGTTTCCCGAACTGTCGATTTCTTAAACAACCAATTGAGCGCGGACCACTCCATCGCTTCGTGCATCAAGTCCTTGGCCTTTTGAACCTCCGCCAACCTTCGCATACAACATCCAACTCCCTCTTTAGCCGCGCCGCCGATAGCTCGTCTCGGCTTGCCGCACTCCCCAACAATATTGTGCTACAGCCCTCCAAATATCGCCAAAATGGTCTCGGTATATGACGGCAAAGCACCGGAAGGACTTGAAGAACCGCAAGACCAGATTGAGAAGACAGCGAATGTGACTTAATTCGTGGAATCACCGGATTTTCACCGATAAGTCCCGTTAAGTCGATT
>CAWIUU010000035.1:0-200538 GCA_963839315.1 Candidatus Acidiferrales bacterium
AATACAGCCCAAATCATATGTCAAGTATTTAATGCACATTAGATCGCTACGGTCAATTCTTTCCCCTGCGATATGCTTATATGCGGCGACAACTATGCGGTTCACAGCGATTCTGCCTCCGGAAGGTGCGCACAATGGTTGACATATGTGCATTTATGTCTTGACGTCCTTTCCTTCTTCCTCCCCCCTGGCTAACCGCCATTGCTTCCAAGGTCTTGCGTATCCAGGGTGCTTCTTCGGGCTGGTCAAAACGCTTACCGAAAACGCCAGATGGGGATTTATGTCACGCATAGATCACCCGCCCGAGATCCTTGCTGATCGTCAAATAACTACGGGACAATTCCTTCAACATGCGCAGGCCATGTTCTCCGTGATACACCGAACTGAGCTTGTTCATGTACAACAGTTCGGCCAGCTTGTGTGCATCGATGTGGTCGCTCTTGCTGCCTTCTTTCAGCAAGGCATTCTTTCGCGGATTACACACCACGAGTTCCGTGACCTGCGGCTTCAGCAGATCGTACAACCAGCCAGCCCAAGTGCCTTCTTCAAACGTGAGGTGCAAATCTCCACCCAGCCCGTGGATAAACTGCAGAATGGTGCTCGCTTTGGTTTCGATGACGCATTCCATCATCACCTTGCCGGCGAAATCCAGAATAGCGATCGAAATACTTTCCTTGTGCACATCGCGAAGCCGATATATTTAGTGCTAGTCGTCGAGGGTGTTCCTTTCTTGTAGGGAATGAGCCAAGCACTCAAAACCGTACTCCAAAGGGGCGCCCTTTTATAATGTGTGAAGTAGTACTTCACATTGACGCGAACGGCGTTATACAGACAAGTGACTACTTGACGTGTTTCTCGCCTGGGTATCCAATGTACACACTGGCGATAGGACCTCTGGAATACTTTCTCGAAAATCTCAACAAGTAAGGTGGTGGCTATGAAGAAAACGTTGACATGGTGTTTACTCGGTTTGTTTCACTGGGGAGCGCCACATGGTCGCAAGACATCAGACTGGCGGCGGGACCGAGAAAGCTGTCGCCGCACTGGAACAACAGTGGCTTCAGTCACAAAAGACAAATAATCCTGACCTATTCGCCCCGCTGCTGGCCGACAAGTTCGTGAATACGAACAGCGAAGGGAAAGTCACCGGCAAGGCCGAGACACTGGCAAAAGCGAAAGCGACCAAATGTGACAGTGCCGAGTACGAGGATGTGAAGGTAACAGTATTTGGCGATACAGCCATCGCAACGGGAGGCTTCAAAGGTAAGGGCACCAATGCGTCGGGAAAGCCTCTCGATGATCATGAGCGTTGGACCGATACGTGGGTAAAGATGCCCAACGGTCAGTGGCAATGTGTTGCGAGTCAAACGTCGGCAGTAAAAATGTGAGCAACCGCAAGGTTCAGCGTCTTCAGATTCGTCCTTCAATTCATTCTCCGCGACATTCGTCAGATCGGTTCCGACCATGCTGCACCTGTCCTCAATGTCTTCCTGGTCCAGGTCATAGTTCACAAATTTCGAATCCTTCTCGAAAACGGCATACCTGATGAAGCTTTGCTGCCGGGCATCATCGACAACGTACTCCATACAGACATTTTCCATCCACGAGTTCGCGTACACTATCCGCAAGGTCTGATTTGGAGTTAGGACGTAAATATTGTGAAGCGTTTGTGCAGCCGTGGCCGTGCGTTCCTCAAGGTCGTGCCGCTGCTTGAGCTGGACACCGGCAGGGATGCTGGTCACTAGGAAGAAGATCAATAGTGTGGCCTTCACGACAACCTCCGTTCGCCAAACACCTTGATTTCCGGTATGTCGGTAGCCTCATCAACCAGGGCGTCCGTAAAGTCCGCAGACGAATGCCGTCGGCCTAGCCCAATTTCGGCACGATAAAGGGAACAGCCGCGCATATCAGAACCACGGAAACTCGCACCGGCCGCGTAACTGAACGCAAGCTCTGCGCCGCGGAGTGAAGCCTTTTGGAAATCTGTCCTGTGCAATACGCGCGCCAAACAAGTTTCCGCCGTCGAGGTCTGGAAGAAGCCGTCAAAAATTCGTGGGCACGTTTGGGCTCACCAGCCACAGTCGAAACGAAAAATCGATAAAAACCAGCATAAAACAACGGGTTTAAAATGGTGGAGGCGGGGGGAGTTGAACCCCCGTCCGAAAAGCGCAACGCCACGAAGCCTACATGCTTATCTCAATTCGGTTAGTTTCGCCTTCCGCGCTCAGAATGAGCAAGAAACGCAGCCGGCTAGTCCGATGGTTCTCGCCCAAGCCTTACGGACCGAAAGGCCGGGCCAGCTCACTGTATGACGCTTCTTGCCGGGCCCGTGAGCAAAGCCCGGGGAAGCGTGCGCTTAATTAATTAAGCAGCAAGTGCCAAGTTGTTGTTGGCAGTTCTAGTTTCCATCCTGTTACGGGTGGTTGGCCCCCGGCATGCCTTCGAGACGCGACAGCTTCCGTCGAAACCGTGTCGCCCCCTGACCTTCTATTTTAGCACTTCTCTCTCCCACACTCGATTCAGATCATTACCATAGCTCAGTGAGCCAACTCAAAACACCTGGTTCCCAGCGGAACACACTCTTCCCCCGAGTCCTCAGCTACACCCGTAAATCTCATCTTTCTATATAGTTCGCCAATGATCGGGTACTCATGGCGTTCCCCCTGCTTCACTCTTACGGGAAATCTTTGTGAGAAGCTACAAAACTCAGTGTCCAGGAACTGGACGAGGTTCTTTCCAATTGCCTCGCAGCTCGTGTTCATTCAGCCCCCTCATCAGCGTTGCTCGAGACCTCTCTCAATAAGACCTGAGTCCCATCTCCCCAATCACCCCGGCAAACTCTGTCGTATCCCGGACACTTCTTTCTGTGCGTAGAATAGGATTCAGCTTCACGTTGATCGACATTTCGAAAGGCTATCACCTTGCCAATCCCTCTCTCCATTCGCCCTGGTACTCTGGCCGATCTTGATCCCTTGCTCCTCTTGATGCGCCATATGCAGAAGGACGATCCGTGGGCCGAGTCCTTTGACGAATTGATCATCCGCAAGAATCTGGTCGAACTTCTCCACGAGCCCCAATTTGGTCTGATTTTTCTGGCGGTCAATGCGCGCACTCCCATTGCCTACCTGGTCATCTGCTTCGACTTCAGCCTGGAGTACCGCGGCAAAGGTGCTTGGGTCGACGAGCTCTTCGTCGAACCTGCTCATCGCGGGCAGGGAATTGGCACCCAGCTTCTTGATCTTGCGGAAACTGCCTCCCGTGAACATGGCGCGCAAACGCTCCATCTGGAGGTCAATCATGGAAACCGCGCCATTGAACTTTACCGCCGCCGTGGTTTCCAGGATCATCAACGCTACCTGATGACCAAGTGGCTCAATCATCCGGCTTAGCTCCGGAGGGAGCCCTTGTCTTGCCCACTCCCCATAACCCTTTCGGCACCTCCCGACCCCCAACCTAAGCACGGATTGGGCACAGGGGTAACCCCAGACCGTTGACGCCCCTGCCCACTCCCCGCACAATGACAAAAGGGGAGAACTTCGGGCAAAACACCCCGAAAATCGGCATGTCACCAGAACCCAATGCTGTCGAACAAGCCGTAGCCCGCGCGCTACGGGATAACCTGGAAAGCATTCAGCGCACCAGCGAAGGGCTAACCCAGGCCATCAATGATGTCGTCGCCGCCTGCTCAAGCAGCCGCCCCACCAACGCCTTGCCCCCGATGCTTCGCGCGCAAACCACGGCAGCCGCTCTCTCGGCTTCTCTTGAAGTCCTGTCACGCTTCATCGCTATTGCCCTGCAGCCCGGTCCGCGCAGCCCATTCGAAGAAAAAATCACCCAAGCCCTCAGCTCTTTCGCGCCGGAAGCCTCTCCGGCTCCCGTGCGCCCGGTTTCACCCGCTCCCGCGCCACAGGCTGGCGCTCACCAATCCGCAGTACCCGTGGAGCCTCCGGCCTATGACCTTGAGCCCAACACGGAACCGCCCGCTCCTGTAGAATTGGATTCAGCGGAAGTCGCGGTTGCTTCGGACAGTGAGTTTGATATCAACCGGTTGACTACTGAGGAACAAGAGCTTCATCGCCGCGCAAATCGCGTGGCCAAAGTTTCGATGCAGGATATTAAGATGTTACGTCCGGAACAGGTTAAACTGGGCCGCGAAAACAAAGATATCTGCATCCGATTGAAAGACGACATTGAGAAAGCCCATCGAGAATACGATCGCAGATTCAGACCAATCATGGACCACCCGGTCGATTACTTTTATCGCTGGATGGTGGAAATCCTTGCCGACGGCGATTCTTCCGCCCTCGGCGAATATCCCTACGCCACTACCAGCAAATCTCGCTAACGTCGCGCGCTCTTCGCGCCATCTGTTTCCGCGGCCTGGCGACGCTGCGTCTGTGCCTCGCTCATGCTTGCTGCCACCTCTGGCGCATTCGCGCAAGTCACTAAAAAGAGGAAAAAATCCGCTAAGCCGAAATCTCCCGCGTGCCGCGTAGGCTGCAAACCGGAAACCACTACGCCTGCTCTCGATGCCTCCACACCGGAAGACGCCGCGCTGCAGAAAGATCTGGCTCCCCTCGCCCGCGATCTTCATCACGGCACTCCTGGCGCCTACGACAAAGTAGCTGCCTTCGCCAACAAAAATGCCGCCAGCGTTTGGGGAAAACGCGCCGCTCTCGCTCTGGCCTACGACGACTATGCGAAAGCGCGCTTCCCGCAAGCCGCCACGTGGCTCCAGAAAGCCGATGGCGACACGCTCTTGAAGGAATACACCCTCTTCTGGACCGCGCAGACCGAACGCTCTTTGCAGAAAAACGCCCAAGCCGCGCAGGATTTCGCCGCTCTTTTGAAGGATTATTCGAACACTGCTCTGATGGAACAGCTCCTCTTGGCCTACGTTCCCGAGACAGTCGACTATCGGCCGTCCCCAAGAAGGTCTCGCGGCGCTTGCCGCCTATCCTCCCACAGCCTCCAAACCTGCGCTCTTGCTCGTCCGTGCCCGTGCCAACGAAGCTGCGCGTAAACTCGTTCTTGCGGCCAAGGATTACCAGACTCTCTACTACAAATTCCCTCTCTCCGATGAATCCAAAGACGCAGGCCTAGCGCTACCCCGCTTGAACAAGGAATTGCGCGGTGAATTTCCGTACGCCACCGCCGAGCTGCAGGATCAGCGCGCACAAGCTTTCTTCGATGCTCACAAATGGAAAGAAGCGCGCCTCGAATACGAAAAACTCACTTCCATGCTGAAGGATCCTGCCAATCCCACGCGTCAACGCGCCCTGGTTCGCGTCGCCGAATGCCGTCAGCATCCCAAACCCTCTTCCGCGTTGTTCGCAAAACTTACTGTTTCCGATCCGGAAGCCGATGCCGAACGCCTTTACTATCTTTCTCAAGCCTATCGCTCGCAGAAAAATGAAATTCAGATGCTCACTGCGATCGAAAAAGTCTCGGAAAAATGTCCTCAATCCCGCTGGACCGACGAAGCCCTTATGGCTGCCGGCAATTACTATTGGGTGCTGCTCGATCGCCCCAAAGCCACCGGCTATTACCAGCGCATCCTGGATTCATTCCCGGCGGGAAAGAATGCCTACAATGCCGAATGGCGCATCGCCTGGCTCGCCTATCTGGAACACCAGCCGTATGCTGGCGATAAGATCACTGTTTTCCTGCGTAAGTATCCCGTTTCCAGTGGATCAGACAATGCTCTTTATTGGCTCGGCCGCGATGCCGAACGCAGTGGCAATCCTGCTCACGCTCGCGCTTTCTACCGCAAAGCCTCCGAACGTTTCCCCACAACTTATTTCGGCCAGCATGCTGCTATGCGGCTCGAAAAGCTTGGCCCTGGAGAGGAAGACCCTTCCGATTTCCTAACGCAAATTCCCCCAGCGGCTCCGCTCCGTTCGTTTGACGAGCCAATTCCGGCCAGCGTCGCCGATCGATGGAATCGCGCGCAAGCTCTCCGTACCATCGCCTTTGATGCTTCCGCTGAACTGGAATTGAAAGCCGCCTACGCCTCCACCAATTCTCCGCGCTTCCTCGTCGAGGCTGCGCAAGCCGCCTTCGATCAGGGACATTTCGCTGCCGGCATGAACTACGGACGCCTGGCCGTTCCGAATTTCGAAGCGCGCAAATTCAACGAAGTCCCCGTCAATGTTTGGAAGGTTCTCTTCCCCTTCCCCTATGAAACAACACTGCGCCGTGAAGCGGAACGCAATGATTTTGATCCTATGTTTGCTGCTGGCCTCATTCGCCAGGAATCCACCTTCCAGGCGGATGTCGTCTCTTACGCTAACGCTATTGGCCTGATGCAGATTCTTCCCAAGACTGGCCGTGTCCTCGCGAAGCAGCGCAAAATCCGTTACACCAAGGCGTCCCTCTTCGATCCAGACATCAACATCCAGCTTGGCATGCTCTACATCGCCGATCTCACTCGCTCCACCGGTGGCCTCGAATACGCTGCCGCAGCCTACAACGCTGGCGAGGACCGCATCGCTCTATGGAAAGCGGAGCGCTCCTATGACGAAGTCCCCGAACTCGTCGAGTCTATCCCCTTCACGCAAACTCGCGAGTACGTCCAGATCGTTCTGCGCAACGCCGCCATGTATCGCTTGATCTACGGCGACACTCCCAAGACCACCGTCTCCGCCGCCACCCGCACCCGCTAACCAGCTTCTTACTTTGTCCTCCCGAGCCGGGTTGCCCGATTTTCTCTTCCGCGTCGCTTTTGGCGCGGCCAGGTCGCGCAGTTGGGGGATCGTGGCTTGATTGTTCGAAATCGCAAACGACTGCGGCTCAACGCTCTCGCTTTACGTCCTCCTCCGCCCTTACGCTACAATATCAACCCATGTCTACACCCGAAACCAATGTCACTCACATCGCGCGCCGCATGCTCTCTGCCAAGGCCGAGCAATTCACCGAATCCGTCATCCGCGAAATGACCCGCCTGGCCATGAAGCACAATGCCGTCAATCTCTCCCAAGGCTTTCCCGATTTTGCGGCCCCCATGGAAGTGAAGGAAGCCGCGCGTCAAGCCATTTCCGACGACATCAATCAGTACGCCATCACCTGGGGAGCCAAGCCGCTCCGCGACGCCATCGTTGAAAAATTCGCGCGCACTCAACACGTTTCCTACGATCCCGAACGCGAAATCACCATTTGCTGCGGCTCCACCGAAGCCATGATGGCCTCGATGATGGCCATCATCAATCCCGGGGATGAGATCGTCGTTTTTGAACCCTTTTACGAAAACTACGGTCCCGACGCCATTCTCTCCGGCGCCACTCCTCGCTTCGTAAAACTCCAGCCGCCCGATTGGACTTACGACGAAAGGGAACTGGCCGCCGCATTTGGCCCGCATACTAAAGCCATCATCCTCAATACGCCCAACAATCCCACCGGCAAAGTTTTCTCCCACGCCGAACTCGAATTCATCCGCGATCTCTGTGTCCGCTGGAACGCTTTTTGCATCACCGACGAAATCTACGAGCACATCATTTACGATGGCAACGAGCACATCTCCATGGCGCTGCATTGACGGCATGCGCGATCGCACCATCGTCATCAACGGCATGTCCAAAACCTACAGCGTCACTGGCTGGCGTGTCGGCTGGGCCCTCGCTCCTCCGGAAGCCACGCAATCCATCCGCAAGGTCCACGATTTCCTTACCGTCGGCGCCGCCGCTCCCTTGCAACAAGCCGGCGCACTCGCGCTTGAAACTTCCGCAGACTTACTACGACAATCTCGCCGTCACCTACGCTAAGAAACGCGCGCGCCTCCTCACCATCCTGGAAAATTCCGGCTTCACCGTCTACAAGCCTCGCGGCGCCTACTACATCATGACGGACACCTCTCGCCTCAAGCTCCCCGCGCAAAATATCGCTCCGCCACCGAATCCGCCGATGTCAGCTTCGCCCGCTATCTCGTCGAACAAATCGGCGTCGCCTGCGTCCCCGGCTCCAGCTTCTACAACGACGCGCAAGACGGCGCCACACAAGTCCGCTTCACCTTCTGCAAAAAAGAAGAAACTCTGGCCGCCGCCGAAGCCCGCTTCGGCAGCCTTCATTCCTAGCCATGCTGCAATAAAGTCAGATGCGTCCTGCTGAGGGCATCTGACGGGCATACGTTCCGACGCTCCTGACCAGGAGTTCCGGCCCATGCCTGTAAGGTCAGGTAGGAACTGAAGTTCTTGCGACGCCGCCTTGCGCAAATTCCCCCAGCGAAAGAATGGGGTAGACAAGAAGCGCTCTGTGTGTTATAGAACACTCAGATGGGATGGTACGATTCCAAAGGTGATCTTGCCGCCCGCTTGCGCCAGCGCAAGCACGCTTTGCTCCGTACTCTCCAAATTCCTGCAGACGCTCTGTCCGGCTCACTCGCACTGACGCACCGGCGCTGCGGGAAACCCAACTGTCGGTGTGTCGATGGAGAAGGACATCCCGTTTGGTCTCTGACTTTCCGTGTGGATGGCCGGAAGCGCGTCGAACGTATCCCTGATGAATGGGTAGAGCAGATTCGTCCATTGGTGGAGCAGGGACGCGAATTCAAAGACGCCATTGCCGAGGTCTTCGCCGCCAATTCCCAACTGCTGGCGCTGTGGCGTAAGCAGTCCACCAAGAAGAGGCGCAAGAAAGCGTGAGCGTCCGACGACCCAGCCTCCGGGTGGAATTCCCTAACGGCTGACGATGAGTCTGACTCTACGCGATCCGGGCCTGGATGGTTGCAACCGGGCTGGTGGCGTCGCGCTTGGGCCACGGGCAGACCGTAATGAGCCCTGCCCCTGTGGCAGCGGTAGCAAGTACAAGCGCTGCTGTCTGGAACGGGATGAGTCCGTGCACCGCCAATGGCGCGGCGCAGCGTTGCCGGCGTGGATGGACACTTCCCGCAGCAAACTCCGCCAGTTCGAAAAGTATGTCTGCAATGTTTTTGCTCTGCCAGATCTGCTGGCGAACCTCACCGACAAGCGGCGAGACCCCAAAATTCCCACCTTCGACGTAGTCAACAGCCTGTTTCACACGGCGGTGCTGCGCATCCCCAGCATCAACGCGCTCGAAGGGGATCTCAAAGAAAGCGACTTCCAGAAGCTGATTGGCCGCCACCCGACGCAGGATGTGAAGGCCTTCAGCGCTGACGTCGTAGCCAACGTTCTGGATAAACTGCATCTGGACAGAGTCCGTGCAGCGATGCAGGAGGTCATCAGCAAGGCCGAACGCAACAAAGCATTTCGTGACGGTTGCTACAGCGCCCTGCGCTGTGTGGCCATCGACGGCTGGGAACCATTCGCCTCCTATGATCGGCACTGTCCGCACTGCTTAGCCCAACTTGACCACTTGCGGACGTTTTTCGGCTTTTTTGCAATACTTTTCCTCGTTAAGTTGTGCGTTTCCTTTGCTGCGGTCTGAAAAAATGGTTGAGTGGAGACCAAGTGTCTTCCCTTAGACCCCGGAGTTCTGGCAGTCTGCTACCAGCATGTTTCTGCGCAGCAACAATCGCAAAAAAGACGGCAAGGATCATCGCTACTTCAGCATCGTAGAAAACCATCGCATCGCCTCGGACAAAACCGTGCAGCGCACGGTTCTCTATCTCGGAGAGATCAACGATCAACAACAAGCGGCCTGGCGCAAGACGTTGTCGGTGTTTGATGAACAGGAGCAAGAGTATGCCAACTTAAGTTTGTTTCCCGATGACCGCGAGATTCCCGCCGATGCGATCGACAGTCTGCAAGTGAAACTGAGCGGTCTCGAGCTACGGTGCCCTCGCCTGTTCGGCAGTTGCTGGTTGGGGTGCGCGTTGTGGCGCCAACTGGGCCTCGATGAGTTTTGGGACGCTCGCCTTGCCGGAGCACGGGAGGAAGTTCCTTGGGAAAAAGTATTGCAGCTACTGGTGGTGAGCCAACTGCTGGATCCGGGCAGCGAGTTTCGTGTACATCACCAGTGGTATCTGACCACCGCCATGGATGCGCTGCTGGGGACAGATTTCTCCGTGGCGGAGAAAAACCGCTTGTATCGCTGCCTGGATCGCGTGCTGCAGCACAAGCAAGATCTCTTTCTGTGGCTGCGACAGAAGTGGGCCGATCTGTTTCAGGCGGAGTTCGAAGTACTGCTCTACGACCTGACCAGCACGTACTTTGAAGGCGCGATGGAAGAGAACCCCAAAGCCAAGTACGGTCACAGTTCCGACCGACGGACAGATTGTTTGCAGGTGGTGATTGCACTGGTGATCACCACCGATGGGTTCCCGTTGGCCTACGAAGTGATGGAGGGCAATACCAGCGGTCGCACCACACTCGGCGGTTTTCTAGACAAGATCGAAAAGACTTACGGGAAAGCCAAACGCATGTGGGTTATGGATCGCGGCATTCCAACCGAAGAGATTTTGCAGGAGATGCGGGATCCGGCACGCGAGATTTTCTATCTGGTGGGAACAGCGAAAGGCAAGATCCAGCAGTATGAAAAGAAGTGGCTGGCTTTGCCCTGGCAGCAGGTCCGAGATTCGGTGGACGTGAAACTGTTTGAGCAGGACGACGAACTCTATGTGCTGGCCAAGAGTGAAGGAAGAAGAGCCAAAGAGACCGCCATGCGTCGCAAACGTTTGGCTCGCTTGCTCAGAAAACTCCGTGCCCTGCGACGAAGCCTTCCTTCACGCGACCAGTTGTTGATGCGTGTGGGCGCCGCGAAAGCCCAAGCGGGCCGCTCGTTCCATTTCGTGCAGATGCAAGTACCCGGAGAAGGCCAGGAGGTCACCCGGGAGACCTTCCAGTTTCGTGTGGATAAACAAAAGCTCCAGGAGGCGGAATGGCGCGACGGACACTACTTGCTGCGCTCCAACCTTACCGCCGGAGATCCCAGCGTGCTGTGGACGCGCTACGTGCAGTTGACCCAGATCGAAGCGGTATTCCGGTCGCTGAAAAGCGAACTTTGCATCCGCCCCATCCGCCATCAACTGGAGCATCGCGCCGACGCGCACATTCTGATCGCCTTTCTCGCCTACTGCTTACAAGTGACGCTGAAGCAGCGCCTGTTGCTGCACGCCCCAGGGTTGACGCCTACGGCCGTGCTGGAGAAGTTGGCGGAAATCAAAATGATTGACGTGTGGATTCCTACGGTCGATCAACGTTGGTTGATTTTGCCGCGCTACACACAGCCTTCTGTCGACACCAAGGTGCTGATCGAGAAGTTGAAATTGCAGTTGCCGAGCCAGCCGCCACCGCGCCTGGTGGGGCAAAAACAGAGCTACGAAATCGAGATACCCACCGTCCGGTAGGAGGCTATTTTGTGGTGGAGACCTTTCCCTAGCCTCGACTGATTCCAAAGCACTTAACCGGCTCAGAAGCACCCAACTGAGAAAGTTCGGTTAGTGCGCAAGGTCAAAGTGAAGCGCGGCGGCGAGATCGAAGAAGTCGAACAGTATTACCACAGTTACGTTGTGGCCATGCTTCTCGGCCCGGTCCTCGATGTCGTTCTGGGTATCGAACCGGTGCTTAACGAGGAAGCCCGCCGCGATGTCGACAGCGAGCATGCCGGACACGAGGGTGAACTGACCGCCGCACGGCGTCTGATTGATTCGTTGCACGATAGCTACGGCACGTTCATCGATGCTTTTGTCTTGGACGCTCTCTACGCCAATGGGCCGGTGATGACACAGCTCGATCAGCACGGCTATGGAGGCTTTCTGGTTCTCAAAAAGGACAACAACGAGCCTCTTAAGGAAGCGCTGGCCCTATGGCAGGAGCAAGGGCCCTGTGAGCGATACCAGGACCCGAACAAAAAAGAGCACCTGCAGTTTTGGGACAGCGACGACATCGAGACCCTCGATACCTACAAAGGAAAAGTTCGGGTGATTCGCGCTGTGGTCACCAAGTCGGACAAAGAACCATCCACGACTTGGTGCTTCGCCATCGTCGGCAAGCGCGCCCGCCAACTCGCCCGCCGAACGACGCTACAGATTATCCGTGCCCGTTGGCACATCGAGGACACCGGCTTCAACCAATGGATCCAATACTGGAATTTCGGGCACGTCTTTCGACATACCTCGAACGCTCTGTTGGCCGTGCTTCTTCTTTGGAGTCTCGCCTTCAATCTGCTTCAACTATTCGTTTATCGGCGGCTGGGTCGTTGCCGCCGGCCGAAGGATCCCACCGACACCATCCGACACATCGTCGAAGTCATGCTTCGCGATGTGGCCACCCTACCCGAGCCCATTCCTTGGGCGACCCTCCTGCTGAACACCAGCTGACACCGCGCCGGAGCCGCGTCCCGGTGGGCGACGCGGAAGCACCGGCCTCGTAACCGCCCGCAACCGGCCTGGCTAGGAACAACTTCACTCGCTACAACTGAACCGGCAGTTGCGCTGACGGGCCCAATGCGCTCCGCGCAGCTCTGCCCGGATCGCTCAGCGCCTCGGGAAACGCGGTCCTTGCGAGAAGCGGAGCTCCTGGCTCCTGACCTGGCATCGCTGCCCCGCCGGCGGCCTTGTGCTAGAATCCTGCTGAACCAAGAAGGAACCCCATAGTGCCCATGCAAATCCCACTCATCCCTGCGGAATCCAGACTCGAATCCAATTCAGACGGCCAGTCTTTTGACATTTCCTCAAGCGCTTCCCGCACTTTCCTCTGCCTCCTCAAGATCTCCGACCAGATCGAACAGGAATCGCTCGACGTCTCCATCTGGGGTTCCCCCGACGGACAGGACTTCGGCAAAAAGCCACTCCTGAAGCTCCCGCAACAGTTCTATCGTGGCACCACCAAGATTGTTCTCGACCTCTCCTTGCGCACAGAAATCAAATTCATCCGTGCCAAGTGCGAACTGAATCGCTGGGGCCGCGTTGCCCCCACTCCCATGTTCGTCGCCAGCCTCAATCTGGAAGAAATCCCTCCCATGTCTCGCGACACCCCTACCAAGCGCGCCGTTCTCTCGCCCCGCTAACCAGAAACGCTTCTGTAGTGGCCGATCTTCAGATCGGCGGTCTCTCTTGAATTTTCCGTTCTGTGGTGCGTCACCCGACGTGAGTGCCACGCCTTCCGTGGTTGGCACAAATCGCAACATGGAGCCTTTGACGACTCCTGGATAACGGTCAGCGAGATTTTAAGGGGTAGGAGACCGACGGTCGGTTGCCCTGTGGTGGTTAGTCTCCTACCCCGCGAGTGGTCTTGCTTCTATAGACGGTACTTCCCTACGAAATGTTTCTTAGTTCCCAAAAGAAATTTTGTGACATTAGCCGCTGGAACTCCCCTCCTCGCCGTGGGAGTATTTGTTGCCCCTCGTACTCAAAATATCCGATTTAGAATCTGTAGGTTATCCGCCTAGGCGCTAATTCCAATGGTGTCCAGGTACCTCGCCACCGCTGCGTTCCACCGGAATTTTTCTGTGATGGATTGTTGCAGTGACTGCGCCGCGGCTGGCTCCCCATGCGTCAAGTACACTTGTTTCGGCGGCACTTGCAGTCCTGTTAACCAGCGCAACAATTCACTTTTCCCCGCATGTGCGCTGAATTGGCCCATCTCCACAATTTCCGCCTGCACTGGAACCATTCGCCCAAACAGACTGAGACTCTTGGCGCCCTCTTGCAGTGCACGTCCTCTCGTCCCTTCGGCTTGAAACCCGCCCAGGATCACGCAGTTCCTAGCATCATCCAGCCTTTGCGCCAAGTGGTGCAGCACGCGCCCACCCGTTACCATGCCGCTCGCCGAAATAATAATGCACGGTGTTTTCACGTTGTTGATGCCCTTGGACTCCTCCGCGCTCCGCGTCAGGTGGAATTCGTGCACGCTCAGCGGATCCCCGCCGTTCTGTTCATCTCGCACAAACTGCAGATCGTGATCTTCCTTATGCTTCAAATAGAGGTCCGTCGCGCTCAACGCCATCGGGCTGTCCACGTACACTGGCACACGCGGCACCCGCTGCAAGTCCTCCAGTTGCCGCAAGTAATACATGAACGTCTGCGTCCGCCCGATCGCAAACGCGGGGATCACGATCGATCCGCCACGCTTTATCACTCGATTTACGACGTCCCCCAGAACTTGCAGCGGATCGCCCACCTCGTGCTCCCGATCCCCATACGTCGATTCGCAGAGCAACAAATCAATCTGCTTTGTAACTGGCGGCGTGGGATCATTCAGGATCGGCTGGTCGTACCTTCCAATGTCCCCCGAAAACACCACCACCGTTTTCTTTCCATTCTCGTTGATCGTCAGTTCCACGCTCGACGATCCCAGAATGTGCCCCGCGTCGTACGATTCAATATGGAATTCCGGCGAAATGTCATACCCGCCATTGCGCGGCATGGGCCGCAACAGTCGCAGCACCGGATCCACATCGTCGCTCGTGTACAGCGCTCGTGGCTGAGGATGCTTGCTCCACTTGTTCTTTTGCGCATCCTCGGTCTCTTCTTCCTGCAGATGTCCCGAATCCTTCAGGAGGATCTCCGTCAACTCCATCGTCGCCGGATTCGCGTAAATCGGCTTGTTATACCCGTCTCGCACCAGCACCGGCAGCCACCCTGTGTGGTCCAGATGCGCGTGCGTCAACACGCAATAATCAATTGTCTTTGGATCTATCGGCAGTGGATTCCAGTTTCGATCTTTCAAATCCTGCAGCCCCTGGAACAACCCGCAATCCACCAGCAGCTTCTTGCCCGCCGCTTCCACCAGGTATTTCGATCCCGTCACACATCCTGCCGCGCCCAGAAAAGTCATTTTTGCCATGATGTCTGCATTCTACTGAAATTTCCAGCATTCCAATATGCAAAACCCCGTGCCTGTTCTCCCCCGTCACACGCACCACTCCTGCTCCCATCACAAGCAAGTTGCCTCTTGGCGCTTGTAGTGGCCGATCTTCAGATTGCTACTTTCTCTTGCTTCTTTTTGTACTGTCATTCCGACCGGAAGGATGGCGTCGTATGCCATCCTGGAGTGGAGGGATCGAGCCTCGAGAGTCTGTGTGAAGACTCGGCGTTCATTTGATTTAAGACCCCCTGGAGCATCTATCCTTTTCTCCAGACCTGTTTCGGTGAACGGTTAGTTGCGGTGCGATTAGTTGGCGCGCCACATTCGACAGCGACTTTCGCCAGCCCTCGTTGGCGGAACCGCCGCATTCCTGGTTGCTCTTTCAGCACTCCATTCACCGGTTCGACGATGGCTTTGCGTCGGGCAGAGCGCGCGACCTGCCGGATCGCGCAATTTCCGGCGCATGCGTTGGTGCGCCGGGTACTTGGCGCGATGGCACAATCGACCGCCACGATTCAACACTTTCGCCAGGTTGGTGGACGGCACGTACGCATCAATATTCCGTTCTTCCATCGCGTCCAGATTTGCGTGCGAGAAAAATCCGCTGGCGGCGCTCACTCGTTGCGGCTGTTCGCCGCACCGCTGTTCTACCGGATCGACCATGGGCACCAACAATTCGTTGTCCGTGGGCGCTTGCCCGATCTGTTGCGCCACAATCAGATGATCCTCGCTGACCGCCAGCGTCGCGGTGTAGCCCAACGTGAACCCGCTTCGCTCGCGCAGAAAACGGCTGTCCGGATCGCTCCGCGAAATTTTCTTCCGTCCGGATTTTTGCAGCCGCTCAAGCCGCTCCGGAATCCCTTGCAGTTGCTGCTCCAACCGCTCCATCACGCTGCTGTCGACCTCGTTTCCGGCACCTTCGTTCGGATCATCCGCATCGCACTGCTTCTGCCAACGCCGAATATCCCGGCGAATGCGCGCCCGCACCTCGCGCAACGCTTGCTCGCTGTCCACGCGATTTCGCGAAGCGTTGGCGGCCACGCGCGTCGAATCAATCGCCACGTGCCCCAAACGCCCCAGCCCACTGGCTCGCGCCAACTCCACCACTTGCGTGAACAAATCGTTCAGCCCCTTGCTGTGCCGCCGCCGGAACGCGTTCAGCATCCAATGATCCGGCGCCGCCCCGCCCGCCAAATAGCGAAACGCCAAATCTTCACGAATGCGCTGCTCCAGCCGCCGCGAACTGGTCACTCCCAGCTCGTAGGCGTACAAGCAAACCGACACCAACATCTCCGGCGCATAGGCCGGCCCACCTTCTTCTCCATACTCATTCCGCAAAGCGCCCAAGTTCAGCTTCGCGATCACCCGTCGCACAAAGAAACACAAATGGCCCGTCCCCAGTACATCCCGCACGCTCGGCGGCAGCAAATAAGCCTGGTCAGGGTTGTATTCCAAAAATTTCCCCATCGCGCCTCCTCTTCTCCGCAGTATAAAGTGCGCGTCAACCCTTGTTCTCTCACAGACTCCTCGAGCTCAACTGCAAGATAACAGGGCGAGCCTCTTGAGCCTGCCCCGCATCTCTTGCCTTACTCATCACTGAAAAACTATCCACTTCTCTCCTCTCGGGCGCACAGCGTCCTAACCGCATTTACTCACTCCGCGGGTGTTATGCTAAAATGAGATTCTCTTCACGGTGGGGCCGTGGCGCAGTTGGGAGCGCGCCTCGATGGCATCGAGGAGGTCGTGGGTTCGAATCCCATCGGCTCCACCAGTTTTCGTTACTTTTGATCCATATCCCTAAGAAGGCTGACTTTTGTTTTGGTCCTTGCTCGGCAGGGCCACTCGTTTTTGTATTGGAAAAGCACCTTCTCGTTTATTTAAGGCGCAGCTGGTCTTGGTGCCTAGCGCGCTCGCGCGAGGACCAGGGTTAGGTCATCAAATTGGTTGTTAGCGCTGAACTCCATAACTGTAGCCTGAATTTGCGTGATCAACTCGGCCGGAGACAGTGACAGGTTAGCGCGCACCAGTTCGATCAGGCGAGCTTCGCCAAATTCATTGTCGGACGCATCGTTGGCTTCCGTGACGCCATCGGTGTAAATGACGAGGAGATCGCCGGGAGAGAGGGTGAGCTTTTGCGCGACGCATTCCCAATCGGAGGACAGTCCGATAACCGTGGAAGTGGAATGGAGACGCTCGATGGAACCATTGGCGCGAAAGAGGATCGGGGCATTGTGGCCGCAGTTAGCGTATTCGAGTTCACGCGAGTGATCGTCGTAAACGGCAAAGAACAAGGTGGCATAGCGGTCGTCCGGAGTGTTCTCGAAAAATAGTTGATTGACCGATTTTAGAAGTCGGGGAAGATCATCGAGGGCAAGCGCATAGCGACTTCGGAGATTAGCCTGGAGGTTGGCCATCAGAAGAGCGCCGGCTATTCCTTTTCCTGAGATATCGGCGAGGACAAACGCGAGATGCCAGGCCGCGGCAGGAAGAGATCGCGTGGCACCTCTTTCCATTCTTTGCGATGAACCCAGGTCGAGAAAGTCATAGTAATCCCCGCCGACCTGGCGCGCCTGAAGACAGCTTCCGGCATATTCGAGTGTAGCGAGCGGTGGCATTACCTGCGGAAAGAGGCGGGACTGGACGTCGCGTGCAATATCCATTTCATGAGTGGCGCGGCGTTCGGTTTCCATGCGGTCGGCGATGTTCTGCGCGAGACGAATATTTTCCAAAGCAATCGCGGACTGGCCAGCGACGGAATCGAGGAGGCGCTTATCCTCGTGGGAATAAGGCTCCTCAGAAAGAGGCAGACCAAGAACGAGCAGACCAACAAGATGTGTGCCATGGCCGACCAAGGGCACCAGACATTCGGGAGAGAGAGGGGCGAGCGGGAAATTTTCTGGCGCATCCAGTGAGCCCAGGTGGTGGAACGTCCCAGGCTCGGCCCCGAGCGGCTAATTCTACAAGAAAAGGGGAATCCGCGGTGAGGCGTGGCGAGTTCTCAGGAACGGAGCGGCCAGCGGCGGTCAGGATATTGTCGTCTTCGCGGAAATAGAAGGCCAGGGATTTTGGATGCAGGGCCTGGGTTAGATGATGGTCGAGCAGGGCGGCAAGTTCGTGGCGGTCGGTGACGGAGCGTGTTTTGTCGGCGAGATCCTGAAGGATCAGGCGCGCATCGTAGGAACTTCGGAAGAAGGCGCGATCGATGCGTTGCGTGCCGCGTTTGACGAAGGGACCTGAAGCCCAAATAAGAGCGACACCGAAGAAAGCGCTAAGAGCCATGCCGAATTGCGAGTGACCTGCAAAGAAACTGGAAAAGAAATGCGTGAAAAAAAAGATGGCCAGAAGGGCGCCAACGAAAAGGAGGATGTTATAGCCGCGCTGGACCAGGACGTAACGAGCACTGCGGCGTAGAAGAGCGGGAATCTCCAGCACGCGGTGTTTAACGACGGCGTAGGCGAAGGAAAGGGGGTAGAGGAACACGAGAAGGGGAAGTGCGTAATCGTTGAGCCATGTTGGCGGCGTTGTAGCCTAGCAAGTCGAGCGGCGACGCGTTCGAGAACAATGGGAAGGAGACCGATCACGGTTCCCCAGAGCATGACGCGAGATTTGCGGCGAGCGTCAACGGAGTTTTCTTTGCTCACCGAATTCCAGAGAAGCGAAACTATGGCGAGAAGAAAAAGGAATAGGAAATTGCCAGCCGAACATAATTGGGGGCGGTGTCACCGAAGAAGTTTGGAGAGTGAGTCCGGCCAGTGGAAATTTCCTGTCGCGAGGCCAGGAAGCGCCTGGCTGAGACCGAAGAGAAGGGCAAGCCATTTTAACCAGGGTGCGCGGCGATCGATGGGCGAGCGCTCTGGAAACACGGCAAAGAATGTATAAAGCAGTGCCCAAGCAGGCCGCCGAACAGTCCTTCGATAGACATTGAGCAGCAGGGATCAGGGTCGGAGGAAAAAGTCTGAGATTCTGGAAATCCGGGAACAGCGATGAAAGCGGCGAAGAGCACGCCAAGGAGCCAGGCATAGGGATCGTCGATGCGCAGGAATAGGACCGTGAACCCGACGAGGAGAAAGAAAGCAGGGAAAAAGCGGGTCAGGTAACGAGCCGAGGCGAGCAGAAAGCCCTCGCTGGGGTTGTCGGGATTAGTGGAACGGAAAATGGCATGAAGATCGACGGCTCAGGCTCGCCGGAACGCCGAACGGTAAGTTCGACAGGGTCGCCGGGAGCTGGAGTGGGTCCAATAATATTCGAAGGGATCGATGGAAGTGAGATGGACGCCGTTCACGCCGATGATTTGGTCGCCCGCGCGCAGTCCAGCCTTCTCGGCGGGGCTGGCGGGCGCAACGTTGTAAACGGAGATGCAGGAGGTCGGAGGGGTCGAAAGTGGTGTCGCGTGAATGATTGAAGCCAATCTCTACGGGATAGGCAGGGGTTGGCGTGACATCGTACATCCAGAGGAAAGCGTAAATAGAAGTGATCGAGACAAAAAACCACCGCAAGGGAATAGAGCAGCGGGCGAGGCGAGAGAGGTCCACGGGCGCATGGAAACACCATTGTAAGGCAGGAGCGACGAATTTAGATTAGTGCGGTGAAAGATGGCGGTCAATGACGGCTCGGGGAACGGGGCGGGGCAATTAAAGGGAAGCAGAAGGGCGGACAAGCGGAACGAGCGTGTACGAGGTTATTCTGTGATGACGCGATCGGACCACTCAACCAAATTTACAAAAATTGTTGGATTACCAAATTTCGCACCCCACTGCGCCAAGTCTGCTTCCGTGACCCCACGGGCCCGGCTGCAGGCTCCTCAAGCAAAAACAGGGATGTGTTTGGCGGTAATCTTGTCGAGAGTTTCGCTGAGAGGAGGCCAACCGACGGGTACAACGGCGTTGGCGGTGACTTTGCGCATCAGATCCGTGGCTTCGCCAAGAAGGAAAATCTGAACCTGGTGGCCAGCGTCGTTAAGAGCCATGGCATGCAAAAAGGGGAACGCGGCCTTGGTGGGGTCATCGGAGCCCCAAGCGCTCTTCATCATGATTTTAAGACTCTTTTTGGGTTCCTCTGTTTTCGAGGCAAGCGATAGAAAGGGTAATCCCAACAGTTGAGTCAGGAATTGACGTCGTGCCATGAAGTTCTCCGTCGAACAGCGTTCCGGGGTGTAAATGCGAGAAAGGATACTCCGCCCAAGTAGGGGTTTCAAGAAATATGAACGGTTCAACCTGAAGGGAGGACTGAGACTTACGTCACAGCCATGAATGTTTCTTGGACGTAGGCTCACGTCGGGGATTTGTGCGCCCCTACGGAACGAGGCTTGGCCGCCGGGAGACGTCCATGAAACGAGATGCGCGGATATTAGCAGGATTGGGATTTCTGCTTGCGGTTTGGGTGAGTGGCCCAGGTGGACTGAGGGCTGCGGGGACGGATGTAAGCGCAAAGTGCGTGGAGTGTCACACGAAACTGACACCCAATGTAGTGAACGACTGGAGGCTGAGCGAACATGCCGGCCTAGGAATCGGATGCGACAGTTGCCACGGTAACGATCACATCACGTTTGCCGATGCCAAGGAAGCGATACTCCCGACGGCGGAAACCTGTGGCCATTGCCACGGAGACCGGCTGGAGCAATTCAAGAAGGGTAAGCACGCTCTAGCCTGGGCGGCTATGGAAGCCATGCCCACGGTCCATTACCAACCAATGGCAATGACAGAGGGGATGAAGGGTTGCGGCGGATGCCACAAAATCGGGCTAAAGTCCCCGGAACAGGTTGCGGCGCTGGCGAAATCCGGCGCTCGGTTTGGCAACGCCTCCTGCGATTCGTGCCACACGCGGCACACTTTTCGATCGAAGAAGCCAAATCCCCACAGGCTTGCAAAACATGTCACATGGGTTTCGACCACCCGCAGTGGGAGATGTATTCGTCTTCAAAACACGGCGTGCGAGAAGAATTGAAACAGATGAAGATCAAGAGTGAAGCTTCGAATTCCCCGACGTGCCAGACCTGCCACATGCAGGAAGGGAATCACGAAGTGCGCACGGCCTGGGGTTTCCTGGCGGTACGCTTGCCGATGCCCGAAGACGAGGAGTGGGCCGCGGACCGTGTCACGTTGCTGCAAACATTGGGTGTCTTGGATTCAGGCGGTCAGCCAACGAATTTGCTGAATGTGGTGAAAGGCGCGGATGTGGCGCGACTGGACCAGGCTTCGTGGCAAACAGAACGCGACAAGATGGTGAAGACCTGTAATCAATGCCACTCGGTGAATTTCGCGAATGAGCAACTACAGCATGGCGACGAAATGATCAAGAACGCGGACCATCTGATGGCCCAAGCCATACGTGAGGTTGCGGGATTGTATAAAGAGGGTGTGCTGGCGAAACCGACAAATTATGTTTACGCGTTTCCAAACCTGCTCACCTTTCATGATGCTCCGACAGTCGTAGAGCAAAAACTGTTCGTGATGTTTCTGGAACACAGAATGCGCACGTTTCAAGGCACGTTTCATGCCAGCCCGGATTATGCGCTGTGGTACGGCTGGAGCGAAATGCAACGTGATTTGACCGAGATTAAAGAGCTGTCCGCACAAATGAAGAGAGAACATGCCGCGCAGTCTACGAAGCCGGCAGGCATGGGCCAACAGTAGAATCCAGCCAGGCCGCGCGGTTTAGCTACATCTGGATCGGGTCATTGATATGGCGCCCAAGGTACCAGCAAGGTGCCTGTCCTGCGTGCGGGAAAAGCGTGTGTGTGCAGGGAACGTCCTCTTCGGGCCTTACTGAATCGATTGTATATTCCACTTTGTTGTTCTTGCCGGGGATTGCTAGGATGCGTGTTCGGTGTAGGGAACTGCCCGCCGAACCCAGTGAGGGAAAATTCAGGCGCAAATGGTACCAGGAAAAATCAAGCACGTAGGCGAGCGCCACCAGCGCGAGTGCTGCGAGGAAAGCGCTGCGCAGAAGCGCCATCCCGGGAGATCGATTGGATTCAGGAGGCATTGGGCTAGTTTACAGGTCCCTTAATAGAAATGGGACCTGGGCATGCGGACTGCGTTGGAAGACTCAATATTCGTAGAAAAACGCACTTGCAGCGGAATAGATGCAGTTACCTCAAAAACCTGTGCTGTAGGGGCTGGAGTTAGCTACTGACGACATGCCCCGACAAGGGGGCTGACGTGCAGGAAGCCTCCTAGGACCAATGTAGCGTGGGGGATTCTTCACGCGATTCTCCGGTCCCATATCTCACGTTCCTCCTCTTTCCCCTGCGCTCCCTTTTTCACTCGATCATCGCCGCTCTGTCTCTCTTCGAGTTTGGGCACGTATCTATCTACACTTGTAGCTACGGCGGCGGCTTTCGAGTTGTATGCTGATAACCAGGAGCTGGTATGAAGGTCTTGATTGCAGTTGACGGGTCGAGTGCATCGGATGCAGCTTTGCAGGAAGTGACGTCACGACCATGGCCCAAATGTTCAGAATTCAGCTTAGTGACTGCGGTGGACCCTTTCTTTTTCGTGCGCGCGCCTCTGCTAGTCGAAGAAGCCAAGAAATCGACAAAATTGGAGTTGGAAGAAGACGCCGTTGGATTGCAGGCAAAGGGTTGGGCTGTGAACACGCAAGTTCTGTTGGAGAATCCGCGACGCGCGATTCCAAAGATGGCAACCGACTGGAAGGCTGATCTGGTCGTGTTGGGTTCGCATGGGCGAGGCACATTCACACGACTATTGATGGGAAGTACTGCTCAGGCCGTCTTGCGGCAGGCACCGTGTTCGGTGGAAATTGTGCGAACTCCCCGCGGGGAAAGACCAAGTCGCAGCGTCCGCGGCATGCGCATTCTGATACCGACCGATGGGTCAGAGCATGCTGTCTTGGCCGTGAATCGAGTTGCGGAGAGACCGTGGCCAGAAGGTGCAATGTTTAAAGTAGTGGCCTGCCCGGAGTATCCGGTCTTGATCGGCGAGTATCCCTACTATGCCCCCGAACAACTGCTGGAGTTGGCCAAGGCCAACGAGGCACAGGCCAGTGATGCAGTAGAGGCGGCGGCCGCTGTACTGCGAAACTCTGGCTATGAAGTGAGAGCGGAAGTGACGGAGCCCCGCGACTCACCTTCGTGGACGATTCTTTCCTCAGCCGACCTGTGGCAGTCAGATCTGATTGTGATGGGATCGCATGGCAGGCGGGGTTTTGACCGCTTGGTGATGGGCAGCGTGTCAGAGTCCGTGGCCATGCATGCGCACTGCTCGGTGGAAGTAGTGAGACAGTTCGTGATTCTGTAGGTTGGGAATTTTCAGGGATGAGTCAAACCGCAACAGCACAGACAAAAGTGTCTGTGTCACGATCGCAAATTAGGCTGACGCGATTGAGCCTTACAGCGATGCGGATTTTGTGCCGCTGGCCGGAGAAACCTGGGTGAAAGTACAATCGACGATTTGATTGATGGCGTAAATCGATTCCTTCTGGCAAGCATGGCAACGCAAAACGAATACCTGCGACACGAGATGATGTTGGTTATCGTTCGAATCCTGGCGCAGGTGTGACGCGGAGTCTCTCCTCGAAACCAGATCAGGGATGCGCACGGGCTTTCCGCAACGGCGGCAAAGCACTCCACGAAAATATTGGGCGGTGGCAGTGGCAGACATCGGCAAGGCTCCTTGACCAGCTTCCAGGGGGATGGGCCCGTGGACTATATAAAATATTTGATGAATATGTCTACCACAGGATAGCGTGTGGGATTGAGGAAAGAAAGTGACTGAAGTCACATTCCCCATGGTTAAACTAACGATAGTAGAATCAAACGCTTAGGTTAGAATTCGCGCGGAAGAATAAGACGCGGAAATTCAGATTTCCACAGACGTGCGTTGCTCAAAGAATCGTTATTCTGCAGTGAGTACACCGCTGCCGCGTTCCTGGGACGCCATAGAAACGGCTGGACTCAATTCCCTTCGACAGGGAATTGGACATCCCATGTGCCACTTCCCGGCCTTCCCCGAATTTTCCTCCTTGCGCGCCCCTCCCCCCTGGCGTAGGTTGAACTCAGCGCTGCTGCGAAACGCTGGTTCACCACTTTCGCGGAGCGGAGGCGGATCATGAAGCACCCGCGCCTCATGTTCGTCGCTCGCCTTACTAGTGTTGTCTTTCCCGGGTCGCCGTCAAATCGATTCTATCTCGGTTGTCATAAGCTCCGCGGCTCTTCCGCCGGAAATCCGAGAGTTTGTCGTTCAGAAGTCACCTACAGAAGGGAGCCACACCATGTCGATATCCGTGCGCATCAAGAACCATCTCGAAGAAAACCATGTCCCCTATTTGCCCTTGACTCACCACTCCTCCTTCACCGCTTCAGGCGCTGCGGCCGTTATGCACGTCTCTGGTCGCGAAGTTGCCAAAACCGTTGTCGTGCAAGCAGGGAAAGAGTACTACCTCGTCGTGCTGCCCTCTTCTTACCACGTCAAGCCTGAAAAACTTGCACAAGTGATCGGCAAGCCAGTTCGCCTCGCCACCGAAGCTGAATTCGCCAGCTTGTTTCCGGATTGCGAACTGGGCGCCATGCCCCCTCTCGGGGAACTCTATGGTCTACCCGTATACGTCGATGAGTCCCTCGCTGCCGACAGGGAGATCATTTTCAACGCTGGCACCCACAGAGACGCTATTCGCATTAACTATGACGATTTCGTCCGCCTGGCCTTGCCCACCATCTGCTCCTTCGCCGCCAAAGGCTAGTCGTCATTGGCTTGTTCCAACTTTCAAGAAAATGCCATCTTGAAATTCTCGTAGAACGAAACAGCCATTGCCTCTCTGCCAGTTCGGTACCGCTGTGCCAAAGTGGTGCAGTTCCCTCTACTCCCTCTTCATTCTTCACTCTAACTCTTTCATCTCTCTCACCTTTTTTCCCCTGCTCGGCCCGGCTTTGGTCTTTTTAATGCTCTTCATCTAAGCCAGAGAAATTGCGCTGCCTGTTTTTCACTGCACAGATCGGGATTTCGTTCTTCCTCATGCTCTTTGGTCACTACGACTTTCGAGTGGTTCTGCTTTCCGTCCTTATTGCCATTCTGGCCGCCTATTCGGCCCTCGATCTCGCCGGTCGTATCACTTTTACTCGCGGCCGCGCTCGGCAGCTATGGCTCTGCGCCGGCTCCTTCGCTATGGGTTGGGTATCTGGGCTATGCATTACATTGGTATGTTGGCCTTTCGACTTCCGGTTCTCTTGCTATACGATTGGCCCACCGTTCTCCTTTCCCTGCTCGCTGCGATTAGCTCTTCGTTGTCAGTCGCACCCAGCTCACCTTGGGTCTCACCATTCTCGCCAGCCTTCCCATGGGAGCGGCCATTGCCGGAATGCATTACATCGGTATGGCCGCCATGAGGCTTCCCGCACATGGCTATTATTCCCTGCCAAGCGTTGCTCTTTCCGTCCTGCTCGCGATCTTGATTTCCTTTGTTGCTCTTTGGCTCACTTTTCGTCTCCGGGCAGAAACCTCTTCTTGGGGCTGGCGAAAAACTCTCAGTGCCCTTGTAATGGGCGCAGCCATTCCCACCATGCATTACACCGGCATGGCCGCTGTTTCGTTCAGGGAAGCTCCCTCCATCCATGGGGACGTTTCTCACAGCATTGATGTCAACACTCTCGGCGTGGGCGCCATTATTGTCGTTTCTTTCATGGCCCTCGCTCTCGCCATTCTCACTTCTCTCGTCGACCGCCGCTTTTCTTCCCAAAGCCAGAAATTTCAAACGCGCAATGAACTAGTTGCGCTGCTGCTCGATGCCGCTCCCGAAGCCATCTATGGCCTGGATTTGCAGGGCGCTGTTCCTTCTGCAATCCCGCCTGCGTGCGGCTCCTCGGTTACGATTTTTCTGCGGAGCTTTTGGGCAAAAGTCTACATGCCCTCACTCATCACACGAAACCTGATGGTGGGCCTTATCCTGAGGCGCCGCACCGGTACCCACTTGGATAGCGAAGTCCTCTGGCGCAAGGATGGTTCCAGCTTTCCTGCCGAGTATTGGTCCTATCCAATCCATAAAGATGGTTCCGTCATCGGCGCCGTTGTTACTTTCGTTGACATCTCAGAACGCAAAAAAACTCAGGTTCAACTCCAACTTGCCAAAGAAGTTGCCGAGTCTGCCAGTCGCGCAAAAAGCACCTTTCTCGCCGCCATGAGCCACGAGATTCGTACCCCCATGAACGGTATCCCGGAACCATTCCCTTTAATCTCCGCGAGAACATTCATGAAACTATGAGGACCTTGGGCCTTCGTGCTCAACAGAAAATCTCGAACTCCTCTACGAAGTTGCGCCAGGTGTCCAGGAATCCCTCCTCGGTGACCCCGGAAGGATTCGCCAGATCCTTATCAACCTTATTGGCAACTCCATTAAGTTCACTGAGCGCGGTGAAATCTATATCTTTATCGAGGAGCAATCCCTGGATCCTCCATTCCTTCAGCTCAAATTCGCTGTGAAAGATTCTGGCGTAGGAATCCCTGCGGACAAGTTATTCTCCGTCTTTGAGCCTTTTTCCCAAGTCGATGGCTCCATGGCCCGCAAATTCGGCGGTATCGGTTTGGGCCTCACCATTTGTGCCCTGCTCGTCTCCATGATGGGTGGAAAAATCTGGGTGGAAATCGAGCTTGGCGTTGGCAGCACTTTCTTTTTCACCATTCGTGTTGCTGCCCAGCCTTTACCTTCGCCCCGCTTCGCTCCAATCCCTCCTGATCGCTTGCACGATGTTCGCGTTCTCATCGTCGACGACAATTTCCACCAAGCGCCGCATCTTGCTTGGCATGCTCTCTCCTTGGGTCATGCGCCCCGCCGCCGTTGACAGCGGTCCCGCTGCCCTGCAGGCCCTCGAACTTTCCTCCACCGGTGCTGTCACTTTTCCTCTCGTGCTTCTTGATGGCAACATGCCGAGCATGGACGGTTTTGCCCTTGCCTCTAAAATTCGCCAGAATCCTGCCTATGCTCACGTCACGCTTATTATGCTCACTTCCTCCGGGCAAATCGGCGAAGCTGCGCGCTGCCGTGAGCTCAATGTTTCTGCTTATCTTGTCAAGCCTGTCCGGCAAAGCGAACTCCTCGACGCCATTTGTCACGTCCTCCAGAGGGATCCAACTGAGGGAACCGCCCCACTGGTGACCCGTCACTCCCTGCGCGAAGCTAAGAATTCTAGAACCATCCTTCTTGTCGAGGATAACCTCGTTAATCGCACCCTCGCCGCCAAATTGCTCCAGAAGCGTGGCTACACTGTGATTAATTCCGCCGATGGTCGCGAAGCGCTCTCGATGCTCGAAACGCATGCCGTCAACTTAGTTTTGATGGACGTTCAAATGCCTGTTATGGACGGCTTCGAAGCCACCGCCGCCATTCGCGCAAAAGAAAAGTCTACAGGCGGCCACATCCCCATCGTCGCCATGACCGCACACGCTTTCAAGGAAGATCAGGAGCGTTGCCTCCGCGCTGGAATGGATGCCTACCTCTCCAAACCGATTCGTACCGCCGAACTCGTCGCCACCATTGAACGTTGTCTTGCGCCTGCTGCGGTAACTCTTTCTTCCGCTTCCCTCGATCAGCTTACCCAACCTGTTCCCCAGCACTGGCAGTCTTAGTGTGACTCCAGCCTTCTACCTCGCTTTCTCTCGTTTCCCCTTACTCTCCGCTTCAATCTCTTCGCTAGTGCCTACGGTTTGTAGCAACACCCGCGTCAAATAACTGGGGAGTTATGCAAATCAAGGTACAATTTCTTTAGAAATCTCCGCTCAGTCGGGAGCGCTGTCTCAATTGCGGATGAACTTCGATTCAAAGTTTCCAGACCCGCTAACTGCGTGGCACAAAGTTCTCGAGCGGCTGTATCATGAGGACCATATTCTTTATGCGCGCATGAACAACTTCTCTACTGTTCAGGCCTTCCTCGCCACCGCTCTCGCCTTCACCACATCTGCCACCACGGCAGCTCGCAATATCAGCCTCATCGTCTCTCTGTTTGGCTTGGCGCTTTCCCTCTTCTATATTTCTCTCGGTTTCCGCGGCGTTTGCGTGATTCAATTTTGGCGCTCTTACCTCCGCCTTTTGGAGTCGATCCCGGGCGTTACCCCATTGACTCGCACCTCTTCGAGTTCTACCGGCTTGGACACCATCGCGGCCCGCAGGAGACCGAACTGCCTCTCGCCGAGGGGCTTGCCATCAGAATCGACACTTTCTGGTGGGCTCGCCGTTCTGTGCATGACCAATTTCCCTGGTACCTCCCGGGCTTCTCAGGGACCATGTTCATCGCCGTCGGCATTCCCACGCTCACAACCTCCTTCTGGCTTCTCGTTCTCTATGCTTTGTTTTATCCTCACAGAGACATGGGCTGGTTCGTGCTTGGACTTGCCGGCACTCTTATCGTTGTATTTCTGCTCCATCTACTCGCGGGTCGACTGATTCCGGCTCCAATTCACGAAGGCCAGGTCCACCCGGCCCCTGTTGATCCCGAATGAGATCGCTATCAAGTCTAAATCGATTGAGTAGGGCCTGGCGCAGCGCTGTTTAGGCGTCGATGCTATGTGCCACGGTCAATACGATCTTCCCTCGCGCATGCCGTTGTTCAAGATAGCGGAGTGCTTCGGCCGCGTCGCTCATCGGGTATCGTCGATCGATGACCGGTACAACCTTTCCGGCTTCCAGAAGTTCTTTCAGGAAAACCAAATCCTTCTGGATTATCTTCGCTATAAAGAAGCATGTCCTCTTGTTCCCGACCCGCGACAATACCGGCGCCAGCAACATTGCCTGGAAAATTTGAGGCAGAGCACCTCCGACCACCACATAAATCCCCTTCGGGCTCAGCGCGCGCCTATAATCGAAAATTGAATGGTGAGCATTGGCACCCAGAATTAGATCATAACGCTGCCCGCTCCGCGTGAAATCCTCACGCGTGTAATCAATCACGTGGTCTGCGCCAATCGATAGCGCCGTCTCCACATTCCTTGTGTTGCAAACCGCGGTGACTTCCGCTCCGAACGATTTGGCGATCTGCACCGCAAACGTACCCACACCACCGGACGCGCCATCGATCAGAACTCTCTGGCCCTTCTGTATTCCTCCCTTATCGCGGAGGCCCTGAAGCGCGGTGATTGCCGCCACGGGTACCGCTGCTGCCTCCTCAAACGAAATGTTTGCTGGCTTCCTTGCCAGCTTTTCTTCAGCCGCACACACATACTCGGCAAATCCTCCCCCTGCGAAACCTGGCACCCCGAACACCTCGTCACCGGGCTGAAACTGCATCACGTTGCCGCCAACTGCTTCCACTCGCCCTGCGATATCGCAGCCAATGACTAGGTGTTTTGGTGTGCGCTGCCCCGGAATCGAGCGGATCAACGGCGCACCTCTCAGGGAGAACAAGTCCACCGGGTTTACCGATGCCGCGCAAAGCTTGATCAAAACCTCATTGCCCTTGGGCGCGGGTTTTTCTATCTCCGCAAACTGCAGCACCTCTGGTGGTCCGTAGCGTGTGCGGATAATCGCTTTCATAAACTGCTCTCCTCGATTGCTTCCGTCCGGATCGTGCTGCATGGTCGCAGGGCACTACAATCAAGCCTTGCCAGAAGTATAGTCCACACTCATCGGCCAAGTTGTGGTCAACGCACCGCCGAAAATGTGGTTACGGCGAAACGCGTGATCCGGCTACCCGACTGACAGGGGTTGAAAACCCCAGCGTGGCTGAATGTCGCTATCTGTAAACTACTGTTGGGAATAGACTGATTCGGATGCGCCTAAGGAGTCCTCAGATGCGTATCTCCTGTCTTTCCTCTCCCGGACTATTTCAGATTTGTTTGCGCAGCCTTTGCTGCCTTGCCCTTGTGGTGGGCTCTGTTCCCGTAACGGCGGATGAGAGCTTTTTACATAAGCCGCCGCAGGAATGGACAGAAGCGGAAGCATTGCAAGTGCTGAATGATTCGCCGTGGGCGCACACCATCACTACGACCACGCAGGATTTCCAGTGCGACTACGAACATCCTGCCTACCCGGGCATCTATACCGAAGAATTCGCGCAAGGGCAGGACTCGATTACTCCGACACCTCCCGCAACCGAGGTCAAGCCCGATGGCGCGGAATATTTGGTCCGTCTAGTTTCTGTGAAGCCAATGTAAGCGGCAGCAGAAAGACTGATCAGCTTGGACGAGAAGTGGGCGCACTATCGCGGCGGATTTGTTCTGGAGCCGGGCAGCCAGCCCGCAAACCTTGAAGAGCGTTGGTACAACCCGGCGGATGCGATCACCATCGTGGTTGTACTGAAGCACCCCGATCCTAATGGCGGGAGTTTTCGTGATTACGCTTTCCCGCGCAAAGATGTGGCCGGCACTGGCATCAGGCATCTCTGGCCTTGCGCTGCCGTGAGAGCTACTAATGGAGTGACGACTGCCGTGCTCGGTGGCCCGGTAAGAGACGATGGTTGGAATTCACTCAAGTCAATATCTCTGTCATTTCCAAGCATCTTTAAAGGCAAGCCATTGATCGCTCATCCGAACGAAAAGTTGGAGTTCCGCCTCATCGCCAACCAGCGGATCTTCGAAGCAACGTTTTATGTGAATCCCACAGATCTGTTCGACAGAACGGAAACGGTCCTACGTATCCCGACCACGGTTGACGAACCCACACCTGCGCCTCGGCCTTGATTTGCTAATCGTTGACGAGACTCAGACCGTCGTGCCAAATACCTGATGAAACCGAAACCGGACATCTGGATACTGCCACTTCCTCTCACTCTGTGTGAAACTCTTCACTTGGCGGAGGGCCTCTTTGTCATCACCGCGCAAATTCGATGCCGTCATTCTCGGTGCTGGAGCCGCCGGCCTTTTCTGCGCCATCGAAGCAGGGAAGCGCGGCCGTCGCGTCGCCGTCCTTGAACGCGCTGATCGTCTCGGCAAGAAAATCCTCATCTCTGGCGGTGGACGCTGCAATTTCACCAACCTTCATTGCACTCCGGATAATTTTCTCTCCTCCGATCCCCAATTCGCCAAATCCGCCCTCGCCCGCTTCACTCCTGCTGATTTCATCGCTCTTGTTGAAATTTATCGCATCCCCTACCACCAGAAAACTCTTGGCCAACTCTTCTGCGATCACTCTGCCGCCGACATCACCAACCTCCTCGAATCGGAAGCTCGCGCGGCCTCTGTCCAGATTTTCCTCAGCACGCAAATCCGCGAAGTCCTTCGCACCACCGAATTTCTAGTCCGCTGCGAATCTTCCTGCTTCTCTGCTCCGGTCCTCGTGGTGGCCACCGGCGGCCTCTCCATCCCCCAAATGGGCTCCACTTCTTTCGGTTACGATCTCGCCCGCCAATTCGGCATCAACATCATTCCTACGCGTCCCGCCCTCGTCCCGCTCCTCTTCCATTCCACCGATCGCCAACGTTACTCCGAACTCGCCGGCATCTCCGCAGAGGTCATCGCCTCCGCCAATCACCACCACTTCCGCGAAAAAATGCTTTTCACGCACCGCGGCCTTAGTGGTCCCGCCATTCTCCAAATCTCTTCTTACTGGAATCCAGGCAGCCTCATTTCCATCGACCTCGCTCCCGATCGCGACGTCTCCGCTCCGATCCGCGCTTCCAAAACGCGCAATATGGCCGTTGCTCGCAAAGCCCTTCAGGAATTCCTGCCCGCGCGCCTCGCCTCGCGTTGGCTGGAATTCCATCAGCCAAAATCCTTCGCCAATGTCGCACTCGACGCTCTCGAGCGGCAAACTCATTCTTGGTCCATCGCACCCGTGGGCACCGAGGGCTACGATAAAGCAGAAGTCACTGCCGGCGGCGTTGACACTCGCGAACTCTCCAGTAAAACCATGGAATCGCGTTCGGTCCCTGGCCTGTTTTTCATCGGTGAAGTCGTCGACGTTACTGGCCACCTTGGCGGTTTTAACTTCCAGTGGGCCTGGGCCTCGGCCGCCGCTGCGGGTCGTTCCCTGTAACAGGGGCCGCCGGCTCGTTCCAAATAATTAACAGCCACTTGCTTTACTCTCTTGTATTTCGTGCGAGAATGGACTCATCAAGCGCCCGGCCCCTGGCGCCTGTAGTTTGACATCGCTGTCCCCAGCCCTGCCACAGACGCCCGCAGTTCGTTAATTCGCCCGATTACACACTGAGGGGTGCGCCATGAGTGATGTTTGGAAACGTTGGGAAGGCCAGCTCGCCGACAACAAGTTCCCGTTGCACCACTTTCTCGCGGCCACCAATCACAGTGCTGTCTTCCTCACGCAACTCTCTGATTCAGAGCCCCACCAGGCCGCCATCAAATTTATCTCAGCCGAAGACCCCACCGCCGGCCAGCAACTCGCAATCTGGAAGCAGGTCTCGAAGCTCTCTCATCCAAACCTTCTTCGCCTCTTTCACTGGGGCCGCTGCCGCTTGGAAGGCATGAATCTTCTGTATGTCGTCATGGAATGTGCCGAAGAGAATCTTGCGCAGATCCTTCCTCAACGCGCTCTTACTCCCGATGAAACGCGAGACATGCTCAATCCCGTTGTCGACGTTCTCGTTTATCTCCACGCAAAATTCCTCGTCCATTCTCACATCAAGCCTTCCAATCTCCTTGCCGTCGGTGATCTTCTCAAGCTTTCTTCCGACACCATTCTTCCCGTCACTCAGCCCCGCGACACCCTCCGCGAACCCGATGTCTATGACGCTCCCGAAGCCGCTTCCTCTCCTGCTAAACCGCCTATGCCTTCTTCTGATGTCTGGTCCCTCGGTGTCACTCTCGTCGAAGCCCTCACCCAAAACGCTCCCGCTCTTCCGTTTGACAATACCGCCGAGCCCATCATTCCCGATACTCTCCCTCAGCCTTTTCTCGACATTGCTCGCCACTCGCTTCATCGCGACCCTAAACCACGCTGGTCCGCTCCCCAAATTGCCGCCCGCCTCAGTGGTATCGCGCAGCCCATTGTTGCCGCTGCTCCTCCATCTGCCATCGCTAGTGCCGCTTCCGCAGGTGCCGCTGGAGCGGCAGGCGCAAGAAATTCGTCTATCCCCGTCTCCTCCAATCTTGCGTCTCCTCTAAGCGTTCCTTTGTCGCCAGAGCCGGCCATCCCTCTCTCCAAACTTCCCACTGCCCCAGCTTCCAACCTGCCGAAACCGAAGCCTCGCCACGTCTGAGCCCACCTCCCCTTCTCCCAAATCAAGTCACGGCCTCACCAATTACTTGATCCCGACCCTCCTCGGCGCCTTTATCCTTGTTGTCGGCATACTTGCGCTGCCCCGTTTCTTCCGTTATCGCTCGGAGCCTGTTGCTGCTACCGCTTCCGCAGGCTCCATCTCTCCGGATCCCGCGTCGATTCCCGGAGGCTCTGTCCAGGGTGAATCTACTGCCTCCAACTCTTCCAATCCCGATTCCACAAAAGTCGCCACACCGCCGAAGCAGCCTCTCGATTCCCCTGCCGAAGAAGATACGCCGGTTGGCTCGGCCAAGCCTCACGACGCCAGCCCTTCGCTCGCCGTTCTCCGCTCTGAATCCCCAGCTTCCTCGACCTCCGCGAAGCCCGCGGCATCCAACTCCGGTCATGGCGAGGTTCTCGACCAGGTTCTTCCCGCCGCTCCAGCAAAAGCCCTCGCCACCATTCACGGCACGTTTCACATCACGGCTCGCGTTCAGGTCGATCCTTCCGGTAAAGTCACCGACGCCACGCTCGATGATCCCGGACCTAGTAGATACTTCGCCAACCTAACCGAACAAGCCGCCCGCCGCTGGCAATTTTCCCCTTCCGAGTCCGACGGACCCCCACGCCTAGCGAATGGCTGATTCGCTTCGAGTTTCTTCCTCCGGCGTTCACACCATCCCCACACAGACCAAACCTTAAACGATTCTGGAACACTTCCGTCCTCTCGTCTCCTGTCTCATCAAACGTGAGTACGCCCCTGCCCCCTTGTCTTCGCTCCGTTCTCATAGCAAACTTCCCTTACCATCCGTTCGCCACGGATCATTTTCATCTTTATTTAGGAGTCTCTCTCATGCCACTGCCGTCTTTCCTTCGCCCACTCCTCGCTGCCCTCATGCTTCTTCTGCTGGTACCCGCTTTCCACGCCCGCCCTGTTCAGGAACCCCTGCACATTCCTCCGGGCACCATTCTGCCCGTCAGCATCAAACACACTTTTTCCTCCAACGATTCACCGAAGGGCCACGCCATCGAAGCACGCATCATGCAAGACGTTCCTCTCCCCGACCATCATAAGATTCCCGTCGACGCCACCCTGTACGGTGTCGTCGTCTCCACCACCCCTTCCTCGGGCGACTCTGGCAGCAAGATCACTTTTCGTTTCGACAAGCTTGAGTTTCACCATCAAACCATTCCCGTGGTCACCGCTCTTCGCTCTATGGCGCCCATGATTGATGTTCAAGCCGCGCAGTACCCTGATTCGCCCGGCGACGCTGGCACGCCTACTGGCTGGTCCACTACGGTTCAAATTGGAGGAGACATTCGCTACGGCGTCGGCGGTGACGTGAAGAATCTAAAGAAACAAACAGTTGGCAAAGGTGTTTCCAATGGCGTGCTTGTTCACATCAGCAATCCGCCCGGCTCGCTTTGTCAGGGTGAGGCCGATGACGACAACCGTCTCCAGGCTCTCTGGGTTTTTTCCGCCAGTTCCTGCGGCATTTACGATTTAAAGGGACTCACCGTCGTCGGCATGGGCCGCACCGATCCTGTCGGAGAAATCACTCTCGCCAGGGACAAAGGTGAACTCAAAATCGACAACTCCACAGGCATGCTTCTCCGCGTCCTGCGCTAGATCCTCTGTAACTCTGATCGCGGCACCACCCTTAATCCTGTCGACCCGATTTGTGCACACTATCAGTCAGACGGTATAGTTCTTTGGCAGTAAGAAAATCAAATGAATATTTTGCTCCACTCGCTCAGAATCTGCCCAGGTGCCAATGAAACTCAAGCGTGTCGTCTATCGGATCCTGAAAGGGATTGCGGCCCTCTTCGCGTTTGCCTTCATCGCTTTCTTGCTTATCGCTTGGCTTCGCCATCCTAAATTTTCCACCGACAATATTTTTATCCGCCCTGCTGCATCTAACGTTTTCAAAATGTCCGACATCCCTCGCGGCCGCGCGCTCACTTCGTTGGAGCTTGACGAGTACACTGACAAACTTCTTGCTGAAATGACCCTCACCGAAAAAGTCCACCAAATGTCCGGCGATACGGACTGGTGGGAATTGGCCAAGCTCGTCGCTGTTGAACGCTTGAAATACAATGATTCTCCAATTCTGGCCGGCCGTAACCCCCGCCTGCAGATTCCTCCCCTGGCTTTTTCCGATGGCGCTCGCGGCGTCGTCATGCATCACTCCACTTGCTTTCCCGTGGCCATGGCGCGCGGCGCAAGTTGGGACCTCGATCTCGAGCGTCGCGTGGGCGACGCCATTGGCCAGGAAATCCGCGCGCAGCATGCCAACCTCTATGGGGGCTTATGCCTCAACCTCCTCCGTCACCCAGGTTGGGGCCGCGCTCAGGAAACCTTCGGCGAAGATCCTTTTCTACTCGGCGAGATGGCCGTGGCCACCCTCGAAGGTGTGCAACGTAACAATGTCATGGCGTGCGCCAAGCACTTTGCCCTGAACTCCGTCGAAATGAACCGCACCGAGCTCAATGTCAATCTGGACGAGCGTACACTCCGCGAGGTCTATCTCCCCCACTTCAAGCGCGTCGTCGATGCCGGCGTAGCCGCGGTGATGTCCTCCTACAATCGCGTTCGCGGCGACTACGCGGGAGAAAACGCCAACTTGCTTCGCAAAATCCTCAAGGACGAATGGGGCTTTCGCGGCTTCGTCGTCTCCGATTTCTTTGACGGTGTCTATGATGGTGCCAAAGCCGCCAATGCCGGTCTCGACGTGGAAATGCCGAATACCAGTGCCTACGGTAACGCCCTTATCGCCGCTGTCCAGAAGGTGGACTGTACCCGCGAATTTGTCGACGATTCCGTTCGCCGCATCCTTCGCCGCAAAATTGATTACCACTCGCGCCCAGATCCTATCCCCTATGGTTCCGGCTTGATCGTCTTCTCAGCCGCACATCCAACTGGCGCGCGAAGTTGCGGAAAAAAGTATGGTCCTGCTCAAAAACGAGAAGAGCCTTCTCCCTCTCGACAAGTCCAGCATCAAAACTCTCGCCGTCATTGGACGCTTGGCAGACACCGAAGATATCGGCGACCATGGCTCCAGTCGTGTCTATCCTCCTTACGTAATCTCGCCGTTGCAAGGACTCCACCGCTACCTCGGCGCGAGCACACAGATTAGCTACGAATCCGGCGCCGACCCTGCACGCGCCCGCCAGTTGGTCATGTCCTCTGACGCCGTCGTTATTGTGGCTGGCTACGATTTCCGCGACGAAGGCGAATACATTCCCGCCATGCCCAATCCTGCCGACCATGGCGGCGACCGCAAAGGTCTTCATCTACACCCCGACGAAGTAAAAATGATTCAAGAGCTCGCACCTGAAAATCCGAAAACGGTTGTTGTCCTTATCGGAGGCAGCGCCATCCTGATGGAAGAGTGGAAGGATAAGGTCAATTCCATTCTCATGGCCTGGTATTCCGGCATGGAAGGTGGCATTGCCCTCGCTCGCATTCTCTTTGGTGATGTGAACCCCAGCGGAAAACTCACTGTGACATTCGCCAAAGATTCCTTGCAGCTTCCGCCCTTCGCCCCTCCCTATTCCGGCTCGATCGACTACGGCTACTACCACGGCTATACCCTCGCCGACAAAAAAGCCTATCAACCATCTTTCCCCTTCGGTTTTGGTCTCAGCTATACCACTTTCCAGTATTCCAACCTTCATCTGCGTGCATCGGAAATTGCGCCCGATGGCGAATTACTTGTTTCAGTGGATGTTCAGAACTCCGGCGGGCGCAGCGGTGAAGAGGTTGTCCAGCTCTACGTCGGTTTCCCAAACGCGAAGGTCGACCGCCCGGTCAAGCTCTTGCGCGGTTTCCGGAAGATTCTTCTTCCCGGGTGAAAAGAAAACCGTCACCTTCACTTTGCGTGCCCGCGATCTTGCCTACTACAATCCCGAATCTTCCGCCTGGCAAGTTGAACCCGTCGTCCATCAGGTTGTAGTCGGAAGTTCATCTCGTGACCCCGATTCGCTTCAAGCCACTTTCCGGATCACGGCATCGCCTGTTTCAAGCGCAACAATCTCCGGCCATTAAGCACCTCACCTGATTATTTCGAGCACCTTGCTAGCATCTCTGCGATTTCTTTTTGTGTCCGCGGTGACTGCAGCGCCTGCGCTAACGCTTCCTTTGTTATCGATAGCTGTGGCACCGCATCGTTGCTGAAGCGCTGCATCACGCTGCGCGCCTCGCCACATTGTTGTTTAGCCGTCAACGCGCGCGCTTGTTTCAGTTTGATCTCCACATACACGTCCAACTGGCTGGCGCCTCCCTCTTCCATCGAAAGGAATCGCGTTGCTAGTTCCTTTTGCGCTTCTTCGTAGCGCCCGGCATCCGCTAATCGCGCGCCAATTGAAAGATCATCCCCGCCGGTGGATTCGGCCCTGGAAATTTCTCCAAAGCGGCGACTCGTTCCTCCGGGGAGCGCCCTGATTCCCTCAGTGCCTTTTCCAAGCCCAGATAAAGTTCGGCATTTTCAACATCAAACTGAATTCCTTCGGCGAAGTACTCAATCGCTCGCTCTGGCGACTGCTTTTCATAAAGCACGGTATAACCCATGTTTCGCAGCAATGCGGGAATTGCCGGATTTAACTCGCGCGCCGTATTCCATTCCTTCATGGCCGCGTCTTGCATACCACCAGACATGTATAGCGAACCTAGCAGGGCATGGGCATTTGCGTCTTTGGGATTCACCGCAATCGCTCGCTTCAACACATCCAGCGAATCGGCTCGATTTGGAAATACATACAGTGTCGGCATCTGTGATCCCGCGATGAAATCGGCGCTGCCATTCTGATGCAACATTTCCCGGCAGTATCCGCGGTAGTAGGCAATCAGCGGATACTTTTCCGGCCTGGGCATGCCCGGTTCGCTTACCGTTGCCGCTCCCGTCGGATATTCCCCGGCCAGAATTTTAACGGCATCCTCGTACAACCCGAAATGCATGTATTGCACTGCGATTTCCAGGATTCTTTCCGGATCTGCCGCAAGGTGCTCCCAAAGCGCTGCATCCTTACCGCCCAAGCGTGTCGCCTCATTCCGCAAAAACGAATTCGCAGGGTCCGCAAGCTGTAATCTTCCTAACAGCGCTTCGGCCGCCTTCGTATCGCCCTGCATTCGCAGTAGCGCAACATCCATATCGCTCGCACGCACCGCATCGGGAAATTCCGAATATGCTGTCGCCAGCTTTTCATGTGCCTTTTTCAGCTCACCATTACGCGCATCCAGCGACGCCAATTCATAAAGCGATGGAGCACGAAAAGTTCCATATTGTATGCTCACTTCGAAGGTGCGGCGCGCTTTCTCCAATTCACCGCTTGCACCATAAGCGATCCCCAGGTAATAAGCAGCCTCCTTGTCGTTGCTGACGCGCAGCAGCACAGCGGAAAGATGTTGTATGGCTTCCGCATACTGTTTCAGCGCCACTTCCAGTCGTCCCGTCGAGCGGTGCAAATCAACGCTTCCGGAAAATCGCCTCAGCCCTTCGTGGTAAGTCGCAAGCGCATCCAGCACCATCCCATTTCGTTCCTGCTCGTTCCCCAATTCTAGGAAATCGCTCTCCGAACGCCTCTCCACCGCTGGATAGACGTACGCCGCCGGCAACTCCTTGGGCACTTCGGATTTCGACACAAAGTCATATTTCCCTTCGGTGTGCTCCAGAATGTTTTTGTCTGATTCATCCGTCAGTGTGACGGTGTATGTCTTGTCTGCCGGCAAGTCTGGAAAGTCTTGTTGATACGTTTCTCGTGGTGTAAGAGATACGTTTTTCGTGGCAATCACTTTTGATGCCTCGCGAATTTCCAATCTCGCCCCAGGGTAATCTCCGGTCACATTCAGCGCGACATTCAGTGAAGTTGCGCCCGCCTCGCGCGATACCGCGCGCGTCACATTCAGCACGGCCTCTGGATTCGCGCGCGTTACTCCTCCAATCTCTCGGATCGGAATCCAATACTCTGTGAAGTGGATGGCCTGCTGCGGGTCCAGAAAACCGTACGTCTCCTGATCGCGAAACAGTCCCGCCTGAATTTCGACATAAGCGCTGTGGTTATCCGAGAGCGCGTTGCGCCATTCCATTCCCTCCGCGTCGCTGCCCCACGAGAACACTTTTTTCGATGGTAGATCGCTCCGCGTCGCGTAATGCACCACCCCAGCGTCCGTCTTCGGATGGTACACTGCCATATACGGCTCGTTGCTCCCGTAGCTGAACCGTGAGACCGGGCCATGCTTATGATTTCCTACCACGCTTAAATCCGTGTCCGTCCGGTCTACTGGCCACGTATCCAGGTCCGTGAATCCATGAAACACGCTGAACTCTTGCGGATAGTACAGCCGCGAGTCATCCCACACCTGCACGCCTGCATTGGTCCACCAATAGAAACGATGGCGGGTGCGGCTCGGGTTGTAGAGTGTGGTCTTCTGCTCCATGATCGCCTCACCAGGCCGCAATCTCAGCTCCACGCACCATTCCATCCCGTAAACTCGGTCGATATTTCTTACCCACACCGACGCGCTCCCATCGGCGGCAGTCGAACTGGAAAAATCCACCGGAGAAGCGGTCATCCAGTTGTGCGAAACCGGAAAATTGAATTCAATTCCGTAGGCCGCCCACACACCCCGGTAAGCAATGCGCGCAAACTTTAGCGAAGGGTTCGCGTAAAACAAATCTGCGCCGTTTCGTTTATCCAGGCATCGATACAAATGGCCGCCCAAATCCGGCAAAATCACACATTTCAGATACTCATTTTCCAGATTCAATGTGCGCCACTTTCGCGGTGCCACTCGATTGTTCAGGTTTTCCCTCATCGTATAGGGATAGTTGTATCTGCCGTTGCTTACAAACTGATCGAATGGTGGATTTTCGTTCGGCACACCTTCCTCATAGGTCGGAAGTTCGATCGTGTCCTGCCATACGCGCACCGGAACATTATTGGATTTGCCGCTCTTATCCGAAGTTTGCGCCCCCGAACATGCTGGAGAAAGACTCAGCAAGCCCAGCAACGCGAGTCCGAAAAATGCCGTACGAACTTTTCTATCCACGATTCGCGCTCCCGGTCAGTCAGCCAACTCGTCACTGGCGCCAGCCACCATCTAGCGTCTTATATCACAGCCACCACGCGCCAATCGGCGAAGGAAGCCTTAGGTACGGCGAATTTCTTAGCCCCTCATTCTCGCCAGTTCCAGAAACGGCTGAACTGGCGTATGATTTTCTCCTGCGGACACGGGGAGACTCATGATTCGATTCCTCTCGTCGCACCAGTTACGCTCTGATGCAACCTTCACGTGGGTTGACGATTTGCCTTGCCCGCCACGCCCGGAATCTATCCGCGCTGCCTGGTACCCAGCCTTCTTCGCGTGTGCCACACTTGGCTTTAACCTTCACCGGTTGGCAGGGAGGTAATGTGCGTACACTGGCGCGGAAACAGAAGCAACCTCTGCGGCAATCATCCGCCAACTTCACAGCTTCGAATTCGGAATCTGTAGCGAGTGACCGGGCACACCAGATTCTGCACCTGGAGCGCACGATTGGAAATCAAGCCGTGCTGCGGTTGCTGCAGAACTTCGGCCAGATACCCGTCCCCGCGCAAGCACCACTAATAATTCAACCGAAGCTCGCCGTTAACGCTCGCGGTGACGTCTATGAACAGGAAGCAGATCGTATTTCCGATCAAGTGATGCGCATGCCTCTTCGGCAGCACGCTTGTTCCTGCGATGGAGTGTGCCCACACTGCCAGGCGAAGTCCAGCCACTCTGGCGCAACGCAACTCAGCCAACCGGCTCAGCAAGATCAGCATTTACAGCCGAAGCAACTCGATCCATCCAGCTCGAGACCACCTGCCGCTCCTCGCATTGTCCGCGAAGTCCTAGCTTCGCCTGGCCAGCCGCTCGATGCCTCGGCGCGTGCGTTTTTCGAGCCACGCTTCGGCCATGATTTCTCCGACGTGCGAATCCACGTCGGCACAGCCGCCGAGCAATCCGCCCGAGGCTTGAACGCCTATGCCTACACGGCGGGACGCAACATTGTGTTTGGCGCGGGTCAGTTTGCGCCAGACACTACTGTGGGTCGCCGCTTGATTGCTCATGAGTTGACACATGTCTTGCAGCAATCCGCTTTACATTCCCCCACGGATGTCTCCACGCAGAACATCCAGAGATGGCCATGGCCCGTCGGCGGAGGACAGGAGAATGACTGTTCAGGCTATGAGAAGGATCCGCAGAGCCTTAGCATCGAGACCGCCAAGCACTTTCTCGACGATGTTGAACCGGGCGGAAACAGGGCTGTGAAGACAACGGATTGCATCGCGAATGCGTACAATCCCAACCGGTTCGAATGCGACGTAACTTTTGAAGATGGCCAGGTCATCCAGGTTACCATCGAGGCTAAACTTCATAATGTCGAGGGGCAAAGACCAACCGCGAACGGCCGCCAGTGGTGCGTCTATCATTTCACCTGCGACGCAAACGGCGTACTCCAGTGGCAAACGAAGGGCTGCTCCTACAATTTACATCCGAAACCTTCGGCCCCCAGCGGTCCCACTCTCGTGGGATAAAAACTCCTCGACTCTCAGAAGCCTTGCGTCGAAGTAGGCTGCGCCGTCCCACACATTGCTTTCCTTGCCGAGCAGCGCGCACCACAAATCCCGCGCTACTCGTACCGTAGTGCTTGTGTTGGCGCAATTTTGGATGCACGTCGCGCAGGCACGTAGGCCGCCAACGTGGTCACAAGAAACAGTGACGGCACTACGAAGACATAAGCCACCATGTCTACGCCGCCGGTATCGGACAGCATGGAGTTGATGAGTCGCTCGACGGCGAAACCCATAACCAACCCGACCGCCGTTCCTAAACCCACCAGCACGAGGCCCTTGCCCATTACCAGACGCAGCACGTCCGAGCTTGCCGCGCCAACTGCCATGCGTATGGCAATCTCGCGGGTTCTCCGGCTCACGTTGTACGCTACCAGTCCGTACAAACCGGCGATGGTCAGCAGCAGGCCTACCGCGCCCATGGCGCACACCAGCTTACTGGCAATTCCTGGACCTCTCACGGCCTTGTTCAGGTAGAAATCCTCGTAAGCCATCGTTTGCAGCATCGGCATGTTCGGATCAAGCGTGCGGACGACGTCCTTCACTGGCTGGACCAATTGCAGAGGATCTCCGCTCGACCGCACCATCAACACCATTTGTGCGACGGGATGTTGAGTCAGCGGCAGATATACGAAATCCATCGGCTTCTCGCCGGTGTTTAGATAATTGACGGTTCGCGCAACGCCTACGATCTCCACCCGCGTGCCGTCGCGGCTCTCTAGCCGGATGTGTTTGCCCACCGCATCCGCGCCTGGCCAATAGTGTTTGGCGAACTGCTCATTCACCACGGCGACATGAGGGGCGTCCTCGGTGTCCGACCCCAGGAAGCCGCGGCCACGCAAGATCGGAATCCCCATCGTTTCGAAGTAGCCTTCATCCACGGTGTCCAATGTCGAGTTGAAGTTTTCACGATCGCGCGGCATCTGAAAGCCTTCCGGCACGAAGACCACGCTGTCAAAGCCGTCCTCGCCGAGCGGAATGTTCTGGGTGATAGCCTCGCTCTGAACTCCGGGCACCTGCCGAACGCGCTCGGCCAGAAGCTTATAGAACTGCTTTGTCTGAGCTAGGCTGTACTGCATCAGGCGCGGCTCGAAGCCGGTCATCAGAAGATGATCCTTCGCGAAACTGGTTCCCTCCAGTAAGGCGTTCCGCTGGAAGCCGCGAACCATGAGAAATGACGCTGTCAGCAGCATCAGGGACGTCGCAACTTGCGCCACTACCAGCACATTCCGGCCCCACAAGCGTTTGCGTCCGGGCACATCCGCCTCGGCTGATTTTAGTCCGTTCACCAGATCCGTGCGCGTGCTCTGCAGCGCCGGCGCTAGGCCGCAAAGGAGAGCGCTCAATGCCGACAACGCCAGGCTTACCAGCAGCACCCGCGTGTCTATCTGGAAAGGCATGCTCGCCGGCAAATCCGTCATAAATATTACGTTTTCATAAGTGTGGAACCACGCCACGACGCCGTAAGCGATGGCGATCCCCACCAATCCACCCAGGGACGCCAGAATCAGGCTTTCCGTCAACAGCAGCCGGATCAGCCGAAAACGCCCGGCCCCGATCGCTAGCCGTACGGCGATTTCGCGTGTTCGCGAGCGGGCGCGGCTCAGAAGAACTCCTGCGACGCTGGTGCACGCTACCAGCAGAACCGCCAGGGAAAGGGTCACAAAGATCACGCCGAATTTCCAATTAAGGTCGTCATCTCGTGTCCGCATTTCGAACTGCGTATGCACCATCGCTCCGCGCTTTCGATTGAACTTTGGATTTTCGTCTTCGAAGTTTTTTGCCAGCACGGCGAGTTCATTCTGCGCCTGCTTCAGGGTCGTGCCCGGCTTCAAGCGCGCGCTGACATTCAACTCCCGATCGTCGCGGTCCTCGAAAAAACTCTTCTCCCGGTTGGTCGAAAATACGCGCGCCATCGCCAATGGCATGTAGAAGTCCGGATGCCCGAATGTCAGCATCCCGGAAAAGGTCTCTGGTGCAACGCCAATCATGGTGAACTCCGTGCCGTTCAGGCGAACCCTCCTGCCGACGACAGACGGGTCGCTGGCGAATTCGTGCTTCCAAAAGTCCGGCCCGAGCACCACCACGGCATCGCGACCCGGCACCTGATCTTCGTCTTCCCGAAATCCGCGCCCCAGCCGCGGTTCCACGCCGAGTACGTGGAAGTAGTTACCGGAAACCATCATCCCGCCTTTAATCCGCGGTGTGGCTGTGGGTTCGGCGCTGAAGCCCACAGGCTCCATATCTGCGTTAGCGATCACGCCGTCGTAGCTCTTCGATTTGTCGCGGATGTCCAGGTATTCGCGATAGGAGAAGGGCTCAAAGCTGCTATCGTGTGTCGTGCTCACCAGAGTGACCACACCGCTCGAATGCGGCACGGGGTACGGCCGGAAAATGATTGCGTCGACGAGACTGAAAATCGCGGAGGTCATCCCGATCCCCAGTGCCAGCGTGATCACTACGAACGCCGTAAGTCCGGGTGTGCGGCTCAGGCTGCGGATCGCGTAGCGCGCGTCGTCCAGGAAATCCGTCAACCAATGGATTCGCCTCGTATCTCTGATCTGTTCCTTCCGTTGTTCCAGTCCGCCCATTGCGCGCATCGCCGCGTACCGTGCCTCTTTTGGCGAAAGCCCATTGGTGATACCTTCCTCGATTTTTTGCTCCAGGTGGTACTGCAGCTCCTCGTTCAGCTCCTTCTCGACGTGGCGGCCCCGAAAGATGGACCGCAAGCGCAACGGGATCGTGTACAGCCAATGTTCTGGGCGCATTAGACCTCCTTAGGCGTGCGTTACTTTCAGGTCTCCTCGAGTCTGACGACATGGGAAATGGCGGCGGAGAGGCGGCTCCAGTTGGCGGCCTCCTTTTCCAAGTGCCGGCGCCCAAGCCTGGTGAGCGAATAAAACTTCGCGCGCCGGTTATTCTCCGTCTGCTTCCACTCGGCCGTGATGCAGCCTTCCTGCTCCAGTTTGTGCAATGCGGGGTAAAGCGATCCTTCGCTGACCTGCAGCACGTCTCCGGAAATCGATTTCAGTCGCAGGCTGATAGCCCACCCGTTCATGGGTTCAAGCGCGAGAATTTTCAGCAGTAGAAGGTCGAGCGTGCCTTGGACGAGGTCGGATGGTTTGCTCATGCGCTCTCCTCGGTTACCGAGGGCATGATGATACACACCCTCCCCTCGGTAAGCAAGGGGAACGTTGCCCTATGGCGCGCGCTTCCTAGGCGCAAGGTCCGTCGGCGATTGCTCAATCCGTGCGCGACACTTTCGCATTCACCGCTTCCTCTGGATCGCCGCAACTCTCAACTCGTGATTCCCTCTCCTGAATAGATGATTTTCCTTCCACCCCCGGCCGTTTTATACACACCTCCTTGAATTGAATTCGGTGGAGGAGGGATCTTTACTCTGCTTCATCTTCCACAAATCCCAAAAAGTCTTGATCGTCTCCGGTCCGAACCCCCCGTAATGGTTGTTGGCAAACGCGAAGATCTTGAGATTCTTGCTGGTGAATTGTCGAAACAACCCGACCCAATTCTTGAGGTCTTCAGTCCGGTCAACGACAGTCTTGTCCCACACCTGTGTTATTTTCTCGATGCCTTGCCTGCCGCCCAGCCAGCGGACATAAACAAAATCGGTTGTCACCAAATCGAATTTCTCTTTCATCTCCCATGGACGCAACATCCATGACGTATCCGTCAGGGCCAACGCCACGTTGTGCTCCCGCAACAAATCCAGGAATCGTTTATCAAGCCATTCCTTATTTCGAATTTCGACCACGAATCGACAGGTCGGCAGGTCCTTAACGCGCTGCAGGAAAGAACGCAGCCGCCGTGAAAACTCTTCAGATTGGATTTCATACTTGCTGAATCTCGGAAACTGCAAAAGCATTGGACCTAGCTTCTCATTCAGCAAGCCCATTCGGTCCAAGAATTCATCAAACTCCGCTTCACAATTCACCAATACTTTTTTGTGTGTCACCACCTGTGGTACCTTCGCCGAAAATATGAAATCAGGCGATGTGCGCTCGTACCAGTTGCTGACTGTCGAGGCGCTCGGTGTTCCGTAATAGGTACTGTCAATTTCAACGGTCCTGAATTGGCTCGCGTAGTAGCTCAGAAACTCTTGCGGCTTCATACCGGAAGGGTAGAACACCCCAGCCCACCCCTTTGCGGTAAACGCACTTGTGCCTAGCAGCAGGCCGGATTCGGAGTAGGGTCGTTCTACATCGCGCGAACTCGCGAGATTGCCACCCTGTTCCAGTTTCCCCATCTCGAACAGCGTCGGATTGCGATGCGGCGCGACCTTAGGACGCTTTGCCATGCGAGAGGCTAGCATTCGTTTTATATGCGGTGCAAGGCTGGCCGACGGAAAAGTGAGTGATTTTGTTTCCTCCGCCTCCGGCCAAGTCTCCTCGCTAACGTCCATGCCTATCGCCTCTAAGTCTAATCATTCGGCCACTTACAGTAGCCCGTCCTCTATCCTGCTTCCCTCTTACTCGCGCCCTGCGGGGGTACCCTGCCAGTTAGAGTTAACCATCTCGGCCATCTCTTTTCCTTGCGCCTCGCCTCTTACTCTCTTACTCTGGACCCATTGCGCAGTACTCCACCTGGTGCCACAATGCACTCATGGGGGCGCATCTTGCCTCCGGGAATCCACCCAACCGGCATCGGCAATTGCCGGTGTCCCTGCAACCGCGGGGAACCAGTCCACTCGCGTCGGTGTCTAATAAGATGAGCGGACAAAGGTTGGGCAGTCCCGCCAACCTGCTGAGCCATCAGGCCGCGCTCCTAGGTTGGCCAGGAAGGCAAACCGTGTCCGATTGGGCCAGCGCTTTATCTTGGGGTCACGACGAGACTGAGCTTGTAACTGAATTACAAGCCGGCTCGGAGACTGCCTTCGACTGGCTCGTCAATCACTATCATGCCCCTGTGTACAGCTTGATTCTCGGCATGCTCGGTGATACGGCTGACGCCGCCGATGCTTCACAGGAAGTGTTCTTGAAAGCCTTCAAAGGAATTCGCAGTTTTCGCCAGGGCAGCTCCCTCAAGACCTGGCTCTATCGCATCGCCATTCGCGAAGCCCTGAATCATCGTCGCTGGTTCAAACGCCATCTGCAGAAAAATATTTCCATCGATGCGGAGCCCGAAGAGGGAACCGCCCCCATCGAGATCGAAGATCTCGCCGCTACTCCTTTCGATCAACTCGCCGCTCACGAAATCCAGGAAGCCGTGCAAAGCGCGTTGCAGCAGGTTCCGGATGTTTTTCGCAGCGCCGTAATTCTGCGCGACCTGGAAGGTTTAAGCTACGAGGAAGTGGCCGAAGTGCTCGATTGCAGCGTCGGCACCGTAAAATCCCGCATCCTGCGTGGCCGCCGCTCCTTGAAAGAAATCTTGAAACCGCTTCTCGGAGAGAAAGAAGCAACGCGGCGCCGCGAAATGCCTGCCAGAACGAATCTCCCGGGTCGTGCGCATCCTTCTGTCGCAACTGCAGCCGCGGTCCCCGCCACGTATAGCGCGCAGATTGGGCTGCAACTCGCTTACGTGCCCGATTCGATTTTAGACGCCAGTCAAGGAAGTCGCGTCCACCGTCGACGCGCGAGGAACTGCCATGACTTGCGAGAAGGTTCAAGCAGACTCGCCGGCTACCTGGACGATGCCGTGGCTTCCGCTACTCGTCCCGGAGATCGCAACGAAATGCGCGACCATCTGGAATCGGCTGTGCTTCTTGCCGCGAAGAATTGCAGCGCTACCGCAAATTCGGCGTGCTGCTTTCCCGCATGCCCCGCGCGGTTCCCCCCACGGATCTGGCCGTCCGAATCAAAGTGGCCGCCGCCCAAGCGAAGGAGACCAGGGATTGGCCCAGCCGTTGGCAACATTTTAAGGATCGCGCTGGAAGTTGTCATGGAGAATTCCTTCCGCCCGCTTACCGTGCCTGCGACCGGTGGATTTTTCTGCCTTCGTTGTATTTGTCTTTGTCCTGCATATGATTATGCCCGGCATTACCGTTCAGGCCGACCCCAACGATGTGCCACTTGGTTTGTTGCGCCCGGCGGAATTGATCTCCCTGGCGGATAATCCCGGTGGCATGACCCCGAGCATCAGCATCCCGACGTCGCTTTGGAACACGATTTGCTCATTGATGTAACCGTGGACGCGCAAGGTGGGATGAGCAAGTACAGATTCTTAACGGCGCGGATATCCCCGAATCTGCGCCATCACCTCGATCAAATTCTGATTTTCTCGCGTTTCCGTCCGATGCTCAGTTTCGGGCGCCCCACCGCCGGGTGGGCACGTGGTACTCAGCTTCAGCGCCATCCACGTCCGCGGCTGATCCCTGATCGCACGGAACTCCACCTGAAAACTTCCAATGTCGGCCATCCCTGTACTCCTTGCCAGCTTCATTTCTTGTGCTGTCCTGTACCTTGAAACCCTAACTTTTTCTCCTTTCCCGGTGTTCAATAGATGTAGGAGTTCGCCTTATGTCCACGATGTTGCGCCGCTTCGCCATTCTTGCTGTACTGGCTCTTTTTGTTTTGCTTCTGACAACCACTTCCACGCTCCAGCGCCTCCGCTTCCCGCTCCGCAGGCCGCAGGCGGGAGCGCAGAAACGAAGCTGCTTGAAGCGGCGAATCGTGATCGCGCTTCGGCTGGTTTGCCGCCTTTTCAATGGGATATTCCTTGGCCGCCTCTGCCCGCTTCACGCGCAACTCATGGCGCAACCCAACACATTGTCCCACCAGTTTCCTGGCGAATTACCGCTTCAGCAGCGTGCCACACAATCTGGCGCGCGATTCAGCCTCATCGCAGAAAACATAGCCGAAGGTCCCAGCGTCAGTGATCTTGCACACGCAATGGATGCATTCCCCGCCGCACCGCGCGAATATCCTGGACCGGACATGAACGCCGTTGGAATTGCCGTCGTGCAGAATGGCAAATGTTTTCGCCGTGGAAGACTTCTCCTCAGCGGTCGCTGCGTTGAACCTGGACTCGCAGGAACTGCAGGTCAGCCTCCTGTTCGCACGCGGGTTCAGCGCATGTCAGCGCTACTCCCGAAGCACGTAAGACCTGCGATCATGGATCGCGGCTGTGCTGGACAGAGACCGCTCGCCGTGTTGCGCTACGAAACCACCGATCTCGGTCGTTTGCCGGAAGACATTGCCCAGAAACTCCAGAGCGGGCAAATATCGCAGCTGCGGAAGTGGGCGCATGCGACGCGGGCGTCTCCGCAGGGTTTACGCGCTTCCGCATCGCCATCCTGCTCTTCCCCTCATACGGCTTCCAACCGCGTTAAATCCGTTAATGCCGATCATAAGCGAATATTGGCTTGCGTTTCTGGCTGGACCAGATAAACTCCCTCCTATGAAATTCGCGGCCTACTCGTATTATTGGCGATTTACCTACCGGACCAGCAACCGGCAGCGAGGGGCCTCTATCTAGATACAGCGGATGCAAAGAGTTCTGGCCCACTCGCAATCGAGTGGGCTTTTTTATTTTATGGCGCAATGAAACGCCAAGGAAAAAGGGGACACAGATGATCATTTCCATGAAGCTGCATTCGACGAAGGAAGAAATTGCGGAAGTAACTGGAATCGTAAAGCACTTCGGCTACAAAGTGCACTCGATCGAAGGGGAGGAACGCGTGGTTATCGGCGTCGGTGGGAGTTGGCGATGTAACCGCTTGCATGGAATCCGTGGAAGTCTATGCCGCAAGTGGACAATGTGATGCGGATTACCGCGCCCTACAAATTCGTCAGCAAGGAATTCCGCAAAGGTAAGACGCGCATCAAGATCGCCGGCACGGAAATTGGTGGCGACGAGTTTGTCGTCATCGCCGGTCCATGTTCCGTCGAATGCGAAGAGCAGATCATGCGCTCCGCCGAAGGCGTAGCCAAAGCGGGTGCGAAACTTCTGCGCGGCGGAGCCTACAAACCGCGTACTTCGCCCTACGATTTTCAAGGGATGGAAGAGGAGGGATTGAAGCTCTTGCAGAAGGCAAAGAAGGCCACCGGACTCGGAATCGTAACGGAAGTCATGGGCGACCGCGATGTGGAACTCGTGGCGCAATATACCGACGTGATGCAGGTCGGTGCGCGTAACATGCAGAACTTCATGCTGTCTGAAGGCGCTCGGAAAATGTGGCCGGCCGGTTCTGCTGAAGCGCGGTCTGAGCAGCAGCATCAAAGAATTGTTGATGAGCGCGGAATATATCGTGGCGCATGGGAATCCCGACGTGATCTTGTGCGAGCGCGGCATCCGCACATTCGAGACGGCCACGCGCAACACATGCGACATTTCCGCGATTCCCGTGCTCAATGAATTGACCCACTTGCCGGTACTGCTTGATCCCAGCCACGCAACTGGAAAGCGCAGCCTGGTTCCTGCGGTCGCGCGAGCGGGCGTGGCCATCGGCGCGGATGGACTTGATCGTGGAAGCGCATCCGGCACCGGAAAAAGGCGATCAGTGACGGCGCGCAATCTCTGGACCTGACGCAGTTCGCAAAAATGATGGAAGATCTGAAGCCTTACATCGCCCTCTGGAAAGACTCGCGCACCAAAGAACTCGCCGCCGCAGCGCGGTAACGAAAAGAGTCGGCTCCTTGCCGTGGTTCTGTAGTGGCCAACCTTTAGGTTGGTTCTCCCTGGCCGGGTGGCACAGACGTAAACCGCAAGGACGGCTCTGGGTGCCCCACCACCCTCGTGTTTGGAGGGTGGGTTCTTGGGTTTCTCTTCTTTCACCAAGACCAATTCTCCTCACCCGCGTCGCGTTCGAATGTTATAGTATTACATACTGTTTAACAAGTGATAAATTATCCGCTATCTTGCTTTGTGATCCTTCAGGCTCTTTTCTTCTGCGCCCCGCCGTCTCTCACTCCCTTTCTGCCCTTTGGCAAATTTACCCTAACTCCTTCCGATTCAGATACATCCACAGAATAGCGGGGGTGGGGTGTTCTCACAACGAGTCGCGATTCACAACTCACGAATCACGCTCCCCTAACTCCTTTGTTTCCCTTTGATGCAAGCCATTCTCCCGCAACTCCTTTGTTTCCCCTACTTACGCAAAAACAGGGGGTAGGGGGTATCGAGTTGTCGTATGAGTTACGTTAAAGTGTTACTTACATTGTCGGCGCGCCGACATACCCATTTCTGTTTGCTGGGCAACCGTTCGCTCTGCAAACGGAAAAAGCCGCGCCCTCTTCTCGGCGAACAGCCACCTCCAATTCATGGGCAGCTCACACTTGAACTGCGGTGGCGAGCGTGACTACACTCAGACACGCTCCATCTTTTTCACTAGCTCACCCATTTTTGGGACAAGGGACCCCGCATGCGAAATTTCAGCAGACTGAAAGTGCTGGTTGCCGGTGCGCTGCTATTGGCCGCAGGAGCCTTCGCCGACGACACCAAGGTGCATACCAATCACGTGGGCTATGAACGGAACGGACCGAAGCGCGCCGTGATCCAGGGCAAAACAGATGAAACGATCTCCAACTGTTCCTTGAAGCGCGACGAAACCCACGAAACGGTCCTCGCGCTCGATGCAAAAGCCGTGGGCCCTGTGAAGAAGTGGAAAGACTGGACATTCTGGACCCTGGACTTTGACTCCTTCGACAAGGAAGGGACGTACTACATCGATTGCACGACGGGAAAAGGGGCGGTGCGTTCGTATCCTTTCAAAATCGAATCGCTCCTCCTCGAGCGACAGACGCTCTCCGACGTGATCTATTTCTTCAAGGAAGAACGCAGCTCCGGCCAATTTGACAAGGCCGATCGCCATCTCCCGTTCGATGGCAAGAAAAAAGGCACCCTCGACGCCCACGGCGGCTGGTGGGATGCCACCGGTGACTACGGCAAACACTTGTCCCACCTGTCGTTTTCCACGTACTTCAATCCGCAACAGATCCCCTTCACGGTGTACTCGCTGCTGAAGAGTCATGAACTACTGGACACGACTGGAGTCCATGAATTTGCGCGTTACAAAACGCGACTGCTCGATGAAGCCATGTTTGGCGCGGATTATCTCGTCCGGGTGAAAGATCCACAAGCCTCCTTTTACCGTTCCATCTCCACCGGTGGAGTGAACCAGGTTCCATCAGAACGAAAAGTCGCGGGTGAAATGAAGCGTTTTGGCATCTACCAGACGAACACCCAGGACCGCGGAGGGATGCTCGAGCAGGCCAACAATGAAATGGATTACGAAGTGAGTTACCGGTCGGGCGGTGGCGTGGCGATCGCGGCGCTGGCGCTGGCCAGCCGCTTTCCTGTCTCCGGCGAATACACCAGCACCGATTACCTGAAAGCTGCCGAAGACGCATTCGCTTTCCTGGAAAAGAACAATCTGAAAATGGTCAACGACGGCAAGGAAAACATCGTTGACGATTATTGCGCCCTCACCGCCGCGACGGAACTCTACAAGGCCACAAAAAAGGAACAGTACAAGCAGGCGGCAAACCGCCGCGCGAAGAACTTGACTGCACGCATGGTCTCAAATGGTCCTTACCCCAATTATTGGCGCGCGGACGACGGTACGCGGCCCTTTTTTCACGCATCCGACGCGGGTCTTCCCGTTGTTAGCCTTCTTTACTATTTGCAGATCGCGGATCCCGGCATAAAGATGGAAGTATTGGACGTTGTAAGGAAGTCGCTGCAACATGAACTTGCCGTTACAGCCGAAGTCAGCAATCCCTTCGGCTACGGCAGGCAATTCGTCCAGGACAAGGAAGGCAACAAGCACACGGCGTTTTTCTTTCCGCACAATTCCGACGCTGCGCCCTGGTGGCAAGGGGAAAACGCCCGGCTGGCCTCGCTGGCAGCGGCGGCAAGATTGGCGCGTCCTCACTTCAAAGATGACGCGCAGTTCTCGCTGCAGCTCGATGCCTTTGGCGCCAACCAGCTGAATTGGATACTTGGCCTGAATCCCTACGATTCCTGCATGCTTTATGGCGTGGGGCACAACAACGTGGATTATCTCTTTTTCGATTCGTGGGAATTTACCAACGCGCCCGGCGGGATCTCCAATGGCATCACGAGTGGATTTCGCGATGAAGATGATATTGATTTTAATCTCACCTACAGACAGACCGGTGCGGATAACGATTGGCGCTGGCAAGAGCAGTGGTTGCCCCACGATTCCTGGTACTTGCTCGCCGTTTCCGCTCAGGCCGGCGCTGCCAAGCCGCCGCTCAAAAAATGAGCCACCCCATTGTTCAATGTCCCTGCGTTTGCAGGATCTGCACTTCCGACCAGTAGGCTGCGCTCTCACCTTCCGATAGGCTTTGTCCGCTTGGCGGTTCCGTCCTTGGGGAACGAAGTGAGGTCGCCGTGTACTGCGAGCATTGCGGATTAAAGATCCTTCCAGAACGCCCTGTCTGCACGCGTTGCGGGCGAGCGCCTTCGCACGAATGGGTTCAACTGCTCAGTCTGGCCATCCTTCTGTTAGCCACAATTGGCAATTCCGTTGTTGGGTTGTTCCTGCTGCCAAAAGTATCGGCCGCACATCCTTCCGGACTATTCTTTCGCGGCTGGTTGTGGGTCGACCGGGAGACTGCGCTCTACGGGTGGATGCCTCTAGCGGCCGCGCTCCTGCTTTGGGAGTTTTTTGTCTGGCGTAAGATTCGCAGAGCGAAACCGGTCACCAAAATCAAGGGGTGGGTCAGCCGCAAGATGCTCGCGTTTGTACTTGCGGCTGGATTTGCGCCGATCCTGCCATGGTGGATTCCCGCCAATCAGCCGTCGGAGCGGACGCTTGCCGCGCTCTCGCAACATCCGGGCCTGCCGTGCGCAATTTCCTGGGGCGCCGTCCTGATCGTTGCGGTTGTTTTGTGTATCAAAGCCGAAACTCGTGATTTGCTTCTGGGCAGAGGGAAGGCGTTATCGCTTCTGAGTCTCGGCGCATTGACCTTGTTTCTTACACTGACACTCCTCGGCTGGTCGCTCAGTTAAGCCGGCGAATACCAACCCGCGTCCGACTCAAACATAGAGAGTGCGGTTCCACTGGCGAAAGTTAAGTAGCGGTCTCCTCCTGGATCATGGCACGTTGCAGGTACCTGTGTTAATTCCAGGACCCGTGATCTGTACTTGGTTTCCAGTCAGCTGAATATTGATCGACGGCGCAGGGAACGGCAAAAACGAACAAGAGCGTCCGCTGATCAAGTCGAAGAGCGTCGCTGTTTGGGCCTGATTGGTCCCTGAACCTCCTGGCCCGATCAGAACGGCGAGACTCTGGTCGGGACTGAGGTAGATGGCAGAAAAAGTCCCCAAAACGTTGATTGGATTACCTGCCACGCGCCCGCCAATGGCTGGAGGAAAGCCGATGTTATAAAAGCTGACCCCGGTTTGATTCCCAGAGCCGAACACAACAACACCAACGTTACACGGACTCGACATCGCGTAGCCCTGAGAAAATGCCGCATTTGGCGTGTTTGTGCCGGTTATGGGGCTGCCAAATTGAACGCCTCCGCCGGAAGGAAAAGCGGGACCGACAGTTGCATTCACGTTGTTACAGTTGGAACTAGCAGTCGTCCAATTGTTGACCTAAGTGAACGGCCCTGGCACTCGGAGCACAGTCAATGTGAAATTTGGCGGTAGATGTGGTCCCGGGCTGGTGCCTGTTACCGTGAAGTTCGTCGTGCCTGGCTTGGTCCCCAGACAGAGTGGTATTCAGGGTGAGAGTAGCGCTGCCGTTCAGAGAGCCCGGCGAGAGTGTGACGGGAGAGCCCAAGACGTTTGCGGAAGCGCCAACGGGCAAACCGCTTGCCGCAAGATTGACCCCTATGGTTGCCGAATCGAGATTCTGCCCCACCACACTAAGAGAGTACGATGCTGAATTGCCCCAAGCGACAGTCTGAGGTTGAGGCGGAGGCGCGGCCCAGCTAAAGCCAGGGGCGAGGACGTCGACGGCCAGATTTGCGTTCGCGAAGGGCATCGCGCAGCCAGGAAAACCGCTCGCACTAGCCGTGATGGTAGCGCTTCCCGCAGTACCTGCGGACGAAACCGAAATAGCGGTAGAAGTCGTTGAGCCTGGCGGGATCGTGAGCATTGTTGAGCCGAGAGAGACATTCATATTGGATGGGCACCAGTGTGACCTGAACGGGAAAGCTCTCCGTTGAGGGAAGATTAACGACTGCGCTTTGAGACGAGTGCAAAGGCAAGGTGAGCGAAGTTGGATTAAACAAAAGGGAAGGAGCAGACTGGACTGTGAAACTTCGCGTATTGTTCAGTCCAACGAAAGCTGTCGAGGAGTTCGCATAGGCTTCAAGCGTATGGGTATCGGGTTGAAGAACGCAGAGCGACGCCGTGCCATGAGTGCCCGACCATGTGAACTGTCCGGAGACATCTTGACCGACAGGCAGCTAGGCCGCCCCCTTGGGCGGGACCGCAAGTCTGGCCCGTCCCACAAAGACGAGCCTGGAACGAATGGGGATCGGCATTGGAGGCCAGGTCCACGGCGACACTCACCGGGCTCGGCACGGTAGTTCCATCTGCGGTGGGCTGAGTGACGCCCAAGAAGAATAATCCACGAGAGCGGATCAAGTGCTCGGACCAATGCAAAAAACTCCATCGCGTAAAATATGGTTTGGGACATGGAGAGATTCCTCCACTCATAAGCTTTGGTTTCGGAATGAGAACTACGGCGAACGGAATACTGCTTGACGTCTGAGACCCAGGGTTCCGAGATTCTACCCCCAATATACCCTTCAACAAACAAGGAAATTCGCAAAGCCAGACACTTCAAGCGAACGACGAGTCATGTGGTGCAGGCAAAGAAAGTGGGAAGAGCGAGAATCAGAACGTAAAGGTGCTGGTATAAAAGTTTGCTCAAAAGGGATGTGCACGGCTTGACCGTTCGAGACTGTGGAGGCTAGTATCGTCGAACCATGACGGATAACGGTTCGTTGATCGGGCAGACGATCTCTCATTACAAGGTGACACGAAAAATCGGAAGTGGCGGAATGGGCGTCGTGTATGAAGCCGAGGACATGCGGCTGGGCAGGCGCGTTGCAGTGAAATTTCTCCCTGCAGAAATGGCGCAGGATTCGCAACTGATCGAGAGGTTTCAGCGCGAGGCTCGTGCCGCCTCCGCCTTGAACCACCCTAATATTTGCACCATTCACGCAATTGAACAGCATGAACGCGAACATTTCCTGGTGATGGAACTGCTCGAAGGCCAGACGTTAGCGCAACTGATGGGGAAGCAGCCCTTTCCGATTGACAGGCTCTTGCCGATGGCCATTCAGATTGCCGATGCCTTGGAATCCGCGCACGCGAAGGGCATCGTCCATCGCGACATCAAGCCTGCAAATTTATTTGTTACTGACCGGAGCCAGGTGAAGGTGCTGGACTTTGGTTTGGCTAAGCTCGAGGGGGAAAGATTTGCGCGTGGCGAGAGGAAACTTCCTCGAAGATGGACAATACGCTACTTGGCGGCACGGACCTGACATCGCCAGGATCCGCGGTAGGCACTGTGTCCTACATGTCCCCAGAGCGGCTCGCGGGCAATTGGTGGATGCGCGCACGGATCTGTTTTCGTTGGGCACGGTCCTATATCAACTGGCTGGAGGAGTGCTTCCGTTCAAAGGCGACACTGCGGCGGTGGTGTTCGACGCGATACTAAACCGGGATCCGAAACCCATTGAGGAAGTGAATCCCACAGTGCCTCCGGAGCTTGGAAGAATCTTGTCAAAGCTATTGGAAAAAGACAGGACGTTGCGGTGCCAGACCGCTTCGGAATTAAAGACGGGATTTAAACCGCATGAAGCGCAATCTGGATTCGGGCAGCAAGCGCGCGGCAGGAGTGAGCGATTCAAAATCCGGAACCACAAACTCAACATAAAATCGGTGGCGGTGCTCTATTTTGAGAATTTGAGCGGTGCGAAAGAGGATGAGTACCTGCGGGATGGAATTACCGAAGATATCATCACGGAGCTTTCCAAGATTCGTGGCTTGAACACGTATTCCAGGCCCACCGTGCTGGCCTTTCGCGACAAGCAGGTGACGCCATCGCAAATCGGGCAGCAGTTGAATGCGGCCTACGTGTTGACCGGAAGTTTGCGGCGGAGCGGCAGTCGCCTGCGAATTACCACTCAACTGGTCGATGCGCAAACGGATTTCCCTTTGTGGTCAGAGCGGTACGATCGCGAAATGAAAGATGTTTTTGAAGTTCAGGACGAAATTGCGCGGAAAATTGCAGAAGCGCTGCGCGTGACTCTCTCGCCGCAGGAACTGGAAGCCCTGGCGGTGAAGCCCACCGAGAATTTGCAGGCCTATGATCTCTACCTGCGAGGGAAACGTTACGCTCGCCGGCAAACTCGACAGGACCTGGAATTTGCGCTGCAGATGTTTGAAAATGCAGTGGCAATGGATCCGAGCTTTGCCTTGGCTTACGCAGCCTGCGCCAATGCCTGCGCCATGTTTTACTGCAACTACAGCCGGGAAGTAATCTGGGTAGAACGCGCCAGGAACGCTTCCGGGAAGGCTGTTGCGCTGCGCTGGGATTTACCGGAAGTGCAGGTGAGCCAGGCGTGGGTGCTCTACGCCACGGAATTGCACGATGAATCCGTGCGGATGGTGCGTAAAGCCATTGAGCGCAAGAAAGACTGCGAAGGTGCCTACTACCTTTTGTGCCGGGCACTGTTTTCGGCCGGGCGATACCAGGAAGTAGTGGACGTGATGGACGCGGCGTTGGAAGTAGGAGGCGAAGATTATAACGTCTACGTGCCAATCGCTAATGCTCTGGGCGCTATGGGTAAAAAGGATGAGTACCGCAATCTTCTGCTGCGCCGAATCGATGCTCTCGAGAATCACCTGAAACAGGTGCCGGAGGATGCCAGGGCAAGGATCCTGCTAGCGGCAGACTATGCAGAACTCGACCGCGTGGAAGACGCGATCAAAGAGCTAAACTTGGCGATAACCTTGCGCGCCAACGAAGCGTCTATCCTCTATAACGCCGCCTGCACCTTTGCGTTGTTGAAACGGAAAGCCGAAGCTATGGATACCTTGCGGAAGGCGTGGGAAGCTGGTTTCAAGGATGCAACATGGGCTCGGAGGGATCCAGACTTGTCCATCCTGCACGGTGAGGCTGAATTTGACCGGTTGTATCCTGCTGCAATTACATCAGGAGCGAGCCCATCGGCGAGCCCGCTAAACTAATCTTTGTGGCGCAAGATTTCGAAACTCGCCAGCCAGCGGGTTGATGAATCGCAGAGAATCTCAAACGGGTATAGGTTCTCAATTTCCGCGACCTGAAAAGATGGCAGTCCTGAATTTCCATTGGAGATTTCCTGCTAAAAAGAGCAAAGCCCGGGGTGGGCCCGGGCCTTGTCTGGTTCAGGGTCCGAAGAGCAGCGCCAGGGAATGGTACGCCCTCTTCGGGTGGGTTTTACGGTCGGTCATTGGGTGACCAGTGTGCGCACTTTGCCAGAGAAGCCCGGTGCGAACAATGCACGAGGGGTGAACTGGAGGTGGACGAGAGGTGAACTCCATTACTACCGTAAGTGATTGAAAGAGAAAATGTTAGCTGCAAGGTTGTGAAGGGTTCGCGGAAATGTCACAGTTATAGTCGCGGGATTCGAATTTGCAAACAGATGTGCAGGGAAGAAGCCAGATGATCCTGAAATTCGGTGCTTACTCTGTGGATGCGCGCGCAGGAGAAGTCTTTAAAAAGGGAAAAAGAATTGAGGTGCAGCCGCAGCCGCTGCAAGTACTCGTGTCGCTCTTAGAGAACGCTGGGGACGTGGTGACCCGAGAAGAGTTGCGACAGAAGATCTGGCCAGCAGACACTTTCGTGGATTTTGAGCACAGCTTGAACACTGCGATCAAAAAGCTAAGGCAGGCATTGGGAGACAACGCGGAGCGGCCGAAATATATCGAGACCTTGCCGCGCAGAGGCTACCGGTTTCGCGGAAAAGTGGAATCCAGCGGGGAGAAAGCTGGCGCGAGCGTCGCGCGGCCAGGACACCTGGCGGGAAAGGTGTTCGCCCTCGAGGCGGAGAAGGGCATTCCCTGCGTGATGGCACCTGCGGATGAGAACTGCCGCAAGGAATGGGAACGGCTACTGTCGCTAGAAGACGATGTGGGCATCTCAATGATGATCGCGGAAAAAAGATTGATGCTCGTGGAAGGAGGGCATCGTGTGCGCGTGTTAGCCACGGAAGAGAAGACGCAGTGGTGCGAAGTGAGAATTATGGACGGAGAGCACTACGGAAGAACCGCGCTGGTGGAGAAGAAAGTGTTGGGAAAAGTAACAGGAGAGGGGCTCAGCAAAAACTGAGAGCCCCGCAGTATTCGCAGCGCATCATCGTAGAAGCTTTTGCAACTTCCGGAGCGAAAAAGCTTACTTGATTGTAGCGGTGGCATTCTTCACGGGGGAAGCGAGCTTCAGGATCAGGACTTGGCCGTTGGAATGAAACGAGCCGCCAGTCGCAGTTCTAGCTTCCTTCAGAGGATTGCTGGGAGTGAAGTGACAGACTTCTTCAACCAGACCGGTGCTGGAGAGGGTTTTCTCGACATACTCGCGCTCAAGGTCGATATCAGGATCAATTTTGTGGGTGATGCCATTGTTGCGCTGGTCCTTTTCGAAGCCGATGTCGTGAGTGGCGGCTCCTACCCATAGCGTCTGTCCATCAACAGTGAAGGTTGCTTTCCAAATGCGCAAATGGTTGCGAGAAGCGACGACCGTAATGGGTTCGGCATGAGCCCAGCCGTAGTCTTGAGGGCGCCCGAAAAGATAGAGAGGGCTCATGGGCATGGTGAGGTAAGACTCCTTGGAAATGCTGGCGATAATGCCGCTGAAGACGGTGGATTCCACGTTGGCATCCACTTTGACCCAGCCCGCAGCGGTGAAGACTTTTTTCACCTGATCTTCGTCGCCCAGAATCAGGAAGTTGACCATGTCTCCAGGGTTGGCGTCTTTATCGGCGATACGCCTGGGAATCTTGACAAATAATGAATTGTCAATTCCCGGCATCGATGGCACTGCCCGCGCCACAATCCGCGGAGTATTTTCGTCGGACGCATATACGATCAGGCTCACTTTGTATGAGCCATCCCCGGTGTCGCTCCCAGCCTGGTTAATTCCGAGGAAAAGTTTTCCCGTGATAGGGGAGACGACCTCCTTCTTGGCGCCAAGAAGGAAAGGCTGAGTAATGTCTGGATCGCCGATGCGACCGATCAAAGCACCGCGGCCGGCTTCGTTCAATGGCAGGATGCGCAGCAGATCTTTGTATCCGCGCGTGAGGCCTTCCGGGCCATTGTCCGTCTTTGCGTCGGCGTATCGGAGACTACCCTCTGCGGAAACGACGATACGCTGCCCCGGCTCCAGAGTGATGCCTGTGTCCGTCCAGATTTTGCTACCTTCCAAATTGAATTGCTTGGATTGCAGCTGCTTGCCTGCTGATGCAGAAGAAGAAGGAGAAACCGCAGTCGGGGATTTCGCGTTGGGTGGAGGAGCGTCGCCAACCAGTTGAGCCGACGCGGGAACAGACCAGGCCAGAAAAATCGAGAGAGCAAAGGTGGGTAGAAGCGTCCTGTATCTGCCGTGTCTCTCCATTGCGTCGGTCCCTTCTTGCGGGCAGGTCTACTATTGTATGCAAAACAGAGTGGCACGGGACAGTCTGGGCTCAGCCCCGAACCGGGCCTATATCGCCCAGGCGCCCCAGAACCCTGCACATGCGAATGTTATGCAAAAAGTAGTTGGGCCACCCATGCGGCGGAGACAGTCATCCAACCAGGAGGGTACGCGTCCAGGCAAGGGTCAGTAAAACGGCGCTTCCTTGACTCATCGAATGAGCGCCTGTACATTGGCAGATGGTCGCGGCAGCGTCAGTCATAACCGTCGTCACGTGCAGGCTTCACCGGCAGAGACCCCTCATGATCCGGCCTGAAGTGCCTCTGATTCGTAGGACCCTGTCGCACCGCGCCTAACTAGATGAAACAGACATTACTAAAATTCGGCGTAGTTGTACTTGTAGCCACAGCCTGCGGTGCTGGAACGCTCGGGCAGAAACCTCCGGCACGCTCGCAACAACCTGTGGCTGCAGTACCACCCGTGCACATGGATGGCAGCGAGGCGATGTTTACGACCATGTGCCTGCTTTACACTTCAGGATTCGAAGCGGACGTTAACGCCGACAGCTGGACAACCTATCGAGCCCAGATGCGGGAACGAATGAAGGCGCAGAAGGGGCCAGCGGTGGAAGCGGCTCGAGAATTCTACCGCCAGCATCAGTTGAAGGACCCAGGAGCCACGCTCTCCCGATATATCTGGTTCGGCCTTGTGTCTGGACCGGCGCCAGACTTCCAGCCTGTCTTGACGCGGGATCAACTTCCTCCCGAAGTGCTGCAGTTGGAGGGATTCAGCGAAATCCTATCGAGCTATTACAAAGAACAGAACATCGGGACGCTATGGCAACAAGCCCAGCCGGTGTACAACCGCGAAATCGAGCAACTGCAAGAGAGTGTGTCCCAGATCGTGATGGTTTCGACGGCCTACTTGGGAGATGTGCTGAATCCAGGCGGGGATCGCACCTTCAACATTATTGTAGATCCCCTCGTGGGACGAATTACGAACGTCAGGAATTTTGCGAATCACTATGCAATTATTTTGAGTGGATCGCAGAATGTTCCGACAAGCGTCGTCCGCCATGCCTTTTTGCACTTTTTGCTGGACCCGCTGCCGCTGACGTATTCGCACGTGGCAATCGTGAAGGAGCCGTTGTTTCTAACCGCGGCAAAGGCTCCCCGCCTGCCAGAAAATTTGCGCGACGATTATTTTTCCTGGTTCTCCGAGTGCCTGGTGCGGGCGGTCGAGCTGAAATTGAGGCGAATGTCACCCGGCGAACGGGAGGCGGCGTTGAATGCCGATGATACGGACGGGTATACGCTGGTTCGTCCGATATTTACCGGACTCACGGCGTTTGAGAACTCCGCATCATCGATGAAGATCTATTTTCCGGAACTGGTCCGCGGAATTGATTTGAAAGCGGAACTAGCACGCGATACCGCGATCCATTTTGCGCCCGCAGGTAGCCCTGAAGATTCCGAGCGATTGTCCGCCGAGGAAGTGGCGCGCCGGCGTAAATCGGAGGAACCGGCGGTAACGACGGTGCCGAATGACCAGGACGCCATCGCCTTGTTGACCGAGGGAGAGCGTCGAATCGCCGAGAGGAATCCACGAGCAGCGGAAGTTTCCTTCAAGAGTGTATTGACGAAGTATCCAGACGCAGCGAGGGCGTGGTACGGGCTGGGATTGGTGGCGCTGCTGGATCACGATGCGGATCGTGCAAAGTTTGTGTTTGGCCGGCTCACAACAGGAGAACACGCGGCGACCCAGGATCCCATGGTGCTGGCATGGTCCCATATTTACCTGGGGCGAATTTACGATGATGAAGGTAAGGTGGAGAACGCGAAGACGGAATTCCAGGCGGCGCTTGCAGTGAGTGGGGCCCCAGAGCAGGCGCATCAGGCAGCACAGAAGGGGCTGGGAGAGCTAGACACCAGGAAGCCGGCGGAGCGGCCCTAGGAGAAGGAAGGAGCATGATGATGATTAGGACTAGGGAAAATATGGCGAGAATAATGGGAAGCCTGATGTTGATAGGAATGCTTGCCGCGGGGACAAATTCACGGGCGCAGGCGCCGACACCGGCGCCGAGTCAGCAGCAAACACCGCCTCCGGCGCAAGCGGATAAGCCAAAGGACCAGGTTGAGCCGTTAACGATGGCTCCAGCCGCCCCGCCGGTGAACGCGGAAGAAGACGCGGCGATCAAGGCCTTTCGCGAAATTCCAAACACTCCTGCTGATCTGCAAAAAAAGATTCAGGCAGGGAATGACTTTCTGCAGAAGTATCCAACCAGCCGTTACCGGCAAGAAGTGTATAGCTGGCTGGTAAGAGGTTATATGAGCTCGGGAGACGTGGCGAAGATGCAAGCTGCGGGAGAAAAGGATCTCGAACTCAATCCGAACGATGTGCAAGTACTCGCAATTCTCGGTTCGGCGTTGCCACGGTCCATGGCTTCGAACCTCACAGCAGAGCAGAAAGAAAAGATCCTGACGCAGGCCGAGCAGTATTCCAACAAGGCGATTGAGCTGGTCCCGACGATCACGAAGCCTGCGGGAATGCCCGATGAGATGTTCATTGGAGCAAAGAATGAGACGATGGCAATGGCCTATAGCGGATTGGGCGTGGTGGCGTTCCGACGCGGCAAGTTCTCTGACGCCATACCTAATCTTGAAAAATCCGTGCGATTGGAACCGGAACCGGACGCCGTGAATTACTATGTGCTGGCCTTGTCAAACGAAAAGGCTTCGCATTTCGATGACGCAGTGGCGGCGTTTACGAAGTGTGCCGCAATCCAGAGCGGGCTGCAGGCGACCTGCAAGCAGGGCATAGAGGAAGCAAAAAAACTTAGCACAACGCAACTGAGTATACCCAAGTAAGAGCGGGTTTGCCGCCACGGGGCAAAGGCAGGAAAGATGGCCCACGCTAGTGTCGAACAGTTGGTGGAGCGGCTCGGGTACGAGTTCCGGAATCCGGGCTTACTGGAACGCGCTCTGACACACAGTTCGGCGGTGCCAGAGTTGCGCACCGCACGCGGCGAGGAAATATCGTTTACGGGCTCGATCGTACAGGACAACGAGCGGCTTGAATTTCTGGGAGACGCCGTTCTGGAATTGCTGACCAGCGAGTATCTGCTGACGAATTTTCCGGAATGGAGCGAAGGCCAACTTTCCAAGAGTCGCGCCAGAATTGTGAACGCACACTCGTTGGAAATCGCGGCCAGAGGACTGGGGATCGGTGAGCATTTACGGCTGGGCCGCGGAGAAGAGAAGACTGGAGGTAGAGACAAACCGGCCCTACTGGCTGACGCGTTTGAGGCCGTGGTAGCGGCGATGTACCTGGACGGGGGGCTGCATCCAGTACGGGAATTGCTGAAGCGCACGGTATTTCTGCAGGCGCTTGAAAACGGTGAGCGGATTTCCGAGTCAGACCGAAAGAGCGCGCTACAGGAATTTTTGCAGGGAAAAGGCGACCAGCCGGCGGAATACCGCCTGGCCGGAGAAAGCGGCCCAGACCACCAGAAAACCTTTCTGGTAGAAGTGTGGATCAAGGGAGAACGGATGGCGAGTGCGGAGGGCAGTACGAAGAAGGAAGCGGAACAGAAAGCTGCCCGCAGCGCGCTGGAGAAACTGATGGTGCCATCCCATGGCAGGCACGAACAGGCGGGTCCGAATGCCGGATAAACCGCTCGCCACGGAATCTCCTCTGCCATTGGAAGAGGTGAAAGCAGAACCAGTGGCAGAGATAGCGCCTCAAGCGGCAGGGGAATCAGCTGAGCCACGGGCGAATCAGACGACCATCAGCGAATATCTGGAATCGTTGCTGGTAACCGTGATACTGGCGTTGTTCGGGACGAGTTTCGTAGTGCAGGCCTTCAAAATTCCATCGCAATCGATGGAGCGAACCTTGCTGGTCGGCGACCACCTGCTCGTCAACAAGTTTATCTTTGGCGGGCGCGGCCAGTGGTACGATAAATTCCTTCCCTACCGGCAGCTGCAGCGTGGCGACATCATCGTTTTCAAATACCCATTTCAAGATCATCCTCATTTTGTAAAACGTGTGATCGGCTTGCCCGGAGATCACCTGAAAATCGTGGATCAGCAGGTGTACATCAACGGGAAGCCGTTGAACGAACCCTATGTGATGCATGATCCGGCCTCCGGGTACGATCCCTTGAACTATTCTTTCCCACCAGTGGGCAGCCAGATCTACGTATCACCAGTCCAACCGGAATGGGCGCACGAAATCAGGAAATATATTCAAGGCGATGAACTCGTCGTGCCGCCCGATCGCTATTTTGCGATGGGAGACAACCGGGATCACAGTTTGGATAGCCGCTATTGGGGATTTGTAGATCGCGATGCAATCATGGGGAGGCCGTTCCTGATCTATTGGTCCGTGGACGCAAGCAGCACAGACTACGGAGACACTTCGTTTTGGCAGAGAATTCTGGGAGTGTTTGACACTCTTAGGCACCTGCCAGCGCGCACGCGATGGGGCCGGATGCTGCACACGGTGCATTAGTCAGGGGAACGCAGGGCTGGAGTAGACTTAGCTCTTTGTTGCTGGTATCAGGAAACTCACCTCGGTATGAACCGCTTCCGGAAATACTTGAAGATTGCTGCTCTTCTGCTGGTGCTGCTGGTGGCGGCCCAGGTAGCGGTGTCTTTCCTCGTCAAGACTCATCGAGTGCGAGAGTACCTGGTGGCGCATTTGGAGAGGGCATTTGGAAGGCCTGTTACGGTAGGCAGTTTTTCCGCACAACTGTTGCCGGTTCCGCGACTAGACGTCGACGCGATCACAGTTGGCGAGCACCCCGCCTTCGGGAATGAATATTTTCTGAGGGCCGAGCGAATGACAGCCAGTTTGCGATGGTGGGGGCTCGTAAAGGGCGAATTTGAGTTTGGGACGATGTCGCTGACGCGCCCCAGCCTGATACTGGTGCGAAATTCCCAGGGGGTGTGGAACCTGGAGGGATGGCTGCCACCACCGCCCTGGAAGGCGGCGGGGAATTATGTGGCCTACGGTCCGCAACTGAAGGCTGAATCAACGCATCATCTGCAGAAGATCGAATTTGATGACGGGCGGATCAATTTCAAATTTGGGGACGAGAAGCGGCCCTTCGCGTTTACGAACGTTTCCGGAAGCGTGGAACAGGTGGGGACGGGGCGATGGCATTTGCAGTTGGAGGCGGTGCCATGGCGTAGCGGCGTGCAACTGCAATCGACGGGAACGCTGCAGGTAAGAGGGGACCTCGCCGGAACACTGGCACGATTGCAGCCAGCGCAGATCCAGGTGCATTGGGAGAAGGTGTCCCTGGCGGATTTATTTCGTCTAATCACAGGGAATGACTACGGGGTGCGCGGGCAGCTTGCGCTGGACGGAACGGCGAGCATCGGGAAGCCGGTGGCGGGGCAAAGCTATGAAGAAGGGAAATGGCAATTTGCGCTACAGGTGCGCACGAGGCAGATCCATCGCTGGGATTTGACGGAGCGTGCCGACAATCCGCAGGTCGACCTTAAGGCAAAAGGAAATTGGGATCTGGTTACGGGAGAGGGACGTGCCGAGGAATTTCGAATCGATTTGCCGCACTCGAGCATGCAGGGATCGGGAAGATTGCGGATGTCGCAGAATCGGTCTTGGAACGCGTATATCGCAAGTGCGTCGGTGCAGGCAAAGGATCTGTTGGCGTGGTACAGGGCCTTCCAGCCGGACATCGCCGAGGAATTATCAATCGAAGAAATGCTGACGGGAAATGGAACGGTAAGCGGATGGCCGCTGAAACTAGAAGATGCCCACGTAGCTGGCGCGCCGGGGGTAATGCGGGTGCCGGGAACTGCACAACCCGTGCGAATTGGGGAACTGCATGGTGAGTTGCGAAGTGGGATCTTCACCATCGAGCCGGTGCGGTTTTCGTTGAATGAGGCGAAGCTTGAGCCTGTTGCGGCGGTGAAAGCGGAAAAGCCGGGACCGAAATCTCGCGCGGGGGTGGAAACCCAAGATGTGGCGGAGATTCGCGCCTCGCATGACTTTGCGGCTCAGGCCGGTTCGCTGCGGGTTGAAGGGAGATTGGAGAAGTCGGAGAGTTTCTTCAAGCTCGCTGCGGCTTTTGGAAAGACCCTGAATCACGGGTGGGAATTGTCTGGCGGGATGAGCGGCAGCGCAGCAGTGGAGTGGAACCACGGGCTGCTGAGAAATGTTCGGCGCAGCGGTGCGATCAATGCAACAAAAGCGGAATTACAAGTTGCGGGACTGAACCTGCCGATCCACCTGGATGATACGCGATTGGAGTGGAGCAAAGGGCAACGCAACGCGACAATTACTCGCGCGGGTGCTTTCGGTGCGACTTGGTCAGGCACGATCAGTGAGACGGTGCCGATAGATGGAAGGGAACTACCGAGATGGAGGTTTCAATTGCATGCAGACCGGCTGGACGCGGCAGAACTGGACCTCTGGGTTGGTCCGCGGGCACGACCCAACTGGTTGCAGCGGCTATTGCCATCCTTGCTGGGCAATTCGAACAAGCAGGCGACGCCAAGCGAATTATTGCGACGGGTTTCTGCCGAAGGCGACCTGTTTGCCGATGCGATTGTGATCGAGAAGATCAAGCTCTCCAAGGCGCACGCGAATTTGATGCTGATGAATTTGCATTTGGATGTGCGTGGCGCGGAAGCGCAGTGGGCTGGCGGAGGAGTTCGCGGGTCGATGCTGGCGGTATTTGGAGCGGCGCCGAAGTATGAAGTTTCAGCCGATGTTGATCAAGTGAGTCTGAACCAATTGCCGTGGACTCCACGCTGGGCAGAGAGATGGGGAGGAATGGCGTTTGGCAAAATTCATCTGAGGACGGAAGGGGTTGGACGGGTGGATCTGCTCCGACAAATCACAGGAGGCGGCGAGTTCACAGCGAAAAACGTGGAATTTCGTGGATGGGACGTCGCGGGAAGCCTGGATGCCGGCGCGCTGCGAACGGGAGTATCGCGATGGAGCACCGCCGACGGGGCATTTTCAGTAAAGGATCGTGTCGTCACTCTGGATACGATTCGGTTGAACGGGCCACGGGGGAAGACGGTGCTTTCCGGGACGATCGATTTCGCGCAGGCTGCGAACTTGACTTTTTCCGAAGCGGCGACGGATAAACGGGCGGTCGCCATCCCCGTTCCAGGACGTCACCTGGAATTGATAGGACCGCTGGATGCGCCGCTTGTAGTGGTGAAGACGACGATAGGCGAGCAAGCGAAACGCTGATGAGTTTACTTGATGCAAGAAATCCAGAATCGGGAGAGACGATGAAAAGAGTTGCGCTGTGCTTGATACTGATGGCTTCTTTTCTGCACGCAAGGTGCAGCGCAGGAGACGTTCACGTTGGAGCAGGTGCTGAGCGCTCCGTTTCCCGCAAACCTGGTGGCGTCAAAAACCGGCAATCGCCTGGCATGGACCCTGAATCAACAAGGAAAACGGAATATTTGGGTGGCGGAAGGGCCGTCCTTTTCGGCGCGTCAGCTCACAGCCTATAACGAAGACGATGGCGGAGAACTTTCAGACGTGCAGTTTACGCCGGATGGCAACTCGATCATTTTCACGCGTGGCGAAGGCAAGAATTCTTCCGGGCAGTACGCCAATCCGACAAGCAATCCCGCAGGTGCGGAACAGGCCGTGTGGATGATTGGCTGGAACGGTGGCACGCCAACGAAAATTGATGCAGGCAATTCTCCCGCGGTATCGGTGAAGGGAACGATTGCGTACCAGCGCGACGGAAATATTTGGGTGGCGGCGACACAAAACAGCGAAAAGCCAAAGCAGATCGTTCTGCGCGGAAAGAATATTCCGGTTGCGTGGTCCCTGGATGGCACGCGGCTGCTGGTGGTCTCAGATCGCGGCGACCACAGTTTCATCGTGATTTATGATGGGGCAAGCCAGAAAGTGATGTTTGCCGAGCCGAGCGTCGATTCGGATTCAGATCCAGTCTGGTCCCTTGATGGAAAGTGGGTAGCGTTCGTGCGCCAGCCTGCAGTTACGCGCGATATGCCCGAAGGATATTTTATTGAACCGGACCGGCCACATCCCTGGTCTATCTGGGTGGCGGATGCTGAGAGCGGGAAGGGACGCGAGATGTGGCACAGCAGCACCTCATGCAGGGATCGTATCCTTACATGGCGAACGGTACGGGCGGAGGGGTATTGAATTGGGCTGCGCAAAATAGCCTGATTTTTGCGAGTGAAGAGGATGGATGGCAGCACCTGTACACGATTTCGGCGGAAGGTGGCAGCGCGAAAATTCTTACGCCGGGTAATTGCGAAGTGGAGCAGTGGTCGTTTTCGCAGGACAAAGAGAACGATCCTATTCAATTCGAATTGTGGGGATATCGATCGTCGCCATATGTGGCGAATGGACTGAGCAGGGAGGGGCCCGCAGCAACGAACTCCGGGCGACGGAGCATCGGGGCAATCGAATGGGGCGGTGTAATTACCGGTGACGGACCATATTCGCCTATCTCGGATCTCGGATGCACATCATGCGTGGGCAGGATCTAGATGCGCGGCCTGTGTATCGACTCGAAGCTCGATAGAATGGCGGCGGGGATCAACGTACCCGCAAGCTTTCCCAGCAGAGAAACTACTGACGCCAGAACAGGTGATCTTAAAATCCGGGGACGGGCTGGAGTTACATGGCCAATTATTTTTGCCGAAGAATCTGAAGCCGGGAGAGAAGCGTCCGGCGCTGATTTTTCTGCACGGTGGTCCGATGCGGCAAATGTTGTCTGGGATGGCATTACATGTACTACTACTCGAATGCATACGGGATGAACCAGTATTTGGCAAGTCGCGGGTACATGGTGTTGGCGCTGAACTACCGAAGCGGGATTGGTTATGGCCTCGCGTTTCGTGAGGCGGCCGGGACGAGCAGGGCGCGGAGCGACCGAATATCAGGATGTCGTCGCTGCCGGAAAATGGCTGCAGTCGCGAAGTGACGTTGATGGCAAGCGCATCGGTCTTTGGGGTGGGAGCTATGGCGGGTATTTGACGGCACTGGGATTGGGGCGTGACTCGGCATTGTTCGCGGCAGGGGCGGATATGCACGGCGTGCACGATTGGCCGACGGACAACTGGGAGGGCAAGAACATCAAGCCGGAACTGACGAAGCTGGCGCATGATTCTTCCCCTGTAAATTTTGTGGAGACTTGGAAGTCCCCCGTCCTCTTTATCCATGGGGACGATGACCGCAACGTAATTTTCTCGCAGACCGTGGATCTAATCGCCCGGTTGCGACCGAAAGGCGTGTACATCGAACAATTGGTATTTCCCTGACGACGTCCATGATTTCCTGTTAAACGGTAATTGGCTGAAAGCGTACCACGCTACGAGCGATTTTTTTGACCGGCAATTCTCCATGCCACAAAAATGAACGCTGAGAAATCGCAGCCGAAGAGTGATCGCCAGCACAGGAGGCGGGCTGCTGCTAGCTAGCATTACGTTGTGCTTGGGCGCCGCAACAAATTCGTCCAGGTAATAATCGAGCGATTCTACTTCCAAGATTACACGTGGGCCAGACCTTGCAGTATCAGATTCATGGGCGCGTGCAGCGCAACGTAACGACGGAAAGCCGAGTAACATCGATGATGAAGCCCCCAGATTTGAAAGAAGACATTTCGTTGGGGTTACAAATCACGATTCAAGAGATTCGCATGGAAAACGGCCGGCCAGTAGTTGCGGCCCACGGAGAATTCCATTTCCCGAGTGCGAACAGCGCTACGGCCGGGCCTGCTTCAATTTCAAAAGTAGACTTCACTATCAATGGCGCGGGGCAAGTGCAAAAGGTGGAAGGCCTGGATAATCTCGAACCGGAACAGCGGCTGGTCTGGCAGTTCTGGATTGCCCGATTTGCCTATGGCTGGACCCTGCCCGTAGAAGGCGTCAAACCCGGACAGACCTGGAAAACGGAAGAAGCAGAGCGGACGCCCGGACCCATCGCAAATCTCGTCTGGGAGCAAGAAACAACCTACGGACAGAATGACAAGTGTGCCACGGTTCCGTCAGAGAAGTGCGCGGTCTTCTTGACCACGGCAAAATTGAAACAAAAGTCTTCTCCGAAAGACACCACGCCGGAGGAGTACAAACTGCACGAACTGAAGACCAGCGGCACGACGAGCGGAACGAATGAGATTTTCACATCGATATCATTGAAGACCGGGCTGGTTCTGCGTGCGACGGAAGACGGAAAGCAATCGATGGATGTGGAGATTGCCAAGGCCGACAAGACGAACGCGGTTCATTACAAGTTGGACGTTACAAGCTGGTTTGAGATGGTGATCGTGGCGGAACCCCAAACGCAGCGGCACTGAACCAATTAAGGACCAACTTGAGGCTTGCATGATTCTCACGTACAAAAGTGATTCAACGGCCCTCTCTTGGGCCAACCGGTATTGGGTTGCCATGCGGAGTATAATAAAGGTTTCGGCACCGGTCGTAGAAGCTGCAGGAGGCGCTAGCCATGAATTTCAAGCTGAAAAGTAACTACCAACCGCGTGGAGACCAGCCCACTGCGATTGAGCAGCTAACCAGCGGTCTTGAATTTGGAGACAAGCATCAAGTTCTCCTGGGCGTTACTGGTTCGGGAAAAACCTTCACGATGGCGAAGGTGATCGAGCAGGCGAACCGGCCGGCACTTGTCCTGGCGCACAACAAGACGCTTGCGGCGCAGCTCTATCACGAATTCAAGGGGTTTTTCCCTGAAAACGCGGTCGAATATTTTGTCAGCTATTACGATTATTACCAGCCGGAAGCCTACGTGCCGTCGGCGGACATCTACATCGACAAGGAAGCGACGATCAACGACGAGTTGGACAAGCTGCGCATGAGCGCCACACGCTCGCTCTTTGAACGCCGCGACGTCGTGATCGTCGCATCGGTATCTTGCATCTACGGCATCGGTTCGCCCGAAGCCTACTTCGGAATGCTGGTGATGCTGGAAAAAGGGCAACAGACAACACGAGAGGCGTTGTTGCGGCGATTTGTGGACATTCAGTACGAGCGCGCGGAAGATTTGCGGCGCGGATCGTTTCGCGTGCGCGGCGACATCATCGAGATCTATCCAACATACGAAGATCAGGCGTATCGAATCGAAATGTGGGGCGACCAGATCGATACGATCCGGCAGTTCGATCCTTTGACGGGAGAGATTCGCAGCGGGCAGGAAAACCTGGGGCGTGTGCCCATTTATCCCAAAACGCATTACGTAATGCCTCAGGATCAGCGCGATCGCGCCATCGTGACTATTCAGGAAGAGCTGGACTGGTGGAAGAAAGAGCTGGAGAAACAAGGAAAGTTTGTGGAAGCGCAGAGAGTCGTGCAGCGAACGATGTTCGATATCGAGATGATGCGGACCATTGGTTATTGCCATGGCGTCGAAAACTATTCGCGGCACTCTGAGCGGTAGATTGCCGGGAGAAGCTCCGCCAACATTGCTGGACTATGTGCCGCAGGACTACCTGCTGTTCATCGATGAGGCGCACGTCACCGTGCCCCAGGTGCGGGGGATGTATCACGGCGACCGTTCACGCAAACAGACGCTGGTGGATTATGGATTTCGCATGCCGTCGGCGTTGGACAACCGGCCGCTGACCTTTGAGGAATTTGAGCACCGCACGAATCAGGTGATCTATGTTTCAGCGACACCGGGGCCTTACGAATTAACGAAATCAGGAGGCGTGGTTGTGGAGCAGGTGATTCGCCCCACGGGACTGATCGATCCGGAAGTGGAAATTCGTCCCGTGAAGGGCCAGGTGGACGATCTACTGGAGGAGATTCGTGTTCGCGCGGAAAAGAACGAGCGCGTGCTGGTCACTACACTGACCAAACGCATGGCGGAGGACTTGAGCGAATACTTTACGGAGATTGGCGTGCGCTGCCGGTATCTGCATTCGGAAGTGGAGACGCTGGACCGCATCAAGATTCTCCGGGATCTGCGTAAGGGAGAATTCGACGCGCTGATCGGCATCAACCTGTTGCGCGAAGGGTTGGATTTGCCGGAAGTATCGCTGGTGGCGATTTTGGATGCGGACAAGGAAGGGTTTCTGCGCAGCACGACATCATTGATCCAGACCATGGGGCGATGTGCGCGGCACCTTTCAGGCAAAGCCATTTTGTATGCGGACACGCGGACAAACTCAATGAACGAAGCGATTGCGGAAACAAATCGGCGCCGCGAAAAACAGCGGGAGTACAACAAGGAAAATAACATTACGCCGCAATCCATTGTGAAAGGCGTGGACATGGAACTGGCGCGCATCGTGGAAGCGGATTACGTGACAGTGCCGTTGGACGACGCGAAGACTGGATGCGGCCGCGTCAAACGTAAAATCCGAGGCGCAATTGGCGGAGTTGCTGCAGCAGATGGAAGCGCAGATGAGGGAAGCGGCGAAGAAATTCGAATTTGAGAAAGCGGCGCAACTGCGCGACCGGATCAAGTCATTGAAGCAGCAGGATCTGGCAGGGGTGTTCGGGAAAGAGAGCGCGGGTCCGTTGCCGCACAATGCGCATGAGCTTCCTGCGCCCAAAAGTTACTAAGGAGCGCTGCCGCGATTCTGAGAAGCTCGTCGCAGATCTTTAAGAGGATAAAAAGTGCCGCGCCAGAAAATGCCTCCCTGTCGGAGTGTGAAGACGGTCGAACGAAAGAGGATGAAGGTGAAGAGGGTCGCGCCAAGCGGCAGGGTGAAGGCATAGAGCGGCGAAACTCGCATCACGATGTCCACACCGAGCATGAAAGCAGAGGGAAAGAGCACGGCAATGGCGGAGAACATGCGCACCCAACCATGACCCAGGAAAAGTCCTCCAAAAGGGCAGCACATCGAAGACGAACAAGCTGAGAATCTGCCCCGCGCCAGGACAACGCTGTACTGAGCGGCGGCAAAAAAGTTCTTCTCCGACTCCACGAATCAAATTGCTAAGGCCCAGATGCCATTCGAACCGAAACGGAATCTTGCGCGACAGCAATGCCGGAGCGAAAGCCGGCGAGTTTGACGAGCTTGCCGAGTTTCATATCGTCCAGAACTTCCATGGCCAGGCGGCGATGCGTGCCAGAGGATTCATAAGCAGGGCGACTTAGAATCTGAAATGCTCCCATGCCGGCATAGGAGCGGGAATCCGGATTACTGACTTGATAGGAGTCTGTGGCAAGTTGGAAGCCCATGCCAAAAAATGTAGATCAGCAAGGTATCCCAGAAGTTGCTGCGCTCCACGTCGCCAAACAGCGTGAGATGGTCCAGGTGCCGCTCGCGAATCAAGGTGACGACGCGGCGCAGAGCGTCAGGCTGGAATTTAACGTCGGCATCGGTGAAAACGAGATACTCGCCTGTGGAAGATTCGTACGCTTTCTGGAGCGCATGTGGTTTGCCCAGCCATCCGGAGGGCAGATCACTGAACATGCACGACCTTAAGGCGATCGTGAGCTGCGGCGAATTCTTCCAGAATGTGGGAGTCGCGTCCGTGGAACGATCGTCGACGGCAATAATCTCGAGATTCGGATAGTCGATGGCGATCAGCGTGGCGAGGGCGGCAGCGAAGTTTCTGTTGCTCGTCTCGTGCCGCAAAAATCAGTGAAATTCTCGGGCAGATCAGCATCGGGAGCCGGAGCGAAACTTTTCAGCCAGGGTAAATGGGCAGCGCCAAAGGCAACTTTCAATCCGTAGGTCAGCCAAAAGAGTGCAATCAGACCGAAGAAAACCATCGCGAAGAGATGCATGTAAATTGGAGTCGAAAGCCAGCCTCGGGTTATCCTAGCACGAATGCCAAAGAGCCTTTCGATCGTCGGGGCAGGGCGCGTGGGACGCGCGTTGGGTCGGCGGTTGCGTGAATTGGGATGGAGGATCGGCGCCGTTTGCGCGAACGCCGAATCCAGCGCGCGGAAGAGCCGTGCGGTTTATCGGCGCGGGAAGAGCCTTGTGGGGGTTGACGGCACAGGTGCTTGCGAGCAAGCCGGTCTTGCTGACCGTGCCCGACGACGCGATTGCCGACAGTCGCCGATGAGATTGCCGAATCGGCGGGCAAGCGAGTGGCGCGGGAAGATTGTGCTTGCACACCAGCGGTGCGTTGGAAGCTGCAGTGCTTTCGCCTTTGAAATCGCGCGGGCGCTTCCGTGGGGTCGATGCATCCCGCTGCAGACTTTCAGCGGAGTAGGAGTTCCTCCGTTGGAGGGAAGGGTATTTGCAATTGAGGGGGATGAGGCGCCGCGATACTGTCGCGCGCAGCATTGCGCGGGCACTGGCGGCATACCCGCTAAAAGTGACGGCGGAAAAGAAGGTCGCTGTATCACGCCGCAGGCGCGTTTGCGGCGGGACATCTCCTGGCGTATGGAAGAGGCGGGGGTGCAGATGCTGATGAGCACTGGCATAAAACGGGCGCAGGCGACGAGCGCCTTGCTGTCATTGTCGCGCCAGGTGCTGGAGAATTACGAGAAACTGGGGGCACATAATGCGTGGACAGGGCCACTCTCACGCGGGGATTATGGAGTTGTGGCGTTGCACGAGGAGGCCGCTACAAGAACACCGGCCGGAGTTTCTGGGAACGTACGAGGCGGTGAGCCGGTTAGCGGCGCGAGTATTGTCGCAGGAAACCAGAAACGGTGTTGAAAGAACTGAAAACGATTTCGATGAAATTTGCCGGATTTTGCCAAAAGTCAAAGGGAGAACAAGCGTGACTCGATTGCAAGTGCCAATTCATAGCAGCAAGCTTAAAAAACGGATTGCGCGTGGTTATCGCGCCGGACACAACGGCGCCGGTGGTTACGGTCGGGATTTATTACAAGATTGGGTTTCGACTGGAGCCGCAGGGACGCAGCGGATTCGCGCACTTGTTCGAGCACATGATGTTCCAGGGTTCAGAGAATGCGCCAAAGATGCAGCATATCAAGCTGGTCAATTCGAGCGGCGGCGTACTGAACGGCTCGACGATGTACGACGTGACCAATTACTACGAGGCGGTTCCTTCCAACGCCCTCGAGCGCGTATTGTGGCTGGAAGCGGACCGCATGCGCGCGCTGAAAGTTGATGAGGAGAATTTGCGGAACCAGCGCGACGTCGTGAAAGAAGAAGTGCGTGTGAACGTGATGAACCAGCCTTACGGCGGATTTCCCTGGCTGGATATGCCGCCTGTGGCGTTCCGGAACTGGGCCAACGCTCATAATTTCTACGGGGATTTTGCGGATCTGGATGCGGCTACTCTCGTGGACGTACAGAAATTTTTCAAAACCTACTACGTGCCGAACAATGCTGTGTTGTTGTTGTTGGGGGACATCAAGTCGGAAGAAGGAGCGGCGCTCGCGACGAAGTACTTTGCGGAGATTCCCAAGGGCGCGGCGCCTCCATTCGCCGATCCCGCCGAGCCACCGCAGAAGGAAGAGCGACGCGGCCACGTGGAGGAGAAGTTCGGGACGCTTCCGGCCATGGCGATCGGCTACGTGATGCCGCAACGAAGGACGCCGGAATGGTACGCAATGGCACTGCTGGACCAGGCATTGCATGGTGGACGAGCGGGACGCATCCATCGCGAACTGGTGCTGGAGAAACAGGTGGCCGTGGAAGCCGACGGCGGCATCGACGACATCTTCGGCTATAACGGGCCGACGCAGATGACCACGCGAATCATGCACAAGCCGGAGTATTCCAGCGAAGCGACATTGGCGGAATTTGACGCCGTGATCCGCGAAGTACAGGAAAAGGGAATCAGCCGAAGATGAGTTGCAGCAATTGAAAGTGAAATGGCGGTCGGATTATTACTCAACGCTGGAGGGCGGCCGAGGCGGATACATGCCGCGCTACGGATTGATGCACTTGCTGGCGTGCTTCACTCTGTTTGATAACGAGCCGCAACTGGTGAACACAATCCTGGAAGGATTTCTCGCGGTGACGCGCGAACAAGTTCAGGCAGTGGCGAAGAAATATCTGCGGCCGGAAAATCGAGCGATTGTATTCCGCATGCCGGCGAAGTCGGATGCGAAGGAGGCAGCGTGATGGCGACGAAGACGGCGGAAATCTCGAATCTGGTGCCCGCACTGACGGTCGAACGGCCCGTGACGTGGCCGAAGCGCACACCGGCTGCGGTTGGCGAACGGTCTCCAGGTGGTGCTGGCTGAGGCGCACTCGATTCCGAAGTTTCACGGGGAATTGTTTTTCCGCGCGGGGAATGCGCTGGTGGTCGATCGCGCGCCGTCGCTCGCGGAAATGACCGCGACGGTCGTCCGGACGGGAACAGCCAAGCGCGACAAGCCGCCAGATTGAAGAGGATCTGCGCCGGCTCGGTGCGGACCTCGGCACGAGCGCCGGGCAGGACACGAGCGCAATCTCGTTTGCAGGGCTGAGCGAGTTTGCGGAGCCGCTTGCTGCAACTGGTGAATGAACTGGCGCGCGAAGCGTCTTTCCCGGAGGGGAGTTTGAGAGGGAACGGCGACAAAAGCTGGAAGAAGTGAAACTCGAGCGGACTTCACCGGGATTCCTGGCAGGAGAACGCTTGCGAAAAATATTGTTTGGCGCACACCCGTACGCGCAGATTTCGCCGAGCGAAGCGCAGGTTGCAGCTTACAAGCGCGAAGATTTGCAGGCGGTCTACAGCCAGATTTACACTCCGGAGAACGCCTTGCTGATGATGGTGGGCGATTTTGATCCGCAGGTAATGCTGAAGACGATCGAAAAAGTGTTCGGCAGCTGGGCAGGGAAGAAGCCGGCGCCGAAGGAAACGGCTGAGCCACCGCAATTACGCGCACGGCGTGTCTATCTGGTGCATAATCCGGGATCGGTGCAGACGCAGATACTGGCGGGTTGCCATGCGATCACCAGGAAACATCCAGACTGGATCAGGCTGGGATTGACAAATAGTCTGTATGGCGGCGCCTTTAATTCCCGGCTGGTGATGAACATCCGCGAGGACAAGGGTTATACCTACAGCCCGCGCAGCAGCGTGAATCCTCTGAAGCAGCACGGATATTTCTCGGTGTCCGCGGCGGTAAGGAACGATGTCGTGGCGGCCTCGTTGACCGAGATCTTCTACGAAATCGACAAGCTGCGGTCCTTGCCGGTGCCGGAGGCGGAACTGGCCGACGCGCAGAACTATCTTACGGGAGTCTTCTCGATGGGACTGGCGACGCAGGAGGGATTGCTGTCGCAATTCTCGACGGTAGAGCTGAACGAATTGCCTGCCGATTATCTGGAGACCTATCGCGAAAAAGTCCGCGCGCTGACGCCAGAGGACTTGATGGCAACGGCGAGGAAGTATTTCGACTCGGCGAACATGCAGATCGTGGTTGTCGGAGACCGCGAGCAGATTCAGGAACAGGCCGCCCTCTTTGGAGACATCGAGGTCTTCGATGCGCAGGGGAAGCGATTGGAGTAATAAGTAGAAACCATCGATTCTAGTTGATGCTTCCGGTGGAAATCAGCGTGGGCTTGTGGCCGATGGAGTCGAGGGTCTCCCTGGCTGGTGCAGGGGAAACTCGACACACCCAGCGCGATCGTCAATCGAGTCGCGCACGCAAATTCTTAGCCATGCCGCTGTTGTAGGCACATCCAGATGCTGGCCAATCCTGTAGCCATTAGCGCTGATATCCTTGAGCCGATTCGGCGTTAATTTTTCCTGCACGGACGACCATCGCGCGGCCTTCTGCGTCATACGAGGCGGCGACGAAATCAAAGTTTGCGTGGCGAGCCCCATCTGGCCCTGCGATCGACTGCAATTGATCACCGAATACAAAGTATTCAATCTTGAAATGCTGAACTTTGACGCCGTGCCATTTCTTATTCCCGGCAAAAGCTGCGAAGTAGGAAAGCTGGCGGATCTGCTCGTGATTCACTTGTTGAGGAAATCCTTCTGAGGCCATGTGTGCGGTGTAGGAGATTTCGTGAGCACACGGAGCGCCTCGCTGCATGGAGGCATCCAAGCGGCCGAACGGAGTCTGCTCCGTTTTTTCTCGCAACTTGTCAGGATCGTCGGCAAAATAGGCGCGGCGGTAGGAAAGTTGGCGATATCCTTTTGTTGCCTCAAGAGCTACGCGAATGTGCCGCAGGCTGCCATCGAATTTCGCGTTAGTGGGGGCGTAGCTGATGGTGTAGTACGTGGAACCGTCGTCCAGGGCGGTTTCCATGACGTGTTCCAGACCATTGGTATTGTAGAAAGCGTGGCCCCCGGAATCCTGAGCAATTTTGTTCATAACCTCAAGTTCGGCGCCACGAGTCACTTGCGCATCGTGCATTCGCTAAATCGAAGTCACCAATCCGTTCGTAGTGGTGGGCATTTGCCGCGTCCAGAGGATGGTCGATGCTGAGACCCCGAATATCCACGGGATAGACGGCGACCTGACTCAACGTCAGGCGGTCGGTCACCTCTCGCAGCTTTGGGCTGTAATTTTCCGCAAACGGATCGATCGAGGCAATCCCGCTCCTCCTGTCACCGATTCTGCCTCCGAGAGGAACGTCCATCGGAAACGATGCGGAAAGCCAGATAAGGTTTTTCCGCCCGGGCGTCCCGCTTACGAAATGAGAGATCTGAGCGAAAGCCTCGATCGTTTTCTCGATCCTCCGCGTCAGATAGAAGGCTTGCTCTTGTGCCTCCAAACTCTGCAGGCGCCCGCGATTGAAAAAGACGTACCGCCTCCGGACACGTTCGTAACACCTCGAGTGACAAGCACTTCTGCAGCCGTGATATTATCGGGGCTCGCAGGTAAAAAACGAGAAAGATACAGGTCCGCGTCCTTGTTCTTCAATGCTATGAGAAGTTCCGCGTCGCTATCGGTGAAGCCTTCAAGCAGTTGCAATCGATCCCTCAAAACAAAGCGCGCGAGGTGCATCCCCGGAGGTTTTTTCTGGAGCAATTTGATCAACTCGTTGCGACCGGTCGCCTGCGCTTCTACCGGGGTGTTGAGGAGATCCAGGAGAATAATGTTGAGTGGCAGGGAGTCTACGGGGGTCGGGGCACTGAGAATGGTGTTGGGTGGGAGTTCGGGAGATGGCGGAACATCCACATTGGGCTTGCCGGCGTGTTGCTCGAAGGAAAGAATCTGCTGGATTTTGCCGTCCTCGTAGACGGAGAAATCGGCCTGGCGCAGCCCGGAAACGGGACGATCGTGGAAATCAGTAACGACAACGTCGAAGAGTGTTCCTCCTAAATCCCCTCCCGCGAAGAAAACTGAAGAAAGAAGAAGAAGAAGAAGAAGAAGAAGAAGAAGAAAAAGCGCCGTAAAGAAGCGCCGTATTCTACAGCCCGCAATCCGCTGCTCGTACCAGCTAGAGGTGTTGATGGGTCGCCTTAGGCGAAGTGAACTCCAGCGGCACCTGATCAGCGATGCGGATTCCATAACCTTCGAGGGCAACAACCTTCTTGGGGTGATTGGTGATGACGCGGATATCCTTCAATCCAAGATCAATGAGTATCTGCGCGCCAATGCCGCTCTCATGCTGCACCATGCGTTGGCGGGCGGGTTCGCGGTCAAGCTGCCCACGAGAGTGGAAATGAATCTTAGGCAAGGTGCCGGGTGTCTCGGGCGTGTCTATGGTGTAGCCACGTCCAGTGTGGTGGAGATAGAGGAAGACACCGCGATTCTCCTCGGCGATTTTCTGAAGTGATTTGGCAACGAGATCCGGGCAATCACAGGACATGGAGCCAAAGACGTCTCCCGTGAGGCAGTGAGAGTGAACGCGAACAAGTGGGGGAGTGGAGCCTTCCAGATTCCCGCGAACCAGAGCGATGTGCTGGTCATGATCGACGTCGCTGGCATACGCAATCATTCGGAAATCCCCGTAACGCGTTGGCAGCACGGTCTCGGCAATCCGGCGAACGTATCGCTCGTGCTGCATGCGATACCGGATTAAGTCCGCAACCGTGACCATCTTAAGATTGTGTTCGCGGCAGAATTCGATCAGCTGCGGGACACGGGACATGGTGCCGTCTTCGTTCATGATTTCGCAAATTACGCCGGAGGGATTCAGCCCGGCGATACGCGACAAATCCACGGAAGCTTCCGTCTGCCCGGCACGCACAAGAACGCCCCCGTTGCGGGCTCGCAATGGGAACATGTGGCCGGGGCGCGCCAGATCCTGGGGACGGGTCTTGGGGTCGATTGCGGTAAGAACAGTGATCGCGCGGTCGGAGGCGCTGATGCCGGTCGTCACGCCTGCGCGAGCGTCGATCGCTTCACAAAACGCCGTGCGGTGAACTGAAGTATTGATCGGCGACATGAGGGGGAGATTGAGTTCTTCGCAGCGCTGCTCGGTTAGCGTAAGACAGATCAAGCCGCGGCCATATTTGGCCATGAAATTGATCGCTTCGGGAGTAATTTTTTCGGCGGCCATGGTCAGGTCGCCTTCGTTTTCGCGGTCTTCATCGTCAACCAGGACAATCATCCGGCCCTGGCGAATTTCTTCGGCCGCTTCTTCGACGGTGCAGAAGGGGAAACGGGTTTCAGTCATGGGAAGAAATCCTCTCCTCAGTATACGGTATCTCCCCAATAATTTTGGAGAGTCCAGCAAAACAGGGAACCGAAAGACGACGAGGCGCATCTCAAGAACTGGAGGTGACACCATGGCGAAATTTGCATTGTGGGTGGTTGTCGAAAGTAAAGCTGGCAAGGAAAAGGAACTGGAGGAGTTTCTGAAGTCGGCACAGCCGCTTGCGGAAAGAGAGCCGGGCACACTGACGTGGTATGCAGTGAAATTAGCCCCTTCCAAGTATGCGATTTTTGACACGTTTGCGGACGAAAATGGGCGCGATGCCCATTTGAACGGTCCGATCGCCAAGGCCCTGTTTACTAAGGGCAGGGAATTGCTGGAAAGTGACCCCGCGGTACTGCAGTTAAATGTTCTCGCGTCGAAGGCGCCAGGAGCTGAAGTAAAGAAGTTAAGCGCGCACAGTTCCTGACGTCGCGGCAAGCCCCAGCCCATCCAAAAGTTCCCCCCGATCAGCCGACAAAGAACGTATGCGCAAAGCGAGAACATTTTGACGGGAGCGGAGTGTCGCTTCTCTTCCGTGCGGAAGGGCCGGCGGCCACACGACTGGATCTCGAGCACCGGTAAATGGAACGAAATGGCGAGGGCCACGAGAAACTGCTCGCCAGCCTGGATTCCGTTTGTGGCTGGACGATGGTTCTAGAGAAGCTTGTCCGGAAGACGAAGAGCCTACTCGCGGGGCGGGATAGGTGAATGGCTAGTCGGACTGAATCGGCTGGGGAATGTGATTTCTAAAGGCGCTTGGGTCCTCAGAGTCTCCGGTGCGATCGCTGTCCGCAGCGGAACGTTGTGACCGGATACCTGATTGCACAGGCAGTCCGGCCGCGGTGTTCATCAGGCCTAGAATTTCATGCATCACCTGTTGAGTGCCACCCGCCGTCTTCCACCAGCGAGACGGATCGTAGGAAGCGTCGCTAACACCGCGGACTATGGCTTTTCCGCGATCGGCATCAAATTGTCTCCAGAGGGTGTACACACGTCGCGTGTGCGGCTTGTCTGTCACAACAATCACAGATTGCCCTCCTGTCTCCTGAAGCGCGCCACTGATTACGTCCAATTCGTCCGCTGTGTTCTGGACGGGGGACTCAAGGATGTGAATCGCTTTCGCGGGAATTCCCTGTCGTCGAAGAACCTGAAAATTGCAATCCGCTTCGCTGGGATAGCGAACGCCGAATTCCTTCATTGCATCGGAACGAGCCCCAGGACGTGTGACCCAGATTTCTTTGGCGTAGCCTTCATGATAGAGCGCAGCAGCTTCCAGTGCGCGCACAGGCAGATTGCCACTTAACACGGCAATCGCGTCTGCCTTTTGCAATGGATCTTCCTTTACCAGCCACTGGCCAACGCCGAGGAAAAAGAAAAAGGCAGTAATAACGGCCAGGAACGAGAAGGCGCCAAGGATTGCGAGAATCCGTTTAAAGTGTTTCGCGATGTTTTTGACCTTGGAACTCATCGGTTGCCACTCTTTCCTGTCGTACTCTCAAAGTAAAGTCGCACCGGGTGGAGCATTTGGAATGCCAAACGCCGGCGTGCGCTGCTAGTCTGCGACGTATCCGCCACTATTCAGCATTAAGAATCAGATACTTACGAGGAATATTTCTTGCCGCCAGGTGTCCTCAAATGAGGCTTGAAGTGGGATGTAAATCTGCCACACCTCGTGCAAAAGTTGGTGAAGAAAAACTGGCCGAATTTCCTGCAGGAATTACCTGAGAGCTCGTACGTGCAATATTTTGACTTCATTCTATCTGGAATTTGCGGGACAAGTCTGCGCCGAGCTAGCGCAGCAGCGGTGCCAGTAGATGGAAAATGCTGGCTCCCAGAAAAGCGGCGCCGGGAATCGTCAGGACCCAAGCCCAAACGATGCGCCTCGTGACGCCCCAGCGTACAGCAGTCAGGCGGCGCGAAGCACCAACGCCAACGATGGCGCCAGTGATGGTGTGCGTTGTGCTGACGGGAATGCCGAAGTGGGCGGTGCCGATCAGCGTGAATGCCCCGGCCGTTTCGGCAGCGAAGCCGCCGAAGGGTGTAAGCTTCGTAATGCGCTGTCCCATGGTTTTGATAATGCGCCAACCACCAGCCATTGTGCCGCCGCCCATGGCAAGGTGGCAGCAGATGATCACCCAATAAGGCACGTGATAGTTTTTCATCATGCCGCCGGCGACCATGGCGGCGGTGATGATGCCCATGCCTTTTTGTGCGTCATTGGTGCCGTGGCCGAGACTATAGCCCGCCGCTGAAAGCAACTGTAAGCGCCGAAACCATCGGTCAACCCTTTTTGGCCGTTGGTCCTTCACGATCCACGTGGTGACAATGGTGACAATAATTCCAACGATCATGCCCATCACCGGCGACATGAAAATAAACAAAACCGGAAGTTTCCAGCCGCTGAGAATCAGTGTTTTGAACCCGGCGAATGCTACTGCGGCGCCGCCGTAACCACCCATCAAGGCGTGGGAAGAGCTGGTGGGCAAGCCAAGCGTAAGGGTGATGAGATTCCAGGTGATTGCGCCAAGGAGTCCTGCAAGCAAGACTTTTTCATTCACCAGGTTGAGATGAACGAGGCCCTTGCCCATGGTTCCCGCGACCGCGGTGCCAAACACGAAAGCGGCGATGAAGTTCCAAAAGGCGGCCCACAAGACCGCGCGAAATGGCGTCAGGACTCGAGTGGAAACAACCGTGGCGATGGAGTTGGCGGCATCGTGCCAGCCGTTGGAGAACTCAAAGGCGAGGGTAAGGAATACCGTGATAATGACAAGATGGAAGCTGTTCACGGGCGGCGTCCTCGGAGGAGCGCGAGTGGAAGGGGAATCACCAAGTGCGCAGGATGCGCGCGGCCCAGGAAACGCGTTCCATCACTCGCAATCAAGCGAAAGAAGTGCAGTCGATTGAACGGACGATTAGAGACGGATGACAAGGAAGAGCTGGCCTCAGGCATTCTTCAGGATGACGCTCTCGATCACGTTGGAGACATCTTCGCATTTATCGACTGCAGTCTCGATGACTTCAAAAATTTCTTTCCATTTGATGATTTGAACGGGGTCTTTTTCTTCCTCGAAGAGTTGAGCGATCAGAGTGCGACAAATGCGGTCGCTCTCATTTTCAAAGCGATTGATTTCGATGACGTGCTGGAGCGCTTTATCGGGATTTTCCATGGCATGGATGGCGGCATTGAGCTCGACGGTGGCGGCGTGGAGAACTTTGGTGAGCTCAATGGTGCCCGGGCGTACGGTGTCGACTCGATAAAGGACAAAGCGGCTGGCGGCTGCGTCAATCAGGTCGATTACGTCATCCATTGTGCCGCAAAGTTCGTGCATATCTTCGCGGTCGAAAGGCGTAATGAAGGTCTGGTTCAGTTTGCGAAAGATCAGGTGGGTGATTTCATCACCGTTATGCTCGATGGCTTTGATGCTCTGTACCTGCTCGGGCACGCCTGCATAGTGGGCCAGCATGTTGGTGAAAGCCTGAGCGCCGGCAACTATATTTTCAGCTTGTTTCTGGAAGAGGACAAAAAAATCCCCGTCGCGCGGCATCAACCGCTGCAAGAATCCTGGCATGGCGACTCGCTCCCCCCTGAGGAGCGTATGTGTAGCGTAGGTAGTGTAGCGGAGGGGATGAGGGCTCGGCAAGGAAGGGGGGAATGCAAGAACGTATAAGTCTTGGCGTAGATTGAAACGGGCGGGGAGCGTGCGGCGCGACCTGCACGCCCACGCTCCCGCGGCTATTGTTTCAGAGTGAGCGCAGGAAGTTCAGCAGATCTTGCTTTTGCTGAGTAGAAAGTTGGTTGAAGTTGGAAATGACCGCATTGGCTTCGGAGCCGCTGCTGGCGTGCTGTTCAATCGCGTGCACCAGTCCGCCATTAGCCGGGCCGGAACGGCCATCGTGAAGGAAGAAAATGCGTTGTCCCAAACCCCATAGAGGCGCGGTGCGGAATTCGTCGGGCCCGGCGGAGCCTTGTGAGACGTTGTCGGCCAATCCCGTACCCATATGGTGAACGAGCAGGTCTGAGAAAAGGGCAGCGGTCTGATTGCTTAGACCTGGTGTGAGTTTGGAACCCGCGGTTTGCAGCGCAGGGGTGTGGCAGGTGTCGCAGTGGATCTGGCTGAAGAGCGCTTGCCCGTTTTGAATGGACGACGCTGGAGGATTGCCTGGAATGCCTTGCGAAGACTGCGCCGGGGGCGCCAGGAATCGCATGAACGTGGAGAATTCAACGACATCACTCGGAATTTGGTCGCCCGACGAGTCAAAGTTGGTGGAGTCCTCGGGAGTCGAGTTCATGAGGCAGGCCGCGGGGGGAGTACCGCGTTCATCCGGAAACAACTCGTTCGTCACTCCCATTTCGACGTTGTAGGCCTCGCCCGTGAAAACTTCCAGCGATTTGTTTTGCGCTTTCCACCCGAACCGGGTGATCGTGCCGTCGTTCCCGCTGAAGTTGGTGTGCCCGGAAATTCCAAGGCGCGTCTTGAGAGAAGAATTCGCTTTCATATTTGCAAGGATGGCGGCATCGGCAATGTTCTCGATCAACCCAGCGCCAAACACCGGCGTTGGAATGCGAAAGATCAAATTGTGTTGTTGCGCCATTTGTTCAAAGTTAGGTTGCGCCAGACCGCAGCTCCCGGCGTCGCCGCGCCCCGCAATCGTGAATAGCGCGTGCACGCCACCGTCCGGCTTTCCGGTGACGAATCCGCCAGGAGTGACGACGAAGGGAAAGCGCGCTTCGCGCACGGGACCGTCTGCTGTGACAAAGAACGGGACTTGGTTGGTGGCGCCGCCGGCGGAAGCCGCAGCAATCTGAGGGTTGGGGCCGATGTTGGGGAACTGGTCAGCCCTGGGGCTGCTGCCGCCAACTGAGGGTTGCGCGTGGCAACTCGCGCAGCTGCTGGAGTTGAATGTGGGGCCCAGACCGTTTGCCACTTGCTCCACTTCATTGAAGCGGGCTTGACCATCTGTGAAGTATTGCGACTGGCTTGCACTGAGCGTAGAAAGAGCTTGCCCAGCACTGACGGTACCAGCGCGCACGCCAGGATCCTTCGCTTGCGACCCGTCGCTCAGCTGGCTTTGCGCCAGCGCCGGTAGATAAAGCAACAGCACGGCAAACAGCGTCCCAATGGCTAGACACACTACGAGCGTGACGATTTTTTTCATCTTTCCCTCCCTTGTGAATTTTCGAGCGGGGCCAGACACACCCCGAGCTACGAGCTGGGTTGTTGGGTTAATCAGTGGGGATCGAACTTGGAAATGAACCTGGGTTTCAGACCATCATTTCTGTCGAACGCCGAAAAAGGTTTCTTCAGGACCTGGTAGTGGGTAACAAATCGACTGCCGACCCGCCTTTCTGAGGGCTGCTAACTTGCGACACGCCTGGGAATAAAACTTGTTCCGAAATATCCTGGTCGCGCGCAAAAAACCATCGATCGGCTGGGACAATTGTACGGGACAGTATTCCTGCGGGTGTAACGGGTCAAGCCAGATCGAGTACAGTTCTCGTACAGGAAGCGGGCCAAGAAAAAACGGTTTCGTTATTACCCACTGTCGTCTGGACGACGCACGTGTAGAGATAAGCACTTAAAATAACTTGTAAGTAACTATAGAATACGGATAAAGTGGAATTGATCTATTTTAGTCAGAGGACTTTCGCCCAATCGCCGTTGCGACGAAGGGCAACGAGGCTAGAACCACGAGCCACAGAAGCACGGCATAAGCGGCGTACCAGAAGGCCTCCTGCATCGGCGAGACACCTGCCGGGCTAAACGCGACCAAAGAACCAGTCGAGCTGATATGCAGGAGTTGAGCCAGCGGCAGGCTCTTGGTATTGGTGTAGACCCACGCGATGATCACGCGCATTGCTGTCATAGCCGCGGTGAAAGCCAGGAAAAATGGAAACCATGCGGCACGATGCGGCGTGGCGGCTCCCAGAAAATCGATCACCGGTAAGTGCCAGATGCCCCACAGAACGCCAAGCAACACGGCGGCACGAAATGGTGAGAACCGCAGACTCATTTTGGGGAACGCGAAACCCATCCAGCCAATTTCCTCGAGGATACCCGCGGCGACGCCGAAAAGAACGCCCAGGTAGAAGCGATTGGGCGAGTAAGCAGGTGAAACGAGGGTCCTCAAGAGGCATTAGAGTTAACAGAACTGCGACGGGAGGAATAAGCAACGATGCATACCAGCGCACATGCACCCGAAAGCGCGCTCCTCGCGAGAGCAGATCGCGCAAACCCGTCTTTGCCGTCGACGATGAGCGTCAACAGGATTCCGCAAGTGACGGGCCCCAGCAGCATCGCAGGAAACATCAGGACACCCGTCAACTTTGGCAGCGCTTCACCCTCGAAGAGCTTTGGAGCAGCAACTAAAAACGCGCCGGTCCAGGAGATGGCGAAAGTCAGAACGAAGTAACTCGCGATGGGATGCAGCTGGAAGAAGGTTTTCGTCGATGATAGGGCAACTTCACTGCGGTCTCCGCATTTCAAGTTCGCTCATCTTTGGCCCTGACTGCAGAAGTTTGAGTAAGTTTCGCCGCCAGAGTTTATCGCACAACCGCCCGCTCGCGCAGAATGTCTCTGTGGAAACTTCAGGTGTGTCTCCAAAACAAAAAGGGCGGCCGCGTAAACGGCCGCCCTTTCTTGGATTGAGTTTCTGGGCTAGCTGGATGAGCTTAGTACATGCCGCCCATGCCGCCGGGGCCACCTGGGCCGCCGCCAGCACCTGCTGCTTCTTTCGTCTTCCTTGATCTCGGCCACGAGAGCTTCCGTGGTGAGCATCAGGCCCGCGATGGACGCGGCGTTCTGCAGCGCCAGACGGGTTACCTTGGCCGGGTCAATGACGCCAGCCTTGACCAGGTCGACATATTCGCCGGTGTCTGCGTTGAAGCCGAAGTTCTCGTCCTTGGAGTCGCGGATCTTGCCGATCACTACCGCGCCTTCAAAGCCGGCGTTGAGCGCGATCTGGCGAGCAGGCTCTTCGAGAGCGCGCTTCACGATGCCGACGCCGACGAGCTCATCGCCCTCAGCCTTGATCTTCTCAAGAGCCGGGAGTGCGCGGAGCAGCGCTGCGCCGCCGCCGGGAACGATGCCTTCCTCAACGGCCGCGCGGGTGGCGTGCATGGCGTCTTCGACACGAGCCTTCTTTTCCTTCAGCTCGGTTTCGGTAGCCGCGCCAACCTTGATGACCGCCACGCCGCCAACCAGCTTCGCCAGGCGTTCCTGGAGCTTCTCGCGGTCGTAGTCGCGAAGTGGTGTTTTCCACCTGCTGGCGGATCTGCTTCACGCGGCCTTCGATTTCGCGAAGCCTTGCCCGCGCCTTCGACGATGGTGGTGTTGTCCTTGTCGATGGTGACTTTCTTGGCCTTGCCGAGGTCCTCGATCTTCACGTTCTCCAGCTTGATGCCGAGGTCTTCGGTGATGGCCTTACCGCCGGTCAAGGATGGCGATGTCTTCCAGCATGGCCTTGCGGCGATCGCCAAAGCCAGGGGCCTTGACGGCAGCGCACTGCAGGGTGCCGCGCAGCTTGTTCACCACGAGGGTCGCCAGGGCTTCGCCTTCGACGTCCTCAGCAATGATCAGCAGGGGCTTGCCCAGCTTGGCAATCTGCTCCAGCAACGGGAGCAGGTCCTTCATGGAGCTGATCTTCTTCTCGTTGATGAGGATCAGCGCGTTCTCCAGGACGCACTCCATGCGCTCGGGGTCGGTGACGAAGTAGGGAGAGAGGTAGCCGCGGTCAAACTGCATGCCTTCGACGACTTCCAGCGTGGTCTCCATGGTCTTGGATTCTTCGACGGTGATGACGCCATCCTTGCCGACCTTCTTCATGGCTTCGGCGATGATGCCGCCGATCTGCTTGTCGTTGTTGGCGGAAATGGTGCCAACCTGGGCGATCATGTCGCCCTTCACGTCGCTGTGGAGCTTCTTGATTTCCTCGACGGCGACTTCGACGGCCCTGTCGATGCCGCGCTTGAGGGCCGTGGGGCTGGCGCCGGCCGCAACCGTCTTCACGCCTTCGCGGAAGATGGCCTGCGCCAGAACGGTGGCGGTGGTGGTGCCGTCGCCGGCAACGTCACTGGTCTTGGACGCCACTTCACGAACCATCTGGGCGCCCATGTTCTCGAGCGGATCCCGCAGTTCGATTTCCTTGGCAACCGTTACGCCGTCCTTGGTGATGATGGGAGCGCCGAACTTCTTTTCGATCACCGCATTGCGGCCCTTGGGGCCGAGGGTGATTTTCACTGCATCCGCAAGGGCATTCACGCCACGTAGAATCGCCTGGCGGGAAGTCTCTCCGGTAACAATCTGCTTCGCCATTGCTAAATTCCTCCTGAAATTTGTTCCGAAAACTTCTCAAGCCCTGATGCCTGAGTTCAATCGACTTCTTGAGCTTTGCTATCTGAATTCTGATAGACTTAGTTACTTCTTTGCCGCTTTCGCGGCTCCGCCCAACTTCGCCAGAATTTCTTCTTCGCGGAGAATCAGGAGCTCTTCGCCTTCGATCTTGATTTCGCTGCCGCTGTACTTGCCGAACAGCACGCGATCGCCTACGTTTACGTCCAGGGGAATGCGCTCGCCCTTCTCCCGCTTGCCTGCGCCGACGGCAATGACTTCGCCCTCTTGCGGCTTTTCTTTTGCGGAGTCGGGGATGATGATGCCGCCCTTGACGGTTTCTTTTTCTTCAATTCGCTTCACGATCACGCGGTCGTGTAGCGGTGTCAGATTGACTGCCATCTCGAAAAACCTCCATAAGTGATCTAGCGAAACGACTGATAAACAGAGGTGGGGAGAGCAAAAGAGGATTTAGCACTCCTCGCAACCGAGTGCTAATATAGCAGAGAAACGCATCAAGTCAAGCGAATTCCTTGCAATCTGAGTGTGCTTCGCTCAAATTTATCAGTGCTATCATACATTAAGTCATTTGTTATCAATACATACGACTGTGCCAGATTTTCCTTGCACTTGGCGATTGCCCTGCTCTCTCCTTCCGGCTTAGACTTCGCGGAGATGGCCCATGCGTTTGCTCCTCTATCTTCGCCTCATCGTGCTGACGGCTGGGACACTGCTGCCGTTTTTCTGGATGGTGGTGATCCTGGGCCATCGCCGCCAGCGCAATTTCGAGCGCGTTTTTTTCTTCCTGTGCCTGGCGCTGACTCTTTTTTTCGGCAGCAGTCTCCTGGCCCTGAACGCCCAACTTTACTACGGCACTCCGCCACAGAGCCTGCTGCGTTTTGCCTGGACGTTTCTGTGCCTCGGCCTGTGGTTCATTCCACCACTCGTCGTACATCTCCATGTCGAGTACGCCTCGATCCGCGGCTTGATCGCGCCTGGAGTGCGAAAGATTGCCTGGCTGCTCTGCGCGTGGGCTGCCTGCACTCTTGCTTGCTCCATTCTTGATCGCGTGCACTGGCTTCGGACCGCGGTTTTGTGTTTGACAGCCCTCTCGACAATTGGGCTGGTCCGTTTCAGATCTGGCTTATCGCCGCAGTTGCTGTCGGGCTTACTGGCAATGGCGCTTTGCGAAAGCCGCTCCGGACGAAGAGCAGCAGAGTTTTCACAAAAAACTCGACACGAATTCTCGGCTTTGCTGTCGGTGCTTATTGATGATCGTATTCTGGCTACGGCCATTGTCCGCAGATGAAGCGCGCCTGGGGTTCCCTAGCTGCCATGATATTTGCGTCTTGCACCGCTCGTTGGTACTAATCGGCCAGGTGCAGCGGTTCAATTTCTTGCAGATTGGCCGGCAGCGGAATCTGATCTATGCCGTGTTCATGGTGTTTGTAGCGTTGCTGTACCTGAGTCTTGTACGCCGAGCGAGTTTGTGGTTGGAGCCGTATCTGCCCCGGAAGCGACCGCAGCGCTGCTCCTGTTTCTGCCCGTCGTGTTCTTTGAGCCACTGCAGCGGTTGATGGGAAAGCTTATTGCGAAAGACCGCGCAGACGGGAAGTGGATCGCGCGCAAAAACTGATGGCGCCGATCAATGAAGTCGCGCGGCTCGGGGACTTGGACAAACTCAAGGCATTCAGCGAGCACTGGATCGCGGAGCAGTTGCAATTGGCAGAAGTCACAGCTCGAATTGGCACTGCCAGTGACGAGGCCCCGCATTGCGGTAACTGAGAACGTGCGGAGGAGGTCTTTGAAATCGGGCGGCCGGGACAGCACTTTGGCTCGCTGCGCGTACGGCCCATGGCGCGATGATTTCCGGCGAGACCTATGCGGCGCTGGAATTCCTGTGCGAGCAATTGCCCGCCGCGTTTGACCTGTGCCGATTGATCGAGGAGAAGCTGCAATTGGAAAGGGAACTGGCGGAGAGGGAGCGGCTGGCGCTGGTGGGCCAGATGGCGGCAAGCATTTCGCATAATTTGAAAAACCCGCTGGGTTCGATCAAGACGATCTTGCAGGTGCAGATGGAAAGTCCGGAGTTGCCAGCGTCGATGCAGCAGGAAACGCAGATGGTGCTGGAGGAGATCAGCCGGCTCTCGGCAAAGTTGAATCAATTGCTGCAGTTCAGCCGGCCGGGAGTGCGCAGCCGCGGCGCGGCGGGCACATGCGACGCGGCTCGAGTGGCGCGAGACGTGGTGAGCATGCTTCGCCACGAAGCGGAGAATCGCGGCGTCGCGCTGGAAGTGACGCTGGAGCACGCCGGTGCAGGTGGCGGCGAGTGCAGAAGTGGCCAACGACATCCTCTCGAACCTCGTGCTGAACGCGATGGAGGCACCTCCCGAGGTGGCCACGTTCAGCGTTTCGCTGGGCGTGCAGGATGGCCACTGCTGCGTTTCCGTGGAAGACGATGGCGCCGGGATTCCACCGGAGCTTGAAGGAGAAAATTCTTCAGCCATTTTTCACCACCAAACCGCGCGGCACGGGGTTGGGCCTGGCGATCGTGGCACGGCGGCTGGAGGAAATTGGCGGAGCGCTTAGAGTGGAAAGCCCCATGCAAGAGCAGCGCGGCAGCAGGTTCACCGCGTCGCTGCCACTGGCGAAAAAGGGAAGCCGATCATGAAAACAATCCTGATTGTGGATGACGAACCGGCCGCGCGCTACGGCTTGCGCCGAGCTTTGGAGGGCAGCTACCGCGTTGTTGAAGCGGACTCGGCGGCGGCCGGCGCGCTCGTCGCTGGTGTCGGAGAAGCCAGATCTGTCTGCTGCTGGATGTGGTGCTGCCCGAGGAAGATGGGCTTTCGTTTCTGAAATGGCTGCGCCAGGAAGGGTACGAACTGCCTGTGCTGATGGTGTCCGCGCTGGACACGGCGAAATCAGCGGTGGAGGCGCTGCAGCTGGGCGCGGCGGATTACCTGGTCAAAGGTTTTGAACTGGACGAATTGCGGCAGCGCGTGGCGAATCTGCTGAAATTGGTGACACTGGAACAGGAAAACGTAACACTTCGCCGCCGACTGGCCACGGAAGGAAATTTCGGGCAGATGATCGGCCGATCCGCCGGGATGCGCCACGCATTCGAGATGGCGGACCGCGTGGCGCCCACAGATTCTACAGTGCTGATTCTCGGCGAGAGCGGGACCGGGTAAGGATTTGCTTGCGCAGGAAATTCACGCGCGCTCGCCGCGTAACGGTAAAGCCTACGTGGCGGTGAATTGCGCGGCGCTGCCCGAAACACTGATCGAAAGCGAATTATTCGGCTACGAGCGCGGCGCGTTTACGGGCGCGGCTCAGCAGAAAAAGGGAAAATTCGAGCAGGCCAATGGAGGAACGCTGTTCCTGGACGAAATTGGGGACATGAATCCGGTGACGCAATCGAAGGTGTTGCGGGCGCTGGAGAATCGGACGATTGAGCGGCTGGGCGGCTCGCAGTCGATCCCGGTGGACGTGCGGGTGATCAGCGCGACGCATCGCAACCTGCAATCAGGCGATTCGCGACGGGAAATTTCGCGAGGATTTGTTTTACCGTTTGCGCGTGGTGACAATCGAGTTGCCGTCTCTGCGCGCGCACAAAGAAGATATCGCCGCGCTGGCGGAAGCCTTTCTTCAGATTCATGGCGCGCGGCTCGGGCGAAAGGGGCGCCTGACCAAGGAGGCTTTGACTACCCTGGAACGGTACGATTGGCCGGGAAATGTGCGCGAGTTAAAGAACGCGATGGAGCGCAGCCTGGTCTTATGCCGCAACGAAGAGATCGGCGCTGGAGATTTGCCGGAAGAAGTTGTTCACGGTTCACCCGCGTTGCCAAAGAGCGGAGATGGTGCGGGGGATTACGGTCATGCAGCGAAAAGGATTTTCGCGACGCCAAGCGCAAGTTTGAAGTGGCCTATCTATTGAGGCAGCTGGGCGCGCACCGGTGGAATATTTCCAGGACCGCGGCGACGATCGGGTTGCACCGGCAGAGCCTGCAGGAGCGTTTGCGGGAATTAGGGATTCGCAGGCCTGGCCAGGAAGCACCTGAGGATGACGAATGAGCGTGCTTGGCTACGTACAGGCGGGCGGGGGCAGCACGCGGTTTGGCAAAGACAAGGCGCTCGTCGAACTTGGCGGAGAAACGATATTGGCGAGGACGACGAAGCTTGTTGCATCTGTATGCAGCGAGGCAATCGTTGTCGCTGCGGTGGGAAAGTACTTGGGTGGACCGGCCCCGCTGCCTGGCCGATCGCTGGCCAGGACAGGGCCGCTTGGCGGGATTTTGACGGCATTGCAGTCATCCGCTCTGCGAGATTCAAAACCCGCGTGGAACCTGATCGTGAGTTGCGACCTGCCTTTTCTCACACCAGAGTGGCTGGCGTTTTTGTGCGAACGAGCGGAACGAAGCAATGCGCACGTTGTCGTGCCTGAGTCAGTAAGGGGATTAGAACCCCTCTGCGCTTGTTGGGCAACCCGTTCTACGCCGGCGGTGAAGGTTGCATACGACGCAGGGGTGCGCAAGGTCACCGAGGCCATGAAACAGGTACCCATGGAAGTGCTTGACGAGCCGGTCTGGAAACGATTTGATACGGAGGGCCGCTTGTTCTGGAACATGAATACGCCTGCGGACTACGAAGAGGCAAAGCGCATCCTGGAAGCGCAACAGCCATGACCGAAGACCTGCAAAACATTGACTTAGCTACGCAACGCAAGCAAGGCGCCGTCGAGAATTACTTTGAATTTCGTGATGTCTGCAAGGCGTTTGACGATCGCCCCGTGCTGATTGATGTCAGCTTCAAGGTGAAGCGCGGAGAGACCTGCGTGATCATGGGACGAAGCGGCGTGGGAAAATCCGTCTCGCTGAAGCACATTATGGGATTTCTCAAGGCAGACTCCGGGCGGATACTCATTGATGGAACTGACGTTACGGATTTCACCGAGAGCCAGTTCGAAGTGATTCGCGGGAAAGTAACTATGGTGTTCCAATCCGGTGCCCTGTTTGATTCTCTCACCGTGGCCGAAAACATCGCGTTTCCACTGGAAGATCAGCCAGGAATGACCGGAGAGGATGTAGACACGTATGTGGCCAAGTTCGCCAAAATGCTGGAAGTGGAAGATGTGATGGACAAGGTTCCGAGTGAACTTTCCACAGGCATGAAGCGAGCCGTGGCGATTGCTAGGGCGCTAGCGCAGAACCCAGAAGCCATTCTCTACGATGAGCCCACGACGATGGTTGATCCGATCATGGCGGGGCATATGGGGGATTTGATCTCGAGGCTGAAACAGACATTTCACAAAACTTCCATCGTAGTTACCCACGACACACACCTGGCGAAGCGTTTGGCGGACACTGTTGTGTTCTTGCAGGATGGAAGGGCCGAAGTCTTTCCATCGTGGCAGGAGTTTGAAAACTCGAAAGACCCCTTTCTGCATAATTTCCGAATGCAAGATGAACTGATTCCCGCGCTGGACGTGACCCTGTGACGACTTCGGTTTCGTCTGTTGGCGATCCCAAATCACAGCTTCGCAAAACGATGGGCTTCTGGGACGTATTGCTGTTCAACATTGCCACCGTGCTTGGTCCCCGCTGGATTGCGGCTGCGGGACACAATGGCACCTCTTCCATCAGCTTGTGGGTCATTGCAGCGGTATTCTTCTTCGTTCCAGGCGCGCTGGTAATTAACGAGCTGTCTTCCCGTTTTCCGGAGGAGGGCGGGTTATACGTGTGGTCGAAAGAAGCGTTCGGAGACTTCCACGGATTTGTCGCCGGCTGGACGTATTGGATTTACACCGTGTTCTACTTTCCCGGCCTTTTGCTCGCCAGCGCTTCCATGAGCGCGTACATTTTTGCTGGAAGAGGTTCGGAGTTGGCACAAGATCGCACATTCCTTCTGACCGTTTCCCTGGCATTGCTGCTGGCGGCCGTGTTCCTGAACATCATTGGCCTGAACATCGGAAAATGGCTGCAGAATGCGGGTGGCGTTGGCACCTACGTGCCGTTGCTCATGTTGGCAGGCATTGCAGTTCTGGTTTACTTCAAACATGGATCGATGACTCATTTCACCTGGGCTAACATGGCGCCAACCTGGAATTGGGACACGGTCAACTTCTGGTCGCAAATTGCTTTCGCCTTCACCGGCCTGGAACTCGTCTCTTCGATGAGCGAGGAGGTGCGCGATCCGCGCCGCACGCTCCCGCGCGCCGTATTTGGAGCAGGTGCTCTGATTGCCTTCATGTACGTTGCGGGGACGTTTGCGATTCTGACGCTGGTGCCGGCCGCCGAACTGGACCCCAAGAGCGGTGTGTTCCATGCCATCACTGCAGGATCGATGGTGCTCAAGATCGGGTTTCTGGGCGTCCTCGCGGCTTTGCTGGTTTCAGTGGGCAATGCGGGGGGAGTGGGCAGCACGGTCGCGGGAATTGCGCGCGTTCCATTTGTGGTGGGGATTGACCGATATCTGCCACAAGCGTTTGGAAAAATACATCCGAAATGGAAGACGCCTTACATTTCAATTCTGGTGCAAGCGGTCGTTTCTGGAGCGATTCTCCTGCTTAGCCAAATAAACCAGACGACACGAGGTGCTTACCAGATTTTGATCGATGCCGCGATCATTCTCTACTTCATCCCGTTTTTGTATATGTTCGCGGGAGTGATCAAACTCGCTTACCGCAAGGACCGCGCGGCGAACGAGCACGCCATTCTTGTGCCGGGCGGAATCCCCGGGGTTTGGTTGATGGGTGGCTTGGGTTTTGTGGTCGTATTGGTGGGAATTTTTGTCTCGCTCATCCCGCCGGGCGATACCGCGAACAAATTCAGTTTTGAGATGGAATTGGTTGTGGGAACAGTGGCGTCTATTCTTCTTGGCTTGATTCTTTACTGGCGCGGCGCGCGCGCGAAGAAGGTGGCGTAGCCACGTCAACCCGCCAAGCTCAAAAGCCCTGTGCGACAAGTTTCTCAAGGGTGAAATTCGAGACAGTCTTTGCCGCGCTGCGCGCATCCAGATAGCGCTCCACATATTTGCCCAAAACGTCCCCTTCCAAATTCACCGCGTCGCCAATTGTTTTGTCGCGCACGTTGGTGTGTTCGTACGTAAACGGAATAACCGCAATTTCTGCGACGCGGCCATTCCACCGCGCCACTGTCAGGCTGATGCCATCGATGGCGATCGAACCTTGCGGAACGATTGAGCGCGCGAAGGATTCCGGCACCTCGACGCCGTACCACCAATTCTCGCCTTCCGGTTCCAGCCGGGCCACGCGTCCAATGGTGTCCACGTGGCCAAGCACGAAGTGGCCGCCAAATTCCTTTCCTGCGGTCATGGGCTGTTCCAGGTTCACGCGCAAGCCAGATTTCCACTCGCCCATGGAAGTCTTGCGAATGGTTTCCGCGGAAAGGTCGGCTGAGAACCGTTCGTTCTCGAGAGCGACTACCGTAAGGCAGCAACCGTTGACGGCCATGCTGTTTGCCACGGCCAGGTGAGGCGCCACGGTGGGAGCGTGAATCGTCAGACGGCCGCCCTCCGCATGAAGCCTCAGAGACTCAACACTACCCAGATGCTCGATGATGCCTGTGAACATAGTTACCTCTCGTGAAAGTTGTGCCAGATGCACTGAAAAGAGGCGGCCTGGAGCGAAAGGCTAGGATACCTCGAAACGTGCGGGAAGTCCTTGACGCCCACAAGAAGCGGTAGGAGGATATGGGCAAGACCACGCTCCTGGTCGGAGGTGGTCCATGTTTGAACCCAAACTGACCGATCCCCACCCAGAAGCAGCCAAGACCTATCCACAAAAAGTGTTTTGCAAGCAGAGGAATTGCGAAGCAGAAGTGGTTGTGGCCAATTGGCCGTTCAGCGAAGAAGGCTGGAGCGACTGGAGGGTGATCGACTGCTCCTTGCTGCCGGCGGGAGCGCTACATTGCGCGATGGATTGTCTATCGCAGGTGCGAGTCGATCAGAAGTAGAACGCTGCGGGTAACACAGCTCCAACGCAGAGGGGAAGTGTGCGTGAGGCAACAGGGAATGGTGCTACCGAGGTACAGAGAAGGGGCCACGAAATAAAATCCGATGAACCCGATGGAGGAGAGGGATGTCTGACCCGGAACTCATTGACCGTATTCTACAGACATGCAGCTACCGGTTCCGAAACGTAATGTGTCCCAACAAAGAAAAAGTAGCAAAGATTGCCGCCGCCAGACTCCAAATGGACGACAATGCCGAGTGGACAGTGATTGAGTGCTCCCTGAAGCCCAACGGAGAAATCAACTGCGCCATGAGTTGTTTGCTGAATGAAGTAGAGACATCGAGGTAGTTCCCACCAAAAGTTATCGAGCAGAATCTGCGGTTGTGCCCCGCCGTTTTGATCGATGCAACGCAATCGAATCGACAGTGAGCTTTTGCTACACAGGCCACAGATTGTCCAGAGGATAAAGCTAAATCCTGACGCAGCTGCACCGCTATGTGGTGGGAATGCCGGCCAGAGCGAGTTCACGGAGTTTGCGCAGGTCGAGTTTTCCCGTGCCCAAGTAAGGAAGCTGCTCCACGTGCAGGAACTGGTCCGGCTTGGGCTTCCACAGAGCGGGAAGATCGCTTTTGGAGAGACGTTCGATGCAATCGCGAAGGACATTTTCGGGGAGCGTGTGAAGGACAATGAGGCGTTCGCCTTTCTTCTCATCAGGAATGGAGGTGATGGCAAGCACCTGTCCATCGGCTTCCAAAAGTTCGTGTAGTTTCTCTTCGACCTTAATATGTGGAACCATTTCGCCACCAATTTTGCTGAAGCGGCTCAGGCGATCGGTGATGCGTAGAAATCCATCTTCATCGACCGTGGCGATGTCGCCAGTGTTGTACCAACCGTCCTTTAGGACTTCCGCCGTTTTTTCAGGGCGATTCAGATAGCCCACCATGATGTTTGGCCCTTTCACAAGCAGGAGGCCGGGCTTGTCGATGGGCAAGGTTTCTCCGGACTCGGGGTCAATGATGCGGACGCCAACGCCGGGCAGGGGATGGCCGATGGTGCCGCGCTTTGCGCCGGTCTGGCGGAAATAAGCGGCGCGAAAATCGTAAGTGTTTACTGCCACCACGGGAGAACACTCCGTGCAGCCATACCCTTCCAGCGGGCGGATCCCGAAATGATCTTCAAACGATTGCGCGATGCGCTCGGGAAGTTTTTCCGCGCCGGCCATAACGATGCGCAAGCTGCCGAAGGCTTCCGGTGGGCACCGCCGCGCATAGGAATTCAGAAAGGTGGGGGTCGAGAGAAGCATGCTGACGGAATACTTGCTGACCAAAGCGCCGATTACTTGCGCGTCGAGTGGACTGACGTGGAAAACTACGCCGATGCCGGTGAGCGGTGGAAGGCATAACGTGCCCGTAAAGCCAAAAGAGTGAAAGAAAGGAAGGATGCCGAGGATGCGATCGTCGTCGTGAAGATGGAAGATCTGCTCGATCTGTTCGACGTTGGAGGCGAGATTGAAATGGGAAAGAACGACACCCTTGGGTTCTCCTGTAGAGCCACTGGAGAAGATGATCGTGGCCGTATCGTCGAGAGCGGGAGGCCGAGAGACGCCCAGGAAGAGTTCGAGTAGACGAGCAGGGAAGAGTTTCGCCGCCAGTAGCGCTGCCAGTTTTTCGGTAAGGCGCGGATTCTCGGCGAGATCCTCGGCGTATATGAGCTCGCCCGGAGGTTCGAGGTTTGCCTTCTCAAGGAACAGGCGCGAGGTGACTACTGTTTTCAGCTCGCACTGGCTGGCGCAGGAGGTTATCGATTCCTTCGAAGTCGTGTAATTGAGGTTGATGGGAACTTTGCCAAGGAGCAGCGCGGCCCAATTGACGAGTGCCCCAGGAATCGACGGGGGCAGAAGGACGCCGACCATCTTCTGGTCCTTCCATAGCGGGCGAAGCCGTCGCGCCAGGAAGACCGTTTTGATCAGGGAATCGCCAAAGGAAAGTTTGGGTGTGCGGCCGTCAGCCATGGCAAAGTGGCGCGGATTGCGACGCGCCGCCCGCATGAAGGAGCGCGAGAGAGGCTGCATGTACCGGCGACGCCGCTGAAACGCGTCGACTCCCAGCTCCTGTACAGCCTGTCGGACTTCCGTAGCCGTGGAGGTGGAAGAAAACGGCTTCCCGAATGTAAGCCGGACAGGGTACGGAATGCGGCGTGGCCATTTCCAGAGGAAATGCCCACCGGAGAAACTGAAAATGGATCCCCAGATGCCGTCGATGTTCACGGGGATGATGGGGACGTCAATGCCCTTGATGATGCGCTCGAATCCGCGGCGGAACGGGAGCATCTGGCCAATACGCGTGATTTCGCCTTCGGGAAAAATGCACACTACTTCGCCATTGCGCAACGCTTCGGAGGCTTCACGCAGGGAATGAATCATCTCGCGCGGGCCTTGATCCGAGGCGATGGGAATAATCTTCAAAATTTTCGCGAACGGCTTAATCAACGGATGATCATACACGCCCCGGAACATCAAGAAGCGAATGGGGCGATCGGTAGCGGCAATCACCAAAACGGCGTCCACCCACGAGGAGTGGTTCGGCGTCAACAACGCGCCACCGCGAGCGGGAATATTTTCCTGGCCCTTCAGGTCCAGCCGGTAGATTGTATGCGCCGCAATCCACAGGACCAGGCGAATCAGGGAGTCGGGCAGCAGCCATAAAACATAAGCGAGCGCGCCAACGGTGAGGATCGCGCTCCAGAAGAAAATTCCCGCGGGGCCGACTGCAGGAAATGCTTCACGACGTAGTACTCGGCGGACGCGGCAAAAAAACCGATAAATGAGAGCAAGTTCGCCGCGGCGAGCACGCCTCCGCGGTGTTGTTCTTCCGGGCGGTGCTGGATGAGGGCACTGATGGGCACAATGAAGAAACCGCCGAAGAATCCCAATGCCGCGAGGAAGCGAGTACGGTAGAGAACTCCAGGCCGTGCAGCGCCAATAGAAAGCCAAAGACGGTGATGCCAATGGCGCCGAGGGGAATCAAGCCATACTCGATTTTGCCCCCGGAGAGATAACCCGCCGCCAGGCTGCCAAGCCCGATTCCGATGGCGATGGATGCTTGGAGAAAGCCGCCATGCGTTGCAGAGAGATGCAGGATGTCTCTGCCGTAAAAGACAATGTCGAACTGCAGCAGGGCGGCCAGAAAAAAGAAGTACGTGTTGCCGGCAACAGCCAGCCACAAAACACGATCCTGGCGGATGAGCTTTCCCTGGACCCAGAGATCCTAAGGAAATTGAATTTGAATTTTCGGGCAGGGTCGGCAGCAGGAACCTTGCTGATGCCGAGGCTCGTGATCAGTCCGACGAGAGAGCACCCGAGGAAAATGAATCCCGAGATTTGCTGACGCCCTGCAAAAGCGTCAGAGAGATATGCGCCGATGACCGTGCCGGAAATGGCGGCAAGAAACGTGCCGAGTTCGATGACGCCGTTGCCCCAGGAAAGCTTCTTTTCCGGCAACAGTTCTGGTAGCAGGCCGTACTTGGAGGGGCCAAACAGCGCGCCTTGGGTGCTGGCAAGGAACAGGGCAACCAAGGAAAGTTGCAGGTTGTGAAGTGCAAAGCTGGCGATGGCAAAAATCATCACCGCGATTTCGAAAATTTTGGTGGCAATGGTGACGCTGCGCTTGCTGTAGCGGTCGGCAAAATATCCGCCGGTCATCGAAAACAGAATGAATGGCAGATGCGAACAGAATGCCGACAAGCAGGACCTTCAGTTCCTCTTCCTCGGGCGTGAGGTTTTTCCCGATGATGAGGAAGATCACCAGGAATTTCAGGGCGTTGTCGTTGAAGGCGCCCTGAAACTGCGTGGCGATCAGGCTCCAGAAGCCGACTCGCCAGGAGCGGGGAGCATCGTTCATCCCGAAATTGACCTCCGGGGAATGGGGGACATGAAAAAAAGTTCGAGAAACGATGGTCGCAAAGAATGAGCCGATTGAGTAGTTCTTTTTCGCGAGCAATGTGCACTCAATGAAAGGCACTCGAACCGTACGCGCGGGAATCAAAGGCCCAAGCGTAGGCTATTCGTGGAGGATAAATTCAGCGGCGAGATCGGGGCCGAATTGTTGGAATGAACGAAGCCTGATCGGCGTGCAATGTTGGAGAGGGAAGCGGCGCAAAGGGAACCTTGGACTGTCCCGCGAGCTTGGGCGCGTAAAAAAGACCATTCTGTTCACGATGCCCTCGGCAAGAGCCTCGGCGTTGAGACGTGGGCCGGCTTCAAGGAGAACGCTAAGGATTTCGCGGCGGCCGAGTTCCTTCAGCACCGCGTTCAGATCTAGCTTGCCTTCGCGCGGTTTTAGATGGACCAGTTCGACGCCGGCGTTTTGCAGATTTACGCTGCCTTCGGGGATTTCAGCGAGGCGGCAGTAAAAACCAGAAGGTCGTCGTCGGCTGTTTTCAACGATGCGCGACTTGAGAGGCAGGCGCAGTTTCGTGTCGAGAATGACGCGGCGAAGCCTGCGGCGCCGGTGAAGGCCGCTGCGATCCGTCAGCAGCGGATTGTCGGCGAGGATAGTTCCGATACCCGTCAGCAGCGCGTCAGAGGCGTGCCGCATGCGCTGCACTTCGGCGCGTGATTCCTCGCTGGTGATCCACACGCGCTTCTTGCTTTTACGCGATTCCGGCAAGGCAAGTTGCCCATCGAGGGTTAGCGCCGATTTCAGCGTGACGAAGGCTTATGCGTGGTGATCCAGCAGGAGAAGGATTCGTTGAGTTTTTGTGCTTCGGATTCCAGTACGCCGGTAACGACTTCGACGCCATTGGTGCGCAAGTTTGGCAAATCCGGTGCCGCGCGTTTTGGGATTGGGATCTTCCATCGCCGCAACAACGCGTGCGACACCAGCCAGAAGAATCGCTTCGGTGCACGGCCCGGTGCGCCCACGTGTGGTTGCAGGGCTCCAGCGTGACATATAGGGTCGCGCCGCGTGCGCGCTCATCCGCTTGTTTTAACGCGACGATTTCCGCGTGATCGCGCCAATCATATTGGTGGAGTCCTTCGCCGAGGATGGTGCCGTCTTTTACGATGACACAGCCAACCGTGGGATTGGGGCTGGCGAGGCCGATGCCTTTGCGCGCCAAGTCCAGCGCGTGCTCCATGAAGTGAAGATCGTGGGGATTCACAGCCTTAATTAAACAACGAATCGGCGTAAGTTTGCGCGTCGAAGGGCACGAGGTCGTTGATTTGCTCGCCGGTGCCAACGAAGCGGATCGGCAAGCCCAGTTCGCGTGATATAGCGACAACAATTCCGCCCTTCGCTGTACCGTCGAGCTTGGTGAGGACGATGCCCGTCACGCCGACGGTGGAGGTAAATTCGCGAGCCTGGGCGAGGCCGTTCTGGCCCGTGGTGGCATCCAGCACAAGAAGTACGTCGTGTGGCGCACCGGGAATCACTTTAGCGGCGGTGCGCTTCATTTTTTCCAGCTCCGCCATCAGATTGGATTTGGTGTGCAAGCGGCCTGCGGTGTCGACAATGACAGCGTCGGCGCCGCGCGCTTTGGCAGCGGTCATGGCGTCGAAAACGACAGCGGCGGGATCAGCGCCGGATTTCTGCTTGATGACGTCAATGCCATTGCGCTGCGCCCAGATTTCGAGTTGCTCGACCGCGGCGGCGCGAAACGTGTCCGCGGCGCAGAGGACCACGCTGCGGCCATCCTGGCGAAGCCGATTGGCGAGCTTGCCGATGCTGGTGGTTTTGCCAGCGCCGTTGACGCCGACGATGAAGATGACGCGAGGATCGTTGCCATTGGCGGCATCGGCAAGTTTCGGCGAAGCGCCGTAGACATTCAGCGCGCGGAAAACATGGGCTTTGATTTCGCGCTTCAGTTGTTCGCCGTTGTTCAAGGCGTTGCGCGCCATCTGTTCCTTGACCGAATCCAGAATTTCGCGCGTGGTTTTCACGCCAAGATCGGCGGAGAGAAGCGCATTCTCGACCTCCTTGAGCACGGAAGGATCAATCTGGCGGCCGCCTTGCGTGATGGTATCGAGTGTATCGGCAAGCGCGTCCTTGGTCTTGCTGACGGATTCCTTCAGACGCTCAAGCAGCGTGGGTTCGGGTTTGCCGAAGAGTGTAATCATACGGGTTCGCGCGCGGCATTAACGGCGCGAAAGAAAATTGTAGCAGATGGAAGTGCTCAGGCATAAACGACAGCGCTGCCAGAAGTTCGAGCGGTTCAGCAAATTGAACAGATGAGGTTCTTCGCTTCGCCCAGGGATGAATTGCTAGCTTGTGGCAGAGAGGAGAGACAGTGCTTAAACGTGGACTTCGACGGCAGAGAGGCGGAGTTTGCCGGACGTGACGGCGGATTCGAGGGCGCCGACGACAACCTGATCGAATTTCGATCCGGTGAGGGCCTTGATGCGGCCGAGCGCGTATTCCAGATCCATGGCCGATTGGTAGGGACGATTTGTGGTCATGGCATCGAGCGTGTCCGCTACGGCAATGATGCGTGCCATGAGGGGAATCTGCGGGCCGGAGAGTCCGTAGGGATAGCCGCGGCCGTCCATGTGCTCGTGGTGGAGTTCGATGCCCGGCAGCATGTCCTTCAGTTGAGAAACCGGACGCATGATATTGGCGCCGCGTGTGGTGTGCGTCTTCATGATGTCGAATTCTTCGGGTGTAAGCGAGCCGGGCTTCTTCAGGACGCGGTCGTCAACGCCGATTTTTCCGACGTCATGTAGAAGCGCGGCGATTTTGAGCTTGTCGAGTTCGTCCGCGGAGATATGAAGTTCCTGTGCAATCAAAGTGGAATATTTGGCGACGCGGCCCGAATGACCACGGGTATACGGATCCTTTTCGTCGATGGCGGCGGCGAGCATGCGGATGGAGCCAATGAAAAGCTCGCGATTTTCCTCGGCCGCCTCCTTCAGGCGCTCGATGTATTCCTCGATGTCGCTGGCCATCAGATTGAAGTTCTCTGCGAGTTCGCTGATCTCCGCGGCGCCCCGCACGGGCGTGCGCTGGTGAAATTCACCACGGCTGATGGCGCGCGTGGAGGCGGCGAGTCCACGAATGGGTTCACTGATGCCGACGGCGAAGAAGTAGCCGAAAAGAACGGCGACGAGAACGACGATGCTGACGAAAGCGAGAGCCTGGCGGTTCAGGTCGGCAACACCGGCGTCGGCGCGAGCTTCATTCAGGCTGCGCTGCGCGACGATGGCCCAGTTCACTTCGGGGAAAGTGCTGTAGGTGCCGACCATCTCGATGACATGGTTCTTGTCTTTTTCAGGGAAGCGAAGAGTTTCGGTATTCCGAAGTTCCTTGGGCAAGGATTTGATTTTGGCGACCAGCGTGGACTTTTCGCTCAAGTCTTCGCCAGGCACAAAGTCCTTCGTCAGCGGATGCGCCACGATATGGCCATAGTGATCGACGACGAAAACCGTGCGGCCGCGCACGCTGGAATCCTGCAAGCGGTGAAGAATGGTGTCGAGAGAAACCACGGCGGCGAGCATGCCGGTGAAATTGTCCCGAACATCCTTTAAGGGCACAGCGATGACGAACGCCGGGCGATTGTCGGGAGCCAGCGCGAGAGGATCGCTGCGGAATTTGGTCGACTGCATGCAACTGACAAAAGCGCGCTGCAGAGCCTTGGCGACGAAGGGGTCTTGTTCCGCGCGGAAATTTCCCTGGGAGGCGCTGGTGCCTTTGCCGTCGCGACCCACGGCAGTGAGGTAGATGAAGGTATTGCGATTGGACTCGACGAAATTTTCCAGCAACCGAGTGACTTTGGGCTCGGCGACAGGGTCCTTCAACATTTTCGCTGAGGCCGGTGAGATCGAGAATCTGGCGCTGGCTGATCAGTTGTTGCGTCAGGTTGGCCTCGAAGAACTGCACTTCCTGAGCGAGAGCGCGGGTGAGTTCGGTCTGCTGCACGCGCTCCATGTCGACGAGTTTTTCCTGGCTGAGCTCAAGCACTTGACGGTGATACAAACCAATAGGGAGGGCGCTGACAAGCAGAAGCGCTCCGAGCACGAGCCAGAGGATGCGCACCCGGCCGGAGCGCAAGCGAGCAATCAGGATTGAGAGCGAGGCAGCCATTGCAACATATAGATTTTACAAGGGTAAGAGGGGGAGCAAGGGCTGCCCGAAAGGACAGGAGGCGCGGAAGTGCAACTGGGACGGAAGTACTAGCGGAAACAGGGAAGTTTTCAGCTGAATCAGTTTTAAGCTGTAAGTAAAAAGGGGGCCAAATTGAGCGTGTTGGTGTTATGAGGCGCTGATATCCACGTTAGCGCAATTCGGACATGGGCGGCGTTTTGCCCTACTTCAACTGAAATGGAGTAGGCTCAGAACAGACCACTTTTTCATTCCCTCTTCAGCGGGCGATCCATGATGTCTCGAATGGCATCTCCGGGTGATTTCCATTGCTGCAGGATCGCATTGACCTGTTCGGTGATGGGAAGTTCAATATGATGTTCGCGCCCCAGAGCCAGAAGCGCGGCGGCGGTTCCCACGCCTTCGGCGATCATGGACATGCCCTGCAGGATTTCATTCAGCGAGCGGCCTTTCCCAAGTTCAAATCCGACATAGCGATTGCGGCTGAGCGCGCCGGTGCAGGTGAGGACCAAATCGCCGAGACCGGCGAGTCCCCCAAGTGTTTCCGGCTTGGCTCCAAGTTTGACGGCAAGACGGGTCATCTCGGCGAGTCCCCGAGTGATGAGCGCCGCAAGTGTATTTGCGCCGAAGCCGAGTCCTTGGCAAGCGCCCGCCGCGATGGCCATAACATTTTTCATGGCGCCGGCAAGTTCCACTCCAAGCACATCCTCATTGGTGTAAAGGCGGAAAGTTGGGCCTGCGAATTCTTCCTGGAGGAAAGTGGCGAGCGAGCGATCCTGAGATGCGAGAACAACGGCGGTGGGCTCCCCCCGAGCCGCTTCCAGGGCAAAGGAAGGGCCCGAAAGCACGGCGAGCCGAGGAACGAAGCGGATGGAGAAAACCTGTTCAAGGACTTCGCTTATCCGCAAGTGCGTGGCAGGCTCCAGGCCCTTGGTGGCACTTACGATGATGGCTTCAGGCGAAACCTGGGGAAGTGCCCGCGTGAATACTTCGCGCGCGTGTGCAGAAGGGAACAACGCCGGCGACAATATCGGGCGTGATCGAGAGCTTCCCAAGATCATTGGTTGGAGTAACGCAAGCGGGGAATGGCAGATACCGGGAAGATAGGTCTTATTTTCACGAGACGATTTTGATAGACTCCACAATTGCGGGTTCACGCGCCCAAAGTGCGATGTCGTGGACTCGACGACTGCTTGCCAGGACAACGGAAAGTCCCGTGCCCCAACTGCCTCCGCCAAGAATCGCGATCTTTGTCATTCGGACGTGTCCCTTGATTTGCTGAAGGAGAATCGCGGCTCGGTGCCATCTAAGAGGCGTTGAAGATTTCCGCGATGTTTGAAGATGATCAGGGCGGTAGCGAACAGAGCGTGCCGAAAGTTATTGCAAGAGGGGGCGCCATGAGCGGTGCCCACAGAAAATATATCAGCAAAGGCATGGCAGCCGCGGCGGCGACAGATCCGAAGGAAACATAGCGCCAAAGTGCGACGACAAGAATAAAAACTGCCAAGGCGCTCAGGGCGGCAAGGGGAGAAAGAGCAAGAAAAACGCCGAGCGCCGCCGCGACACCTTTGCCGCCTTTAAAGCGCAGCCAAATGGGGTAGCAGTGGCCCAGCAAGGCAGCAATGCCCGCAAGCATCATGGAACTCGCGTTGTTGCCCTGTGAAATTGCCAGCGAGCCAAACAGCGAAGGCACCCTTGCCGGTGTCAAAGAGCAGGGTAAGGATGCCGGGAAGCCGGCCAGCGACTCGCGCAACGTTGGTGGCGCCAATGTTGCCGCTGCCGGCCTGGCGCACATCCTCTTTGGCGAATACTCGAGCGAGAATCAGTCCAAAAGGAATGGAGCCGAGAAGGTATGCCAAGAGAATCAGAAGTAGCGTTCGACCAGAGAGCCAAACACTGAGCATGAACGGCTATGCCTCCGACACAAAGGGAAACGATTGGAGAGTAGTGTACTCCGCTCCCGTGGATTTGAGCTTGCTTTCAACGAGATGGAATTCAGCGGCAGCGAGCGAGCCAAAAGAGCGAGCGGAATTTTGCTGGCGCGGCCGAGGCGAGTCTTGGGGAAATACCAGGAGTATTGATGCGGGCCAGCGTGATATGCGGGGTGAACGGTCGGTCTTCGAGAGGGAATCCAAGTTTGTGGAGGGATTGGTCGATTTCGGCTGCCAGAATTTTCAAATTGGCGGAGGCTTCCGTGCCAATCCAGAAAACGCGTGGACGCTTTTCATTAGGGAAAAAACCAAGGCGATGGAAATCGAGTGTCACTGGTGTATCCGAACGAATGGCAGCCAACGCTGATTGAACGGCAGCTAATCTGCCAGGGTCCACCTGGCCGAGAAACTTCAAAGTGATGTGCATATTTTCGCGGCGCACCCATTTCGCTTGAGGCGCGATCGGCATGAATTCCCGGATGAAGTCGGCGATGGCGGCACGGACGCCGGGAGGGATTTCGATGGCGACGAACAGGCGCATAGCATTCGGCTAATGACGAGGCTGCGGATTGCCATTGTAGAGGAAGTGAATTCGCACCATGTCGAGCGCGATTTGGGAAGCATAGAAGCGGATGGCTTCGCGGTCGCCGGGGAGATGGACGAGTCTCTCTTTCACGCCGTCGGAGAAGGCTAGGGCAATGTGAACGGTGCCAACAGGTTTTTCTTCGCTACCGCCGCCGGGACCCGCAATGCCGGTGATGCCCACGCCGAGTGTAGTTCCCACGTGACGGCGAATTCCTTGGGCGAGGGCGACGGCGACCTCGCTACTGACGGCCCCTTTCGCGGCAATGACATCCGGGGGCACACCAGCCCACGCGGTTTTCAGTTCGTTGCTATAGCAGACCACTCCACCAAGGAAATAATTGGAACTGCCGGGAATGCGGGTAAGTCTTTCCGCGAAAAGGCCGCCGGTGCAGCTCTCTGCGGCCGAGATGGTGGCGCGGTTGGTGGTGAGAACTTCAGCGACGACGTGTTCGAGGGGAATTGCGGAGTGGGCGAAGATGCGATCGCTGAGGGCCAGCTCAAAGCTCTGAACCATTTCATTTAGAGTGGATTCCGCATGGGTCGCATTGTCCGTCCACATGCGGAGGTGAATCTGGATTTCGCCAGGGGTGGCAAGGATCGTCGTATGCACATCGTTGTAGCGGCTATAGATCGGGCGAATTCGTTCTTCGACATGCGACTCACCCAAGCCGGTGACGCGGATCTCGCGCTTGAACATACGGACTCCGGAGACGCGGCGCTGCAGGCGGGGAAGCACCTGCTCGAGAAAGAGCGGCTTCAGTTCGCGAGGCGGTCCCGGAAGAAGAGCGATCATGCGTCCGTTGTCTTCGAGCCAGAGGCCAGGAGCGGTGCCGCGAGGATTTTCCAGGACTTCCGCGCCTTCGGGAACCATCGCTTGGCGGAGATTGACGGCAGGCATGTCGCGCTTAAAGCTGCGGAAACGCGCTTCGATGGCGCGCACGACGTCTTCATTGCGGTGGAGCTTGCGGCCAAGCAGATCCGCAACGGTTTCGCGGGTGAGGTCGTCTTCGGTGGGGCCAAGGCCGCCACTGGCAATGACGACGGGAACGCGGTGCAGAGCATCGCGAAAGGCTTCGGCCAGTAGCTCGCGATTGTCGCCCACGATCGTTTTGCGAAGGACTTCAATGCCGAGCTTGTTCAACTCCTCGGTGAGGAAGAGTGAGTTCGTGTCGATCCGATCGGGCGTAAGCAGTTCGGAACCAACGGCAATGATTTCGGCTTTCATGACACTGCTTCTATTTTAGATAGATTGTCATTCAGTTCGCGAGAGTATTCGTCTCGAAAAAGACATATGGACCAAGGTCTCTTAACCTTTCGTAAGACACGCCCGGTTCATAATTGTTTTCATAGCCGAATTCTTTCCAGGTAAAAGTCTCCGCGTCAGACTCCACCAGGACCGTGATCGCCCCACACCCGATGTCCCCACCTTCCGAGCAGATGTACAAAGTGCGCCGGTCATTAGGGCAGTCAGCGTCCTTGGGTGGCCACACGACAGAGATTCCGGGGAGAATCGATCCAGAGCACAGAAATTAGATCGAAACCTCGGGTTTTGAAGATCTCGGCTAAGGACTGGTCACATCGATCACGAAATCCGAAAAGGTCCGTGCCGACTTGAAGGCCGATCCGAGATTCTCGTAAGGGCGTTGAGCGGTCCTGATTTGAATCCTCGAAAGCCTTGCCGTGCAACTCAGCCTAGCAGCGGCAGGCCGTGGACGTCCCAATCGAGAGTGAAGAGGGCGCTGTTTGCGGCGACTACGGCGCGACCGCTGGGGAGGAGAGCAAGGCCGACGAGTGCGGGTCCGTTCAGGACGTGCTCGGCGCGGCCCTCGGGGGAGATGCGGACGATGCCGCGGCGTCCGCCAAGAGACGCGGCGAGGTACAGATTCAAATCGCGATCGAAGGCCATGCCTTGCGGCCGACCTAATCCCCGGTAGAAGACGTGGACTTCACCGCCTTGGGTAATGCGATACACACGGTCGTAGCTGGAAGTCGTGGGGCCAGAAACGTAGAGTTCGCCGCTGGGATGAAACGCGAGGTGATAGGCGGCGACGGATGGCTCCAATGTGGCAAAGACGAAAATTTCACGGTCGGGATTGATTTTGAAGATGGTGCCGCTGCGATCGCCGACGAAGAGATTTCCAGTACGATCAAAGGCGATGCCGGTGGCAACGCCCATACCCTCGATCCACTGCTGAGAGCGGCCATCGGGAGTCACGCGATGGATGGTGCCGTCGTGGCGGCAGGAGACGAACAGGTCGCCATTGGGTCCGAGGGCCAGTCCAGTGGGATTGATGAGTGAGGTGACATAAGGTTTCACGCTGTAATTCGAACCGATCTTGTAAAGCGAAACGGGAACGCGCTGGCCGCGAGGCCCGCTGAACGTGACATAGATGTTGCCGCTGGAATCGATGGCCGGGTTTGAGACGGGATGAAGATTGTCGGCGATCTGAAAGGCGACACTCACGGGGAAGGGTTGGCTTTCGTTCTCCGATTGCACGACCTGAAGCGAACTGCCGGTCGGATTTTCCGGGACACGCGCGATCAAGCGATTGCTGCTGACAAGGGAGAGCGCGGCTTCCGCTTCCCCGAAACGCACAACCGGACGGGCTCCGTGGCGCGACGCGAAACCGCTGCCATGGATGGTGATTTCGCCGCCGGGAATGGCCGCAGTGGGGAAGATGCGGTCAATCCGGGGAATGCCGTTCTTTTCTGCCGTGGAGCCGAACCCGAATTTCATGGTACGTGCCTGGACAACAATTCAAAGTGTAACGCCAGACGCATGCAAATGGCAGCGTAGACGCCAGCCATCCAGTCATCCGCCATGACACCCCAGCCGCCGGGAAGTCTCTCCAGGCGCCGGCAGGGGAAGGGCTTGGCGATGTCGAAGATGCGAAAGAGAACAAAGCCGGCGAGGAGATATCTCCAGCTTAGGATACTCATTCCGGTGTAGAGGGCGAAGGCGGCCGCGTCCGTATTGTGGACGAAAGTCATGGGAGCGGCCAAGGGTGCGAGACCCAGAATGAGGGCGAGCTGAACACCGGAAACTTCGTCGATGACGACGAATTGAGGGTCGTGGATTCCGGAAAAGTTCGCAACTTTAGTGCTGCTCCAGACTCCAAGCCACGCGACTGCAAGCCAAATTGCGATCGAAGGGACCAGGAGCAGTGCTGTGCCCCAGGCGCCGGAGAATAAAGGCGCATCGATGCCAGCACCGGAAAGGATGGCGCGGCTAAAGAGAAGGAACCAGGTGAAGGGGTGAGAGAAGACGGCGAGGGCCAGTCCAACGAGAGAACCCCATGTGCCGGGTCCGGGCTCGATATAGCCTACACCAAGAACGGTAGCAAGGGCGTACGCGAACAATGGCTTCTTGCCCGGAGTGGGAGCGGCGATGGCGTCAGTGTTCGTGTTCATTCGGCTCATCGAGATCGAGTGTGAAGGTCTTTGGCTCAGAATCCGCGAGGTCATCTTCATTGAAGATGGGTTCCGAGACAACGTATTTTTCGGAAGCCCACGCGCCGAGATCCTGGAGGCGGCAGCGGTCGCTGCAGAACGGGAAGTGCGTGTCCCGTTCGGAGTCGGTGGTTTTCTTACAGATCGGGCATTTGTGTTTCATGGCGAAAATCAGTTTTACCACAGAGAGCACTGAGGAGCCACACAGGGAAGAGTGAAGTCGGAGATCGGAGAGACGCTGAATCTGTTTCAGCCCAGGACGCGGAGAGGGGCGCCGGTGGAGATACGCGTGAGTTTCTCAGCAGGCGGTGCGGCGGGAATCGAGGGCAGTGAGCGCACGGCGGCCCGAGGGAGGATTTCGACGACACCACCGATTAAATCGTAGGCATCGGTCTTGGTGATTTCGACGCGGGCCACATCGCCAGTGGAAGCGATCTCCCCGGTAGGGAGTTCGATGTCGGTGAGGTAGAGTTTGCCGTCGATATCGGGGGCCATGGATTCCAGGCGCGCTTCCCAGACGAGAGGATTGTCGCTGGAGGGGCCTTCGACGAGGGCGGTTTCGGTGCGACCTTTGAAAGCGCGAAGTTTTTCGCGCGAGATTTTCTTTTGCAGGGCCATCAGGCGATTGCGGCGATGGCTGATGGTGTCGGAGTCTACCTTGCCATCGAGGGGAAAACTGGCGGCATTGTCGACGTCAGAGAATTCAAAGACACCGACCCAGTCGAGTTCGGCGGCGGCGACGAATTGAAGCAATTCCTCGAAGTCTGATTCGGTCTCGCCCGGAAATCCGACGATGAAGCTGGTGCGGAGCGCGACGCCGGGAATCGTTGTGCGCATGCGGTCAAGGAGTTTCAGGAAGGCGTCACCGTTGGAGCCGCGCTTCATGCGAGCGAGGACATTCCGGCTGGCGTGCTGCAAAGGCATGTCGATATATTTCGCCAGGCGTGGATGGGCTGCGAGAGTCTCTAACATCTTTTGCGTGACGCGATTCGGGTAGGCGTATAGGAAGCGGACCCATAGGAGGTTATCGACTTGAGCGAGCTTTTCAAGAAGCTGCGCGAGGCCATCACGCAAGCCGAGGTCTTCTCCATAGGAAGTAGTGTCCTGGCCGATCAAGGTGATTTCGCGGGCTCCCGCGGCGGCGAGATTTTCGGCTTCGCGAACGACCGATTCAAAGCGGCGGCTGCGGAAATTGCCACGGAGCTGGGGAATGATGCAGAAGGTGCAGGGGTGATCGCAGCCTTCCGCGATTTTGATGTAGGCCTGATGCTTTGGGGTAGTGACGACGCGTGGAGTGAAGTCGTGATACAGGAAAGTGGGTGGTTGAGCGGGGAGGACTTTCAGGTCGCCTTCCACGGCTTCGATGATGCGTTCGACTTCACCGGTGCCGACGACGGCGTCGACTTCGGGAACCTGCTCAAGGATCTGATCGCGGAAACGTTCGACTAGACAGCCGGCGACGATCAATTTCCTGGCAGCGCCGAATTTCTTGTGCTCGGCCATTTCGAGGATGGTATCGATCGATTCTTTTTGAGCGGATTCGATGAAGCTGCAGGTGTTCACGACCAGAATCTCGGCATCGTCGGCCCGCGGGGTCAGTTCGTAGCCTTCGCGCGTGAGCAGGCCCATCATGACCTCGCTATCAACGAGGTTCTTGGGGCAGCCGAGAGAGATGAATCCTACCTTTGGCATAGTTGGGAATTGCGCCGGAGCACAATTCATTCATTTTAGCATGGAGCGCTGAGTGGCGCTGGGAGGTGGCGGGCTATTGAGGTCCTTTGTTGCGCTCAGGATGACAAATTTGTTGAAGGCTTCGGCTGAGAACGCTAACGTGAACGGGGAGCGGTACGGACTTGCTGGAGAAGGAAGCGGAGGCGGAGGGCATCGCAGGGCCGGTCGCCAAAACGGGCCTCCGTGTAGAGATTGGTGAATTCGCGGACGGCAGGAATTAGTTCAGGCTGAAGCCCGGATGAAGAGGCAAACTCAAGAGGGGTTTGTGTATTGAGACGCGAGTAGCCCCGTTTTTCGAGAAGACGGAGAAGCTCGGCATAGAGTCGTGAGGCGAGTTGTGGATTGGAGCGGCCAGTGGCCGCATGGCGCAGTTGCAGCGAGAGGCTGAGCCACCGGAAGAGAGAGCGAATCCAGTCGAAGCGGAGAACGATCAGGAACAGAACGAGCACGGCAGGAAGGAGGATTCCGAGAAGAGCATGTTTTTTCTGCCAACGGGTGAGCGCACCGACGGTGTGATCAGAAAGCTTGCGATGCCACTCGCGAACAAGCTCATTCCAATTGCGCGAAGTTCGCTGAACGTTTTGCGCAAGAAGAGTCTGGTGAGAGAAGTCGTAATTAATAACCCATTCATTCCAATTGAGTTGCAACCAGTCGAGGTACATGCCGAGGCGGGAGAAGAGACCGGAGCCGGGTTCCTGGCCCGGGGGAGTGGGATCAAAGGTGATCCAACCGCTGCCGGGAAAGTAGGCTTCTACCCAACTGTGAGCGTCGCTGGCGCGAACGATATAGTCGCCGCCGACGTCGTTGAATTCTCCGGGGAGGAAGCCGTTTACTTCGCGGGAGGGAATGCCCAGGGTGCGAAGCATGACGGCCATGGCGGAAGCGAAATATTCGCAATGTCCAGCACGCGTTTCGAAGAGGAAATGAGCAAGAGGGTCTTTACCCGACTTGCCGGTAAGATTCAGAGTGTAGGAAAAATTGTGCTGCAGGTAATACTCGAGAGCGATGGATTTGTCGAAGGCATTGCTCTGCGCCTGGGTGATTTGCCGGGCGAGTTCGGGGATGCGCGGATCGAGAGAGCGAGGGAGTTGGAGATAGGTTGCGCGGACTTCGTCCGAATAGTCGGTGGAAGCGGCGCGAGCGACAGCAGGGTGAACGGCTGGAAGAAGCGATTCGGCTTCGTATTCCAGTTGAACAAAATTACGGAAGGTATTGAAGATGGAGCCAGTGGGATCGCGAAAAAGAGTGCCGCGGTGGACGAAAGAATTGTAACCGGGGGAACCGTTGAGGAAACTGGCGCGAACGCCGAGCAAGTTTGCGGGCGCGAAGAGAGAGTCCGTTGCGATCGGCTGGAGGAGAACGGTGAAGTGCAGATCGAGGGACGTGGATCCTTCGATGGAATTCTGTGGATTGATGAGGATCCAGCCGTTGCTGGAGGGAAAGACGCGTTCCTTTGAACCAGTGCTGGAAGACCACCGATGCCCGTCGAAAGTGGTGAGGGCGATGCCGCGCCATCGGAGCATGGGGTACGGGAACTGGCGAGCCCGGTTTTCACGCGCATGACCACGGTGGAGTCTTTCTTGATCTCGCCAATCTCGCCCAATTCCACGCTGTTGCTGAAGCCGCTCATGAAGGTGGTTTGCAAGCTTGCGCTGGACAAAAATCCGGCGTTGAAGCGCGGAAATAGGAAGAAGAGGATGGACCCGAGAAGAATTCCGCCGCAGGCAACCGTAAGAGTAGCAAGGGTCAGCGCGCGGTAGAAGCGGCGTTCGCGCAGGGAGTCCGCGTGGAGAGGAGGCGAGAGCGCGCCTGCGGCGCCGCGGCGGACTTCGAGACCGACGAAAGTGGCCACGGCAAATATCAGGAACGCGAAAAAGAATCCGAGGAAGTAGGTGTCGACGGTGAAGACAGCGGCGGCGAGAACTCCGGAAAAAGAAAGCATGGCGAGGAAAGCAGCATCGCGATCGGTGGTGGCGCTGTAAAGACGGATAACCGTGACAAAAAGAAGGAAGTGGACGGAGGCGAGAAGGGTGGCATAGAGAACAGGGTTGGAACTGCTACTCGCCAGACTGCGGGAAAGAAAAAGAGCGTCCAAAGGAAATAGGAAGACGTAGGCGAGAACGAGCCTTGTGGCGAGGGACTGGCGCATTTCCGCGGGATAGCCTCGCCACCAACGGAACCCTTTGTAGAGAATGGCCGCCGGGGCGAGGATGGTGGTAACGGGATCGAGTTTGCCGGTGGCCACCAAGGTGAGAGCAGAGATGAGAACCAGGAAGAAAAGAGCAGTGCGGTAGAAGCCCTCGGCCGGCAGGGGAGCATCAGGGATGGAGGCGGAGGTTGCCATGGTAGAAAGGAAGAATAGCACTGGCCAGGGTTTCATAGATTGCAGGCAAAGCGGGGAGTAACGACAAAGTTACTGACCCCCTCCCCCCATTTTTTGTAAGTATTGAAATTAGAGGGTTTAGAGACGGCGGATTTGATTTCAGGGGAGATAGAAGCGGGGCAAATTGTAAGTGCTGATTCTGAGGGAGTTAGATGTGTTGAGGCTTGAGAACGAGAATGCGAGGACGAAAGTGACCTAAAGACACACCCTCTGACTGGATAAGCTATCATTTTTAACTAAAATGTCAAGACATTTTTTAGTTATATGCGGCTCGATTGCGATAAGCGCTTGTGGATCGACCTGAAAGTTTTGGCTCTTCGTGCCCAGGGTAAACGAGCCGCGGCGTTCCGAAAAGCTGGCACGAAAGCCAGCGCTACACGGAGGAGGGGAGAGGGCGGAACGGGCGACTTTGCGGGTGAGATTGGAGATGGGGACGGAGGAGAGGTCGTCGAGCGGAAGAGATTTTGCGGAGGCGAGGCGGGGGAGTCCGGGGACGTCGGCGCGGAACGGAAGAAGAGTGATGCTGCGAAAGGTGACCGTGTGGCGCGTTTTTTTGACGGGAACGAAAGGTAGTTTCTCCGAGCGCGGGAAAAGTTTTCCGCAGCATGTTTGCGGAGTTCTGATTCGGCGTTTTGCTATGCACTTGAATTGTAGGGAAGTGCCACATGCGGGAGAGCAGGGTGAGGACGCCGGCATGGGTGCTGGATTTTCCGTGGAAGCGCGGGGGAGGAAGAAGAAGTGTGTGGCCCTTGGGGTCGACGAAAACAAGGGAGGCGAGGGTAATTTCAACGGTGGCGCGCTTTTTGCGTTTCTCAGGGATGGAATTGACGAGGCCGAGTTTACGCGCTTCACAGAATTTGGCGATGGGGCAGAGCAGGCATCGGGGGGAGCGTGGGGTACAAAGGGTGGCGCCCAATTCCATCATGGCCTGGTTCCAATCGCCGGGAGAAGTGCGGGTCGAGAAGAGTGTTGGCGATTTGCTGGAGCTGCGGCCAGCGGCCGCTGGAGCGGAGATCGCCGTGAATGGCAGCGAGGCGAGCGAGGACGCGAGCGACGTTACCATCGAGAACGGCAAGTTTTTTTTCGTAGGCAATGCTGAGAATGGCGGCAGCGGTGTAGGCACCGATGCCGGGGAGGGCGAGAGCTTCTTTTTCTGTTTGTGGAAAGACCCCACCATGATTCGCGACGATTTCCTTAGCGGCTTTCTGAAGATTTCGCGCGCGCGAATAGTAGCCGAGTCCCGCCCAGAGGCGAAGAACTTCTTCCTGAGGGGCTTCCGCGAGAGATTGCATGGTGGGGGAAGCGAGAGGAAAGCGTTCGTAATAGGGGATGACGGCAGCGACGCGGGTTTGCTGGAGCATGATTTCGGAGAGCCAGATGTGATAGGGATCTTTGTTGCGGCGCCAAGGGAGGTCGCGTTGGAATTGCGAGAACCAGGCGAGGAGATTTTTGCGAAAGCGTGAGAGTGAGGCGCCGGAAAACATGCGCGATTAGTGTCGCATAGGACGAAGTGAGGAGGTAAGGAAGTAACGAAAGCGGCTAAGAGTGGTTAAGATCCTTCGCTTCGCTCAGGACGACAATTCTATTTGCGGCCATGACTGAGTGGCTGAAAGATCGCGAGGCCAGAGTGGAGCGTCTGAGGGAGACAAATATCACATTAACCGCGTTGGGAAAGCGGAGAGCTTGCTCCGCTTGGTATGACATGGAAGAGTTTCTTGCAAAATACGAAATCGTAAAGATGGGTTACTGATCGGAGCCAACGAGTTGGACAGCGTCGATTTCGTTCCATCCTGCGACTACGTTGGTGGCGAGAGTGATTTTGACGCGGTCGGTTTTGAAGGTGGTCTTAGGGGTCTTGACGATCAGATAGTACAATTCCGTGGTGGGATCGTTGCCAGCCCAAATGGTGTGGGCGGTGCCCTGTTCGTCAAAGACTTCGACTTTGATAACGGCGCCGGAGCCGCAGGATTCACGGATGCGAACTTCTTCGGCGTGCACGGGTTTTGGATATTTCAGATCCAACCATTCAATACCAGCATCGGGAGTTTTTGAAGTCCAGGCATTGCCATCGTCACCATATTTGTCGACATTGGGCGCGCCGGTGGCCTGGTTTGCGGACCACGGTGCGGTGCCTTGAGCATCGTTGTATGAAGAGGAAGAGGTGCCGGGATGGCCCACTGCCCTTTGGAATCATTCTTGATCTCGTCTTCCTTAAGTGCCCATGCGATGCCGGCCAGTTTGCGGTGGTTTCGGCGCCTTGGGCAGAAACGTCTGGGGCACTCGCGGGAACATTTGCCGCGGGAGCGGGAGCAGGCTGGGCGGTTTTGGCGGCGTTGGTGGGAGTGGGCTCCTGGTTAGCAGCCTGTTTTTTGCAGGCGCCACAGACGAAGGTGAGTGGGAGAAGGCAGCAGATCAGCTTGGAATGGATTTTCATGGATTGCTCCTGGAAAGTTGCCGGAATCTCACATCACAATTTGAGCAAGAAATACGACTAAAGGCATTTACGAGGAGCCTGGCGGAGTCAGGAGAGATCTTCGGAGAAGACGACGTAGGAGGAATTCCAAACGGGGGCTGGGACGGAGCCACGCGGTTGCGAGGTAACGATTATTTTGAAGGATTCGAGGTTAGTGGCAAGATCGGACAAAAACGCTGCGTGAGGATCAGGCGAAAGAGGTTGAACGAGCGCGAGGTGGCGGAGAACCGAGAATATATTGTCGGAAGCCGGCGCGAGGGGAACTTCAGCACCCACTCCACGAAATTCGAGGAGAGCACTGCGCTCATGGAAGCTCCAGGCAATGGCGGCACAGAGGGAAACGGCGCGTTCGAAGCGAGCCTTTTCAGTCGCAGAGGCGTTGGGGCGAGCGACAAGGCTGTAGGGGTCGAAGATGAGAAGGACACTGCAATCATCTTCGCGGGCGAACTCGCGAACCATTAGAGACCCATAACGCGCGGAGGCTTTCCAGTGGACATGGCGAGCGCTGTCGTTCGGGAGGTAATCGCGAAGAGCATAGAGGTCCTGTCCACGGCCCTTGACGAGGCTTTCCATAGCTCCCTGAATCCCTGGAAGGACGTCAAGAAACTCCGGGGAGGCATCCACAGAGGGATAGACGATGGCTTCGGTGGCAAGATCGAGACGGCGCGCTTTTTGCAGGAATCCAAAGGGAAAACGCGTGACGATGCGAAAAGCTTCCTGGCGATAGACGCCGCGTATGGGGAATAACAGCGGGACGGTTTGCGAGATGGCTTCCTGGCGTGGGAGATAGGGGAAGTAGACAGGGGTTTCGAGCATAGCGGGGGCAGCGGCGTTCTTCTTCTTGATGCCTTCGACACGAAGAGAGAAAGAAGGGAGGGTAAGCTTTTCGTTTTCGAGTTCGAGTGACGCGCGAATGGGTTGGCCAGCGAAAATGTGTTCTGGGAGTTGCAGACGCATACTCGACGCCAGCAAGGGTGATGGAAGAGAGAATGCCGGACATGAGAATGGAAGCGAGAAGGCTGGCAAGAATAAGGAAGAGGAGATTGTTTCCGGTGTTTAGAGCAGCGAGAGCAACGAGCACGACCCCGACAATATAGATCCAGCCCTCTGTGGTGATGCGATATTCCATTCGATAACCGATCCAGCGAAGAGGGGTGCGTTTAGCGAGGACGGGTACGAGCGTAATGGCAACCCATGCGGCAACAAGGAGCGCAATGAGAGAAGAAGCGCTGGCGAGAGCCACGTTCCCAAGTTGTGCCGCGGCGCCGGAATAGAGAGCGAGGACGAGGGCGACACTGAGCGCGGTTATGGAGAGAAAGAAAGCGCGGATGGCCGGGCGGTCGGCTGTTTGCCAGAGTTTGGAGAGCCTGATCTTCAGCGTTGCCATTGGAAGGCCCTAGCCCCGCAGTCCGAACAAGAATCTTGCTTCGAGATCCTTCGCTCCGCTCAGGATAACGCGTATCTCCCGTTGCCGTGAAAGTGGAACGACCCGTTCGATGTCACAGAGGGACGGGGACGGAATCGACAATTTCGCGGAGAACGTTTTCGGTAGTTTCCGATTTCTTTTGAAGCGAGGCATGGCGCGCGCTGGCGACGACGCGATGAGAGAATACGGCGACGGCGAGTTGCTTGAAGTCGTCTGGGAGGCAAAAATCGCGGCCGTCGAGGAAGGCGCGGGCTTGCGCGGCGCGCTGGAGCATCAAGGTGCCGCGAGGGCTGACGCCGAGCGCCAGGTGGTCAGACTTGCGAGTGCGATTGACGATTTCCAGCGCGTAGTCATGGAGGCTGGAGTCGACTTTGACGCGCGTGACGGAGTCCTGCATAGCGAGCACGTCCGCAACATCGGCAATCGGCTCGAGAACGGAGATTGCGTCGTCGGAAACGCGGCTGCGAAGAATCGCGCGCTCGGTTTCGTGAGAGGGATAACCCATTTTGACGCGCATGAGGAAGCGGTCGAGTTGGGATTCCGGAAGCGGGTAAGTGCCATGATGCTCGACGGGATTTTGCGTGGCGACAACGAGAAAGGGCTTGGGGAGGGGCAGGGTACGGCCGTCGACAGTGACTTGCGACTCGTTCATGGCTTCGAGTAGAGCGGATTGCGTGCGCGGGGTGGTGCGATTGATTTCGTCGGCAAGGACGACGTTGGCGAAGATAGGTCCGTGGCGGAATTCGAACTCGCGCGACTCAGGATTGTAGACGCTGACGCCGAGAACGTCGGAGGGAAGCAAGTCGGAGGTGAACTGGATGCGCTGAAAACTGCAGTGAAACGATTTGGCCAGGGCCTGGGCAAGGGTGGTTTTGCCGGTGCCGGGAACGTCTTCGATGAGGAGATGGCCACGGGCAAGAAGGGTGACGAGCGCGAGCTGGATCACGTCTTCCTTGCCATAAATGGCGCGGGCGATGGAGCGCTGAAGTTGCGAGACGACGTGAGAAGTGGCGATCTGCATCGGTTGAAAACCCAGAGTCTTCCTGTTACAAATAGAAGAAGGAAGTAACGCCGACTGATTGCAGCTGGCGAGACTGCCTTCCACCCGTTGATAGACGGGCGATTAGCTCAGCGGTTAGAGCGCTCGCCTCACACGCGAGAGGTCAAAGGTTCAAATCCTTTATCGCCCACCATCTTTACTGAATTCTCCCATCTTAAGGCCTGGAAGAGGCGGCTGCAGCAGGAATCTTGTGCCGAAGTTGCTATTTGGCCGTGGGTGCAGGTAGAGACTGGAGCCAATCGAGGATTAGCGACCTGCAGGGCGATGCGATGGTCGGAGAAAGAGTGGTCGGTTTCTACGAATTTTTCGGTGACGTGTCGCGTTTCCGGCCTTGCGGAGGGTTTCGACCATAGCATGGTTATCCTCGACGTTGCGGTCTTTGGCTTCAAGGATGAGAACGGGGCGGGTTTTGAGCAGGTCCGCGTAATCCAAATAGTTCCACTTAAGCGCGTTCTCCTTCATCTCTGTCATTAGGCCTTCGGGAGTGGTTCCCGCGAGGCGCGGAGAAGAGTTTTTGTAATTGTCGGCGCGGCCATTGTCTGAGGGGCGGAGCACCGAGGGGCCCATGTTCCACGCGGCGATCATGGCGAGAGCATATACGCCCGGATCGTGAGCCGCGGTATAGGCCGCCATAAAGCCACCCATGCTGTGACCGATCAGCACAATACGTTTTGGATCGATACGATATTTCTTTATGTTTGCGGGATCGCGCAAGAAATCCACGGCGGACTGAGTATCCTCGATGGCGTTCGAAAAAGAGAAATTGCCGGCGCTGCCCCAGGAGCCGCGATAGTTGGGGAAGAGAACATTCCAACCGGCGCGGCGCAGAGTATAAGCCAAATCGAGATTTTTCTCATTGCCGGGGAAGCCGTGGAGAAGGAGCGACAGTAGGATGAGGGGTCGAGCCAGGAGCCGAGGAAAAAGACGGCGTTCAGCCGCGCACCGTGGCTCGGAACATCGGGAGCTTCAGTCGAGGCCGGGAATTCCCTGTCCGGCGTGGGATCGGTGGTGATGGCAGAGGGTACCTGTTGGGCAGACGAGTTGAAGGCCAGCACGAGAAGAAATGTAGCGAGGCGCGCGGCAGAATTGTGGATTGAGCATGTGGGCATTTTGTTCCAATTCGACAGGTCTTGTATAGTGTCGGCATGCAAACTTTCTTGCGCACAATTGAGTTTTTGTGTTTGAGCTTATGGCTGGGTGAGCGATGTGTTTTTGAGTTTTGTGGTGGCCCCTGGTGCGTTCACGATTCTGGGAAGCCGTGACGCGGCGGGAATGATGGTGGGGTATGCGTTGGGCCGGCTGCATGATGCGGGGATTTTCCTGGGATTACTATTTCTGGTAGCGCGTCTGGCGCGGACGCGGGATTTTGGGAGTCTTACGACAGCGACGGCGCTGTGCGTGGTGTTGATGGTGATGTTGACGGCGGCGTCGCAATTCACGGTGAGTAACCGGATGGAGCGGTTGAAGAAGGAGATGGTTTCGGTGCAGAACACGCCGGAGAATGATCCGCAGCGAGTGGAATTTAATCGATTGCATCATGTGTCGGTTGGATATGAAACGGGCGTATTGTTGGCCGGGTTGGTGGGGATGATTTTGTTGGTGAGGGAAGTGGTGGCGAGGCCGTAGGAACCCAAGCCACACACGCGAAAGCGGCGTGTGGGACACTCCAGGAGCGGTTGCTATTTACGTTTTTAGCCTGCGCTTGCAGCGCGGTTTGTGGGGGCGGATTTTGTTGGTGACTTTGTAGCCGGCGCGTTCGAAAGCGCGCCACATGTACCAACTGGCGACGGTGCGGTAGGGGCGCCAGCGTTCGCCGAATTTCAGGAGTTCTTTGGGCTTGGGCATGTGTTTCCTGCCGTAGACGACGGACCAGCCTTTTTTTACCCCAAGGTCATGAATGGGTAGCACATCGGGACGCCCGAGGCGGAAAATCAAAAACATTTCAACGGTCCATGCACCAATGCCTCGGACACAGACCAGGCGCTCGACGAGTTCTTCATCGGAAAGCAAGAGGGCTTGCTCGTGTGTGGGAACGATGCCTTCGATGGTTTTCTTTGCGAGATCTTTCATCGCGGCAACTTTTGCGCCCGAGAGCCCGGCTTTACGGAGTTTGGCTTTGGGGATTTTCAGCATATGTTCGGGAGTGGGAGGGCGGCCGTTCTCGCCGAGGGCTTTGATGCGGGCGAAGATGGTGGCGGCAGCTTTACCGGAGATGGACTGGTAGGTGATGGATTCGAGGAGGACTTCGTAAGGAGATTGCGCGTCGGCGACGTCGATTTGGAAAGGGGCGGCTTCGGCGATGAGGCGTTTGAGCTGTTCGTCGCAGGCGCAGAGGTGGCGAATGGCCTCGGGGAGATCGAAGGCGAGATTGGATGGCGGAACGTTGACGGTCATAGCGGGAGAAAACCATAGCATGGCAGGACTAGAGTTGGTAAGAGGGCGTATCGCGCCATCTAAAATGTAACCCGAGGGGACAACGTCGCGCCATTTAACATGTAACCCGAGACAAAGACAATTTGGGGAGGGTTCATTTGGGGCGCAAGGGGAAATGGGAGTATTTCCGAATTATCTATGGGCGGTATGGCAAAGCAGATCGTAAAGCGAAACGTGAAATGCTGAACGAATTTTGCCTGACCACGGGCTACCACCGAAAATACGCCATACGCATTTGGAATGGCCCGGCACCCGGCAAGCGACCTGATCGGCCGGTACGAAAACGCGGGCTGAGCTATGGGCACGAACTGCTGAGCGTGCTGACCAGCGTATGGGAGGCGGCCGGCTATCCCTGGTCGGTGCGGTTGAAAGCGCTGGACGCTCGCTTCGCGAGCTTGGAAATCCCTTCGGGATTCCCGCTTTCCCGCAGCCACAACAACAACAAGCCTTCTACGGTTACATATCAAATGGCTCGACGGGGAGGGTTAGTGGAAGCGGGTGTGGTAAAATTTAGTGTTTGGACGGCCGGGGAATAGTGAACAATCGCGAATGAGGATGCGGCAAAGACAGCCTTCCTGACAGACCGCAGCGAGAGAAGGAACTCCAAGTAAATGCAGACAGGAATTATAGGACTACCACAGGTCGGCAAGACGACACTGTTCCGAATTTTGACGAAAGCAAATGTCGAGACAAAAGGCGGGCAGGCGCACGTGGGCGTGACAAAAGTGCCGGAGCCGCGGCTGGTGGAACTGGCGAAGCTCTACAATCCGAAGAAGATCACCTACGCGACGGTGCAGTATGTGGATTTGCCAGGCGTGCAGAAGGAACGGATGCGCGAGAGCCTGGCAACACTGCGCGACGTGGATGCGATCGCGCACGTGATTCGCGTGTTCGATGATCCGAGCGTGCCGCATTCGGAGGGAAGCATCGATCCACTGCGCGACGCGACAAACTTGGATCTGGAATTGATTTTGTCGGACCACGATCAGATCTCCAAGCGATTGGAGCGCGTGGAGAAGGACCTGAAGAAGAAAAGTGATCCGATGCTGGAGAAGGAGCGCGCAGTTCTGGAGAAATGCAAAGCGCACCTCGAAGCGGAAAAGCCATTGCGCGAATTGGAAGTTGACGGCGGAAGAACGGAAGCCGATCGGCGGATTTCTGTTTCTGTCGCAGCGGCCGATGCTTTACGTGCTGAACCTGGGCGATGATGAAGCCGGGGAGATGGACAAGGCCATCGAGAAGCACAAGCTGGGTGCGCTGCAGGGGCGGCCGAACACGGCGGTGGTGGCGGTGTGCGGGCGGCTGGAAGCGGAACTGGCGGAGATGGAAGAGAAAGAAGCAGCGGAGTTGCTGGCTTCGTACGGATTGAAGGAGCCGGGGCTGAACCGGTTGATTCGCGCGACGTATGATCTGATGGGACTATTTCCGTTTTTCACGGCGGGCGAACCGGAAGTGCGCGCGTGGACGATTCGGAAGGGATCGACGGCAGTGAAGGCGGCGGGAGAAATTCACAGCGACATTGAAAAGGGATTCATTCGCGCGGAAGTGGTGCAGTGCGGCGACCTGCTGGCGGCGGGAAGCATAGCGGCGGCGAAGGAAAAGGCGCAAGTGCGGTTGGAAGGGAAAGGAGTACATCGTGCAGGAAGGCGATGTGATTCTGTTCCGGCACAGTGGATAAAAAAGATGAAGTAAGGCGAAGTAAGGAAGGATGGGCTTGATGCCAACGGTGAGAGGACTGGTTGCAGTGTTGCCATGATCCCTCCACTCCGAGCCGCAAAAGGCGCGGCTCTCCGGTCGGGATGACAATTCTTGAACGGAGTGGATCGGGGTGAATGCATCCGGTCAGGATGACAGTTCTGAACGGTCACATGGGACCGGATGAATCTATGCTTGAATGCGCCCGGCCCGCAAAGCCATCCTAGCTGGACAGAACGAGGAAAAGCGCTAGCGGAACAGAATGCAGGCCGGCCAGTACACAGACAATGACAAACGAAATGTCCATTTCGGATTGCGCTGGCGGCGTTGCTGGGGTTGGCGGCGGCGGGCGGAAATTTGCTGGGCGGGTATTTTGTGGTGTACCGCGAGTGGCCGCGGAAGTACCTGCAATATTTTCTGGCGTTGGGCGCGGGGTACATGTTGTCGGTAGCGTTTGTGGAGGTAATCCCGGAGTCGTTAAGGCTTGCGGGAGAGAATGCGCTGCTGTATGTGCTGGGCGGATTTTTCCTGATTCATTTGTTCGAACACACGATTGCTCCTCATTTTCATTTTGGCGAAGAGACGCACACGGAGGAGATGCACGTTCATCACGCGCGCAGCACGGTGCTGTTGGGATTGGCGATTCACACATTTTTTGACGGCGTGGCGATCGCGGCAGGATTTTTGGTTTCCACATGGCTGGGAGTGATGATGTTCGTGGCGGTGTTTCTGCATAAGCTGCCGGAGGGGTTCACGGTGGCTTCGGTGGTGATGGCGAGCGGGCAGGGGAAACGGCGAGCGGTGCAGGCGGCCGGGCTACTGGGTGTAGCGACGTTGGCGGGAGTGTTGCTGACGAGTGCGCTGCAAGGGGCAGCTGAAATATGCGCTGCCGCTAGCGGGAGGAGTGACGGTATATGTGGCGGCGACGGACCTGTTGCCGGAAGTGAACCGGGAGCCGGGCTGGCGGATGGCGTTGCTGGTGTTTGCTGGAGTGGCTAGCATGTTGATTTTAAGAGGGTTATTCAGGATTTAGGCGGATGCTGAGGCGACCCGTTACCTACCTTGCTCAAGCCGAGCGAACTGCAACTTTCTGAGGACAAACGTGTTTGTTAGAGTGTGGGTGCTATGGCCAGGACCGACGTCCAACTGATGCTGGACGTGAAAGCTGGTGACGAAGCTTCGTTTGAGCTTCTGTTGCACCGGTATCGCACGCCACTCGTCAACTTCCTGTTCCGGATGGTGAGGAACCGGGAGCAGGCGGAAGACCTCGCGCAAGAGGTATTTCTGAGGGTGTATCGCGCGCGAGAGGATTACGTGCCGAGCGCGAAGTTCACCACGTGGATGTTCCGAATCGCGACGAACCTGGCATTGAATTCTGTGCGCGACAATCGCTATCACAAATTGGAAGATTCGATTGACGCGCCGGTGACGAGTGGACGCGGAGGATGGAGACGAGAAGGTGCTGGATGTTGCGGACAAGCACCCGAACATCGAGCAGCATCTGGTGGAAGATGCGAGGGTGAAAATGATTCGCCATGCGATCGACAAGCTCCCGGAAAAGCAGCGTGCGGCGGTGCTGCTGCACAAATACCAGGAGCTGGATTATGCGGAGATTGCCAAGATTTTGAGTTGCTCGGAGAGCGCGCTGAAATCGCTGCTGTTCCGGGCATATGAATCGCTGCGAGTGGAACTAGCCCCGCTCGTGGCCGTTCAGAGCAGGCAGTAGGGCAGGGAAAGAAGGAAGTGTTATGAGTTGCGAAAAGATGGAAAGCCGGATCCTGGGATACGTGGATGGGCGGCTGAAAGAAAGCGAACGGCCAGATGTGGAGAAGCATCTGGCGGCTGTGCGCGCCGTGCCGTTTGCGTGCGGAGGAATTTCGCGCGGTGGCGGGTCTGCTGGAGGAGCTGCCGGTGATCGAACCTTCGCCGGCATTCGATGCGCGGGTGCGCGCACTGGTGGCGGCAGAGCCGGTGAAGACGAATTGGTGGGCGTGGCTGACGGTTTCGCCGCGGGTGGCGTTTGCGGCATCGGCGCTGCTGGCGGCGGCGCTGTGGTTTGGGTATCGCACGGGGTCGGTGCGCCGCGCCGGTACAGGTGGACGATGCGCAGATGATGCAGGATCTGCCGGTGCTGGAAGATCATGATGTGCTGACGAATTTCGAGCCGCTGAAGGAATTGCCGGCTCCGGCGGACGATGATTCGGATAATGTGCAGCAGCAGATGTAGAAAACAGGAAGTGAGTTGTCAGTTCTAAGTTTTAAGTAAGGAGTCGGAGGAAAAGTAAGTAAGCAAGTAGTGGAGTAACGAAGCAAGAAGGAATGAAGTACAGGGAAAACGTGAAGAAGCGATTCCAGGTCGGAGTGGCGTTGCTGGCGGTGGCGGGTTACGCCACCCTGACTGTGTGTGGATGGGCGCAACAGAAGCCGAATCCGAATCGGCCGCCCCAGCAACCAGCGCAGCCGCATGTGTCGCAACCGCACCCGCAGAATCAGAATGCCAATCGCCCGCCGGCGAATACTCCGCCGCCGGGCAGTGCCAACCGGCCTCCGGTGAATCAATACCATAACGGAGACCGTTCGCCGGTGAACAATTTCAATAGTGGGAATCGACCGCCAAATGGAAATGGAGCGCACCTGACCCCGCGCCAGCAAGCAGGTGTGGGCGCACCGCGGCCGTGGGTGGATCAGATGCGTTCACTGACGCCGGGGCAACGGGAACAGGTACTGAAGAATAGCCGCGCGTTTCAGAATCTTTCGCCCGAGAAGCAGAGCAAGATTCGGCAGCAGTTCAATCAATGGGATCGCATGACGCCGCAACAGAGGGCGGACCAGCAAATTAAGGAAGATAATTGGCGGCGCATGTCGCCCGAGCAGAGGGAGCACATCAAGAATGACGTGCTGCCGAAATGGAAACAGATGCCGTGGGACCGGCAGCAGGTGATGAAGCAGAAACTGGGCGTGCTGCAGAACATGCCGGAGTCTGCGCGGAATCAGCGGCTGAATGATCCGAATTTTACGCAGGGTATGAGCGAGGATGAGAGGTCGATGTTGAAGGATCTGAGCCACACGCACGTGGGTGGCGCGCCAGAGCCGCCTGGGGAGTAAGGCAGTTAGCAGTTGTCAGTTGTCAGTTCAGTTTTCAGTTGAAAGTTGAAAGTTGAAAGTCTCGTCTCCCTCCTGGTTACGTTAATTCACAAATAGATGGTTGAGATCCTTCGCTTCGCTCAGGATGACATCTGCGGGTTGGTGTGCATCGGAACGCCGGGGATCAGGATGAGAGTGCGATCAAGAAGGCAAAGACGAGAAGGGCGCGCGGGACGGGCTTACGCAGCCAAGCATCGTTGTGTGCGGACCGCTTCAAGAAGCGGTCCCTACAAAAGGAAGAAGAAGAGGGGCAGGAGCGCGTTGACAAGTGGAGAAGATTCGCGGCAAGGTGACTAGTTGGGTTGGGAAGCATCGAAAGAAGAGGAGAAGTCCATTCTCGAATTGTCGACAAGATTTCGTGCGCTGAAGCACCGCAACTTTCAGCTCTTCACTATTGGCCAACTGATTTCGTTGATTGGCACGTGGATGCAAACCACGGCGCAGCAGTGGCTTGTGTACCGGCTGACGAAATCGGTGGCGCTGCTGGGGATATTTGGGTTTGCGAGCCAGGTGCCGATGCTGTTGCTGGCGTGGATGGGCGGCTATATGGGGGACCGCTACAACCGGCACCGCGGGGTGATTGTGACGCAGACGTGTTCGATGATTCTGGCATTTGTGCTGGCGGCGCTGACGCTGACGCATGTGGTGGATAAGTGGCCGATGATCGTCATCTACATCGCGTTTCTGGTGGGGATTGTGAACGCGTTCGATGTGCCGATCCGGCAAGCCTTTTTTGTACACATGGTGGGAAAGGAAGATCTGCCGAATGCGATTGCGTTGAATTCGTCGATCTTCAATGGAGCGCGAGTGGTGGGCCCGGCGATCGCGGGATTTGCGATCATGCTGATCGGCGAAGGCTGGTGTTTTTTTGTGAATGGGCTGAGCTTTATCGCCGTGCTGGTGGCATTGCTGATGATGCGGATCGCGGCGACGGAGATCAAGCACGACGGGGAGTCGCCGGTGCGAAGTTTTGTGCAGGGATTCCGGTTTGCGATGGCGGATCAGCCGATTCGATCGGCGCTGCTGCTGCTGTGCGTGCTGAGCATGTTTGGATTGCAGTACTCGGTGTTTCTGCCCATTTATGCGCACGACATTTTGCATGGCGGGGCGAAGAGCACTGGGGATTGTTGATGAGCGCGGCGGGAGTGGGAGCGGTGCTGGGGGCGCTGCAATTTGCGGCGCGAACGGAATACAAGGGATTGGCAAAATGGATTGGCGCGACGTGCACGATCTGCGCGATTGGACTGATTGTGTTTTCGCAGGCGAGGGTGTTCTGGTTGTGCGCGGCGGTGCTGTTTGTGGTGGGATTTGCGGCGACATCGCAAATGGCGGCAACGAACACGATCATTCAGGAACGCGTGCCCGAGGAGATGCGCAGCCGGTTGATGGCGGTGTACGCGACGATGTTCATGGGCGTGATGCCGATTGGGGCGCTGATCGCGGGCGGCGTGGCGAAACATATCGGCGCGCCGAGAACATTGCTCATCTTCGGAGGATTGGTGCTGGCGGGATGCATCGTGTTTCTCTGGCGCGTGGTTTCCAGATTGAGAGACATGGGGAGCGCGCCGGTGGAGACGGGAGTGATTGGGGGATAGGGGGGGTCGCGGGAACGACATCATGCGATCAATGCGACGTTGATTACACGACGAGACGGAGACGATCTTTTGGTTGAGGACGTCAGGGATCCAGCCATGATCCCTCCACTTCGCACCAGCAAAAGGCGCTGGTGCTCCGGTCGGGATGACAATCTTCATTCGAGTGATGAAGCAAATTTGGGTGAGCGGACCGCTCGGGGCGGTCCCTACAAAGGCAAGGAAAGAGGCGCCGGCCGCGAAAGGAAGGCTGGCTAGGCAGAAGGAGCAAACCGCTCTGCATTGAAGAGTGAGATCAGCTACAGGTTGACCCGCGAGTCAGGCGGGGTTGGGGCGATAGAGCCAATCGGGCTTGACGTCGGGGATAACGGGTCGAGCGTGTGATAGCTGGAGAGGATGGCGTCCACCATGGGGCGAGTGGGGGCGAGGGAGCAGACGGGATCGGTGGAGGCGGCATCGCCCGCGAGAAGAAAGGCCTGGCAGCGGCAGCCGGCGAAGTCGAGTTGGCGGCGGTCGCACGATTTGCAGGGCTCCTGCATCCAGTCCTCGCCGCGGAATTGGCGGAAGGCTGAGGAGGATTCCCAAATCTCGCGCAAGCTTTTGTCGTTCACATTGTCGAAACGCAAACTGGGAATGACGTTGGCGGCGTGACAGGGAAGCGCGGTGCCGTCGGGCGAGATGAGCATGAGCTTGCGTCCCCAGCCGCCGACGCAGGGCTTGGGGAATTTCGCGTAGTAATCCGGAACAACAAAGACAAGGCGGGTTTTGCCTTTGAGGCGCTCTTCGGCTTTCTTGAGCGTTTCAACGCAATAGTCGAGCTGCGCGCGGGTGGGAAGCAGATGCGCGCGATTGGCGAAGGCGTAGCCGTAATACTGCACGCTGGCAAATTCGACGCAGCCGGGCGCGTATTTTTCAACGATGGCGAGCATTTCTTCCAGTTCGTGAATGTTCTGGCGGTGAATCACAAAATTCAGGGTGAGGCCGATGCGGTAGGTTTTCAGCCAGTCGAGGACGCGGAGTTTTTGCGCGTGAGTGGTGGTGCCGGAGATTTCGCGGGCGGTTTCTTCGCGGGCACCCTGGAAGCTGAGTTGGAAATGGTCGAGGCCGGCGGCGACGAGAGCGGCGAGTTTGGTTTCGTCGAGAGGAAGGCCGCTGGTGATGAGGCTGACGTAGAGTCCAGCTTCGCGGGCGGAGCGGACGAGGGCGACGATGTCGGTGCGGGCGAGAGGTTCGCCGCCGGTGAAATCGGTTTGGAGGATGCCGAGTTCGACGGCTTCGCGGAAGAGGCGGGACCAGGTTTCGGTGGGGAGTTCGGAGTCGCGTCGGCGAGTTCGATGGGATTGGAGCAATAGACGCAGTGAAGCGGGCAACGGTGGGTGAGTTCGGCGACGAGGGCGAGGGGAGTGGGGAGGGCGTGGTGGTCATAGGAACCTGGATTGGCGGTATCTCATGAAGTCCAGAAGGGATTCCTCACTCCGCAGACTCCGTTCGGAATGACAGTGTAATGCAACATTGCGCAAACGAAACCCGATCAAAAATCGATGGCGCGCTGGTCGTGGAGGAGCGCGAGGTAGCCAAGCAAGTCGTCGGTGACGCGTTGAGGTTCGGCTTTGGAATAGAGCGCGTGAAGTTTTTCGGCGATTTGCTGGACGGTGTGCTGGCCGTCGCAGAGTTGAACGATTTCCAGGCTGGGGCCGTTGAGGCGTAAAGCGCGTTCGGGCATGAGTAGCATGCGGGGTTGCTGCGCTTTTTCATTGAGGCGACAGCCGGGGCGAGGCGGGGAGTGTGGGTAAGTTCGGCTTCATCACGATTCCTTGACGGGCTGGAAGGCGCCGGGAGGCGGCCAGCCGGGGTTCACGTACGCAAAATAGAGCGCATCGAGTTGCGCCCACAGAATATCGCATTTGGCGCGAAGCGCGGCATGGGCAAGATCTTGTTGCTCGCGGGTGCGGGCGTTTTTCACGCAGTAGGCGAGAGCGAACTCAGCGTCTTCGGGGGCTTGCGTGAGGCGGCCCTGGAAATAGTCGAGCGCGGGAACGAGCCAGGGATAGTGCTGGCGCATGCGGTCCATGCGAAGGGCAATGAGTTTGTGGCTGAAGAGTTCGGTGAGGGATGAGGCGACAGCTTCGAGGTGCGAGCGTGTGGAGACGAGTTGCACGTAGGCATCGACGGCAAAGCGCGTGGCGGGAAGGATTCCCTCGAAGCGAATGGCTTGTTCGCGAGAGAGGCCAGTGGCTTCGACAAGCTTGAGCCACTTTTCGATGCCGCCGGGTTTAGTGCCATCGCCGTCGTGATCGATGATGCGCTTGCGCCAGGCGAGACGGAACGCAGGATCTTCGCTGCGGGCGAGGATAGCGGCGTCTTTGATGGGAATGTGTTCCTGATAGTAGTAGCGATTCAGCGCCCAGGCCTGGAGCTGGCCGCGAGTGAGCTTGCCTTCGTGCATCAACAGGTGGAAGGGGTGCTGATGGTGATAGCGCTCGGCGCCGATGGCGTGAAAGCCGGCGACGAATTCAGCTTTCGTGAGAGTAGCGGCTTATCGAAGAAGGCAGTGGTAGTGGTCATAACAGTGATTTCGAGACCATCGTAGGCGATTTCAAAGCCAGCTTCCAGTACCTCGCGATGTTCGGGCGAATCTTCATCGAGGATGGGATTGGTATTGTTGATGTGGAAGAGGATTTTACGGGCGCGGGAGTTGGCAGGGAATTGCGCGAGGAGGCCGTCGGGACCGGAAAGAGGGCAGGTGGCCGATTTCTGTTGCGGTTTTCTGGGTGCGGCCGGTTTGTAGAAGTTCGTCGTCGGACCAGAAGGTGCCGTCAATGAGGACCAGGTCTGCGGAAGCGGCGGTTTTGGCCCACTCGGTGCTGCGGCCCGAAAGGGACGGAGCGATGAAGACTTTCTTGCCAGATTGTTCAAGGAGCAGGCCGACGGTGGCTTCGTCAGGAGCAGCGTTGCGACGAAAGTCTTCGCTGGCAAAGTCGGGATAAGAACCGTGGAGAGGAATCGAGCTGTAGAAAAATGTAGGAGCGTCACCGGGATTCTCGGAGAGATGGCACCCGATGCGGCCACGCGAGGAAAGCATCTGCCACTGGACAGGGGGAACGGCGCGGTCGAGGACTCTGAAGATACTGCTTTCGTTCTTGAGAAGGCGCTGGACAGCAGGTGTTGCGAAGACAAAGAAATTCTCGAACTCACGAAGATGAAGCAAGCCCATGACGGAATCCACATCGGCAGAGAGAAGGAACACACCAGCGATGGGGGGATGTCCCGGCGAGTCCGCGATCGGGAGAAAGTCCGGGGTAGCGATGATTTGTGAACGAAGATCGGGTGAAGCGCCAACCAGGAACCAGAGGCCTGGCAGAGGAGAGAAGGCGACTTGGGCTTGCGAGCGCGCGCGGGCCTTCAAGTGCCAGCGCGGAGACCAGAACAATTGCGGCAGGCGCAATTCCATTGAGGGAACCCGCCTCCAGCGGCTGAGCCGAGGATTTTGATGAGCATGAAAGGAGTCTCCGTACGACGAGACGCGGGAACGGGCGGGAAAATCGCGCGACACGAACAGTATAAACGCAAAACAGCCCGCCTCATCCCCCGGTGTGCTCGGGGGTGAACGGCGGGCGTTGCTAAGTATTTCGGTTAGAGTTCGGCGTTGGCGTAAGAACTAATTTCACAGTTCAGATCAATTTCTTCGTGTTGCGGGGTGGTCCATTCCATCGGCACCGCTCCTTTGCTGATCGTGTGATCCAAGACCGGGACAGCGTATCACAGGACACAAAGGAAGGAAATACAAGGCGGACGACGGAGAGAAAAGGCGGATTGGAAGACAGCTACAACATATAGACAAAAGGCAGGAGCAATCGCAGCGGGTCGTAGTAGGGTTCAAAGGTACTTTTACCACATCAAAATCAACAAATTTTGCACAGAGGAAGAGGATTTCCCTTGACAAGTTTCTGAATAAGCCTAAGATGTGGCAGAAAGTGGTAGAAAGTGGTTTATAGTAGAGTGAAGTAGGGTGTCCTAGAGGGCAGTGGTGAACTTGGGCAAACTGATCCTCCATCGAAGTGGGAAAAATGAAGCTGCGGGGCAACTGTCAGGCAAAGGTGGACGAGAAGGGTCGGTTGAAGATACCCGCCGTGTTTCTCGATGCTCTCCGGGAGTATGGGACACAGTTTTATATCACCAGCACGACCGGTGACCGGGCGCGCATTTACCCGATGCCGGTGTGGTCTGAGATTGAAAACAAGCTGGAGAAATTGCCCAGCACGGACAAAGTAAAGCGCAAATTTTTGTTTCACACAAGCTATTACGGGCAAGCAGTAGAAATAGACGGGCAGGGAAGGGTGCTGATCCCGACGGTTTTGCGGGAGTCGGCGCAGACCAAGGGCGACGTAGACGTGTTTGGCCAGCTGGACCACCTGATGGTGATGAACCACACGAGGGTCCTGGATGAGATGAAGAGCGAGCCGTACACAGATGCGGACGATGACGCGTTGAAGAATTCGGGGATTTAGGGGCAGGTTGCGGACGGGGCGGCAGACAGGGCTGGAAGCGAAAATTGGGCGCACCACATATACCGGTGCTGTTGGATGAGGTGCTGGAATGGCTGGCCATAAAGCCGGAAGGAATCTACGTAGACGCCACGCTCGGAGCTGGGGGGCATTCGGCGGCCATCGCCGCGCGATTATCGTCGGGCCGGTTGATCAGCCTGGACCGGGACGCACAGGCGCTGCAGATCGCGCGGGAGCGAATGAAAGAGTTTGGGAATCGAGTGAGCTACGTGCACGCGCCGTTTTCGAGGATAGCGGAGGCCGTACAAGGGTTGGGGATAGCGAAGGTGGACGGGGTCTTGGCCGACTTGGGAGTTTCGAGCATGCAGCTTGACCGTCCGGAGCGAGGGTTTTCGTTCCGCGAGGGAGGGCCGTTGGATATGAGGATGAGCAGCGGGGAATTGGAAGAGGACACGCTGACGGCCGAAGAGATTGTGAATCGGTGGTCGGAGAAAGAATTGGCCGACCTGCTCTACCGGGAAGCGGAAGAGCACGATTCCAGGAGGATCGCCAGAGGGATAGTGAAAGCGCGACCGATCAGGGATACCGCGCACCTGGCAACGGTTGTGGCAGGCGTCCGGAAGCAATGGGGAAGGCAGAGACTGCATCCCGCAACAAAAACGTTTCTGGCGCTGCGGATAGCGGTGAATCGAGAGTTGGAGGAACTCGGGCAGTTTCTTTTTCGGACCCCTGCCACATTAAATTCAGGCGGCCGATGGGTGGTGCTGACGTACCATTCGAGGGAAGACCGGCCAGTGAAGCACGCGTTCCAGGAAGGACAAAGAGCCGGAACGCTGAGGGTGCTTACCAAACACGTGATTGTGCCGAGCTCGGCAGAGCAGGAAGCGAACCCGAGATCGCGAAGCGCGAAACTCCGGTGTGCAGAGAAGGTGTGAGATGGTACGGAAGAGCAAGAAAAGGCCGGCGATGATGGAATTCCAGACGGTAAAGCGGATCGACAATTCGCGGCTGGTGCGGCACGTGGAGCCGGCGAAGATGCGCGGGCTGTACAAGACAGCGGCGCTGGGAGGGATCGTAGCGATCTTCTTCATGCTGTACATTTACCAGCATTTCCGCTGCATCGACTTGAGCTTCCAGCTGGAAGAGTTGAAGGCCAAGCAACAATCGGCGCAAGCCTACAACGGTCAATTGAAACTGGAGATTGCCACGCTGCGGGATCCGCGGCGAATCGATCTGCTGGCGCGGCACCAGTTGGGCTTGACGCAACCGATTCCCACGCAGGTGCGCGAGTACACGAATTTGGATGACGCCCAGGTAGCAGCGGTGCGTTACGTGCGGCCGAACCGGGCGCCCTAATTTTGTGCTGCTGTATGGCGAAGGCTAAAGGCCACGGAGTTTGGAAACGAGTTTTGAGTCCGCCCGGAGCGCGAGCGCACTGCCAGGAACCATGCCGCAGAATAAAGTTGACGTCCGTTTACTGATTCTTGCCGGCGTGGCGCTTTTCTGGATGCTCGCGGTATCCGGCCGGCTTGCCTACCTGCAACTGTTCCGACACAGCGAATTGATGGCGCGCGCGGCGCGGCAACAGCGGCGCACGCTGGACATCACGCCGAAGCGCGGAGCGATCTTTGACCGGAACATGCGCCCACTGGCGATGAGTGTGCCGGTGCAATCGGCGTTCGCGGTGCCGTCCGAAGTGAAAGACGTGCCGCTGGCGACGCGGTTGCTTTCCGGCGTTCTGGCGGTTCCGCAGGAGTACCTTCGGGAAAAACTGGAATCGGGAAGCACGTTTGTGTGGATTCAGCGGAAACTTCCGCCGGAGAAGGTGCAGGCGGTCAAGGCGCTGAACCTGACGGGAATCTATTTTCAGGAAGAGAACCAGCGGTATTACCCGAAGAGGGATATGGCGGCGCACGTACTGGGCTTCGTGGACGTGGACGAGAAAGGGCTGGGAGGAATTGAGCACGAGTACGACGGGCTGATCCGCAGCAAGGGCGAAAAGATCGTGGTGATGGCGGACGCGCGGCAGCGCTGGTTTGACGGCGGAGAAGCGCAGCGCGATCAAGGCGTGAACGTCATTCTGACGATGGATGAAAAAATTCAGTACATCGCGGAGCGGGAACTGGCGGCGGTGATTGAGAAAACACACGCGCCGGCGGGAACGGTGATCGTTCAGGATCCGAACAGCGGTGCGATCCTGGCGCTGGCGAACTGGCCGAAATTCAATCCGAACGCGGCCGTGGATGTGCCGGCGGAAGCGCGGATGGATCGCGCTATCAGTGCGATTTATGAGCCGGGATCGACGTTCAAGCTGGTGACACTGGCGGCGGCGTGCGATCAGAACCTGATCCGCTCCGAGGAAGTGTTCGATTGCGGAAACGGCGCGGTGGTGGTGGCGGGGCACACGATACACGACCACAAGAAGTACGGGATGTTGACGGTATCGGAAATTCTGGCGAATTCGAGCGACGTCGGAGCTATCAAGATTGCGCTGCGGCTGGGCTCACCGAAGTTTTACGAGTACATAAAGGGATTCGGATTCGGCTCGTTCACGGGCATCGATTTGCCGGGAGAAAGCCGCGGGAAACTGCGGCGGCTACGAGCATTGGGGCTCGTACTCGATTGGATCGATCTCGATGGGACAGGAAGTAGGCGTGACGCCGCTGCAGATGATTCGGCGGTGTCGGTGATTGCGAATGGCGGGCTGCTGTACAAGCCACACGTAGTGCAAGAGATGCGGCGCGGCGACAGATGCTGGTGACTGGATGGGCCTTCAGCGAGCACGGAACCGCGACGAGTGATTCGGCCGGAAACGGCAGCGGCGATGCGACGGATGATGGAAGGCGTGATACTGCATGGAACTGGGAAAAAACGGCGCGGCTGGACGGATGGACGGCGGGGGGAAAAACGGGAACGGCGCAGAAGATCGATCCGGCGACGGGGCGATATTCGCGGACGAATGTGATTGCGTCGTTTACAGGATTCGCGCCAATCAACAATCCGGCGGTGACGATACTGGTTTCGATCGATTCGCCAGCAGGATACCCGCACGATGGAGCGACGGTTTCCGCGCCGGTGTTCAAGAGTATTGCGGAGCAAGTGTTGCCGTATCTGGATGTGCCGCGCGATGTGCCGCTGAGTCCGCGATTGCTGCAGACGGCGTACAAGACTGGAATAGAGACGGACGATGCTTCGCTGGACGATTTGACGCCGGTGGATTTTTCGGCGCAGCCGGAAGCCACAGAAGAGAGTGCAAAGCCGGCGGACAGCAAGGTGACAGAGCAAAAACCGCCGGAAGTGACAATGGCGGTGGACGAAGGCGGAGACATTGCCGTGCCCGATTTTGCGGGGAAGACGATGCGGGAAGTGACGGAGGCTTGCCTGCGGCTGGGGCTGGACCCGGTTTTGGTTGGCAGCGGCGTTGCAACTGAACAGGCACCGGCGGCGGGCACGAAAGTCCGCCGGGGCACGAAGGTTACTGCACAGTTCGGGGCAGTGCCGGCCCATACGGGCAAGCCGCGCTGAGAAAAGGACTTAAGAGGCGAATGAGCAGAGGACTGAAACTGGCGGAGGAGACAGAGAAAACAGCGGACTCGGCTCAGAGAGGAAGAACGGAAACAGACTGTGGCTGAGCAGAAACACCCGACCGGCAAACCACTACGCGAGGTTTTGGAGGGGGTAGAGGTGCGCACGGCGGTTCCGGCAAAGGACCTGCGCATTGAACAAGTGACGTGTGATTCGCGAAAAGTGCGGCCGGGGGCGCTGTTTGTGGCCATTCATGGAGCAGCCGCAGACGGCAATCTTTACGCGCGGCAGGCAGTTGCACAAGGGGCGAGTGTAGTGGTGAGCACCGATGCGGCGCCTGCGGATTGGACAGAAGCGGCGACGTGGATCCAAGTAAGCGAGCCACGGAAGGCTTTGGCGATTGCGGCAGCGAACTACTTCGGCCGGCCGGCGATAGCCTGAAACTGGTGGGCGTAACCGGGACAAACGGAAAAACGACCACGACATCGCTGATCGATTCCATCGTGCGAGCTTCAGGAGCAAAGACAGGGCTGTTTGGCACCATTGCGTACCATACGCCGCGCGGCGAATATCCCGCGCCGAATACGACGCCGGAATCGGTGGACCTGCAGGAATTTTTCGCGGAAGTGCGCGACGCGGGAGGCACACACGCAGCGTTGGAAGCGAGTTCGCACGCACTGGTGATGGACCGGTTGTAGGGCTGCCACTTTGCCGCGGCGGTATTCACGAACCTGACGCGCGACCATATCGACTTCCACAAGACATTTGAGAATTATTTTGAGGCCAAGCGGCGGCTGTTTGAGGGGACAGGTGCAGGCGCGCCGGATATGTCGGTGATCAACACGGATGACGAGTGGGGTAAGAAGCTGGTTGGATTCGGGAAGAAGACGCTGACCTACGGATTGCAGAACGGGGCCGATCTGAAAGCCAAGAAAATTCAATTGACGTTTCAGCGGATTGAACTTCGCCGCGCAGACGCCGAATGGCGCGATCCAGGTGCAATCGGCGCTGGTAGGGCGCATCAACGTGTACAACATTCTGGCGGCCATTGGCGCGGGAATCGGGCTGGGCTTCTCGAATGAAATTATTGAAGCGGGAATCCGGAATCTGGAAGCGGTAGCGGGCCGATTCCAGAGGATCGATCAGGGACAGCCGTTCCTGGTGGTGGTGGACTACGCACATACGGATGACGCATTGGAAAACTTGATTCGAACAGCGCGCGAGCTGAATACGAAAGGGCGCATCATTACTTTGTTTGGATGCGGCGGATCGCGCGACCGCACGAAGCGGCCGATCATGGGGGAGACTTCGGGACGGCTGAGCGATCTATCGATTCTGACGAGCGACAATCCGCGGCAGGAAGATCCACTGAAGATCATCAGCGATATCGTGGTGGGGATGCAGAAGACCGCCGGAAAATACCTGATTGAACCGGACAGGGGGAAAGCGATCCGGCGTGCGATTGAAGAAGCACGCGCAGGAGACATCGTGTTGCTGGCAGGCAAGGGCCACGAGGATTACCAAATATTCGCGGAGCACACGATTCATTTTGATGATCGCGAGCAGGCGCGAGGGGCGCTGAACCATTTAGGGTATGCGGAGACTGGTGGCGACACGGGAGGGCGCTGAAGAAAACGGGAAAGGAGATTCTCAGGGGCTGAAGCCCACAATTTGCGAGGACGTGATTGTCGGAGCTGAAGCTCCGACCCCCTGATGGAGTGAGGCTTCCCAGGCGCCTCGGTTTTGGCACGCAGCGCGCTCTGGTCTCAGTAGCAAGAGACGAGGGGCTGCGGGCCAGGATGTGACCAGCAGACGAAGGAGGGACCCTCTACCGGTGAACACAAGCCATGAAGTGCCGTACGGACGAGGTGAACGCTTCGGACGACCCCTTGGGAAAGCCAATGTATTGAGGCAACTATGCGGTGGACGATTGAACAGGTGGCTGACGCGGTGGCTGGGAAAGCGGGGCATGGACTCAACCCCATGGCCCGGGTGGCCGGCGTCTCGATTGATTCTCGCACGTTACGTACCGGAGAACTGTTCATCGCCATACACGGTCCGAATCACGATGGACACGACTACGTGGCCGCAGTTATGGAGAGCGGCGCAGTGGCGGCGGTGGTGGCGGAGCCACTGGTCTCGAAGTATCCGGGCTGGATCCAAGACCGGTGCATCACCGTGCCCGACACGCTGGAGGCGCTCCACAATCTGGCGCGAGCGGTGCGAAAAGAGTGGGGGCGGAAGATTTGCGGGATCACCGGGTCTGTCGGAAAGACCACAACGAAGGAAATCCTGGCGGCACTGCTGGGCACGAAGTTACGGGTCCTGAAGATCGAAGGAAATTTCAACAATGAGTATGGACTGCCGCTGACGCTGTTTCGTCTGGAAGAGTCGCACGACATGGCGGTGCTCGAGATGGGCATGTCGTATCCCGGCGAGCTGCGGCGGTTGGCGGCAATTGCGCGGCCCGACGTGGCGATCGAAACGAGAGTAACGCCTGCGCACTTGATGAATTTTTCTTCGGTGGAAGAAATCGCGATGGCGAAGCGAGAGTTGGTGGAAGGACTGAACGGGGCGGGCTCGGTGGCGGTGTTGAACGCGGACGACCCGCGAGTGGCGGGGATGGCGACGGCCGCGCCGGGGCGCGTGATTTTTTACGGGGTGGAGAAGCCGGCGGAATTTGCCGCGGAGGAGATTGAGGATCGCGGGGCGCTGGGATCGGCGTTTACGCTGGTACATCGAGGAAAGAGGACGAGGATCGAGATGTCACTGCCGGGACGGCACGTGGTGGGGAACGCGCTGGGGGCCATTGCCGCTGCGAGCGTGTGGAATATTGGAATAACGGACGCGCAGAAAGTGTTTCCGAATTTGCGAACACCCTCGATGCGCGGGGAATTGATCCGTTTCACGAACGGGTTTGCGTTGATCAACGATTCGTACAATTCGAGCCCTGCAGCGCTGCAGGCCATGATTGGGCTGCTGGCGGCGACGCCAGGTTTTCAACGGCGAATTTTGGCGGCGGGCGAGATGCGCGAGCTGGGACCAAGTTCAGCGGCGCTGCACCGGGAAGGCGGCGGAGTTGCGACGAAAACGGGGAAAGTGGATTACGTGATTGGTGTGCAGGGAGACGCGGCGCAGATCGTGGAAGGAGCGGTTGCGGCGGGTCTGCCGCGCGAGCGGGGCAAATTCTTCCAAACGCCCGTGGAAGCGGCGAGCTTTCTGATTGGATTTGTGCAAGCCGGGGATCTCCTGCTGGTGAAGGGATCGCGAAGCGTAAAAATGGAGCGCATCGTGGAGGCACTGCTGGCGCAATTCGCGCCGGAAGACGCGCGGCCAAGCGGAGGGGCGGGACACTGAGATGCTTTACTACCTGCTCTATCACGTGCTGCAGAAATATTTCAGCCCGCTGAATGTGTTTCGGTACATCACGGTGCGAACCGTGTATGCGAGCTTGACCGCGATGTTTCTGGCGCTGGTATTCGGGCCATGGCTGATCCGGAAGTTGCGGGAACTGCAGATTGGGCAATATATCCGGGAAGAAGGGCCGCAGGAACACAAGAAAAAAGCGGGCACTCCGACGATGGGCGGGGTGCTGATCGTACTGTCGACGGCAGTGCCGACGCTCTTGTGGGCAGACCTTTCGAACATGTTCGTGCTGCTGGGATTGTTTGCGCTGCTGGCGTTTGCGGCGATTGGATTTGTGGACGACTACGCGAAGGTGGCGAAACGACGGAATCTGGGGTTGACGGGGAAGAAAAAACTCACGCTGCAAATATTGGTGAGCAGCGTCGGTGGCAGTATCGCTGCTGGTGCTGGCGACGCACAGCGCGTATTCGACGCAGCTGATCGTGCCGTTCGTGAAGCGATTCCGCCCGGATCTTGTGATTCCACGGGCTGCTCAATTCGCCGCATTTGTGGCCGCTGGCGTTCATCCCGTTTCTGGTGTTTGTGGCGATTGTGATCACGGGAAGTTCCAACGCGGTGAACTTGACGGACGGCTTGGACGGGCTGGCCATCGGTTGTACGGTGGTGGCGGCCGGCGCGTTGACGATTTTGACGTATGTGAGCAGCAATTTTCGCTGGGCAAATTATCTGGAGATCCAGTACATCCCGCGCGTGGGAGAATTGACGGTTTTTTGCGGAGCACTGGTGGGAGCATCGCTGGGGTTCCTGTGGTACAACGCGCATCCCGCCGAAGTTTTTATGGGTGATGTTGGCTCGCTGGCGCTGGGCGGAACGCTTGGCACAATCGCCGTGATCATCAAGCAGGAAGTGCTGCTGGTGTTTGTGGGGGGGATATTCGTGGTGGAAGCGCTTTCGGTGATTCTGCAGGTGGGATCATTCAAGCTGCGCGGAAAGCGAATTTTTCGTATGGCGCCGATTCACCACCACTTTGAATTGCTGGGATGGAGCGAAAGCAAGGTGATTGTGCGGTTCTGGATCGCGGCGTTGGTCTTCGCGCTATTCGCGCTGACGACGCTGAAATTGCGCTGAGCAGGTTTGCTGCAAAGAAATTGCGGATGACAGATGCCGGGATCGATTGAGCTACGAGGAATGCGGGTGCTGGTGGTGGGACTGGCGCGAACAGGCGTGGCCACGGCGCTCTTTTGCGCGGCGCGAAATGCGAAGGTGACCGCGACGGAAGCCCGGTCGGAGGGCGAGCTTGGAGATGTGCCAGCGAAGTTGCGCGAAGCGGGGGTAACGCTGGAGCTGGGCGGGCACACAGAAAAGACGTTTCAAGCGCAGGACTTGATTATTCCGAGTCCAGGAGTGGCGGCAGACGATCCGTTCCTGGTGGCCGCGCGTTCGAAGAAGATCACGATCTGGAGCGAGATTGAACTGGCGTATCGATTTCAGGAGGGAAAGCTGATCGGAATCACGGGATCGAACGGGAAAACGACCACGACGACATTGGTGCACCACATACTGGCGAATTCTGGCGTGGAAGCGATTTTGGCGGGAAACGTGGGGACACCGCTGATTTCGCGCATGGAAGAGATGATCGCGCGGACCGTGGCAGTGGTGGAGCTGAGCAGCTTCCAGTTGGAATTGATCGAACGATTCAGGCCGGATATTGGGGTGATGTTGAACTTGACACCGGATCACCTGGATCGCCACAAGACGATGGCGGCGTACGCGAGTGCGAAGGCACGACTGTTTGAGAATCAGACGGAGCTGGATGCTGCGGTTCTGAATGCGGACGACGCGCCGACGGTTGGCTATGCGCCGAGGAAGCCGCAAGTGTTCTGGTTCAGCCGGAAAGAGGCCGTGAAACAGGGAGCGTATTTGAAGGGTGAAGACATCGTGGTGACGCACAAGGGCGGCGAGGAATATGTAATGAAGGCGGGAGAAATTCCTCTGGCTGGGGCGCACAACCTGGAAAATGTGCTTGCGGCCGTAACGGCAGCGCGACTGGCAGGAGTAGATGCCAAATCGATCGGGAAGGCAGTGAAGACTTTCGCGGGGGTGGAACACCGGCTGGAATTTGTTGAGGAGATCGATGGAGTGAAGTATTACAACGATTCGAAGGCAACCAATGTGGACGCAACATTGAAAGCACTGGATGCGTTTCCGGGTCGGATCCTGATCATTCTTGGCGGTAAGGACAAAGGAAGCGATTACACGGTTTTGCAGAAACCCCTGCGGGAGAAGGCGATTCTGGCGCTGTTGATCGGAGCGGCAAGCGACAAGATCGAGAAGCAGATCGCGGGAAGCGTGGCGGTGGAGCGAGCGGAAACGCTTGAACGAGCCGTAGACATTGCGTCGAATGCGGCCCAATCGGGAGACATCGTGATGCTGGCCCCGGCATGCGCGAGTTTTGACCAGTTTCAGAGCTACGAGCATCGCGGAAGAGTATTCAAGGAACTGGTGCGGCAGATTCAGCGGAAATCGGCCGGAAGGGTTGAAGGATAGGGGTACACAGTGGCGAGACGACTGGAAACCGATCGCTGTTTGTTCGGAGTGACACTGGTGCTGTGCCTGATGGGGACGGTGATGATTTTCAGCGCGTCGGCGATTACGGCGCAGCAAATGTATGGACACTCTTACATCTTTGTAGCGCGCCAAGCGGCCTGGCTGGTTCTGGGGCTGCTGGGAATGTTTGCGCTGATGAAGCTGGACTACCACCGGTTGCGCGAGCCGGCGGTGGTGTACACAGTGCTCTGCGTGGTGGTGGTGATGCTGGTGGGGACATTTTTTCTGGATAAGTCGCACGCGACGCACCGTTGGATCAAGGTGGGGCCGCTGAACCTGCAGCCTTCCGAGCTGGCGAAGCTGGCGATCATCTTGTATCTGGCATGGTTTCTGGATTTGCGGCGACGCAGCGCGACAAGCCTGGAATTCCAAAAAAAAGATTTCATACAGACGCTGCTGCCGGCGGTGGCGCCAATTCTTGTCTGCGTGGGGCTGATCGTGGCGCAGCCGGATCTGGGAACCTCTGTGGATGTGGTGTTAATTATGGTGGCAATTTTATTCGTGGCGGGGCTTAGCTGGAAGTGGATGGCGGTGGGAGCAATGGCGGGATTGCCCGCGTTATTGCTGCTGATTATGAACGCATCGTACCGGCAGGCACGGTTGATGGCGTTCTTGCATCCGGATTCCGACCCGCAAGGTGCGGGTTTCCAATTGTTGCAATCGCTGATTGCGGTGGGCTCGGGCGGGTTCACGGGCGTGGGATTGATGGAGAGCAAGCAGAAACTGTTCTATCTGCCGGAGGCGCACACGGATTTCATTTTCGCGGTGATCTGCGAAGAGCTGGGTTTTCTGGGTGCGACAATCGTGATCGCGCTGTTTGCGATGTACGCGTGGAGGGGCTTGCGCGCGGCGTTTAACGCGCCAGATGGATTCGGGCGGATGATAGCGCTGGGAGTGACGGCAATGGTGTTATTCCAAGCGCTGATCAATTTTGCCGTAGTGCTCGGGAATAATGCCGACGAAAGGGATTCCGCTGCCATTTGTAAGCTATGGAGGATCGAGCCTGCTGGTGATGTTGCTGGCAACCGGCGTGCTGTTAAATATATCGCAGCAAGCCGCGCCGAACTCCGTGTTGCGGGATTGATACCGTGAAATTGCTGATCGCGGGCGGCGGGACGGGCGGACACGTTTTTCCAGCGCTGGCGATTGCGCAGGAATGGATGTCGCGAGGAGCGGAGAGAGAAGTCGTGCTTGTAGGAACACAACGCGGGATTGAGATGAAGCTGGTGCCGCAAGCGGGGCTGCCGCTAGAGACGTTGCGAGTGGCGGGGCTGAAAGGTAAAGGCGGAATGACGCTGCTGAAGAATCTGGCGATGCTGGGCAGCGGGCTTTCGGATGCGTTTGGAGTCTTAAAAAAGCATCGGCCTGTCGTGGCGTTTGGGGTGGGTGGATATGCGGCCGGGCCGATGATGCTGGCAACGTGGATGCGGGGGATTCCAAACGTAATTTTTGAACCGAATGCGGAGCCTGGATTCACGAACAAAGTGCTGGCGAGGTTTGCGAAGCGAATTGCGACGGGATATGAAGTGTCCGCACGAACCTGGGGAGAAAAGGCGGTGGTGACAGGATGCCCGGTACGGCGAGAGTTTTTTCAAATCGAGCCCCGAGCAGCCGCAGAAACCGTATCGTTTGCTGGTAACCGGAGGCAGCCAGGGAGCTCTGCCCGTGAATCGCGCGTTCATTGCGGCGGCGGAGCAGCTTTCAAAGAGAAAAGAAGAGTTGCGGATTGTGCATCAAACTGGGGAGCGCGATTATAATGAAGTGAAGGGCGCGTATGAGCGGTGTGGATTTCCCGTGGAGGTAGTGCCCTTTCTCGGGAACATGGCGGAACGGTTTGCCTGGGCGGACTTGATCGTTTGCCGGGCGGGGGCCATCACAGCGGCGGAAGTGGCAGCGGCGGGGCGTGCGGCGATCTTCATTCCGTTTGGGCGGGCGACGGACAGCCACCAATTGCGCAACGCGCAGGAAATGACGAACGCAGGCGCGGGCAAGGTGATTACCGAGCCGGAACTTACGTCAGAGCGATTGACGAACGAGATTTTTTCCCTCCTTGACCAACCCCGGGAGATTGAAAAAATGGCGATGAAGGCGCGCACCTTGGCGTATCCGGAAGCGGCGCGCGACATCGTGAATTTGATTGAAGAGGCCGCGCGGCGGGCGAGCCCGAAGAAACCGGGACGAAAATGATGGTATCGTTTCGCAATTTTCAGCGCATACACATGGTGGGAATCGGCGGAATCGGCATGAGCGGAATCGCAGAAGTGCTGCTTACGCTAGGGTATTCAGTTTCGGGATCGGATACCAGAGCCATCGACGATTACCGAGCGATTGCAGGACCTGGGCGCGACGGTTCATGAAGGCCACAGAGCCGAAAACGTGGAAGGCGCGCATGTGGTGGTGATTTCGTCGGCGGTGAAGACCGACAACCCGGAGGTGGCGGAAGCTCACAAACGAAAAATTCCCGTGATTCCGCGCGCGGAGATGCTGGCGGAGTTGATGCGGCTGAAATACGGGATTGCGGTGGCAGGCGCGCACGGGAAAACGACCACGACGTCGATGGTGGCTTCCATTCTGGCTACCGCCCATCTTGATCCGACGTTTGTGATTGGGGGGAGGGTGAACCAGGCGGGGACGACAGCACGCGTAGGCCGCGGAGAATATTTCGTGGTGGAAGCGGACGAAAGCGACCGCAGCTTTTTGATGTTTGCGCCGGTGGTGGCGGTGGTGACGACGATCGACCGCGAGCATCTGGATCAATATTCGTCGCTGGAAGACATTCAGGATGCATTTCTGCAATTTGTGAATCGGGTACCGTTTTATGGAGCGGCGATTCTTTGCCTGGATGAACCGAACGTGCAGGCGCTGATGCCGAATGTGAAGCGGCCTATCATCACCTACGGGACGTCGAGCCAGGCGGACCTGGTGATCAGCGATATCGAGTTGTTGGGATTAGGGAGCAAGTTCCGGCTGACGTACAAGGGAGATGACCTGGGTATGTTTGAATTGCCGCACCCGCCAGGAATTCACAATGTGCGGAACGCGGCAGCCGCGGCAGCGGTGGCGCTATACTTGAATGTGGCCTCGGACCTGATCCGAGAGGGACTGTCGAAATTTGCGGGAGTAGGGCGGCGGTTCGATATCAAGGGAGTGGTGAACGACATCGTGGTGGTGGATGATTACGGACATCACCCGACGGAGATCCGCGCGACACTGGAAGCGGCACGGGGATGCAAGTTCAACCGGTTGCTGGTGCTATTTCAACCACACCGGTACACGCGCACGCAGCAATTGTGGGACGAGTTCTCTCGCGCGTTCAACCAGGCGGATGTGCTGGTGCTGACGGACATTTATGCGGCAAGTGAGAGCCCGATTGCGGGAGTGAACAGCGAAGCACTGGTAAACAGTATCCGGGAAGCAGGGCACAAAAATGTGCACTACATCGGTTCGATGCAAGTCGGCGGTGGAATTTCTGCTGCGGGAAGCGAAGCCGGGCGACGCGATTATGACGATTGGCGCGGGGAACGTAAGCCGGGCGAGCAGCGAGTTCATGGTGCTGCTGGGAACGGAATACCGGGTGAGCGACGAGGTAAAAGGTGCGGATTGAAGATTCGAAAGTGCTCGGCGCCCTCCCGGAGTTGGGAGTGGAATTGGAGCGAAGCGTGTCGCTGGCTCAGCTGACGTACCTGGGCATCGGCGGAACGACGGATTTGTTGCGCATCGGGCGGCACGAAGCGATTCCTGATCTGGTGAATCTGCTGGATGGAAACGGGATAGCGCATAAATTCCTGGGCGGAGGATCGAACTTGCTGGTGGCGGACGAGGAGCTACCGTTTGTGGTGATGCAACTGGCCAAGCCGGAGCCCGAAGTGGTGGTGGAGGGAAACATTGCCAGAGTGGATGCGGCGGCGGACCTGGGACGAACGGTGACTTTCTGCGCAAAGAGGAATCTCGGCGGGATGGAAGGACTGATCGGCGTGCCGGGGACAGTGGGCGGGGCCTTGCGCATGAACGCGGGCGCCTACGGAACACAGATCGGTTCGTACGTGAGGGAAGTGAAAGTATACCGGGCGGTCGAACGCAGGCTGGAAATCTTGAAGGACGAGCAGATTTCCTTTGAATACCGGCACACTTCATTTGGACCCAATGATATGATGCTGTCAGTGAAGCTCGAACTTCCCACCAGGCCGTACGAAGAAATCATCAAAGGCATTCGTATCTGCAACGAAAAGAGGCGATCCAGCCAGCCCCTGGGGCAGAAGAGCGCCGGTTGCATCTTTAAGAACCCTCCCGGTGCATCGGCAGGGCGGATGATTGACGAGTTGGGGCTGAAGGGTTTCTCCGTTGGCGATGCGCAGGTAAGCGACCGCCATGCGAATTTCTTTATCAATTCGGGCAGGGCCTCCGCCGCGGACATGCTGAGGTTAATTGCCCATGTGCGCGAGCGGGTGCACTCGGGCTACGGAATAAATCTGGAAAACGAGGTGGTGGTTTGGAACGGATAAAACCCATGCAGCGGAACGCCTCCGCCGCGGCCGCAGCGGAGCAGGAAAGTTACCGGCCGGAACTGGTGACGGACGAAGAGCCGCGCTATTTACGGCGGCAAAAACCGGTGGAAATTCGCCGAAAGAAACTTGGCGGGAAGTCGTGGCCATTTTACCGGCGGGTATTTGTGTGGACGCTAGTGGGGGGGACGCTGGCGACGGGAATGGTGTTTGCGGCGCGCTTTGTGCTGTATTCGCCACAGATGCTGCTTTTGAAGCCGGACCAAATCAGCGTAAGCGGAAATCATGTTGTGCAGCGCGAAGAGGTGCTGAAGCTCTTCGTGCATGACCGCAACCGGAGTATATTGCGGATACCGCTGGATGCGAGACGTACGCAATTGCAGCAAATTCCGTGGGTGGAAGAGGCGAGCGTGCAGCGTATCCTGCCGAACCATTTGCGGGTAGAGATTACGGAGCGTACGCCAATCGCATTTTTCCGGAACGGGACGGATTTGACACTGATCGACGCACAAGGGGTTTTGCTGGACCGACCGGACGGAGAGGATTATCATTTCCCGATCGTGACGGGACTTTCGGAAAATATGTCGCGGGAAGAGCGCGAGCGGCGCATGCGGAACATATCAGGAGTTTATTAAAGCGGTGGATCTTGTGAAGCCTGGATCAACAGAGCGGATAAGCGAACTGGACCTGGGCAATCCCCGCGATCTGCGCGCCGTGCTGACAGGATTAGAGAGCGGCGACGCAGCGCAAGCGGTGACCGTGCATTTTGGGCAAGGCGATTTCACGGGCAAATATCGGATGCTGGTAGAGAATTTTGCGCAATGGCAGGCCAACGCTGGCCGCGTGCAGTCAATCGATTTCAGTACTCGAGGCAGGTGGTGGTGAACCCCGACACCAGCGTACCGGCCGCGAAACAAAAATAGGGAACAGGCAGGAGAGCGTTTTGGCGAAGAAAGATAAATATATCGTGGGGTTGGACATCGGGAGCACAAAAACGTGCGCGCTGCTCGCGGAGATGGAGAACGACCAATTGCGTTTTCTGGCATTAGGAGCTGCGGAATCCAAAGGATTGCGCAAGGGATTGATCGTGAATCTGGATTCGACGGTCAGTTCGATTCGGCGCGCGGTGGAAGAGGCAGAAGGGGTGGCGAACGTGCCGGTGGAATCGGCGATCATCGGCGTCGCCGGGAGCCACGTGCGCGGGGTCAATAGCCGCGGAGGAGTTCCGCTAGGGCCGCGACCGCGGGATATTGAACGAGACGACGTGCGACGGACGATCGACGCAGCGCGCAACGTGTCGCTTCCGGATGATCGGGAAGTTCTGCATGTGTTGCCGCACGAATTCAGAGTGGATGCCCAAGATGGAATACGCGACCCAATTGGGATGGTGGGGCAGCGGCTGGAAGCGAACGTTCATATCGTGACGTCGTCGATTTCCGCGACGCAGAACCTGGTGACCGCGGCGAATAAGGCAGGGATTCTGATCAACGATACCGTCTTGGAGCCGTTGGCATCCGGCGAAGCGTGCCTGACGCAGGATGAACGGGATTTAGGGTGCTGCCTGCTGGATATTGGAGGCGGGACGACGGAATTGATTGTGTATGGCGGCGGAGTGGTGCGGCATACGGGGGCCGTGGCGATTGGTGGAGACCACTTCACAAACGATTTGGCGGTAGGGCTGCGAACACCGATTCCCGAGGCGGAACGGATCAAGCGACAGCACGGTTGCGCTGCGGCGCGCCTGTTGCATCATGAAGGATCCATCGAAATCGCCAGCGTGGGTGACCGGCCGCCCCGCACGGTATTTCCACGAAACCTGACGGAGATTACGGAACCAAGAGCCATGGAGCTTCTTGTCACTGATTGCGGATGACTTGAGGCGCGCGGGGCTGGATTCGCAAATTCCAGCGGGATTTGTGCTGGCGGGGGGCGGAGCGAGATTGAATGGGCTGATAGAGTTGATGGAAGAATCATTCCACGTACCCGTGAGGATGGCGGAGCCGAAGGGCATACTCGATTTGCCAGAACAGGTGGCGCAACCGGAATACGCCACAGTGATTGGGTTGGTGTTATATGGCGCAAAGGCTCGCAGGATGGCCACGGCCAAGTCTGGCACATTCGTATCGAAACTGAAGTCGATGTTCGCGGGGGCTTGACTGAAAAGATTGGCCAAGCTGCTGCGCTGGCGGGCAAGGTAGGGGCAAGCTCGGAGGGCGTATACCTGCGACGGAAGAAGAGAAGCTGTTTTCCACAGGCCCTTAAATTGCATGTGGCACTGCCGTAACACGGGATTTATAAAGGAGTTTCACCAGCCGGACAGGGGGAAGGGCATGACAGCGAAAGACGCAGGTATCCGGATGAGTTTTAGCGAGGAGCTACAGCCGGCGAAGATCAAAGTGATTGGAGTGGGCGGTGGCGGCTGCAACGCCGTGAACCGCATGATTCGGGCCAAAGTTGAGGGTGTGGAGTTCGTGACGGCGAACACCGACCTGCAAGCGCTGAAGCTTTCGCAAGCTCCGGTGAAGCTGCAACTGGGCGCGAAGTTGACGAAGGGATTGGGCGCCGGCGCGAACCCTGAGATTGGACGCAAAGCGGCTCTGGAAGATACCGACAAAATTATTGAAGCGCTGGAAGGTGCGGACATGATTTTCATCACGTCCGGGCTAGGCGGCGGCACGGGAAGCGGCGCGGCGCCGGTGGTGGCGTCGTTGGCGAGCGAGATTGGTGCGTTGTCTGTTGCCGTGGTGACAAAGCCATTCGCGTTCGAAGGCAAGCGACGGATGCTGCAGGCGGAGCAGGCGCTGCAGGAACTGATTGGCGTGGTGGACACCGTGATCGTGATTCCGAACGAGCGCTTGATGGAAACAGTGGAGCGGGGCACGAGCTTCTTCGATGCGTTCCGGATTGCGGACGACATCTTGCGGCAAGCGGTGCAAGGGATTTCGGACATCATCACAGTGCCGGGAATTATCAATCGCGATTTCGCCGACGTGAAAGCCATCATGCACGGGCAGGGTTACGCGGTGATGGGTACGGCGGTGGCAACCGGAGCGAGCCGCGCGGTGGATGCGGCAAATCGAGCGATCTCCAGTCCGCTACTGGAGGATAATTCGATTGAAGGCGCGCAGGGAATTCTGATCAATATTTGCGGGAGTTCGTCGCTGTCGCTGCATGAGGTTCATGAAGCTTCCAGCGTGATTCAGAAAGCCGCGCACGAAAATGCGAACATTATTTTTGGTGCGGTGATGGACGACAATATGAAGGACGCGGTGAAAATCACGGTGATTGCCGCGGGGTTCAAGGACGCGGGGAAAAAGAATGTGGCGCAACAGCAGAAGCCATCGTTCCTGCCGAGAACGTGGAAGGCTGGGCGAGACGTGCCGGTGCAGCAGGAGTTGCCGCAAGCGCCGCCGCAGCCGCCGAGCGTCGTGCACCAGGTGACACAGAACGTGCGAGACGTGGCGCCTGACGTATCGAAAGACGATCTGGACGTTCCGACGTTCTTAAGAAGACAAGCGCAAAAGGCATAACGGTCCAACATATTCGAAATTTCAGCGGGGCACGAGGTTCGTGCCCCGTTTTTGTTTTTGGATGGGCTGAAGCGCGGTTTTTCGATCTCTATGTCGGAGCTACAGCCCCGACCACCTAAAAGGAACGTAGGAGATGGCTTCCATTATTGATGGCGAGATCTGCCATGCGAGCGGACCGCGGCTTCGAGGCGGGCGAAATCAATTGAGCCGTAAGGAAGGACACTGCTGAGGCCGGAGTGAAATTCCAGCGCGTTCGTCGTTTTTCGGACCAGGGCGAAGTTTTCGGAGAGAATGCCACTGCCGGGTATGATGGTGATGCGGCGAGCTGCAAGCTCGACAAGTCTGGCTAGTGTGTCGAGAGCTTGCGGAGCTTTGCTGGCGCCGCCAGCGGTGAGGATTCGAGCTGCGCCCGTAGAGATTACGTCTTCGAGGGCGCGGAAGAGATCGGGAGTCTCGTCGAAGGCACGATGAAAGGTGACCGGGAGCGGGGCGGCGAACTCGACCAAGCTTTTCACGAGGGGAACGTCCACGGTTTTGTCTTGCCGGAGGGCGCCGAGGACGATTCCATCCATGCCTAGATTATGCGCATTGGTAATTTGAGATTTCATGACGGCGATCTCGTCAGTCGGTGTAGACGAGGTTTCCGGGCGGGGGCGAATCATCGCGAAGATAGGAATCCGCAAGGCGTTACGCGTGACGCGCATGAGTTCGGAAGACGGTGTGAGCCCGCCAGTGTGAAGCTCGGCGCACAACTCGATACGATCGGCACCTCCACGCTCGGCGGCTAACGCGGCATCCACAGATTCAACCGTAATTTCCAGAAGAAAACTGTTCGTCATAGAGAAATGAATCGCACGGGTCAGAAACGCGCGGGCAATACAGCGTAGCGCGAGATGACGTAGCCCATGGCGCCGCCGAAGAAGACGTCGGCGGGAAAGTGGTTGCTGGTGGTGATGCGTGAAAAGCAGATGGCGCCAGCCAGTCCATAGGCCGCGAAGGGAACCCAACGATGATTGTGGTACCTGCGGGCAATGACCGTGGCGACGGCCATTGCGCCCATCGCGTGGATGGAATAAAAGCCGCCGTCGTGAAACGGGTTGTGCGAGCCATTGAAGAAACTGTTGGCATAAGGACCGTTACCTGCATATTGCAGCGGCTGCCTTCGCGCCGTAATTGCCTTCATCGGAAGATCGAGAAGAAAGCCATCGACGAACGCTTCTCCTGCAAGTAACGCGGTATTTTGGGCGTAGGAGTCCTTGCGAATCCAGCCGATGCCGTACATCGCCGCGGGGACTGCGACGATGAGTGCGGCTGTGTTCGTGCTGCTAAATGCGCCATTGAATCCGCTGAAGTCGTTGGTGGTGCGGAAGGGCGGCGCACTGTAGGGATCGGAGGCGATGAATCCAGCCGTCACTCCGAGCACGCCGATGGTAGGCCACCAATGTTTGCCCTTCGCGAGTTTGGTCGGGAATAGCCAGATGTCTTTTTGATCGGCAAGGAGATTCGCAGGAAGCTCGCGCAGGGAGATGCTGCGGCCGATGTCGGAGGAAATGGCCGCTGGCGCAGGCGAGGTGGTGGCTGCCGCAACTTGCCCCAAGACAGAACTTGATGACAAGTAAAGGGAGAGGAACAGGAAAGCAGTAACCGGCAGGAGATACGTTCGAGCGAAGCGGCTCATTGCCGTAGTCTACAGCAGGACTCGACCCGGTCGAGAGTGAAGTGTGAGTCGGGTAGAGTGCCAGTCTCCAGTCACGGCGCTCCATTACCACTTGTCGTGCTTAGGGGTTTCTAACCTGCATTCGATTTGTTTCGCTCAAACTACACTCAATCTGTGAGGGTCAAGAAGTTCAGTGATGTCGGCCTCGATAAGCTTGTCTTCGAGTGCATCTGAATCAAACTCTTTTCCGAAATTCATCTCCTTGGCCAAGAGCGGAACCAGAGCGAGATAGCGAATGGTTCTGCCGTCCTCAGTCTCTACTTCATCCGTACCTTGGGGAAAAGTTGCTGGCTTCAGAAGCATTACGCCAGTGAAGTTTGTCTCGGAGTCTATGGGCTCAGATTGTATCGACATTGCCGACTGTGTGGCCCCATGAAAACCATGTCTGATGAATGTGGGGGTACTTCGCAGCGCTTTTGAGGAGAGCGATGGGCCAGAAGTATTTAGGTTCTCGCCACCTAAAATCGTCAAGAGCGAGTGGCCATTCGCTGGGCAGACATATACAGATTTCAGCAAGAGCCAAGTCCTCCAAGCCCGGTGGCATATGCATGTCGAGGTCGCTCATGACCGATGTCATGAGTTGTAAAGTAAGGTCTGGTTAGGTTGGGACGTACGACATGCACATCCACGTGTTCGGTCGAAGAGTTCTCCTCGTGAAGGACGAAAGTCGCCGTGCCAAAGTGCTTCTTGATGTAATTGGTGAGGGTAGGAAGGTACCGGATTGGGGTAGGAAGGCGCGTCATGTTTCTTCGAATGCCTGCCTCGCGACGATAGACAGGCAATTTCCTGGAGCTCCATTGTGGATCGCCAGAATAGCGCTCAAGCGAGCATTTATACCACAGGGGAGCAACTGCTAGTAAGCCGTGCAATCTGAGACTGTCATCCTACGGTCGGAGATAAATACATTGCGGAAGACTAAAGCGGCTCTGGGATTGCTTCAGAGGAGGCCATAGGAGGCGAAGGCTACAAGGGAGGCGGCGCCGAAGGCGGAGCCGAGGACAGCGCCTGCGAGGACGTCGCTGAGGAAATGCATACCCAAGACGATGCGAGAAACGCCGATACTGATGGCGAGGAAATAGAGTGGCCCTTCCAGGGAGGGATAGAAATAACTGACCACCAGGGCGACGGAAAATGCAGTCATGGTGTGGCCGGACGGAAAGGAGAACTGATCCGGAGGAAGTACCTTTGACCAACAATGGGGTTCAAACTGGCAAGGACGCTCGCGATGGCTGATGTGCTTCAACGCTTTAAATAAGAAAACACCGGCAATCGCCGCGGAGCCGGCTGCACCAACGGCCGCATAACGATTAGCGCCACCGCCCAGCAATAAAATGGCAGCCAGGCAATACCAGAGCCAGCCGTCGCCCATGCGAGTGGCAGCAAGCATCCAGAAGCGAATCCAGCGAGGCGCTTTCCAGCGATTCATGCGGCGCATGACGCGATGGTCGCGCCGCTCAATGAATCCCCAGACGGATTTCGCCCTGGTCATGGCCATCCTTCAATTTGCCCAGCTTGCCTCGAAGCCCGAATCGACGTCCCAAATCATGCGGTGCGACTCTTTCGTATGTTCCAGCCGGTCCATCCAGCGCTTGCAGAAGCGAATTTCGTTGAACCAGTGTGCGGCAATCACCGCTGGAATTAGGATGGTTATCGGCGCAAGGGGGATGTACCACGGTTTTTCCCGGAAGAGTGAGCCGGCAAAGGAGAAAATGTCAGCGGTGAGCTTCAGGTAGCCCCCGTGCTGCCCGTGAATTACGCCGCGGCCGGCACGCAATCCTGTCAGGTATTCCTCCACGGTACGCGCCCCTGGAATTTGCGTGTGCGTGAGTCCGGCTCCAGCAAGTGTGTGGGAATCGCTGCCTGCAATGGGGATTTTATCGAGTGCTTTGGCCAGGCGCTCCGCGGCGCGGTTCGCTTCCACCCACATCAAACCGTTGCGCACTTCGAAAGCTGGGACGTAAGAGGCAAACCAGTTGAAGTCTTCTTCTTTGCGTTGGCCGGTCAGGCCTGAAAATACGTGATTCACACTGAAGAAAATCTTACGCTCGGTAAGGTACATCAAAAGCGCAATAAAGTCGTAGCGACGGCGCTGAATTTCCACGTGATCTTTTTCCGTGATGCCATAGACGCCGAGGTGTGCTTGGCTGCCGCTAGACAAATGCACGGTTACTTCTTCGCTGAGGAAGAAGTCGGGATGCTTGCGGAGGAGTTCCGCTCCGTCGATGGAATTGTGATCCGTGAGGGTGACGATGGACATGCCGCGTTGTTTGCAGCGGTGGTAAACCTCGGCGGGCTCGTTGTAAGACTCCTTGCAAACCCGGGTTAGACCTGGGGTATCGCACATCCCGGAAGCGGTGGAATGAAGATGAAGGTCGCATCGCATGCCTTTATGTTGGATGTGAGATATGAACAGAGCATGAAGAGTGCGAAAAATAAGCATGAAAGATGACTCGGAACCTATTGAACACAAATGACTTTGTTAGTTTTCCACATGGCATAGTCTGTGCTCTTGTTGCGGTAGATTAAAGCTATGCGACAATGCGCGAAATGAAAAAAATTCGTCTCCTCTACCACGATGCAGGAGGTGGTCACCGCAATGCCGCTGTCGCCCTTCAGGCCGTGATTGCCCAGCAGAATCGACCGTGGAAAGTGGAGCTGGTGCAATTCCAGGAGCTGACAGACAAGCTCGACGTGTTTCGAAGACTGACCGGGATCCGAATCCAAGAGCAGTACAACACGCTGCTGCGAAATGGTTGGACGCTGGGGGCGACGCAACTTCTGCGGATGTTGCAGACCACGATTCGCGTGTTCCACAGACCACTGGTGAAATTGCTGGCGAACTATTTTCGGGATAATCCTGCGGATCTACTGGTATCAGTGATTCCACATTTCAATCGGGAGATTGGCGAAGCGTGGGCCAGCATCTATCCGGAGCGCCCGTTTGTCACGTTGATCACGGACTTTGCGGATTTTCCGCCGCGTTTTTGGATCGAGCCGATAGAGGAGCAAAACGTGATTTGTGGGACCGAACGAGCGGTGCAACAGGCCCGGGCCATGGGTAAGAGGGACACGCAGATTTTTGCTACTTCGGGAATGATTCTGCGACCGGATTTTTATGTAGCTGATGAGACAGACCCGATTGCGTTGCGCCATAAGCTTGGGCTGCAACCCGATCGCCTGACTGGAATGCTACTGTTCGGAGGTTTTGGTTCCAAAGTGATGTGCGAAATTGTCGAGAGGCTGGATGCGGCGCTCCTGCCGGTGCAACTGATCGTGATTTGCGGGCGCAACGAAAAACTAGCCAAGGAGTTTCGCGCTCGAGGGTGGAATCTGCCGCTGCACATCGTGGGATTCACGAAGGAAATACACCGCTTGATGCGCGCGGCCGATTTCCTGATCGGGAAGCCCGGCCCAGGAAGCATTGCGGAAGCCATAGTAAGGCGATTACCAGTGATTGTTGAATGCAACGCGTGGACACTTCCGCAGGAGCGATACAACACGGAGTGGGTGAAAGAAAAGCGTGTAGGAATTGTGCTTCATCATTTCACGGAGATAGTGGCGGGAGTGAAACAGCTTAGCGAACCAGCCACACTCGGGGAATTTCGCCGGAACGTGGCGACGCTGCAGAATCGCGCGGTGTTTGAAATTCCGGAAATTTTGGGAAGGTTGCTCGAAGCCAGCAGTAATCAGTTATCAGGGATGACTGGTCAGGAATCGAAGAAAGAGGAAAAAACACGTTTACTGATTGGCGGCGCGCTCGACGCGGTCTGGATGAGGGAAGCGAGGGCCTGCGCCCGACTTTTCAGCAGGAGTGGTCATGTGCGGTTTGGCGCAATTGACAGCCCACCACCGCGAGGCGTATTTGGGCAGTTCGCACATTTTGACGCAGCCTGTCGATGTTTTTGATTGTGCACAGCCGCAATAACAACCCGCAGGAGAGATTTGCTTGACGCGACCGGAAGTATCGGCAAGGACCGAGACAGTGACGGCGGCGACAAGGACTAGGAATTCGACGAAGAGCCAGAGTGCCACACGAGAGAGGCGGCGAGTGAAGGAAGGCTTCATAGGAGGTGAGTTTCAGCCTGAAACAGAAAAAAACCGATAGGTCATTTCTCTCAAAAAACCCTGTTACTCGGGTCATGATGGTACTGGCGCTTAGAAAGCGGGAGGGAAGTTCGTTCCGATTCGGAATTGAGGTCGATTTCGGGACGGAACGCAATCGCCGTGAGCGGTACTATCCCACGCAAAATGAGTATTTTGTAAAACGTGAAGGGCGACATTCGGTTGGCGTGCCCCGTGCATGGGTAGAGACGTGGGCGCGTATCGGTCGACGAACTGCCCTGAATTGCAAGCGAGGGGGAAGGGGCTTGCTTGCGGTTTGAGCGGATGTTACCACCTCCCTCTGAGAGGGAAGCTAGGATGGATGACCCCACGCGCTGGTGTGAAAACGACACTGGCATCTGAGACGCGGGACTCCCGGTCCCAAGCGGGGGCCCCATCTTTTTTCAGCCACGATTCTGCTCGGAATCTCCACAAAAATTGCCATGGTGTAACAGGGTCTGAATTGGCCAGACAGAGGTTGATTCGCGTGTGATCGACACAGCGATGGAAGCACGGGCGGAAGGACGGCGGCTGCTACCGAAGAGCCTGCTTGGTAGATTTTGCGATGAAGAAGATGGGCTAAGGATTTGAGTTCAAGTAGGTGTCTTTGAGGGTCTTGGTGCGCTCCTGAGTCAGGGTAATTCGGCATTGGGTGAGAGCCAATGGGGCGGCAGTGCGGCCGTCGAACATTTTGTAGTCTGCGTCGCACCGGGTGTCGCGGTAGTTAATCCACGCCCGTTGCGCTTTCTTAAGCAGGATGGCCTGCTCGGGATTGAGTTCGGTTGAGTTCGGCGTCGGACTTTTTCCATTCGTTGTCCATGCAATCATGTCCTTGGTGGAGACAGCGTCCTTACACTGAGCGCTGGCCAGGCCGGGCGCAAACAGAAAGAGAACCAAGAGCAGATATTTCATGGATGCTCCTCAGTGCGCTGCGAATCAATTCACCTGGCGCGTGACGGCGATTCCGGCATGTCCAAGGACGTGGGTGATTTGTGTTTCGCGCAGCCGAGAAGCGTCGTATTCAAAAGAGATCTGATTCTTCTGCTCGTCCACGTGGACGCTGCGCAGGCCGTAGGTATTCGCAAATTCGCCGAGGCGCTGTAATTGCTCACGGCTCAAAGGGGATTGGAGCTTATAGGTGATTTCGAGAAGTGTCATGCGGGGATTATACCAGCCTTAAGTTGCGGTAAGCAGCCTGGCGAATATAACAGTGGAGCATCTAAGATGGTAGGCTCTGAGACGGAAGGATTGCGAATGCCGACCAAACCCACGCAAGGATTGCCAATATTGCCTGCTGCATCGCGCGAGAAAGACCCCGTGTGCGGAATGGCGGTGGATCCAACGAAGGCTGCGGGGAAAGTCGAGTACAGCGGGAAGACGTATTACTTTTGTTCGGCACGATGCGGGGAGCGATTCAAGAACGAGCCGGAAAAGTTTCTCGTAGCCCCAGGCACGGCGGGAATGGAGCACAAGGCCCAACCAGCCCCAGCCGCGGCTAAAGGCACTCGGTATACCTGCCCCATGCATCCAGAAATTGTGCAGATTGGGCCGGGAACTTGTCCAAAGTGTGGGATGGCGCTGGAGCCGATGGACATCGTCGCGGAGGAACAAGCCGACCCGGAATACGAGTGGATGCTGAAGCGGTTTTCGGTAAGCGCAGCGCTTTCGTTGCCATTGTTGGTGCTTTCGATGTTCGGGGAAATGCTTGGGCTGCGCCTGGCACCGGGAACGAAGAATGCGATCGAGTTGTTGCTGGCTACCCCGGTGGTGTTGTGGTGCGGTTGGCCGTTCTTCCAGCGTTTTTGGGCTTCACTGGCGAATCGCAGTCCAAATATGTTTACGCTGATCGGGCTGGGAACGGGCGCGGCGTATCTTTACAGCGTAGCGGCGACACTTTTCCCCCAGCTCTTTCCGGAATCTTTTCGCGACATGCACGGAGGAGTAGCGGTCTATTTCGAAGCCGCAGCGGTGATTATCACGCTGGTATTGCTGGGCCAAGTGCTGGAACTGCGCGCAAGACAGCGCACCAGCGGTGCGATCCGCGAATTGCTGCATCTGGCGCCGCAGATTGCGCACCTGGTATCCGCGGGAGCGGAGCAAGACGTTCCGCTGGAGCAAGTGAAAGCAGGCGATACATTGCGGGTGCGGCCAGGCGAACGCGTTCCGGTGGATGGGTTAGTGGGCGAAGGCGCGAGCGCGGTGGATGAATCGATGGTGACGGGCGAACCGTTGCCAGTGGAAAAGACCGCAGGTGATAAGGTCACGGGAGGAACGCTCAACACGAGCGGCAGTTTCGTGATGGTGGCTGAGCGCGTGGGGAGCGACACGTTGCTGGCGCGGATTGTGAAGCTGGTGAGTGAGGCGCAGCGCAGTCGCGCACCGATGCAGAGACTCGCGGACAAAGTGGCAGGGTATTTTGTGCCAGGTGTGGTGGTGGCTGCGATTCTGGCGTTCTTGGGTTGGGCGATTTGGGGGCCGGAGCCGCGGATGGCGCACGCACTGCTTGCGGCCGTGGCGGTGCTGATCATCGCATGTCCTTGTGCGCTTGGCTTGGCAACGCCCATGTCGATCATGGTGGCTGTGGGCCGCGGAGCGTCAATGGGCGTGCTAGTCCGGAACGCGGAGGCGCTGGAGACCTTGGCACGTGTGGACACACTGGTAATCGATAAGACCGGAACGCTAACGGAAGGCAAGCCGCACCTCACCGGGATTCAAGTTCTGGAAGGGGCGGGAATTGCCGAGAGTGCCCTATTGTCGCTTGCGGCGAGCGTCGAACGAGCCAGTGAACACCCTCTGGCGCGCGCAATCGTACGAGCGGCTGAAGAACGCAAGTTGCCGTTTGCACCGGTTCAAGAGTTTCAGGCGAGCGCAGGCGGAGGGGTGAGCGGAGTTGTCCTTGGTAGGCACGTGTTGGCAGGGACGGTTCGATTTCTTTCGAATCAAGGGATCGTAGCGAATGCCGGTGGCAATCCCGGCGCAACGAGTTTTGCCTCAACAGCGATCCACATCGCCGTGGACGGGAAGTTGGTGGGAGTGCTCTCCTTGTCGGACGAGATCAAAGCCTCGACTCCGGAAGCCGTCCGTGCATTGAAAGAGGAAGGACTGCGCATTGTGATGCTCACTGGCGACAGACGCGAGGCAGCGGGACAGGTTGCTGCTCAACTTGGAATTGCGGAATTTGAGGCTGAGGTTCTGCCGGACCAGAAGACCGAGCTCATAAACAAGTTGAAGCAGGAAGGGCGGACGGTGGCGATGGCAGGAGATGGAATCAATGATGCTCCGGCGTTGGCAGCGGCACACGTTGGGATTGCGATGGGAACTGGCACGGACGTGGCAATCGAAAGTGCCGGGATTACGCTCGTGAAGGGGGACCTGAGGGGCATTGTGCGCGCCCGGAAACTGTCTCGAGCCACTTTGCGCAATATCAAGCAAAACCTCGGTTCTGCGTTCCTGTACAACGCGCTAGGAATACCGGTGGCCGCGGGGGTGTTCTACCCCATTTTTGGGTGGCTTCTGAGCCCCATGATCGCCAGCGCGGCAATGAGCTTCAGTTCTGTGTCCGTCATCACTAACGCCCTGCGGCTACGTCGCTCACCTCTGTGACTCTGCCTGTTGGACCCACCTGACCAATCGGCCTATTGTTCGTCTATAGCAGCAGGCGGGGAACTTTCCCAGTGCCCCTGCGTATCTACGAGTGGAAGCCTACAAATCCCCGGGTGTGAGGGTCGGTTATGGCAAGCAATAGCAATGGTTTAACCAACGGCAAGAACGGCAAAAATGGCAAGAAACGGCGCCGGAGAATCATCATTGGATCCATCGCACTGCTCATCCTGATCGGCGGAGGCTATGGCGTTTATGCAGCCTTGCGCCCCAACCATGAAATTGATCCGTCGAAGATCGCTTCTGCGGAACGCGGGGATCTGGCCAGGGTGGTGGTTGCGACAGGGAAAATTCAGCCGCTATCGAAGGTCGAAGTGAAGTCCAAGGCGAGCGGCATCGTGAAGCAGTTGTACGTCGACTACGGCGACAAAGTGAAGCAGGGCGAGATCCTGGCAGAACTGGACAAAGTACAACTGGAAGCAAGTGTCCGGGCTTCCCAAGCGAATCACCAGGCGGCGCAAGCAGCAAGGGATTCCGCGGCGGCAACGCTGGAACGCAACAAAGTTGATGCCGAAGGGCCGGACGTTCCGTACCTGAAGCTGAACATGGAACGCGCGCAGCAGATGTTTAAAGACGGAGTGATGTCCAAGAGCCTGGTGGAGGACGCGGAAAAGAATTACCAGTTGGCGCTGAATAAACAGGTGAGTGCGCAAAGGAACCTGGTTGTGTCGCGAGCGGAAATTGCCAAGGCAGAAGCGCAAGTAGCGCAGGCAAAAGCCGCCTTGGAGAGTGCGGAAGAGGATCTGAGGAATTCGACGATCGTCAGTCCGATTAACGGGCTGGTGCTGTCGCGCGACGTGAACGTAGGCGATGCGGTGAGCTCCATCCTGGTGCTGGGTTCGCAGGCGCCTTTGTTATTCACGCTGGGAGACATCAGCGAGGTGTACGTTCAGGGAAAGGTCGATGAAGCGGACATTGGCAAGGTTTTTTTTGACCAACCAGCGCGCATCGTAGTGGAGTCATTCAAGGACAAGAAATATACGGGCAAGGTGACGAAGATTTCGCCGCTGGGGAAAGAGAAGGACAACGTCACCACGTTTGAAGTGCGCGTTTCGATTTCCAATCCCACGGGGGAACTGAAAGCCAACATGAGCGCGAATGCGGAAGTGGTGCTGGAAGAGAAGAAAGACGTGCTGATGGTGCCGGAGGCTTCGCTGATCTACGACAAAGAGCGCAAGGCTTCCGTGGAACTGCCCGACCCGAAAGCTCCGAATGGCCGCAAGAAAGTTGATGTCAAACTCGGCATCTCCAACGGCGTGAAAACGGAAATCATTTCCGGGCTGACCGAGAAACAACAGGTTGTTCTGCAATAACGAGGGACGCGCATGACTTTTCGTGATCTCTTGCGAGACACCCTCGCGACGCTTTGGGCCCATAAGCGACGGACCCTGCTGACCATGTTCGGGATTGCCTGGGGGATCATCTCGATCACTCTGATGGTGGCGGCGGGAGAGGGCCTGGGGCGCGGAATTCAGAAACAACAGGAAAACTTCGGCAAGGACGTGATGATTATTTTCGCGGGCCGCACCAGTATGCAGGCAGGTGGCACGCGGTCCGGGCGCGTCGTTCATTGGATGGAAGACGATTACAAGGAAGTGGCGAAAGAAGCGCCAGCGTGCAAATACATGCTCCCGGAAATGGGCAACAACGTGAAAGTGCATAGCGCGTTCAACAGCGGCGATCTCGACACCGTCGGTTCGCTGCCCCCGTTCACGATCATCCGCAGCATCACGGTTGCGGAGGGACGCTTCTACAACGAGCAAGACAACGAAGAGGGCCGGCGCGTGGCGTTTATCGGAAGTGATACGAAGAAGCAGTTATTTGGGGAGCGTGAAGCCGTAGGGCAAGTCATCGAGCTGAATGGCGTTCCGTACACAGTTATCGGCGTGATGAAGACAAAGGATCAGAACTCGAGTTATGACGGCGTGGACATTCGGAAGATTTTTATTCCGTTTAATTCCATGAAGCGGGATTTTCCGAACAAGCCCCCTGCCGTGGAACACACCGTGGACCGGTTGCTGGTCGCGCCGTGGTCGCTGGAAACTCATCCGGCGTGCGTGCGGCAGGTTCGCCGCGCCCTGGGGCGGTTGCACAATTTTGACCCGCGGGACGAAGAAGCGGCGAGCATTTGGGACACCGTGAAGAATGCACAAGCAAACCGGATGATATTTGTGGGCATGGAAGTGTTCATGGGCGCGGTGGGCGTGGCGACGATTTTTCTTGGCGGGCTGGGAGTGATGAACGTGATGCTGGTGAGCGTACGTGAGCGGACTCGCGAGATTGGGGTTCGTAAAGCACTGGGAGCGACACGTGAATCGATCTTGCGGCAGTTTTTCCTGGAGACAGTGATCGTGGTGTTCATCAGCGGAGGAGCGGGGCTGATTATTTCGTATGGATTCTGTGCATTGGTGAACCTGTTGCCGAAGTTTCCGTATTTTGACGGTCTGGATGCGAGTTGGAAATTGGCAGCACTCACGATAAGTCTACTGGGAATCATTGCGGCGTTATCGGCGCTGTATCCAGCGAATCGTGCCGCATCGGTTGATCCGATTGAGGCTCTGCGTTTCGAGGCGGGTGGGTAATGCTAACTGAAGTGTTCAAAGAGGCTTGGGCGGCGCTGGGGCGCAACCGGGTGCGCAGTTTGCTTACGATGACGGGGATCTCGTGGGGAATCGTAGCGGTGACGCTTCTGTTGAGTTACGGCTCCGGGTTCCGCGGAGTGTTGCTCTACACGTTCGAGGTGTTTGGAAAAGCAGCGGTGGTTTGCTGGCCGGGCACAACCAGCGAACAGGCTGGGGGCGAACGGGCTGGGAAGGCAGTGCGCTTCGAGCAGGAAGATGCAGACTGGGTCAAGGCGCAATCTCCTCTCATCAAGCGCGTAACGATGGAAACTGTACGTTGGAAGGGAATTTCGCACGAGGAGCGGCTGAAAGAAACGGCGGTCCGTGGGGTCTATCCAGAGTACGGCGAAATGCGGAACGAGGTGCCTTCGGATGGCCGGTGGATTTCGGCAGAGGATGTTGCTGAACGGCGCCGCGTTGTGTTCATGGGCGCGCGACTGAAGAAAAAGCTGTTCAGCGGGACACCGGCGATTAACGAAACAGTGCGAATCAACGGAGTCCCGTTCACAGTCATTGGCACGATGGATATGAAATTTTCAGACAGTTGCTATTTCAATTGCGATGACGAGTCCGCGTTCATTCCCTATACGGCGGCTGCGGACATCTGGGATGGGCGCTATGCCAGCGTGATGATCTTCGAGCCGGTGGCACCGGAATTTGAATCGCAGGCCATGCAACAGTTTCGAACGGCCGTGGCAAACCGCCAGCATTTTTCGCCGAATGATAAGAGAGCCATAACGATGTTCGGCAGGCAGGAGTTTAAACCGATTTACGACGGCATCACACTGGGAATCGAAGGCTTATTGTTTTTGATTGGGGCGATGACGCTGGGGATCGGTGGCGTTGGCGTGATGAATATCATGCTGGTGTCTGTGGACGAGCGGGTGCGCGAAATTGGTTTGCGACGAGCGCTGGGTGCAAGGAAGAAACACATCCGGTGGCAATTTTTGCTGGAAGCCCTGGTGTTGACGCTGGCTGCGGGAGTAATCGGGATGCTGTTTTCATGGATATTGACGTCGTCTATCGGTACGCTGCCGTTTCTGGGCCCGGCGTATGAAGATGACTCAGGGAAAGTGGATATTCATCTGAACCTGTCACTGATGACCATGGTGTTATCCACGTTAATCCTTGTGGTTGTTGGCGTGATTAGTGGGTGGGTGCCGGCAATGCAGGCGGCAAAGCTGGATCCTGTGGAAGCCCTGCGTTACGAATAAAAGAAGAACCTTTCATCATGCCAGGTAGTTCACCATTAAAAAGGCCGGAGCGCTTCGTAGTGTTCGCCGCAGCTAGCGCAGCAAATGAAACGTCTTGCAGAAAGGAACGAGATTGGGGAGAAAATCCGTGGCGGCATGGGCAATCATCAAAACGGTCAGGTTCTTGGTGCGCATCCACAACACTCCGAGAAAGAGCCCAGCAACGGATGTAATTACCACGGAATATCCGATGGCCAGAAGATGTGAGGGGTGCTGGCCAAGAGCTTCTTGCGTGGCGGCTGGGCGCAAATAGAAGCCAGGGGCATGTACGAGCCCAAAGAGGAGTGCTGCCACAACAAGTCCGCCCCATGGCGATCGAAGAGCGGCGGCGAGCCTTTCCTGGAGCAAGGTGCGGAAAAAGAACTCTTCGACGAGCCCAACTTCAAAAAGCAGGAAGAGGAAACTAAGAGGAGCCGCCAGCAGGAGTAATTGTGGGGGCAATTCTGCTTCGCGGATGTCGTGCAACCCTCGACCGAGAAAGGCTTGCATGGCCATGGCGGCTAAGGAAAGAAAGAGTGCCGGTAAGAGATCGCGAACTTTAAGTGAAAAGGTAAAAAGCTCAGATAGAGAATATCTGGCAGCGATCACGATGACCAACGCGGGAAGAGTGACGAACAAAACCAACTTCAGCGCGAATATGGCGAGAGTGTGTTGCGGCTCTGCCACAATCTTTCCGGCGGGTCCAAACCCCTTGACGAGGACAAAAGCAACGAGGGCAAGGTAAACGAGAAGCAGAACAGATTCTAGCGCTGGTTGGCGTACCTGGTAGGGAAGCGGCACGCTTTTTCGCGTAAAGAAAAGCGAGATTGCGGGGAATAGCAGGCCCAGCACGACGAATCCGGCGACAGCTTCGGCCAGCTCAAAACCGGTTGTGAGCACGAGGAGCGCGAGAAAGGCGCCCCACAAGAGAAAATAAGCGACCACGTAAGGCCAATTGCGAGAGGAACGCAGGCTGTTGTCCATGACCGATTGTATGCGGAAGCCTTTAACATTATTCCAGTGAAAAAGAGCCGATGTGCCCATGGCGGAGTTTTTGGGCTGGGAATTGCGGGCTGGTATAGTGGATAGGAAGAAGAAACAGAGGGTGGAGAAAGTTTTAGTGGAGAGAGAACGATGAATCGAGGCAGACAAATGAGGATGCGAGCGGTGATGTGGGCCGCGGCGTTCATTGCATTTTTGTTAGTTGGACATCTGGTGGAGGGGCACGCGATTCTGAAAGAATCGTCGCCGGCCGCGGGTAGCACGGTGAACGGGCCAGACGTACCAATCGTGTTGAAGTTCAACGTGCGAATTGACGCCACAAGATCGAAACTGCAATTGATGACGCCAGACAACAAGATGGTGGACTTGAGTGTGGAAAAGCAGACTTCGCCGGACACTCTGACAACGAAAGCGGCGGGATTGAAAGCGGGAGAGTACAAGATTGCGTGGCAAGTTTTGGCGCCGGATGGACACATTACGCGCGGATTGGTTCCGTTTAAGGTAGCAGGATCGTAGAGAGATAATGATTCAACTCATCGGTATATTCAGTTACCTGGCGGTGCTGTTGCGCGCCGCTACGCTGTGTTTTCAGAGCCTGGCGGTTGGCGGGATTTTGTTTTTACTGCTGGTTGCGGGAACCGAGGAATTGCGAACGGAAGAGTTGTCGAGGTCGGCGTGGAAGTTGATTCGCTGGAGCGGGGTGGGGCTGGCGATCGCGCAAGTTCTGTTCGTTGTAAGCAATTCCATGGTGCTGACGTACTCCACGGATATTTCGTTGAGAGAAGTGTTGGGGGCGAACTACGTATTTGCGGGGATTCTGGGTGTCGTCGCTGGTTTGGCGATTGCGTATTGGCCAAAGGCAATGCGCCGGACGATGAACCCCGTGGTGCTTCTGCCTGCGGTAATGATGTTGGCGGCGACAGTGATGACAAGCCACTCCGCGTCGCGCATGGAAGGCCGAGGGCTGCTGGTGAGCCTTACGGCGATGCATTACCTGACGACCGCGAGCTGGATTGGGGGACTCCCATTTCTGCTGCTGGCGATGAAACGAGTCTCTGATGCGGACAAGAAGGCGCGCATCAGCCAGAATTTCTCGCGACTGGCGCTAGTAAACGTAGTGCTATTGTTCGCTGCTGGCCTGGCGATGAGCTGGGTTTATGTGGGATCTTGGAGTGCGGTTTACGGTACAGCGTACGGAATCATGGTGACCACGAAAGTGGTGCTATTCGGCTGCTTGGTACTTTTGGGTGCCACGAATCACTACATTGTGAAGGGAATTGGGGAAGGGAATGGCGAGGGCGCGCGAAGCCTGGTGCGGTTCGGCGAAGCCGAGGTAGGGATTGGCCTGGCGGTGATACTCACGGCGACATCGCTGACGTCGCAGCCACCGGGCGTAGATCTGACGCAAGATCGCGTCTCTTTGCACGAAATCGCGGAGCGTTATTCGCCGCGACTGCCGAGACTCAGTAGTCCTGAGTGGAAAGAGCTCTCGGAATCCACGCAGGAGACGCTGAAGAAGGCAGCCGCGTCGGGACAGAGCGTACCCGTATCGTTCGTTCCCGGACAATTCGCCGCGGGCACAAATGGCCCAGCGGATCGCGCATGGTCTGAATACAATCACAACTGGGCCGGGCTGATCGTGTTTCTGATGGGGATACTGGCGCTGCTCTCGCGCAGCCGGTATTTTGCATGGGCGAAAATCTGGCCACTGGCATTTTTGGGGCTTGCAGTTTTCCTGTTCCTCCGAGCGGACCCCGAGAATTGGCCGCTGGGACCGAACGGGTTCTGGGCAAGCTTTGGCGAAGCGGAAGTGCTGCAACATCGTTTAGCGGTGCTGCTGTTGATCGCCTTTGCCGCGTTTCAGTATCTGGTGGAGATGAAGAAACTGAAATCGCAGGGAGCGGCACTCGTCTTTCCCATCGTCTGCATTCTCGGCGGAATGGTTTTGCTTACGCATTCGCATTCGCTAGGAAATATCAAGGAAGAGTTGCTGGCGGAAATGAGTCACACGCCGCTGGCGGTATTCGGCATCATGGCTGGGTGGTCGAGATGGCTGGAGTTGCGGCTACCAACGGACAGCGCCGCGAAGAAGTATCTGGCATGGCTCTGGCCCGTGTGTTTCATCATGGTGGGATTGATCTTGATGGATTATCACGAGAGTTGAGAGAGAATGGCGCTCGAACCGAGGGCGGGGTGGCGAAGAAAGCGCTAATCGTGGTGGATGTGCAGCGGGATTTCTGCACGGGCGGTGCGTTAGCGGCGTCGGAAACGCACACGCTGATCGCGCCCCTGCAAGCTTGCATCGAGAGCGCTCGCGGCGGTGGTGTGGCAATCATTTACACCAAAGACTGGCATCCGGAAAATCATGGATCGTTTCGCACGTGCGGTGGGCCTTGGCCCATCCATTGCGTGGCCGAAACACCTGGGGCTGAGTTGATGCCGCCGCTCCGCGCGCTACCGGGAGATATCGTGATTCATAAAGGAGTCTCTGTGGAGGGGCAAGGGTATTCTGGGTTTGATGCAACCGAGCTTGAGAAAAAATTGAAAGACATGCGAGTCGCGCACGTGGCGGTAGCGGGAATTGCCACCGAATATTGTGTGAAGGCAACCGCTCTGGACGCGTTGAAAGCTGGATTTGAAACCGTGGTGCTGCGCGACATGATTCGGAGCGTACAGGCACAGGAAACAGAAAAACATCTGGCGGAGTTAAGGCAATTGGGGGTGGGAGAAGTTCGCTCGGAGGATTGGTTACGGCAGTTTTAGTTTTACCGCGCGGGTTCAGTTCTGGCCGAGCAGCGAATCGAAGTAGGCGGTCATTTCAGGGGAATCCCAATCCTGGGGCCCAATAATCTTGCGGACAATTTTTCCCTTGCGGTCAATCACGTAGGTTTCCGGGTACATCGATGAGCCGTAGCTCAGTGCGATCGGCGAGCGATGATCTTCATTCGTGCCCGGATCGCGATACGTTGGGAAATTCACTCCATGATCCTTCAAAAAACTTTCATATTTCGCCGGATCGTCGTCCGCAGCGATGCCCAAGACAACACCGTTGCGGGGGCTAATGCGTTGTTGGAGTGCAATAAGACTAGGGACTTCCGCTACGCAGGGCCCGCACCAGCTTCCCCAAAAATTCAACACGACCACCTTGCCACGAAGGTCGGACAGGTGCGCAGGCTTCCCATCAAGCTGCATGGTGAAGTCTTCCGCAGACTTCCCTGCGATGGAGGATTCGCCCTGGCGATAATGGGGGAGGGAGAAAAAAGCCAGAACAGCGAAGGCAAACCCCATGCTGCCCCAGGCGAAGAATTTGCGGAAGAAGGGATTCATATAAAGCTATAATAGCGCACACAAGCCGCAGCGAGAAGTCTGCGCGCGCATCCATCCGTGATTCCCCTCCCACAAAACTTTCCTGGTATTTCCGCCATCGTCCCGGCTCGCAATGAGGAAGAGGCGATTGGCGCGTGTCTGGAATCGCTGATTGCCCAGGAAGAGATTACGGAAATCATTGTGGTGAATGACCAGTCCACGGATACAACCGCTGAGATCGTGCGGGGGCTGATTGCAAACTGTTCCCGCCTGAAAATGGTTGAGGTGAAGGAGTTACCGGCCGGATGGGTGGGGAAGAACCAGGCGGTGTGGCTGGGTGCGCGAGAGGCAAAGGGCAAGTGGCTGCTTTTCACAGATGCAGATGCCGTGCAGGAAAAAAATGCCGCAGCGAAGGCGCTGGAAATTTCAACGGAGCGGGGGAGTGCGCTGGTGTCGTTTTCACCGGAGCAGATTGTGGAGAAGTGGTATGAGAAGGCCTTGATTCCATACATCTACTGCCGGCTGGCGAAGAAGTTTTCATATGAGCAGGTGAATGATCCGCAAAAGACGACAGCGGCGGCGAACGGCCAATTCCTGATGATACGCCGCGATACGTACGAAGCTGTGGGTGGTCACGCCAGTGTTGCGGGAGAGGTGTTGGAAGATGTAGAGCTGGCAAAAAAAGTGAAGGCTGCCGGTTATCGAATCTGGTTCGGAAGCGGGAAAGGAATCGTGCGGGTTCGAATGTACCGGTCGTTTGGCGCGATGTGGGAAGGATGGAAAAAGAATCTGTACAGGTTGATGGGAGGAAGTGCGGCAGCAATGGCACAGGAGATGGTGGCAGCGCTAGTGCCGGTGCTGGCAGTGGTTGCGGCAGCGAACACGGTGTGGGGGCTCACGGAATCGGCGGTATTCGGGCTGGTGACACTTGGCGCGGGAATCCTGATTGTTTATGTGGCTTATGATGGAGAGCTGAAGCATAACGGTTTCCCCACGCGCCTGGTATGGTATGGAATTCGGGGAAGACTGCTGTATGCCGCGGTATTGGGGGCGTCGTATCGGAGCCACGTTCGCGGTAAGCTGAAATGGAAGGGCAGGACGTATCCCGTGGGTACCCCCGGGGCATCGAAAGGGTAGCGAACAAAGCATGGTTTATTTGACGCGAAAGATTGAGTTTTCCGCCTCGCATCTGTATCACAATCCAGCGTTGAGCGCGGAGGAGAACAGACGCATTTTCGGCAAATGCAACAACCCGCATGGCCACGGACACAACTACACCCTGGAAGTGACGGTGGCGGGCGAACCGAATCCAGTTACGGGGATGGTTCTGGATTTGAAGGAACTGAAAGAGATTTTGGAGCGGGAAATTACGCAACGAATGGATCATCGTTTTCTGAACTATGAGGTAGCAGAATTGGAGGGACAGATACCGACATGCGAAAACATCGCGCGGGTGGTCTGGAACTTGCTGGAGCCGAAGATCACACAGGGACGTCTACATAAGGTGAGGCTTTACGAAACAGAAGATTTGTTTGCGGACTGTTACCGTAACGGAGCGGGCCGGGGGTGAGCGAAGCGACAAAAATCGAGCTTGGGCGGCGCTATCGTTTTGCGGCGTCGCATCGCCTGCACAGCGAGCAGTTGAGTGAGGAAGAGAACTGCCGTGTCTATGGGAAGTGCAATAACAAGTATGGGCATGGACACAACTACGTTGTGGAGATCAGCGTATCCGGGAAGGTGGATCCGGCCACGGGCATGATCGTGAATCTGACCGAACTGGATGGATTCGTCGAACGGGAAGTGATCGAGGCATTCGATCACCGGTCGCTGAATGAAGAGGTTGCGGCATTTCGCGAGAAAGTGCCAACCACGGAGAACGTTTGTATCGAGATTTACGAGCGTCTGAAACGCTTCTCCAAGGCAAAACTCGAACGGGTTCGCGTCGAAGAAACTGTGAACAACTCGTTTGAATATGCCGGGGAAGAATCTGGAGATCGCCAAGCTGACTGACGAGAAGGAAAAGGCTAATGACGAAGCCGACAGAAATACTGCTGCATGACGCCAAGGTGGAAGTGCCAACGGGGAGCATTGCGGACTTAATGCGCAAGGTGATTGTGCTATTAGGGGAAGACCCAAACCGCGAAGGGTTACGCAAGACGCCGGAAAGGTTCGAGAAGGCACTGAAGTATCTGACGAGCGGCTACCACCAGAACATGGACAGCTTGCTGAACGGCGCTACATTCAGCGTGCACTACGATGAGATGGTGGTGGTGAAGGACATCGAGTTTTTCAGTCTTTGCGAGCACCATCTTTTGCCGTTTTTCGGCAAGGCGCACGTGGCGTACCTGCCGAACAAGCGCGTGCTCGGGCTGAGCAAAATCGCGCGGCTGGTCAACATGTACGGACGACGGTTGCAGATTCAGGAACGTATGACCAGCCAGATTGCCGAAGCGATCCAGGAGAAAATCAGCCCCGAAGGCGTGGGAGTGATTATTGAGGCGCGGCACTTGTGCATGCAGATGCGCGGCGTAGAGAAGCAACATGGGCAGGCAGTGACGAGCGCGATGTTGGGATCTTTCCGTCACAATAAACAGACGCGCGATGAATTCTTATCGCTGGTGCGCTCCAACAAGAGCTAGGGCATTAAGCTGAGTTGAGGGCAAGAGCTCCACATTTGCAGCACGCCGTTCGCAGTGCTGTGAGGCATGCGTGAGAAAACGCAAGATACTTCCCCTTTTTATCGTCGCATTAACTCTCCCTCTATTTTTAGACGCGCAGGCATCCCATGACGAGATTCGACGTCTTGGACTAGTGATGGGATGGAAGGCCGGGCAGACTATCGGAGATGTTGGTGCGGGCGAGGGCGAAATTGGGACTGCCGCGGCGGCGGTGGTCGGCAATTCCGGGCGAGTGTATCTGACCGAACTAGACGAGAAGAAACGGAAGGCTCTTGAGGACGAGGTAAAGAACCGCGGGCTAAAGAATATTGTGGTGTTGCAGGCCGCGGAGAAACAGACCAACCTGCCCGATCATTGTTGCGACGGGATTGTTCTCCGGCGTGTCTACCATCACCTGACCTCGCCTAGGGAGATGGATGCGAGTCTTCTTCGTTCGTTAAAACCGGGCGGGGAACTGGCCGTAATCGACTTTTCGCCGCGGAAATGGCTGAGCGAAAGTGATCCGGTGAAAGGCGTACCCGCAAACCGAGGCGGCCACGGAATACCGGAGAAAATCCTTATTCAGGAATTGACCAAGGCCGGATTCAAGGTTGATGAGGTATTCGACGACTGGCCTGACGACAGCTACTGCGTTATTTTTCACAGGCCAGGTTAGTGAGTAGGAATTCGCTCCATCCGGGTGTCTTAATCCTGCGGAATCCATTTTGGCGCTGGATGAGATGTCCAAGGCGGATTATGCTGCCGCATGGCTAGCGCTTCCACAGGTCAAGTGGCAACCGTCGTGTCCGCGAAAGCGCCCGGGAACCGGCTGCTGGTCATCTTCTGTTTTTTTTCCATTTACATCATCTGGGGTTCAACGTATCTCGCGATCCGATACGCGGTCGAGAGTATTCCTCCCTTGTTCACCGCGGGAATCCGGCATCTGACCGCAGGGACGATTCTTCTGTTATGGGCATTGTGGAAGGGTGCAAGGCCCACGTGGCCACAGATCCGGGCGAGTGCGGTGATCGGCTTCTTCTTTTTTCTTGTGGGTCACGGTTCGCTGCATTGGGCGGAACGAGTTGTGCCGAGCGGACTGGCGTCCCTACTCATTGCCATTGAACCAATTTTTGTATTTCTACTCTCTTCGGCCGCGGCACGGGTGTGGCGATTGAACGCAATGCTGCTCGCGGGAATCCTGATGGGGCTCGCAGGGGTAGGCGTACTGGTCGGCGGAACGGCGTTGGAGGCGGGCAAAGGCACGACGCTGGCGTGCATTGCATTGCTGGTTGGTGCGTTTTCGTGGTCAGTGGGAATCATCTACTCGCGCCGGTCTCATTTATCTGGCAGTCCCTTGTTACTATCCGCGCTTTCGTTGCTTTCCGGTTCGGCGATGCTGCTGCTTGTTGGTGCACTGGCAGGAGAGGCGAAGGGATTTTCCTTCGCGCAGGTGAAGCCCAGGTCGTGGTTGGCGTTGGCTTACCTGATTCTGTTCGGATCGGTGGTGGCGTTCACAGCGTACAACTGGTTGCTGGAACATTTTTCACCGACGCTGGTGGCGACGCACACGTATGTCAATCCAGTGGTAGCGGTGATGTTGGGCTGGGCCTATGGTGGAGAGACGCTGAGCTTGCGCGTGGGGATGGCCGCGGCAATGGTGGTGTGTGCGGTGGTATTGGTTGACCGAGGAACGAACAAGCTGCACGGCTTGTAAGAGCAACTCGCCGCAAAAGATAGAGATCACTAGAGTTTTACTTGCTCTGAATCTTGGGATGTGGTCAACTCTCCGGTAAGCAGCCACCATGATTGGTCAGCGAATTGGCCACTACCTCATTGAAGAGAAGCTCGGCGAAGGTGGGATGGGCGTCGTGTATCGCGCGCGCGATGAGAAGTTGCGGCGCGACATCGCCCTGAAATTCCTGGGAATATTGCTGTCGGGCAGCTCGGTATCCCACGAAAAAGTCCTGGAAGAAGCTCGAGCTATTTCCGCCCTGAACCATCCGAATATCTGTACGGTGTATGAAGTCGGCGAAGCCGATGGAAAGCCATACATTGCGATGGAATATGTGGAAGGGCGTCCGCTCAGCATGGAGATCGTCTCCACCGGGATGTCGCTGGACCAGGTGGAACGCTACGGAATGCAATTAGCCGACGCACTCTCTCATGCACATAGCCGGGGCGTTATCCACCGCGATTTGAAAGCAGCGAATGTGATCGTAACACCGTCGGGACGCCTGAAGGTGCTGGATTTTGGAATCTCCCGACGAATCGTGGCTGGAGGTGGCGACGAAACCACGCGATTCGACAAATCATGGGAGTCGCAACATACATTTACGGGAACGCTCCCTTACATCGCGCCAGAGGTTTTGAAGGGAGTCGAAGCGGATGAGCGCAGCGACATCTGGTCGTTGGGAGTGCTTCTTTATGAGATGGCGGCGGGGCACCGGCCTTTCCGGGGGGGTACTGCATATGAATTAAGCGCAGCAATCCTGCGGGAGCGTGCGCCAGGAATCACGCCTGCATTGCCACCAGCCCTACAGGGAGTGATTGACAAATGTCTGGATAAAGATCCAGGACAGCGCTACCAGAGTGCCGGCGAAGTGCACGCGGCGCTGGAAACGGCGGGCACTGTCTCTCGTACAAATCAATTTGTTACGACCAGTGGCGTGCAGCCGGGCCCGGTGCGGATTTGGACCTGGAAGAACATCTTATTGGTAGCGGCGGTGGCTGCACTCGCGCTGGGGGCCGGGTATTGGCTGAAAACCAAGGGGGGATCGAAGCCCCCTTTGCCTGTGCCGGGCGCCATACAGTCGATTGCAGTGCTACCACTTGAGAACCTGTCGGGAGATCCATCGCAAGAATATTTTGCCGATGGAATGACGGATGCGCTGATCACGGAGCTGTCTCAGATCAAGAAGCTAAGGGTGATCTCGAGGACTTCGATGATGCAATACAAGCACGCAAGAAAGCCGCTGCAGGAGATTGCGCAGGAGCTGAACGTAGACGCCATTGTGGAGGGCTCGGTATTGCACGAAGGAAATCGTGTGCGCATATCGGCGACGCTCTTCCAAACAAATATCGTGGGCGCGCTGTGGGCAGACAAGTTCGATCGCGATTACACCGATGTTCTCGCCCTGCAGAGCGACGTCGCGACAGCCATCGCGCGGGGTATCCAAGTGGAACTCTCCGGAGCGGAACAATCGCGACTGGCGCGCACGCGGACAGTGGTGCCGGAGGCGTACGAAGCCTATTTGAAAGGCAGATATGAGGCGGAGAAGCGAACACACGAGGGATTCCTTTCCGCCTCGAATTACTTTCAGAAGGCAATTGAGAAAGATCCGACATTTGCGATGGCTTATGTGGGCATGGCAGACACTTATTTGAGCATGAGCAATTACCAGATGCAGCCACCGAACGAGCTAATCCCCAAGGCCAAGGCGGCCGCTGAAAAGGCCTTAAAGCTGGATGATCGGCTTGCGGAAGCTTACACGTCGCTTGCGGCCATTCGCTTTTACTATCTCGAGGGCGGAGACATTGAGGAGCAATTTCAACGGGCAATTTCTTTGAACCCGGGGTACTCCACAGCGCTGCACTGGTACGCACTCTATCTTGCTGCCCAGGGGCGCAAGGAAGAGTCCATCCGTGAAATCAAGCTCGCGCGGGAAATCGATCCGCAATCGCTGATTATCAACGCGAACATCGGGTGGTGCTACTACCTTGCGGGGGAATACGATCTGGCAATCGAGGCGGAGAAGCATACGCTGCAGATGGATCCGAGTTTTGCGATTGCTCACGGGTATCTAGGTCAAATTTACCTGGAAAAGAACCGATACGACGACGCTGTGAGTGAATTTCAGAAAGTCCTGTCGCTCTCCCCCGGGGACAGCTCGCGGGAAGCGGAACTGGCTTATGCCTATGCTATTGGCGGCAGGACCAAAGACGCCGAGGAAATACTGCAAGAGTTCGAGAGTGTGCAGCCCAGGAAATATATCTCCCAATACGATTGGGCAATCCTCTATGCCGGATTTCGCGATAAGGAAAAAACAGTGAGGGCACTGGAGAAAGCGTATCAGGAGAGAAACGGCCGGATGACGAACCTTGCTGTTCATCCACAATTCGCATTTCTGCGAAACGAACCCAGGTTCCGACAGATCCTGGCCAAGATGGAACTTTCAGGCCCCAACGCCGCTGAAGGAAATTCGAGAAAAAAACCAAGCGTAGGGCATTGAAGGAGAGCTCCAGGAATCCTCGCTTGACGCTTCTTCTGGAGGTTCGTTAGACTCCGCCTACATGCAGCCGTGGTAACCGTCCCTATCCAGCAAACGGCGGGAAGGATCCCACGTTGGGAGGAAGTCATGGAGCAAACGAAGATTACGCTGAAACCCGTTAAGGACGCGCTTCTTAAGGTTCGCCGGGAACTCGTGGAACTTCGCGAGTCCGCATCAACCGAGCGGAAAAAAACGATAACCGAGAAAATAGTGCGAGTTGATAAACTTCTCGCGGCTGTTCGGACGCCACCCTGCAGGGCTTTCAGCGGGATTTGATTTCCTTTCATCCGGTGCGCGACAAAGACGGAAAGGGCACCCAGATTTTAGCCCGAGAAGACGTGTGTTCCACCGCTAAAGCAAAGCACGAAGTTTATCGACGATCACCCTTTCTTATCTGCTACTGGATGGGGCCTGTGCTTGTTTTTGAGAATTTTCTAAAGCACGACAGTCTTGCCGGGCATTCCGCTGTGGTCCAAATTCTGGATTTCCTCGAAGAAGGGCGCAGTTTTCGGGAACTTACAAGCCAATTCCCCGAACTTGAACCGCAGAGGCTGCGGTCTTCCTTGCGTTTGCTCTTGGAGCATTCTCTCGTCGAGTGTTGCGAAAGAGTTGAGACACCGACTGAGGGTCAATGGGAAGGATGGGAGATGTGGCATCCAAGTGCGAGCTATTTTCATTTTTCGACGAAGGACGTGAAGTTCCTGCCGGGGCGCCAGGGCGATTTCGAGTACCTTCGCAAGCTCGCCCAACGGAAACCACTGCCGGCCAGATTTAAGAGTTATCCCCACAGTAGAAAAGTTCAGCTAAGAAAGCCGGAGAAGAGTTCGGAATTTTCAAGGATTCTGTTGTCCCGGCGAACCTGGCGGGAATTTTCCGCCGCACCCGTTCCCCTCAGGAAATTCGAGGAACTTCTCTGGCTTTCGTTTGGCGTTCAGGCTTGGACGAAGATACCCGGCGTCGGGCGGACAGCGCTAAAGACTTCGCCCTCCGGGGGAGCAATGCACCCTCTAGAAGCATACGTGATGGTAAGAAACGTCGAAGGAATTGCTGGTGGGACCTACCACTACAATTCCGGCAAACATCGTTTGGAGCTATTGAAAAGGGAAATGAAGAAGAAAAGGTTCACCGGGTATTTTTCCGGACAGACCTGGTTCGCTCATCCGGCGTTTGTGATATTTCTGACCTCGGTATTTGGCCGCACTCAATGGAAGTATGAACACCCGCGCGCCTATCGCGTGGTGCTAGCGGAAGCTGGGCATGTTTGCCAGACTTTCTGCCTGACGGCAACGTGGTTGGGGCTGGCGCCATTCTGCACCATGGCTCTGGCGGATACAAAAATCGAGCGGGCGCTTGGCGTGGATGGAATTACCGAGTCCGTGGTTTATGCGATGGGAGCGGGAGTGCGGCCGAAGCGCCCAGCGATGGCAGATCGCTTGCGGGTGGACAGAAACAAGGTGAAGTAGACGGGAGGGAACGAAAAAATCAGCCGCCATTGGAGCGCCCAAATCGGTGAGTCCAATGGCGGCCGAAATTCGTAATTGAGATTATGGTTACTTCTTGGTGATGCCGACGGAGGCGCGTGTGGTTTCCCAATCCATATTCATGGTTGCGCCGTCGTCCGCTTTGTCGAAGGAAATCGTAAAGTTCTCAACGGGGGATGGGAGCTTGGACACTTTCATGTCGACCCGCGCCAGATCATTTTCTGGGCCGGGATAGTCCGTGCCCCATTCTCCGGTTTTCTTGCTGATGATCAGCGTCCACTTGTCCTTGTCGGGAATAGTGAAGATGGTGTAACTGCCGGCCGGCACTGGTTTGCCGCTGACCATGATGTCGGCCGTGGTCACAAATGTAGTGGCCTCGTTCGCACCCGCGCGCCAGACCTTTCCAAATGGGACAAGTTCTCCATAAACTTTACGGCCTTTGGCGCGAGGGCTGGAATAGTCCACGGTAATGGACTTGCCACCTCCAAGGTCAAAAGTGGCCTTAGCGGGAGGGCTAGGGCGCTTCGATTTGTCCTGCTGGGCGTGGGTGCCAGCGGCAAACAGGGCAAGGCTAAGACACAACGTGACGAACAATACGGATACCTTGCGCATCATTTATTCTCCTCAGTTCGAGTGCAGTAGATGGTCTTCAGGAAAGCTGTCAATACAGCGGAAAGCTTACCGTATGCATTGAACCGGATTTGCGGACAGGATGCAAGTGGAAGTCAGGCCACTTTTCTTGTGACGACATTACGGAAGCATATGAACTCCCCATCCCAATGGGCAGCATTGTGCAAAACACGCCTGTACGTCTGTCTAGCTGCTCGAAACAGCGATTCCCGCTAAATTAATACTATAAGAATGATGGCTAGCGAAAGTGTTTCCAGGCGTTTTGTCAGGAGAACGCCACGCCCGGGAGAACGAGATGTCAAAGGACCACGCACTAAAACTGACAAGGTTAGCGGCACGCACTTTCTTGGCGATAGCCCTGACCCTGTCAGCAGCGAATCTGCCGGCGCAAGACGCGCGCAAAGTGATTTCAAATCCTGTGCCCCCTTATCCCGAAGTGTCGAAGAAGTTCCGCCTTTCCGGTGGCGTGAAGGTGCAAGTGGTGATCGCCGCTGACGGACATATAAATCGGTTCGGCCGATCGGCGGTCATCCGGTGCTCGTTGATGCAGCCAAAGAGACACTGAAGGACTGGAAATATGCACCGGCGAGCAGTGAGACGACGACCGCGCTGGAGTTCAACTTCCATCCGTAAGCTTACCGGGCACTACCGAAACTCACCAGAAACCCAAGCGATGCGTAAGGGTCAAAAGGGGCAGCGGAAAAGTGTAGCCCCAATGAGGCCACCGAATCGGAAGTGGACCGATAGCGGCGTATTACGGGCGCTTTACACTCCGAACGGTACTGTGCTACTTTAGAAAGGTCGAAGAAAAGAGGAAATTTTAAGGGACGACGGTGAGGGGCACTTGAGCGACGTTAAAGTACAGTTGATTGAGCAATTCCGGACACATGTAAAAGATACGGGATCACCAGAGGTGCAGATCGCACTACTGAGTGAGCGAATCAACTATTTGACATCGCACCTGAAGTCGCACGTGAAAGACCACGCATCACGCCGCGGGTTGATTATGATGGTGAACAAGCGGCGGCGCCTGCTGGACTATCTCAACCGGCGAGACCCGGATCGGTATCACCAGATTGTGGAACGACTTAGCCTGCGCAAGTAAGCACTCGCCCCGCCGAACGCGGCCATACTTGCAACATCACGAACGAACAAATTCCTGTGGGAGTCTGTCCGCCAGCCGAGGTGGAGCTGGGCGTGAAAGCTTTATGTGTGTGCAAATACAGGCAATGACGTTTCTATTGGTGTAGCCGAAGTTTCGGAAGACTGTTTCCGCGACAAGAATACCCTTCCCTTTTCTTCCATTTAGCCGCACCAGGTCCCTGCGGACGCGCTCCTCTCAAGGGAGACAAAGGAAGAACCATATGTCAGAAAATAATCACATACCCGCTCCACATCAAGTTTCGATCGAACTCGGAGGACGCAGCCTGATCCTCGAGACTGGAAAGATTGCCAAACAAGCCAATGGCGCCATTACGGCGCGCTATGGGGACACGATCGTCCTGGTAACGGCATGTATGGCCTCCAAAGCAAACGACCGCGATTTTCTGCCGCTAACGGTGGACTATCGGGAGAACACGTATTCCGCCGGTAAGATCCCCGGTGGCTTCTTCAAGAGAGAGGGACGCCCCACCGAAAAAGAAATTCTTGTATCCCGTCTGATCGACCGTCCGATGCGCCCCCTGTTTCCGGATTCCTGGCGGAATGAAACCCAAATTATTGCCATGGTGCTGTCGGCGGACAGCGACAATGATCCCGACGTCATCGCGGTGACCGCGGCTTCCGCGGCTGCTTATTGCTCCGATCTGCCGTTTACCGATCCCATCGCGGCTGTGCGCGTAGGTTTGCTCGATGGGAAGCTGGTTGCCAATCCGACCGTGGTGGAGCAAAAGGTCAGCAAGTTCAATATTGTTGTGGCGGGAACCGAGAAGGGCATCGTGATGGTGGAGTCGGGCGCCTTTGAGGTCTCCGAAGAGAAAGTAGTCGAAGCGCTGGAATTCGGGCACGACCAGGTGAAGAGGATCGTCGGAGCGATCAAGGAGCTGCACAACCAGCTGAAGCCCAAGAAGGTAGTCGTCGAGCCGCTGCCATTCGATCAGGGCATCTACGACACGATGAAGAAGACCTACGGCGCTAGGCTGCTGGATGCGCTGAACACGCAAAAGCACCCGAAGAAGGAAAGCTATCACCTTGTGGATGAACTGTTGGAAGAAATCGTCAAGCCGATTCCGGAAGACGACGAAGAGAAGTTGGCATTGACCAAGCGTGCTTTCGAGCGACTGCGCGAAGACTATTTCCGTTCAGAAGTGCTGAAGGCGAAGCGGCGTCCCGATGGCCGTGCGTTCGACCAGATTCGAAAGATTACTTGCGAAGCGGGTTTGCTGCCGCGCGTGCACGGCTCCGCATTGTTTACCCGCGGTGAAACTCAGGCGCTCGCGACTCTTACTCTTGGTACCAAGGAAGACATGCAGCGCCTCGACTTGTTGTTTGAACAGGACACGTTCAAGCGCTTCATGTTGCACTACAACTTCCCGCCGTTCAGTGTGGGCGAAGTGAAAATGCTGCGTGGAGCCGGCCGGCGTGAAATCGGTCACGGTGCACTTGCCGAACGCGCCCTTGCCAATCTGCTGCCGGCCGAGGTGGAGTTCCCTTATGCCATGCGCGTGGTCAGCGACATCCTGGAGTCGAATGGCTCCTCGTCGATGGCGACAGTGTGCGGCGGTTCGCTGGCATTGATGGATGCAGGCGTGCCGATGAAGGCGCCTTGTGCGGGTATTGCCATGGGCCTGGTGGTTGGGGACGATAGCACGTACTCAATTCTGACAGACATTGCCGGGGCCGAAGATCACTATGGCGACATGGACTTTAAAGTGGCGGGGACGCGGGAAGGCATCACCGCGCTGCAGATGGATATTAAGGTGACCAGCATCAGCATTCCGATGATGCGCGAGGCTCTGGCGCAGGCGAAGAAAGCCCGCTTCCAGATTCTGGACATCATGGAAGGGACGCTCAGCGCACACCGAGAGAACATTTCGCTTTACGCGCCTCGCTTGTACAAGTTGAGCATCCCCACGGACAAGATCCGCGACCTGATCGGTCCGGGCGGCAAGAAGATCAAATCGATCATCGAGCAGACCGGGGTGAAGATTGACGTGCTGGAAGACGGCACTGTGCACATCTTCTCCACCAGCGGAGCTGGCGGCGACCAAGCTCTACAGATGGTGCGCGACGTGACGGCAAGCGCGGAAATCGGCAAGACTTACCTCGGCAAAGTTGTCCGCTTGGCGGAATTCGGCGCCTTCGTGGAGCTTTTCCCGGGCACCGATGGCTTGCTGCATATCAGCGAAATCTCCGAACACCGCATTCGCGACGTTCGCGATGAACTGAAACTGGGCGACCAGGTACTGGTGAAGGTGCTGGCGATCGAAGGCAACAAGATTCGGTTATCGCGAAAGGCGCTCATTAAGGAAGCCCGTGAAAAGCAGGCGAAGAAGCAGGAGACGCCGTCAGGCGGAACTCCGGCCGCCGCGGCTACCGAAGGCGACTGAGAATCAATCTAACTTAGGAAACAAAAAGCCCCCAAATCTGGGGGCTTTTTTGTTGGAATGTTCCAGAGAAGTGAATCTTACACGTGGGCGCAGTGGACAGCGTCTAGTGCTCCCCAGAGTGCATCGAGTGCTTCATTGGTGGTGGCGAGGATCTCCTCGTCGCTGCCGGAGGCGTGTTCTTCCAACCAATTACGCCATGCGGTGCGGTGCGCCTTATCGGCCTCCTCGTGGACGGTAAAGTAGGCCAAACTTTCCGGCGAACTAATGGAGTAAAACTTCTTCAGGCCATCGATCTTGGTGGAAGCAATTTCGGGCACTTGCGCTTCGTAGGCGTAAAGAGCCGCGACGGATTCTGCCACGGGGCGATCGCCCACAATTTCCCGGAAGGTTTCCACAACGGCTTGTGTACCGGGAAGAGCGGGGCAGCAGGTGATGTCTTCTTCGTTGACGCCGAGTGCGGCGGCAAAGTCACGCCAGAGTTTAGGGTGGGGGAGCGAAGGATTCTCTTCCTCCGCAAGATTTTCAAGGACAATATCGCGCAAAGGTCCCTCGGTGCGCGCTGCCAGTACGCGCAGGTGTTTTGGGAACGCTTCGACGTGACGGTAATACTGGGCGGCATAGAGTTGGAGCGATTCGCGGGTGAGCTTGCCGGCCTGCCAGTCTTGGTAAAAGGGATGCTTCAAAAGGCTTTTTGCCGCAATGGCGGCATCAATCTTATCGAGAAGTTCGGTGTTCCGCATGGGCCCCCTTGAGACAAAAATTCGATTGAAGGAGTGTACCAGAGTTCGAGGGAGAATGCCGAAGGGGGTCAGGGGTTCGCGGGATGTAGGCGCTCGATGTCTACGCCGAGGGCTTGAAGCTTCTCGACGATCCCCTCATAACCGCGGTCGATGTGGTAGACGCGGTCAATGATGGTTTCGCCCGAAGCTACCAGACCCGCCAGGACCAGTCCGGCGCTGGCGCGGAGGTCGGAGGCTTGCACCGTGGTGCCGGAAAGCTGTGCGGGGCCGCGAACGACGGCACGGCGAGCATCGATGGAGATATTTGCGCCCATGCGAATCATTTCGCTGGCATGCAGGAAGCGATTCTCGAAAATGGTCTCGGTGATCAGGGAAGTGCCTTCGGCCTGGGATGCTAGGGCCATGTACTGTGCCTGCATGTCCGTGGCAAAACCGGGATATTCCTCGGTGGTGACATCGGAAGCAACGAGTTTAGAGGCGCCGCGGACGTGAAGGGTGGCGGCGTCGATGCTGTCGACCGGTACCCCCGCTTGCTCGAGCTTCGCAAGAACCGCACCAAGGTGGGCTGGGTCGCAATTGGTAATTTGCACGTCGCCAGAGGTGATGGCACCGGCGATGAGATAGGTGCCCGCTTCGATGCGGTCCGGGATGACAGAATGCTCTGCACCGTGCAATTCCTTAACGCCGTGAATCCGCAGAGTCGATGTGTCATCACCTTGAATATCAGCACCCATCTTGCGCAGGAGGTGGATGAGGTCGGTGACTTCGGGTTCGCGGGCGCAGTTTTCCAGGATGGTCTCACCGTCAGCTAGCGTGGCAGCCATCAGGATGTTTTCCGTCCCGGTAACGGTGATTTTCTCAAAGACGATGTGTGCGCCCTTTAGCTGGCCGCCATTCGAAACTTTTGCCCCAATGTAACCGTGTTCCGTGATGATCTCCGCACCCATTTTATCGAGAGCGGCGAGATGCAGATCGACAGGTCGGGTGCCGATGGCGCAGCCGCCTGGCAGGGAAACGTGGGCAACGCCTGAGCGGGCGATGGCCGGGCCGAGAGTGAGGATCGATGCGCGCATGGTCTTCACTAATTCGTACGGGGCCACGGCATTGTTCAAGCTCGGCGATTCGATGGTGTAGGTGCTGGAAGGGAACTCTGGAGTGGAAACCTTGGCGGACATGAATGCGAGCAATTTTCCCATGGTGATGATGTCGCGCACCATGGGGATATTGCGCAGCGTCACTGGTTCCGCGGTCAGCAAAGCCGCTGCCATCGCCGGCAGCGCCGAGTTTTTTGCGCCACTGATGGTTACTGTACCGTGGAGCGGCTTTCCACCGCGAATTCGAAATTTGTCCATCTGCAGTTTTCCTGTTTATTCGCCCAGCGCGCGTCGCAAATCGCCGTTTGCCAAGGCCAGTTGTCGTTTGGCTCTCTGAGCCGTCAATCCACGTTTGAGCATGACAAGTGCCACTCGTAGATTGTGGCTACTCTGACGCAAAGCGTGTTCCACGGCAGACACATCTTTCCCGCTGCTCTCCATCAGAATCCGCTTCACGCGGTTCCGAAGTTTCTGATTTGTCAGCGCGAGATCGATCATCAGATTGTCGTAACCATGACCGAGCCGCATCATTACCGCTGTGGAGAGCATGTTCAGGACCATTTTTTGCGATGTTCCCGCTTTCAACCGGGTGGAACCTGTTAACACTTCGGGCCCGACTTGTGGCGTGATGGCGATGGCGGCCGTCTTTCCCAGCGTGGAGTTGCGATTGGAAGAGATTCCAACCGTCAGTGCCTTGTGCTTCTTGGCGAACGCCACTGCCGCGACAACGTAGGGGGTGGTGCCGCTGGCAGCTATGCCTACGACGGTATCAACCCCCCTCAGCTTGAGTTTCTGCAAATCACGCACGGCATTCTGCGTACTATCTTCGGCGCCTTCCACAGGATGCGTCATTGCTTTCTTGCCGCCTGCGATCAGTGCGCGGACCATTCCCGGAGAGGTTCCAAACGTGGGAGGGCATTCCGAGGCGTCCACTACAGCGATGCGCCCACTAGAGCCGGCACCCACATAGATCAGGCGGCCACCCTTTTCCATCCGCGGCACAATCGCATCCACAGCGCGAGCAATCGCAGTCAATTCGCGCCCTACGGCTGCAGCAACCTTGCGATCCTCGCGGTTCATGACCCGCACGATTTCCAATGCCGTCATTCGGTCGAGATTTCTCGAAGCTGGATTTCTCAGTTCTGTCAGCCGACGTTCCATCCGGTTGTGCCGCTTATTCGAAGAGGCCATCGTTTAATTATAGCCGGGGATCGGAAACTCGTAAGAAGAGCCAGCCTCCCAAAGAATCCCAGGGAGCGAGAGCGTTAACATCCTGTCGTAGATATTACCCATGCGATGTTTTGTCAGACTCTCTGAGCTGGAATTGACGCGAACGACATCATTCGCGCGTCACCCCAATCTATCTCGCGGGAATCATCTATGATGGAAGGGTGCGGCGCTGGCGCATTTCAGAAGCGGAGATTCTGGCTTCTTACTTATGGACGTTTTGAAAAAACTGTTTGAAAAGCATTTTCATGTGACGCCGGAGCGCGTGCAGCCTCTTCAGGGTGAGTTGGGTGGATCCGGCCGCAAGATCATCCGCCTTGTGAATGGCGAAACCAGTGCCGTTGGCATTCTTTACGGCGTTCGTGAGGAAAATTTCGCCTTTCTTGAATTCTCCCGGCATTTTCGCCGTTACAAACTGCCGGTACCTGAAATCTATGGCGAAGATCTGAGCCAAGGAGCCTATCTCGAGCAAGACCTGGGCGACACGACGCTATTCGAGTTTTTGGCGAAGCATCGAACCGGGGCGACTATTGCGCCTGAGGTGGTGGAAGCCTACCGGAAGGTCGTCGCCGTTTTACCGCGGTTTCAAGTGGAAGCCGGTCGCGATCTGGACTACTCGGTGTGTCATCCCTGTGGCAGCTTTGATGCTCAGTCCATAGCGTGGGATTTGAACTACTTCAAATACTACTTTCTCCGTTTGGCGGCCATTCCATTTAGCGAGCAGGCGCTGGAGAACGATTTCAGACGGTTGACGGATTTCTTGCTGGGTGCGCCTCGCGATTATTTCCTTTATCGCGACTTTCAATCCCGCAACGTCTTGTTGCGCAACGGCGAGCCATACTTCGTCGATTATCAGGGCGGCCGCAAAGGCGCGCTGCAATATGACATCGCTTCGCTGCTGTTCGACGCTAAGGCCGACCTACCACCGGAAGTTCGCCAACAACTCTTGGACGATTATTTAGATTGCCTGGCGGGCCATTTGGATCTGGACCGCGAAGCGTTTCTTCACTACTACTATGCCTACGTATATGTGCGGATCATGCAGGCGTTGGGAGCATATGGGTTTCGAGGTTTCTATGAACGCAAGACGCATTTCCTGCAGAGCGTCCCTTATGCGCTGAAAAATGTGCGCTGGTTGCTCCATAACGTAAAACTGCCTATCGAACTGCCAACGCTGATGGCGGCGTTCACCAGCATGCTGGCCTCAGAGAAACTGCTGGGTCTGGCCTCAGAAGCGCAGAACCTGGTCCTGCGGATTTTCAGTTTTTCCTTTCACCGCGGCGCACCCGAGGACGACACCGGAAACGGAGGAGGTTTCGTTTTTGACGGGCGAAATTTGCCGAATCCCGGGCGCGAAGAACGCTTCAAACCATTGACGGGGAAAGATGCGCCCGTAATTGACTATTTGAACCAGCAGGAAAGTGTTCACCAGTATCTCGCTTCGGTGTTCTCGCTGGTGGATGCCAGCGTGAGCAACTACCAGCAGCGGGGATTCAAGAATCTGATGGTTTCGTTTGGGTGTACCGGTGGCCAGCACCGCTCCGTCTTTCTGGCCCAACAATTGGCGAAACGCATGCGTGGCCGAAACGGTTTGGAAGTGGTCGTGCGGCACCTAGAACTGGAAAAGATGGGCAAATGAAGGCCATGATCCTGGCGGCGGGCCTCGGCACCCGGCTTCGACCGCTCACCGACGATCGTCCCAAAGCTTTGGTGGAACTGGCTGGCCGAACGCTTCTTGAGATCGCGCTCACCCGCTTGAGATCCATTGGGATTCACGATGTGATCATCAACGTGCACCACCTGGCGGATAAGATCGTCGACTACCTGGAGGAGCACGATAATTTCGGAATGCGTATCGAGATTTCTCGTGAAGACGTTTTGCTTGATACGGGCGGCGGACTGAAGAAGGCCGCCTGGTTCTTCCTCGAAGACTATTCGGCAGTGGAAGAGCCGTTTATTCTTCACAATGTGGATGTCTTGAGCACCGTTGATCTTCAGCGAATGGTGCAAGTTCACACGCAGAAAAAGGCCTTGGTCACACTTGCTGTCCAACACCGGGGAAGCTCCCGGCTTCTGCTGTTTGACGACACCCTGCAGCTTTGCGGTCGACATGCGGGTCACGATCACGAACCTGAAATTGCCCGTCATTCAACGCATCTCCAACCGATGGCGTTCTGCGGTATTCATGTGATTTCTCCGCGCCTTCTTCGAATGATGAAAGAAGACGGAGTATTTTCGATCATCGATTCCTATCTGGAGCTTGGTGGGCGAGGGGAAGCCATTCTCGCCTTCGAAGCGGATGAGTACTATTGGCGTGATCTAGGCAAGCTGGAAGATTTGCGCCTGGCAGCAGAGGACCTGAAGCAACGAATTTCCTTTTGATGAATTATCGAAGCCGCTTTAGTGGGCCGCGCCGGTAGCCAAACCCAATGCTTTCATAACGGCGTCGTGGACTTCGGGGCGAACTTCAGCAATTTTGTGGTTTTCGCGCGTTGGGTTCACACGGTTCGTCAGCAAAACAACGAAGAGTTGGCGGTCCGGGTCGATCCAGATGGTTGTGCCCGTGAACCCGGTGTGCCCATAACTATGCGGGGAAAAGTAGTGTCCGCTGGAGTTGCCTTCGGTGGGCACGACCCAACCGAGGGTGCGCGTGTTTTGTGCCAGAGGCTGAGGCACGGTGAATTCCGCAATTGTCGCGCGCTTCAGGATGCGGTGGTGGGCGTAGACGCCGCCATTCAGCAGCATCTGGCAGAAAGCGGCTAAGTCTGGAGAAGTGCTGAAAACGCCCGCGTGCCCGGATACACCGCCAATGGCATAAGCGTTTTCATCATGAACCTCGCCCTGCACCAACTTGTGGCGTAATTGTGTATCGACTTCCGTAGGCGCAATTTCTGGCCAGAGGTTTTTCGGTGGATTGTACATCGTGTTTTTCATCCCGAGGGGACCGAAGATGTATTCGTTGGCTAGCTCGTCGAGGGGCTTGCCCGTCAGACGCTGAATAATCTCCGCCATTAAAATGATGCCGAGGTCGGAGTACACCACCTTGGTTCCGGGTTCATATTCCAGCCGCTCGGCAAAAATGTCTTTCAGCGTATCCTGCTTGCCTTTTGATGTGCGCCAGTACTCCTTAAAAGGCGGCAGGCCGGAAGTATGCGTCATTAAATATCGGACAGTGACCTTATGGCGCCAAGCGACCTGCCGGCCGCTGGGCCAATCCTGTAGTTGTTGCAAATTTTTCACTGTGACTTTGTTGGGGCTGTCCGCCTGTGGTCCTTCGATCCATTCAGGGAGATAACGTTCGATGGGAGCGTCGAGGTCGAGAGGAGAAGGGAAGTCGCCTTCGACAAGCATTTCGACCAGAGTGGTGGTGACGACAACCTTGGTGAGGGACGCAAGATCGTACATGGTGTTGATTTGGGTCGCGGGAGAGCCAGCGTTGTAACTCAATTTCCCGGACGAATGATAGGAGACTTTACCGCGATAGCCGACGGCAATGGTTGCTCCGGGAAAGGCCTTGTCAGCCACGGCTTTTTCGACGACAGCGAATGCTGGCTGCAATTGTGCTTCGCCGCGTACGTCCATCGGCTGCAGCGTCATGGGATTTGCCGGAACTTCGATGCCGAAGCCGGCTTTCAGGTCCAGGCCAGGAATGGTGACCGGCAGATGGCCGCGAATGGGAATCTGCCCGAAGAGCGCGCGTGCGACGGAGATCTGCGCGACGTCGCTGATACCAAACGCGGCGAGCCATGTCTGGGTTTGCGGGAATCGTTCAATCAGGTACGGACTTCCCATGCTGACAGTGATGACGGGCTTGCCCGAGTTATAAATCTGTTCGATCAGGGGCAATTGATCTGCGGGGACATCAACGTCACCTTTGCGGTCACTGACGCGGACGAACAGAGCCAGAATGACGATATCGTAGGTGTCCGGCGCCGGAAGCTTCAACATATCGGCCTTGACAAATTTTGTGTCGGCGCGAAGGGTAACGAGCGAATCAAAGCGGGATTTGAGTTCGCGCTCCAGGTCCTCTCCAGGATAGGGCTCAGGGTCCGCGTAGAGAGAAACCAGCAATGCCCGAGCGGGCTTCGTCCCATCAAGAGGCAGGCGATGTGGAGTATCGCGAAGGAGCGTGATGCCGCGGTCGGAGATTTCCTGCGATTCGGTTTGCCAGGCTATGCTGCCGAACCTTGCGTTCAGTGCATCCAGATCCACCAGGCGATTCGCATTCAAACCGAGACGCGCCTTGGCTTCCAGAATTCGCCGAACAGATTCTTCCAGGCGATCCTTGGTGATTTCCCCTGATTTTGCGGCAGCCAACAGAGCATCGTACGCGGCGTCGGGAACTGGCGGCATCAGCAGCGCATCCGCACCCGCAAGAAACGCACGCACGGCCGCATCGCCCGGCGCGTAGCGAACGGTGATCCCTCCCATATCCATCGCGTCGGTAACGACAAGGCCCTCGAAGCCAAGTTGCTTGCGAAGAAGATCGGTGAGGATGGCGGAAGACAGCGTTGCGGGAGTTTTGGGGTCCTGTTCGAATGCGGGCACATTCAGGTGTCCGGTCATGATGCTGGCCACGCCTGCCGCGATGGCTGCGCGGAAAGGCACAAGTTCCAAGTGCTCCAGGCGATCACGATTTGCTTTGATTATGGGAAGATCGATATGCGAGTCCGCAGCGGTGTCGCCATGCCCAGGGAAATGCTTTGCGGTGGCGAGACCGCCATTTTCCTGCACTCCGCGAACAAACTCGGCGACATATTGGGAAACCGCGGCGGGATTCTCTCCAAACGAGCGCGTGTTGATGATCGGGTTAGCGGGATTATTGTTTACATCGGCCACCGGCGCATAAATCCACTGAATGCCCGCGGCGCGTGCTTCGAGCGCCGTGATTTTTCCCATGGTGTAAGCGTCTTTGGGGTTGCCAGCCGCAGCGACAGCCATGGCCGTGGGGAAAGAGGTGCCTTCATCGAGGCGCATCGCGGCACCGCGTTCGAAGTCTGCGCCGAACAGAAGAGGCAGCTTCGATCTGGATTGCAATTGATTCGTGAGGACCGCAGTGGGATAAGCCTGGCTTTTCACGATGCCGAGGGGCGAAGCGTGCGTGATGGTTATAAAACCGCCGACATGCAAGTCGTTAATAGTGTGAAGCATCTTTGCGTAGACGGGAGAATCGGTGGAAGTAAAACTGCCGTGGTAGGTCGCGAACAAAACCTGGCCCACTTTTTCTTCAATGCTCATCTGACGAAGAGTGGATTCCACCCACGCGACTTGTTCCGGAGTCAACTTCCCTGTTGCAGACTCCTGCTCCGGGCGAATCGCCTTGCCGTTCGCTAATACCATTCCTGTATTCAAGGTACTGCTGTGGCTTCGAGCTTTGGTTGTCATAAAAAACACGGGCAAAGAAAATAGAAAAAACAGTCCGGCGTAACGCCATCGCATGTTCGGAAAATCCCCCGGCCGCTGCGCCCGGTGCTTTGACTGTATATAGCACGCGCACTCTGCGCTCACAATCCAAGTGCAATCGGCGAGTTCCAGAATATCATTGGGAAGTATGAAACCATCGCAAAGGTTGAGTCTGGTGTTTCGCAGGCTTGGCGCATGCCTGATTCTGCTGCCGACGATTGCCGCTGCCGCGCCCAGTGATGGGCCCGCGGCGCAAAGGCACGGAAGCGCGCGGAAAGGTCACGTGGTTCGCTTGCAGTCCGGCCTGGACGTTTTGGAAGCCAAGAAATTCGCGCCCCTTCGCGGGAAGCGCATCGGGTTGATCACGAACCATACCGGCCTCGATCAGCTGGGGCGCTCCACCGTGGAAGTTCTGGCGCACGCACAGGGAGTGCAACTGGTGGCGCTGTTCAGCCCCGAACATGGCATCGCGGGACATGCCGATGAAAACGTCGCGAGCTCCAAAGACGCCTCGACGGGACTGCCCATTTACAGTCTTTATGGAGACCACAACCGGCCGACCGAGGAAATGCTGAACGGCATCGATGCGCTGGTCTTCGATGTGCAAGATGCCGGGGTGCGCTTCTATACGTATACAACTACGATGGGCTACTGCATGGAGGAGGCTGCGAGAAAAGGTATCAAGTTCTACGTGCTGGACCGGCCCAATCCGATTGCGGGCGACATCGTCGAAGGTCCGATGTTGGATGCTGACAAAACGAGTTTCGTGGCTTACTTTCCCGTGCCAGTACGCTACGGACTGACCATTGGAGAGCTTGCCCAATTTTACAACGCGGAAAATCACATCAACGTCGAGTTGCAGGTAATACCCATGAAGGGCTGGCATCGCAACTATTTCTTCGAGAGCACCGGTTTGCGGTGGATTCCGCCCTCGCCGAATCTGCGTACATTGAAGGGCTCGATTCTTTATCCCGGGCTAGAGATTCTACAAAACGCCGGAGTTTCCGTTGGTCGAGGGACACAAGCGCCGTTCGAGGAATTTGGGGCTCCATGGATCAATGGGGTAGAGGTAGCGGCAGAGTTGAATACGAAGAATTTGCCCGGCTTGCGTTTTGAGAATCAACCGTTCATCCCGGTGAGCGGCTTGTACGCCGGTCAACACTGTGGAGGTGTGGGCATCAAGGTGACGGACCGCGGGGCAGTTCGTTCCATGCGTATGGGTCTGGAAATTGCCGCAATCTTGCAGAAGAAATACCCTTCCAATTTCGAGACGGCAAAGACTGTGTTACTCATCGGTAACCAGGAGACAGTAAGTGAACTCCAGGCGGGAACGCCGCCCCAACAAATTATTGCAGGCTGGGCGAAAGACATGACTGCATATGACCAGGCGCGTCGAAAATATTTCCTGTACCAGTAAAACGCAGCAAAAAGGCTTCCGCCGGACCGTCTCAACCAGGACATAAATCTATGGTAGAGTGCCGAGATGCGCATCGTATCTCTTTTACCGTCCGCCACCGAGGTACTGTTTGCCCTGGGCTTCGATCGAGAGATAGTTGGCGTCAGCCACGAATGCGATTTTCCTGCCCGTGCGAGAACGAAGACCGCTGTCATTCACTCGCGCTTGCCACATGATGCCAGCCCCGCCGAGATTGATCGTTTGGTACGCGATTACGTGGAGCGTGGCGAAAGTTTATATGCCGTGGATGCCGATGTGCTCGAAGCACTGGCGCCTGATTTAATCGTCACACAAGACTTATGCCACGTTTGTGCCGCCTCCCCGGATGATCTTGCAACCGCTCTGGCGCGTTTTCGAAAGTGCCCGGAGGTGCTCTGCTTGAACCCACAGGTTCTCGGTGACGTGTGGCGAGATGTGCTCTGGATTGGCGAACAGACACTTCGTTTTCCACGTGCACAGGAACTCCTCGAAAAGGTCGGCACCCGGCTGGGTGAAGTGCAGAAGGAGTTGGAAGGGCAATCGGAAAGATCCCGTGTCGTGTTGCTGGAATGGCTTCAGCCCTTTTACGTGGGAGGCCACTGGGTCCCGGAGATGATTCAATTTTCAGGCGGAGTGGATGTTCTGGGAAGGCCGGGAATTCCCTCACGGCGCGTCACTGTGAAAGAGATTATCGAAGCAGCGCCAGGCATTCTACTGATCGCTCCTTGCGGCTATCGAAAGGACCAGGCAGCCGGGGAATACCTGTCCCTGAACCTGCCCGAGGAATGGCGCAGCATTCCAGCGGTGCGGGAAGGCCGGGTATATGCGCTCGATGCGAACAGCTATGTTTCGCGGCCGAGCCTAAGGCTCGTGACTGGGATCGCAGCGATGGCCAAGGCCATCCATCCCGCGATTCGCTGCCGGCCGGAAGTAGCCTCGACCATCCGGCAAATCACAGAGAGCGGACGAAACTTCCAGACAGCCTCTGCCTGAGCTCCTTTCAAAGGTGAGTCTATATTTCCTGAACAGCAGGCTTCTCGTGCTATTGACATTGCGCCTCTATATATAAGAGTCCTATATATAAGACGGTGAGCATGATTCGTACAGAGTTGAAGCGAGGAACTGAGGAGCTGGCGATTCTCAGCGTCCTGGAAAAAGAGCCATTGCATGGGTACGAAATTGCCCGCCAGATCGAGGGGCAGTCGAGGGGAGCATTGCGATTCACCCTGGCTGCGCTCTGCCCGATGTTGTACCGCATGGAGAATCGCCGCTGGCTGAAGGGGACCTGGAAGACCGCCGCAAATGGCCGCCGGCGCAGATGCTACCGTCTCATGCCACGCGGCCGAAAGATGTTGGAACCGATGCGAGCGGAATGGGCCAACCTTTTCCGAGTGATGCGGCGTGTCGCTAAGGTGAGTCAAGCCTGATTGGAACTTTCTGATCGCCGAGCGGCTGGGCCACTTGGCTCTCGCTCAAGAAATGCAGGACGAGGTCGCCAGGGAGATTGCGACGCACCTGGAAGACGTCTACCGAGATGTTCGCTTTCGCGGAACCAGCGAAGCGGAGGCAATCGGCCTGGCGTTGGCTCAGGTGGATAACTGGCAAGAACTCGGAAGAGAAATTACGGATGCCAAAAATGGGGAGGCGACAATGAACGACCGGACAAAACAATTCTGGTTACCGTGGCTTGCGACGTTGACGGCGTCGATGGTCTGGCTGATGGTCCTCTAGCGATGGGATTGGCGTCCACAGACAGCCTTTGTTCACGAAAGCCCGCCGTTGATGCCCTATCTGATCTGGCTTGTAACTCAGCCTGTTTTTGGTGCGGCGGGGGCGTATCTGTCTCGCCGTGCGGGAGGAAACGGGGTCGCAAGAATCGCCTTGGGGATATTCCCTTCCATAGCCATGTTTGGTTTGCTATTTCTCGTGGGGCTCGCGGCAGCCTTTGTTGAAGAAAATACATTTGTGTTGACGCATCCCCATTACTTCGCGCTCATCGTCCTACCTTGGGTGGTCTTTCCAGCCCTGAGCTTGATGTTGGGTGTTCTTCCATTTTGAAAATGGCGAAGCCGGTGTCGGCCTAACCATTCCCAGTGCGCCAGACGTCGCGCCATTTCAATAATTGGTTAAGGCCCCGCTCTCTGAATAGAGAGACGGGGCCAACTTAAGTTCGGCAACGAAGCCGTAACGGCACGCATCCTGCGCGGTAACCGCGACACGGCGGTCGCCGTAGTCCGTGCACTCGCGCACCGCATAGAGTACGCGAGACGCCGGGCCCACAAGACGGCAAAAAGTCTCCCCCTCCACAGGGCGGAAGCCTTTGCGGACAGTGCCCCAGCTGTAGGTGGCGCACAGGCCCGTGGCCGCGTCGGGGGCGAATGTGAGGCGAGGGAACAGAGTAATGGCTTCTCCTTTCCAGCGTTTTCCGCTGCTTGCGACGGAATGCTGGCGGTAAAGCCCGGCTCATTTCGTCGATTCAGTTGAGTCGTTGTTCACAGGTGAGGCGTCCGGCTGTTCCCCCAAGATTTCATGGAACTGCGCGGCACTGACGAAACCTACACTGCGGCCCGGCTTCCTCGTCGTGAGGAACCAGACAATTTGCTCCATGGATTCCAGGGTTGCTCGACTCTTGTCTGCGTACAACGTGCATTCGCGGATCAGAGAGGGAAGTGCACGCTTCGGATAGAAGTGTTCGCAGAAGAAAATCTCCTCCGTCGCGGAAAAGCCCTTCAGGATGTACCCGTGAGTGCAGGTCCGACAGAGAGAATCGGAGGCACAAGGCGTCCCACCTTTAATCGTTACGTTGCCCATATCAAACTGGTTTCTAAGAAGCGCTCTGCGCTTCGGTTACGGCTTTCGAGTGCTCTGGCGCCGGAGGACCCGGCAGATGAGTCAAAAGCAGTGCTTCGCATGCAAAATTAATCGCGTGCGCTAGATTGCGGCACACTTGGCCGCTGTTTACGAAAAGGGAGAAGTCTGATTCGAAGATTTCAGCCGATCATCGGAAATGGACAGACGACGCCACAAGGTTGCCTGTATGGTCTTTCTTTGGCAACGTTTCGCAACGGTTTGTATAGTTCTGCCGCAGCATGGCGCAGTCCTCCTGTGGACTCGGCGGGGAATAGCACCATTGTTCAGAGATGCAATAATAAAAGTTCGAGACGCCAATTTGGCGCCGCGAATGGATTATCTCGGTGGATGAACGGAAAAACGCCGCGCCGGCCGTCGCCCCGTTTCACGTTCACGACGGGTGGTCGTATCAAAAAACGCGTCCCAATTGGAAGAACCATTTGTGATGGCCGGTGTCGCCGACGCTGCCGCCAATCAAGACGGGACCAAATGTAGTCACGGCCAGAAGTCCCAAAGCGCCATCACCCGAAAGGCGAGGAGCGGAAGGATCGCCGTACATCTTGCCGATTTCGCCTGCGCCATAGATGTAGACCTGTTTGCCGACAAAGGGAGGAAGCGTGAAGATTTTGTGAAGATAGCCAACGCGGCCGAGGAAGTACTGGTTTCCAAACAACTCGTTGAGGCCATAGGAACTCAGATGGCCGGGGCCACCGAGGAAAAACTGGGGTGTACCGGTGCCATTCGAGCCGAAGGTGGAACCTCCGCGTGCAATCAGGAAAACGGAGTCTTTTTGAAAAATCGGATGGAAGAAAGCAGTGTAAAGATCCAGAGACGGGAAAGCCTCTGTGGCTGCCGGGCTGGTGTCATACCAGTAGAATTTCGACTGCAAATAGTAGCCACTGGTTGGAATTACCGGCTCGTTGGTGTGGTCACGCACATAGCTCATCTGGAATTCGCCGACGCGCCCGCTGTAAGAAGTGAACTCCGGCTGTCCCAGGCGAAGCGTAGCTTGGGCATAGCCGATACCATAGCCAACGTAGATCTGATTGAACCTGTCAAAGGTGTAGCCGACATTGGCGCCGCCCAGAACGCGGTCGAGGCGGTAGTCCGCACGAGGATTGTTCTTGTCGTAAATGTTAAAGGTGGTCTGGCTTCCGCCGGCAAAGGGTTCGAAGAACCAGCGGCTCAGCATCGTGAAGGGTTTGTATAGCTGAGTCTGAATCCCGTAGGTTTCACCGAACTGAAAATCCGTGCGCAACTCGGACCGCGCCCCCCAGACGTCCATCGCGGTGATTCTGCCGCCCAGCGTGAACGTGACGTCCTCTGGTTCCGAGCCGTCGATGACGAAGGTAGGCTGAAGCAACGGGGGAGCATAATACTTCTCACGCACGCGGATGAGCAGTCCATCACGGCCGTCTTCATGGATCATGCTGTAGGTTGCGCCGTCGTATCTGCCGATTCCGGTAAGACGCATCAAATAACCATCAATTTCTTCGGAATTGACTGGCTGTCCAAGCACCGGGCGAAGGAATTTCTGAATATCGCGGGCGGCTTCGAAGTCTACGCCCTCGACCTTTACAAACAGAGGGACGCCGATGCTCGTTCGTTTGCGGGATTGTTTCCAAGCCAGATAGTCTCCCCAGGCGGCATCGTCGAGAGCGTACGCTCTCAGGATTTGGGCTTTTTCAGAGGCTGCTTCGTAGCCTTTCTGGAATAAGGGCAGCGCCTTCTCGTAATCCATGGTGGTAAATTCTTCGACGTTCGCCTTGACGATCACATCGGCCCCCGCCATGCCGCGGAGTTCGGTTTCAGCAATTACGAGCTCTACCGAGCGCCCAAGCACTTCAAACGCCGATTGAATATCCTTGGCCGAAGTCTTGGAAATCTGAAGATGGATAGCAATCACCACATCCGCACCCATTTTGCGAACGACGTCGGTGGGAAGATTGTCGACGAGTCCTCCGTCCACAAAAATCATATTTCCTTGCCGCACCGGATCGAAGACGCCGGGAATGGACATCGTGGCGCGCATGGCTTCCGACAGAGAGCCTTGGTCGAACACGTACGGCTTGCCAGAGATGAGTTCCGTGGAAACGCATCGGAAGGGAATTGGAAGGTCGTCAAACGAGCGAACTGTGGAATAGTTTAGCGTTTCACGGTCGATCAGCAAGCTGATCTGCTCCCCAGTGTTCAGTCCAGGAGGCAATCGGGGGCCATGTTTCAGGCCAATTTTGATGGAGTTTGGTACGTCCCGCGCGTCTTCCTTTCGGCGAAACAATAAGTCGGGATATGGAATCTCTCCGCCCAAGAGCGAAGGCCAGTTGGCGTTCTCCACGATTTGCTTCATCTCATCCGCACTTTTGCCGGTGGCATAGAGTCCGCCAACGAGTCCCCCCATGCTTGTGCCAGCGACATAATCGATGGGAATGTGGTGCTCTTCAAACCATTTCAAGGCGCCCATATGGGCGATGCCCAGCGCGCCACCGCCTTCCAGGGCCACGCCAATCTTCAGGCGAGTATTTGTCGCGGGCTTTGTCTCTGGCGCGGATTGTGCGGCGGGGGCGGCTGGAGAGGGACTTTCCTGGGCATGGCTAGAAATGCAAAGCAGCAAAAGCAGTGTTGCTGAGTTCAAAAAAAAACGAAGGCGCATAGGAATTCCCCTTGGAACTGATAGTGAGCGGCGGGTTCGAGATCAGTGTCCCGTACCTAAATCTTACGAGCAAGGTATTATTCCCGAAGGAAAGAATCGCTGCTCCAGAACATTGCGAGCGTTACACGTTGGCTTCTTCTTCAGGGTGCCTCTGCCGATGTGCGATCGCAACTCCCGAGAGTACCAGCGCGCCACCAACAATCTGGGGAAGCGTCAGGGGCTCGCCGAGAAGTAGCGCCGCCATGGCCGCGGTCAAAGGCCCCTGGGCAAGCAGACTGATGGAGGTAATGGTTGCAGGCAAGTGTCCGAGGGCATGGGTAAGAGCGAGATAGCCACCAAGTTGAGAAACTATGCCGAGACCGAGCAAGGCCCACCAGGTATGACGGTGAGGGACACGCAAAGAAATGCCCATGGCGAGATTCAGCATCAGTAGCACGAGCGTAGTGGCGATCATTGACAGGCGAAGGAAAGAGAGCGTGCTAGTGATAGTCCTGACATTTTCCGTCGCCAGCAAATATACGGCAAAGCATGCCGCCGCCCCCAGTGCCATGACGTCGCCAAGTCCAAATTGTGCATGTCGCACCAGATCGGCCCAGAGAATAACCAGCGAGCCGCCAATCGCCAGGACCAGCCCCAGCCAGAATGAAGGTTGAGGGCGGCGGCGGAACAAGAGCCATGTCAGCAAGCCCACAACGATGGGAGTGTTGTTTCCCAGAAGCGTGGCGTTCGCTGCCGTGGTTCGCAAGATTGAGGTGTTATAGAGAGCGAGATCGAGAGCGAAGAAGAGCCCACCCAGAGCGATAATTCCCCAAGTACGGCCGGTGAGGCGCTCGGGCTTGCGATCCGTTACAAAGGTTGGAAGCAAGACCACTGCCGGAATCAACATGCGATAGAACGCTGATGCCGGACCGGGAATGTCTGTCCAACGAACGAAGATAGCGGACCATGCGATACACACAATGCCGGCAACGAGAGCCAGATAAGCGGTTAGCCGACTTTCTGCCGCGGTTTGTTTGGCTGCGATAGCGGAATCGGTAGTCACAAATCTTCCTTAAGGGCGTCGCAGCAGTATCCCACAGAGATCGCGATGGCACAGGGCCGAATTGGCTGGTTCAAATACGCAGCGCAGGGGTAGCGAAGGAAAGTTTACTGGAAATGTGTAAAGATGGACTCCTCGCGATATACTACGCACTTTGCTCTGCTTTGAGGAAATGGAATGAGCGACGAGAAGAAAGTTGACGAACTGGGAATGGGACGGGAAATAGCCCGCCGAGATTTCCTGAACGGGGTGGCCCTGAGCGCCGGCGCCAGCTTGTTAGGTGGAGGCTTCGACGCAAGAGGCTTGCTGGCTGCCGCGGTCCTCGGTGAGGCGGCAAACGAGAAAAGCGCCGAGTACTATCCCCCGGCGAAGATGGGATTGCGCGGCGACAACGATGGCTCGTACACCTATGCGCACCGGCTTCGCGATAGTGAGAGCCCCAGCACGATGGGAGAGCCTATCGACACTAGAGAGTCGTACGATTTGATCGTAGTTGGTGCGGGAATCAGCGGTCTAGCTGCCGCCTACCGGTTTCGCCAGAAAGCCGGAAACAAGGCAAAAATTCTCCTTCTCGACAATCACGATGATTTTGGCGGCCACGCCAGGCGCAACGAATTTTCCGCTTCCGGGCGCCTTCTGTTGAGTTATGGCGGATCGCAATCGATCGAAAGCCCCAGCGAGTACAGCGCGGAAGCCAAGGGGCTTCTGAAAGAATTGGGCATCGAAACAGGAGTTTTCTACAAAGTGTACGATCAGAATCTCTATTCGAAACTGGGAACCGCCGCATTCTTCAATAAGGAGACTTTTGGAGAAGACCGGCTTCTGACGGGGATGAATACTACGCCGTGGCCGGAATTTCTGGCGAAGGCGCCGTTGAGCGAAGTCGCGCAGAAGGACATCGCCCGGGTGTATACGGAAAAGGTCGACTATCTGAACGGGCGCTCGCAAAAAGAGAAGATCGCCTACCTGAGAAAAACCAGCTATGCGGATTTCTTGACCAAAGATTGCAAAATGACGCCGGAGGCGCTTCCATTTTTCCAGACATTCAGCCACGACCTCTTTACGGTTGGAATTGAAGCGGTGCCGGCGATGGCTTGCTACGAGGCGGGAGATGACTACCACTCTTTCACCTACGCAGGTTTCGATGGATTGGGACTTCCCCCGCATGAAAAGGAGGACCCGTACATCTTTCATTTTCCTGATGGAAATGCGTCGATCGCTCGTCTGCTGGTACGTTCGCTGATTCCCGGCACAATTCTCGGGAGCACGATGGAAGATGTAGTCACGGCGAAGGCGGATTACAGCCGGCTGGACCAGGCGGAAAACGCGGTACGCCTGCGCTTGAACAGCACCGTTGTTAACGTTCAACACTCTGGCGCAAAGGACACCTCGCAGCAGGTGCAGGTCTCTTACATTCGGGAAGGGAAGCAGTTCCTCGCAAGGGGGAATTACTGCGTCCTGGCTTGCTACAACGTAATGATTCCCTACCTCTGCCCGGAATTGCCCGAGAAGCAGAAGGAGGCGCTCTCGTATCTGGTGAAGGCACCGCTGGTTTACGCACACGTGGCGCTCCGCAATTGGACAAGTTTCACGAAGTTGGGAGTACACCAGATCGTTTCGCCCGCTTCCTACTTCACCTATACGGCCTTGGATTTCCCCGTTAGCCTGGGTTCCTACAAATTCCCAAGCAAGCCTGACGAGCCCGCCGTGGTTTTCATGCTGCGCACGCCGTGTCGGCATGGATTGCCAATGCGCGATCAAAATCGCGCGGGCCGCGCAGAACTGTTGCAGACTCCGTACTCCAAATTCGAGAGCAACATTCGCGATCAACTGTCGCGTATGCTCGCTGGAACAGGGTTCGACCCTGCGAACGATATTGCCGGGATTACCGTCAATCGCTGGGCACACGGCTACGCTTACACGCCCAACTCGCTCTTTGAACCAGATTGGAGACAGGGCGAGCAACCATGGATCGTCGGTCGCAAACCATTTGGGCGCATCACCATTGCAAACTCCGATGCGGGTGCCAGCGCCTACAGCGATGTTGCGATCGACCAGGCTTACCGCGCCGTGGGCGAACTCTTCCCTCAAGAAAAATAGCTGGCGTCCACGAAAACTTCGCCGGCGATTGCAGTTGTGATACCGCAACGCATATTTGTCGAGTTCACAATTAGAAACTGAACGCGCTGAATTTGGGCGCGCAAGGCATTCTTGCCCTACTCTAAAAGAGTTCAGCGGGGATCACGCTGCAAGTGAATGTCGGGAGGTTGTGTCCATGAAACGGACCATCATTGCCGGAGGCCTATTGCTGTTGGCTGTCGGCATTTCGTTAGCACAGCAGAGCAATGTCAGCGATGAAGGGGGCCACATCCTGGCGCTTGGAAACCGCATGGAATCACGCGCTGGAAGCGAAGGATACGAAGCCCTGGACATGCTGCTGGCGAATACGATGGTATCCGTGGACATTGATGGGAGCATTGCCAACAAGGGGGATTTTCTTGCAAGCATCAAGGCGCCGGATTACCAGCCTAGCCAGGCCGTCACCGAGCAAAGCAATGTGCAAGTTTATGGAGACGCTGCCGTTGTGGTCGGCATCTTTCGAGTCAAAGGTAAGGACAAAGGGAAGCCCTACGTGCGGCGCGAGCGGTTCGTCGACACTTGGGTGAAACTGAATGGCACCTGGCAGTGCGTTGCCACTACCAGCGCACTGATTACAGCAAAGCAGCAACCGGCGGATTAGGCAGACAAAGTTTCTCTTTGGTGAGGTCTGTTCGCGTTCGAGCGAGAACTGGCTAAGGGAAAACTATGTCGGCTAGGCCATTGCAGAAGAATGGCTCCGGGGCCTGGACTCGAACCAGGATTCTAGGCTCCAAAGGCCCATGTGCTACCAATTGCACCACCCCGGAGTAGGGGCAAGTCTACTAGTGTACTTGAGACCGCGCGTCTCGCCAAAGCCCAGCGAGTCCATCGTGCCAGTGAGTTTGTGCTTCACCGGACCAGAGGCTTTCCCGCTACACATGCACGGCGTTTCCGTTTCTGCTAAAGTAGAAAGGTTGACCACGCCGTGAGAGGTGGCCGAGTGGTTTAAGGCGCACGCTTGGAAAGCGTGTGTAGGTTAACCCCTACCG